>NZ_JAIGNT010000009.1 GCF_019711635.1 Qipengyuania huizhouensis | reverse complement strand
TATCGCCCTTCGGGCTGCTTGAGCGCAGGTGCTTCCCACGGCGTTAGGTCCGGGCTCGCCGCCGGATGTTTTGACGTATCTGCTATCCGCGCGCCAAGCGCCCTTCGCCCTCTCGCGGCCTTTCCCTTTGCGCCTCAAGCCCTTCATGGCTAAGGAGCCGCAAACCCTGCAGATAGAGACCAGCCAGCATGACCCTCCCGAAGATGAACCGCGTCCTCCTGAAATTGTCGGGCGAGGTGTTGATGGGGGACCAGCAGTTCGGGATCGATCCGGCCTTTGTGCTGGAGTTGGCGCAGGAAGTGAAGGCGGCCAAGGAAACGGGCCTCGAAATCTGCCTGGTCATCGGCGGCGGCAACATCTTCCGCGGCATGGCCGGGGCGGCGCAGGGGATGGACCGCGCGCAGGCCGATTACATGGGCATGCTCGCCACGGTAATGAATGCGCTGGCGATGCAGAGCGCGCTGGAGCAGCTGGGCGTCCAGACTCGTGTGCAGAGCGCGGTGCAGATGGACCAGGTGTGCGAACCCGTGATCCGCCGCCGGGCCGAACGCCACCTGGAAAAGGGCCGCGTGGTAATCTTTGCCGCCGGCGTTGGCGCACCTTATTTCACCACCGACAGCGGCGCGGCTCTGCGGGCCGCGGAAATGAACTGCGATGCGCTGCTCAAGGGAACCAGCGTCGACGGGGTTTACGACAGCGATCCCAAGCGCAATGCCGACGCCAAGCGTTACGAAACCGTGAGTTACGGCAAGGTTCTGGCAGACAATCTCAGGGTCATGGATGCCAGCGCCGTGGCATTATGCCGTGACAATGATATTCCGATCGTGGTCTTCTCCATCCGCGAGAAGGGCAATCTGGCGCGCGTGCTTTCGAACAAGGGCGTGCAGACCATCGTGACCGATCACACCGCATAAGAGACGACTGAAAAGACGAGGAAGCCGACCATGGCAAAATACGACAAAGCAGATATCGAACGCCGGATGAAAGGCGCGATCGACAGCCTGCGGGGCGATCTTTCGGGCCTGCGCACAGGCCGCGCCAACACCAGCCTGCTCGATCCGGTTATGGTCGAGGTTTATGGCTCGATGATGCCATTGAACCAGGTCGCCACCGTATCGGCTCCCGAACCGCGCATGCTGAGCGTGCAGGTATGGGACAAGGCCAATGTCACCGCGGTCGAAAAGGGTATCGCCAAGGCGAACCTCGGGCTCAACCCGATGATCGACGGCCAGAACGTCCGCCTGCCGATGCCCGACCTGACCGAGGAACGCCGCATGCAGCTCGCCAAGGTGGCCGGGGAATATGGCGAGAAGGCCAAGATCGCCATCCGCAACGTTCGCCGTGACGGCATGGAAGCGCTGAAGGAAGACGAGAAGAAGAAGGAAATCTCGGAAGACGACCAGAAGCGCGGCGAAACCGAAGTCCAGAAGCTGACCGATCAATATGTGACCGAGACGGACCAGCTCGTAGCCAAGAAGGTACAGGAAATCCTGAGCCAGTAACCGGCTTTTCGGATAGTCTTTCGCCAATGACCGAAAAAACCCAGCATGCGCGCCATGTCGCCATCATCATGGACGGCAACGGACGCTGGGCGAAGCGTAAGCACTTGCCGCGTGCGATGGGCCACCGCAAGGGCGTGGAAGCCGTGCGCGAACTGGTGCGCGGCCTCAAGGACACGTCGATCGAGTGCCTGACGCTCTACGCCTTTTCATCGGAAAACTGGAACCGGCCCGAAGACGAGGTCGACGATCTGATGGACCTGATGCGCAAGTTCATCAAATCCGACCTGCCGGAATTCATCGCCAATGACGTGCGGCTGAAGATAATCGGCGACTGGCAATCGCTTGCGCCCGATATCGTGAAGATGCTCGAAGATGCATTGGCAAAAACTGCCCAGGGTTCGCGCACTCTGGCGGTTGCGCTCAACTACGGCGCGCGGGGTGAAATCGCGCAGGCTGCGGCCAAGGCCGCGGCAAATGGCGAGGTGACGGAACGAAGCATCGCCGCGAACCTCTATACTGCCGACCTGCCGCCGCTTGACCTGCTTATCCGCACCAGCGGCGAGGTGCGCCTGTCGAATTTCCTCTTGTGGCAATCCGCTTATGCGGAAATGATCTTCACCGAGGTTTTGTGGCCCGACTTCACGCTGGAGCACCTGCAGGATGCGCTGGCCGAGTTTGCGGGCAGGGAGAGGCGTTTTGGGGGAAGGTGAAGCCGGACAGGTGCCGCGCAAGCGCGATGTGCTGAGGGACCGCGCGCTCCGCTACATGGCGGTGCCGCTGTCGGTCCGCACATCCGACCTCCCGGTGCGTGTCGCCTCGGCGCTGGTGATGCTGGCGGTGGCCGGTCTTGCTGCCTGGCTGGATGGCCTCTGGTTCGATCTGTTTGTCGGCGCGGTGGCGGCGGCAAGCCTGTTCGAATTCTCGCGGCTGGTCTGGCGCGGCGCGGAATCCCCGGTCTGGCGGATCGCGGGGCTGATATTCGGTCTCGTCTATATCGCAGCCGCAGCCTCGATCCTCATGAGCTTCCCGATCGTGGTGGTCCTGGGCGTACTTGCGGTCGTGATTGCCACCGACACGGGCGCCTATTTCAGCGGGCGCAGCATCGGCGGGCCGAAGATCGCGCCCGGCATCAGCCCGTCGAAGACCTGGGCCGGCCTGTTCGGAGGGATGACCGCAGCGGGACTCGTTTCGTGGGGCTTCTTCTATTCCAATGTCGGTGAGCGGGCATTCTCGCCGATGGGGCTGGGTGCCGTGGCGGTGGGGGCTGGATTGGCAATCCTGGCGCAATGCGGCGACTTTTTCGAAAGCTGGCTCAAACGGCGTGCCCGCATGAAGGACAGTTCCAACCTCATCCCCGGCCATGGCGGCGTGCTCGACCGTGTCGACGGGATTCTTCCCGTGGTACTGGCAGCAGGCATCCTGTGGTATCAGGTCCACCCCTGATTATGCGCAGCATCACCATCCTCGGCGCGACCGGATCGGTCGGCGCATCCACCCTCGATCTGGTCCGGCGCAATCCGGAGGCCTGGCGGATCGAGGCGCTGACGGCCCATTCCAATGCTGCGGAGCTCGCAAAGCTGGCCCGGGAATTCGGCGTCAGTCTCGCCGTGATCGCCGACGAATCGCGTTACGCCGAACTCAAGGAAGCGCTCGCTGGCTCTGATGTCGAAGTGGCAGCCGGGCGCACAGCCTTGTGCGAAGCGGCGGCGCGGCCAGCAGATATCGTGATGGCGGCGATCGTCGGCTGTGCGGGGCTGGGTCCGGTCATGGCGGCGATCGAGCAGGGACGCACGGTGGCGCTCGCGAACAAGGAGGCGCTGGTCTCCGCCGGCGAGGTGATGACCGCAGCGATAAAGAAGCACGGCGCGACGCTGCTGCCGGTCGACAGCGAACACAACGCCATCTTCCAATGCCTGCAGGGCGGAAGGATCGAGGAAGTCCGCACGATCACGCTCACCGCCAGCGGCGGGCCGCTGCGGCTTGTCGAGGATCTGGACGCGGTCACGCCCGCTCAGGCCATTGCGCACCCCAACTGGGACATGGGTGCGAAGATCAGCGTCGACAGCGCCACCATGTTCAACAAGGGCCTCGAACTGATCGAGGCACACCACCTGTTCCCGGTCGGTCTCGACCGCTTGCGGATCGTGGTCCATCCGCAGAGTGTGATCCATTCGATGGTCGAATATCGCGACGGCTCCACGCTTGCCCAGCTGGGTCCATCCGACATGCGCGTGCCGATCGCTTCGTGTCTTGCCTACCCTGCACGGATGGATACGCCGATGGAACCGCTGGACCTCGCGGGTATCGGCGAACTCAGCTTTTTCCAGCCCGATGAAGAACGCTTCCCCGCGACAAAGCTGGCGCGGCAGGCGGCGGAAGAAGGCGGGTCAGCCCCGGCCACGCTTAATGCCGCCAACGAGGTCGCCGTGGCGGCATTCCTTGCTGGTAAGATAAAGTTCAGCCGCATCCCGATAATGGTGGAGGCCGTACTGAATGCCGGAAACCTTCCGCCTGCTCCCCAATCGCTCGATGACGTGCTCGTAATCGACGAGGCGGCGCGCAGGCTGGCCACGGCCCAAATGGAGATTGCCTGAGTTGGACGCTTCGATTCCCTTCTGGTTGTATATCGTCGGTTTCCCGTTGTTGCTGGGGCCGCTGGTGACGTTGCACGAGCTTGGCCACTATCTCGTCGGACGGTGGTTCGGCGTGAAAGCGCAGGCCTTTTCGGTCGGCTTCGGCAAGGAACTGGTCGGCTGGACCGACAAGCGCGGCACACGCTGGAAACTCTGCGCCCTGCCTCTGGGCGGCTATGTCCAGTTCAAGGGCGACATGGACCCGGCCAGCATCCCCCATCCCGATGAGGCGGACAAGGCTACGCCCGAGGAACGGGACGGCAGCTTCCACCACGCCGCGCTATGGAAGCGGGCGCTGATAGTCTTCGCCGGTCCGGCGATGAACATTATCATCACGCTGGCGATCTTCGCGAGCTTCTTCGCTTTCTTCGGCAAGCCGGTTTCGGCCGATCCCAGCGAAACCAACGTGATCCAGAGTTTTGCCGAACAGTCCGCCGCGCACGAGGCTGGGCTGGAGGAAGGCGACCGGATCGTCGCCATCGACGGTGACAGGATCAGCCAGTTCCAGGACATCCAGGACCGCGTGCTGATGTTCCCGGGCGAGACGATCGAGGTGGCCGTCCTGCGTGATGGCGACAGGGTGACGATACCCGTTACGATTGCCGATAGCGTGGAAACCGATCGTTTCGGCAATTCCTCGCGAGTCGGGCGGCTTGGAATCTATTCCACCGGAATGGCTTTCGAACCGGTTGGAATTGGCGAAGCGGTCAGCCTGTCTTTCGTCCAGTCCGCCAATCTGGTCGACATGATGGTCACCGGTATCAAGCAGATTATTGTCGGGGATCGGTCGGTCAAGGAACTCGGCGGACCGGTCACGATAGGCAAATATGCAGGCGAGCAGCTGAGCATGGGACCGCTCGCTTTCATCAATTTCGCTGCCCTGATCTCGCTTAACTTGGCATTCATCAATCTCCTGCCAATCCCGGCGCTCGACGGCGGGCACCTGGCTTTCTATGCGGCAGAAGCAATCCGCCGCAAACCGCTGGGTCCCCGTTCAACGGAGGTGGCCTATCGGGCCGGTGTGGCACTGGTGCTCGCACTGATGGTTTTCGTCACCTTCATCGATATCGCCAAACTTCCCTTTTTCGGGAATTAGGCGGGGACAGGCCGATGTCCATTCGCCTTCGGCGGTGTGACACGGCTTGATTGCGCAGCTTGCATCGGGCAGGGGGCCAATCGGCTGTCTGCGCATGGCAGGCGAGGTATGATTTCAAGGACGGGAACCCCCTTGTCGATGACTGGATTTGCGATTGCCGCGGGCAATAGGAATACGCGGGCCACGCGTATCATGGCAGGCCTGCTTGCCGGAACCATCATGGGCAGCCTGCCGAGCACTGCACTGGCGCAGGAAACGTCCGAAGAACCGGAGACCGTTCAGCCGGCGGCGGTTCAGCAGCAGGATGTCGTTCGTTCGATTGCGGTATCGGGTGCCCAGCGTCTCGAGCCGCAGACGATTCTCTCCTACATCCGGCTTCGTCCGGGCGATGCCTATACGCAGGCGGCAGGCGACGGCGTCCTCAAGGACCTTTACGCTACCGAGCTTTTCTCCAACGTCAGTGTTGTGAACGATGGCGGTAACGTCGTGATCACGGTGGTCGAAAACCCGGTGATCAACCGCATCCTTCTCGAAGGTAACGAGCGGATCAAGAGCGACAAGATCCTGCCCGAAATCCGGCTGGCCCCGCGCCAGATCTTTACCCGTTCCAAGGTCCGTGCCGATGTTGCGCGCATCATCGAACTCTACAAACGGCAGGGCCGCTTCGCCGCGACGGTAGAGCCGCAGATGGTGCAGCTCAGCCAGAACCGCGTCGATATCGTGTTCGAGATCGAGGAGGGGCCGAAATCGAAGGTCCGCCAGATCAACATTATCGGCAACGAAAAGTTCGACGATGGCGAGCTCAAGAGCGAAATGGTCACCAAGCAGACCGGCGGCTTGCTCAGCTTCCTCAGCTCGAACACCAGCTACGACCCCGACCGTCTTGCCTTCGACCAGCAGAACCTGCGTACCTTCTACCTGACCGAGGGCTATGCGGACTTCCGCGTGGTTTCGGCCGTGGCCGAGCTTACGCCCGACAAGGAAGACTTCATCATCACCTATGTGGTGGAAGAGGGCGAGCGCTATAAGTTCGGCGATGTCGAAGTGCAGAGCGAATTGCGCGATTTCGACAGCGATGCCCTTACCGAGCGGCTGGCGATGAAGTCGGGCGATTTCTACAACGCCAAGCTGGTCGAAGACACGGTCGAGCAGATGACCGATCTTGCCGGGACTTTCGGCTATGCCTTTGCCGACATCCGGCCCGAATTCCGCCGTAACCCCGAAGGCCTCACGATGGACGTCACCTTCGTCCTGCGCGAGGCGCCGCGCGTCTATGTCGAGCGGATCGATGTCAACGGCAATACGCTGACGCAGGACAAGGTCGTGCGCCGCGAATTCCGCGTGGCGGAAGGCGATGCGTTCAACAGCCTCGCCATCAAGCGGTCGGAAGCGCGCATCAAGTCGCTGGGTTATTTCCAGGAGAACTTCGAAATCACGCAGGTCGAAGGCAGTGCGCCCGACCGCGTTATCCTGGAAGCCAATATCGAAGAGCAGCCGACGGGCGAACTCCAGCTTTCCGCCGGGTTCTCGTCGCTGGAGCGGTTCATTCTTTCCGGTTCTATCCGCCAGCGCAACTTCCGCGGGCGTGGCCAGACGGTCGGCCTGAGCCTGAATTATTCGGGCTATTCCAAGTCGGCGCAGGTCAGCTTTACCGAGCCCTATGTGTTCGATCGCAATATCTCGCTCGGTGCGGACGTCTATCACCGCGAGGTCGATAACGACTATTTCAACAGCGGTTTCTCGACCTACGAGCAGTCGACCACGGGTCTTTCGGTGCGCGCCGGTGTTCCCCTTAGCGAATACATGTCGCTCATCGGAAGCTATACCCTCAACCGCGAAGACGTCTCGATCGCCGGGAGCGACTTTGCCGATCTCGACGGCGATGGGGTGGAAGAGTGCGTCACCTCGCGCTTCATCTGCGAAGCGGTGGGCAAACGCACCGCTTCGATCATCGGTCTGACCATCAATCACGACACTCTCGACAGCAGGCTGCGGCCGACACGCGGCGAGACGATTTCCTTGACTGGCGAATTCGCCGGGCTGGGCGGCGATGTGAAATATCTCCGCATGCGCTCGCGCATGGGCAAGTGGTTCAACCTCGGCAGCGGGTTCATTTTCTCCCTGAATGCCGAAGGGGGATGGATCGAAGCCCTGAAGGACAACCCGACCCCCGGCTTCGATGACGTGCGCCTGACCGATCGCTTCTTCCTGGGCGAGCCGCAGTTCCGCGGTTTCGACATTCGGGGCGTCGGTCCGCGCATCGTGCGATTGAATTACCTCGTCGATCCGGAAAATCCCGAAGGGCCGCGAATCCTCGAATCGCTCGAGGACGTACAGAATCAGGATAACCGTCGCTTCGCCGACGCGCTTGGCGGCCGTGCATATTATCTTGGCCGCGCAGAACTCGAGATTCCGCTCGGTTCGGGCGCCCGTGAAATGGGCTTGCGTCCTTCGATCTGGGCGGATGTCGGCTCGCTCTTCGGGCTCGACACGCCCAATCTTATCGACAACCCCAATGGCAGGCAGTTGACCAACTCGGCTGGCGAACTGCTTTACTTGCAACCCGTTCTGGACGACGATGGTGAGCCCACGGGCCAGTTCGCCAACGTCACTGATCCGACTGCGCCCGATGGTACGGCGAACGATCCGCTCCTCGGAGATTTCTACAAGGAACTCTACCTCGGGGACGACATCTCGCCGCGTGTCACGGTGGGTGTGGGCGTGAACTGGAACTCGCCCTTCGGACCGTTCAGGATCGATATATCCCACGCGCTTATCAAGCAGCGTGGAGACGACACCAAAACTCTTTCCTTCAATGTAGGAACGCAATTCTGATGAAATTCCTTTCGAAAACCTTCGCCGCTGCAAGCATTGCGAGTGCCGCCATCGTTGCCGGTCCCGCCGCAGCGCAGGTCAGTGGCAATATCGCGGTGGTCAACCCGCCCGCTACCATCGCTGCCAGCAGTGCGCTGAACACTGCATACCAGCAGATCGGTACGACCTATTCGTCGCAGATCACCCAGATCCAGCAAAAGCAGCAGCAGGCACAGACGCTCCTGCAGCAGCTCGACAGCAATAATGACGGCAATTTGGACCAGACCGAGCAGCAGGCAGCACAGAACGCGCCTCAGGCTCAGCAGATCCAGACGCTGGAGCGTGAAATCGCCCAGCTTTCGAACCAGATCGACAGCGCACGCGTCTATGCGATCGAGCAGATCCTTCAGCAGTACGGTGCGGCTCTTCAGACCGTGACTACTGCCGACAATATCCAGGTTGTGCTGTCGCCCGATGGCGTTTCATGGTCCGCTCCGGCGGCCAATATCAACCAGAAGGTAGTCGCGGCGCTGAACGCCCGGGTCCCTTCGGTGCAGATCACGCCGCCGCAAGATTGGCAGCCAAGCCAGCAAGCTGTCGGTGTGTATCAGCAGGTCCAGCAGATCCTGATGGTCGCCGCTTCCCGCCAGCAGGCGGCAAGCCAGCAGCAACAGCAGCAACCGGCACAGCCGACCGGTCGCTAAAAGCAACATCGCAGGAGCAGGGGACATGAGCGAGACCGGTTTCGACATCGTCGAGGTGCTGAAGCGCCTGCCGCATCGCTATCCCCTGCTGCTTGTCGATCGGGTCAAGGAACTCGTGCCGGACGAGCGCATCCACGCGGTCAAGGCGGTCAGTTTCAACGAGGACTTCTTCCAGGGGCACTTTCCCGGTTCTCCGATCATGCCCGGCGTGCTCCAGATCGAAGCGCTGGCGCAGGCCGCCGGCGTGCTCGCGGTAGAAAGCCTCGGGCTCGCGGGTTCCGGCAAGCTGGTTTATTTCATGGCCATCGAGAACGCGAAATTCCGCGCTCCGGTAACGCCGGGCGTGCTCCTCGATCTCAAGGCTGAATTCGTCCAGAAGCGTGCGCGTGTGTGCAAGTTCTCGGGCGAGGCTTCGGTCGAAGGGAAGGTGACCTGTGAGGTCGGTTTCACTGCCATGATTGCGGATGCACCCGAATAGCCTTGCGAATCCGGGGCAGCGCCGCTAAGGGCGCAGCCTTTCCCAACACAGCTGGACCGGTCGGTACCGCTCCGATGCTAGAAGGACGTTTATCATGAAGGCCGAAGGTCACCCCGATTACCACATGATCACGGTCAAGATGACCGATGGCACCGAATTCCAGACGCGCTCGACCTGGGGCAAGGAAGGCGACACGCTGACGCTCGACATCGACCCCACCAGCCACCCGGCATGGACCGGCGGCAAACAGCAGCTTCAGGAAGGCGGCCGAGTGGCAGCTTTCAACAAGCGCTTCGGCGGTCTTTCGCTCAAGAAGTAATCTTGGAGCGCAGACGATTTTCGAAGGGCGGTCCCGAGGGGCCGCCCTTTTCTATTGCATGTCAGGCAGCGCAGTCGATGCAGAGCGTCGCGATCGGACGTGCTTCGAGCCGGGCGCGCGCGATAGTCTTGCCGCAACTTGCGCAGGTCCCATAGGTGCCGCTTTCTATTCGGTGTAGCGCCTGGCGCACCTGGGCTATTTCCTGCCGCAAGATCATATCGACGCCCTCAAGGGCTTCGTCATCGGCGAGATCAACCGCTTGTTCGCTCGAATCGGCGTCGAGTGGATGCCGCAGGTCATCCTCGATGACATCGGCGCGCTCGAGCAGGTCGGCAAGGCGCTGGCGGAGTTGTATTTGCAAATCGCTATAGTCGGTCATTCCCACCCCCAGGGCAGTTCTCGGTACCACTTGGTTATCACATATTTCACCCCGAGCCTTACTTTCATTCCGTGGTGGATCGTGTTCGGGTTCTCCCGCCCGTCAGGCCGCATGTTGTTCCAGCACACCAGCTTTCCGGTTTCGGGCTGGAAGGTCTTCTTCACCGCCTTGAACCGCGTTGCTCCACCAGCATCGACTTCGTTGAGATAGACCATGAAGGTCCAGGTGCGCTGACCTGCGACCGCACAGTACTTGTCCCAGTCGCGGCCGCCGCGGTTGAAATAGTCGCAATGAGGCTTGAATTCCTGGCCGACGTCGTAACGCTGGCCCTGCAGCGGCTCTCCATAAGCGGGATCGATCCCGTTCAATGCGGCGAGCATGGCCTCCATCTCGCGTACGGCAGGTTCTTCCGGCTCCAGATCGCAGGTTTCGCTGGTCCGGAAATAGTGATCGTCGCCCGCGTCGGCGAGGGTAGACGGACGGCGGTCTTTTTCGATCAGTTCGATCAGGCGCCTGCACAGGTCGGGGCTCGCAAAATTGCGCAGCTGGAAGAGCTCTATCTTGTCGGAAGGCAAACGCTGGACGCCTGCGCGTGAAATCAATAATTCGCTCGAAGATTCGCCGGGTCGGTTCATGGATCGGCACGATAGCTGCACGCGATGGCTCCGCAAGCTGCGAAAGATAGTTGCGTGTAGCAACCCGAAATCGCTTTTTCACTTCCCATTCGGCCCATGTTATGCAACAGGCGCACGCCGTTGCGCGTGACGGGTTGACGGCCCGTTCTTCGCGTATATGTGCCGCCTTCCCGGCAGCGTTCCGGGGGCGTGTGGCGATCGTAGCTCAGTTGGTTAGAGCGCCGGTTTGTGGTACCGGAGGTCGGGGGTTCGAGACCCCTCGATCGCCCCATTTTCTCCTTTCGCGCCGGGTCACGAAATACCTGCCAAAGGGGTGACTTGCGATGACGGCATTCTGGACCGAAGCGGATTACGACGATCACGAACTCGTGCAGTTCGTACGCGACCCGAAGAGCGGCCTGACCGCGATCATAGCGCTTCATTCCACCCATCTCGGCCCGGGCGCCGGAGGCACGCGTTTCTGGCATTATGCCGAACCCGATGCCGCTATGCGCGACGCACTGCGCCTCTCGCGCGGGATGAGCTACAAGAACGCGATGGCCGGGCTGCCGATGGGCGGCGGAAAAGCGGTTATCCTTGCCGACGAGAACCGCACCAAGACCCCGGAAATGCTCGCCGCTTTCGCCGATGCCGTCGATGCGCTCGGCGGTCAGTATGTGACAGCCGAAGACGTAGGCATTTCCGAAGCGGACATGGCTGTGGTTGCGGAGCGCACCCAGTATGTTTCTGGCCTACCCGTTGAAGGTGACGATGCCGCTGGCGGCGATCCCGGTCCCTTCACGGCGCTTGGCATCTTCCTCGGCATCAAGGCAGCCGTGAAGCACAAGCTCGGCAAGGACGGCATGGATGGTGTACATGTCGCAATCCAGGGCACAGGCAGCGTCGGCGGCGGTGTCGCCCGCCTGCTGGCCAAGGACGGGGCGAAGCTTACCCTGTCGGATATCAATGCCGATCGCTGCGCCGCGCTGGCAAAGGAACTCGATGCCGAATGCGTCGCTCCCGAGGCTATCATGTCGGTTCCCTGTGATGTCTTCAGCCCCAATGCCCTGGGCGCCATTCTGGATGAAGAGGGTATCGGAAGCCTCGACTGCAAGATCGTGGCTGGCGGAGCCAACAACCAGCTCAAGCGCGGCGAGCATGGGCCGATGCTGGCCAAGCGCGGCATCCTTTACGCGCCGGACTATGTCATCAATGCGGGCGGGATCATTTCTGTCACGCTCGAATATCTGTGCCGCAAGGACAAGGCGCCCTGCGATATCAACGAGGTCCGCAAGCGGATTGCGCTGATCCCGGGGCGGCTCGAGCAGATCTGGCAGGAAAGCGACAAGACCGGCGTTTCGCCGGATGTTGTTGCCGACAAGATGGCGCAGGAGCTCATCGGGCGCTGATCGTCCTTGCGGGCGAGGGCGGGGGCTGCAATAGACGGCAGCGACGGCTTACGACATGCATGGTTTCGCCAATCCCAAGCGCTTCCTGGCCCTTGCTGCCTGGTTGACACCACTTCTGTTGGTGAGCGGAATCATATTGTCTGCCGGCGCGCTTGTCTGGGGCTTTACCCAGGTTCCGCCAGACCGGTTGATGGGCGAGACCGTGCGTATCCTGTTCATTCACGTCCCGACAGCATGGCTGGGGATGGGAGGCTGGACGGCGATTGCCATCTCCAGTCTCGTGTTCCTTGTGTGGAGGCACCCGCTCGCTGCGCTTGCCGCGCGTGGCGCAGCCGTACCGGGCCTGGTCTTCACACTGATCTGTCTTGCAACCGGCTCCGTCTGGGGGCGCCCAACCTGGGGGGCATGGTGGGTATGGGATGGCAGGCTTACTTCGATGCTGGTGCTCGCTTTCCTGTACGTCGCCTATATCGCTCTGGCAAAAGCGGCCGAGCGCGAGGGCGTGTCAGCCCGCATCCCGGCGATTTTCGGCCTATTGGGCGCGATCAACATCCCGATTATCAACCGGAGCGTCGTGTGGTGGAACTCGCTTCACCAGCCGCCGAGTATCACCCTGGGCAATAGCTCGATCGACGGCATATTCCTCGCCCCCCTACTTGTCGCTGTCGTCGGCTTCTCGCTCATTTTCGGCGGCGTGGTGCTGGCGCGCATGCGAGCGCTTCTGGCCGACATACAGGCGGAAGCTCGCCTGCGCCGCCGCGCAATGGAGATGGACTGATGCGCGAGGCATTGGACCAGTGGACGTTCGTCTATCTGGCATACGCCATCGGAGTCGGCGGCACGCTGGCCATGATCGCGTGGAGCTGGATTGCGATGAAGCGCGCCGAAGCCCGCCGCGCCAAGGTACGTTCCAGTTCGAAGGCGGATAGATGAAAGCCAAGCACCAGCGTCTCGTCCTTGTCGTGCTTGCTCTCGCCGCGCTGATCGGTGCGGCGTTGCTGGCGTCCTACGCGCTGCGCAATCAGGCGAGCTATTTCTATCTTCCCGAGCAGATGGAGGCCGACCCGCCGGAAGTCGGGCAAGCGGTCCGGCTGGGCGGGATGGTGGCCCCGGACTCCCTGCAGACTATGGCGGACGGCATCACCGTGACCTTCACCGTTACCGGCCGCGAGAATTCGGCGGTACCGGTGCGCTATGCCGGGATACTTCCCGATCTTTTCGTGGAAGGATCGGGCGTGGTTGCCGAAGGACGGCTCGCAGCCGACGGGACCTTCGTGGCGGATAATCTGCTCGCCAAGCATGACGAAAATTACGTGCCGCGCGAGCTTGAAGGGATGAGCGAGCATCAGGCCGCCGAAATGGCCGAAGAGACGACGGTCGGTCTCGAATGATTGCAGAAATCGGTCTCGCGGCACTGTGGCTGGCGGCGGCACTGGCGGTGCTGCAGCTGGTGGGCGGCGTTCTCGCGCTGCGCGGCGGGATTGAAAGCGAACTTGCCGGGCTGACGCGTCCGGCGGCTATCCTGCAAGGCGGGCTCGTGGCCGTGTCCTTCGCCATGCTTTTGTGGGTTTTCGCCATCACCGATCTCTCGGTCAAACTGGTGGCGATGAATTCGCACACCATGAAGCCGCTTATCTTCAAGCTCTCGGGAGCCTGGGGCAATCACGAAGGCTCGATGCTGCTGTGGGTGACGGTGATGGCGCTGGCCGGAGCGCTGATCGCCGGGGTCGAGCGGCGTCTGCCCGAGCGTACCATGCAGGCGACGCTTGCAGCGCAAGGGTTCGTTGCGCTCGGCTTCTATGCTTTCCTTCTCCTCAGCTCCAATCCGTTCGAGCGACTCCCGCAGCCAGCGGTAGAAGGGCTCGGGCTCAATCCGTTGCTTCAGGATATCGGTCTCGCGCTACATCCGCCAACGCTCTATTTCGGCTATGTCGGCCTGTCCGTCGCCTTCAGTTTCGCTGTGGGCGCATTGATGACTCGGCAGGTCACGCCCGATTTTGCGCGCGCGATGCGCCCGTGGATCCTGGGGGCGTGGGTGTTCCTCACTTTGGGGATCACGGCGGGCAGTTACTGGGCCTATTACGAACTCGGCTGGGGTGGCTACTGGTTCTGGGACCCGGTCGAAAACGCATCGCTCATGCCTTGGCTCGCCGCGACCGCTCTGCTGCATTCGGCCAGCGTGCTGGCCAGCCGCGATGCTTTGCGGGTGTGGACGATCATGCTGGGCGTGGTCGCCTTTTCGATGTCGATGCTAGGCACCTTCCTCGTTCGTTCCGGCATACTGACAAGCGTCCATGCCTTCGCGGTCGATCCGGAGAGGGGGAGCTTTATCCTCTTCCTGCTGGCGCTGTACATCGGCGGGGCGTTGCTGCTGTTCGCCTTACGGGCCGGGTCGATCAACGAGGGTGAGCGCTTCTCGGTGGCCAGTCGCGAAGGCGCGCTGGTGGTCAATAACGTTATGCTCAGCGCCATTCTTGCCGTCGTCCTGCTGGGCACGCTCTATCCGTTGCTGACCGAAGCCTTCGATGTGCGTGTTTCCGTGGGGCCGCCCTATTTCAATCCCGTCGGTGCAGTCTTTGCATTTCCGATGCTCGCAGTCATGGCGGTGGGCCCGCTTCTGCGCTGGCGCAAAGATAGCTGGGCGCGCATTTCGAAAGAAATCGCTTTGGTCGCGGCATTACTCCTTGCCGCATTGATACTCTGCACTGTGCTGTTCGGGACGGCGCTTCTGCCCCTGCTGGGCCTTTCCTTTGCCTTTGCCGTTGGAGTGGCGAGCTTCCTGCCCCTGAAAGGACGGAACCTCCTGCGCGTTCCTATCGCGACCTGGGGCATGGTAATCGCGCATTTCGGGATTGCCGTGGCACTGTTCGGAATGGCCAGCGAAGGCGCCTTCTCGCAAGAGAAGCTGGCAGCGCTCGAAGAGGGAGGAACAACGGCGGTAGGTCCCTGGGGCGTCCAGCTGGAATCGGTGGATCCAATCGCCGGTCCGAACTGGACCGCGATGGCCGGACAACTCGACGTGTCATACAAGGGTGGCGAACCGACCCGGATTGCACCCGAATCGCGTAATTTCTGGGCGCCTGCTCAGCAGACCACCGAGAGCGTTCTGGTCACCCGCTGGAACGGACAACTCTATGCGGTGATGGGCGGAGAGAACAATGACGGGCGCTGGCAGCTGCGCCTGTGGTGGAAGCCGTTCGTGACCTTCATCTGGTACGGTGGCCTGCTGGTGGCGCTCGGCGGAGCGCTGGCGCTGATTGGCCGCGTGCGGGTCGATCTGAGGCGCCGGTCAGTGCGGCGCAAGCTGGCCATGCGGCGCAACGATGAGAAGGCCCTGGCATGAACTGGCGTTTGTGGCTCCCGTTCCTGATATTTTTCGGTTTCCTGGGGCTTGCTGCCTACCAGCTGAGCCAGCCCAAGGACGAATTCATCAAGAGCACGATGGTGGGCAAGGAATTGCCCTACTTCACCTTGCCGCCTGCCAGCCTCGATCGACCAGGCGTCGACAGCCGCTATTTCCACGCTGGCGGGCCGAAACTGCTCAACATCTGGGCGAGTTGGTGCCTGCCCTGCATCGCCGAAGCTCCGCAGCTGGAAAGGCTGAAAGAGGAGGGCGTGGAGATCGTCGGCGTCGCCATTCGCGACAAGCCTTCCGACGTGATGCGGTTTCTTGCCGAACACGGCAATCCCTACACCCGCATAGGACGCGATGATCTGTCCGAAGTGCAGCTGGGTATCGGTTCGTCCGGAGTGCCTGAAACCTTCGTGATCGATGGCGAGGGCATCATAACCTACCAGCATATCGGCGATATCCGGCCCGAACATGTGCCTGTGCTTCTCGAAGAATTGCGCAAGGCCGAAGGATGAGAGCGCTCGCTATTCTATTGGCAGCCTTGATCGCGCTCCCGCTCGCGGCACAGGATTCCATGCCGCCAGCCCCTTATGCCTATCGCCAGCTCGACGATCCCGAGCAGGAAGCTGCTGCGCAGGAACTGATGGAGACGCTGCGCTGTCTCAAGTGCCAGTCGCAATCCATCGCCGATAGCGATGCCCCGATGGCCGGGGATATGCGGCATCAGGTCCGCATCCGCATTGCGGCAGGCGAAGAGCCGGGCGAAATACGCCGCTGGCTGATGGATCGTTATGGCGATTACGTCAGCTACCAACCGGTGATGAGCGCGACGACCTGGCCGCTGTTTGCAGTTCCTGCGCTGCTGGTCGGCATCGCGGGCCTGCTGTTCTGGCGCCGATTCAGGAGGCGTGCATGAGCTGGGTTCCGATAATCGTCTTGGCCGCAGCGGTGTTCCTCGTCGCCGCCTTCCTGCTCAAGGTCAACCGCAGCGGCTGGACCCTGCTCGGCGCGACCCTGCTGTTTGGCCTTACAGGCTATGCGCTTCAAGGTAGTCCAGGCCAGCCCGCCGCACCTGGCATTGCCGCCGAACGGCAACAGGTCGACGGAGAGCTACTGATCTCCGCGCGCCGCGAATATTTCGACACATCCCAACTTCCATCACGCTGGATCACGACCGGCGATGCTTTCGCACGTCGCGGAGATTTTGCGCAGGCGGCCGGCTTCTATCGCAACGCCACGCAGGAGAATGCCGGCGATCTGGAAGCCTGGTTGGCCCTGGGTATCGCCTTGGTCGAGCATGGCGATGGCCAACTCACCCCTGCGGCGCTCTATGCTTTCGAAAAGGCACAGGAGATCGACGAGGAGAACGCTGGCCCGCGCTACTTCCTCGGCCTGTCATGGCTGCGTATGGGCGAGGCCGGGAGAGCGCTGGAATTATGGCGCGAAGCCCTGCGAGCAGCACCCGAAGATGCGGAGTGGCGCGAATCGCTGGCTCTCCGGGTGATGCAGCTCGAAGCGATGTCCGGGCAAGGCACGCCGCAACCCGATGCGGCCGACTAGGCCCGGAGCGGCGCGTATTGCTCCCTCTCTCCCTTGGTGCTAAGCGCCGCCCCCTTGCACGGGGGCAGGCCTCCCGGATCTCAAGGTTTTGACGCTATGCGGCAGGTAACACCCTTTATATGAGCGAGGCGAACGTGCCAGATGCTGCGCCCGTACAGGACGGGTCGAAAGCGCGTGGCAACGGCCATGGAGCGTCGAAGACCGCGCTCGCCGTCGGCGCTGTGGGCATTGTCTTCGGCGATATCGGCACCAGTCCGCTTTACGCTTTCCGTGAGACTTTTGCCGGCGCGGCAAATATCGCCATCGACCGGATGCACGTGCTGGGCGTGGTCAGCCTGATTTTCTGGTCGATGCTCATCGTGGTTTCGATCCAGTATGTCACCATATTGATGCGCGCGGACAACAAGGGGCAGGGCGGGAGCCTTGCTCTTGTCGCGTTGCTGAGCCGGCACATCGGCCGATCGAAATACGGCTGGCTGGTAGTGTTGCTGGGAGTGTTCGCGACCTCGCTGTTCTACGGCGACAGCATGATTACGCCCGCGATTTCGGTGCTGTCTGCGGTGGAAGGTCTGACCGTCGTCAATCCCGGGCTCGACCCGCTTGTCATTCCCATCGCACTTCTCCTGCTGGTATTCCTCTTCTTCCTGCAAAGCCGCGGCACGGCCAAGGTGGGTGCACTCTTCGCCCCGGTGATGATCGTTTATTTTGTCACTATCGCGCTACTCGGCGCCAACCAGATACTGCAGAACCCGGACATTCTCTGGGCGCTGAACCCCTGGTATGCCGTGCAATTCTTCCTGACGGACGGTGTGGTTGCCTTCCTCGCCCTGGGTGCGGTGGTCCTGGCGGTTACGGGTTCGGAGGCACTCTATTCCGACATGGGGCACTTCGGCAGGGGACCGATGCGGCTTTCCTGGTTCGGTTTCGTCATGCCTTGCCTACTGCTCAACTATTTCGGGCAGGGAGCCATGATTGCCGGCCTGCCGGCGGAGCAGGCCGCGGAAGTCGTCCGCAATCCCTTCTTCCTTCTCGCAAGCGAAGAATACCGCCTGCCGCTGGTTATCCTAGCTACCGTGGCGACCTTTATCGCCAGCCAGGCGGTTATATCCGGCGCTTTCAGCATCACCCATCAGGCGATGCAGCTGGGCTTCATGCCGCGTATGACCATCCGGCATACCAGCGAGACCGAGAGCGGTCAGATATACATTCCGGTGATCAACTGGGCGCTGATGATAGCGGTGATCCTGCTGGTGCTGACCTTCCAGACATCTTCAAACCTTGCCGCGGCATATGGTATCGCCGTAACTGGCGCCGTCACCATCGACACATTGCTAATGGGCGTGCTGTTCGTCGGCGTATGGAAGTGGAGGTGGTGGATAGCAGCTCCGGTCGTGACCTTCTTCCTGATCGTCGACGGTGCCTATTTTGCGGCCAATCTGGTGAAAATTCCCGATGGAGGCTGGTTCCCGCTCGTGGTCGGCCTCGTCGCCTTCACTCTGCTCACCACTTGGGCGCGCGGGCGGAAGCTGATGCGCGAGCGCATGCATGAGACCGCGCTGCCGATTGAAATCTTTGCCAAGAGCGCGAAGAATTCCGCTACGCGCGTGCCCGGCACGGCGATTTTCATGGCCAGCCAGACTGCGGGCGTTCCTTCCGCATTGCTGCACAATATCAAGCACAACAAGGTCCTCCACGAACGCGTGGTGATCCTGACCGTGCTGATCGCGGATGCTCCCTATGTCGACGAGAATGAGCGCTGCGAAATCCACGATCTCGGCGATGGGTTCTATCGCGCCGTCTTGCACTATGGTTTCATGCAGGAAACCAACGTCCCGCAGGGACTCAAGGAAATGGAACGCTGCGGCGGCGAATTCGACATGATGCACACCAGCTTCTTCCTTTCGCGCCAGACCCTGTTGCCGAGCGACAAGCCGGGCATGCCAATCTGGCGCGAGAAGATTTTCGCCTGGATGCTGAGAAATGCGGCGACGGCGATGGACTTCTTCAGGCTGCCGACCAACCGCGTGGTGGAGCTGGGGAGCCAGGTGGAGATCTAGCTCTTAGCCAGTCGGCGGCTCGTCCTTGAGCACTTCATCCGTATCTTCCAGTGACAGTCCATGTTTCAGCAGCATCGGTATCTGCGTGAAGGTGAAGAGGAAAGTCAGTGGCAGGAAGACCCACAGCTTGGCCCAGAGCCAGCTTTCGAAGCTCATGGTGCGCACCAGCACTTCATTGAGCGCGGCGAGCGCGAAGAAGAAAAAACCCCAGTTGCGCGAAAGCTTGAGCCAGCCCTGGTGCGTCACGCCTTCGAATGCCGCCTCCAGCAGCACTTGCAACCATGCGCGATCGCGCAGCCACCCGACGATCAGGACTATTCCGAACAGCAGGTAGATCGCGGTCGGCTTGAACTGGATGAAGCGCTCGTCCCGCAGCCATATCGTCAGCGCGCCGAAACCGACGATCAGCGTGGTCGAGAGGATAAGCATCGGGCTCACCTTGCCGAATTTCCACTTGCTGAATACCAGCGCCACCATCGCAGCGACCATGAAGGCTATCGTGCCGTAGATTACTGCGGCGATTTCGCCGAAAGTCGATGTCTCGGGCGGCTGGTAGAGCTTGTAGACGCCGAGGAAGACCAGCAGCGGGCCATAGTCGACTAGCGTGTGCAGCCAGCCGGTGGGTTTCCTGGGAGTTGTCTCGCTCATTACGCCACTCCTGCAATTACACGCGCCACCAGGTCGGGATCGAATGGCCGCAAATCGTCGATCTTTTCGCCCACACCGATGGCGTGGATCGGCAGGCCATACTGCTCGGCTGCCTGTACAAGCACGCCGCCGCGTGCTGTGCCGTCAAGCTTGGTCATGACCAGTCCGGTCACGCCTGCGACCTCCTTGAACACGTCGATCTGTGACAGCGCGTTCTGACCGTTCGTCGCATCCAGCACGAGCACCACATCGTGCGGCGCTTCGGGGTTGAGCCGACCGAGGACCTTCCTGATCTTGGCCAGCTCGTCCATCAGCTCGCGCTTGTTCTGCAGGCGACCGGCCGTGTCGACGATCAGCACGTCGGTGCCTTCCGCCGTTCCTTTCTTGACCGCGTCGAACACGATGCTCGCGGGATCTCCACCCTCGGCTCCGCGGACGAGCGGCACGCCCACGCGGTCTGCCCAGGTCTGGAGCTGGCCGATGGCGGCGGCGCGGAAGGTGTCGCCTGCCGCCAGCATGACGTTGTAGTCGTCTTCCACGAACAGGTGTGCGAGCTTGGCGATGGTCGTGGTCTTTCCGCTGCCATTAACGCCGATCACCAATAGCACCTGCGGACGCGGGAATGCGGTAATCTCCAGCGGTTTCGCCACGGGGCGCAGGATGGCGGCGATTTCCTCTGCCACCGCTTCCTTCAATTCCTGCGCGCTGATTTCGAGACCGAAACGTTTTTCCCTCAACCGTGCGCGGATACGAGATGCGGCGCTGGGACCGAGGTCGGACATGATCAGCGCATCCTCGACATCGTCGAGCGTCGCGTCGTCCAGCTTGGCCTTGCTGACCGCCTCGGTGAGGTTTTCGGTCAGTCGCTCGCTAGTCTTCTTGAAGCCGCCGAACAGGCGTTCGGTCCAGCTGGGTTTGCTCATGACAGGAGTGCGTCCTCGAGTGTCTTCGGCGTAACGGTTACGATGATGCCGCGGGCGATGCCTTCGGGCAGTCTCACGCGGGCGAATTCTGGCGAATAGCCGGTCCCGTCGCTTTCGGCGAGGACTGACAGGGGCTTATCGACGAGCGTCGCCAGCCAGTCGCTGCGCGCCTTGGCAACGGCGGTGCGCAGTTCGGCAGCGCGGCGCTTGATTGTAGGGCGGTCGACTTGCGGCATGCGTGCAGCCGGGGTTCCCGGTCGCGGCGAATAGGGAAAGATATGGCCGTGGACGATGTCGAGTTCACGGACGATCGAGAGATTGGCTTCGTGGTGCCCCGTGCTTTCGGTCGGGAAGCCGGCGATCAGGTCGGCTCCCACCGCAATTTCGGGCCGCCGGTCCTTGAGCCGGGTCACGAGATTCACCGCATCGGATCGCAAATGACGGCGCTTCATCCGTTTGAGGATCAGGTCATGCCCATGCTGGAGCGAAAGGTGGATATGCGGCATGACGCGGGGTTCTGCGGCGAACAGTTCGAACAATTGCTCATCCACCTCGATCCCGTCGATCGACGACATGCGGATGCGGGTAAGGGCGGGAAAGGCATCGAGCACCGCTTGCACCAGCGATCCCAGTCCGGGCTGTCCCGGCAAATCCTGACCCCACGAGGTCACATCTACGCCGGTCAGAACCACCTCGGCGGCACCGGCATCGAGATGTGTTTCGACCTCGCGCAAGACTTGGGCGACCGACAAAGAACGGCTGGCCCCGCGGCCCTGGGGAATGACACAGAAAGTACAGGCGTGGTCGCAGCCGTTCTGGACGGCGACGAAGGCGCGGGTGTGCAGGGCGGGGACGGGCGGGGCGCTCGACGCTACGTTCCAGCTGCGTGGATCGAGCTTGGTTTCATTGCCGATAAGTCCGTCGACTTCGGGCATGGCCGATAGCTGATCGCGCTCGATCTCGGCGGCGCAGCCGGTCACCAGCAGGCGAGCGTCGGGGTTGGCCTTGCGCGCCTTGCGAATCGCCTGCCGCGTTTGGCGCACTGCTTCGCTGGTGACCGCGCAGCTGTTGATTACGACGAGATTGTCCTCGCCCGCCAGCATCGCGCGGATACGTTCGCTTTCCGAGAGGTTGAGCCGGCAACCCAATGAGACGACTTGGGGCGCGTTCACGCGTAATCATCCCACTCGAAGCTTCCGCGAAAGCTTTCGGCGGCAGGGCCGGTCATCAGGATCGAACCGCCATCCTGCCATTCGATCACCAGTTCACCGCCGGGCAGAGCGACCGTCACCGGGCTGTCGACCAGCTTGCGCCGCATGGCGTGGACCGCCGTGGCGCAGGCGCCCGTGCCGCAGGCGCGGGTCAGCCCCGCGCCGCGTTCCCACACACGCAACCGGATACGCCTACGACTTTCCACCGTGGCGACATTCACGTTTACGCGCTCCGGGAAAAGCGGATCGTTTTCGATCTCAGGACCCAAACGGTCGAGAGGTATGGCGTCGGTATCCTCGACGAAGAAGATGACATGCGGATTGCCGACATTCACGGCGCCGGGGCTATCGAGCATTTCCCACCCGACGGGCATGGAGAGAGTGTCCATCGCATAGCCAAGCGGGATCGCGTCCCATTCGAAGTGCGGTGTTCCCATATCGACGCTTGCGCCGCCGCCCGCTGGCGAGGCGATGAGCATTCCGCCGGATGTTTCGATCCGCGCCTCTTTTCCATGCAGCAAGGCAACTGCGCGCGTGGCATTGCCGCAGGCACCCACTTCACCGCCGTCGGCATTGAATATACGCATCCGGAAATCGGCGGTTTCGCTTTGTTCTAACAGGATAAGCTGGTCGCAGCCGATCCCGGTATGCCGGTCTGCGATTGCGAAAACGCGCTGCCTTTCGAGCGCTGGCAGAGCGTTTTCACGCGCATCCAGCACGACGAAGTCGTTTCCAAGTCCGTGCATCTTGATAAAAGGAACGCGCATCAGGACCGCGCATCTAGGGTCTGCGGGGCATAGCGTCCAGTGTCGTATCAGACGGCGCGCTGGCCGCCGTCGGCTGTCTTGTCCAGGTCAGCCTTCGGAGTTGCCTTGGTAATGTCCAGTACTCTTGCATTGGGATCTTGTCCCAATCTCCCGCACGCCGCCAGGCGGTCGAGGACCTTTTCAGCGGGTTCGGGGCGTCCATAGTGATAGCCCTGACCCTTCATCTGACCCCAGCGCCTTAGCGCATTGACTACGTTCTCGTTCTCGATCCCCTCTGCCGTGATCGGCAACTTGAGACCATCGCTCATCGAAACGATCGCATCGACCAGCTTGGCGCTCTGGTCGCCGTTCTTCAATTCGCTGATGAAACTGCGATCGATCTTCAATTGATCGAACGGAAGGCTACGCAGCTGGGAGAGGCTCGAATATCCTGTTCCAAAGTCATCGAGGCTAACCCGGACGCCCTGATTGCGCAGCGAGGTAATCATCGATCGGACCATGCCGATATTCTCGTGCAGACAGGTTTCGGTGATCTCGATGTCCAGTCGGTGGGCCGGGAACCTGTGTTCGACCAGCATCTTGAGTATTTTCTGGGCGAACCAGGGGTCGCGCATCTGGACCGGCGAGATGTTGACCGAGAGCGTGATCCGCGGATCCCAGCGAAGCGCATCGGTAAATGCGCGAGCAATCAGCTTTTCCGAAAGCTCCGCGATTACACCGATTTCCTCGGCGATGGGGATGAATATCTCGGGGCCGATGAGGCCCATTTCCGGGGACTCCCACCGAGCCAGCATTTCAAAACCGACCAGTTCGCCGCTGTCGAGATCGACCTGCTGCTCGTAATAGGGTACGAATTCCCCGTTCTCGATGCCCCGACGTATTCCGGCCTTCAGCTCGCTGCGGAAGCGCAGTTCGTTTTCCATCGGCGGTTCGAACCAGTAGAAGCGGTTCTTGCCCTGCTTCTTGGCATGATACATGGCTATATCCGCCTTGTGCATCAGACCTTGTGCAGGTGTTTCCCGACCATCGCTGGAAAGATGGGCGGAGCTGGCGAGACCGATGGAAATGGTGACATCGATTGAGATGCCATCATGGATGACGGATTTCGAAACTTGCTCGATCATCCGCGCTGCCAGCCATTCGATCCGCTCTGGTGAGCGAAGGCTATATGGAACGGCACAAACGAATTCGTCGCCGCCCAGGCGAGCCAGCGTCGCATCTTCGGGCAGCACCTGGCGTATCCGGTCGCATGTGGTGCGCAGAACGAGGTCGCCTGCTGCGTGTCCGTTCAGGTCGTTCACCTGTTTGAAATTGTCCAGATCGATCGCTATTGCTGCAAGCGCCCCGCCCCGCGTGTCACTGTCGTTTCTGAGAATTCCTTCAAGCCGTGCTGCGAAGCTGCGCCGATTGAGACAGCCGGTGAGATCGTCGAAATCCGCAAGCCGGCGCGCTTCAGCTTCCGATCTGCGATGTGTCTCCAGCTTGCCGGTCAGCGCCTTGTAGCGGTTCCATCCTAGGAGGATGAGCGCAATGTTCAGCAACAAGGCATTCGTGAGGAGAACGTCCGGAGCAACTGCGTCGCCCTGCACGGAACGTATTGCCGTGGGCACCACTGAGCCGGCCACTATTACGAAAAGCACGATGGCGGCAAAAGCGATACCGAGCGTAACCAGATCGTGACGCATTCCCGCTGCATCGCCGCCTGCGTTCGGCGGAACCGGGGATTCATCAAGCTCTGGCATTCGAGACAAAGGAACCCCCGAATTTGTTCTTCCGGGCATGCGTATCGTCGCGAAGCTAAAAAGCGGTTAACTGCTTGTGCCGCGAATGACCGTCCTCTGGTCAGCGCGCCGCATGCTCGCTACGCGGATCACATATTACCGAGACTGACAGGAGTACCGAGAAGATGGCCCGTTACTGGCTGCTGAAATCCGAACCCTTCAAATATGGCTGGGACGATCTCGTCGCGGAAAAGGAAGGTACTTGGGACGGCGTGCGCAATCACCGCGCGAAGAATAACCTCGCCGCGATGGAAGTAGGCGATCAGGCATTCTTCTACCACTCGCGCGAAGGACTGGAAATCGTTGGTATTTGCGAGGTCAGTGTGGCGGGGATCACCGATCCCACCGATCCGGAAGGAAAATGGGCGGCGGTCAAGGTTATACCAAAGACGAAACTCCCGCATCCTGTCACACTCAAGCAGATCAAGGCGGAACCGAAGCTGGCCGAGTGCGAGCTGGTGAAGCTGTCGCGCCTTTCGGTGGCGGAAATCCAACCCGAAGAGTGGTCGATAATCTGCGGGATGGCCGGTATCTGACGCTCATGGCAGAGAAGGGCCGTCTCCTTTTCAGAGGGCCGACCCTTGGGCTTTTCTAGCGCCTGCGCAACCCGCTTACGGTGGCACCGCTGGCGGCGAGTTGTTCGATCTCTATCTTGCAATGGATCAGGCGCAGACCCGTTCGCCCCTTTGCAGCCCCCAGTGCATCCTTGAATTCCTGGGTAGTAGCAGCTGTCGCCGACCATCCGCCATAGGCCGAAGCGAGGGCAGCGAAGTCCGGATTCGCCAGCCTCGTTCCGCTGATGCGATCTTCGCCCGGGAATTCACGTTCCTGGTGCATGCGGATCGTGCCGTAGGCGGAATTGTCGACAACGATGACGATGAGGTTCGCGTCATGCTGCACGGCGGTGGCGAGTTCCTGACCGTTCATGAGGAAGTCGCCATCGCCCGCAATTGCAACTACCGTCCGTTGCGGATAACGCAGGGCTGCAGCAACTGCGGCAGGTACACCATAACCCATGGCCCCGCAGGTCGGTGCAAGCTGGGATGGAAAGCCTTCGTAACGCCAATACCGATGCCACCACCCAGCGAAATTTCCCGCGCCGTTGCAGATGATCGTATCGGTGGGCAGGGCATCCCGCATGAATTGCACGCACTGGCCCATGTCCAGTAAATAGTCGGTCGGCTGGGCCGTGGCCCAGGCGTTCCACTCTGCGTGTGCATCGGCGCCCGCGTCGAAGTCGATGGCATCGCCGTCGTCCCACAACGCGGCGCTTTCCGCGAATTCGTCCATCTCGGCACAGATTGCGAGATCGGCCGGATAGACGCTATTGAGTTCGTTCGGATCGGGGTGGACATGGATCAGCTTGCGATCCTCGGCGACCAGTGGGGGAACCGTATAGCCATCGGTAGTCGCCTCGCCGAGCCGCGCTCCGACGGCGAGGACAAGATCGGCGCCTTTTACGCGCTCGACCAGCTTGGGATTGGGGCCATAGCCCAGGTTCCCCGCATAGACGCTGCTCGAAGGAGAAATCGCATCTTGCCTGCGGAATGCAGTTGCCACCGGAATTCCGAGCCGTTCGGCGAAAAGCTGGAAGTATTCCCGCGCCTTGGCGTTCCAGCCTGCGCCGCCGACAATAGCGATCGGGGAGGCGGCATCGGCGATCAGCGCCATCACCGCCTGCATGGCATCGGGGCAGGGCGCCTGAGCCGGACGTTCGACCCGCGGGCGCGGGGTCGCCGAGGTCTCGCGGCTCAGCATGTCTTCAGGCAAGGCCAGCACCACGGGACCCGGACGCCCGGAAATGGCGGTAGCGTAAGCGCGAGCGACATATTCCGGTATGCGATCCGCCGAATCGATTCGGGCCGCCCATTTGGCTATGGGGCCGAAGAAGGCGGCGAAATCGACTTCCTGGAAGCCTTCGCGGTCACGCATCTCGCTGTCGACGTCACCGACGAAGAGAATCATCGGCTGCGAATCCTGCATGGCGACGTGAACGCCGATACTGGCGTTGGTCGCACCCGGGCCGCGAGTGACGAAAGCCACCCCAGGTCGCTGTGTCATCGCTCCATCGGCGCAGGCCATCATGGCGACTCCGCCTTCCTGACGGCAGGTAACCAGATCGATGGTGTCCTGCTGGCCCAGCGCATCGAGCACTTGGAGAAAGCTTTCGCCCGGGACGGTGAAAATCCGTTCACAACCCTGTTCGATCAGGCAATCGACGAGGAGCTTGGCGGCAGCGGGTGTCGGGCGAGTGGTCATGGACAAGCCGGTTAGCGACGCTCGCTGTCTCGTGCAATCTCCGTGGAACAGCTTGGTGACCGTCTCGCAGCAGCCCCAACCGTCCCGAAATGGAACGGCGTGATTTTTACGGGAAACCTAAGGTTAAAAATTCGTTAACCCGCTATCATGAGACGCGCACTTGTCCTGTCGAACGAAGCGGCCCGCCATTGGATGCGGGCCAGCATTCCCCACCGTCGCCGCCACTATGCGGACATGCCGGACGGACAGACCGTAGATTGGAAGCTGACGGCGCAAGACGTTCGCGGCGTAGCGACCACCTATTTTGCGACGGTAGCCGCAGTACTCGCTTTCATCATCTAGATTTGCTCGGCTGTCGCCGCAGCGCGCTCTGCCTCGAGCAAGCGGCGCCCGAGCCAGGCTGAAATCAGACACATACCGGCGCTGATCAGAATCTGTTCGACGATCGGGACGCCTGCTGCGCTCATGCCCATGGCGAGCAGGGAACCGCCGACCATTGCCCCCGAATTGACGATATTGTTCGCGGCGATCGTTCGTGACGCCTTATCGGGCGCTACCCGCGTGGTCAGGAAGGCGTAGAGCGGGACCACGAACATTCCGCCTGCGATGGCTATGCCAAGCAGACAAAACAGGATGATGCTTGCCATGGGCCACCCGAGGAAACCCGCGACATTCAGCAATTGGGAAGGCTTGTCCGCTTCCCAGATCTTGCACACGACATAGAAGGCGACGACGAACATCCCCATCGCGATTACCGATTGGGGAGCATAGCGTGCCGAAACCTTGCCTTTCAGAAGCGCGCCGACTGCGACAGAACCGATGGCGACCCCGATCGAGAAAATCACGAGAAAGATGCTCGCCACTTCCTTGCTGGCCATGATCACGTTTTTGGCAAGCGGGGGAAACTGGATGAACAGTACTGCACCGATGGTCCAGAAGAAGCTGATGGCTAGAATGGCGTAGAAGACTTCGCGATTGTGCATCGTGTCCCGCACCAGGCGAATGGAGGCGCGGATAATGTGCCAGTCGAGTTTTTCGATTACGCCTTGCGGTGGTGCGGGTGGAACCTGACGGCTGACCAGATAGCCGGCAACCGATGTGACGATGATGCCAATGGCTGCGACTTCGACAGGGATCCAGCCTGCGAGGATAGTCCCTGCAAGAATGGCGAGATAGGTTCCGGCCTCGACCAGTCCGGTGCCCGCCAAGATCTCTTCCTTGCGGAGATGCTGCGGGAGGATCGCGTATTTGATCGGCCCCAGAAAGGTCGATTGAATGCCCGTCATGAAGAGGGCGAGGAGCATGAGAATGATCGGAAAGGTAGTCTCGAGTGTCGTAAAGTACAGCGGGATCGACACCGGCATTTCGTAGCCTCGCCACGCCAGGTAAAGGCCCTCCGCACCGATCAACATCAGCACGATCTCGAAAGCCTTTACCTTCCGTATTATCGCCGCCTTGTCGCGCATATCCGCCAGTTGCCCGGCAAGCGCCGAAAGCACGAAGAATGGCAGGATGAACAGGCCCGAGGCGACAGCGGAAAACATTCCCTCCGCCTCTTCAGATTCATATATCTGGTAGACGACGAACAGGACCATGGCGGTCTTGTACAGATTGTCGTTGAAGGCATTGAAGAGCTGCGTCACGAACAGCGGCAAAAACCGCCTGGTGCGCAGCAAATGCGGACTTGTGAACATGGACCCCCGGCGGAAAACTTCCGTAAGGAAACACTTGGTAGCTACAATGTGGCGGCGGACAACCCTGCTTGACGTCTTTTGCGGCAGGGCGAATGCCGTTAGGGGAACAAGCGCAGATGCTGACATTGCCAAACATCCTCACCCTTTCGCGTATCGTCGCGATCCCCCTGCTGGCCTTTCTGCTTTGGTGGCCCGGTTGGGAAGCGGGCTATTTGATGGCCTTTGGCCTCTACTGCCTGATGGGCATTACCGATTATTTCGATGGTTATCTTGCTCGGACCAGCGGTACAGTTTCGAAGCTCGGCATCTTTCTCGATCCCATCGCGGACAAGATCATGGTCGCGGCGGTTATCCTCGTACTGGCTGCACAGGGTGTCCTACGTGGGCCCTATGTGGGCGATGCTCACGTCATTGCGGGATTGATCATTCTGGTACGCGAGATCGCGGTATCGGGATTGCGAGAGTTTCTCGGAGGCTTGCAGGTATCCGTGCCCGTCAGCCGGCTTGCCAAGTGGAAAACCACATTCCAGCTTCTGGCGCTAGGCTCGCTGATCCTGGGGCAGGGCTTGCCACAATGGAATGTGATGATCGGGACGATCGAAGCGAACGTGCCGCATACGGTCGGTCTGGTCACACTGTGGGCTGCTGCCGTGATGACCGCGATTACCGGCTGGGACTACCTGCGTGTCGGCCTCAAGCATATGGATTGAGGCGCGCAGCCTCATTTTATCGGTGAACCGATACAACACGCAGATGCAACGCGGTTGCATCCGTGAACCTTTTCTCAACCAAATGCGTTCATGTTACCAGACATGACTGCTTCACTTCATATGCTTCTAGCTGCGCTGCTGAAGGTCGGCGCCGTCGCAATGATCTTCAACGAGGTTCGTGGTCTGGTGCTCGCGGCGCCTGTACTTTACGGCATGTGGGCCTCGGGAGGGACCGCCATGGCGATCTGGCTCGGTATTTGCGCGCTGGGGGGTATAGCGCTGAGCGTTATCGTGCCGCTTTTCGCTTACAGGAAGCTTGATAACTTTGTGAAATCACGGGCCGAACCCGAACCGGCCTAACCGGCGCGTAGCTCTTCCGCCAGTAATTCGAAATCGCCTCGCCGCGGAGAATTCTTGCGCCATATGAGCGCAATCTCGCGGCTCGCCTGTTTCGATTTGAGCGGGCGGGCGACAACCTGCGTCCCGTTCAAAATTCCAGCTTCCACAGCCATCTCGGGCAGCATGGTCAGACCCAACCCATTATCCACCATCTGTACAAGGGTGTGCAGGCTGGTGCCGATCATAGTGGTCGAACCGCGCAATTCCGGTCTGTTGCAGGCGGCGAGCGCGTGGTCCTTGAGGCAATGCCCGTCTTCCAGCAATAGCAGCCGACCGTCATCGATCATCTCCGCCGTGACCATTGCAGGAGGGTCGCGCGGATCGTCCTTGGGGAAGGCGACATAGATCGGATCGTCGGCGATATGTGCCTTGTCAACTTCGCCCGTAGGGAAGGGCAGGGCGAGCAGAACGCAATCGACCCGCCCGTGTTGCAGCGATTCGACCGCATCGTGACTGGTTTCTTCGCGCAGAAACAGCTCAAGATCGGGCCGTTCGCGGCGCAGACGCGGCAGAAACCGCGGCAGCATGAACGGGGCGATGGTCGGGATTACGCTCATCCGGAGCTGTCCCGCGAGCGGTTTACCGGCCGCCTGCACGAGATCGGCAAGTTCCTCGGTTTCGCGCAATACGCGGTGCGCCTTTTCTACCACCTGGTTACCCAGTGCAGTGAACCGCACGACGCGGCGGCTGCGTTCGACCAGCGTCACGCCAAGCAGCGATTCCAGTTCGCGAATGCCGGCGGAAAGCGTGGATTGCGACACGAAGCTCGCATCGGCTGCGCGGCCGAAATGGCCATGCTCGTGTAGCGCGACGAGATACTGCAGCTGCTTGAGGGTCGGAAGGTAGGTGCTCACCCGGCTTCCGCCGCTACTTCGGTGATCACTTCGTCCTGCGCCGTTTCCATCATTCCCGCGTGGACATCGTCGACATGGGTCATCAGCAGTTTTCCGTCCTTCACAGCGAACGCCAGACGTCCCTCGACCAGCTCGAGCGCATCTTTGCCGAACACTTCGTAGCGCCAGCCCTGGAGGATCGGCAGCTTGCGCACCCCTGCGGCCAGCGCTTCCATCTCATCCGAGCGTGTGAGCAGGCGGGACGCGACATCGATTTCGCGGGCGCGAATCTTGAGCAGCAGTTTGAGCAGATCCGCCACCAGGGCACCTTCCTTGCCAAGCGGTGCCCCTCGTTTCGGTTTGTCGGGCATTTCTTCCTTTGGCAGCGGTTCGGCCTTGTCGATGACTTTCATCAGACGTTTGCCGATATCGTTGTCCTTCCACGCATTCGACAGCCCGCGCACCTTGATGAGATCGCTCTGCTTTTTGGGTGGATGGCTGGCGATATCGGCCAGGGTCTCATCACGCATGATACGGCCACGCGGGATGTTCTTGTGCTGCGCCTCCCCTTCGCGCCAGGCGGCCAGAGCCTTCAATCGGCCCAGCACCGTGGGATTGCGCCCTGGCGAACGGATGCGCTTCCAGGCCTGGTCGGCATCGTTGGCATAGTTTGCCGGATCGGCGAGCTTTTCCATCTCGGCATCGAGCCAGCCGCCGCGTCCGGTTTTGATCAGCTTTTTCAGTATCTTCGGAAAAATGCTCGAAAGGTGGGTAACATCGCCGATGGCATATTCGATCTGTCTTTCGGTCAACGGGCGGCGGCTCCAGTCGGTAAACCGCGCACCCTTATCGACCGTGATGCCGAGCCAGCTTTCGACGAGGTTGGCATAGCCGATCTGCTCGTTCTGGCTGATCGCCATCATCGCGATCTGAGTATCGAAGATTGGATGCGGGGTCTTGCCGGTGAAATTGTAGACGATCTCGACATCCTGCCCGCCGGCGTGGAAGACCTTCAGGACTTCCTCGTTTTCGCAAAGCAGGTCCCACAGGGGCTTCAAGTCGATGCCATCCGCCAGCGGATCGATCGCCGCCGCTTCTTCGTCATTCGCGATCTGCACCAGGCACAGTTCGGGCCAATAGGTGTTCTCGCGCATGAATTCGGTATCGACGGTGACGAAATCGCTTTTCGCCAGACGCTCACAAAGGGCAGCCAGCGTATCGGTGTCGGTAATCAGATCGTGTATTTTCATCGTTTCGTTTCTTGTCTTGAGCGGAGTACCGCTCCCGCACCTTTCACGAGCCTTGACAAAAACCCGCTGGTGCCCTGTTAGCGCGCGCGATTCCTGCTAAGGAGCGCGGCGCCTGCGCCCTAGCGGCATAACTCCGAAAATGGAAAGATTTTAGATGCACGCCTATCGTACCCACAACTGCGCACAGCTGACGAAGGAAAACGTTGGCGACACAGTCCGCCTTTCCGGCTGGGTGCACAACAAGCGTGACCACGGCGGCGTGCTCTTCGTCGACCTGCGTGACCACTACGGAATAACCCAGATCGTGGCGGACAGCGACAGTGCGGCTCTGCCCGCGCTCGAAAAGCTGAAACTGGAATCGGTGGTTACCATCGATGGTACGGTGAAGGCGCGGGACGAAGTGGCGGTCAACAAGAACCTGCCTACCGGTGAAATCGAAGTCTTCGCCCGCGAAGTCGAAATCCAGAGCCGCGCCGAAGACCTGCCGCTGATCGTAAACCAGGCGGAAGACTATCCGGAAGAAACACGCCTGAAGTACCGCTTCGTGGACCTGCGCCGCGAGCGCGTTCACGCCAACATCATGCTGCGCAACCGGGTCATCACCAGCTTGCGTCAACGCATGATCGGGCAGGGCTTCAGCGAGTTCCAGACCCCGATCCTCGGTGCTTCCAGCCCGGAAGGCGCACGCGACTACCTCGTGCCCAGCCGGCTGCATCCGGGCCGCTTCTATGCGCTCCCGCAGGCGCCGCAGATGTTCAAGCAGCTGTTGATGGTGGCCGGATTCGACCGCTATTTCCAGATTGCTCCCTGCTTCCGCGACGAAGACCTGCGCGCCGACCGCAGCCCGGAATTCTACCAGCTCGACTTCGAGATGAGCTTCGTGACACAGGAAGACGTGTTCAACACCATCGAGCCTGTCCTGGCCGGTGTGTTCGAAGAGTTCTCGGGTGGCAAGACAGTGACGCCTGCCGGTGAATTCCCGCGCATTCCCTACGCCGAGGCGCTCCTCAAGTACGGCACCGACAAGCCCGACCTGCGCAACCCGCTTATCATCAACGACGTCACCTCGCATTTCGAGAAATCCGGCTTCGGCCTGTTCGAAAAGATCGTCGGCGGCGGTGGCCGCGTTCGGGTCATCCCGGCTCCGAACACACACGAGAAGAGCCGTAAGTTCTTCGACGAGATGAACGACTGGGCGCGCCGCGAAGGCTTTGCTGGCCTCGGTTACGTTACGCGAAAGGGCGGCGAATTCGGCGGTCCGATCGCCAAGAACCACGGCACCGAGGGCATGGAAGCACTCTATGCCGAGTTGGGCCTGGGTGAAAACGATGGCCTGTTTTTTGCTGCGGGCAAGGAAAAGGACGCCGCCAAGCTGGCTGGTGCCGCTCGTACCCGCGTGGCCGAGGAGCTTGGCCTGATCGAGGAGGGCTGCTTCAAGTTCTGCTGGATCGTCGACTTCCCGATGTTCGAATACGATGAAGACCTCAAGCGGATCGACTTCAGCCACAATCCCTTCTCGATGCCACAGGGCGAGATGGAAGCGCTGGAAACCAGGGACCCGCTAGATATCCTCGCCTGGCAGTACGACATCGTTTGCAACGGCTATGAACTCAGCTCCGGCGCGATCCGGAACCATCGCCCCGACATCATGTACAAGGCCTTTGAGATCGCCGGCTATTCCAAGGAAGATGTCGACGCAAACTTCTCGGGTATGATCGAAGCGTTCAAGCTGGGCGCGCCGCCGCACGGCGGTTCGGCTCCGGGCATCGACCGGATCGTCATGCTGCTGGCCGACGAGCCGAATATCCGTGAAGTCATCGCCTTCCCGATGAACCAGCGCGCGCAGGATCTGATGATGGGCGCGCCCTCGATCGTCAGCCCGAAGCAGTTGCGTGAGCTGAACATCCAGCTTTCGTCCGCGGCACGCGAAGCAGTCGAAACTGCACAGAAGGGGAAAGGCGAGCAGGCCGACCTGAATGAGGCCGTCATCGATCGAGACGGACAGACTCAAAGCTGATCGAAGCCTGAAACAAAAAAGGGCGCGGAGCATCCGCGCCCTTCATGTGACTGTCCGTTAAATCAGTCGTATTGCTTCGAGATCAAGTCGCCGAAGCGCTCACCTTGGCATATCTCATTGTAAGCCTGCTCGACCACTGCCCGCTCCTGAGCTTCGAGCTGGTTGCTTTCGAGGGCTTCCTGAAATTTTCCCTTAATGTAATCCTCGCCTTCCTCGACGCGTTTGGAAGCAGCTTCATCGCCGTTTTCGAATGCAGACGTGATGCTTTGCCACATCTGGTGCACTTCGCCGGCCATCGTGCCCTTGGTCACCAGATCGTCACCCTGGCGCTCAAGTTCGGCATTCATCTGCCGCAAAGTGTTCTCCCTCTGGCTGCAGCGCTGATGCAGCGCCTGCTTGAGTTGTGGATTATCCGCCTTCTCGCCTGCCTGACGATAGCCCTGGACCGAATCGAAGGTCGTGTCGGTAAGGCTTTTGAATACTGTAGTAGCCATGATTTCGCTTTCCTTTTCAAAGTGGTAACATTGAGTAGAATGGGCAAATGGGTTCATGGGTTCGGGGAAGAGGACGAGTTGCCCTTGCGCTGCGCCGCGCCGTTGATTAGGGCGAACGCCAATATGAAACCCCCAAGATGAGAGGGAATAGAATGAGCGATACTGCCGACCGCGTGCAGAAGATTGTCGTCGAGCATCTCGGCGTCGAAGCCGACAAGGTCACCCAGGAAGCCAGCTTTATCGACGATCTGGGCGCGGACAGCCTCGACATCGTTGAGCTGGTAATGGCCTTCGAGGAAGAATTCGGCGTGGAGATCCCCGACGATGCAGCCGAGAAGATTACGACCGTCGGCGATGCAACCAAATATATCGAAGAGCACAAAGGCTAAGCCCCACGGCTTTTCATTGCCCGTGCAACAGGTACGGGATCGGACAGGCCCGACCCTGATGATGGGCCGGGCCTGTTGTCTTTTGAATGGAGAAATTCATGCGTCGTGTGGTTGTTACCGGACTTGGCCTCGTCACCCCCTTGGGAGGTGATGTCGAAACCACGTGGTCGAACCTCATTGCGGGCAAGAGCGGGGCGGGCAGGATCACCCGTTTCGATACCGAGGGCCAGAAGTGCCTTATCGCCTGCGAGGTGAAGCCAAAGGACCACGAATTCGGTTTCGATCCGGACAAGCGTGTGGATCACAAGGTCCAGCGTCAGGTCGATCCTTTCATTGTCTACGGTATCGACGCCGCAGGGCAGGCCCTCGAAGATGCAGGCCTAACGGAAATGGACGATGCGACGAAAGAGCGTACGGGCGTTTCGATCGGATCGGGCATCGGCGGCCTTCCGGGTATTGAAAGTGAGTCGATTGTCCTGAAGGAACGTGGACCTGGCCGGGTCAGCCCGCACTTCGTTCACGGACGTCTTATCAACCTGATCAGCGGTCAGGTTTCGATCAAATATGGCCTGATGGGTCCGAACCATGCGGTCGTCACAGCCTGTTCCACCGGCGCGCACTCGATCGGGGACGCCGCCCGTATGATCGCACTCGACGATGCCGACATCATGCTGGCAGGCGGCGCGGAAGGCACCATCAATCCGCTGGGCGTGGCCGGCTTCGCGCAAGCGCGCGCTCTCAACATGAGCATGAACGATGCGCCCGAAAAGGCGAGCCGCCCTTATGACAAGAACCGCGACGGTTTCGTCATGGGGGAAGGTGCAGGCGTTGTAGTGCTTGAGGAATACGAACACGCCAAGGCTCGCGGTGCCAAGATCTATGCCGAAGTCGTAGGGTACGGCCTGTCGGGTGACGCCTACCACGTCACCGCGCCGCATCCTGAAGGCAAGGGTGCGGAATTGGCGATGAAAATGGCTATAAAGAAGTCGGGCCTCGAGCCGAGCGACATCGATTACGTCAATGCCCACGGTACCTCGACCATGGCCGACACGATCGAACTCGCCGCGGTCAAGCGCGTGCTGGGCGACGATCTGAGCGGCGCCTCGATGAGCAGTACGAAATCGGCCATCGGCCACCTGCTGGGCGGTGCAGGCGCAGTGGAAGCGATCTTCTGCATCCTGGCCATTCGCGACCAAATTGTACCGCCGACGCTCAATCTCGACGATCCTGACGAGGGTACCGAAGGCGTCGACCTCGTCCCGCACACAGCAAAGAAGCGGGAAGTCAAAGCCGCACTCAACAACAGCTTCGGTTTCGGCGGGACCAACGCCTCGCTGATCGTCAAAAAGGTCGACTGAGGTGAAGAAACTCGGCCTCGCGCTGGGGGCCGTGGTCCTTCTGGGGTTGGTCGGCCTCATTTGGTTTGCCGGCGGCTGGTACGGATCGGCCGACGTCGAGGAAGACACAAACTTCATCGTGCCTTCGGGCTCGACTTTGACGGCCGTAGCCCGCCAGCTCGACGATGAAGGCCTGATCGAATCCTCGGATTCCTTCCTGCTGCGCGCCAGGATCCTCGGCTCGGGCGATCCCATCCAGGCTGGCGAGTTCCTCATTCCGGCGGGCGCAAGTCCTTCGCAAATCCTCGATACCTTCCAGCACGGGCAGGTCATCCGCCGTTTCGTAACCGTTCCCGAAGGCCTGCCGTCGATTCTCGTATGGGAACGGCTTATGGCGGAAGATCTTCTGACCGGAAAAGTGGAGGTGCCCGAGGAAGGTTCGGTCCTGCCGGACACCTACGACTTCGAACGGGGCGAGAGTCGTGCCGAGGTGCTCGCCCGTATGCAGGAGGCGATGGACAGCTACCTCGCGGAAGCGTGGGAGAAGCGCACCAACAAGGCCGTGGTGAAAACACCCGAAGAAGCGATTATCCTCGCCTCGATCGTGGAGAAGGAAACCGCCGTTCCCGAAGAGCGCAGGATGGTTGCGGGTGCACTGTCCAACCGCGTGCGCATAGGCATGATGCTCGGGGCCGATGCGACCACGATCTACCCGATCACCAAGGGCAAGCCCCTGGGGCGCCGTATCCGCGTGTCCGAACTTCGCGACAAGAACCCCTATAACACCCGCGCCATTGCGGGCCTGCCGGTGGGTCCGATCACCAATCCGGGACGCGAAAGTATCGCCGCAGTGCTCGATCCGGCCGAAACCAAGGCGCTGTACTATGTTGCCGATGGCAGCGGCGGACATGTCTTTGCCGAGACTCTGGAAGAGCACAACCGCAATGCTGCCGCCTGGCGCAAGCTGCGCCGCGAGCGCGGGGAAATGTGACCGCAGGCCATGCGCCCCTGATACTGACGGCGGAACTGCCGCCCGATCTCCATCGCCGCTACACCGACCTGCGCAACCAGTATTTCCCGCCCGAGCGCAACTACCTGGAGGCGCATGTCACGCTGTTCCACGCGATCCCTGCGCAGTGCGAGGAGGAATTGCGGCACTATCTTGCCCGCCTGGCGGGAGAAGTTCCGCCGCTGCAAGGGCGGGTCGAAGGATTGCTGTCGCTTGGCGGTGGTACGGCGATCAAGCTTTCCAGCCCGGACCTCCTCGAATTGCGTGACGAAATTGCCGAGCACTTTCGCGGTATGCTCACCCAGCAGGACCAACACCGACCGAGGCTCCATGTCACTATCCAGAACAAGGTCACATCGAAGGAAGCCAAGGCGGTACAGGCGCAGCTTTCGGGGCTTTTCGAGCCTGGGGAATTCGTCTTTCCCGGTCTGGCTCTGTATGTATATCGCGGCGGTCCGTGGGAATTCCTGCGCCGCTTCGCATTTCGCGGGAAATGATTGTTGACCATGGGGCACTCCCGCCCTAAATGCGCCGCCTGCCGAGCGGGCCAAGCCGCCTGCCGACACGGCCTTTCGGGGCGGAGTAGCTCAGGTGGTTAGAGCAGCGGAATCATAATCCGCGTGTCGGGGGTTCAAGTCCCTCCTCCGCTACCAAACTTTTGGATTTAGCCTAAACGCTCAGGAGAATCTCTTTCCAGGGGTTGCTCGCTGCAACGGTTGCCCAGTGTGGCAGGGGGACTAACGTGCGGCAACAAGGCCCCGGCCGATAATATGCGCCTGAATCTCGCCCGCTCCCTCGAAGATATTGAGAATGCGCGCATCGCAGAGAACACGGCTGATCTCATATTCCAGCGCATAGCCGTTCCCGCCATGAATTTGCAGCGCATTGTCGGCATTCGCCCAGGCGACGCGGGCGGCGAGAAGTTTGGCCATTCCCGCCTCGATATCGCAGCGTTCGCCGCGATCCTTGTGGCGAGCGGCCGAATAGGTCAATTCGCGCACCATGACGAGTTCGCAGACCATCATTGCGAGCTTGTCGGAAACCCGGGGGAAGGAAAGTAACGGCTTGCCGAACTGCGTACGTTGCATGGCATAGCGCAGGCCGAGATCGAACGCGTTCCAGCCTACCCCGATTGCGCGAGCGGCGGTCTGGATGCGCGCACCTTCGAATGTCCGCATCAGCTGCTTGAAACCCTGTCCCTCGGCACCCCCCAATAACCCGTCGGCGCCCACAGCAAATCCGTCGAAGCCCAGCGTATATTCTTTCATGCCGCGGTAGCCGAGGACCTCAATCTCGTCTCCCGCTATACCATCATCGGGAAAGGCGGATTGCGCGGTCCCACGGGTCTTTTCGGCGAGGAACATGGAGAGGCCCCCATAGCCTGGCGTATTCTGATCGGTGCGGCAGAGAATGGTCATCAGATCGGCGCGGGCGGCATGGGTGATCCAGGTCTTGGACCCGTCGATGCGCCAGTTGCCATCGGGAGTGCGGGATGCCCTTGTGCGCACCGAAGCGAGATCCGAACCCGTGTCGGGTTCGGTGAACACGGCGGTGGGCAAAATCGATCCATCGGCAATGCGGGGAAGGAATTTGGCTTTCTGCTCCTCGGTGCCGTTTTCGCCAATTAGTTCGCTCGCAATTTCTGAGCGCGTGCCGAGCGAACCTGCGCAAATCCAGCCGCGTGAAAGCTCTTCCGAGACAAGGCACATGGCTAGTTTACCGAGACCGAGACCGCCGAATTCTTCCGCTATGCATACGCCGAACACACCGAGGTCGGCCATTTCCTGGACCACTTCCATCGGGATAAGTGCATCGGTGAGATGCCAGGCATGGGCGTGCGGCGCGATCCGATCGGCGGCGAAGGCCCTGAACTGGTCGCGGATCATGTCGAGCGTCTCGTCGCCAGTACCTTCGAAGGGGCGTTCGCCCTCCGCGAGCCGGTGAGACAGAGCCGCGCGCGTTTTCGCGTTGTTGCCCTCCTTGATGAAATAATCGACCGCTGGGTTACTGGCGAAGGCCTGCGCCTCGACATCAAGTCCATATGCGGAAGGCCGGACGACTTCGTTCTGGCTCATCACCACCCCGCCAGCAATCTGGGCGCAATATTCGCCCGTGCCGACGCCAAGGACGAGTTTTTCGAGCTCGCCGAAGCTCCCGGAATTCTCGGCCCGCTCTGCCCATTCGGCGAAAGCGCCGAGGGCAGCCGACAGGGTGGCCATCCACGCATATCCATGGAGCGAATGCTGTTCGCGCTCTGCAATATCGTGATCGAGTTTGCCTTCGGGCGCGACCATGTCGGCGAGCCTGGCCCGTACTTTATCGGTATATTCGGCGGCTGCCCTGGCGGCTGCGCGGATTGGGATCAGGTCTTTGGTCATCGAAACTCGGCAGTCGCAGCCATAGCGATGGCCCCATCGCATCTTACGGCCTCGTAAGAGCCTTGCCCTGCCTTTCTCAAGAAGATCGGCTGGCCGAGAAAGAGAGGTGCTTTGGCGCGAAAGGAAAACGTAGCAAGGAATCCGTCATGCATGGCCAGTTCAGCCAACCTTGCAGCGGTGAAGGGACCGTGGACAATCAGCGCCGGATAACCCTCGACCCCGGTCGTGTAAGGGAGATCATAGTGTATTCGGTGTCCGTTGAAAGTCGCCGCAGAAAAGCGAAAGAGATCGACCTCGTTCGGCTGCCAACTTTGGCCCTGAGGCATTGTCCGGGCTGGCACAGGGAGGGGAGTGGGTTCGCCTGCGCCACGATAAACATAGGTCTGCATCTCGCGCACGCGAATCTCGCCGCCCTGTTCGAGGCGTTTCTCGACTTTGACGAAAACAAGATCGCCGCTGTTTCCCGACTTTCGCGTGACCTCTGCCACGCGGCTCGTCTGCCGGGCCGGTGCGCCAGTTTTCAAAGCTCCATCGAATGTCATGGATGACGCTGCGAACATACGCCGCGGGAGCGTGATATCGGGCAGGAAGTCCCCGCGTTTGGGGTGTCCATCCGGGCCGATCGTATCGTTGTGGGGGCAGGGCAGGAAAAAGGCCCAGTGCGGCAGGGGTACATGGTCGGTTTCGTCCTGCCGGCCGATCGCCCGCGCGAAGCGGCGCAGGGCAAGCGGATCGAGCGCTTCCTCCTCGACCAGTTCGCGTCCGACTGATTCCTGCCAGTCGGTGAGCTGCGCTTCGCTCACACCCCCCATGGATCAGTTTCCCTTGAACTCGGCCTTTCGCTTCTGGAGGAAGGCCATGGCACCTTCGACAGCGTCCTGCGTATTGCCGGCGATACGCTGGGCCCGGGCCTCCGCTCCGAGCGTGGTGGCAAGATCCTGGGACAATCCTTCACGCAATGTTTGCTTCATCAGGCCCAGCGCGAGGGTAGGTCCATTCGCCAGCCGTTCCGTCAATGCCTGCGCTTCGCTTTCCAGCGCATCGTCTTCGACACATTTGTAGATCAGGCCAAGACGCTCCGCCTCTTCGGCATGGATTTTTTCGCCCAGCATCATCATGCGGGTCGCCTGGGCAGCGCCGATAAGGCGAGGTAGCATCCAGCTGGATCCGCCATCGGGTACAAGGCCGATATTGGCGAATGCCTGGAGGAAATAGCCGCTCTTGCCCGCGATCACGAAATCGGCGGCCAGCGCGATGGAACAGCCGATGCCGGCCGCCGGTCCCTGGACGACCGAGACGACCGGTACGGGCAGAGACGCCAGCGCCTGTATCATCGGATTGTAACGCTGGCTCAGCGAAGCGTAAGCGCGGTCGCCGCCAGTGACGGACATTTCCGCATTTCCGGCAAGATCCGCCCCGGAACAGAAAGCGCGGCCTTCCCCCCTGAGGACTACTGTTCTGGCATCGCCGACGTTACGAATGGCAGTGAAGATTTCATCGGCCATAGCGGGGGGGCAGGCATTGAGCCGCTCCGGTCGGTCGAGCGTAATGGTCAGAATATTGCCGCTGCGATCCGCACGGATGGTTTCGAAGTCGCTCATTTCCCGCTCCCATGAAATCGGTATCTGCCATCTCTTGGGGAAACGGGTCTGGAAAGGCAACCTATTGCCAAATTCCCGTGCCCGCTTCGCTTCGCGCGATCAATCCGGTGTGCCCCACAGGTTCATCATCGCCGGAAGTGAGGAACGCTATCGTCGCGGTGTCGGTCGGCGGAACCTGCGCAAGCGTGCGTTTGTTCTCCGCCGTCCGCGCGACGATTACTCCCGATCGTGGGGAGCCATCCCGATTGTAATGTACTGTGTAAGATTCGATTTGCGCTTCACCTGTGTAGTTCTCGTCCAGCTCCGGGATCTCGCCCCGACGCTCGTCCGCTTCTACCTGGTAATCGAAATCCTGCGGGAAATCGGCTCCCGTCGGGGAACCTGACAACAAGATCGTGTGATTGTGCGTTGCATAGCCGCCGTTTGCGAAAAGCAGGCCCCGGTCACTGGTGCCGCGGAGACGTCGGACCATCTCGGCAATCGCATGGCTCATGTAGTTGCCGATAGGGCCACCGCCGAAGGTAAGGCCGCCGAAGACGGTCACGGGTTTGTCTATCGGCCAGTCCAGGACACGCCGCGCCATCTTGGGGACGCAGGGGAAGCAGGAATATAGTTCGACATGGGAGAGGTCTTCCGCAGAAACTGCGTTCAATTTCATCGTGCGCTCGATCGAAGTCGTCAGGCTGGGAGAAGCATCGTATCGGTCGCGAGCAAGGAAATTGGCGTCCTCATGGGCCGCAGCGCCGTAACCGAGGAATACCAAACGATCTTCCGGGATTCCGCGGCGACGCGCTTCGGCCAGACTGGTTACGAGAAAGCCTGCCCCCTGGTTTACCGAGGAATTGGCCACCTGCAATTTGGTATAAGGAAAGGCGATGGGCCTGTTCTCGGCTGACGGCGTCACGACATCTTTGGCGGCTACCGGCTCACGTATCCAGGCGCTCTCATTTCTGGCGGCCACCTCGCTCATCGCTGCCCAGATCGCTCCGCTCTCGGCTTGTCCCTCGGCGAACGTCTGATCATAGGCTGCACGACCGGCGTTCTCGTAAAGCGGATAGACATCGGTCGGCACTATGAGCCCATAGCTCTGGGCATAGCCGGTTTTCTTGCGATGGCCTGCGTCGCGCAAAGCGTTTGGTTTTTCGTCAGGGTTGCCAGTATTCGATGCCGCGAGTTTTGCCGCAGTGCGTAGAGCCTCGCCGCCGACTATTGCGCAGATCCTCGCCTCGCCGCGGGCAATCCGGTTCGCCGCTTCGTGCAACAGGAGGACAGGACTGTCACCATTCGGCAGCGCGGTCTGCATCCTGTGGGCGGGGTCTATACCAAGCAATTCCGCCAGCTTGCCGTCGACGGGGTTGAGCTGCGGCCATGCCAGTTGCGCCACCACGGAAAGCGAATCGCAATCGGTCAGCCACCCTCCGCCAGCATCTTCGTCCGCGTTTCTCAACGCTCCTGCCATCAGGCCGATCGGGTCCATTCCTTCGCTGGGTTGCCCGGGTCGATCATTGATCTGGCCCACACCGATAATGACGGGGGTTTTGTACGGATCGGTTTCGCTCATGCCTCGGGTTTAGCGGGGCAAGGCGTTTTGGCAAATGTAAGGAGTTGGCTGGGGTGGCAGGGACCCCAGCCGAAAACGAGCCAAGCATCTGAAATGAAAGGTTTCCCCCTATAGCTCGGCCGCGGATGACCACGAGAGGGTGCCACGGCAGGGTGCCACGGCAGGAGACCACGCCATGTGCGGCATTCAGAACGTCACTCGCAAGCACGGAACCTATTATTACCGCAAACTCATACGTTTAGGACCTGATAAGCCTTTCCGGTTACGCCTTTCCCTGAAGACAACCAGCCGCCGCCGTGCAGCCTTGCTCGCGCCGGCACTGACCTTGATCTGCGAGAGGGTTGCGATGAACATGATGAGCAAGATGGGGCGCGACGGGCTGACCGGCGCCGAGCGGGCCGAGATTTACCGGCGCCAGATGCTGGTCGAGCGCGACCGGCTCGAGGCGATGCACGCCAGCCTCCACATTCTTCCGCCCGATGACCACGAGGACATAGGCAAGGCTCTGACGCTGCGCCTCGGCGCGAGCGAGATGGCCGCACAGGACGGGGCCATGCAGGGCAAGACCGAGGACTTCCTGGTGGCCCGCATCGATCCCGAGAACGATGACGAGCCGATCGTGATCGTGGCCTGGTCGGACCTCGCTCAATCGATCGAGCACGAGGGAGCCGAGGAAGCCGCAGCGGCGCGGCTCGCGGAAATCGGCCTGGAGCAATCCGCGCTGCGCGAGGCCATGGCCCGCAAGGTGGTCAACGAGGCGCGGATCGTGGCGATCCGAGAGTTTCGCGAGGTGCTGGCCAATCCCGGTGCGGCTTACCCGCCGGTGCCGATCGGCCAATACGAACCAGCGCCCCAGCACCTGGCCGCGCCAGCGACACAAGTCACGCCTGTTCCCGCGCAGCCGGCCGTAGCAGGCCCATGGGCAAACATGACGCCCACGGAGGCAATGGAGAAATTCTTCGCGCACAATCCGAAGACCGGCGGCAAGGATGGCAAGTCGCGGAAAAAGAACGGAGCTGCCTGGACGGCGAAAACCCGCAAACAGGCACTCGTAGCAGCGCGCCTTCTCGAACAGGTCTTGCAGGGACGTCCACTGGCGCAAATGACGCACGACGATCTCGTGACACTCAACGATTGCTTCGAGAAGGTGCACGGAGAGACTTTCCTCAGGTCTCCGAAGCAGCAGGCGATGACCATCTTCGAGATCGTGAAGAAATACGAATCCCAGATTGTCGATGATGAGGATGTGCCCCTCGCGCAGCGCAGAAAGAAGCTGAAGGAGGTTCAGGAAAACCCGAATGCGCCCAAACCTCTGACAAGCAAGGAACTGGGCCTCTCGCTGGTCACGACCAACCGGCATTTCGGCTTCTTGCGACAGCTGACGAACTGGTTCTCTGGTCACCAGCCGATTGCGCCTCTGGATTACGGCGCTTTCATCATGAAGAAGCGCCAAAACGCGCGAAAGGACCGGTCGGGGTATACTGAAGAGCAGGGCCAGATAATCTTCAGCCTGCCGCCCTGGACGGGCGCATCTTCACCTCAGCGGCGCATGCAGCCCGGCTCCCTGGTCGTTCACGATTCCTGGTATTGGGTGCCAATGATCGCCTGGTATACCGGAATGCGGCTCGACGAGATCAGCAGTCTCGAGCTCGATGAGATCGAATACGAGGGTGGGCATTTGCAAATCCAGGTCAAACCCAACTCGCTTCGCGGTTTGAAGACAGACAGCTCCGAGCGTGTGCTGCCGGTCGCGAGCGAATTGCTCCGTCTAGGGTTTGATAAATATGTAGAGGCGCTGAGAGCGGCGGATGAATGGCTGCTCTTTCCCGAACTGTTGCCCGAGAGCGGCATAGGGACCCTCGGAGATGCTTTTTATAAAACACGCTGGACTCATCTGGCCAAGAAGCTTCCGTTTCTGGTTAAGGGTCAGGCCAATCACTCGTTTCGACATACGGCTATCGATGCGATGAAAGCCGCCCGTATTCCGAGCGAAATACGCGCAGACTTTGCCGGTCATAAGCTCCTGTCGGAAACCGAGGGGCGGTATTCCGATGCGCACATGACCCTGCTGCGAGAGGCTGCAGAAACCATACCGAAGGTTACCGCTGGGCTCGTTCCGGCTCCGGTAAATTTGCTTCCCGATCGTCTCCGGGTTCCCCGGAAGGCACGGCCAAAGCGGAAGGAGGGGTAGGCAAAAAATCTTCGAAGATCTGGGCGACAGTGGATCTGAATCCAGGCGAAATCCGGCATGATCCAGTAACCCTTGCTTGTCGATGTCGATGGTCGACCTCGACAAGCGAGCTACACAGACGGATTTCAATTTATCAAAAAGACAAACCGCATGGCGTGATCGGGTGCGTGGGGTGATCGCGCGGGGGGAATTTCAGGACCATGGAGAACGGATGCGTGCCGGGAGGGAACGTTGACTTAGTGCGATCCGCGACGCACCCGCGCAAGAACGAGCATCGGTGCGAAGAAAACAAGGAAAATACCGAACCCAAACATCCACAGCAATCCGGCGAGCAACCAGCCCTCCTGCAACGGTATCGAAGCAGTCCCGGAGAAGACGCGGAGTATGGCGCCGAAAGAGACGAACAGAACTGCCGCTAGAGGCCCAAGCCGCCAGCGCGGATGGCGACCAGTCTGGGTCATACTCAGACGCGCCATGACGGCCAGTATCATGCAGGAGATCGCTCCCGCTGTAAGCAGATGCATGATATCTGATTGACCGCCTTCCCCGATGAGCGAAAAGCCAAGCAATCCAAGAGGAAGCAGTAGATAAGCAAGATGTAGGGAGATCACCGAGGGCTCATGGATTATCCGCCACGGCTGCCAGCGGATTGCGCGAGCAAGATGCAACAGGCCGGCGAGAGCCAGGATGGTCAGCCCCAATCCTCTCGGATCCACGATCCAAGCCAGTGAGGCTATAGCTGTAACCCAGTTCACAATGGCGTCGAACCGCGTTTCCTGAGCAGTGACCTTCGTGCGAACATCTCGTGGAAGGGCATTTCGTGTAAAAGACGGAATAAGCTTTCCGCCGACAAGCGAAATTAGCATAACGAGGATCGCAATGCCTGCGCGAGTGGAACTTCCCTCATCCGACCAACCCTCGGCAGCAGTAAGATGACGCGCACCGCACGCGATTGCGAACAGTGCCGTGAGCACTGCTGTCGAGGCGCCTCGGCCTTTTCCGTGCCAGCTCTCTCTGCCAACAACAGCTGCCAGAACGAAATAGTAGCCTGAGTCAATTAGCGCTGCGGGCCACGGACCAGCCCAGCCGGCAGTGGCGTTGATCAATCGCGCGAGAAACCACCAACTCAACATGGCGAGCAGGGGGCCGCCGATCGCCGGAAGACGACCGCTCCAGTTCGGAGTAGCCGTAAGCAGATAACCCGTCATCGCTGCACCGACGCCGCCGAAGATCATCTCGTGGCTGTGCCAAGAAATTGGATCAAAATGCGATTCGAGTTGGACCCTGCCCGACAAGAGCGCCAACCAAAACCCCATCGCGATCGGGAACCACGCTGCGCTAGCGAGAAAAAAGGGCCGAAACCCGGCCTGGAGCACGATTGGTGCTCTCGCTTCCCGTTCGCGTCGGAGAGCCAGGCGCTTGGTTCCGTCCATCAGACTTTGACTATACTGTTTTCAACCGCATTTGGAAAAGCCGCAGGACAGGCATTTGTTGCACCCTTCTTCTCGTATCATGCCGGGAATCCCGCACTGAGGACAGCAAGGACCCATCGGCGCTGCCTCAAAAGAGGTTGGGGAATCAGAAGTCGGCCCGATCGGCAAGTCCAGCTGGGCCGGCGCAAATTGTGCCATGTGCCGCTCGATAATGTCGCCGATTGCGGCGAGGAGGGAAGGGACGAACTTCCCGGTGACCCATGCTCCTCCGCGTGGATCAAACACCGCCTTTAGTTCCTCTGCGACGAACGAGACGTCGCCTCCGCGCCTGAAGACGGCGGAAATCATTCGAGTCAAAGCCAACGTCCACGCATAGTGGTCCATGTTCTTGGAGTTGATGAATATCTCGAAGGGACGTTTATGCGTGCCATCGTCGATATTGTTGATGGTCACGTAGAGGGCATGTGCGCTGTCCGGCCACTTAAGCTTGTAGGTGGTGCCATCGAGCATCTCCTCTCGTTTCGGGGGTTCGGCATGAACTGGGCTCGCAGGAACCTTCTTTTCGCTACCTGCGAGAGCTTCCACGCTGAGCACGGAACCTGTTACTGCATTGGGGCGATAAGTGGTCAATCCCTTGCACCCGCGAGCATAGCCTTCGCGATAGACTTCCTGGAAGTCCGCGAATGGGATATCTTCCGGCACGTTTACCGTCTTGGAGATCGAACTGTCGATCATCGATTGTGCACATGCCTGCATTGCGACGTGATCGGCGGGAGACAGGGACTGCGCACTGACGAACAGTTCGGCCGGGGGCTCTTCGTCACCACGTAGGGCGCGCCATTGACGCAGCGCATCATCTTCGACCGCTTCATGTCTGGCCGAACCATCAGGATTTAGGATCCTGCGTTGATAGCTGTAGGCAAAGACTGGTTCGATGCCCGAAGAGACATTGCCTGCCAGGAGTGACGTAGTGCCGGTCGGTGCGATCGATGTCAGACATCCGTTTCGCAGACCGTGCTCTGCAATCAGGTTCCGTGTTTCCTCGTCCAAGGCTACAATATTGGGACGTATGAGCATGGAAGGGTCGTAAAGCGGAAAAGCGCCTTTCTCGCGCGCCAGTTCGGCCGACGCGCGATAGGCGGCGGTCCGGATCGTTCCCAGCCACTCCTCGAGCAAAGCCACAGCGTCGTCCGATCCGTAGGCCGCGCCGCAGTAGAGCAGAGCATCGGCGAGGCCCGTTATTCCGAGACCGAGGCGGCGCTTGGCTTTCGCTTCAGCCTCTTGCTCGGAAAGAGGGTAGCGGCTGATGTCGATGACGTTGTCCAGCAGGCGGATAGCCGTAGAAGTGAGCTCGCTCAGCGCGCCGAGATCGAGCCGTGCATGCTCTTCGAATGGACGTTCGATCAGCGCAGCCAGGTTAATCGAGCCGAGCAGACATGCCCCGTAGGGCGGAAGCATCTGTTCGCCACATGGATTGGAGGCGCTGATTGTTTCACAATGCACAAGATTATTGAGTGCATTAACCCGATCGACGAATATCACGCCCGGCTCGGCGACGTCGTAAGTCGCGCGCATCAGCCGATCCCATAATTCACGCGCCTTAACTGTGCGATAGGTCGTGCCAGCGAAGACGAGCGGCCAGTCGGCATCATTTTCGAGAGCATCCATGAAGGGGTCGGTGACTAGAACCGAAAGATTGAAGTTCCGCATCCGTTCGGGCTGGCGTTTGACGTCGATGAAGTCCTCGATATCGGGATGGTCGATGCGCAGACAGCCCATCATCGCTCCACGGCGCGCGCCTGCCGAATGGACTGTCCTGCACATCGCATCCCAGCAGTCCATAAAAGAGAGCGGTCCTGAAGCATCAGATCCAACGCCCTTGACCTCCGCGCCGCGAGGTCGGATCGTGGAGAAATCCATTCCCACCCCGCCTCCCTGCTGCATGGTAAGCGCCGCTTGCTTCAAATGGTCGAAGATGCCTTCAAGGCTATCGGGGATCGTTCCCATAACGAAACAATTAAAAAGGGTGACTGCGCGGCCGGTCCCAGCACCGGCCAATATCCGGCCGGCAGGGATGAACTGCAGAGATTCGATCGCTTCAAAGAAGCGTTCTTCCCAAACCGAACGATCAGACTGGGACTCAGCTTCGGCAGCAGCTTTAGCTACTCGACGCGCGGTGTCCGTGAAGTCCGTATCGCCCGCATACGTCTCATTGCCACTAAAGCGGTATTTCGCAGACCAGATATCCTGCGCAATCGGAACGTCAAAGCTCATAAGATCACCTCCGCCTCGCTGAATAGCGTTCGGAAAGACCGTTCGAATGACCTAGATCACACCGCAGGATAAATGACAAAAAAAGCTGCAATCAGCAGCACTCTTCTAGCGATCGGCGATCGGAAGGTTTTGCTATTACCGAATAGGACCCCTCGACGCGGTCTCGGAACGAATGCAGAGAACCTTGAAGTTGCTTTACAGCATTCGGACGAGAGGTTGCTCAGGGAAGTCGGGCTAAAGTCACCATTCTCACCAGGTCGGATAGGGTCTTCGCCTGAAGTTTCATCATCGCATTGGCACGGTAGACTTCAACAGTTCGGGGACTGATGTCTAGATCAAATCCAATTACCTTATAGGCTTTACCGTCCGCCAAGCCTTCGACCACTTCCCGTTCACGGCCAGACAAGGACGATAGACGCGATTCAATTTCTCGGCGTTCCTGGATTAGTGCATCCTCTTCCGTTTTCTGAGAAACCGCCCGCTCGATTGCCGAGAGAATGATGTCGTCGTCGAAAGGCTTTTCGATGAAATCCGCAGCGCCCGCCTTCATTGCCTGGATTGCCAATGGCACGTCGGCATGCCCAGTAATCACAATGACTGGAACCGAGGGATCCTTTTGCTTAATGCGTTCAGTAAGTTCGATCCCGCCGACACCTGGCATCCGAATATCGGTAATGACACAGGCACCGGTGAGTGGGGGCGATGACTTCAGAAATGCGTCACCTGAAGAAAAGGATCGAACCCTAACGCCTGCTACATCGAGTAGAAATTCCAAAGAATTGCGCGCACTTTCATCGTCGTCGATGACATAAACGATCGCATCTTTGGTGGCGTCATTCGCCATCGTAAAATTCCTCCTTGGAAACTCTTTGGACTGTAAAGCCGAACTCCGCGCCCCCCTCGGCGGATGGGCCGGCCCATATACGTCCCCCATGAGCCTCGACAATTGTCCGCGAGATCGAAAGGCCGACGCCCATACCGGTCCGCTTGGTTGTAATGAAAGGCTGAAATAGTCGATCTGCAATTTCAGGTCTGATACCTGGACCCGTATCACTGACAGCGACCCGCGCAAGTTCCTCGCTTGATCCATCGATCGCAATGATGAGTCGACGTTCCGATGATGCCGCTTCGGCCATCGAATCCACCGCATTGCGAACCAAGTTAAGCACTACCTGCTGTATCTGAACCTTGTCGACCAGAACGAGATCAATTTTAGGGTCGAAGTCGTAGAGCACCCGAATGCCATGTTCCTTTGCTCCAACCAATGCGAGCGCGCTGGCTTCTTCGACAAGTTTGGGAAGACTTTCGATGCTCCTTTCGGTTTCTCCCCGCGCCACGAAATCGCGCAGTCTCCGGATGATCTCGCCTGCCCGAAGAGCCTGTCCCGACGCCTGTTCCACCGCATCGGAAATCCGATCAAGCGGCGGGTCTTCGCGAGTAAGAAGCATTCGGCTGCCCTTCAGATAATTCGCAATGGCTGAAAGCGGCTGGTTGATCTCATGAGCAAGAGCAGATGCCATCTCGCCGAGAGCCGTCAGACGCGAGATATGGACGAGTTCGCTCTGCAATTCCTGGAGCCGGTCCTCAGCCTGTTGCCGCTCGGTCAAATCACGGATGAAACCAGTAAAATACCGATGACCTTCGGTCTGCATTTCGCCGACGGCCAGTTCGATGGGGAAAGTGGAACCATCCTTGTGTTCGCCGACGACGATGCGTCCCTTCCCGATAATTCGCCTTTCGCCCGTCCGATAATATCGCTCCAGGTATCCATCATGTGCCGTGCGATAGGGATCTGGCATTAATACGCTGACGTTTCGACCGTTCACCTCATCCGCGCTCCAGCCAAACATCCTTTCCGCCGTGGGGCTGAACTCATGGATCAAACCGGCTTCATCGATTACGACCATAGCATCAGGCACCGTATCCAGGATCGAACTCAGGTGTGCCTCACGTCTTGCAAGTTCAGTCGCAGCCGTTTCGGTTTCGAGCCGCGCGCGCTGAAACCATTCCCCGCCGACCGCGACCGCGAGGCCGATCACCACGAAGGTAACGGCAGCGATGATGCTTCCGCTTTCGATTGGACCGCTCAAACGATCGCATACGAGTCCCGCCGCCGCACCCGCGACCGAGGCGAATGCGCCGGCCCTAAGTCCGGACAGAGCGCTGGCAATGACGACGCCTGGAACAAAGAAAATAAAGGTGGCGCGCTGCCCAAGCTCGTCCGCAAAAGCAAGACGAAGAATTACCGCAAGACCGATAGCCAGCAGCGCTCCGAGAACAGCACTTGCGAAAGAAAGCCGCGGAAGAAAGCGGCTTACGAAGCTCTGCCCACGCACCTCCGTGAAATCCCGTAGGTTGCTTCTCGTAGGGTGATCATCCAAATTTCGCGGTTCCGTTCATCGTCATAGATGGAGGGCATCGGCAGCACTCTCCTTCCAATGGCTGCCGAATGGAGAAGTTTCAATGACTGCACCGCTCATCGATCTTGGCGTTCACCATCAACCCAAGGGGTTGTCGGACAGGATCGCGTTCGGCTTTACCAAGGCGCTACGCTGGACCGCTGACACGTTTTTTGCAGAGCGCTACGGGCACCGCGCCGTCGTTCTGGAAACGGTGGCCGCCGTGCCCGGTATGGTCGGAGCGACAATCAACCACCTCGCCTGCTTGCGCCGCATGTGCGACGACAAGGGCTGGATCAAGACGCTCATGGACGAAGCCGAAAACGAGCGCATGCACCTCATGACCTTCATCGAGGTTTCCAAGCCGACGATGTTCGAACGCGCTGTCATCATCGGCGTGCAATGGGTGTTCTATCTCTTCTTCTTCGCGCTCTACCTTGTCAGCTCGAAAACTGCGCACCGCGTAGTTGGCTACTTCGAGGAAGAAGCCGTGATCAGCTATACGCACTATCTCGCAGAGATCGACGAAGGTCGTAGCCCGAACGTGCCGGCTCCCGAGATCGCAAAGCGGTATTGGGGGCTCTCAGAGGGTGCGACGCTACGCGACGTGGTCTTGGTGGTCCGGGCCGACGAAGCCCATCACCGCGATGTAAATCACGGCTTTGCGAATGAACTCGCCGGTCTGCCGGTTGGTAGCATCGCCGAATGCCCGCCGCATGTCACGCTCGAGCCGAACTGGAAGAGGGCCGCCTGATCGGCCGGCTAGATGAAGGAGGACGGATCATGGTTCAAAATCACGCCATACGATTGTTGGTTGAAGATCCATCCGTCCTCGCTTCGCTGAAGTTTTCGCTCTCGATCGAAGGTTTCGACGTGGGGGATCATGACCTCGCAGCCCTAATTATAGACGAACAATATCGCGGGGATGGTGCGCAAGCTCTCGAAGATCTGAGAGCGCAGGGAAACAGTGCACCCGCCGTCTTTATGGCTACCCATCCTAACCGGAGGCTAAGAAGCCGGCTTGCCATTGCTGGCGCAGTCCTTGTGGAGAAACCCTTGATGGGTGACGAGATTGGCCGGGCGTTCGGTGGCTTCCACAATCCTATAAAGGCGGCCTGAGATGAAACCTGCCGAAATGCCCGTTCTCGAAAGCTACAAGCGCACGTCGATTTTTACGGAGAATAGCGTGCCGGCCGGACTGCTGGCCGAACATTCGACCAAGGAGGGGGTTTGGGGTCTTATCCATGTCACCCAAGGCAGACTCCGCTACTTCATCACCGATCCCCGGCGCGAACCGGAAGAATACGTCCTGCATCCCGGCACCGAGCCTGGAGTGGTTGAGCCGACTATCCTCCACCGCGTTGAACCGATGGGGTCGGTTGAATTCCAGGTCGAATTTCTCCGTGCTCCGAGTGATGTCGGGCCAGTCACAAGCCCCAGGAAAAGTGCAAACTCATGAACAATCACAATCCCATGAGCCGCGCGGATCCGGAAGCAATATCCTATGCGAAACGCAAACGAGAAGAGAAGCGTGCTGAGGCCGAATTAATCGGGATCGACGCGGACTTCATCGGTCATCTCGTCGAAACGTTCTACGCTAGGATCCGTGACGATGCGCTTTTGGGACCGATCTTCGCTGAGCGAATCTCGGACTGGCCCTCACATCTCGCCCGAATGAAGGCATTCTGGAGATCCGTGCTGCACAACAGCGGCGAGTTCTCCGGCAATCCCATGCTGAAACACCTTGCCATTCCCGGTCTCGAACTGCGTCATTTCGAGCGCTGGCTGCACATTTTCTATGAGACGCTGGGCGAAATCGAAAGCCATCATAGCGCCACCCAACTTGTCGGAACCCGCGCGAGGATGATCGCCGACAGCCTGCTTACAGGCATCACAATGAAGCGTGACGGATTGACTGGAGGGCGCGCAGGGAAGGACCTTCCTTATGTCTGATCCGCAGCCCGGTTCATCACCAGCGCGTGTCCCTCCGGTGAGAGTGTGTCTGACGAAATTCAATTGATCGAGATCAATGAACGAAATCTTGAAGCCAGCCAGTGGCCGCGTTCATGACAATCAAGGATCCCTTCTAATGCCAGCCGCATCGGCGCTTCGTAAGTTCGCCACCTCTTTTTCTGACGAGCCGATGGGCCCGTTGAGTTCTGAGGTTCAGCAACTTGGTGAATTCCTGCACGTTCCTGTTGGGGAAATTGCAAAATTCCATTCTTCCGAGAAACCTCTCATTGTGTTCGTTGCTAGCGGCGCGGTGAAGCTGACTGCGCAGGTTGGTCTCGATCGTGAGCAGATCATCGCTTTCGGATTTCGCGAGGAGATGATCGCGCTGTCTGAAAATTCCCGTGTGCCCTATGAACTCCAGGCGCTGACAGCTTGTAAGATTGTCGGATGTTCGCTCGCCGAGCTCGCCAAAACGCTCACCAAAGACGAGTATTGCGCCGAAAGACTGATTACGCAGCTCTTATCTGCGCTCGAAGATTCGAGAGAACGCCTGGTTTTGCTCGGACGGATGACCGCCCAGGAACGAGTGGCCAGTTTCCTTCTTGACCTGACCGAGCGGATCGCAGCCATCAAAAATGGTATTGCTGTGATCGAGCTACCGATGTCCCGGCGCGAAATAGCCGATACCGTCGGATTGACTATAGAAACAGTTAGCCGTCAACTCAGTCAACTGCGTGAACACGGTATTCTGCAAACCAACGGAAGGTCGGAACTAGTGATCCTTGACCTCGATCAGCTCCGCCGATTAGCCTCCCGGAGTAAGTAGCGAAATGAAATTTCTATAATTTGATTTGGATCAATGCGGTTTTCGTCAAAGCTGCATAGAGGCGCGTAAAAGGGGATCGGAGTTATAATGCGGGCAGAAGTCGCACTCGGACGGGTTGGGTTGTGGTTCCTAGTTCTTGTCATCTCAATTGTTTTGGCAGCTACAGCGCGGGACACGGGCTTTGCAGCTCATGCGATTATCATCGCGATCGTCTCATTCGTGCTCATGTGGATGTCGGCCGCGCGGTTCGATCCAATGGGGAAAGCACGCGGTTTTTTTCGTATGCCGCAAGGCGCCTCGCTATATGACGATGATCCGGTTCGCTGGGGTGTCCTTGCCACTATGTTCTGGGCTCTCGTGGGTCTGCTTGCCGGCGTCTTTATCGCGTCGCAGCTGGCGTTCCCGCAGCTCAATTTCGAGCCCTATTTCAACTTCGGGCGGGTGAGGCCGCTGCATACGTCTGCAGTGATTTTCGCCTTTGGCGGTAATATCCTCATCGCCAGTAGTTTCTATGTTGTGCAGCGCACGTGCCGCGCGCAGCTTGCCTTTCCGACGCTCGCTCGCTTCGTATTCTGGGGCTACCAGTTGTTCATCGTTCTGGCGGCTTCTGGTTATCTTTTTGGCGTCACGCAGAGCCGCGAATATGCCGAGCCCGAGTGGTATGTGGATCTGTGGCTGACGATTGTCTGGGTCGCGTATCTCATCGTCTTCGTCGGCACTCTGGCGCGTAGAACCGAGCCGCATATCTATGTGGCAAACTGGTTCTACCTCTCCTTCATCATCACCATCGCGATGCTGCACATCGTCAACAATCTGGCGGTGCCAGTCGCCTGGAACGGCTCTCTCTCGTTCTCCGCCTTTGCGGGCGTCCAGGATGCGCTGACGCAGTGGTGGTATGGCCACAACGCCGTAGCGTTTTTCCTGACTGTGCCGTTTTTGGCAATGATGTATTACTTCGTGCCCAAACAGGCCGAACGACCCGTCTACAGTTACCGGCTCTCCATCATTCACTTCTGGTCCCTGATCTTCCTCTACATCTGGGCAGGGCCGCATCACCTTCATTACACAGCGTTGCCGGACTGGGCGCAGACACTTGGCATGGTGTTTTCGGTCATCCTCTGGATGCCCAGCTGGGGAGGCATGATCAATGGACTGATGACGCTGAACGGTGCTTGGGACAAGGTTCGCACAGATCCGATCATCCGCATGATGGTCATGGCGCTGGCGTTCTACGGCATGGCGACGTTCGAGGGTCCGATGCTCAGCATCAAAGCGGTGAACTCGTTGTCACACTACACCGACTGGACGGTTGGACACGTGCACTCGGGCGCTCTCGGGTGGAACGGTCTTATCAGTTTTGCCGCAGTCTACTTCCTCGTCCCGCGATTGTGGAAGCGGGAGCGAATGTATTCGCTGCGTATGATCAACTGGCACTTCTGGCTCGCGACGCTGGGGATCGTTTTCTACGCCGCCAGCATGTGGGTGGCGGGTATCACCCAAGGTTTGATGTGGCGCGAATACGGCGCCGACGGCTACCTCGTGAACAGCTTCGCTGAGACTGTCGCAGCGCTGCACGAGCTCTATATCATCCGAGCTCTGGGCGGCGTCATGTATCTCAGCGGTGCCATCATCATGGGCTACAATGTCTGGATGACCATCGCCGGCAAGCTCCGCGAGGAAGCTCCGATGGGCGCCATGCCGGAATACGATCCGGAAAAGGACCGACCCATCGTGCGCTCCGCAAACCCCGAACCAGCTGAATAGGATAGCGCGTCATGGGTCTCGCCTCCCAGCACAAGAAGCTGGAAAAGAACATCAACCTGCTCGCAATTGGTTCCTTCGTCGCCGTGGCGATTGGCGGCATCGTTGAGATCGCCCCGCTCTTCTGGATCGACAACACGATCGAAAAGGTCGACGGAATGCGGCCATATACCCCGCTCGAACAGGCGGGACGTAACATCTACGTTCGCGAAGGATGCTATGCCTGCCATAGCCAGATGATCCGCCCGTTTCGCGATGAAGTGGAGCGGTATGGACACTACAGTCTGGCGGCGGAAAGCATGTATGATCACCCGTTTCAATGGGGTTCAAAGCGCACTGGCCCCGATCTTGCGCGAGTCGGTGGCCGCTATTCGGACGAATGGCATGTGCAGCATCTCAAGGATCCGCAAAGCGTGGTGCCAGAGAGCATCATGCCGCAATACTCCTTTCTCGGGGAGGCCTCTCTTGAAACCGACAACGCCGCCGAGATGCTGATCGCGCTGCGGCGCGTGGGGGTTCCCTATACGGACCGGGACATCGGCGAGGCCATGGCAGACATCATCCTGCAGGCCGATCCTGACAGCGGGGGGGACGTCGAGGATTTCCAGCAACGTTATCCCAAAGCGCAGGTCCGTGATTTCGACGGTGATCCGAGCAGGGTGACCGAGATGGACGCGCTCGTCGCCTATCTACAGATGCTCGGAACATTGGTCGATGTCGACAGTGCGGCAGCTCAGGAGCGGCTTGCAGAGGAGAAGGGCCGATGAGCCTCTACGATCAGTTGCGGCACTTTGCTGACAGCTACGGCTTGATCGCGCTTCTTGTGCTCTTCCTAGGGCTGTGTCTGTGGGTGTTTCGACCAGGTGCAAAGGAGCACAATCAGGAGGCAGCACGTTCCATTTTCAAGGAAGATGAGATCAAGAGGCGCGACGATGGTGAATAAGCGCATCGACGAGCCCACCGGCACCGAAACCGTCGGTCACGAATGGGACGGAATCGAGGAGCTCGACACCCCGATGCCGAGGTGGTGGCTCTGGACGCTATATCTGACCATCGTCTGGGGCATAGTGTATGTGATCCTCTACCCGGCATGGCCACTCGTGGACAAGGCAACTGAAGGCGTGCTCGGCTGGAGTAGCCGCGGCGAGCTGGCCAAAGAAATGAGTGCCGTCGATCAGGCGCGCGTTACTGTGCGAGAGGAATTGTCGCGAATTCCGATTGAACGCCTCCCTGAGAATAGCGGCTTGTTCGCTCAGGCAGTGGCTGGCGGCAGATCGGCATTTCAAGTTCACTGCTCACAGTGCCACGGCTCGGGTGCCGCAGGAAGCCAGACGCTGGGCTATCCCAACCTCAACGACGATGATTGGCTATGGGGCGGTGATCTCAAGGCGATCGAATATACGCTGGTGAATGGCATTCGCTCTCCGGGCGTTGATGACACCAGAGCCAGCGTCATGCCGCCGTTCGAAGGCGCGTTCGAAGCTGCTCAGCTCAACGCGCTCGTGGATCATACGCTTTCGCTAAGCGGTAAAGGATCCCGAAACGCGCTCGGTGCGCAAACCTATGAAGATAACTGCTCAGTCTGTCACGGCCTTGCCGGCGAAGGTAACCGCGAACTCGGTGCGCCGCGCCTGAACGATGCAATCTGGCTTTACGGTAGTTCACGCGAACAGATTCGCCAGCAGATCCTGAACCCCAAGATGGGCCGGATGCCGCATTGGAGCGGTCGCCTCGATCCGGTCACGATCAAGATGCTCTCGGCCTATGTCTGGTCGCTCGGCGGCGGCGAGGAATTCGTCGAAGTCGCCGATGATCCCACGGTGGAGGTTGATGAAGAACCGTGATCCCGGCCGCGCTTCGAGCGCACGTCCTCGCCGGGAAGGCGAGAACCGCGACTGGTCGGTCGTAGTAGAGGACGGGCGCGCGAAGACCAACGAGCCGGTTTCCGGTGCCGTAGCCGAGCCGGAAGCCACCACGCTTCGGCACGAGCCACACGAGCCGCCCAGGCAGCAACTACCGACCAAGTTGTTCGAGAAGCGAACCAAGGTGCACAACAAGCGCATCGACGGTCCCTTTCGCCGCTTCAAATGGTTTGTCATGTTCGTGACGCTTGCGATCTATTACGGCACGCCGTGGATTCGCTGGGATCGCGGACCATACGCGCCAGATCAGGCGGTCCTGGTCGATCTCGCCAATCGTCGGTTTTACATGTTCGGCATCGAGATCTGGCCGCACGAGTTCTACTATGTGGCCGGTCTGCTCATTATGGCTGCACTTGGCCTCTTCCTGGTGACGAGCGCGGTGGGCCGTGCGTGGTGCGGATACGCTTGTCCGCAGACGGTCTGGACGGACCTGTTCCAACACATCGATCGCTTTGTCGATGGCGACCGGAACGCGCGCATGAAGTTGGACGCGGCGCCTCTCGGACCGAAAAAGATCGCGAAACGGACGTTTAAATACACCATTTATCTGGTCATCAGCTTCTGGACGGGGGGTGCGTGGATCATGTATTTCGCCGATGCGCCGACCCTCGTGCGCGATTTTTGGGCGGGGGAGGCTGCTTCTGCCGCTTACATCACGGTGGCCATCCTTACACTCACCACATTCACACTCGGCGGTTTCATGCGCGAACAGGTGTGCATCTACATGTGCCCCTGGCCCCGAATCCAGACGGCTATGATGGACGAGAAGTCGCTGCTCGTGACCTACAAGGACTGGCGCGGTGAACCGCGCGGCAGCGTCAAGAAGGCTAAAAAGGATCCTGAGAAATTCGGGGACTGTATCGACTGCCTGCAGTGCGTGGCCGTCTGTCCAACGGGGATCGACATTCGAGAAGGCCCTCAAGTCGGCTGCATCACCTGTGCCCTGTGCATCGATGCCTGTGACAAGGTCATGGCGGAAGTGGGGCGCCCGCGCGGCTTGATCGACTACGCGACGCTCGAGGATTGTGAGAAGGAAGCGAACGGGGAAGCGACACGGCCGCCGTGGAAAGCCCTGCTGCGACCAAGGACCATCGCCTATTTCCTCATCTGGGGCAGCATCGGTCTTGCCATGCTGTTCGCTCTAGGCGTGCGTAGCCACGTGGGCCTGTCGGTCACGCCCGACCGCAATCCGCCTTATATCCTGATGAGCGATGGCTCGGTGCGCAATTCCTATACTCTCAAGCTGCGCAATATGGAGAGCCGGCCGCGCGAGATGGAGATAGAGCTTCAGGGTCTTCCAGGGGCGGTGATGTGGACAGACACCATCGGTCGCGAGGCGGCTGGACGCATGCAGATCAAAACGGTGCCGACAGACCAGGTGCTCGCAGTTCGCGCATATGTCATTGTGCCGGAAGGCGCGGATACGCAGGAATTCAGCTTCCGTGTGACATCGCGCGACGAACAGCGAGAGAGCGTTGTAACCGAAGCGCGCTTCGATACGCCGGAAGGAAGCGAATGAAGGGCGAATTCACTGGCAAGCACATGGCCGTGATCATTGTGTCCGGCTTCGCCGTCATCATTGCGGTTAACCTGTTCATGGCCACGCTGGCCGTCCGCGGCTTTGGAGGGGTCGTAGTCCAGAACTCCTACGTCGCTAGTCAGGAGTTCAACGACTGGCTTGAAGCTGCCGAACGTCAGGAAGCACTGGGATGGACCGCGAAAATGTCGCGCAGCGACAACCACCACCTCGTGGTCGAAACAACCTCGGTGCCTGATGGCTCCTCCGTGAACGCAGTCGCTCGCCGGCCGCTCGGTAAGCCGGAAACGATGCAACTTGGCTTTATCGAGGCGACACCCGGAAATCACGTTTCACTAGAGCCACTAAAGGCCGGGCGCTGGATTGTGCGGCTGACCATCACTTCACCCGATAGGCTGACCTGGTCGGTGGAAGAGCATTTGCAGTGAATGTCCGGATGAACCTTGCAGCGGACGAACCCATCCAGCTCACAGACAGCCGCTTCACTGTCCCAGGTATGCGGTGCGCAGGTTGCATCGCCAAGATCGAGCGAGGTTTGCAGAAGGTTGATGGTGTCGACGCGGTGCGCGTGAATTTCTCCGCGAAACGGGTCGCTGTCCGGCATGACCGATCGCTGGACGCGGATGCCTTGGTTCATGCCATCGGAAAACTAGGTTTCGAAGGTCAGGCCGCGGAAACCAATCCGCTCGGACAGGATGATGTTGAGAGTCGCATGCTCCTGCGTTCGCTTGCCGTCGCGGGGTTCGGCATGATGAACATCATGCTGTTGTCCGTTAGTGTCTGGTCGGGAGCAGGCGGCGTCACGCGCGAGTTGTTCCACTGGCTCTCTGCGCTGATCGCATTGCCGGTGGTTGCCTATGCCGGGCGTCCGTTCTTTTCGAGCGCGGCAATGGCTCTGCGGCATCGCCGGACGAACATGGATGTGCCGATCTCCATCGGAGTCCTGCTCGCGACCGGCTTGAGCGTATACGAAACGGCGACTGGAGGCCAACACGCCTATTTCGATAGTGCAGTCATGCTGCTGTTCTTCCTTTTAGCCGGACGCGCACTCGATGCGACAATGCGAAACAAGACCCGTGCGGGTATCGGTGCCCTGCTATCCCGCATGGGCAAGTCAGCTAGGATCTTGGCTGAGGACGGATCGACAACGACGGTAGCGGCGGCAGATCTCCAGCCCGATATGTTGATGCTGGTCGCGGCTGGCGAGGCTCTCGCGGCTGACGGAGTGATTGAAGACGGTCGGAGTTCGATCGACAATTCGATGCTGACAGGCGAAAGCACGCCTCAATCCGTGGGACATAAGGACCTCGTGTTTGCCGGGGCGATAAACTTGTCCAATCCCATTCGCGTGCGCGTCACTGCCGCTTCCTCAGATACGGCTATAGCCGAAATCGCGCGGTTGATGGATGAGGCTGGACAGTCGCGAAGTCATTATGTTCGTATAGCCGATCGCGCTTCGCGGCTTTATGCGCCAGCGGTCCATACCCTCGCTTTGATGGCCTTCCTTGGATGGATGATCGCAGGCGTCGGTCTGCACCAGTCCCTGGTAATCGCGATAGCCGTGCTCATCATTACCTGCCCCTGTGCCATGGGGTTGGCAGTCCCAGCGGCACAGGTGGTAGCATCGGGAGCCTTGGCGAAACGCGGCCTACTCGTCAAAGACGGCAGCGCGCTCGAACGGCTCGCCGAGGTGGATACGGCCTTATTCGATAAAACTGGCACGCTCACGATGGGAGAACCGGTGCCGCAGATCGATCGCTTGTCGAGCGAACAAAAATCCGTCGCCCTGGCGTTGGCCCAGGCCAGCCGGCATCCCCTGAGCAAGGGACTGGCAACCGCCCTTGAGGGAGGGGGGATCCGGTCCGCTGCGGTTGGCTTGCTATCCGAAGCGGGCGGGGAGGGCATCAAGGGAGATTGGTCCGGAATTCCTGTCGCCCTGGAGCGGACCGCCACCGCTGGCGAGGGATTGTCCACCACCCTTCGGATCGGGGAAAGCTTGGTCGCCATCCCATTTTTGGACCCGGAACGCCCTGATGTCGCGGAAACTCTCTCCGTTCTTCAAGCTCTCGGTGTCGAAAGCCGAATTATTTCTGGCGATCGGCAAGCACCCGTTGGAGCTCTTGCGCGTGCCTTAAATATCAAGGGCGATTCCGAGATGCGCCCCGAAAACAAGCTAGCACTGCTGGAGTCGCTGAAAGCGCAAGGTCATCGCCCTTTGATGGTCGGCGATGGGATTAACGATGGCCCCGCACTCGCCGCTGCCCACGCATCAATAGCGCCCGGCAGTGCGAGCGACGTAAGTCAGCAAGCTGCTGATGCGGTCTTTTTGGGCCGAACACTTATAACGGTCGCACTCGCTGTTGCTGTTGCACGCCGAACAATGCGGATCGTGCGCCAAAACTTCGGCTTTGCCATTGGTTACAATGTCCTAGCCGTGCCGCTGGCGCTCGCTGGCTTGGCGACGCCCTTGATCGCGGCCATCGCCATGTCGCTCAGTTCTCTGGTGGTGGTTGGCAATTCCCTGCGCCTCGCCCGGGTCGGAAACGCGCCATGAACGTTCTCGTATTTCTCATACCGGTCGCTCTTTTTCTAGGCGGTGCAGGTCTGGTCCTGTTTTTCTGGGCCATGCGTGACGGCCAATTCGAAGATCTCGACGGTGCAGCCAACCGCATCCTGATCGATGATGAGGAAGACGCTCAGTTGGCGAGGACCGAAGAAGAGGAATCTCTTCGATGAAAGCTAAAGACCCTGCTACTTGCAATACTTCCGGCCTCGGTCCGAACTCTGTCCGTAGCCTATTCGGTCGTGGAGCACTTCGGCGCCGCGTCCTCTGCCAAAATGTCGATACAGCACATCGTCTGATAAATTTCGCCAGCCATGCGTCTGTCGGTCCAGTTCAGCCGTCTGATCCGGTTCAATAGGAGTTGATCTATGCCCTTGTGGTTCCTCCCTGCTCTCATTGCATTTTTTGCCGTCGTCAGTCTGGCCGCGGGAATGTGGCTCCTTCTCCACCTCCCCGATGTTGCACGTCTTTTTCGCGGCGAGAAACCCGGTCAGATGGTGAGGGGGCCGGGGCGACGGAGGGCGACGCCGGCAGCAGTCTGGACGGCATTGGCACTATTCAATTTGGGCTGGATTGCGTGCGTCGTGATTTGGGTGTTCGTTTTGGAAGGCGCGGCGAACGTCTTCATTGACGCGAGGGCTTGAAAGATCGAATGTTTCAACTCAAGAATTGCAATGGGCCAATGTTTCAACAACCCTGATATTCGAAGACGTAGGTAGTGCGGGGTATCCGACACCGCTGCATCATCGGGTAGGAGATTATACGATGCCCCTTCGCGAAACACTGCCCATGACTGCGAGCCAACTCGGGCTTATCGTTGAGGACGCTGCGAGCGAAATTTACATATTCTCGGTCACAGATTTTGCCTTTCTTCTCGTCAACAGAGGGGCGCGTGAGAATCTGGGTTACACTCTCGAGGAACTCCGAAATCTGACCCCCTGGGATCTCAAACCCGAGCTCAGCGAAGCCCAGTTTCGCGAGAAAGTGCGACCACTTCTGGAAAGCGATAGCGGGGATCTCGTTTTCGAGACTGTTCATCAACGCAAGGATGGCAGTCTATACGATGTCTCGGTGCATCTTCAGCTTTTGCGGCAGGATGACGAGCGAATTTTCTTCGCAGCCATCCGTGACATCACCCATGAGAACACGCTTAAGCGTGCTCTAGTTGAACGCGGCGAAGAGCTGGAGAAGGCTCTAGCCAGCCGCGAAGTTCTACTCCAGGAAGTTAACCACCGCGTCAAAAACAGCCTGCAGGTTGTGACTGCCTTGCTGCAACTGCAGGCAAAAGAGGTGAGGGAGGACAATTTGAAAGCTGCACTCCTCGATGCGCGAAATCGCATTGCGGTAGTCGCGGCGATTCACCAACGGCTCTACATGAATGGCGAGCACTCACTGGTCGATGTCGCCGAATTTCTGGAGGAGCTCGTTACTGCTACGATCCGGTCCTTGTCTATCCGGGACCAAATTTCGGCAAAGCTCGATCTGCAGCACGGAATTTCCCTCGGCATTGACCGTGCTGTGCCACTAGCATTGGTTGTTGCCGAACTGTTAACCAACAGCTTGAAGTATGCCTTCTCGGAAAAGGAGAAAGGAACCGTCGGTGTCGATCTGAATTCTGATGATAGCGCGATAACCGTGAGGATTTACGATGACGGCGTGGGGATCCCCCAAGCCGAGAAAAGTTCTAGTCAAACAGGCCTCGGCACCAAGATTATCCGCGCCTTGAGTAAGCAGATTAGAGCCACGTTATCTGAGAAGAGCGGCCAAGGCGGCACTGAAGTCACATTGGTTATGCCACTTAAATGAGAGGCCCCTGCAGGCACTTCTAAATCATGAAAATTCTGATTGTTGAAGATGAGGCCCTGATTGCGATGAGCATTGAGGCTGTGTTGGAAGAGAATGGTTACGATGTCGTGGAGATAGCGGATGACGAAGCATCGGCGCTATTCGCGGCGGCTCGACATAATCCAGAACTCGCCCTGGTGGATATGCGTCTTGCCGGAGGCGATAGTGGCGTCAGCGTCGCTAAAAAGCTGAATGCCATGGGAGTTGCGGTAGTATTCGCCACGGGTAACTGCCCGGGTGCGGCAATCGAAAATCTCGCCATCGGGTGTCTGCACAAACCACTTTCGGACGATCAAATCATCGCCGGTTTGACTGTCGCCGATGCGAAACGCCGAGGGTCTAGCAATCCCCCTCCGCCTCCACCTGGAATGCATCTTTTCGATTAAGGAGGCAAATAGCAGCCGATTCAGATTTTCGTATTGCACCGCAACTGAAGCACAGCGAGGCTTAAGGGTTTGAACCGAAAATTCGAACTTCGGACCGCAGCGCACACTGTCTGGGCCGAACGAGTGCCCCGATGACTTCGTAATGTTGCGCGGAAAATAACCTCCACCTATGATTATGGCGCAACCCTACAATTCATTGAAACATCGCGGTGGTAGAAATGCTGTGCGACCCGAAGGGCTCTGAGGGGGAAACCCGACGAGTTCTCACCTATCAAGGGCGGCTCTTTGAGCCGCCCTTTTTTTACTGATATGACCGATGCTGACGAAGACCCAAGCCCAGCATCGAGCGGAGGCCGAGCAAAACGCCGCCTAGCTGTTCTGTTTAGCGTTTCGAAAAGGCCCCAGGTTGCTGTCCTCGAATTGGTTCATTGAAAGGTCGCTCAGGTTGCAGCCATTCGGTCGCTGCCAATCCGATTGTGGGTAGGTCAGACAAAAACTGTGCGATGCGCCGGTTCGCGCTTGCATCTCGAATCGGACTGAATCATGGTAGCTGTATCGAGACCGCGACAGGGTGCCACGGCAGGGTGCCACGCGGTTTTGACTCGCAGGGAAACCTGAAGGATTTCAGGTGCTTGGACTATATCAGAAAAGTGGCTGGGGTGGCAGGGATCGAACCTGCGAATGCCGGTACCAAAAACCGGTGCCTTACCACTTGGCTACACCCCAGCAGGCGGGCGCTCCTATAGCGCGCCCAGCCACAATGTGAAGGGCCGATAGCCCCTTTATGCCTTACAGTTTCTTGCCCAGGAAATCTGCTGGCGAGTGACGTTCGAGCAGTTGCGTGTCCTCGTCGCCCCAGGCTTTGTTGACGATCCGTCCGCGGTTCACTGCCGGACGTTCGCCAATCTGCCTCGCCCAGCGAGCGACATGCTCGTACTCGTCGATCGAGAGGAAAGTCCTGGCGTCGTTATAGATCGTGCCTTCGACGAAGCCTGCCAACCACGGCCAGGCCGCAATATCGGCAATGGAATAGTCGTTCCCGCCAAGATATTCGCTCTGCGCCAGCCGCTGATCGGCGACATCGAACAGGCGCTTAACCTCCATGGCATAGCGGTTGATAGGATATTCGTATTTCTCCGGCGCATAGGCGTAGAAATGGCCGAACCCGCCACCGATGAAGGGCGCACTGCCGATCTGCCAGAACAGCCAGCTGAGCACCTCGCCGCGGGTCCGATCGGTCGGCAGAAAGGCATCGAACTTCTCGGCAAGATGGAGCAGGATCGCACCGCTTTCGAAGATGCGGATCGGGGTCTCGCCGCTACGGTCGAGCAAGGCGGGAATCTTGCTGTTCGGATTTATCTCGACGAAACCGCTTCCGAACTGATCGCCATCGCTGATGTTGATGGTAAAGGCATCGTATTCCGCACCCGAATGCCCCGCCTCGAGCAGTTCCTCGAACATGACTGTCACCTTCACGCCGTTGGGCGTGGCAAGCGAATAGAGCTGGAAGTCATGTTCGCCGGTCGGCAGTTCCTTCTGCTCGCGTGCACCGGCAGTCGGGCGGTTGATATTGGCGAACTTGCCACCGCTGACGGTGTCGGCGCTCCACACGGCAGGCGGGGTATAGATCGGATCGGCCAAGTTGTTTCTCCTTTGCAAAGGACGACTATTGCACGCTCCCGTTCGTCGCAAGGTGGGGAACCGTCGGCTGCTCGCCAAGGTTCTTCCCTTCGCCATGACGAAGCTCATCTATGTCGACGATCAGCTGCCCGGAATCACTCGCAGGGGTGCGGGCAAAGGGTGGGCTTATTATGATCCGAAGGGATCACTGATCACCGATCAGGCGGAAAAGCGAAGGCTCAGCGCAATTGCGCTGCCGCCGGCCTATACCGATGCATGGTTCTGTCCCGCACCCAACGGCCACATCCTCGCCACTGGCATCGACGCAAAGGGGCGCAAGCAATACCGATACCACCCGGATTTTCGGGCAGAGCGGGAAAGCGAGAAGTTCGACAAATGCCTTGCCTTCGGCAATCTCCTGCCGCTGGTTCGCAAGCAGGTGGATGAGGATCTGAAAGGTCGCAAGCTGACCCAGGAACGCGCAGTGGCCAGCGTGGTTCGCCTGCTCGATCTAGGCGCGGTGCGGGTTGGGAACGAAGGGTATGCAGAGCGCAACAAGAGCTTCGGTGCTACGACCCTGCGCCGCCGCCACGCCGAAGTAACCGGTAAGACGCTCAGGCTGCGGTACAAGGGAAAATCCGGCAAGCTGCGCGAGGTTACGCTGACGGACGGCACCTTGGCGCGAATGGTGCGGCGCATGCAGGATCTGCCGGGGCAGAATGTCTTCAAATATGTCGACGAGGACGGAGAGGTCCAGGCCGTTGATTCCGGCGATGTGAACGAATATCTCGAAACCTGCATGGGAGAACGGTTCACGGCCAAGAATTTCCGCACCTGGCACGCCAGTGTCATGGGCTTCGAATGCCTGCGTGCGGGTGAAGGGCAAATGCCGATGAAGGCGCTGTTGGAACACGTCGCCAAACAGCTGGGCAATACACCGGCGGTCACGCGAAAAAGCTATATCCATCCGGCGGTCCTCGCTTTGCTGGACGATCAGGAAAGCTGGCGCGCCTCATTGCACTTGCCCAGGGCGACACGCTGGCTGACCTGCGAGGAGCGCGGGCTGCTTGAACTGCTGGCCGACTGTCCAGGAGCCAGCGACCTGCTAGCTGCATAATATGGTAAAAAGCATAGGCAAAATACGGGCTTAGGCTTATAAGGCCTGTGGCCCAGCCATACCGTTGGCCTCAGTGCACGCGCGGCGGCGCGCTGTTCTGGCCGGATTTTCCGCCCGTAGGCGTTTATCGATGCACAGATTGGCAACTTACGACGTCAGCCGTCAATTCGTCTCGCGAGGCGGGAAGATTGCAGCACAGATTGTTTTCGGCTTTCTGTGCTGCGCCGCGATGGTCGGGGTGCGCAAGCTGTTCGATTTGTGGGCTCCTGTGTCAGGGCCTTTCGCACTTATCTATCCGACCATTCTTCTCGCGACGCTTTATGGGCACTGGCGCGCTGGAATCGCGGCATTTCTGACCACTTTTCTGTGGGCATGGTTCTTCATACTTCCCGAACAAAACTCGTTTTTCTTCACCGACCCGACCGATCCTGCGCGTGTCATGCTCAATGCGGCCAGCGCGCTGATCGTATTGGTCTTTGCCGAAGCTTTTCGCCGCGCAGCACATCGAACGGTCGATCAGATTACTGAGGTTTCCGATCGGAGCCTCGCCTTGCTGGCCGATCTTGAGCACCGCACCAAGAACAACTTCGCGCTGGTGGCGAGTATGCTCGAAATACAGAAGCGCCGCATCCAACAGGTCGAATTGCATGGTCCGCTGGACGATGCAATCGGCCGGGTTCGAACCTTCGCCGAAGCCTATTCCGCTCTCGCGAGCGAGCAGGGTGATGGACAGGCCGTGGCGATGAAGCCCTATCTGGACCAGTTTCTCGACCGGATCGAGGGATCTGCCCTGCCGTCGAACGTCCGCATGTACCGCGAGATCGACGAGGTCTTGCTTTCACGCGAGATTGCAGTTGCGATCGGGCTTTATCTCAACGAAGCGGTAGTAAATGCTGCCAAATATGCATTTCCCGGCGGGCGAGCAGGGACGCTTGCGGTGTTCTTCCATGTTCGCGATGGCCGGTGGCGGCTTACCATCGAAGACGATGGCGTCGGCGCGGATGCCGTCTCGCACTCACCCGGCGGGATCGGCAGCAAGCTGCTCGCCGCATTCGCCCATCAAGCCGGTGCGACCCATCACGCGGGGCCCGTACTCAACGGGTTTCGCACGGAAATGCGCATGATGGATAAGGAACCGGCATAAAGTTTACAGGTTGATCCCGAACAACTCCTGCACAGCGCGCACACCGACATTGCGAATGATGATTGCCTCTGCGCCACTCGTTCGCGTGCCCAACATATGGCCAGGCTTATGACCGAAACGATCGATCCAATACTGCCGAAGAATGTGTCGGTCCTCGCCGAAGAAGTCTTGAACAGTGCGGAAAGGAAGGAATTTCGGCTTGCCACCGCAGAAAGCTGCACCGGCGGACTGCTTGCGGCCCTGCTCACTGATGTTTCCGGCCTGTCGCATGTTTTCGAACGCGGGTTCGTGACCTATTCGGATCAGGCCAAGTGCGAGATGCTCGGTTGCGACAGTCGTGAAATCGAACATTGCGGCGCGGTAAGCCGGGAAGTGGCTCTGGCGATGGCTCGGGGTGGGTTAGCGAAGTCGGAAGCCGATTTGATCGTGTCGATCACCGGGTTTGCAGGGCCCGGGAAGGCGGACGACGAGGAGGGGCTGGTGCACTTCGCTTGCCTGGACCGGAATGGGCTGGAAAACCATGAAGAACGGCATTTCGGCACGGTCGGTCGCGACGGCGTTCGTCTGGCGGCACTTGAAGTCGCGCTCACTATGATGAACAACGCGCTTCGCTAATGACCGACACTGCGCACCGCTTCTTCGACATGCACACTCACGGTTTCGTCCGGGTGGCAACGGCAACCCCTAGGGTACGGACCGCCGATGTCGCCTACAATGCCGAGGGAATACTGGAACAGGCGCGCAAGGCCGATGAGGCCGCTGTGGATCTGCTGCTCTATCCCGAATTGTGCCTCTCGTCCTATGCGATCGACGACCTGCACCTTCAATCCGCCTTGCTCGATTCCGTCGAACGTCATCTGGCGGAGGTTTGCGGGGCATCGCGCACGCTTTCGCCGGTGCTCGTCATCGGGGCGCCTCTACGGCACAACGGACGGATCTATAACTGCGCACTCGTCATCGCGAGGGGCGAAATCCTCGGCGTGGTCCCGAAGAGCTACCTGCCCAATTATCGCGAATTCTACGAAAAGCGATGGTTCGCCCACGGCCGGAATATCCAGGGAATGCAGCTGGAGCTCGGCGGTAAAGCCGTTCCCTTCGGCACGGATATCCTGTTCGAAGCCGCAAACCTGTCCGGTTTCATCTTCGGGATCGAGATATGCGAGGATTTCTGGGCCCCGCAGCCGCCAGGCACGCTGGCCGCAATGGCGGGGGCGACCATCATCCTCAACCTTTCTGCATCGAATATTACCATCGGCAAATCCGACGAGCGCCATCTCCTCTGCCGCGCAAGTTCAAGCCGAAGCGTTTGCGCCTATGCCTATTCCGCCAGCGGTCATGGCGAAAGCACGACCGATTTGGCCTGGGACGGTCAGGGAATGATCTACGAGCTTGGCGATCTTCTGGCCGAAAGTGTGCGCTTCGATCTCGAGCCGGAGCTTTCCGTGGCGGATATCGACACGCGGCGGATCCTGAACGACCGGATGCGGATGCAGACGTTCAACGATGCCGCCGAGGCTGCGGATCGTCCCGAGGATCGGTATCGCCGCATCAAATTCGAACATGCATACCGCCAAGGCGACATCGGGCTTATCCGTCCGATCCGCCGGTTCCCCTTCGTCCCCAATCGGCGCGAGAAGCTGGACGAGGATTGCTACGAAGCATTCAATATTCAGGTCGATGCGCTGATGCGCCGGATAGAGGCGACCCGGACTAAGTGCCTCGTTATCGGAATTTCCGGCGGTCTCGACAGCACCCACGCCTTGCTTGTCGCCGCCAAGGCGATGGACCGGTTGGGGCGTCCACGCAGCGATATACGCGGCTACACCATGCCCGGCTTCGGCACCTCGGAGGGTACGAAGTCCAACGCCTGGAAGTTGATGGATGCCTTCCACATCACGGCGGAAGAGATCGACATCAAGCCCACCGCAACCATGATGCTGGAAAACATCGGCCATGCCTTTGCCGATGGCCACCCGGTCTACGACACGACCTTCGAGAACGTGCAGGCGGGGCTGCGAACCGATTATTTATTCCGGTTGGCAGGACAGCATGGCGGATGGGTTGTCGGGACGGGCGATCTGTCCGAATTGGCGTTGGGCTGGTGCACCTATGGCGTCGGCGACCAGATGAGCCATTATGCCGTTAATGCTGGCGTCCCGAAAACGCTCATCCAGTATCTGATCCGCTGGACGACGACGACCAGCCAGTTCGACGAAGGCGTGGATTCGGTACTCCAGGCTATCCTCGACACTGAAATCAGTCCCGAACTCGTGCCTGCGGGTGAGGACGGGGAAATCCAGAGCACACAGTCGATTATCGGACCTTACGAGCTCAACGATTTCTTTCTCCACCATATAATCCGCTGGGGCCAAAACCCCAGCCATGTTGCCTTTCTCGCCTGGCATGCGTGGAAGGACGTTGAGGCAGGTCTGTGGCCTATCGATTTCCCGCAAGATATGCGGAATCGGTACGATCTTTCGACTATTGCCAAATGGCTGGAAAAATTCCTGCAACGCTTCTTCGGGTTCAGCCAGTTTAAGCGAAGCGCAATTCCGAACGGTCCAAAGGTGAGCGCTGGCGGTGCTCTTTCCCCGCGCGGCGACTGGCGCGCGCCCAGCGACGCGGTTGCCGATGTCTGGCTGGACGAGCTGAAACGCAATCTGCCGGCGAACACCCTTTAGGGCCCCGCCGCAGTGACGCTGCGCGCCATATTCATCCTGCTCGCCTGCAATATCGTGTGGGCCCTCAATGTCGTGGTCAGCAAGATTGCGGTCGACGATCTGTCCGTCCCGCCACTGTTTTATGCTGCACTGCGTTCGCTGCTGGTGATGGCGGCGCTCTTTCCGATGTTGCGCAAGGTCCCGGCAAACCTCTGGCGCGTCATGCTTGTGGGACTAGCGATAAGCGGTGGGTCCTTTGGGTTGCTGTTCGTAGGCCTGAAAACGGCCAGCCCCTCGGCAGCCGGTATCGTCAGTCTGGCGAGTGCACCGCTGACCGTCCTCTTTGCCATCCTCTTCCTGCGCGAGCAGGTACGCTGGCGGCGTGCGCTCGGCATTGCGCTGACGTTGGTGGGTGTGGCGATTGCCGTCGGCTCGCCCGCCGGTATGGAAGCGGGGGCGGGGATCGGATTCGTATTCGCGTCGGCAGTGGTCGGCGCTCTGGGGGCCGTGTTTTTCAAGCGCATTGAAATCGGCGCGGTTCAGATGCAGGCATGGGCGGGCCTTGCTTCGGTAATCGTACTTCTTCCGCTGTCGCTCATGCTGGAAACCGATCAGCTGCCCGCCCTTGCCAGCGCGCCTTGGGCGGTCGCCGGTTGCCTGCTGTTCGCGTCGATTGTCGTTTCGGTAGGTGCCCATTCGGCCTATTACCGGATGCTGCAGACCCACGATGCCAATGTGGTTGTACCTTTCACGCTCCTGACGCCGCTGATGACCATCGCCCTTGGCGCGTGGCTTACAGGCGACGAGATCGGTTGGACGTTGCTGCTCGGAGCGGGGATTGCAGTGACCGGCGTTGCGATCATCGTGCTGCGGCCGACGCGCAATGTCTTCAAGCCACTGCTGGTCCGGCCGCGTCTTTGACGAGCAAGAAAAAGGGCGGCCCGCATTCGCAGACCGCCCACAAATTTTGTCGCGGGAATATCAGGCCGCCAGCTTTTCGACTTCCTGATGCGCCTCGGCGATCTTTTCCTCTCCGCCTTCGCCCATTATCCCATCGGCAGCCACCAGTTCGACGTCGGTCATGCCGAGGAAGCCGAGGAAGAACTTCAGCCAGGGCGACATGAAGTCGATCTCGCTGCCCATCGCGGTGCCGCCCGAAGCGGCGGTAATATAGACCTTCTTGCCGGTCAGCAGGCCTTCAGGACCGTTCTCCGTATAGCGAAAGGTGGTGCCGGCGCGCGCGACGAGATCGGCCCACGCCTTCACCGTTGCGGGAACGGAGAAATTATAGACCGGGACGCTGAAAACGATTGTGTCGGCTTCCTGCAATTCCTCGATCAGTTCGTCGGCCACGTTGGCAAGGTCGCGCTGCTCGGGCGAGCGTTCGGCATAGGGCGCAAGATTGGCGGCGAAACGCTCTGCATCGATATAGGGCAGATCGTTCTTCGCCAGATCGCGCGTTACAACCTTGGCTCCCTGGTTCTCGGCAAGCCGCTCGACCAGCCTTTTGCCCAGGCTGCGTGAAACGGATTCGTCGTTACGAATGCTGGCGGTGATGTGAAGAATGGTGCTCATTGTACGGTCTCCTGTTCAGGCCGCGTCGACGAGGACGAGTTCGCTGTCCTCGAGCGCGGTGATGGTGATGCTGTCTTCCTTGGTGATGGCCAGGCCATCGCGGGCCTTGGCTTCGATATCGCCCACACGGATGTTGCCGGTGGCGGGTACAAGATAGAGGTGCCGGTCGGCCTGCGCAGGCGTGTAGGTCACGCTTTCGCCTGCCTTGACGGTGGCCCCCAGAACACGGGCGTCGGTGCGAATGGGCAGGGCTCCGTCATCGCCAGAAACGTCGTCATTTGCGGCGCCGCTGGCGAGGGGGACGAACTGGCCTGCACGATCGCCCTTGGGGAACTTGCGTGCCCCCCAGCCGGGTTCTCCGCCGCGTTGGTCGGGGATGATCCAGATCTGGAACAGCGTGCATTCCTCGTCCTCGAGGTTGAATTCCGAATGTGCGACCCCGCGGCCCGCGCTCATCACCTGTACGTCGCCAGCTTCGGTGCGGCCTTCGTTGCCCATGCTGTCACGGTGCGTGATTGCACCGGTGCGGACATAGGTGATGATCTCCATGTCCTGGTGCGGGTGCGTGGGAAAACCGCTCTTCGGAGCGATCCTGTCGTCGTTCCAGACGCGCAGCGCGCCCCAGTTAACGCGGCTCGGATCGTGATATCCGGCGAAGGAAAAGTGGTGATGCGCATCGAGCCAGCCGTGGTTGGCGGAACCGATGCTTTCGAAAGGTCTGAGTTCGATCATTGGTCTATCTCCCGATGGGAAGGCTTCGTTGAACCAGGAGATAGGCCTTGCCGCGTGTTCCGATAACTGCGATAAAATACGGCAAGATGTTCAGGAAATCGGAACAATGAAACTAGGTGAGCCAAGCCTCGATCAGCTGCGTATTTTCCTCGCAGTGGCGGAAGAGGGCAGCTTCGGCGCCGCTGCGCGCAAGATGGGGCGGGCGGTGTCTGCTGTCAGCTACGGCATATCCCAGATGGAGAACCAACTCGGCGTGACACTGTTCGCGCGGGAAGGTTCGCGCAGACCAGTGCTGACCGAGGAGGGCAGGGGGCTGCTGGTAGAGGCGAAAGCCGTGGCCGACGGGATCGACCACCTGCTCGCCAAGACGCAGAGCCTCCATGCGGGGCTTGAAAGCGAAGTTTCGCTGGTCGTCGACGTCATGCTGCCTGGCGAAGTGACTGCAAGCGTGCTGCGCAATTTCCGCGAAATGTTTCCTACCGTCGCGCTGCGCCTGCAGGTGGAGGCATTGGGCGCGGTGGCCGCCTGCCTGCTCGATGGCGGCGCGGACCTCGCGATCGGCGGGCCGGTTCTTGCCGACCATGCCGAACTGGAACGCCAGGCGATCGGCATGGTCGAACTGGTCCCGGTGGCCGCGCCAGATCATCCACTTTCACGATCCGGTGTTACGCCGGGCGAAAGCCGCAAACACCTCCAGCTTGTTCTCTCGGATCGCTCCCCCTTGACCGAGGGCCGCGAATTCTCGGTCTTGTCGCCGCAAAGCTGGCGACTGGCCGATCTCGGCGCGAAACACGCTCTTTTGAAAGAAGGGATTGGGTGGGGTAATATGCCGCGTCACATGGTAAGCGGTGACCTGGTCGAGGGCCGGCTATGCCTGCTCGACCTGCCCGAAAAGCCGGGCGCAAATTACACGCTCAGCGCCCTGTGGCGCCGCGATGCGCGCCCCGGACCGGCGACGAGCTGGCTGATCGACGCAATCCGTGAACGGCTTGGTGCGTGCAGCGGGGTAGAGCCTTCGGTGAGCGGGGCAGCCTAGAGCTTCGTCACCCAGCCGTGCGTGTCCTCGACGGCGCCCTTCTGGATGCCGACCAGCTTTTCGCGGATCTTGTGGGTCATCTGCCCGGTTCCGCCGCTACCGATCGTGAACTCCCCGTCCGGGCCCAGCACGGTGCCGACGGGAGTGACGACCGCAGCCGTGCCGCAGGCCATCGTTTCGAGCAGCTTGCCGGTGGTCGCATCGGCGCGCCACTGGTCGATACTGTAGGGTTCCTCGCGCACTTGCAGGCCTTCCTCCCGCAGTAGCTGGATCAGGCTGTCGCGGGTTATGCCGGGCAGGATCGTGCCGGTCAGCGGCGGTGTGATGACGGTGCCATCGTCGAAGACGAAAAACAGGTTCATCCCGCCTAGTTCTTCGACCCACTTCTTCTCGACCGCATCAAGGAAAACCACCTGGTCGCAGCCATTCTCGATCCCTTCGGCCTGCGGGACGAGTGACGCGGCGTAATTTCCGCCGGTTTTGGCCGCACCCGTTCCGCCGGGTGCAGCACGAGTGTAGTTGCGGCTCACCCAGATCTTCACTGGCTTGGCGCCGCCCTTGAAATAGGGGCCGACGGGGCTGGCGATGAGGATGTATTTGTATTGCCGCGCCGGGCGCACGCCGAGGAAGGCTTCGGAAGCGAACATGAAGGGGCGCAGGTAGAGCGAGCCGTCCGGATCGGAAGGTACCCATTCGCGATCCTTCGCCACCAGCTGGCGGATCGATTCGAGGAACATTTCCTCGGGCAGGTCGGGCATCGCCATCCGCCGTGCACTCTCGTTGAAACGGCGCGCATTCTGTTCGGGGCGGAACAGCGCGAGGCTGTCGTCGGCCTGCTTGTAGGCCTTCATGCCTTCGAAGATTTCCTGGGCATAATGCAGCACAGCCGCTGCCGGATCGAGGCTGATATGCTCGCGCGGGCCGAGCGTCGCCTTGTGCCATCCGCCCTTATCGGCGTCGTAATCGATCACCACCATGTGGTCGGTGAAGAGCTTGCCGAAGCCGGGGTCCTGAAGCGCCTGCTGGCGTGTCTCGCCGGGGACGGGGGCGGGGTGGGGGAGGTGCTCGAAATCCATGTCCGCGCGGTTAATGGGAGAGCGCTTCGAGGGCAAGGTCTGGTTGCAAGCGTCCCGATCGAAAAAGGCCCGGGAAATCTCCCGAGCCACAAACACCAATTCTGACGTGGGAAAACTTTTTTACAAGCCTTGTTTTCAATCTCGAAACGACTCAAATTAGACCCAAGATCAGCGGCGAACGCGGTCTTGGGGCCCTTGATAAGGCTTCTAGCTCACTAGCGCGAAAGGAGGTGATCCGATGTCTCATGGTTCAGCAGAGAGGTCGGCAAGTTTCCGCGCGAGGTACTATCGGTAATACCCTACCCTTAGAGACCTCGTGAGCGGCACTTCCGCCGCTGACCATGCGAAGGCCAGTTCCACCTACGGGCGTGGAGCTGGCCTTCTCATTATCCGGGGGTCGTTCAACGGCAATCCTCGATGACCCGTGTCACCTCCGCCCATGCGGGTAGGTAAAGCGTTGGCGTGCCAGCGACTTCCACAGCGAACCGTCCCTTGGTCAGTGCCATCGCGTCCAGCAGCGGATCGCGTGCGGGAACGGTAACCGTGAGGTAAGGCAATTCGCCACCGGTCGGTTGGGCGTTGAGCGTGCGCTGCGCGGTTTCGGTCAATATGCGCATCGGGACGGTCGATGCGGCGTTACCCGCCCGCGAAAACGTGATCGAACGGGCAGAGCTGTCGCAGCGGATAGAGAACCGTGCATCGGTCTGCGCCTCTCCATAGAGTGCGACCGAACCGCCGGTTGCAGAGCGATAGGTCCAGTCCCCTGGTGTTCGCGCCGCATCTATCCAGTTTTCCGGCGCCGGGGCCGGCATCGGACTGGGTGCAGGGGCCGGAGGCGGCGACGTCTTAACCGGAGCGGGCGTGGGGGCCGGCGTCGAATCCGGCGCGGGCACGCAGCCTGCGGCGAACATGGCGCTCGACAGCAAGAGGGCACGGGCGATGGCATTATGCGAGACTTTCATGCCAGACTAATGCCCGCTAGGCGCTCTGGTTTCACGGAATAGGGCTCTCATGGCAAAGAAACGTCGCCTCGATAAGATGCTCGTCGACCGCGGACTGGTCGAAAGCCGCACCCGGGCGCAGGCATTGGTGATGGCAGGACTAGTCTTTTCGGGCGAGCAGAAGCTGGTGAAACCGGGGCAGCAACTGCCGGAGGACGCCCCACTTGATGTGCGCGGACGCGACCATCCCTGGGTCAGCCGCGGCGGCATAAAACTGGCACACGCCATCGAACATTTCCGGCTTGATCCCACCGGTGTCACGGCCATGGATATCGGCAGTTCGACCGGCGGCTTCACCGATGTGTTGCTGCAGGGCGGGGCGAAGCACGTCTTCGCAGTCGACAGTGGCACGAACCAGCTTGCCTGGAAGCTGCGGCAGGACGACCGCGTCACTGTTCTCGAACAGACCAGCGCAAGAATCCTCACAGCGGGAATGATTGATCGCCCGGTGTCCTGGATCGTCTGTGACGCGAGCTTCATCGGCCTCGCCAAGGTGCTCGAGCGTCCTTTCGAGCTGGCTGAACGTCATTGCCGTGTCGTTGCACTGATCAAGCCGCAGTTCGAGGTGGGGCGGGAAGAGGTCGGCAAGGGCGGCGTGGTCCGCGACCCAGCGCTCCATGCCCGCGTGTGCGAAGAGGTCCGCGAATGGATGGATGGGCTTGGCTTCGCAGTGCAAGGCATCGCCCGAAGCCCTATTACCGGCCCGGAAGGCAATGTCGAATTCCTGATATCCGCGTTGAGAGAATAGCAAGGCGCGATTGACCTTACGTCGCACTCCGCTCTAGGCGCACTGCAATCGTATCCACGGAGAGTCTATGTCCGCCAATATCGCCGAAATGGAACGCCGCCGCGAAGCCGCCTGGATGGGCGGCGGGCAGAAGCGGATCGACGCTCAGCACGCCAAGGGCAAGCTGACCGCCCGCGAACGGCTCGAAGTGCTGCTGGACGAAGACAGTTTCGAGGAGCTGGATCGTTATGTCGAGCACGATTGCGTCGATTTCGGCATGCAGGACCAGAAAATCCCCGGCGACGGCGTGGTTACCGGCAGCGGCACGATCAACGGCCGCCTCGTATATGTTTTCTCTCAGGATTTCACGGTCTTCGGAGGCTCTCTTTCCAAGCGGCATGCAGAGAAAATCTGCAAGGTGATGGACACCGCGATGAAGGTCGGCGCGCCGGTTATTGGTCTCAACGACAGTGGCGGCGCGCGCATTCAGGAAGGCGTGGCATCTCTCGGCGGCTATGCCGAGGTGTTCCAGCGCAATGTACTCGCCAGCGGCGTGATCCCGCAGATCAGCCTCATCATGGGGCCTTGCGCGGGCGGCGCGGTTTACTCGCCCGCCATGACCGATTTCATCTTCATGGTCGAGGACAGCAGTTACATGTTCGTCACCGGCCCCGACGTGGTGAAGACGGTCACCAACGAGGTCGTCACGCAGGAGGAACTGGGCGGGGCGAAGACGCACACCACCAAGACCTCCGTTGCCGACAACAGTTTCGAAAACGACATTGAAACGCTGCTCGCGACGCGCAATTTCTTCGATTACCTGCCGCTGTCGAACCGCGAAGATGTACCGGAGCGGCCGACCAGCGATGCGTGGGACCGCGAGGAGCCTAGCCTCGACACGCTGATTCCCGACAATGCCAACCAGCCTTACGACATGCACGAAGTCATCCGTAAGACGCTGGACGAGGGAGACTTCTTCGAAATCCAGCCGAACCACGCGGCCAACATCATCTGCGGTTTTGGCCGGGTGGAGGGACGCACGGTGGGCGTGGTGGCGAACCAGCCGATGGTGCTCGCCGGCGTGCTCGACATCAATTCGTCGAAGAAAGCCGCGCGCTTCGTGCGTTTCTGCGACGCGTTCGAAATCCCGATCCTGACCTTCGTCGACGTGCCCGGCTTCCTTCCCGGCACCAGCCAGGAGCATAACGGCATCATCAAGCACGGCGCGAAGCTGCTCTTCGCCTACGCCGAGGCGACAGTGCCCAAGATCACCGTGATCACCCGCAAGGCCTATGGCGGAGCCTATGATGTGATGGCCTCCAAGCACCTGCGCGGTGACCTCAACTACGCCTGGCCCACCGCCGAAATCGCAGTGATGGGCGCGAAGGGCGCGGTGGAAATCATCTTCCGCCAGGACCGCGACGATCCGGACAAGATCGCCGAGAAGACCAAGGAATACGAAGACCGCTTCGCCAATCCGTTCGTGGCGGCAAGCCGCGGCTATATCGACGAGGTGATCTACCCGCACTCGACGCGGAAGCGGATTGCGCTGGGGCTACGGAAGCTGCGGACCAAGCAGCTTGAGAACCCTTGGAAGAAGCATGATAACATTCCGTTATGAGGTGATGAGATGAGCTGGTGGGATGAGAAAGCTGCTGTCGAGCAGGCGAGGGTCATAGACCGGGAGCAGCAATTCGCTGGCATTGCGCAATACGAGGACGACGATATTCGGCGCTCAATTGTCCATCTGCGGCAGGACATGGTTTACCTGATTTCGTTGCATAGCGCGTTGAATAAGCAGGTTCAGACTAGCAACCGCAGACTCGTCATGCTGACTTGGCTAATCGCAGCCATCGCTGTGCTAATGGCATTGGGAGTGCTTCTATGAAATTCGGCCGTCTCAAACATATCGGCGTCGCCACGTCCTCAGTCTTTTCTCGTCACCCTGAACTTGTTTCAGGGTCCATCTCGCCGCGGGGACGGATGGTGAGAGGGGCTGGATGGATGCTGAAACAAGTTCAGCATGACGGATTGCGGGGAGGCGTTGCATGAGACTGGGACGGTTGAACCACATCGGCGTCGCCACGCCCTCGATCGAGGAATCGGTGCGCTATTACCGCGATGTCATGGGCGCCACCTCGTTTCACAAGCCCTTCGATCTCGAGGCGCAGGGGGTTAAGGTCTGCTTCGTCGACACGCCCGGTCTCGACGGGAACAACGGCACGCAGATCGAGCTGATCGAGCCGCTCGGCCCCGACAGCCCCATCGCGAAATTTCTCGAGAAGAATCCCGCCGGCGCGCAGCACCACGTCTGCTACGAAGTCGAGGATATCGAGGACGCGCGCAAATGGTTCGAGGAGCTGGGTAAACGCATTCTCGGCCCCACGCGCATCGGCGCGCATGGCACGCCGATCTTCTTCCTCCACCCCAAGGACATGATGGGGCAGCTGACCGAAATCATGGAAACGCCCAAGGACAATGCGCACTGGTCGAACTAGGCGCTGACCTCTCACCCCGTTCGTGCTGAGCCTGTCGAAGCACCGTCCTTCTTTGTGGACAACGGGACCGCTAGAAGCAAGGACTGCCCTTCGACAGGCTCAGGGCGAACGGATGTTATGGCTGAAGATAAGACCCCCACTTACGACGACTGGAAATCCCTCGCCGACAAGGAGGTGAAGGGCCGCGACCTCACCTGGCACACGCCCGAAGGGATCGACGTGAAGCCGCTCTATACCAGCGAGGATACCGCCGATCTCGAGCCCGGCGTGCCCGGCATCGCGCCGTTTACGCGCGGGCCCTATGCCTCGATGTACACTGGCCGGCCGTGGACCATCCGGCAGTATGCAGGCTTCTCCACCGCCGAGGAATCGAACGCTTTCTATCGCCGCAACCTTGCCGCAGGTCAGAAGGGCCTGTCGGTCGCCTTCGACCTCGCCACGCACCGCGGCTACGACAGCGACCACCCGCGCGTCGTCGGCGATGTCGGGAAGGCGGGCGTCGCGATCGACACCGTGCGCGACATGGAAATCCTGTTCGACCAGATCCCGCTCGACACGATGAGCGTCAGCATGACGATGAACGGCGCGGTGATCCCGGTGCTGGCATTCTACATCGTCGCGGCGGAGCGGCAGGGCGTGAGCCAGGACAAGCTTTCGGGGACCATCCAGAACGACATCCTCAAGGAGTTCATGGTCCGCAACACCTATATCTACCCGCCCGAACCGAGCATGCGGATCGTCTCCGACATCATCGCATATACGTCGGCCAACATGCCGAAATTCAACAGCATTTCGATCTCGGGCTATCACATGCACGAGGCCGGGGCGACGGCTGTGCAGGAACTCGCCTTCACCATTGCCGATGGCAAGGAATATGCGAAGCGCGCGATGGAAGCGGGCCTCGACATCGATGCCTTCGCGCCGCGCCTGTCCTTCTTCTGGGGCATCGGCATGAACTTCTTCATGGAGATCGCCAAGATGCGCGCGGCGCGTGCATTGTGGCACGATGTCATGGAAGAGCTGGGCGCGCAGAACCCCAAGTCGAAGATGCTCCGTACGCACTGCCAGACCAGCGGCGTCAGCTTGCAGGAGCAGGACCCCTACAACAACGTCATCCGCACCACGATCGAAGCGATGGCGGCGGTGCTCGGCGGCACGCAGTCGCTCCACACCAACGCGCTGGACGAAGCGATTGCGCTGCCGACCGATTTCAGCGCCCGCATCGCGCGCAACACCCAGCTGGTGATCCAGGAAGAGACCGGCATCACCAATGTCGCCGATCCGCTGGGCGGCAGCTACTACATAGAAAGCCTCACCGCCGCGCTGGTGGAACAGGCCAAGGCCATGCTCGATGAGGTCGAGGCGGCGGGCGGCATGACCGCATATGTCGCCAGCGGCAAACCCAAGGCAGCCATCGAAAGCGCCGCCGCCACCAAACAGGCCAGCGTCGACCGGGGCGAGACGGTGATCGTGGGCGTCAACAAGTACCGCCGCGACAAGGAAGACGATATCGACACGCTCGATATCGACAACCACGCCGTGCGCCAGAGCCAGATCGCGCGGCTGGAGAAGGTGCGCGCAGGCCGCGACGACATGGCTTGCCGTGCCGCGCTCGACGCGCTGGCTCGCGGAGCGGCGCAGCGTGACGGCAACCTGCTCGCTCTCGCGGTGGAGGCTGCCCGACACGATGCGACGCTGGGGGAAATCAGCCAGGCGATGGAAGACGCCTATGGCCGCTATAACACGCTGCCCACGCCCGTGCGCGGCATCTATTCCAAGGCCTATGCCGAGGATGATCGCTATGCCCAGGTGGTAGCAGGCGTGAAGGCGGTCGAGCGCCGCCTCGGTCGCGCGCCGAAGCTGATGGTCGCCAAGATGGGGCAGGACGGGCACGATCGCGGCGCGAACGTGATCGCCAGCGCTTTCGCCGACATGGGCTTCGAGGTCGTCTCCGGCCCGCTGTTCCAGACTCCCGCCGAAACGCGCGACATGGCGCTGGAGAATGCCGTCGATGCCATCGGGGCATCGTCGCTGGCTGCCGGACACAAGACGCTGATCCCCGAATTGATCGGACTGCTGAGAGAGGCCGGTCGCAGCGACATCAAGGTCATCGCCGGAGGCGTGATTCCGCAGAAGGATTACGACTTCCTGCGCGATGCCGGGGTGCAGGGCATCTACGGCCCGGGCAGCAACGTGGTCGAATGCGCGGCGGACGTGCTTCGCTTGCTCGGCCACAATATGCCGCCCGCGGGCGAGGATTCGGACGAGGCGGCGGCGTGAGCTCCGGCGTCCGATTGCTCGTCGCGGTCTTAGGGTCGTTTGTTTATTGGCTATTGGCAATAATCGCGCTGTTCGTGATTTTGCTGCCGTGCGGAATGGGGCCTGACGCGAATTGCGATATGGCCTCTCCACTGACTTTTTGGCTGGCAGTTATCGGCTTCGTGCTCATTTACGTCGCGCTGCTGTTGCGGCTCAAGAACTGGAAGAAAAATTGACCCAAATCCGCACCGACTGGACCCGCGAGGAAATCGCGGACCTCTTTGACCTTCCCTTCACCGAGCTGCTTTTCCAAGCCGCCACCGTCCATCGCGAGTTCCATCCGCCCGAGCAGGTCCAGCTCTGCACGCTCTTGAGCATCAAGACCGGCGGCTGCCCCGAGGATTGCGGCTATTGTTCGCAGTCGGTGAAGGCGGACTCCGGCGTCGAGGCGACCAAGCTGATGGAGGTGCAATCGGTCCTGCAGCGCGCCGCGCAGGCGAAGGATGCGGGCAGCCAGCGGTTCTGCATGGGTGCCGCATGGCGCAATCCCAAGGACCGCGACATGCCCGCGATCGTCGAGATCGTGAAGGGCGTGCGCGCCATGGGTCTCGAGACCTGCATGACTCTGGGTATGCTGACGCCGAAACAGGCCGACATACTCAAGGAAGCGGGGCTCGATTATTACAACCACAATGTCGACACCGGCCCCGAATATTACGAGCGTGTGATCTCCAGCCGCAAGTACGAGGACCGGCTCGACACCCTTCAGAACGTGCGCGATGCGGGTATTAACGTGTGCAGCGGCGGGATCGTCGGCATGGGCGAAACGCGCAGCGACAGGGTGGGTTTCGTCCACACGCTCGCCACGCTTGAACGCCATCCCGAAAGCGTGCCGGTCAATGCGCTGGTACCGGTTAAGGGCACGGTGCTGGGCGACATGCTGGCCGATACGCCGCTCGCCAAGATCGACGATATCGAATTCGTCCGCACGGTGGCGGTGGCGCGCATCTGTATGCCGATGAGCATGGTGCGGCTGAGCGCGGGCCGCGAAAGCATGTCCGAAGCCACGCAGGCACTGTGCTTCATGGCGGGCGCGAACTCGATCTTCACCGGCGACAAGCTGCTCACCGCGCCTAACGCGGGCGATGATAGCGATGCGGCACTGTTCGCGAAGCTCGGGTTGACGCCGCTGGAGCAGGAAGAGCCGATGCGGGCCTGCAAGGTGGCGGAGCCGGCGGAGTGAACAACCGTCTCCATCCGTTCGCCCTGAGCCTGTCGAAGGGCCGTACTTTCTTCAAGCGCCGCGCTTGTCGATTGGAAGGACGGTGCTTCGACAAGCTCAGCACGAACGGAATGGGGGGATAGTGCTCGGCTTCTCCGTCGACGAACTGCTGCCAAAGGCGCGTGGCGGGGGCGTGCTCAAGATGGGGCTCGCCAAGCTGGACGAGAGCGACTGGCTCCAGCCCGATCCCGACCTTGCCGTGCGCGCCGAGGGCTTCGCTGCCTATCCCGAAGGCGTCCAGCTATTGCCCGAGGTCGAGGCACCCGGCGCAGAGCTGGCTGCCATGCTCGGCATCTCCGGCAGCCTGCCCGAAGCGGCGGCTGCCCATCACGAGGATATGTGCCTGCTCACCCTTCGCCCGGGCGACGAGCAATACCGGCTAATCGGCGCGGCGGTGGCCTGGCCATCAGACTGGGAGCCTGCCGCAAAGCTGGGCCTGCCGCTTCGCGCGCTGCATGCCCCGATCCAGGGCTATGAGGAGCAGCTCGGCAGCGGCGTCGACAATTTCATGGCGAAGCTGAAGCCCGGCGCGATCTACGGGCGCTGCAACTGGTTCATCGCTGCTACGGGGGAGCGCCGCTGGGTGGCCGAGCCGCCCGAGCGGGCCTTCGCCCATGTCACGCCCGAAAACGCGGGCGAAACGTTGTTCGTCCGCTCCGAACGCCAGACCCTGAGCCGTCTGCCCGAAACCGGCGCGGTCCTCTTCACCATCGGCATCTATGTCGCTCCGCTGGGCAAGCTATCGAAACAGAACATTGCGCGACTCGCGGAGGCCATGCCCCGTCTGCTGGACGGTGAAGGCGACCGCCGCGGCGCGGATTTCTACGCCCAGGCCCTGACTAGATATTCGGCAAGCCTCTGAACCGGAACCGGAATCCGGAAGGCTTGACAGGCCAATGAAACAGGCCTCCCATGCGCGGCGCTGGGGGTACATCAGCATTATCAAAAATCGGATCGCTTCTTAGGGTCGTATTCCTGTTTCAGGGGAGAAGACTGCATGAAGAAGTTACTTTTGACCGTTGCCGCAATCGGCATGGGAATGTCCGCCGCATCCGCACCGACCGCCGCCAGCGCGCAGGAAATGCGCGAGGTCGACTGGTACAATATCAGCATGATTAAGTGGAAGTCCGGCAAGGGCGAACGCGCGCACGAAATCATCGAGATGTTCGAAAAGGTCGACGAAGCACTGGGCCGGGACGACGTGATCGATTTTCACATGCAGACGGGCGAGTGGCATTCGATCGTCGCCTTCAAGATGAAGGACGGACCTGCCGCAATGGCGTGGAAGGAAAATCCTTACGAGAAGGAATGGGAGGCCGAATTCATCAAGCAGGTCGGCGGCGAGGACAAGGCCAAGGCGCTGTGGGCGGAATTCAACGATACCATTCTGGAGGAGCAACGCCACATCGGCCATATCGACGTGGGCGAATGATGCTGCCAGCATAACTTGATACCGGGCCTCCGCTGCGGCATGGGCGTTGCAACACGCTTTTTGACCGCCTCCGGAGGCCCATTTGTTTTCCAAGATCCTGATCGCCAACCGCGGTGAAATCGCCTGCCGCGTCATCAAGACGGCACGCCGCATGGGCATCCAGACCGTGGCGGTCTATTCCGATGCCGATGCCCGAGCGCCCTTTGTGAAAATGGCGGATGAGGCGGTGCATATCGGCCCTGCCGCTGCTGCGGAGAGCTATCTGGTTGCCGACAAGATAATCGCTGCCTGCAAGCAGACCGGGGCCGAAGCGGTGCATCCAGGGTACGGCTTCCTGTCCGAACGCGCGAGCTTCGTGGAAGCGCTGGCAGCCGAAAATATCACGTTCATCGGTCCGCCTGCGGGTGCCATCGCCGCGATGGGCGACAAGATCGAGAGCAAGAAGCTGGCGAAGGAAGCGGGCGTCAATGTCGTCCCCGGTTTCGTCGGCGAAATCCGCGATACAGACCATGCGGTCGAGATCTCGGGCGACATCGGCTATCCGGTGATGATGAAGGCCAGTGCAGGTGGCGGCGGCAAGGGCATGCGACTTGCGTGGAGCGAAAAGGACGTTCGCGAAGGTTTCGAGGCGACCAAGCGCGAAGGCCTCAATTCCTTCGGCGACGACCGCGTCTTCATCGAGAAATTCATCGAGAACCCGCGCCATATCGAGATCCAGATCCTCGGCGACAAGCATGGCAACGTGATTTACCTCAACGAGCGCGAATGCAGCATCCAGCGCCGCCACCAGAAGGTGGTGGAAGAGGCGCCTTCGCCTTTTGTGACACCCAAGATGCGAAAGGCCATGGGCGAGCAGTGCGTCGCCCTGTCCAAGGCGGTGAATTACCATAGCGCCGGGACGGTCGAACTGATCGTCTCGGGCGCGGACCCCACGGGCGAGAGCTTCTACTTCCTCGAAATGAACACCCGCCTGCAGGTGGAACATCCGGTAACCGAGGCGATTACCGGCGTCGACCTGGTCGAGCAGATGATCCGCGTTGCGGCGGGCGAAAAGCTCGAAATCACGCAGGAAGACGTGAAAATCGACGGCTGGGCGATCGAAAACCGTGTCTATGCCGAAGACCCCTATCGCGGCTTCCTGCCTTCGACCGGCCGCCTGGTGCGTTATCAGCCGCCGGTAGAACCCTGGGCCGACGACGGAGCGGCGAATGGAAGGCGCGGCGTCGATGGAATCCGTGTCGATGATGGCGTCTTCGAAGGCGGCGAGGTGTCGATGTTCTACGACCCCATGATCGCCAAGCTGGTCACTTGGGGCGACACGCGCGATGAGGCAGCAGACCTGCAGGTCGCTGCGCTCGATGCCTTTCGCATCGAGGGGCTGGGCCACAATGTCGATTTCCTCAGTGCGATCATGCAGCATGAGCGCTTCCGTTCGGGCGAGCTGACCACCGGTTTCATCGCCGAGGAGTATCCCGAAGGTTTCGAAGGCGCCCCGGCAAGCGGTGATCTTACCCGCGTGCTGGCGGCAGTGGGCGGCGTGATCGCCACCGCCGATGCCGACCGTGCTCGGCGGATCGAAGGCCAGCTGTCGGACGATCTCTACGCTCCCGGCGACTGGACCATCCGCATCGGCGAGCGTGAGGACGGCTCGACCAGCCACGATGTTCGGCTCGAAGAGGACGCGCTTACCGTCGATGGCGAGCAGGTCACTATCGAGATGCAGTACACGCCCGGCGAAAGCATGATCGATGTCGCGCTCTACGGCGATGATACGGGTGAGGATGCCGAACCGCTCGACGTCTATACGATCCAGCTGAAGCCCACGCGCACCGGCTATGCCATGACCACGCGTGGTGCCACCCACAACCTACGTATCCTCCAGACACGCATCGCCCATCTCGCCAGCCACATGATCGAGAAGGAACCGCCCGATCTTTCCAAGATGCTGATCTGTCCCATGCCCGGTCTGCTGGTGAAGCTCCATGTGGCGGAGGGCGAGGAAGTCCAGCCCGGCCAGCCGCTCGCCACGATCGAGGCGATGAAGATGGAGAACATCCTGCGCGCAGAGAAGCAGGCAGTGGTCGCCAGGATCAATACCGCCGAAGGGGACTCCCTGGCGGTCGATGAGGTCATTCTCGAACTCGAATAGGCGTCAGCGGCGTTCCGTTTATGAAATATCTGCGCAACAGCTTGCGCGGTTGCATAGCTGAATCTTGCGAATTTGAACCTGTCCGGGACCTTCTAGGTAAACGCGCTTTTAACGACTCGCCTCTGCGGAGATACTGATAGCCTTCGAGTCGCATGTTGAACGGACATGCAGGAGCAATCGGATGGCACACAGGGGAACAGGGTTTTTCGATACGCGGGGGCACTATTTCAAAACCCCCGAAGAGGCGACAGTCAGCGACCTCGCCAGCATTTTGGGCAAGATCGGGGATGGCGAAAGTCTCGCGCCGGGTATCGCACATATGTTGCTCGAACGCCGGAGCGAGATCGAGCGGCTGTTTGCCGAACATGATGCGATGCTGGCCGAATACCAACCAGTCGGCGCTGAAAAGGTCACGCGGCTTCAGTCGCTCGCAAGCTAAGACCCCTCACGGGGCGCTTGCAGGTCGAGGTGGTAGCACTGGTTGTGGGAGCCGTTCGCATAGTCTGCGAAGGCCTCTCCGCGGGCAAAGCCGTGACGTTCGTACAGGGTTATGGCGGGGAGGAATTCCACGCTCGTCCCCGTTTCGAGGCTCAACCGGAGAAAGCCTTCGTTTCGCGACAGCGCAATCAATCCCTCGAGGATCGCCCGCGCGGCGCCCTTGCCTAGATGTGTGGGCAGCGTGCGCATCGACTTCAGTTCCGCCGACTGCTCGTCCAGCCGTTTCAGGGCACCTATGGCGATCAGCGTGTCGCCTTCCCATGCTCCAAGAACGGTGATTTCCGGACCCGATAGCCCCGACAGGTCCAGTGCATAGCTGGTCCCCGGCGGCGACATTTCCTCCATATCCTGCTGGTGGAAGGCGATCAGCGCGCGGACCTCTTCGTCATCGAGTGATGCTTCACGGATTTCCATGATCGCGCTTCTCAATGCACCTGCAATTGTTCGTCGAGAAATGCCGCCACGTCGGCAAGCTCGACGTCGCGCGCCAGATAGGCCTCGCCAATCCCGCGCAGCAGGATGAAGGGGAGGGTGCCTGCATCCATTTTCTTGTCGTGGAGCATGTGATCGGCAAGTCTCCGGCCGGTGCTCTGGAGGCCAAGGGCGGAAATCTCTGCGGGAAGGCCCGCAGCATCGACGCAGCGGGTCACGCGCTCTGCCTCGTCCAGCGATATTTCGCCGCGCCGCGCCGAGTAGCGCGCCGCAAGCACCATCCCCAGCGCCACCGCTTCGCCATGCAGCAGCCGGTCGGAAAATCCCGTTTCGGCCTCGAGCGCGTGCCCGAAAGTATGTCCGAGGTTGAGCAGCGCGCGCGCACCGCCGGTTTCGCGTTCGTCCTGCGCGACTATGCGTGCCTTGGCGCCCACACTGGTCGCGACCGCCTGTTCCAGCGCATCGGCATCGAGAGCCAGCACACGTTCGCCGTGCTCCTCCAGCCAGCCGAAGAAATCGGCATCGCCCAGCACACCATATTTGAGCACTTCGGCATAGCCTGCGCGCAGCTCACGCGCAGGTAGAGTGGACAAGCTGCCGAGGTCCGCCAGCACCAGCGACGGCTGGTGGAAGGCGCCGACGAGATTCTTGCCCGCCGCCGTATTGATCGCGGTCTTGCCGCCGACCGAACTGTCGACCTGGGCGAGGAGCGTGGTGGGCAGCTGCACGAAACCGCAGCCGCGCTTGAGGATGGCGCAGGCAAAACCGGTGAGGTCGCCCACAACACCGCCACCCAGCGCAAGGACATGGTCGCCCCGCTCCACGCCTTCGGCCAGCAACCAGTCGGTCAGCTTCGCCAGGCTTTCCCAGCTTTTCGAACCTTCGCCGGGCTCGACCTCGTACCAGTGCGGCTCCTTCCCTGACGCCGACAGGGAACGCTCGATGGCTGCGCCCCAATGCGCTTTCGCATTGGCATCGGCAACGATCGGCACCCGGGTCTTGCGCAGGAATGGCGCGGCCTCGCTGGCGATATCGGCCAGCAATCCGCGCCCTATGCGCACCTCATAGCTGCGCCCTGCCAGTTCGACCGGTATCAGCGCCATGCGGCAAGTTCCTCCAGGATACGGTTGACCGTCGCCTCGTGCGGGCCATTGTCCGTGACGACATGGATTTGCGCCTGCGCGTAGGCCGGGCTGCGATTTTCCTTGAGGCTGCGCAGGATGGCGCGCGGATCACCGCTCTTGAGGAGCGGGCGCGTATCCTTGCGCGACGTTCGTTCGACCAATGTATCGAGTTCGCAATCGAGCCAGATGGCAATGCCCTTTTCCAGCACAAGCGCCCGGGTCTCGTCATCCACGAAAGCTCCGCCGCCGGTGGCGATCACGCCATGACCTTCTTCCATCAACCGGGCGATCACCCGCCGTTCCCCGTCGCGGAAATAGGCCTCTCCGTGGGCTTCGAATATCTCGGAAACGCTGCGGTCGGCTGCACGCTCGATCTCTTCGTCGGCATCGACGAAACTGCGGCCCAGCGCATTCGCCAGCCGGCGTCCGATCGTCGTCTTGCCTACACCCATGAGGCCGACGAGCACCAGCGGTCGGTCGATCCGCCCTGCCGAAGCGGCGAGCCCCCCGTTGCCGGTCATAGAGTGCGCGTTGCTCATTGCCGCTCGGCCTATAGATGCGCTAGGGCGCGGGCAAGCCATCGGATTATTGCACGAGGATACGAAAAACTTGGCCGTCAAACGTTCAGGCATTCTGTGGGTCGGATTGCTGGTAATCGTCGGAATCCTCATCGCCGCATGGATCGACGGAGGTGAGGAGCCCTTGCGGACTATCAGCCAGCCGGTGGAAATTCCGGAGGGCACGCTATGACGCGCGGCATTTTGCTGGCGGGCGCGGCGCTCGCGCTATCTTCCACGGTGGTCCTCGCCCAGCGCTCGCCCGAAAGCATCCTGCCGCCGGGTTTCGATACTCCTGCGCCCAGTCCTTCGCCGACACCCACACCGGCTCCGGCTCCGGCTCCAGCGCCTGCGTCCTCACCCGTGCCAGCCGCCCCTGCCGGAAGCGGCGAGGTGGTACAGCCGTTGCCGGTCGAATCCGATCCCATCGAAGCCACGGATGTCGAACTGTCAGACATTCCCTCCGTCGCCGAACTCGAGGCGATGACCACCGAGGAACTGGACGAACTCTTCGGCCTGAAACCGCGCTATGACATTCCGCCCGCTGCCCGCCGCGCCACCACCGAAATCGGCGTGATCGGACCTCGCGAAGGCGGGTTCCCTACCGGTTCTCTCGCGCGCCAGCCGGCTTCGATTGTGCGGGCCGCGCTCGGTGCGACCGAAGGGCCGATGATCTCCCGCTGGGGGCATATTCTCCTCCGGCGTGCGCTGGCCAGCCGTCTCAACGCGCCCGCGGGCATGGATCCGGTCGAATTCGCGGCGCTCCGGGCGAGCACGCTGAATACCATGGGCGAACATGCTGCAGCGCGCGCCTTGGTGCAGGATGTCGATACGGCGGAATATAGCGGTGCGCTGACCAACGCGGCCCTCGGCGCGTATCTCGGCACGGCGGATATCGTCGGCGCATGTCCCGTCGTTCGCCTCGAAGGCGTCGATGGCGAGGGCCTTCAGTGGTCGATGTTCGAAGGCATCTGTGCCGCCTACGCTGGCGAATCGTCCTCCGCCCAGAACGATCTGCGCCGCTTGCTGAACCAGACCGAGGAAGACCGGATCGATGTGCTGCTGGCGCAGCGTTTTGCCGGGGCCGCCGGGCAGGGGCGCCGGGCAGTGACCATCGAATGGGACGGCATCAATCAGATGAACCCCTGGCGCTTTGCACTCGCGAACGCCTTGGGAGAGCCGATTCCCGAAGGCCTGTCAGAAACGCTCGATCCCTATTATCTGAAATCCTCCGCGCTCATCCCTGCGCTGCCGGTTCGCCAGAGGTTGCGCGGCGCGGAAGTTGCCGCAGCCTCGGGTATTCTTTCGTCCAAGGCGATGGTCGATCTCTATTCGCAGCTTTACGCCCAGCGCGGGCAAGAGGCCGAAGGGGCCGGGCTGACCACGGCCACGCGCCTGCGCGACGCCTATGTCGATCCTTCGCCCGCAGCCCGGCTGGCTGCGATCAAGGATGTCTGGGGCGGAGACAATGCGGATTATGGGCGCATGGTCCTGACCGCTTATGCAGCCGCGCGTCTCACGCCTAGCGACGACTTCGCAGAGGACGCCGGTCGCCTCATCGCCTCCATGCTGACTGCCGGACTTGAACGCGATGCGCTGCGATGGACTGACGTGGTCGATGAAGGTTCGCTCGGTTGGGCGCTGCTCGCATTGGCCGACCCCGATGGCGGCGAAGTTTCCGATGGCGCGCTCGATGGTTTCGTCGATGACGACGATTCGTCGAACAAGCGGAAATCCCGCATGTTGCTTGCCGGGCTCGCAGGGCTCGGTCGGACCGGTTCCGGAAATGTCGGCGAATACAGTGACCGCCTCGGCGTGAACCTTTCGGCGCCGACCGCCTGGACGGTGATGATCGACAAGGCGGCACAGGCCGACAATCCGGCGCTGGTCGCAATCCTCGCGGGATTGGGGATGCAGGGCACCGGCTGGGAACAGATGACATCCCGCCATCTCTATCACATCGTGTCGGCCCTCAATCGCGTGGGGCTCGAAGCAGAGGCCCGGATGATCGCCGCGGAGGCGGTCGCGCGCGCCTAGCGTGAGCGGGATCGACGATTTCCTCGCCATGCTCGCTGCAGAGCGTGGAGCAGCGCGAAACACGCTGCTCGCCTACGGGCGGGACCTTGCCCAGGCGGAAGAAATGCTGGGCGCGAAACTGGCCGAAGCGTCACCTGCACAATTGGCGAAACTGGCACAGGGCTGGTCATCGCTGGCGCCTTCCACGGTGGCGCGCAAGGTTTCGGCGCTTCGCCAGTTCTTCGGGTTTCTGGTGGACGAGGGCGAACGGGAGGACGATCCGACCCATGCCCTGCCACGCCCGGTGCCGCGCAGGCCATTGCCGAAGATTCTAACCCACGCGCAGGTCGAGGCATTGTTCCTCCGCGCCGAAGACGAGGCTGCGAGCGACCGTCCCGATGCCGTGCGCCTGCTCGTAATGCTAGAGCTTCTCTACGGCTCGGGCCTGCGCGCGACCGAGCTGGTCTCGCTCCCCTTGTCGGCCGTCCCCCGGGACGAACCTTTCCTGACCGTGACCGGGAAGGGCGGGCAGGCCCGGCTGGTCCCCGTCAGCAGACGGGCGCGGCACGCGCTCGGACGATGGCTGGCGATCCGTCCATCGGGTTCACGCTACCTGTTCCCATCGCGCAACAGCCACCTGACGCGCATCCGTCTCTACCAGTTGCTGAAGCAGCTGGCAGTGCGTGCCGACCTGCCGCCCGAAAAGCTGAGCCCGCATGTGCTGCGCCACGCCTTCGCCACGCACCTGCTCGAGGGAGGGGCGGATTTACGCGCCTTGCAGACGCTGCTCGGCCATGCCGATATTGCCACCACGCAGATATACACCCATGTCGATGCTTCACGGTTGGTGAAGCTGGTCAATGAGCGTCACCCGCTTGCACAGCTGCGCCGCAGCGACTAGCGGACTTGCGATGATTTCCTATCTTGAATTCGAAAAGCCGGTCGCCGAACTCGAACAGCGCATTGCCGAACTGCGGGCAGCTTCCGAAGGCGACGAAGTCGATATCTCTAACGAGCTGAAAAGGCTCGAGGCGAAGAGCGCTGCGCTGCTCGAAAGCACCTACGAATCGCTGACACCGTGGCAGAAGACGCAAGTCGCGCGGCATCCATCGCGCCCGCATTTTCGCGATTATGTCGAGCATGCTTTCGAAGAATTCATGCCACTGGGCGGGGACCGTGCCTTCGGCGAAGACGAAGCGATCATGGGCGGCTTTGCGAAGCTGAATGGCCGCAAGGTCGTGCTGATCGGGCACGAAAAGGGGAACGATACCGCCAGCCGTATCCGGCACAATTTCGGCATGGGCAAACCCGAAGGCTATCGCAAGGCGATCAGGCTGATGGAACTGGCCGGGCGTTTCGGCCTGCCGGTCGTCACGCTGGTCGATACTTCGGGGGCATTCCCCGGGGTTGAGGCCGAAGAGCGCGGACAGGCCGAGGCAATCGCCCGGTCGACCGAAGCCTGCCTTGCCTTGCCAGTCCCGATGGTGGCGAGCATCGTGGGCGAGGGCGGCTCGGGCGGCGCAGTCGCGCTGGCAAGTGCCGAACGCGTACTGATGTTCGAACACGCCGTTTACTCGGTTATCTCTCCCGAAGGCTGCGCCTCCATCCTCTGGCGTACGGCCGAAAAGGCACCCGATGCTGCCGAAGCGATGAAGATCACCGCCCAGAACCTCGAAAAGCTCGGCGTGATCGACCGTATCGTGAAAGAGCCCGTCGGCGGTGCCCATCGCGATCCGCGGGCAGCGGCCAAGGCACTTGGCGATGCAATCGGCGAAGAACTCGATATGTTGTCGCGCAACTCCGGCGATGAGCTGAAGCGGATGCGCGAGGAACGTTTCCTGCAGATCGCAGGCTGAACATCGGCAGACAGGCGACGGGAACAAGCGTTCGCCCGCCAAGTTTCTCCTTCCATAGACAGAACTTACGGGCGTGAGGGCATTTGTCCGTGCGTCTGCAAAAAGGGGAGCTTACCTAAATGCCCAGCTTCAAGTCATTCGCCACCGCCTCGACCGCCACGCTATCGCTTGCTCTCGGGGGCTGTGCCGCCCTGCCCGGGGGCGGAAATATACCCGGCGCATCGGAACCGATCACGCAGAGCGAAGCCCAGATCGGCGCGGAAGCGCACCCGCAGCTGCTCGCGGAATTCGGTGGCGCGATGACCGGCCCGCAGGCACAATATGTCGAGCAGGTCGGCCAGAATATCGCCGTCCAGTCCGGTCTCGGCAATGCGCGATCAAGCTTTACGGTAAGTCTCGTCAACAGCCCGGTAAACAACGCCTTCGCGATTCCCGGCGGGTATGTTTACACCACGCGCCAGCTCGTTGCGCTGATGAACAACGAGGCGGAACTGGCGGGCGTGCTCGGCCACGAAGTCGCCCACGTGGCGCTGCGGCATTCGCAGCGCCGACAGCAGACTGCCACGCAGAATCAACTACTCGGTGTTGGTGCGGCGATCCTTTCCAGCGTGCTGCTCGGCAGCAACCCGCTTGGTCAGCAAATCGGCCAGGCCGCACTGCAAGGCTCGCAGATGCTGACGCTGAAGTTTTCCCGCAGCCAGGAACTCGAGGCTGATGTAAAAGGCATCGAGTATCTCAACTCCGCCGGCTACGATCCTCGTGCGATGTCGACAGTGCTCGCCAGCCTGGCCGCACAGAATGCGCTCGATGCGCGGCTTCAAGGTCGCGACGATGCGCGGATGCCCGAATGGGCGTCGACCCACCCCGATCCCGCCAGCCGGGTGCAATCCGCCCTCAGCCGGGCACAGGGTATGACCGGGGTGACCAATCGTGACACGTTCCTTAGCCGGATCGACGGGCTGACCTATGGCGACGATCCCGCACAGGGTATCGTCGAGGGCCGCCAGTTTATTCATCCGGATCTGCGCCTGTCTTTCCAGGCACCGCAAGGCTTCTACATGGTCAATGGCACCACTGCCGTGACCGTCAACGGCCAGGGCGGCAAAGCCCAGTTTACGATGGCCCAGTATAACGGCAATTTGCAGACCTATGTGAACAGCGTCTTTGCGGGCCTGAGCCAGCAGCAACAGATCCGTCCGGCGAATATCCAGACGACGACGGTGAACGGCCTGCCGGCCGCTTATGGTACTGCGCGCGTCAACGGCAGCAGCGGGCAGGTTGACGTGACGGTCTTCGCCTATGAATTCTCGAACGACCGGGCTTATCATTTCCTCGCGATTACCCCGGCCGGCCGGGCCAGTACGTTCAACCAGATGTTCGCTTCCATGCGCCGCATCACGCCGCAGGAAGCTGCAAATGTGGTGCCGCGCGTTCTGGATGTCGTGACGGTGCAGCGCGGCGACACCGTAAGCTCGCTTGCCCGCCGCATGGCCTATTCGGATGCGCAGGAGGAACGCTTCCGTGTCCTCAACGGTCTGTCATCGGGCCAGGGCGTCAGCGCCGGACAGAAGGTCAAGATCGTGGTGCGGGGAAGGTAATATCACACACTGTTCGTCGCGAATTGTAGGCGAATAAGAGAAAAGGCGGCGAGGTTTCCCCCGCCGCCTTTCTTTTTGGCTAGGCCAGCCGATCAGACGCTGGCGTTGTTCGCAGCCGACATCGTGCTCGAAACAGTTTCGAAGGTTTCGGTAAGCTCGGTGCCCAGAGCGCCCATGGCGGTCATGGCAGCGACGGCGATCAGTGCAGCGATCAGGCCGTATTCGATAGCGGTTGCACCTTCTTCGTTCTGGCGCAGCTTTTTGATGAACTTCATGTGTAGTCTCCTGGTTCAGTCTTCGGTACCCGACTCTCGCCGCGTCCAGACGGCTTGAGCTATCCTCGTTCTGACGCAGACTGGTTGACAATTCGTAACCAGATCAGCGCAATTCTTGACCAAATGGGAATTAAACTCCCGCCGACTGGACTTTCGAAGAAATGTTGTTCCACATTTCAATCGTCTCTTGTCCGAAGGCTTCGACTGCTCCCATTATCGCGAAGAAAATCAGCGCGAGGATCAGCCCGTATTCGACAGCGGTGGCGCCGGTTTCATCGCGTTCCAGTCTTTTCAGAAATTGGACCACTCGACTTGCCCCCAATGTCAATTCGTAGCTGACACTCATTGGGTAATCCGGCAGGTCTTAAGAAAAAGTTGCGAGGCAGGATCGTTTTGGAAAATAATCCGACATGGACACCCGTTGTCGCGCTTGCTCTTGGCGATGCCGAAGGGCGCTGGCTGATGCACAAGCGCCCGAAGCACAAGCATCACGGCGGGCTCTGGGAATTCCCGGGCGGGAAGGTCGAAACCGGCGAAACGCCTGTAAATGCGCTGGTCCGCGAAATTCGCGAGGAGCTCGATATAGCCCTAGAGGCGGATCTCCTGACGCCCGCGACATTCGCCCAGGAAGAGGGTGCGGCCCATGAATGCCCGATTGTCATTCTTCTTTACACATGCCGCCAGCCCGGCTGCGAGCCCCGGGCGATGGAAGGGGGGACGATCGGCTGGTTTACTCCGCGACAGATCGAAGCTCTCGACAAGCCGCCGCTCGACCGTGAGCTGGTGCAATCTCTCTTTGCAAAAATGCCGGATTAGGTGTTGCCAAGGGCGGAGCACCTGCCTATGTGCCGCCCTCCAACGCGCCAGTAGCTCAGCTGGATAGAGTACCTGACTACGAATCAGGCGGTCGGAGGTTCGAATCCTTCCTGGCGCGCCATTAAAGGCCATCCCTTGCAAAAGGGGTGGCCTTTAATGGTTCTGCCGTATGGAAAGTTCGAAATTCGGAATCGAAGCCGTGCTGTGGCGGAGAGGGGGGGGCGCGAAGCGACCGGCCCAATCCTTCCCCTTTCCAAAGCGCAAACCCTAGTCCGCACTTTGTTCCAGCGCGTGCATGTCCTCGTCGCTGAATCCGAAATGATGCCCGGCCTCGTGGATCACGACGTGCCGCACCAGATCGTCCATCCGCACGCCGGTTTCGCGCCATTCGGCGATCAGCGGTTCGCGAAACAGCCAGATCCGGGCGGGCATGCGGTGGCTCTGCCAGATCGACCGGTCGGGCAGCGCCTCCCCTTCGTAAAGCCCGCTCAACTCCCATTTGTCGTCGAGGTCCACAGCCGCCAGTTGTTCCGGCGTCGCGAAATCCTCCACCCGCAGTACGATGTCCCCCATCTGCGCGCGGAATTCGTCCGGTAGCGAAGCCACGACCGCCTCGGCCATCTGCTGCATCTGCGCCGGGGTGGGGCCGTCTTTCGAGTGCATCATGCCGGGGATATGAGCTTATCTGCACCTCGCTTCAAGAACAGCGGAACCCGGCGAGCCCCTGCCTGTTCTCAATGCAAAGGAGAACAGCATCAATGACCGACTCTCGGGAAATCTTCGATCGACTGAAGCAGGATCATGACAGGCATCGCGCCCTGCTCGACAAGTTGCTTGAAACGAGCGGCGACAGCGGCGAGCGCAAATCCCTGTTCGAAGAACTGACGAAGGAACTCAAGAGCCACGCTTCGGCCGAAGAGCAGGCGCTTTATTCGACCATGCTGCGCAAGCCGCCTACCACGGACGAAACGCGGCATTCGGTGGCCGAGCATCACGAGATCGAGGAAGCGCTGAACGATCTTGCCGCAACCGATATGTCCGAAGGCGGATGGCTGACGAAGTTCAAGACCTTCGACCACGACTATCGTCACCATATCGACGAGGAGGAGCAAGACCACTTCCCCGATTTCGCCAAACATCTGACCGAAGAAGACATGGAGCACATGCGCTCGGTCTTCGAGCGACGCAAGAAAGAGGAGAAATCCGAGGCGGAGATCACTCCCGAAAAGAAAGAGGATGCCAAGGAATAGGCATGCTGGAGGAGGGGGCCGAAAAGCCGGGCGAGGAAACGCCCAATCCGGAACGGGTATCCCGTCTTGAGGACGGCGAATCGTCCAGCGTCTGGCGTTATGCGAAGGTGGAGCGCGCAGCGGTACTGATCGACGCGGCGGATTATTTCGCCGCCATGCAGGCCGCGATGCTGAACGCGCGCCACCGCATATTCCTGATCGGCTGGGATTTCGACACGCGCATCCACCTGGCAGAAGGGCGGCGCTGGTGGCAGCGAAGCTACTCGGACAAATACCCCGTACGTCTTGGCAGCTTCATCGGCTGGCTGGTGCGGCATCGGCCGACGCTTGAAGTCCGCATCCTGAAATGGAGCTTCGGGATTTTCAAATTCGTGGTGCGCGGATCGATGTGGTGGGATCTCGTGCGCTGGGCCCGCCATCGCCGGATCGACTTCAAGTTCGACAGCGCCCACCCGACCGGATGCAGCCATCACCAGAAAATTGCCGTCCTCGACAACCGGCTTGCGGTGTGCGGCGGGATCGACATGACGATAAAGCGCTGGGACACGCGCGATCACAAGGAAACGGACGAACATCGCACTACGCCGAACGGTCACGAATACGGACCCTGGCACGATGCATCCATGATGATGGAAGGCGAAATCGCCGACGCGTTGAGCGATCTGGGGCGCGATCGGTGGATCCGCGCCGGAGGCACGCCGCTCGTGCCGATCCAGGCGCGTGAGGACAGTCTGTGGCCCGATGGCCTGAAAGCAGACTTCGAGAATGTGGAAATCGGCATAGCGCGCACACGCGCAGCCTATCGCGACTGGGAAGCGGTCAGGGAGATCGAGCACCTGTTCGTCGAACACATCAGGCGCGCAAGGAAGTTCATTTATGCCGAAAGCCAGTACTTCGCCTCGCGCGCCATATGCGAGGCCATCTGCGAAAGGATGACCGAGGATGACCCGCCGGAAATCGTTATCGTGCATCCCCGCAATGCCGACGGCTGGCTGGAACAGCAGGCGATGGATCATGCGCGCGCAGAATTCGTAAGGAGCATATCCGAAGCCGATCACAAGGGCCGGTTCGGCATCTGGAACCCTTACACGGGCACGACGCCGATCTACGTCCATGCCAAGATAATGATCGTCGACGACCGGATATTCCGCATCGGGTCGGCAAACATGAACAACCGTTCGATGGGGCTGGACAGCGAATGCGACGTGTTTGTCGACTGCGATCGCGAAGGCAATGAGCATGCCTCCGCGGCGATCGAGAAGATCCGCCTGTCCTTGCTGGCCGAACATTGCGGGCTGGACGAAGGCGAGATCGGCGGATTGCTCGAACGGTACGGTTCGATGGCGGCCGTCATCGATCATTCGATTACCGAGGACGGGCGCAACCTCCTCCGCTATCATCCACCGGAGCTCAATGGCGCCGAAGAAAAGCTCGCCGAAAGCGGATTGCTCGACCCCGAACATCCGGATGATATGTTCGAGCCGTTTGCAAAGGGTGGTCTTTTCCGCAAGGGATCCCGCCTCGAGCGCTTTCGCTCCAGGTTCAGGAGGAAAAACGGCAAGTGAGTAGCCTTGTAGGACCCGATGAGGACGATCCCCGCGGCAAACCGCCCGTGCCGCAGCACGTTCAGGATGCAATCCGTACCCTGATCGAATGGACGGGGGACGACCCGACCCGTGAAGGCCTTCTCGATACGCCCCAGCGCGTCGCGCGTGCGTGGAAGGAATATTGCGTCGGTTATGACGAGGATCCCGCCGTGCACCTGGACCGTGTGTTCGAGGAAGTCGGCGGGTACAACGAGATAGTTCTTCTGAAAGACATCCCGTTCCAGTCGCATTGCGAACACCACATGGCGCCGATCATCGGCAAGGCGGCGATCGCCTATCTGCCGAATGACCGGGTGGTGGGTATTTCGAAACTGGCCCGCGTGCTCCACGGTTTTGCCCGGCGCCTGCAGGTGCAGGAACGGCTGACCGCCGAAGTGGCCGATTGCATCTGGGAACATCTCAAGCCGCAGGGCGTGGCCGTGGTCATCGATGCCCAACACAGCTGCATGACCGCCCGCGGCGTGCGCACGCCCGGCGTCGGCATGGTCACCAGCCGCATGATGGGCACCTTCCTCGACGATCCGCGCAGCCGCGAGGAAGTGCTCAAACTGATGGGCTACGGCTGAAAAGGCGGGGCGCGGGGCCGATTGCGGACTGTCCGCTAACGACGCCTGTGTGGACGGCTCTCCGTTGGCAAGGGATAATTTGAACTGAGCTTAGCTTGTTGAGGCG
>NZ_JAIGNT010000008.1 GCF_019711635.1 Qipengyuania huizhouensis | reverse complement strand
AAGATAACCTCCGCAAAAGCTATCTTGAATCACATCTCGCAGCGATTGTGAATCCAGTTTGTCAACAGGGCCTAAGCACCGAAGATTCCAAGCCTGAGCGCGACAAAGGGGCTGAGACGATCTCCAAACAAAGGCTGGCCGCCACGTTTGAATGCCCGGGCCGCCAGCCCCCCGATAATGGCCAGCGGTCGCAATTCCCTTGGCAAGCGAGGTAATTTCGGAGGCCGGCTCGGATCCAGCGAATTGAAGCAGGCAAAATCGGCTCGTGCCCACATCACGCCGTGCATGGCGGCGGCTGGCGCGCAGTCGGAATAGCCCAGCTGATCGGCCAATCCTTCGAAAAGCGCTCCCCGGCCCTTTGCCAAGGCATCGCCGACGCTTGGTTCCCAAGGAGGGCCGCCGACCAATTCTTCCCATCCGTTCACCAGCGCGACCAGACCGGACTTGCTTGTCGTCCATGCACTCAGCAGGGATGCCAGAAGCGGATCCGGTGGCAAGATATTGGGGTCGCTTCGATCCCGACGAAGTTCTTCGCGCCACCAAGCCAATTGAATTTGCGCGAGCGCGGGTTCGTTAGCCGAAAGAGCAATACGAGCTAGTTTGGCATCCAATAGCAAGCCTGATTCGAGGATGGGCCGAAGGCGCGTATTTGCCGAAGCCAGCACCATGGGTGCCCAGTCGGCCAGTTTAGTGTCGCGGCTGTCGATCACTTCTTCCGCTTCGGATTCCTACCCCCACCTGTCAAGCCGACCTGAAACTGGGGACGGGGCTGATACGACTAATTAACCAAAACCAGTGCATAAAAAATAAGTAATGGATTCTTACAAGGCACGTTCGAGTCGAACCGTTCGAGGTGGATGCAGACAATGAGCTTAGCCGAATTTATGCGCCGACTGAAAGTCGACACAAGCGGAAACGCTCTCATGCTCGTCGCCATGGGGGCGCCGGTCTTGTTCGGCACGGCAGGGCTAGGCGTCGACATGGCGCAATATTACACTTGGAAACGTGAAGCGCAGTACGCAGTGGACCAAAGCGCTCTGGCTGGTGCTTGGGCGCGTGGAAACGGCGATACCGGCACTGAATACGAAACCCGCGCTAGCCAGGAATTCTACGCCAATCTTTCGGTGACGAAGGATTACCTGCTGACCCACAATGTTGGCCTGGAAACGTGGGATGGCACTGCTGACAGCAGCGTCATGGTGGATGCCACTGTATCAGCTTCCCTCCCCTTCACCGAACTGGTGCTGGGTGACGGCATGACGATCGCCGTAGAGGCGCAGGCGATCTGGGAAACCACGCAGCAGTTTACAGCGTGTCTATACTCGCTCGATCCAACCTCCACCCGCACCATGTGGTTCAACGGCGGGCCGACAGTCGACGCCGCCTGCGGCGTGGGTGCGCGCTCTAATGCCGAAGATGCCATCGTTACCAATGGCAGTGGTGGAGCTCAGAATATCAATTGGGTCATTGCTGGTGGCACTATCGACGACGGGATGGGCGCATTTGAAAATGCCGAAGTCGTAGAGAATTATGACAACATGGTGGATCCATGGGAAGGACTGACCCCACCTGACAACACAACTCCTCGAACAATAAGTTGCGGCGATGCCACTGCATCGTGGCAGGCCGATGAAACTCAGTCCGATGACGTCACGTTCAAATATTACAGAGGTAAAAACAAGAGCGCAGCGTATTCGGCAGGATCAATAGATTATTCCGGCGAGGGCACGCAATCCCCCTATACTACGACATATCCGACAGAAATTGCGGCTTCTTTCATGAGTGAGCCCAATGATTACTCCCAGCCTGCGGTCCACGAAAATTTGAGTCAAATTGCTGGCAGCGGCCCGGACAGGATATACATCGAAAAAATCACAACGACCCATTTCACCTATGCCAACAAGGTCAATCTCTCTAGCGACACCGATCTTCAGCCCGGCACCTACACCAACTTTGACGTTGGTTGTGATCTAAACATGGCCGGCGGCGTATATGTGATCGATGGGGGTACCCTGAAGATCAACGGAGGAGTCTCGCTTACTGGTACAGGCGTGATGTTCGTCCTGAAGAACGGTGCTGGCATCGACGTCAATGGCGGCGGTAGCCTATATTTGACCCCAATGACAAAGACCGAACTTATCGCAGTGGGCGTCTCATCAGATGATGCAGATCGCATGGAAGACATGCTCATCTTCGAGGACCCGGACTCGCCGGGCAGCTCGGGAAGTAAGATCACGGGCGATGCTGGTCTCGACCTCAATGGAATCATCTACATGCCAAACAGCGACCTGAAGATTGCAGGTACGCCCAATGCGTCTTCCGAATGTATGATGGTTGCCACAAAAACTCTTCAAATCAGCGGTACTGCAGATCTGACCACACTTTGCCCGGCTGGTAAGACGCACGATATCGTCGTAGGCGAAGGTGGCACACGCGTGAGGCTGGTTTTGTGATCCGCCTTTTCGACACTCTCAAAACGGTTGCCGGGGATCGCAAAGGCTCGATGGTCATCGAGACTGCGATCGTTCTCCCCGTACTGGTCATGCTCTGTCTCGGAGGGTTCGAGGTTAGTCGGCTTGTCTCTCGCAATAACGAGTTGCAGATTGCCGTGGCAGAAGCCGGATCGATCGTGCTCGCCTCTCTGCCTGAAGACCAGAGCGACATCGACAAGTTAGAAGAGATCATCGAAACTTCGACGGGCCTTCCCGCCGACAAAGTGACGCTGGTCAAGAAATATCGCTGCAACTCCGATGCCTCGCTTGTGGTTGACCTTTCAACATGCCCTACAGGCGCGGTCATTTCCGAATTCATCGAAATCGAAATTGCCGACTGGTACACCCCGCTTTGGACCGATTTCGGGGTTGGGAACACGGTAAATTACGACCTTACCAGGCGGGTGCAGATTTCATGAGAAGGCCGCCTCTCTTTTCGAGTCTTCGCATCGACGAGCGCGGGACTACGATCATCGAGTTCGCACTCCTGGCGCCGGTGGTTCTCGGTCTCTTCTTCGGAGCGATCCAGATCGGGATCAGCATGCAGGCTTATAATTCGCTACGAGGCGTGGCTTCCGACACTGCACGTTATGCCGTGATCGAATATATGAAGGAAAACACGATCTCCGATAGCGCGATACAAACCAAGGCAATCGCTATCGCACAATCCTCACCTTACATGCTCAACGACAGCGTTGCCGTGACGATAGTACCCGTGGCGACTCCGCGTGTGCATGGCACCTTCGAAAAAACCATGACCATTACGTACACGCCTCCGGACGTGCTGCCATTCTTCGATTTCACCAGCACGCAAATGTCATTCTCGCGGCCGATTTTCGTCATCGACGAGTGATTTAGAGGACTTCCGGGAATCTCTTCGTTACATTGTGCAGCTTAGGGATTTCCCTTTCATCAATCTCGATAACAGACCTTCTTCGCAGCCTTCACGATTTTGGGCGTGTCGATCAGCGCCAGTTTCTCAAGATTTGCCGCATAAGGCAGCGGCACGTCCTCGTTACAAACGCGAGTGACCGGCGCGTCCAGATGATCGAAACCTTCTTCCATGCAGATCGCCACGATTTCAGAGGCAATGGAACAGGTTGGCCAGCCTTCCTCGGCGATGACGAGACGGTTGGTCTTCTTCAGGCTTTCGAGTACAGTTTCTTTATCGAGAGGGCGTAGCGTGCGCAGATCGATCACTTCGGCTTCGATCCCCTTGCCCGCCAGTTCTTCCGCTGCTTCCAGCGCGAGACCGACAGCGATCGAGTAAGCGACTATCGTGACGTCTGTACCTTCGCGCATGATCCGCGCCTTGCCGATCGGCAGGACATGATCGTCCAGCTCGGGTAGTTCGAAGCTTCGTCCATAGACCAGTTCGTTCTCGAGAAAGACCACCGGGTCTTCGCAGCGGATCGCGGCCTTCAGCAACCCCTTCGCATCAGAAGCATCATAAGGCGCAATCACAATCAGGCCAGGGACGCTTGCGTACCAAGGGCCATAGTTCTGGCTGTGCTGCGCGCCCACGCGGCTTGCCGCCGCGTTGGGGCCGCGGAATACTACCGGGCATCGCATCTGGCCACCTGACATATAATTGGTCTTGGCTGCAGAATTGATGATGTGGTCGATCGCCTGCATGGCGAAGTTGAATGTCATAAATTCAACGACCGGACGCAAACCACCCATTGCAGCCCCGGTCCCGATACCGGCGAAGCCGTATTCGGTAATCGGCGTATCGATCACGCGCTTGGGACCGAATTCGTCGAGCAGGCCCTGCGTGACCTTATAAGCGCCCTGGTATTGGGCGACTTCCTCGCCCATCACGAAGACTCGTTCGTCGCGGCGCATTTCCTCGGCCATCGCATCGCGCAGCGCTTCGCGAACAGTGACGGTGGCCATATTGGTACCGTGTGGGATTTCCGGGTCTTTCACACCGGATTTTTTCGCAGGCTTGGTGATCTCGGCTTCTGACGGCTCTCTACCGACGTCCTTCCCCTCTCCGGGCTTATCATCGGTCGCGGGTGTTTCGACGGCAATATCGGATACGTCCTCACCTTCGCCTGCGAGCATCGCGATGACCGTGCCGACGGCCACGTTCTCGGTACCTTCGGGCACGAGGATTTTACCGAGCGTTCCTTCGTCGACCGCTTCGAATTCCATCGTTGCCTTGTCGGTTTCGATCTCCGCAATAATGTCGCCGGCGGTGATTTCATCACCTTCCTGCTTGAGCCATTTGGCTAATGTACCCTCTTCCATCGTGGGCGACAGCGCGGGCATCTTGAGTTCGATAGCCATGGCTCAATACTCCTCCACCAGAACATCGGTGTAGAGTTCGCTCGGCTCGGGCTCTGGCGAGTTCTCGGCGAAGTCCGCAGCTTCGCTGACGACCTTGCGAATGTCCTTGTCGATGGCTTTCAATTCGTCCTCGGTATTGCCCTGTTCCATCAGGATCTTCTTCAGTCCCTCGATCGGGTCCTTGTGGTCCTTCATGTCCTGTACTTCTTCGCGCGTGCGATACTTGGCCGGGTCGGACATGGAGTGCCCGCGATAGCGATAGGTTTCGCATTCCATCAGCACCGGCCCCCTGCCCTCGCGCACATGCTTGAATGCAATTTCGGCGGCCTGGCGCACTTCGAGTACATCCATGCCGTTGACCTTCATGCCGGGGATGCGGAATGCCGTGCCGCGACGGTAGAATTCGGTTTCCGCACTTGAGCGGCCGACCGCGGTACCCATGGCATACTGATTGTTTTCGACCACGAAGACGATCGGCAGCTTCCACAGCGACGCCATGTTGAAGGTTTCGTACACCTGCCCCTGGTTCGCCGCACCGTCGCCGAAATAGGCAAGACAGAGGCCGCCATCATCGTTGTACTGATGCGCAAGCGCGAGCCCGCCACCCAGCGCGACCTGCGCACCGACAATCCCGTGCCCGCCGTAGAACTTATGCTCGGTCGAGAACATGTGCATCGACCCGCCCTTGCCCTTCGAGATGCCTGCCTCGCGGCCGGTCAGCTCGGCCATGATCAATTTCGGATCGATACCATAGGCAAGCATATGGCCGTGATCACGATAGCCGGTGATCACGCTGTCCTTATCGCCGTCGAGCGCCGATTGCAGGCCGATCGCGACCGCTTCCTGCCCAATATAAAGGTGGCAGAATCCGCCGATCAACCCGAGACCATAGAGCTGCCCTGCCCGCTCTTCGAAACGACGGATAAGCAGCATCTGTTCGTAGAACTGGCGCAATTGCTCGGGCGAGGCATCGTAACGCTTTGCCTTCTCGAACTCTTCCTGAAGCGAATGCAGCGCAAATTCCGGGTTTTCCGCCGGGCTTTGCGGCGTCTTGTTCTTGGAGGGCTTGGCCAAAACAATTGTCCCTTGTTCTTCCGGGGAGGAATGATGCAGCGCCTATAGGCACAGCCTTGCAGGCAGCGCAACGGTGCGTGTAGCTTGCATACGAAAACCTTACGGAACGGCAGGGTTCCACCCCCGGTGCAGGAGGCTAGTCGTCGAGTTTTATGACGACTTCGTCGGGGTGGACGACGTTGAGCTGGCTGCGCAGAAGTTCGCCGACCATGTCCGGATCGGCGCGATCGGGATGCAGTAACGCGACCTTGTTTTCCAACGCGGCGCGCTCCTTCTGGAGAGCCGCAAGCTGGGCTTCTCGCTGATCAAGAAGGCGCAGGTTTTCGCTCCAGGCCAGCAGGCCCGAAGGACCGGCCACCGCAAGACCGCCGAGAATGAGCAGGACAACGAGCGCCGCGTTTTGCGCCGCCTTCTGCTTCCGAACCAAGTCGAATCTGCTTGCCCGCTTCATGGCCCGCACAGAATCACAGTTAACCGTTTGAGGCAAGTGCAATTCGCAAGGATTCCGGCGGCTAGCGGCCGCTTTCGCGGCGGTTCGGGCGAAGGAACCCTGCCCCTGCCCGACCCGTTGCAACCTTGACAATCTCAGCCATCAAGCGTAATTGGTTTCCATTGAAACTAATTTAACCGACAGAGGATTTCCATGCCCGACCTTTTCGAAAACCCCATCGGTCTCGACGGCTTCGAATTCGTCGAATTCTGTGCCCCAGATAAAGGTGTGATAGAACCGGTTTTCGAGGCCATGGGCTTTACCAATGTCGCGACCCATCGCTCGAAAGACGTTCACCTGTGGCGCCAGGGCGGGATCAATCTGATCATCAATTATGAACCGCGCAGCGCGGCCTGGTACTTCGCGCGGGAGCACGGCCCCTCAGCCTGCGGTATGGGATTTCGCGTACGCAATGCGAAGGCCGCATATGAAGAGTTGTTAAAGCGCGGTGCGGAGCCGGTCGTCGTAGATACCGGCCCGATGGAATTGCGCATTCCGGCGATCCGCGGGATTGGCGGCGCGATCATCTATCTGATCGATCGTTATATCGAACAGGACGGGGAAGGTCTTTCGATCTACGACATCGACTTCGAGTATCTCGATGGTGTGGAGAAATTCCCGGTCGGCGCGGGCTTTAACGTGATCGATCACCTGACCCACAATGTCTACAATGGCCGCATGAAGTACTGGGCGGACTATTACGAGACGCTCTTCAACTTCCGCGAAATCCGCTTCTTCGACATCAAGGGCGAATACACCGGCCTTACCTCGAAGGCGCTTACCGCACCCGACGGCAAGATCCGCATCCCGCTCAATGAAGAAGGCGAAGGTGGCAAGGGCCAGATCGAAGAATTCCTCAAGGAGTTCAACGGCGAAGGCATCCAGCACATTGCCCTGATCTGCGACGATCTCATCGGCTGCTGGGATAATCTGAAGGAACTTGGAGTTCCTTTCATGACCGCCCCACCCGAGACCTATTACGAAATGCTGTCGGAGCGTCTTCCCGATCACGGCGAAGACGTCGACCAGCTCAAGATGCGAGGCATTCTCCTCGACGGCACGACCGAAGGCGGCCAGCCGCGCCTTCTTCTGCAAATTTTTGCCGAAGCACAGGTCGGCCCGGTGTTCTTCGAATTCATCCAGCGCAAGGGTGACGAAGGCTTCGGCGAGGGCAACTTCAAGGCGCTGTTCGAAAGTATGGAGCGCGATCAGATCAAGCGGGGTGTCCTGAATGTCGAGGATGCGAAGTCCATTGAAACGGAGCCTGCGGAATGAATGACGTAGCCGACCACCCCGTCAAACTTGGCGGCGTCCACCACGCCGCATACCGTTGCAAGGATGCGAAAGAGACCGTCGAATGGTACGGCAAGGTTCTGGGCATGGACTATACTACTGCCTTTGCCGAAGATCATGTGCCTTCGACTGGTGAGTACGATCCCTACATGCACGTGTTTCTGGACGCGGGTAATGGCAACATACTCGCCTTTTTCGAGTTGCCCAACCAGAAGGATATGGGGCGCGACGAAAATACCCCTGCATGGGTCCAGCACCTGGCGTTCAAAGTTGGAAGCGAAGAAGAGCTGCAAGCTGCCAAGGAGCATGTCGAAAGCTTGGGCATCGACGTTCTCGGTCCGACCCATCATGGCATCTTCAAATCGATTTATTTCTTCGATCCCAATGGACATCGCGTCGAATTGGCGACCGACATCGGTACAGACGAGCAGTATGCCGAATTAAAACGTGTAGCTCCGATGATGCTGGAAGAGTGGAGTGAAACGAAAAAGGCTCCCCGGCACGCAGACTGGCTGCACGAAATAGCGCGTAAGGAACACAGCAAAAGCTGAACCAATTCGCCTAACAGATAGAAACTCTACTTCTTGGCCATTTTGGAACCTGCTGCGCTGCACAACGTTGCCGTGCAAAGGGAGCCATCTGTGAATTACGTCGAAACGCTGCGTGAGCAGCTGCAGGAGATGAGCGAAGCCTTCGTTGCGTCTTTGCCCAGCCTTGCCATATCGCTTCTGATCGTTCTGATCACTTGGATCATCGCGCGCTTCGCGGTGCGCATCTCGGATATGATCGTGGGCCGTACCGAAATTCGGTCGAGCCTTAAAAACCTCGTCGATACTTTGGTCAGGCTGACCATATGGATCGTGGGGCTGTTCATCGCTGCAGTGGTGGTCATGCCGGGGCTTACAGCTGCAAGCCTCCTTGCGGGCCTGGGCATAGGTGCAGTTGCGATCGGCTTCGCGTTCCAGGATATCTTCGAGAATTTCTTCGCCGGCATACTGATTATGCTGCGGGAAAAAATGCAGATTGGCGACGTCATCGAATGTGAAGGCATCACGGGTAAGGTCGAGCACATTACCCTGCGCGAGACCCATGTCCGCAAGCTCTCGGGTGAGCTGACGGTGGTGCCGAATTCGATCCTGTTCAAAAACCCGGTCGAGATTCTGACCGATGTAGAACAGCGTCGATACGATGCGGTGGTTGGCGTTTCCTACGACACCAATCTCGATCACGCGGCCGATATTATCCGGCGCGCAGTCGAGGGCGTTACCGATGTGCTGGCAAGCAAGGGGGTCGACATCTTCGCACAGGAGTTCAACTCCAGCTCGGTCGATTTTCTCGTGCGATGGTGGGCGGGTAGCACGCCTCGCTCTGGCCGGGAGAGCAAGGACAAGGTCATTCGCGCGATCAAGGCATCGCTTGATGAAGCGGGTATCGAAATCCCATTTCCCTACGTTACTCACACGTTCAAGGAGACGGTTCCCGTCAGCCAACTTGGACGGACGAGCAAAAAAACGCCCTGATCTCGGTGCCGGGAAGACTGGCCTGCGCAGGTCTGTCGGACTAGCTGCAATTTGTCTCCGATCGGCGCAGCCGTGCCTTTTTCGCGCCACCGATGCGGAGCCAGAGCCCCCCGTTCCTTACTAGCCAGCGGACTTGCCCCGACAGTACCAGCGATTGAATATCCTGTCTCAGGAACTCGGCGGGTGACGAAGGCGACACTATGTCACTCCGGATAAATCTGCATAAAGTATTGGAATTAAAGAGAATATTTTCCCTCGCAGCGATTGACACTTTTGCAGGTGCCCCCCGGGGGGAGGCAGGGCGTCGAATGGACTGCATTTACGACGTTCAAAGAGCAATGGATGCGGTAGCGCGACAGGAAAGAGTAGGAAAGCAGTTGCGGGCCGGAGCCTGCAAACCACCTCGAGTTAAGTATACTGTCCCTTGAATTGCCTGACGCTTCGCGAGGGTTAATTACCAATCTTCCGATTGAACCGCCACCAACGCCGAAGCCTGCATGAAATGCTCAATCATCCGCTCTGCGAATGCACGATCGAAAAACGACCGCAGTTGATGGATCAGAGTGAACAGAATGGATATCTGTCCATCTCGAACGGCCTTTTTTAGTTTGTCGTGCTCTGGAGGAAGCTTGCTGGCGAAGGCCTTCAAGTCGATTAGCTTCTTTTCCAAGCCGCCACCTGTACCTATGCCTTGCCTCAACTTAACGAGATAACTCCCTTACCCCTACCAAGCCTTTGAAAAGGTGGTGCGCCCGACAGGATTCGAACCTGTGGCCCCCAGATTAGGAATCTGGTGCTCTATCCGACTGAGCTACGGGCGCTCCGAAGGCGCTCTATAGCGGCTCGGGACGGAGTGGCAATCAGTTGAGTTGGTCGGGTTCGGCGATCGGGAAGAGTATAGGAGCCACCGAAATCCCTTCGGCCGCCAGTTCTTCGGCTTCCTTGCGCGTAGCCTTGCCGTGGATCGGCGTCTCATCTTTTTCGCCATAATGTTGCGAGCGGGCTTCTTCGGCGAATTTGTCACCCACCCACTTGCTACTCTCAAGCGCCTTTGCCTGTGCGTTCGCCAGTTGCCTGATCGCTTTTTCGACCTCTGGCGGCATGGGTGCATTGGATAGTTGCGCTTCTTTTGCAGGGTGACGGCTTTCGCGTTTATTGCCCTTTGTGCCGACGGACGGGGCCATGGGCGCCTTCCCGATACTTTTGCTGCCACATTCGGGGCAATCGATCAGTCCCCGTTCCATCTGATTATCAAAATCGTTGGAGGAGCCGAACCAGCCCTCGAAACGGTGGCCCTGGTCACAATGGAGGTCGAATACGATCATGCGCGCCTAGTTGGAGATTTTGCGTCGATTGGCAAGGCTGGGCACCTGCGAACGCACCTGTTCTATTCTTTCAGCGTCTATCTCGGCCAAACCCAGACCGGCTTCGTGCCCTCCCATGTCAAGCAGCACCTCGCCCCAAGGGTCGATTGCAAGGCTGTGACCATATGTTCGGCGGCCGTCCTCGTGATTTCCTACTTGCGCTGCGGCTATGACATAGGCGCTAGCCTCAATCGCCCGGGCACGTTGCAGCACATGCCAGTGGGCTTCCCCGGTCGGCACGGTAAAGGCTGCCGGAATTGCGATCGCATCGCAGCGCGCATTTCCAAGTGCTTCGAATAGCGCTGGAAACCTGAGGTCATAGCAAACGGCCAGGCCGAGCTTGCCGATCGGGGTCTCTACCGTCACCACGTGCTCGCCGGCGCGATACGCGTTGGATTCGCGCCAGCTTTCCCCCGACGCCAGATCGACATCGAACATGTGGATCTTGTCGTAACGTGCGGCAATATTGCCGGAGGCATCGATGATGAGTGAACGGTTTGCCCACTTACCCTCGCCCGTATCAATCGCCAACGAGCCAATGCATGTCCAAATTCCGTGTTTCGCACTAGCTTCGCGAACTGCGCCAAGGACCGGATCGTTCTCTTCTCGGCTGATCGATGCAGCAGCGCGGCTCCGGTCGCGATCGAGCAGTCCTGACATCTCGGGCGTGAAGAGCATAGCCGCTCCCTCGCCTGCTGCTCGCGCAACAGCCTTGCCCAAATGATCGGCATTCGCCTTGGGGTCAATGCCGGTAGTCGTTTGAAGGACGGCTATACGGGTCATTCAGCCTCGAGCAGCGCGTCCAGCTTCCCGGCGCGTTCGAGCGCTGCGAGTTCATCGGACCCACCGACGTAAGTTTCGCCGATAAAGATTTGCGGAACCGTACGAGCTTGAGGTGCCCGCTGGAGCATTTCCTCACGCTTGGGGCCGCCCATGGTGATATCGTGTTCCTCGTAATCCGCACCTTTTTCATCGAGCAGGCGCTTGGCGCGGAAGCAGTACCCGCAACCGAACTTGGTGTAGATGTCGATACGCGGCTGGTTCATTTAATATCCTTTTGGGTTCCTGTTCATGAATAGGGCTTGCAGGCTCTGCTTGAAAGCAATTTGGAAGAGATTATCTTGGTTGTGCCGTCGCATGGTGCGGCAGCGCGGGGGTGCCACTGATGGGCCCCTTTTACACACTCAAATTGCTCATTGGAGGATTTGTTTCGATGAACCGTTTCGACACCACCCCTTATCGCCGCTCCACCGTCGGTTTCGACCGTCTGTTCGACCTGATGGAGCGTCAGGCGCGCAACGCCGGGGGCGATAACTATCCACCTTTCAATATAGAACGCTGCGATGATGATGAGTACCGCATCACACTCGCGGTGGCCGGCTTTCGCGCCGAAGATCTCGACATTACCGCGCAGCAGAACCTTCTGGTAATTCAAGGACGCAAGCGCGACGACCAGCCCGAAGGCGAAATGCTGCATGTCGGCATTGCAAACCGCGGTTTCGAACGTCGGTTCGATCTGGCGGACTATGTACGGGTCAAGGCTGCCGACCTCAAGGATGGCATGCTGATAATAGATCTCGTGCGTGAAGTGCCCGACGCGATGAAGCCAAAGAAGATTTCGATCGGCGGCAAGCAAGCTCTCGAAATCGTCAAGGACGACGACGAAACTGCCGCAGCCTGATCGGATCGGATATATAGAGAGAGCGGCGCCTTTCCGGAGGCGCCGCTTTTTCTGTGCCGGATAAAGAATGGGGACGGCACCAATGGCACCGCCCCCGCGACGACTAGCGCCGCCAAGCCTCGGATTCGGCCGTCCGGGTCGCAGAAGACGACCGGGTTCGAGGCAAGTCCCACCACTTGCGCGCTCAGCGAAAACCTCGTGCACTCAATAGCTTTTTGAAACCGAGTCGCGGGCGTCCTGCATTAATTGTAACAAAAGATAAAGCGGCGTCGCGAGCAATAGACGTGACGATGTGTCGCGTGCCTACAAATGCTCTTGGGTACAGTGCAACATATCAGGCACTTAGATCTGGCGCCTTGGTGCGAAAAATATTTCAGACCAAGCGCGCTTGCTCGAGTGCCGCTCCAATAAAGCCCGCAAACAGGGGGTGCGGCTCGAACGGTCTGGACTTGAGTTCGGGATGGAATTGTACGCCTACGAACCAGGGATGGTCGGGTCGCTCGACGATTTCCGGTAGCAGGCCGTCGGGTGACATGCCGGAAAAGATCAAACCCTGCTTTTCGAGCGGTTCGATGTAAGCCGCGTTGACCTCGTACCGGTGCCGGTGACGCTCCGAAATATCGGTCGTGCCGCCATAGATCGAAGAAACATGACTGTTGGCTGCCAGTTTCGCATCGTATGCACCAAGCCGCATCGTGCCACCGAGGTCCCCCCCCTTCTCGCGCTTCTGAAGTCCCTCTTCGCTCATCCATTCGGTGATGATGCCGACTACCGGTTCGGTGGTTTCGCCAAATTCCGTCGAGCTGGCCTTATCCAGACCGGCTGTGCGGGCACCCTCGATACAGGCCATCTGCATGCCCAGGCAAATTCCCAGGAACGGCACTTTCCGCTCGCGCGCGAAACGCACACTGGCAATCTTGCCCTCGCTGCCGCGCTCACCGAAGCCGCCGGGTACGAGGATGCCGTGCATGGGCTCGAGTTGCGCAGCAATCTCGCCATCGCTTTGCTCGAAGACCTCGGCGTCGATCCACTTGATATTGACTTTGACGCGGTGCGCCATGCCTCCATGGATCAGCGCTTCGTTCAGTGACTTGTAGGCATCCTGCAATCCGACATACTTGCCGACCACGCCGATGGTCACCTCGCCTTCCGGATTGGAATGGCGATCGACGACATCATACCAGCGCGACAGATCCGGGTCGGGCGCATCGGTGATACCGAAGCCGCGCAGCACCTCGGTATCCAGTCCTTCTGCATGATACTGTAACGGAACAGAATAGATCGACGGTGCATCCAGCGCGGGGATGACGGCTTCCTTGCGGACATTGCAGAAGTTCGAAATCTTCTGACGTTCGCTATCAGGAATGGGATGCTCCGCCCGGCAGAGCAAGACATCGGGCTTGATACCAAGACTCGCCAGTTCCCGCACGGAATGCTGGGTAGGCTTGGTTTTCAGCTCGCCCGCCGCTGCGATATAGGGGACCAGCGTCACATGGACGCTGAGTGACTGCATAGGCTCCAGCTCGTTACGGAGCTGACGAATCGCTTCCATGAACGGAAGGCTCTCGATATCGCCGACCGTACCGCCGATCTCGCACAGGATGAAATCGTGATCGTCCTGCCCGGCCAGCGCGAACTCCTTGATTGCATCGGTGACGTGCGGAACTACCTGGACGGTCGCACCGAGATAGTCCCCGCGCCGTTCCTTCGCGATGATCTGCTGATAGACGCGACCGGAAGTGATATTATCACCCTGATGGGCGGAAACGCCGGTAAAGCGTTCGTAGTGCCCAAGGTCGAGATCGGTCTCTGCGCCGTCGTCGGTCACAAAGACTTCGCCGTGTTGATACGGGCTCATCGTTCCCGGGTCGACGTTCAGGTAAGGATCGAACTTGCGGATGCGGACCTTGTAACCGCGCGCCTGCAGCAGCGCAGCCAGAGAAGCCGCCATGAGACCTTTACCGAGCGAGGAGACCACGCCGCCGGTGATGAAAATATACCGCGCCATGGGAGTCGGGCCTTAAGCGTGCGGGTTGAGTCGGCGCAAGCGAAAAGGCGCGCAATCAAGCGCGCCATCCACAGAGCGCATGCGAAATGGGTCAATAACGCCTATTCGGCGAGTGGATCATCGTTTGTCACGGGAGCATCTGTCGGCGCAGCCGGAGCCGTGCCCGGTCCGCCCAGCGGATCGGTTTCAGCAGGCGTCACCGAACGGTCGAGCGTCGATTCGATCGTATCCGAACCGACACCTTCGACCGCCAGGGCAGCCAAAGCGATCGACAGTGCGACAAACGCAACGGCCAGCCACTTGGTCGACCGGGTGAGGAAGTCGGCTGCTCCGCGTGCACTCAACATACCGCTCGGGCTGCCCCCGATGCCAAGACCGCCGCCCTCGCTCCGTTGCATAAGAATGACGGCGATCAGGGCCGCTGCGATGATCGCCTGGACGACGGTAAGGAAGAGGAACATGGGTAGACTACTCTATCGATAAGTGTGCTGCAGCGCATCTAGTCGCGACGCGGCCTCACGGCAAGGTGCGGCTATCGGTTCAGGCTTCTTCGGATTCCGAAGCAGCGACCACAATACCGAGGAAACTCTCCGCCGAGAGACTTGCGCCCCCTACGAGCGCGCCGCCCACTTCCGGGATAGAGAGGATTTCGCGGGCATTGTCCGGTTTTACCGAGCCGCCATAGAGAATACGGACCTGGGCAGAATGATCCTCACCGTAAGTCTCGTCGAGAAGGCCCCGAATTGCCTTGTGCATGGCTTCGATATCGTCAGGCGTCGCTGTCTTGCCGGTGCCGATCGCCCAGACAGGTTCATAGGCTACCGTCAATCGCTCAGCCGCATCCTCGATCTTGGGCAAACTGGCACGAAGCTGTTCGAGTACGAAGGTCTCGGCTTCGCCCTTTTCGCGAGTCGGCAGCGTCTCGCCGCAACACAGGATGATGCGCAATCCGGCTTCAAGAGCGCTCTCGATCTTGGCGTTTATCTGGCTTTCTGTTTCACTATGATCGGCACGCCTCTCGCTATGTCCGAGGATTACGAACTTCGCGCCGGCATCGGCAATCATCGTGGCTGAAATATCACCGGTATGAGCACCGTCTTCCCCCGGGAAGCAATCCTGGGCACCCACTCCGATCTGTTCAACTTCTCGGTGGACAGCGTGAATAAGAGTATAGGGGGGCGCAACGGCGACCTCCGCTTTCATGTAACGCTGTGCGGCTCGGTCGATGGCGCGTGCTTCGGAAAGCATCGCCCTTGTGCCATTCATCTTCCAGTTGCCAACAATGTAGGGCCGCTCGGCCATATTTGGTGTTCCAATCGCGAATCTTGATTAGGCGGGCGCTATATAGGCGGTGAAAGTCGCTCCGCTAGACGTGGTTTGTTTATAGGTCAAAACCGGACAGGACCTGTTGCGGCGAGGTCGCATGGCGGATAAAGCGCGCTGCTCAACCGGTGATCGGTCGCCTCCTGTCGGAAGTGGCGCGCCCCAAAGTACATGAAAAGGCCCGTTCGCAAGCCATGCTCACTTTTTTCCGGAATTTCTTCAAGACGAAGATCGGTCTGGCCATCGCCCTCGCATTCCTTGCACTGATCGGATTTGCCTTCGCCAGTATGGATGTTTCGAACACCGGCACATTCGGCGGTGTTGCCGGGGGCGATAGTGTCGCTGTCGTTGGCGATGCGAAAATAGGAACGGCAGAACTGAATCAGGCGGTAAACGATGCATTGGCACAGGCCAGGCAGGAGAATCCCGAAGCAACCATGCAAACCCTGCTTGCCGAGGGAGGTCTGGATCGTGTGCTTGATGATCTAATTACCCGCTATGCATTGATGGACTGGGGCGAATCCAATGGTCTTCGCGCGGGCACAAATCTGGTAAATAGCGAAATTCGCCAGATTCCGGCAGCCCGGGGGCCGAGCGGGGAATTCGACACCGATGCCTACAACGCCTTCCTCCGCACCAACAGCCTGACCGACAGCCAGATCAGGCAACAAATTCGCACCTCGCTCTATTTCCAGCAGTCCATTTTCCCTGCGATCTACGGGGCTCAAATACCTGAATCCATCGCTCGAACCTATGCACGCAGCTTCAAGGAGCGTCGCAGGGGCGCGATTGCGACAATTCCGGCGAGCCTCTTTGCACCGGATGGCGATCCGACGGATGCGCAACTTTCCGAGTTCTACACCGAAAACCGCACCCGCTTCGTCCGGCCGGAACGCCGGGTAATTCGCTATGCCACCTTCGACAGCGCCGCGCTTGGGGACAGTGTCGAGCCCACTGATGCGGAAGTTGCCGCATTTTACCGAGAAAATGCCGGGGACTTTGCAGCGAGAGAAGCACGAAGCTTCACCCAGCTTATCGTCCCGACACGCGAAGGAGCAGAGGCTATTGCCTCGCGTGTGCGCGCCGGAGAGAGCTTCGCACAGGCCGCTGCGAGCGCCGGGCTCCGGACAACAGAGCTCGACGATCAGGAGCGCTCGAATATTCTCAGTGCGGCGTCAGCCGGGGTGGCCGATGCATATTTTTCCGCCGCGCAGGGCGAAGTGACAACGCCTGCACGCAGTTCACTGGGATGGCATATCGCTCGTGTTAGAGCGGTTGATACCCAGCCGGCGCAAAGCCTGGCGCAGGCCCGGGCCGGGATTGAAGAGACCTTGAGAGAGACCAAGCGTCAGCGCGGCATTGCAGAGCTCGCGGTCAGCATCGAAGACAGGCTTGCCGATGGTGCATCGCTCACGTCGATAGTGGAAGAACTGGATCTGGAACTCCAAACCAGTCCGGCCATCACCGCAGCGGGCCGCGTTTACGGAACTTCGAACGAGGCTCCTGCCATCCTGGGATCCGTCTTGGACTATGCTTTTCAGATCGACGAAGGTGATTCTGAAATCGGAGCTCTTCCTGACCAGCAGACTTTCCTGATCTACGAAGTTGCCGACATCGCGCCTTCGGCCGTCGCACCTCTTGCCCAGATCCGTGACGAAGTCATTGCCGAATGGCGCCGGGTACGTGGAGATCAGGCCGCAGAGGCCGCCGCCAATCGCATCCTGAAGCGAGTCGAAGGCGGGCAAGATCTTGCGGCTGCTGTCGCCGCCGAAGAAGCTGCGATCCGCCCTCCCCAGCCAGTCAATTACAGTCGCGAGGAACTGGCACGGCTTGGTTCCACCCGAGTTCCGGCTCCCATCGCGTTGCTTTTCGGAATGGCCGAAGGATCGGTCAAAAAGCTTGAGGGCACTGGTGACCAGGGTTGGTTCGTGGTCGATCTCGAAGATATTACACTTGAAGATCTCGAGGAAAACGATCCCCTGATCGCCCAAGCCCGAACTCAGGTCGGCCAGTCGTGGGGCAACGAATATGCTGAGCAGATGCTTGCTGCGATGCGCGCCGAGCTTGGGGTTGAACGCAATGCTGAAGCTATAGCGGCCGTGCGTCGCCAGCTTCTCGGCGAAAGCAACTGAGGCCGCCCTTGACTGGCCAGATGGAAGGCCGCGCAAGGGCATTGGAGTCGCTTAAGGAAGGGCGCCCTGCGCTCGTTTGGCGCAAGGTCGTTGCCGATACGATAACCCCGGTGGGGGCAGCCTCACGTCTGATGCGAGAGGGCCGCGGCGACTTTCTTCTGGAGTCTGTGGAAGGTGGTGAGGTGCGCGGACGCTATAGTCTGCTCGGCCTCGACCCCGACCTCGTTTTTCGCGCGTCAGGTGACCAGGCGGAGATCAACCGGGATTGGAAAAAGGGCCTCGACTCCTTCGAGAAATGCGAAGGCAGTACCCTTGACGAACTGCGTACTCTATTGGCGGAGTGCCGTATCGACGTTCCCGAAGGTTTGCCGCCCGCCCTTGCCTGTTTGGTCGGATATTTCGGCTACGAGACCATCACGCTCGTCGAGAAGCTGCCACGACCCAGCGAGCAGCCTCTCGATCTGCCTGACCTGCTATTTGTTCGGCCGACTCTTCTGCTGGTGTTCGATGGCCTGAAGGATGAATTGTACTGCATCGCTCCTCTCTGGCCGCAGGGGGACGATGCCGCAGCGCAACTGGAACTTTCGAGCGAGAGAATCGACGCTGCACTGGCGGGTATCAATGACAGTATCGAGCGCCGTACCTCGGCCGCTGCCGATCATCCCCTCCCGGAGGCGAAGCCTACCATGACGCCCGAAGACTATTTCGCCATGGTCGATCGGGCGAAAGAGTATATTCGAGCCGGGGACATCTTTCAGGTAGTGTTGTCGCAGCGCTTTACCGCGCCATTCGAATTGCCGCCTTTCTCGCTTTATCGCTCGTTGCGCCGCGTGAACCCTTCGCCGTTTCTCTACTTCTTGGATTTGCCGGGATTCGCGGTGGTCGGATCGAGTCCGGAAATCCTCGTCCGGGTTCGCGATCGACAAGTAACAGTCCGTCCGATTGCCGGCACACGCCCTCGGGGTCTTAATGAAAAGGAGGATCGCGCAGCCGAAGCGTCACTCCTGAGCGACCCCAAGGAACGCGCAGAACACCTTATGTTGCTTGATCTGGGGCGCAACGATGTGGGGCGCGTCGCGGTAAGCGGCAGCGTATCTGTGACGGATAGCTTTGCGGTCGAGCTTTATAGCCATGTGATGCATATCGTAAGTAACGTGGTAGGAGAGCTCGATCCTTCGAACGATGCGCTCGACGCGCTGTTCGCAGGTTTTCCTGCAGGCACGGTCAGCGGAGCACCGAAAATTCGAGCTTGCGAGATTATCGCCGAACTCGAGCCCGCGACCCGGGGCCCCTATGCAGGCGGTGTCGGTTATTTCGCCCCTGATGGGTCGCTGGACAGCTGTATCGTCCTGCGCACTGCCATTGTGAAAGACGGTACGATGCATGTGCAGGCGGGGGCGGGAATAGTTGCGGACAGCGACCCCGCAAGCGAACAACGCGAGTGCGAAGCGAAGTCCGGTGCGCTATTCGCTGCAGCACGCGAGGCCGTGCGCCTCGCTCAGGAACCCGGTTACGGACAATGAAATACGCAATTCTCACGCTCTGCCTGCTCACTCTTTCCGCCTGCGATCCTGCACCGGAGGGCGAACCTGTAACGCGGACGCGGATCGACGGGCAAACCGGTTCGCCCAGTCCCACGCCGAGCCCCAGCGAGACGGCTACGGGTACTACACAGGTGGAAAGCGCCTGCCGTTCGATCATTTTCGAGGATACACCCCTCACCCACTGTCTTGCGACGCCCGCCCGGCACCGGATCGCGATGGATTTGGGGCCCTCCGGGGAATCTCCCTACCGAAGTCTTACCGCATATTCGAAAGATCATAGCGCCGACGCGATCGCTTTTGCGATGAATGCCGGAATGTTCGACGAAGATGGAAAGCCGGTGGGCTATTTCGTCGAGGATGGTGAGCGGCTCCAGACGCTCAACACTGCCGATGGCGAAGGCAATTTCCATATGAAGCCCAATGGGGTCTTCTTCGGAAGTGGCGACACATGGGAAGTGCGTTCGACCGAAGATTTTTTGGCCAATGTTCGCGAACGCCCTCAGTTCGGTACGCAGTCCGGACCGATGCTTGTAATCGACGGCAAGCTCCATCCGGAATTGTCCCGGGACGGTGAATCGCGACTTGTACGCAACGCAGTTGGTGTCGACGATAAAGGGCGCGCGCATTTCGTTATTTCGAACGCCGCGATCAGTTTCGGCAAGATAGCGCGTTTCTATCGTGACGAATTGTCCGTCAAGAACGCGCTCTATCTCGATGGCAATGTGTCGGCGCTATGGAACCCTGCGACCGGCCGTCTGGATACCGGCGCCCCCATCGGCCCGATCGTCGTGGTCGAGAGGAAGGAACAGAACAATGATTGAATATGGCCGCACTCTTTACCCCGAGATCGAGCCGTATGAGACTGGTATGCTGGATGTCGGCGAAGGGCACTCGCTCTACTACGAACGTGTCGGGACTCCCGGGGCGAAACCGGCCGTATTCCTGCATGGTGGACCCGGGGGCGGTATGTCGCCCGATCACCGACGTCAGTGGGACCCGGAACTTTATGACGTGCTTCTGTTCGACCAGCGCGGCTGCGGCCAATCGCTTCCCTTTGCCGAGATCGAGAACAACGATACCTGGCGGATTGTCGAAGATGTCGAGCGCCTGAGAAAGATGTGCGGTCATGAGAAGTGGCAGGCATTCGGCGGTAGCTGGGGTGCGACCCTTGCCCTCGCCTATGCCCAGAGCCATCCTGACCGGGTCAGCGAGATCGTGCTGCGCGGCGTTTTCCTGGGTCGCCAGAAGGAGAAAGACTGGCTCTACTCCTATGGCGCCAGTGAAATCATGGCCGAGCAGTGGGACGATTTTGCCGGCCTTATTCCGGAAGAAGAGCGCGGCAATCTCGTTCAAGCCTATTACGACAGGCTGACCAGCGACGACGAGCAAACCCGTCTTGATGCGGCGCGTGAGTGGTCGTTGTGGGAAGGAAACGTTGCGACGCTGCTGCCCAACGAAGAACTGCTGGGCAGCTTCGCCGATCCCGCCAAGGCAGTGCCTTTCGCGCGGATTTGCGCGAAGTTCTTCCTCAAGGATTTCTTTCTCGAAGAAGCGCAACTTCTCAAGAATGTCGGCAAGATCAAGAACATTCCGGGCATCATCGTGCAGGGTCGCCATGATATTTGCACTCCGCCGACATCAGCCTGGGAATTGAAAAAGGCCTGGCCCGAAGCAGAGCTCTGGATTGTCCAGGATGCCGGTCACTCCGCTGGTGAACCGGGCATTATAGACGGCCTCGTTCGCGCGACCGACAAGCTTGCCGGCAAGGAAGGATGAGACGTCAGGCAGCTTTCCTTGCTTGAAAGGAATGCAGACTGCCCGCAATCACGCGCCGAAATGACCGCCAATCACTCCATCCTCGTCATCGACAATTACGATAGCTTCACCTTCAACCTCGTCCACTATCTTATGGAACTGGGTGCGGAGGTCGAAGTGGTGCGCAACGATGCGGTGACGGCTGCCGAGGCTCTCCAGCGTGACGCGGCGGGCTACCTCATTTCGCCCGGCCCGTGCACGCCGAACGAGGCTGGCGTCAGCCTCGATCTCGTTGCCGCTTGCGCCGAGGCGGGAAAACCCTTGCTGGGCGTGTGCCTCGGTCATCAGTCGATCGGTCAGCATTTCGGTGGCAGCGTAGTTCGCGGTGGCCTCATGCACGGCAAAACCAGTGCACTGACGCATGATGGGTCTGGTGTCTTCGCAGGACTGCCTTCCCCTTACACAGCAACGCGCTATCATTCATTGGTGGTCGAGGAGATTCCCGATTGCCTGGTAGTCAACGCCACGAGCGAGACACCCGGACTCGACGGTTCCAGCGTGATGGGCTTTCGCCACCGCACGCTACCTATCCACGGCGTCCAGTTTCATCCCGAAAGCATAGCCACAGAACATGGCCACGCATTGCTCGCCAACTTCCTTGCCATGTGCGGGATCGACACCAAGGTGCGCGTATGAAAAATCTTCCCTCAGCTACGACGCATCTTAACGAGACCGAAGCGCACGAAGTGTTCGGGTGGATTCTCGATGGTGAGATCGACGATGAATCTATTGGTCGCTTTCTGGCCGAGATGTCAGCGCGTAGCGAAACGTCCGAAGAGATCGCCGGGGCGGCGCGTGCCCTTCGCGAGCGTCTGATCCCGATCGATGCGCCTGACGGTACAGTCGACTGTTGCGGGACCGGGGGAGACGGGCATCACACCCTCAACGTATCGACAGCAGTAAGCCTTCTGGTCGCGTCCTGCGGCGTGCCGGTGGCAAAGCATGGCAATCGTGCAGCAAGCTCCAAGTCGGGAGCCGCCGATACGCTGGAGGCGCTCGGCCTTGACATGGAAGCTGCAGGAAGAACCGCAGAAAAGACTCTGAATGAACTGGGAATTTGTTTCCTCTTCGCCAAGAATCATCACCCGGCGATGGGCCGCATCCAGCCAATCCGCCAGAAACTGGGTGTACGCACGATATTCAACCTGATGGGCCCCCTGTCCAATCCGGCAGGTGTGAAGCGACAACTGATCGGTATTGCACGGCCGGCCTATGTCCCGATCTATGCCGCAGCCAAGGCGAGGCTTGGGACCGAGCGCACCTTCATCGCTTCAGGTGACGAGGGCCTTGATGAGCTCAGCCTCGCGGGCGGTAACGAATTGGCCGATGTGAAAGGCAATGATTTCGAAATGCGCCGGGTCGTCGCGGTGCAGGCGAACCTGCCGCACGCCCCCGTCGAAGCGATCCGTGGAGGCGATCCTCAGCATAATGCCAAGGCGCTGGAAGCATTGCTGATGGGCGCACCAGGGCCCTACCGAGATGCAGTACTCTTCAACGCCGCCGCCACGTTAATCGTCGCGGGGAAAACTACCGATTGGACAGAAGGTGCAGAGATGGCCGGCGAGGCAATCGATTCTGGCCGGGCCAAGCAACTGATGGCCGACTGGATCGAACTCGCGCAATGAACAAGCTCGCGGAGATCTGTGCAACCAAGCGCGATGAAGTGGCTGTCCGCAAGGCAGAGCGGAGCCTTGCCGATCTGGATGCCCTCGCTCGGGAACAAGGTGAGCCGCGCGGTTTCTTGCGATCTCTGGAAGCGGCGCAGGACAGCGGCTTTGGATTGATTGCCGAGATCAAGAAGGCCAGTCCGTCGAAGGGGCTGATACGTGCCGATTTTCACCCTGCCGATCATGCGCGGGCTTACGAGGCCGGCGGTGCCGCCTGCCTTTCGGTCCTGACCGACGCGCCCTATTTCCAGGGACACGAGGATTACCTGGTCGCCGCTCGCGAAGCATGCTCATTGCCGGTTTTACGCAAGGATTTCATGGTCGATCCCTGGCAAGTGGCAGAGGCACGGGCGATCGGCGCCGACGCTATCCTGATTATCGTTGCCGCACTCGAAGATGCGCAGATGATCGAGATCGAGGCGGCTGCGATTGATCGGGGGATGGACGTTCTTGTCGAAGTCCATGATGCCATTGAGATGGAACGCGCGGCTGGATTGAAGTCACGGCTTCTTGGAGTGAACAATCGTAATCTCAAGACGTTCGAGACTGATCTTCGCATCACGGAAGAACTTTCCTCCCGTGCACCAGCAGGCACCCTTCTTGTCGGCGAAAGCGGGATCGACACCCATCGGGACTGCCAGCGTCTTGCGCGATCCGGCGTCCGCAGCTTTCTCGTCGGCGAGAGCCTCATGCGGCAGGGCGATGTAGAGGCTGCGACGCGGGCGCTATTGCAGGGTTAGACTGTCCTACCAGTTGAGAAAATGGCATGAGGCTAAAAATGTCTCACCCCTACCCAACCCCATCTGCCCGAGCGGCTGACCTGGCAATGGGTCGATTTTTCCCGTCAGGACTGTGGTCCATGTCGTCCACCCGGTTCAGGATCCCAAGGCTTCAAAATGAATAGGCTGACTCATCTCGACGAGGCCGGAGCAGCTCGCATGGTCGATGTCAGCGGAAAATCCGAGACCGATCGGAGCGCAACCGCCGAGGGGAGAATTCGGATGAAGCCGGAAGCTCTGGAAGCTATCATGGCGGGCACCGGAGCCAAGGGTGAAGCTTTGGCGACTGCCCGGATTGCGGGCATAATGGCGGCCAAACGTACAGGGGAGCTCATACCCCTTTGCCATCCCCTGGGACTTGAAAGCATTAAGATCGACTTCACACCGGAAGCAGAAGCTATCCGGGTGACGGCGGTGGCTGGCCTGACCGGCAAGACAGGTGTCGAGATGGAAGCGATGACCGCCGTCAGCGTCGCGCTCCTCACGCTCTACGACATGGGTAAGGCTCTCGATCGCGCCATGGTTATCGAGGGAATCCGTCTCCTTGAGAAGACAGGCGGCAAGTCCGGCGCCTGGCGAGCGGCGGACTGAAACGGGAACGCTTGTTCTCTATTGACGGGTTCTGAAACCGCGGGAATGCTTGACTTGCTGAAATCGGTTGCCTAATTGTTCCACATTCGTTCACAGCTTTGTGAACAGGAACATAGGGAGTTACCCGATGCTGACCGCCAAGCAGCACGAATTGATTCGCTTCATCCAGCAGAAGCTCGAAGATACTGGCATTTCGCCTTCTTTCGAAGAGATGAAGGAAGCGCTCGACCTGAAAAGCAAGTCCGGCGTTCATCGACTGATCTCGGCTCTGGAAGAACGTGGCTTTATCCGTCGCCTGCCCAATCGGGCCCGTGCGCTCGAGGTGATTAAACTACCGGAAGATTCGGTCACCGGCTCTTCGCGTTCTGTTGCGGCTCCCACATCGGCAAACGATTCCGTAATTGCCGCGCATACGGCCAAACCGGTCGCTGTAGCACCAGCGAACGATATTATCGACGTGCCTCTCCATGGCCGTATTGCCGCCGGTGCTCCGATCGAGGCAATCGAAGGCCAGTCGTCCATGCCGGTTCCCGCAGCTCTCCTGGGACCGGGGGATCACTATGCGCTCGAAGTCAGCGGAGACTCGATGATCGAAGCAGGCATTTTCGATGGCGATTTTGCACTGGTCAAGCGCACTGAAACTGCACGCGATGGCGAGATTGTAGTTGCTCTTGTCGACAACGAGGAAGCAACGCTCAAATACCTGCGCAAGGAAGGCGCGATGATCAGGCTTGATCCGGCCAATGGCGCTTACGAGCCACAGCTCTATGAAGCCGATCGCGTTCAGGTTCAGGGTAAGCTCGCAGGATTGCTGCGTCGATATCACTGAACCGAGGGACGGCGTCCGTTTAAATCCGGGCGCCTCTTTCACCGGCGCTCGGGTGCTTGCCACCAGCCATGCATTCCTTGATGTGCGGCGACCGTCTCGATCCTCCGGTCTTCCAAATATATCGTGGTCCCCCCTTGCGCATCGAGATAGCGGCCGTCGGCCTTTAGCCATCGAGGGCGGCAGCTACGGGGCAGCCAACGATCCGCGATCACAATGTCGGAGCGTTCACACGCGGCAGCGAGAGCGCGCTCGTCGATCCGTTCGCGGCTGCGTGCAACCAGCAGATGCCAGACTTTGTCGGAGCGGCGCATAGGGATGCTGCAAAAGTCGGAACTACATCGCGCGCCCGGCCAATCGGCCATCGACCGAGGCAGCGCTTCGGCACCCGCCAGTTCGACGAGATTCTCCTGCGCGTAGGAGCCGGGCTTATTCCGGAGCACATACAGACTTCCGGCAGGATCGACAAAGCCGACATCCGCGCCGTCCCGCGCGATCAGCAGATCGGGGGCCGATGCCTGGCTAAGCAGTGCTGCCCCAAGCAGGGCAGGCGCAAGGCCCCATAACCGCCCCCTTCCTTTCCACAGGGCAAGCCATAGTCCGCCGGCAACGAAGAGGAGAACATTGAGAATACCGATATGAGGCATCAGCTTCACCGCGCCTGGCTGAGCCGCTGTCGTCCGGGCGATGGCAAGAAGCAGGTCGAGCGACTTGCCGACCAACCACCAGAATGGCGAACCCAGACCCACCAGGTCGAAGCACAGTGCGATTGCGATAAGCGGCATAGAGACAAATGTGACCAACGGGATCGCGATCACATTGGCAAAGGCCCCGTAAATGCCTGCACGGTGAAAATGAAAGAGCACGATGGGTGTGAGCGCAATTTCGATAACGAGACCAGTGATGAACAGCATCAGCACCCGGCGGCCGAGCCACCTGCCCCATTGCTCCTCGCGCGGGGCGAGGAATTCTCGCACCGGACTGGAATTGTGGAGCGCCACTATCGAGATGACTGCGGCGAAGCTCATCTGGAAGCTCGGCCCTACCAGGGTTTCTGGCCACAGCAAAAGAACCACGCCCGCAGCGACCGCCACCATCCGCATGGAAAGAGGCTGGCGCCCAAGTGCCAGCGCAATCAAGACCAGCACGGCGCCGACACAACTGCGAACGGTCGGGACCTGCGCTCCTGTCAGCAATGTATAACCGATGCCCGCACCGGCCCCAATGGCGGTCGCCACCAAAGGCAGACGGACCCTCAGCGTCAGCCAAGGCCATAATGCAAGCAGCTTCAAGGCTAGAACGTATGCAGCGGCGATAACTGCGCTGACGTGTAGACCGCTGATCGACAGGAGATGCGTCAATCCGGAGTCGCGCATAGCGATTTCGTCAGCTTCGCTGATGGCCCCGCGGTCCCCGCTGGCAAAAGCGGCCGCGATGCTGCCAGCAGATCCGCCCACATTTTCGCGAACATGCGCTGACAACCATCGCTGCACTCTTGCTATTTCGCCATCACCTCCACGTGGCGGTTCTACCAGCTCGATCTCGCCCACCAGAGAACCGGTGGCAGCATAGCCTTCGAACCAGGCACTACGCGCAAAGTCGTAGGCGCCTGGCAGCAGCGGAGGGGACGGCGGCATCAGGCGTGCCCGTAATCGTACCCGCGCACCTTCGTTGAAGGTGATCGAGTCGTCTTTTTCGGGTACGTTGACCCGCACCTTGATAGTTCGTCCGGCTTCGGGATCGCGGGTCGCCAGAACCAGCCTGATGCGATCCTCGGCCGGCTGCTCCTGACGCTCGAGAATGCGGCCATCGATCTTTATCATCGTGGGATGTGGAAGTGGCGTGGCCCCCACGACCTCAGATCGCGCCCAGATAACTACCAGGCCGACTGCAAAAGCCAGACCTATTCCTGTACCCGCAAGCCTTAGGTGAGCGCGACCCTCGTCACCTTTCCAGAGAGATTGAACTGAAAGAGATAGCAGAGCGGCTAGTGCAATCGCGCCAATCCATTGCCAAGGGTTTGCTAGGAGAAACCAGCTTCCAATTCCCGCAGCAAAGGCAACGATCAGCCAAGGCCCTCGATCGAAGCCGGAGGCCGCCAAAGATCCCTCGATCCACTCCGCAAATCTGGACATTGCGTCGCGCATACGCCAAGGGCGCTGCACTGCAGCATCGGCGGTGATATCCGCATCGCCAAGCGGAACCAGCGGCGTCCCCTGCGTCGCCATGCAAATACCTGAAAGGAAAGATGAAGGAATGGCAAGCGAAACCGGCAAACAGGTCGTAACACGGTTCGCTCCGTCACCAACCGGCTTCCTTCACATCGGCGGGGCGCGCACTGCGTTGTTCAACTGGCTTTACGCGCGTCATCATGGCGGCAAGGTTCTGCTGCGCATCGAAGATACCGACCGTAAGCGCAGCACACAGGACGCGATCGACAAGATCATCGAAGGACTCGATTGGCTTGGTCTCGATTTCGACGAGCCACCGGTTTTCCAGTCCGACCGTGCCGAGCGGCACGCCGAGGTAGCCAGGCAGCTCCTTGACGCAGGCCACGCGTACAAATGTTACGCCTCCCCCGAGGAACTCGAAGATATGCGTGCGCAACAACGCGCGAATAAACAGCCGATGCGTTATGACCGGCGTTGGCGCGACCGTGATGAAAGTGAAGCACCTCAGGGTGCTCCTTACGTCATACGCCTAAAGGTTCCCACCGAGGGCGAGACCGTCATTCACGACAAGGTCCAGGGCAAGGTGACCGTCAAAAACGCTGAAATCGACGACTATGTCCTTCTTCGGGCTGACGGTACGCCCACCTATATGCTCGCAGTAGTTGTCGATGATCACGATATGGGTGTCACCCATATCATTCGAGGTGACGATCATCTCAATAACGCTTTCCGCCAACTCCCCATTATTCGCGCGATGAACGAGATCGAAGGCGGATGGCCCGATCCAGTCTATGCCCATGCGCCGCTGATACACGGTGCCGATGGGGCGAAGCTATCCAAACGCCATGGCGCAGTGGGCGTCGAAGCCTATCGCGACGAAGAAGGCGTACTGCCCGAAGCGCTCTTCAACTACCTTCTACGCCTTGGTTGGGGTCACGGCGATCGTGAAGAAATCACTCGCGAAGAAGCTATCGAACTTTTCGACCTGGACGGTGTTGGAAAAAGCCCTTCCCGCTTCGACATAAAGAAGCTGCAAAATCTCAATAGTCATTATATCCGCGAGGCCGACGATGCACGGCTTGCATCATTGGTGGCGGGGAAACTTGGCGATACAGCCGAAGTTGCATTGCTTACCAAGGCCATGCCGGTTCTTAAAACACGCGCTAGAACCGTCAATGAACTAGTTGAAGGCGCGGCATTTCTTTTCAAGAGCCGGCCCTTGGAAATGACGGAGAAAGCCGCGGCGCTGCTCGATGACGAAGGTCGCGCGCGACTGGCTGGCCTGTCCGTTCGGCTCGCGAAGGAAAATCACTGGACAATCGAGGCACTCGAAGCCACTACGAAATCGTATGCCGAGGAGCTCGATCTGGGTCTTGGCAAGCTGGCGCAGCCCATGCGGGCGGCGCTGACGGGCACGACAACGTCGCCCGGAATTTTCGACGTACTGGTCCTGTTGGGCAAGGAAGAGTCGCTGGCGCGGATCGATGCGCAGGCCTCGCTCGCAGGCTAAGAATAAGACGAACCAAGGAGACACGCGTGGCCGACAAGCAGGCAACTCTCAATATCGGCGAACAAGTCCAGGACTTTCCTGTTTTGGAAGGAAGCGTCGGACCGGACGTCATCGATATCCGCAAACTGTACGGTACGACCGGCAAGTTCACGTATGATCCCGGCTACAAATCGACTGCCAGCTGTGAAAGTGCGCTTACCTATATCGATGGCGAGGAAGGGGTGCTCCTTCACCGCGGCTACCCTATCGGCCAGTTGGCCGAAAAATCCAGCTTTATGGAAGTCGCGTACCTACTGCTCAATGGCGAGCTGCCGCAGCAGGCCGAACTGGACGAATTCGACTATACGATCACTCGGCACACGATGCTGCATGACCAGCTGCGTCAGTTTTACCAAGGTTTTCGCAGAGACGCGCACCCCATGGCGATCATGTGCGGCGTAGTCGGTGCTTTGTCGGCTTTTTATCATGACAGCACCGACATTTCCGATCCCGAACACCGGAAGATCAGCAGCCACCGGCTGATCGCCAAGATGCCGACAATTGCGGCATGGGCCTACAAATATTCCATTGGCCAGCCTTTCATGCAGCCGGACAATAATCTCAGCTACACTGGCAATTTCCTGCGTATGACCTTTGGCGTCCCTGCAGAAGAATATGAGATTCACCCCGCGATCGAACGCGCGATGGATCGGATATTCATCCTTCATGCAGACCACGAACAGAACGCATCGACCTCGACCGTTCGCTTGGCGGGCTCTTCAGGCGCGAATCCTTTCGCCTGCATTGCTGCAGGCATCGCTTGTCTTTGGGGCCCGGCGCATGGCGGCGCGAACGAAGCGGCTCTGAATATGCTGCAGGAAATCGGATCGCCCGACAGGATCCCGCATTATATCGAGCGCGCCAAGGACAAGAACGACCCGTTCCGCCTGATGGGTTTCGGCCATCGTGTCTATAAGAACTACGATCCTCGGGCCACGGTGATGCAGCAGACTCTGCGTGAAGTCTTCGATGCGCTGAACGTGAACGACCCGGTATTCGAAACGGCACTCCAGCTTGAAGAGATCGCGCTCAACGACGATTACTTCAAGGAAAAGAAGCTCTTCCCGAACGTGGACTTCTATTCAGGCATCATCCTGAATTCGATCGGCTTCCCAACCACCATGTTCACCGCACTTTTCGCCCTCGCCCGTACCGTGGGCTGGGTTGCGCAGTGGAACGAGATGATCTCCGATCCCGGCCAGGTCATCGGTCGTCCGCGCCAGCTTTATACCGGTCCAACTCAGCGCGATTACGTAGCCATCGACCAACGCTGATGCTTCGCTTTACCCTCATGGTCTTCGGAATGGCATTTATGCTTTCCGGAGGCCTTTGGGCGTTGCAAGGATTGGGTATCGTCAGGTGGCCGAGCGACAGTTTCATGCTCGCCGAACGTAGTTGGGCTATCTATGGCGGCCTAACCTTCCTGCTGGGTGGCTTCCTGTTTTGGCGCGGTTCCCGAACGGCAGGCTAAATTGGCGAATAGTCCGGCCTAACTGTCGGCGAGTGGAACCGACAATGTGAAACGTGCCCCCTGCCCTGGCGCACTTTCTACCGTCAGGTCCCCGCCCATTGCCCTTGCAATTCGCCGCGAGATATAAAGGCCCAGACCCGATCCGCCATCTTCGCCACGACCGAGCCGTTCGAATTTTTCGAATACCTTTTCCTGTTGCTGCTCATCAAGGCCGTGGCCTTGGTCTGCAACAGTGATCATTGCTCGATTGCCGATTGAATCGAGACGGACCCAGATACGACTTTCCTTCGGCGAATATCGAATAGCGTTCCCTATCAGATTGAGCAGGACCTGTAGGACACGCCGAAACTCGGCAGTTGCCAACTGGCTTTCCCCTTCAGCCGGGGGATCGAGCATTATGCCGCGCTCCTTGGCCCGTACACCAAGGATTCCGCAGGCGCGACGCGCTACATCGCCAAGATCGATCCGGTCAGGTGCCGTTGCGAAATCCTCGGCCTCGACCACCTCCAGATCGGACAGGTCATCGATCAGCGCCAACAGGTGTTGGCCCGCACTGGCGATATCTGCTGCATAATCGCTGTATTCTTCCCTCAACGGGCCGGCGAGCCTGGTACGGATTGTTTCGGCATTGGCGATGATGCGATTGATCGGTTGTCGCAAAACCGGTGTCAAATCCCTCCCCAGAGAAGGCGTCGTCCCGTTTCCGCTGTCATTGTCGCTTGCAAGAGGCAGTGACGCACTGAGATGCAAAACGAAGCCTGCACTCCCGGGTTCTGGCTGGCCGAGAGGTTCGAGACATGCGGTCCAGTCGCGATCGGAGCCTGCAATCCGGCAAGTGGTTCCGTCCAGTAACCGCCAATGAACAGGTTGCTCGTGAACTTGAGTAGGCAGGATTACGAACTCGGTCCATGGGCGACCAGCGCCCTCACCCACGACTTTTGCAAATTCTACGAGGTCAGGCGCATCCGTTTCAATCGAGTACACGCGCTGAGAAGGGTCGAGGCGCATGGTGCATTCTGCCAGATGACGATGGATTTCTGTGCGGCGAAGCGAGGCTTCTGCCTCACTCTCCGGCGCAATTTCGTCTATATGCCAACTGGCTACAGCAATTTCGCACCCTTCCGCATCCCCCATGGGTGCTATGTCGACCCAAGCGGAAATTCGTTGCCGCCCATCGACGGCACGGAACTGGCGTGACAAGCGAAAGCCGTATTCCCGGGCTTTGCCTACCAAGGCGAGTAATTCCGGAATCGCTAACGTGCTGCCGACTTCACCACCGCAGTCACGATTCAGGACCGCAAGTGGTCCGTCGGCTTCCAGCAGTCGGTCCGCGGCATCGGTTTTACCCCGCGCGATGTAACGGGCCCCGACGTTAGTCATGACCGCCGTCCGAGCGCGTGAGCAGCATCAAGCAACATCCCACGTGCCTTGTCCTCGTCGATCTGCTCCAAACCGGCCAATGGGGCCGCCCCTGGGTGCAGGCGTAACAGGATTTCATCTATGCGCCGAGGTTCGAGTCCTGCCGCGCGCAGGCTCAACCCAAGGCGAACGGTCTGGCGCGCATGGCTCGACAGGATGGCCATTTCACGACTTTGTCCGGAATATATCGCCAGTGCGGTAAAAAACAGTCCGGCTCCCGCATCTTCCAGAGACAACGCAATCCTACCATCCGTACGGGCAAGCAGGCGCTCGAAAAGCGCAAGACGGGACGCACTCTCATCGAAGGAGTGACGCAATTTGGCTTCGGCTCGGTCGACCGAATCCCCACGCGCTTCGCCGCAATAGTTTCTCCATGCCAAGAGTAATTCGTGAAGCAGTTCGCCAGGCAGTTCGCCAAGGGAAAGTTCCATGCGCCGCTGCCCCTGGGCACAACGTGCCTGCGCGGCGAGTGCCGCCATGGCCACGCTCGATATCGCGGGATCGGGATCGGCTATCAATTGCTGCATCAGAGGTGAGAGCACCGGGTCAAGCCCCGAATCCGCTTCCAACCGATCCGTCAGCTGCCACTCCACCGCAAGCGCATGACAATGAGAGAGTAGCGGCTTGCATGCCTGAAAATGCTCCGCCAACGCTTCGCCATGCCGATCAGCGAAGGATTCACGACTTTGTTTACCGGTAGCCTCGGCTTGGATCCGGAGAACCTGGCGCGCGAGATCCGCAAGCATGCCGCGCACGCGCGCAACGATCTCGTCGCTAAACAGTGAATGGTCCGGAGCAGAGAGAAGGTGGCCGAGGATCGGCCCTATCCCTGCCAGCATGGAATCGCCCCGCGCCAATGCGGCGCTCAGATCGCTGTCCGACGAACGTTCGGTCTTATCCATGACGGGAACCCGTTCCATCACATACACGTAGCCCCGCAGTGGTTAATTCGCCGTTAGTCGTCACGAAAGGGCCTGAAGAAACGTGTCGCCAAGACAAGCAAGGCAATGGCTGCTGCCATCTCCGTCGAAAAGCCTGCAAAAGCCGCAGGAGCAATTAGTATCCCGAGCAATATTCGGTCCGCGTAAGTTGCTCGCCAAGGCTCGCTAGCGTGTCGTTCACCGAGCCGGAGCAGACCAATCAAGACCAGCGGAACGAAACCGCGCAGAAAACCGAGTTCTTCTGGAGCTGACAGAACCAGAAGCATGATGAATAACGGATCGATGAGGTAATCGACCGTCTTCCGCAGCAGATTAGGCTTACTTTTCGGACGACCGCGCGTCGCAATCCGCTCTACCACTCCGCCCATATGTGCGAACAATGCCGCAGCTGAGGTGAGGCCTATAGCGATGGCGGGATATCCGACGATGCCCAGGACAGTCGCGGCGAGCATGCAGGTGCCGGCGGCGATTACAGGTATCGGCTCTGCTGAACGACCGACTATATCCCGCGTGAGGCGAGCTCCTGCCCGTTCGGCAACGGCAAGGCCAGGTGCGCGGAATGCTATTCGCCTACGCTGTGAATCGATCCATCGCTTTTCACGCAAATCCAAAGCGGCCCTGTCGGCGTTGAGATGCCAACTGCCCTCAGTCAGTAAATTGCGATCCAGAGGTATGACCTGGCCACCTGTTTGCAGGGCAAGGCGCATCAACGCGCTCGGCAAATCTATATCGTCTGGCAGATCGGAAAGCTTTTCGACCAAGTAGCCGGGAATGAGCATTGTACCCGCCCAGGCAAATCCAAGATCTATTCTTTCATAACCGAGCGGCACGGCGATATCGGCGGGAAAAGCGAGAATACCCTTCTTTGAAAGTGCAGTCTTTACCGTCTCATCGTCAGGCAGAATTCCAGTGTCGATAACAAGCAGTTCGTCATCGGCCGTTACCATTCCAGCGAGACGTGAGGGCTGGCGAATGGCGCGGAATTTCAGCTCGGCACATTCCGCACGATGTTGGAGTTCGACGATCTCCCGCTCTACAGCGTCCACAAGGCAAACTACTCTCTCACACCCCATCAAGAGAGCCAGATCGAGCTGCCTTTCGACCACCATCGCCCCTGCGAAATTCGCAAAGGCAGGCCTTGGCGAACCGGGGCGCGGATCCCTGTCCAGCGTTGACAGCAAGGCTATGCGCATAGTCAGTCCTTCTGGTGCGACGCGATGGAAACCATAGGGTCCGGGCCGCTAACCTGCCAAGCACACAAGTGCAAATGCCCACCGAGACGACGCTGAATGGCAACGTGATCGTGGACGACCAAACGAATAAGAATTCGGGACAATCCGCCGGTCTCGAAGGTTAATGAGGGTTCCTGGTAACGAAGGATATGCTACATATGCAGCATGTCAAAGCGCTCCCACATTTCAGTCGTCGACGGCGAAAACAACGATTTCGACACTCCCCAAGCGACCGGGATCTCCGATGAACCAATTGTTGAGGATCCACAGCAGGACATTGGCGATGCCGGCGATGAATGGGTCGAGGATGACGTAACGCCAAGGGATCGGAACTGGATCAGTCCTTCGCTTGCCGCGCTCGCTATCGCAGGCTGGACGGTTTTCTATTGCTGGGCAAACTGGTCTGATATCATTGTCGGTGGGACTGCACGGCAATGGGTATCGTGGATCATCGAGTGGTCGGTTCCGACGCTTCTCATAGTCGCGTTGCTGATGCTCGTGACGCGCAACTCCACGCGCGAAGCCTTTCGCTATGGCAAGGTCGCACGCAGCCTGTCGGAAGAATCGGCATTGCTGGAAAGCCGCCTTGTGGTCATCAACCGCGAACTCAGCCTGGCGCGCGAGTTTCTCGCCAATCAATCACGCGATCTCGAGTATCTTGGGCGTAGTGCTTCGGAACGGATTTCCGAGCATGCCGAAAATCTCCAAGGGCTTATTCGCAACAACGGTGAACAGGTCGAGGCTATTCACGGCGCAAGTGCCGCTGCGCTTGAGAACATGGAGAAACTGCGGGACAACTTACCGGTCATTGCCAATTCCACGCGGGATGTATCCAATCGGATTGGTGGTGCTGGCCGTGTGGCTCAGGAACAGCTTGCTGCACTCGTTGGCGGTTTCGAGCGGCTGAACCAGTTCGGAGAGGCAAGTGAGCGCCAGGTCGGCTCCTTGCGCAAACGAGTCGATGAGGCCTTGGCTGCCTTCACGGATCAGGCCAACGAACTTGAAACGATCACCGCAGAACGGTTTGCCTCACTGGCAGAAGGCAGTGAAGCCGTTCGAAAGGATCTGCAGACCCATGAAATCGAAGCTCTTTCTTCGCTGCGTGCACGTAGCATCGCGCTACGAAGCGAACTGGCCGAAGCCCACGCTGTAGCGAGCGAGGAAGAGGAACAGGCCCTCGCCGCCATGCGCGCAAGGATCCAGGCGTTACGGGATGAAGCGGCAGAAGTGGCGCGCGGCGTTCGAGATGGTGAGGACGCCGCTATGAGTGCCTGGGGAAATCAGATCGAGGCGATGCAAGTACGACTCCAAAACGCTGTAGCGGAGATCAAGCAGATCGACGAGAGCGTCCTGGAAGCGGCAAATGCGAAGCTCAAGGCATTGTTTGACGAGGTAGCAAGTATCGATTCTCGTATTTCCGAGAGCAACCGACTCTTCGAGGTGGAGACACTCCGCCGGACCGAAAAACTCTCGGCAGCTCAGGACGGGATTGCTGCGACACTCGAAGATCGCATGGCAGCACTCGATAATGCGATATCGGAGCGACGCCAGCTGCAGAGAGAACAGATTGCAGCGTTGGTTGAGGATGGCGAAGCGCTCGGCGAACGTATCGATGCGCTTGGAGCGACTTTCAATACCATCGCGGCACAGGGTCATGAAGCTCGGGAAGTTCTCGCTGGCGGGATCGATGCGCTGGTTGGCCAGCTCCGCAGCAGTCGTGAAGCGCTGGACGGAACCGATCAGGAAATCGTCCGCCTTACGGATGCAAGTGTGCGTCTTCTCGAGCTGATCCAGGCGAGCGCGAAGCAAAGCGCGGAAAACTTGCCGAAGGCTATGGAAGCTTCCGAAGCGCGGTTGGCCGAGATAGAGCATCGGGCAAGCGGGATCCAATCGCTACTGGACCAAGCCCGCGTGACAGGCGAGACCCTCGGCGAGGGCATGGCCGTGATCGAGCAACGGACCCGCTCAGCAATGGAGGGATTCGACACCTTCCACCAGGATTTCGATGGCACTTCGGAGCGCCAGATCGAAAACGTCGAACGTTTGCGGTCCAGCCTCTCTGCGCTGGCTAGCGACAGCAGTGAATTTGCAGATCAGGTTCAGGGCGAATTGCGACAAGCTATCGCCAGTCTCGAGGAAAAGGCCAAAACCGCACTGGCTGCTATCGAGGACGAACAGGCAGGCCGGATAAATCGCATTGCCGATACGATAGGTTCCCGTAGCGCTGACCGGATTGAAAGGGCGTTGGCAGAGCGCACGGAAAGTGCGCTGGCCGAGCTCGATGAAGCTCGTGATCGTTCCAACCTGGCTACGCGCGAGATGACCCAGCATCTTCGCGAGCAACTGGGCCGCCTGAATGAGCTTACCGTCAATCTTGAATCGCGGATCGCCAGTGCCCGAGAGAGGGCCACCGATACGATCGACGGCGATTTCGCTCGCCGGGTTGCGCTCATTACGGAAAGTCTAAATTCCAGTTCCATCGATATCGCAAAGGTGCTTTCCAGCGAGGTAACCGATACAGCCTGGGCCAGCTATCTCCGCGGCGACCGCGGGATTTTCACACGGCGCGCCGTCCGCCTGCTGGATAATTCGGAAGCGCGCGAGATCGCGGAAATGTATGATAACGACAATGATTTCCGCGAACACGTGAACCGCTACATCCACGATTTCGAAGCGATGCTGCGCACGATGCTTTCAACGCGAGACGGTAACGCGGTGAGCGTGACGCTGCTTTCGAGCGATATGGGAAAACTCTATGTGGCGCTTGCGCAGGCGCTTGAGCGGTTGAGGCAGTAAGTCACCCGGCGGTGGGACCCCAGAAGATCAGGTCTTCAGCTCTTATCCAGCCAAAGGCATAGTTGAGCACATAGAGTGTGGTCAGCAGGACCGCGAGGCCGGTTGCGCGCTTCGCAAGAAGTCCGGGCCGGAAATTGGCAGGTGCGCTTTCAGCCTGACCGGGAACTTTGGCGATCCCGGCTTCATCGTGCGTCTCGACCCCGAACGGAAGCAGGACGAACGCGCTGACGACCCAGAACAGCGCGTAGATCGCTAGTATGGAGGTCCATTCCATCGGAAGCTCCATGATTATCAATCCAGTCCCTGCGTTGGCAGCAATACACGGACTTGCGGCCGCTTACCGGACCAGCGCTGGGCAGCCCGGCGCGCCGCGAGACGGGCTGCTTCATGAATGCTATCTCGCGACCTGCGCTCAGCCCCCTTCAATTTTCCAATAGCGTTGCGGATATCTTGAATCGCTTCGGTTACGAAGTCCTCGTAATCCTCGTCCAATGGCAAGCCCAGACTGTCGATCAAAGGATTCAGCTTGTCGTCAAGCGCTACGATCACGACACCCTCGTTCATGATCCGGCGACGCATGACTATGCTGTCGCCGTCTGCGGGTGCGATGATATCGCCGTCCAGAACGAGCCGCCCTGCCCTCACCTCCGCGATCTTGCCTGGCGCACCTGGTGCGAGGCGGACGATATCTCCATTCTGCTGGACCACCGCGTCGGGGATGCCGCTGGCCAGACCGACCCGCGCCTGCTCCTGCATGTGGCGCATCTCCCCATGTACCGGAATCAGGATATCGGGACGCAGCCAGCCATAAAGTGCCTCGAGCTCCGGACGCCCCGGGTGGCCAGAAACATGAATCATACTTTGCCGGTCTGTGACCATGGTCACACCCTTTGCAGCAAGCCGGTTCTGCACCGCGCCGATCGCAAGTTCGTTTCCGGGAATCTGGCGGCTTGAGAACAGGACTACGTCGCCCGGGACCAGTTCGATGGGATGGTTGTCTTCGGAGATACGCGATAGCGCCGCGCGCGGCTCGCCCTGTCCGCCAGTCGCAAGGATCAACACTTCACCGCGGGGCAGTCCCATGGCGGTGTCGAAATCTACCGGCTCGGGAAAGTCGCTGAGATAACCGTTTTCCTGCGCCACATCGATAATGCGATCCAGGGAACGACCGGCAATACAAAGTTGACGCCCCGTTTCCCGAGCGACTTCGCCAAGCGTGTGAAGACGGGCGACGTTGCTGGCGAAAGTCGTCACCAGCACGCGCTTGCCATGATGACGCTGAACCTCTTCCAGCAACCCCTTGAAAACCGCACCTTCGGATCCGCTGGGCGAGGGATTGAAGACATTGGTGCTGTCGCAGACCAGCGCCAGCACGCCCTCGTCACCGATCTCGCTAAGTTCTTGCTCGGTTGTGGGTTCGCCTATGATCGGATCTTCATCGAGCTTCCAGTCGCCGGTGTGAAATATCCGACCGTGCGGTGTGTCGATCAACAACGCGTTACCTTCTGCGATCGAATGGGCAAGCGGGATGTAGGTAACTTCGAACGGTCCGACGCGGAAACTGCCGTGATCCTCTTTGATGATATTAAGTTCGACCTGCCCTTCGAGACCGGCCTCTTCGAGTTTGCGCCGCACCAGTTCTGCGGTGAATGGCGTGGCATATATCGGCACGCCGAGGTCTGACGCGAAATAGGGCACCGCACCGATGTGATCTTCATGCGCGTGGGTCAGCACAATCGCCTCAAGGTCTTTCGCCCGATCCTCGATAAATTCCAGATCGGCGAATACCAGGTCGACTCCCGGATATTGCCCCCCGGAGAATGTCATGCCGAGATCGACCATCAGCCAGCGGCCCTGGCAGCCATAGAGATTCACATTCATGCCGATCTCACCCGAACCGCCAAGGGCAAGAAAAAGGAGTTCGTCTTCAGGGGTGTAATTTTTCTTCAAGAGGTTGCGCGCTCCGCAAGGATGGCTAGGCCGTCGAGTGTAAGATCGCTGTCGACGGCGTCGAAAAGGTCGGTATGTTCATCGAATAGCAGAGCAAGTCCACCGGTGGCCACGACCCGTGCCGGGCGCCCGATCTCACGCTTCATGCGTTCGACCAGCCCCTCGATCAGCGATACATAACCCCAAAATACGCCAATCAGCATCTGCTCTTCTGTATTGCGGCCAATCACGCTGTCCGATGTGGGTTTATCTATAGCTATGCGCGGCAGCTTCGCAGTGTTGCCCACAAGCGCGTCGAGCGACAGGTTGATACCTGGTGCAATGATACCGCCCTTATAGGCTCCATTGAAATCAACTGCGTCGAAGGTCGTCGCCGTGCCGAAATCCACCACGATCAAATCGCCTTCATACTTCTCATGCGCGGCGAGAGCGTTGAGCGCACGGTCCGCCCCGAGCGAACTGGGCTGTTCAATGTCGAGTTCGAAGCCCCACTCTGCCCCAGCCTGCCCTGCGATGATGGGATCGACGCCGAAATATTTCTGGGACAGTACCGTCAAATTGTGAATCGAGCGCGGGACTACCGAGCCGATGATGATATGTGTCACCTGATCGCGTGCGTAGCCTTCGAGTTTCAGCAACTGAAGTAGCCAGACTGCATATTCATCGCCGGTGCGGCGAGCATCGGTGGCGATGCGCCAGCGAGCCTTCACTTCCCGCCCATCGAACAAGGCGAAGACCACGTTGGTATTTCCGACATCGGCTGCGAGCAACATCGCTCAGCTCTCCTCGTTTGCGAGCATCACATCGCCTGCATGGATGACACGCTCTTCCCCGCCCGCCAAGAGCAGGCGCAGCATGCCGTCCCCGGTCAAGCCTCCGAATGCGCCGATAATCGGTTTCTCGCCGGGCGGATGCACATTGAGCTGTGTACCGCGAGGATGCGCTGCGCTTTCCCAACGGCGAACCAGAGAATCGAGACCAAATGCGCGCCAACGTTCGAGCTCGCGGTCAAAGCTGGTGGCAAGCGAAAGAGCGAATGCATCCCGGTCCGGAGCCGGACCATATGAAGAGAGCGCCACCGTCCGCCTGTCCGGCAAATCCGGGGCTGCGGCGAGATTTACTCCGATACCTACCACAACTGCGTCACCCTCGCGCTCGAGCAGAATACCGGCGAGCTTCGCTCCCGCCAGCATGAGATCGTTGGGCCATTTGAGCGACAGGCCACTAGGGTTGGCTACAAGCGGTACAACCACTTCATATAATGCCACTCCAGCTAGTAACGCGAGGGTTGCTGGCGGCGGGTCGCGATCATGTGGTCGAACCACGGTAGACCCCATGAAATTACCATGTCCGTCGAACCATGCCCGACCCAGACGCCCGCGCCCGGCGGTCTGACGATCGGCGACTAGCCAAGCCCCCTCGGCAACGGCCTCACCGGCACGCAGTGCAGCAGCGAGGTCGGCGTTGGTGCTACCGGTTTCAGGGACCGTGTGGATCAAGCCGCGTAGAACAGCGCCTGCGCTGCCAGATCTGCCAGATTGCCCAACCACGGTGTCAGCAAATAGCCAAGTGGCGAGATCACCAGCACGCTGAGACCCAGAACCACCCAATGCGATACCGGAGCCTTTGCCGGACCAGCAACCTTCGGCTCGTCGAAGAACATCACCTTGACGAACTTGATATAATAGAAAGCGCCGATCACACTGGCGGCGATACCGATAGCCGCCAGAGCTACCATATCTGCCTGTACGGCGGCCTGGAACACGACGAACTTGCCCCAGAAGCCGAACAACGGCGGGATACCGGCCAAGCTGAACATCATTGCAAGGAGACACCATGCCAATGCCGGGCTGGTAGTCGAAAGTCCTGAAATGTCGTCGAAGGTAGCGAGCGCCTTACCATCAGCATCACGCAGCATCAGCAGCGCAACGAAGCTCCCAAGGGTCATGAAGACGTAAATGAAGAGGTAGACCAGCACGGCCGACATACCTTCCGGTGTAGCTGCGGCAAGCCCGATGAGGATAAAGCCCACGTTGTTGATCGATGAATAGGCAAGCAACCGCTTGAGGTTCTGCTGGCCAATCGCGCCCAGAGCACCGACCACGATGGAAGCAAGCGCTGCAAAGATGACGATTTGCTGCCACGCCTCGACCTGACCACCGAAAGGGCCGGTGGCCATGCGGACCAGCATCGCTACGGCTGCCACCTTGGGCGCGCTGGCAAAAAAGGCCGTAACCGGCGTGGGCGCACCTTCGTAAACGTCGGGCGTCCACATATGGAATGGCACGGCAGAAATCTTGAAGGCGAGACCCGCGAGCACGAAAACCACGCCAAACATCGCTCCGGTCGGGAAGTCCGACGAAAACGCTGCCCGGATACCCTCGTAATTGGTGGTACCGGAGAAGCCATAAACCAGGCTTACACCGTAAAGAATGATACCTGATGCCAGTGCGCCCAGGACAAAATACTTGAGACCTGCCTCGCTCGACCGATCATCGCGCCGCGCGAAGCTCGCGAGGACATAAGAAGACAGGCTCGACATCTCGAGACCGATGTAGAGGGTCATCAGGTCGGTAGCTGAAACCATCATGCCCATCCCGACCGCGTTGAACAGCATCAGCACGGGATATTCGCCGCGATATTCGCCACGCGCATCGAAATAGCGCGGAGCGACGATAAGGCAGGCGATGGTCGCGACATAAACGAGGCTCTTGGCGAAAACCGCAAAGCCGTCGGCCAGGAACAGACCGCCAAACGCGCTCCCCGCCACCCCGTCATCGAACAACGAAAAGTTGAAAGACAGAGCGCCGAATAGCGCAGCGACAGCGGCAATGGTAATAGCGCGGGCGGCCTTTTCACCGGTCCATGCTGTAACCAGCAGCAGCACGAGCCCAGCGAGCGACAGACCGATTTCGGCGCCGGTAAGGTATAGAGAGGTAGAGTAGGACATTAGTGCTCTCCCTCCCCTTCATGGCTTGGCTCTACGTAATTTGCCGCCTGCGTGCGAGGCGCGCCTACTTCAAGCGCGCTGTCATAACGTGGAGCTACACTGGCAAGACGGGTTTCAAGAGCGGCAATATCCTGACGCATGGGGGCTAGGAAGCTTTCCGGATAGATGCCCATCCACAGCACGGCGGCCGCGATCGGAGCAAGCATAGCCCATTCTCGGGCGTTTAGATCGGGCATTGCGGCGGCATCGGCGTTCTTCTGCAGGCCGAATGCGACGCGGCGGTAGAGATACAGCATATACCCTGCACCCAGGATAATCCCGGTGGTGCAAACCAGCGTGACAAAGGTCGAGACTTCGTAAATGCCGGCCAGTGCCAGGAACTCGCCGACGAAGTTGCTCGTCCCAGGAAGACCGATCGAGGCCATGGTGAAGAGCAGAAAGAACAGAGCGTATTTAGGCATATTGATGCTGAGGCCGCCATAACGCGCGATCTCACGCGTGTGCAGCCGGTCGTAAATTACACCGACACAAAGGAACAGCGCACCGGAGACAAGGCCGTGTCCCAGCATTACCATCATTGCGCCTTCGAGACCTTGTACGTTGAAGGCGAACAGACCCACCGTCACGATCGCCATGTGGGCGACCGACGAATAGGCGATCAGCTTCTTCATGTCTTCCTGCACCAGCGCGACAAGGGAGGTGTAAATAACCGCCACCATGGACAGGGCGAAGATCACCCACGCCAGGTCAGCACTTGCATCGGGGAACATGGGCAGGCTGAAGCGGATGAAACCATAACCACCGAGTTTCAGCAGGACGCCGGCAAGGATCACGGAACCTGCAGTCGGCGCCTGCACGTGCGCGTCGGGCAACCAGGTGTGTACCGGCCACATCGGCATCTTCACCGCAAAACTGGCAAAGAAGGCAAGCCACAGCCACAGCTGGGCATCGACCGGAAAATCGTACTGCATCAAAGCGGGAATTTCGGTCGTCCCCGCCTCGTTCACCATCCAAAGCATGGCGATCAGCATCAGCACCGAGCCGAGTAGCGTGTAGAGGAAGAACTTATACGAGGCGTAGATCCGGTTATCGCCGCCCCACACGCCGATGATCAGGTACATCGGGATGAGGCCAGCCTCGAAGAAGATGTAGAACAGGAAAAGGTCCTGGGCGGCGAAAACGCCGATCATCAGCACTTCCATCAGCAGAAAGGCTGCCATGTATTCGCCGACGCGCTTGGTAATCGAATCCCAGCTGGCAAGGATGCAGATTGGCATCAGGAAAACACTGAGCATAATCAGCATCAACGCGATGCCGTCGATGCCGAGTGCATACTGGAAGCCTGCGAAGATCTGCGCACGTTCGGTAAACTGCCACTGCGCACCACCGATGTCGTAGTTGAGCCACAGCAGAACACCCAGCGCGAGGTCGATCAACGTCGCTAGCAACGCGGCCATGCGCGCCGTCGAGGCGTTCACAAACAGACAGGCGATGGCCGCAACAAGCGGCACGGCGAGCATGAGCGAGAGGATGGGGAACTCCATCAGAACAGCACCCAGGTGATCGCGGCGACAAGCCCGAGCAGCATCACCAGCGCATAGCTATAAAGATATCCGGTCTGGAAGCGCTTGGCGCCGACCGAGCCCTTTTCGACGACCCAGGCAACGCCATTGGGGCCGAAGCGATCGATCGTGCCGATGTCGCCGAGCTTCCAGAACTGGCGGCCCAGCCAGAAGGCGGGGATCACGAAAAGATAATGGTAGAGCTCGTCGAAATACCACTTGTTGTAAAAGAAGCGGTAAACCGGGCCGAGCTGTTCGGCTGCTTTGCCAGGGATCGAGGTGTCCTTGATGTAAGCAAGCCATGCGGCAAGCAGACCAAGAAGCATCACGACAGTCGCCGTCAGCTTCACCCATGTCGGCACCGCATGGAGGCCGTGGATGAGGTTCTCGTTAAAATAGATGGAACCGGCCCAGAACGCTCCGTTCACAGCACCCGAAGAGCCGTCGATGAAAGCATCCCTGAACACATAACCGGCGAGCACCGCACCAATCGACAGCACACCCAGCGGGATCAGCATTGAGATCGGGCTTTCATGCGGATGATAGCCTGCAGTCCCCGCCTCGTAGTTTGGCGAAGGCACGGCGTGTGTTACGTCCTCGCCAGCATCTTCCTGCTTGGGCGCATTATGCTCGTCCGGCTCGTCATGCCCGTCGTGGACCGCGTGCTGGATATGATGGCTGTCTGCCCAACGCGGCTTGCCCCAGAAGGTAAGGAACATGAGGCGCCAGCTGTAGAAACTGGTCAGCAGCGCGGCGAGCGCTCCCATCCAGAAGGCGAAGTTGCCAAGCTCGGTCCCGCGCGCAAACGCCGCTTCGAGAATGGCGTCTTTCGAATAGAAGCCGGCAAAGCCGAACACGTAGAGGACCCCGACCCCGGTGATCGCCAGCGTACCGGCCATCATCGCCCAGAAGGTTAGCGGAATTTCCTTACGAAGACCGCCATAATAGCGCATGTCCTGCTCGTGGTGCATCGCATGGATTACCGAGCCGGCGCCCAGGAACAGCAGCGCCTTGAAGAAGGCGTGCGTGAACAGGTGGAACATCGCCGCCCCGTATGCGCCCACGCCGGCGGCGAAGAACATGTAACCCAGCTGCGAACAGGTGGAGTAAGCGATGACACGCTTGATGTCCCACTGCGTCGTACCGACGGTTGCGGCGAAAATACAGGTAGCGGCGCCGATGAAGGTCACCATGGCGAGCGCAACCGGCGCGGTCTCGAACATGGGAGACAGACGGCAGACCATGAACACACCTGCGGTAACCATGGTCGCGGCGTGGATCAGCGCGGAGACCGGGGTCGGACCCTCCATCGCGTCGGGGAGCCATGTGTGCAGGCCGAGCTGTGCCGATTTGCCCATCGCGCCGATGAAGAGGAGGATGCAGAGCACATCCATCGTCTGCACCCGGAGACCGAGGAAGCCGATTGTCGCTCCGCTCATTCCCGGCGCGGCAGCGAGGATTTCAGGGATCGAGACGGTCCCGAATACCCAGAAAGTCCCGAATATACCCATCATGAAGCCAAGGTCGCCAACGCGGTTGACTACGAAGGCCTTGATTGCAGCGGCGTTAGCGCTCGGTTTCTTGAACCAGAAACCGATCAGCAAATAGCTGGCGAGACCCACGCCTTCCCAACCGAAGAACATCTGCACGAGGTTATCGGCCGTCACCAGCATCAGCATGGCGAAGGTGAAAAGCGAGAGATAGGCGAAGAACCTGGGCTGGCCCGGGTCTTCCTCCATATAGCCCCAGCTATAGAGGTGGACGAGCGCCGAGACGGTAGTGATGACCACCAGCATTACCGCAGTCAAAGTATCAACCCGTAGCGCCCAGTCGAAGGACAGCGCTCCCGATTGTACCCACGTCAGAACCGGAACGACATCAGCCTCTGCGCTGCCATTTACGAACCCCAGAAAAATCGGCCAGCTCAAGGCGCAGGCGACAAACAGCGAACCGGTCGTGATCGCTTTCGCGAAAACGCTCGGCGCGCCCTTGTTGACGAGACCCGCCACGATCGCGGCGAGCAGCGGCAGAAAGACGATGAGGAGAATGGAGGTCTGCACGGATGCTTATCCCTTCATCCGGTTGGCATCGTCGACTGCGATCGTGCCGCGGCCACGGAAGTAGATGACGAGGATCGCAAGTCCGATCGCCGCTTCACCCGCGGCAACGGTCAGTACGAACATGGCAAAGACTTGCCCCACCAGATCGCCGAGGAAGGCACTGAACGCCACGAGGTTGATATTCACCGCCAGCAGAATGAGTTCGATGGCCATCAGGATAACAATGATGTTCTTCCGGTTGAGGAAGATACCGAGAACGCCCAGTACGAACAGGATCGCACTGACGATGACATAGTGTTCGATACCGATCACAGTTCGACCCCCTTACCGACGGTGGGCTGCTTCATTTGCGTCGCTTCATCTGGATTGCGGCGGTTCTGCTTGCCGATATCCTGATGACCGCGCTTGGTCTTGGGCGGTCGGTGCGTCAACACGATCGCACCGATCATCGCGACCAGCAGGATGAGGCCCGCTGCTTCGAACAGGAAAAGGTATTTGGTGTAGAGCAGTGCACCGATCGCGCCCGTATTGCTTTCCAGCATGGCAGGTGCGTCACTCGCCATCGGAGTGCCGAGTTCGATCGCGCCAACCTGATAGGCACCGATGCCCAGCACCAGTTCGGCAAGCAACACCAGAGCGATAACGATACCAAGCGGGAAGTTTCTTACGAACCCAGCGCGCAATTCGGCCACATCGATGTCGAGCATCATGACCACGAAGAGGAACAGCACCGCGACAGCGCCAACATAGACGATGACAAGCAGCATCGCGATGAATTCCGCGCCCACCAGCACCATGAGGCCGGCCGCGTTGAAGAATGCAAGGATGAGCCACAGCACCGAGTGCACGGGATTGCGTGCCGTGATCACCATCACGGCCGATGCAATGACGAGCACCGCAAACATGTAAAAGGCGATAGTCTGTATCATGTTGCCCCGGATTCGGTTGCGGCGCGGTTAGCGGTAGGGTGCGTCGGCTTCAAGGTTCGCGGCGATGGCCCGCTCCCACTTGTCACCATTGGCGAGCAGCTTGGCCTTGTCGTAAAGCAGCTCCTCGCGCGTTTCGGTTGCATATTCGAAGTTCGGACCCTCGACGATCGCATCTACCGGGCAGGCTTCCTGGCAGAAGCCGCAATAGATGCACTTGGTCATGTCGATGTCGTAACGTGTAGTGCGGCGGCTGCCGTCCTCGCGAGGTTCGCTCTCGATGGTAATAGCCAGCGCCGGACACACTGCCTCGCATAGCTTGCAGGCGATGCAGCGTTCCTCGCCATTGGGGTAACGGCGCAGCGCATGCTCACCGCGGAAACGCGGAGACAGCGGGTTCTTCTCGAACGGATAGTTGATCGTCACCTTGGGCTTGAAGAAATACTTCAGCGTGAGGGCATGTGCCTTCACGAATTCCCACAGGGTGAACGATTTTATGAGGTGCGCGACCGTACTCATGCGGCGGCTCCATAGTGGCCGGTGGCCATGAGCCAACCGGAAATGAGAACGACGAACAGCAGGCTGATCGGCAAAAATACCTTCCAACCCAGACGCATGAGCTGATCGTAACGATAACGCGGGACGGTCGCCATGACCCAGCTGAACATGAAGAAGAAGAAGAACGCCTTCAGCAACAGCCAGACGATGCCCGGCACGTAATAAAGCGGGGCCCAATCAATCGGCGGCAGCCATCCGCCAAAGAACAGCAGCGCGTTGAGCATGCACATCAGCAGGATGTTGGCGTATTCGCCCAGCCAGAAGAGGGCGAAGCTCATCGAGCTGTATTCGGTCTGGTAACCCGCGACGAGCTCGCTTTCGGCTTCGGTCAGGTCGAAGGGCACACGCTGCGTTTCCGCGAGGCTGGAGATGAAGAACATGACCCACATCGGGAAGAGCAACAGGTTGAAAACATAGCCGTTGACGATCCCGAAGCCGTGTCCCTTCTGCGCCATGACGATCTCGTTCAAGTTGAACGTCCCGGCATAGAGCACCACGCTGACGAGGATGAAGCCGATCGAGACTTCATAGCTGATCATTTGCGCAGCGGCGCGCATGGCGGAAAAGAACGGGTATTTCGAGTTCGAAGCCCAACCGGCCATCACCACGCCGTAAACCGACAGTGAACTGATCGCGAGGATGTAGAGGAGGCCGACGTTGATATTGGCCAGCACGGCGGTCGCGCTGAACGGAATCACCGCCCATGCCGCAAGCGCGACCGTAAAGGTGACAATCGGCGCTAGGATGAAGATGCCCTTATTCGCCGCGCTGGGGATGATGGTTTCCTGCAGAAAAACCTTCAGGCCGTCGGCAAAGCTCTGCAGCAGACCGAATGGCCCGACCACGTTGGGGCCGCGCCGCAAATTGATCGCCGCCCACACCTTGCGGTCGACATAGATGATCATGGCCACCGCCAGCATCAGCGGCAGTGCGATGAGCAGGATGCCGGAAATGGTGGCGACACCCCACGCCCATTCGTAGCTCATTCCGAGGGATTGGAAGAATTCGGTCATTCCGCAGCCTCCGCCAGTTCGCCGCCATGGAGGAGTTCTGCCGAGCAGCGATGCATCACCTCGCTGGCACGAGCGATCGGGTTGGTCAGGTAGAAATCCTTGATCGGATAAGCACTGATCGTACCCTCGGCAGTTGCCTTCTCATCCGCTTTCGGCAGCCCACCAAGATCCGCGAGACCTTCCTCCCCGAGCGAAGGAACTTCAGCAATCATTGCCGACTGCAACTGAGCGAAACTGTCGAAACCGACTTCGACCTTCAGTGCATCCGCCAGCGCGCGCAGAATTGTCCAGTCTTCGCGTGCGTCACCTGGCGCAAAGACGGCCTTTTCGGCAAATTGCACACGGCCTTCGGTGTTGACGTAGGTGCCATCCTTTTCGGCGTAACTCGCGCCTGGCAGGATAATATCCGCCGCATGCGCGCCCTTGTCGCCGTGATGGCCGATATAAACCTTGAGCGTATCGGCGAAGGGTTCGAAATCCATTTCATCCGCACCGAGGCTTATCACCACTTTGGGTTTTGCCTCGACGATATCCTTCATCCCGCCCTTTTGGGCGTAGCCGAGCATGAGACCGCCCATACGCGCAGCAGAGAAGTGCAGCACGTTGAAGCCGTTCCAGCCATCACGGACCAACTGGAACTGGTCGGCGAAGCGCAGGCCTGCTCCAAGCGCACCTTGCGCCAGGGCGGCACCGCCCATGATGATAGCCGGACGCTCGGCGGAATTGAACACTTCGGCCACTTCATCCGGAAGATCGCCCAGTACCGATAGCTCGTCGCCAAGGAATACCGCCGGATATGTCGTGTCCCAGAAGGGGCCGACGACGAAAACCTTGGCGCCGCGTTTCACCGCCTTGCGGAGGCGCACGTTCACGAGCGGCGCTTCCCAGCGAATATGGCTGCCCACGATCAGGATAGCATCGGCGGTCTCGATCCCGGCAAAGGTCGAATTGAAATTGACCGCTGCAAGGTTCGATACGTCGTAATCCATCCCCGTCTGACGCCCTTCGAGCAAGGTCGAACCGCACGCCTTGAGCAGCGCCTTGGCGGCGAACATCGTTTCGCAATCGACCATGTCTCCAGCGATCGCGGCTATGTCCTTGCCCGGCTTGGCTTTGGCGATGGCCTTAAAGGCCTCGTCCCAACTCGCCTCCTGGAGCTTCCCGCGCCCTTTTCCCGATTTCTGGCGCATGAATACCTTGTCGAGACGGCGACGCGAAAGGCCGTCTATCTGGTAGCGCGCCTTGTCCGAGATCCATTCCTCGTTGACGTCGTCGTTGATCCGCGGAAGCGCGCGCATAACTTCGCGCCCGCGACTGTCGAGGCGAATGTTCGCGCCGACGGCATCGGATACGTCGATGCTGAGCGTCTTCTTGAGCTCCCACGGACGTGCCTCGAATGCATAGGGGCGCGAAGTGAGTGCACCGACCGGACACAAGTCGATCACATTGGCAGACAGTTCGTGCTCAGCAGCCTGTTCGAGATAAGTCGTGATTTCCATGTCTTCGCCGCGACCCAGCGCGCCGATTTCGTCAACGCCGGCGATTTCTTCGCTGAAGCGCACGCACCGGGTGCAGTGGATGCAGCGGGTCATGATCGTCTTGATCAGCGGGCCCATATACTTCTCGGTCACGGCTCGCTTGTTCATCGTGTAGCGCGTCGCGCCGCGACCATAGGCGATCGACTGGTCCTGCAGATCGCATTCGCCGCCCTGATCGCAAATCGGGCAATCGAGCGGATGATTGATGAGAAGGAACTCCATCACCCCTTCCCGCGCGGTTTTGACCATCGGAGTATCCGTGCGGATTTCCTGCCCGTCCGTTGCGGGCAGCGCGCAGCTTGCCTGCGGCTTGGGCGGTCCGGGCTTTACCTCGACCAGGCACATGCGGCAGTTGCCGGCGATGCTCAGCCGCTCGTGATAGCAGAAGCGCGGAATTTCCTTGCCCGCAAGCTCGCAGGCCTGAAGTACGGTCGCGCCTTCCGGGACTTCGATTTCCTGTCCGTCTACGGTGACTTTAGGCATTCTCAGGAACCTTGAAGTTGGGCCGGAGGCATTGCCGTCAGCAGGCGATAATACGCTTCTGCGATGGCTGCTCTCACGTTTACGGGATTGATTTCGATAGACACGCCTTCGGGAAGGCACGGGCCAAAATCGGTGGCCATCTGCCGAATTGCGGCGATTTCGCCCTTTGTGCCGACCCGCGTTTCGTCCAGAAACTGGTAAGCTGTCTGCGGATGATTGGCCACATAGCAATAGGCGAATTCATGAATGGAGCGGATCTCTTCGGGCGCTTGCGACGGCAAAATCACGGCCTTGCGGATTTCTTCCTCGTCCATCAGGTTCAGCAGCCCTTCCGCCACCGAACCTCGCACATGGTTGCGGAGCATCGATGCACTGACGAAGTTGCCCATGCATCGGTTGGTGTTGCGATGAAAAAGCTCGGAAAAGGCCGCGTCTTCTTCCTTGGATCCCGGTGACGAAGTGATGAAGGTAATCGATTGATGATGTTTCGCATCGGCCAGACAAACGCCAAGGCGGCGGATCATGATCCAGTACTCGGCTTCACTCGCAGTAGTCGGGGCAGAGGAGAACCCTGAAGTTCCGGGCGATAGCTGCGCATATGCAGGCGTGGCGAATGCTAGCCCAAAGGCAAAGAGGAGAAGGAGGCGCTTCATTCCGCAGCCTCCGCGAACTGTGCGTTATGCTCTTCGATCCGCCGCTCGAGTTCCGGGCGGAAATGCCGGATGAGGCCCTGGATCGGCCAGGCGGCAGCGTCACCCAGCGCGCAGATGGTGTGTCCTTCGACCTGTTTGGTGACCTGCTGGAGCATGTCGATTTCCTCGATCGCCGCGTCGCCGGTCCGCAGGCGCTCCATCATACGCCACATCCAGCCCGTACCTTCACGGCAGGGCGTGCATTGGCCACAGGACTCGTGCTTGTAGAAATAGCTGATACGGCTGATCGCGCGGACGATGTCGGTCGACTTGTCCATGACGATTACACCCGCCGTACCGAGGCCAGAGCCGAGATCTTTCAACCCGTCGAAGTCCATCGGCGCATCCCAGATCTGCTCTGCCGGGACCAGAGGGACCGAAGAGCCGCCAGGGATCACAGCAAGCAAATTGTCCTTGCCGCCGGTGATGCCGCCGCAATGCTTCTCTATCAGTTCGCTGAATGGAATGGAGAGTGCTTCCTCGACCACGCAGGGCTTGTTCACGTGCCCGCTGATCTGGAACAGCTTGGTACCCTTGTTGTTTTCGCGCCCGAAGCTAGCGAACCAGCTTGCACCGCGACGAAGGATTGTCGGGACGACGGCAATTGATTCTACATTGTTGACTGTAGTCGGACAGCCGTAAAGGCCCGCGCCTGCCGGGAACGGAGGCTTGAGGCGGGGTTGCCCCTTCTTGCCCTCAAGGCTTTCGATCATCGCGGTTTCTTCGCCGCAGATGTAGGCGCCTGCACCGCGGTGCAGGAAAACATCGAAATCGTATCCGGATTTGGCGGCGTTCTTGCCAATCAGGCCTGCATCATAGGCCTCGTCGATAGCGGCCTGCAGCGTCTCGGCCTCGCGGATGTATTCCCCGCGAATGTAGATATAGGCCGCCCTCGCCCTCATGGCGTAACCGGAAACCAGCGCACCTTCGATCAGCTTGTGCGGATCGTGACGAATAATTTCCCTGTCTTTGCAAGAGCCTGGCTCGGATTCGTCAGCATTGATGACAAGAAAACTCGGGCGGCCGTCCTTGCTTTCCTTCGGCATGAACGACCATTTCAGGCCGGTCGGGAAGCCAGCACCGCCGCGCCCGCGAAGGCCAGAGGCCTTCACTTCCTCGATGATGTTGTCGTGCCCGCGAGCGATCAGGGCCTTGGTATCGTCCCAGTCGCCACGCTGCTGCGCTGCCTTCAGGCCCCAGTCCTGGAAGCCGTAGAGGTTGGTAAATATACGATCCTTGTCAGCAAGCATCAGAAGCCTCCCCCAAACACGAGGATTGCTGCGACAATCAGGATTGCGACCAGTGCGACTGTCTTGATGACGCCCTTCAGCACTTTCCAGGCAATCACGACCGCAAGGATCGTGAGGATGATCGTGATGATCGAGCTATCCATCACCATTCACTCCGGTAATCGTGATTTTCTTCGGTCATCTTCTCGAGCGAACTTAGCGCATTGGCTGGTTCGCTGGTGTGACGACCGGGCTCCTGCGTGCCGGTCTTCGGCTGCTTGCCTTCGGCCAGTTCATCGAGGATTTCGTCGAGACGCTCTGGCGTCAAATCTTCGTAATTGTCGTCGTTGATCTGGACCATCGGCGCGGTGGCGCAATTGCCCATGCATTCGACTTCGGTGAGGGTCCAGAGGCCGTCGTCGGAAACGCGGCCTTTCTCCATGCCGCGTTTCTTGCAAGTCTCGAACAATCCATCCGAACCGCGCAGCATGCAGGGCGTCGTGCCGCAGACCTGCACGTGGAATTTGCCCACCGGCTTGAGGTTGTACATAAAATAGAAGGTCGCAACCTCGAGCACGCGGATGACCGGCATATCGAGATAGTCGGCGACATATTCGATCACCGGCAGCGGCAGCCAGCCCTGCGTATCGGTTTCTTCGCCGACCTGTCGCTGGGCAAGATCAAGCAGCGGCATTACCGCCGAGCGCTGGCGCCCTTCGGGATAACGCGCAATCGCCTTGTCCGCCTTCGCGCGGTAGCTTTCGGTGAACTCGAAAGCACCCCAGCGCTCGCGCAGTTCTGGAGTATCGGCTGCGGGGTTACGGTCGGCCATTAGCGGTCGCACTCCCCGAACACGACGTCGATGGCACCAAGGATGGCGGTGGCATCGGGTAGCATGTGACCCTTCGACATGAAATCCATTGCTTGCAGATGGCTGAAGGCCGTCGGACGAATCTTGCAGCGATAGGGTTTGTTCGACCCGTCGCTGACCAGGTAGACGCCGAATTCGCCTTTCGGACTTTCGGTAGCCACATAAACCTCGCCCGCGGGCACGTGGAAGCCCTCGGTATAGAGCTTGAAGTGGTGGATCAGCGCTTCCATCGACTGCTTCATCTCGGCGCGCTTGGGCGGAGCAACCTTGCGGTCGTCGCTCGCGACCGGCCCTGATGGCATATCGCGCAGGCACTGCTTGATGATCTTCGCGCTTTCGTAAACTTCCTTCACGCGCACCACGAAGCGGTCGTAACAATCCGAATTGGTGCCGACTGGAATGTCGAACTCCATGCGGTCGTAGACATCGTAAGGTTGCGACTTGCGCAAGTCCCAGGGAATGCCCGCGGCACGAATCATCGGGCCGGAGAAGCCCCAGGCCACGGCATCGTCCTTGCTCACCACAGCAATATCGACGTTGCGCTGCTTGAAGATGCGATTGTCGAGCACGAGGCTCATCGCGTCTCCGAAGAGTTCGGGCAGTCGCGTGTCGAGCCATTCGCCGATATCGACGAGCAGCTTTTCGGGTACATCCTGGTGCACTCCGCCGGGGCGGAACCACGCGCTATGCATCCGGGCGCCACTCGCGCGCTCGAAGAAATTCATGCAGTCCTCGCGCAGTTCGAACACCCACAGGTTCGGAGTCATCGCGCCTACGTCCATGACGTGCGCGCCGATGTTGAGCATGTGGTTGCAGATGCGGGTCAGTTCGGCGAACAGGACGCGAAGATACTGCGCTCGCTCGGGCACCTCGACATTGAGCAGCTTTTCGATCGCGAGGACATAGCTGTGCTCCTGGCATAGCGGACTGCAGTAATCGAGCCGGTCGAAATAGGGCAGCGCTTGCAGATAGGTCTTGTGCTCTATCAGCTTTTCAGTGCCGCGATGTAACAGGCCGACATGGGGGTCGATCCGCTCGATGATTTCGCCATCCAGTTCCATGACCATGCGCAACACACCGTGCGCTGCGGGATGCTGGGGCCCGAAGTTGATCGTGTAATTGGTGATCGTTTCGTCGCCGGTGGTCGGCGATTCCTCGATGTGCAATGCACTACTCATGCGCAGATCCAGTTGCCGGAATAGTTTTGCGAATTGCCTGCCGCGTCGGTCACGACGACATTGGCCGGGCGGCTCTGGCCCTCGCCAGCAGCCGGCGCAACCTGGATGGAGAAGCCTTCGCCCGTAAACGTTGTACCCGACTTGATGCCAGCCAGACCGCCAGGTCCCGCATCCGTCATGACCAGCGTATCGCCAACGCGGACAACCGCCTTGCCGGGAAGAGTGGGTTCCTTCATTCCGGCTGCAATAATCATTTCCTGATTTCCGACCATGAAGGTGCAGCCGCCTTCGCGGGGCCCCAGATTTACCCCACCGATATCGCCAAGGCGCTGAAGCTGGGTAAGGTTCGCGTCAGAAGGAGGTGCGGCCACCGCAACGTTCGGTGCGTTTGGATCGGGCTGCGAGGGATCGAGTTGGGTCCCAGCTTCTTGCTGACCGATACGGTTCGCAAAGTCGTCGGCACTTTCCTGCACTCCTGCAGGTTCCTGCGAGCAAGCGGCGAGTGCCAAGATCGAAAGCGGCAAGATTACCAAACGCATTACTTGTCACCCTTCTTCTTGACTTGAGATTTGCTCTTCGCAGGAGCTTTTTTCCGAGCAGTCTTTTTCTTCAGAGGCTGTGTCGCAGCTGCTGTATCTTTGGCTTTGCCTTTGCGCTTGGCACGATCCGGCTGATCTTCGGTAGGCGCAGGAGCAGGAATGCCCTCGCCCGCATCCTCTTCGGCCGGGGCACCTGCACTGACCTTATCGGCTGCCTTTTCGTCGGTGTCCTTACCCGCTCCGGTATCGGAGGGCTTCTCCGTGACTTTGGGATCATCGACCGGTGATGTACTTGCCTTCTCGTCACCCGGAAGGACGTAATCCGCACCTTCCCATGGGCTCATGAAATCGAACTGGCGGAGATCCTGGGCAAGTTCGACGGGTTCGTAGACAACGCGCTTTTCGTCTTCGGAATAGCGCAGCTCTACATAGCCAGTGAGGGGGAAGTCCTTGCGGAAGGGGTGCCCCTCGAAGCCGTAATCAGTCAGGATGCGGCGCAGGTCGGTATTTCCATCGAACAATACGCCATACATGTCGAACACTTCGCGTTCGAGCCAGCCCGCATTCGGCCACAGAGTCGTGACGGTCGGCACCGGCGTATCTTCAGATGCAGTGCACTTGACCATGATGCGGCTGTTCTGCGTCAGGCTCAAGAGCATGTAGACAACCTCGAACCGTTCCGCACGGCCCGGATAGTCGACCCCGGCAATTTCCATCAACTGCTGGTAGTCATGAGCATCACGCAGGATACGCAGGGCATCTTCGACCGAGGCGCGATGCACCGTGAGCAGGAGCTCGCCATGCTCCTCATGAGCCTCGACAAGATGTTCCCCGAGCGCACCCGAAAGCGTGCTGGTCAGCCCGTCGATCTGGGTAAAGCGGGGCGCGGAATGAAGTGTAGCCATCGCCTGTTCCCTCAACGCTCGATCGTACCGACGCGGCGAATCTTCCGCTGCAACTGCATCACTCCATAGAGCAGCGCTTCGGCGGTCGGCGGACAGCCAGGAACATAGATGTCGACTGGTACGATCCGGTCGCAGCCGCGCACAACACTGTAGCTATAGTGGTAATAGCCACCGCCATTGGCACAGCTGCCCATCGATATGACGTACTTAGGCTCTGACATCTGGTCATAGACCTTGCGCAGTGCGGGTGCCATCTTGTTGCACAACGTACCGGCAACGATCATCACGTCGCTCTGGCGCGGGGACGCGCGCGGGGCGACGCCGAAACGCTCCATGTCGTAACGCGGCATGTTGACGTGAATCATCTCGACAGCACAGCAAGCGAGGCCGAAGGTCATCCACCACAGCGAGCCTGTGCGGGCCCACTGGAACAGGTCTTCGGTCGAAGTAACAAGGAAGCCCTTGTCATTCACTTCGGTCTGGAGCGCATTGAAATAATCCGCATCGGGCTGGCGCACTTCGCCGGGCCTTGCTGCAGGAGTGAGGGTCTGGGGGGTGTTCATGTCGTTACTCCCACTCCAGCGCGCCGACTTTCCAGGCGTAGGCGAAGCCGACGATCAGTTCGCCGAGGAATACCATCATGGTGATCCAGCCCGGCCAACCGGTCAGGTCGAGACTGACCGCCCAGGGAAAGAGGAAAGCCGCTTCGAGGTCGAAGATGATGAAGAGGATAGCAACGAGATAGAAACGCACATCAAATTGGCTGCGCGGATCCTCGAATGCGGGAAAGCCGCACTCGTACTCGCTGTACTTCTCCGCCGTTGGCTGGTGCGCCCCGGTCAGGCGCGAGACACCCATCGGCAGGAATACGAACAGGGCTGAAAGTCCCGCCGCTATAAACAGGAAGATCAGGATCGGAAGATATTGTTCGAGGTCGACCACGTATGATTCCGTCTGGGTGATGTTTGCGGGCCCGCCTCTAGGCCTCTCGCCAGAATGGTGCAAGGGCCAGACAGGCAGAGATTCGGGCGATTGTCACCTTGGCGATTGAATGCCTGTTAACATGTTGCCAACATGGCTGAATGAGGGATTCTTGCGAAGGGGGTAATTCCGGATGATCAAACAAGCTGTTTCGGGCGCTGCGCTGGCCGCGTCGCTGCTTCTCGCAGCACCGCTCGCCGCAAAAAACATCACTGCCGATGTATCCCAGATTGCGGAATTGCTGCACGAAGAAGGCTATCGCGCCACAATCGAGGGAGAAGGTGGCGATCACCATATTATGACCGGCATGGCAGGCTATAATTTCCTGATCCTGCCCTTCGACTGCGAGGAGGATGGTACGGGCTGCAAGTCAGTCCAGTTCTATACCGCGTTCACACCGGAGACGAAGCCGACGCTGGAGGAGATGAATAGCTATGCAGCGGAGAACCGCTTCGGCCGCATCTATCTCGATAAAGACCGCGATCCGGTAATCGAGATGGACGTGGATCTCGAAGCCGGAGGCATGTCGAAGGAGCTCTTCATGGACAACCTCGCCTATTGGGAGGCAATCATGGTTGGCTTCGCCGAATTTGCATATAGCAAGGACGCCGATTGAGCCGGAAGCGCGTCGCTCTATTGTATTTTCAAGGAAACGATGCGGCTGGCCGCGGACGATCCCTATTTCATCATCGTTTTCACCACCTTCCGGGTTGCAGGCCCATAGGGAGGCTTGAACCCGCCCAGCTTTGCCACGTCGATGCTGGGCTGGGTATAAACGCTTCGCGCATGGCTGAATTCACGGAAACCCTCCACGCCGTGGTAACTGCCCATGCCGCTTGCGCCGACGCCGCCGAACGGTAGGTCTTCCATCGAGACGTGGAAGATCACATCGTTGACCGTCACGCCGCCGCTGATAGTCCGGGTGAGCACCTTTTCGCGTTCGCCCTTGTCTTCACCAAAATAGTAGAGACCCAACGGGCGGTCGTTCTCGTTAACATAATCGATCGCCTCGTCGATCTGACGGTAGGTTTTGACTGGCAGGACTGGTCCGAAGATTTCCTCCTGCATTGCCTTCATATCATCGGTCACTCCCTTGAGGATGGTGAGCGGCATCTTGCGCGCATTGCTGGTGCCGAAACCCTCATTGCCAGGATTGACTTCGATCACCTCGGCGCCCTTGTCGCGTGCATCGGCAACCATGTCCTGCAACCGGTCGAAGTGACGGTCGGAAACAAGGCTGGCATAGTCGTCATTCTCGAGCAGGCTCGGGTACATTTTGGCCGTGCCTTGCCACACGCCATGTATCGCCTCGTCCTGCCTGCTTTCGGGGACGTACATGTAATCGGGCGCAAGGCAGATCTGGCCCGCATTCATCATCTTCCCCAAAGCGATCCGCTCGCCCGCCTTGGCGAAATCGGCACTTTCGCCAAGGAAGACAGGGCTCTTGCCGCCGAGTTCCAACGTAACGGGCACGAGGTGCTTCGACGCGGCTTCCATCACCTTGCGACCTGTAGCTGTCGAACCTGTGAAGACCAGATGATCGAAGGGCAATTCGGAGAACGCTGCGGCAACTTCCGGTCCACCGGTGAAGACGGCGCATTCGTCGGGCGTGAAGTATTCCGCGATCAGTTCCTGCATCATCAGGCTGGTCTTGGCAGTGAATTCGCTCGGCTTGATCATCGCCCGATTACCCGCGGCGAAAACCTGCATCAATGGGCCAAAGGTAAGATTGACCGGGAAATTCCATGGGCTGAGAATGCCGATCACACCTTTCGGCTCGTAACGCAGTTCCGCTTTCGCGCCTAATAAACCAAGCGGGAACTGCACGCTGCGCCGCTCGGGCTTCGACCATTTGTTGACATGTTTCAGGCAGTATTTGCCGAAATTCACCGTGCCCGCGATATCGGTAATCATCGATTGCATCGGAGAGCGGTTGCCGAAATCGCCGCTCATCACCTTGCACAGATCGTCGCCGTGTTCCTTGAGGAGCTTCATCGCGCGCTCTATGCGGCTCTTGCGAGCTTCGATCGGTTCGGGGCGCGCTGCGGTGAACACCGCGCGCTGCTTGCGTAGGACGTCTTCCATCTCGAGCTTGCGATCGTCCGCCATCATATTCTCCCCGGGTCTATGTTGCGCTGCAGCAGCACAAGTCCTATCTCGAGTGGCAGATATTCCAGACAACAAGGACCAGCACAAGCATGAGCCAGTTCAGCGCAAACGATCCCGTCGTCATCCTGTCCTACGCACGTACCCCGATGGGCAGCATGCAGGGCGCCCTCTCCGATGCATCCGCGACGGATCTTGGCGCCACGGCGGTAAAGGCTGCGGTCGAGCGTTCTGGAGTGCCAGTCGACAAGTTCGACCGCACTTACATGGGCTGCGTTCTTCCGGCCGGTCTCGGTCAGGCCCCTGCCCGCCAGGCTTCGATCAAGGCCGGTCTGCCCAAGTCGGTACAGGCGACCACGGTCAACAAGGTTTGCGGCAGCGGCATGCAGACGGTCATCATGGGTGCAGAGGCGCTCGCCAGCGGGACGATCGACTATGTCGTCGCAGGCGGTATGGAGAGCATGACCAACGCGCCCTACCTCCTGAAGAAGCATCGCAGCGGCGCGCGTATCGGCCATGACACGACCTACGACCACATGTTCCTAGACGGTCTCGAAGACGCTTACGAGGAAGGACGGGCTATGGGTAGTTTCGCCCAACGCACCGCCGACGAATACCAGATGACGCGCGAGGAAATGGACGAGTATTCTATCGAATCTCTGCGTCGGGCAAATGCCGCAATCGAAAGCGGCGCCTTTGCGAGCGAGGTAGTGCCGGTCACCGTTTCGACCCGCAAGGGCGAGGTGACGGTCGACACGGATGAGGCTCCCGGTCGTGGCAATCCCGACAAGATCCCGCAACTGCGCCCCGCCTTTGCCAAGGACGGCACCATCACGGCTGCCACCTCCTCGTCGATCTCGGACGGTGCGGCGGCGGTAGTTCTGACCCGCGAAAGCGTTGCTAAGGAGAACGGCCAGCAACCAGTCGCAAGGATCGTGGCCATGTCGGCGCATGCGCAGGAACCGGCGCAATTTACCGTCGCTCCGATCGGCGCAATCCAGAAGGTGCTGGATCAGGCTGGCTGGAAAGCGGACGATGTCGACCTGTGGGAAGTCAACGAAGCCTTCGCCTGTGTCGCCATGTTCGCCATGCGGGACATCGGCATCCCGCATGACAAGATCAACGTAAACGGCGGCGGCACTGCACTCGGCCATCCTATCGGTGCCAGCGGCGCGCGTATCATCGTTACGTTGCTCAACGCGCTCAAGAGCCAGGGTAAGAAGAAGGGCGTGGCCAGCCTGTGCATCGGTGGCGGCGAAGCCACCGCAGTGGCCGTGGAAATCGTCTAGGCTTGGCGCGTAGGACACGGACGCGATTGTCCGCTCTCGCGTAACTCTCTGAAATTCCGAAAGGGGCGGCTTACAGTCGCCCTTTTTCAATCCGTGCGACTGAAATTTTCAGGGTTCCCCGGCGCCCCAGAGGCTCTCCTGACGAACCCAGCCTTCACGTTCGCCGACAGTGAATTCGCACCATCCGTCATCGCAATCGCCCAGCCTTCCTACCACGCCCGGCTCCAATCGCCACTTCACCTTCGAAGCCTCATCATCATCTTCGTGCATGGCTGCAGGACTTTTCCCGATCACAAGTGCCCCCCGATCCGGATCGAGTAGTCGTGCTGCCACCCAGCCACGGGCCCCATCGGGATCCTCGATCAACCGCCATCCTTCCATCACGCGGATCACCTTCACCGGTAGTCCCCTGCGCCGGTAGACCCAATCGATCTTGTAATCGGCGCTCGGCCCGACACGCATGTTGATCTCGTCGGCCCGGAGGCTTGCCCAATATGGAACTTCGCGATCCTGTGCTTGGGCCGATGTGGCCAACATAAGTGCCGACAGGGCAAGAATTAAACGAACTATCATGCCCTCCCCCAATACCGGGAGCCTCACTCGCTCACAAGCATTGCTTGACCCTTCCAATGCGGAAAGCGTAGCGAGTTGGATTGCATGGTAACGACATCGACATCCGCATCCGATCCCGAGAAACGTCTCAACCGGAAACCGCGTGTCGTGGTGACCCGGCGCCTCGGGCCATCCGTCGAGGACCGCATGAGCGAATTGTTCGACGTGCGCACCAATGCGTCCGATATGCCGCTGACCCGTGACCAATTGCTGGAAGCGATGCAGGATTGCGACGTACTTGTGCCAACCGTTACCGACCGCATCGACGGGGAGATGATTTCGCAGGCTGGCGAGAATCTAGGCCTGATCGCCAATTTCGGTGCCGGTACGGAGCATATCGATCTGGACGCCGCCGCAAGGGCGAAGATCATGGTAACGAATACCCCGGGCGTCTTTACCGACGATACGGCCGATCTGACTATGGCCGGTATCATCGGTGTGCCGCGCAGAATCCGTGAAGGCGTGCAACTGATCCGCAGCGGCGAATGGACCGGATGGGCGCCTACCGCCATGCTTGGCCGCAAGCTCGGCGGTAAGACCCTGGGCATCGTGGGCATGGGGCGGATTGGTCAGGCGGTTGCGCACAGGGCACGGGCGTTCGGGCTCGAAATTGCCTATCATAACCGCAAGCGCCTGCCCGAGGCGATCGAACGCATGTTCGCTGCAAGCTGGGTCGAAGATCTCGATGATCTCGTCGCGCAGGCGGATATCCTTACGCTGCACTGTCCGGCCACCCCCGGAAACCATCACCTGATCGACGAACGACGTCTATCGCTGATGAAACAGGGTGCGAGCCTCATCAACACTGCGCGCGGCGACCTGGTCGACCAGGAAGCGCTTATCGCGGCGCTCGAAAGCGGCCATCTCGCCGGAGCCGGACTAGATGTGTATCCGGACGAGCCGAATGTCGACGAACGCTTGATCCGGCATCCGAATGTGATGACCCTCCCCCATATCGGGAGCGCTACTCGTGAAGGCCGGGAGGATTCGGGGCACAAGGTCATCGCGAACATTCGTATGTGGGCCGATGGACACCGACCACCGGACCAGGTGCTTAGCGGTCTCGGCTGACGGCTCTTGCTCCCCGCGCGCCATGCTGTAAGCGATTGCCGTCATGGATGAATTCGCCTCGAAAATCGAAGCACTCGAGCATTTGTGGATGCGAAGCTGGGTGCAGCGTGATCGCAACCAGATGAAAGCTTTGGCCGCGCGGGATTTCATTTTCCTGTTGGGCTCGAGAAGCCCCGCGATCCTCGACCGCGCGAGCTGGCTGGAAGCAGCGACCACGCGTTTTCGCTGTTCTGGTTATCGCTTTGACGAAGTCTACGTCCGCCGCCACGGACCCACCGCGGTTTTCGCGACCCGCATGACGCTCGACGCAACCATGGGCGATCACGAATGGTCGGGCGAAACCTGGCTGATGGACTTGTGGCAGAAATCGAAGGTCAGGCGCAAATGGCGGATCGTCGAGCGTACTTTATCCCGGCCAGATACGGACGAAAAAATGCCCGATGCTATCAGGTCGATGCAATTGTGGCGTTAAACCCGGCCTTAGTTTGAGCTCGCTCCGTGTCCGAGGCCAGCGCCGCTCACAGATTGTCGTGTTGCGGCATGCCCAGAACGTGGAAGCCGCCATCCACGCGGATAATCTCGCCGGTCGTGCAGGCCCCAGCGTCCGAACAAAGGTAGACTGCCGTGCCGCCCACCGCCTCCAGCGTGGCGTTGGCGCGTAGCGGCGCGTTGGCCTCGGTATGCTTGAAGGTTTTGCGCGCACCGCCGATGGCCGAGCCGGCCAGCGTTTTCATCGGCCCGGGGCTGATCGCGTTGACGCGAATGCCTTCAGGCCCAAGGTCGTTGGCCAGATAACGTACCGCCGATTCAAGCGCCGCCTTGGCCACGCCCATCACATTGTAATTCGGCGCTACGCGGTTGGAGCCCATGTAGCTCAGTGTCAGCACCGTGCCGCCATGTTCCACCATCATCGGATGGGCGCGGCGGGAGATTTCGATCAGGCTGTAGGCGGAAATATCCAGGGAATTCCTGAAATTCGCCCGCGAGGTGTCGAGAATGCGGCCCGTCAGTTCCGACTTATCGGAATAGGCGATGGCGTGGATCACGAAATCCAGCCTACCCCATCGATCCTGCAAGGCACCGAAAGCAGCGTCGAGCGAGGCATCGTCGGTGACATTCACATCGAGCAGGAAATCCGAACCAACACTCTTGGCAAGCGGTTCCACCCGCTTCTGGAACGCGTCGCCCTGATAGGAAAAAGCGAGCTCAGCGCCTGCGTCGGAACAAGCCTTGGCGATCCCCCAGGCGATTGACCGATCATTGGCCACACCCATCACAAGACCGCGTTTTCCTGCCAGAACGCCCATTCTCAATCTACCTTAACTATAGTGATCACAACCTTGATTTCACCCGTGAAATTTCGACAGCAGCATTGAACCATTAGTGCCGCCAAATCCGAAGGAATTGGTCATCACCGTATCGAGTCCGGCATCCGCGACCATCTCGGTCGCGATTTCTTCCGGTTTCAGTGCCGGATCGAGTGTTTCGACATTGATCGAAGGAATGATGAAATCATGCTCCAGTGCCAGCAGGCAGTAGATCGCCTCCTGTGCGCCAGTAGCCCCCTGGCTGTGTCCGGTCATAGACTTGGTCGAACTAACCGGCGGGATCGCACCTTCGCCAAATACCCGGCGCACCGCCTCTATCTCGCCTACATCGCCCACGGGCGTCGAGGTGCCATGCGCGTTGATATAGCTCACCTTGCGATCCTCGCCGAGCGTGCGAAGCGCGCCGCGCATGGCACGCTCCCCGCCCTCGCCCGAAGGAGCAACCATGTCAGCCCCGTCCGACGTAGCGCCGAAACCGGTAACTTCGGCGTAGATTTTCGCGCCGCGTGCCTGAGCATGCTCGAGGCTTTCCAGAACCACAATGGCACCGCCACCGCTGATCACGAAGCCATCCCTGTCCGCATCGAAAGCGCGCGAGGCACGTTCTGGCGTGTCATTATATTTGCTCGACATCGCGCCCATGGCATCGAACAGGCACGACAGCGTCCAGTCCAGTTCTTCGCCACCGCCGCCGAACATCACGTCCTGGTTACCCATCGCAATCTGTTGTGCCGCCATGCCGATGCAATGCAGCGAGGTGGAACAGGCCGAAGTAATGGAAAAGTTCATGCCCTTGATCTGATAGGCCGTGGCAAGGTTGGCACTCACGGTGGAAGACATGCACTTGGGCACAGCAAACGGTCCGATGCGCTTGGTCGCGCCAGTCTTCAGCACCGTCTGGTGGGCCGCAAGCATAGCCGAGGTGGAGGGGCCGCCCGATCCGGCGATAAGGCCGGTCATCGGGTTGATGACGTCCTTTTCCTCCAGCCCGGCATCGGCAATGGCCTGCTCCATGGCAATATGGGCGTAGGCCGCACCGGGCCCCATGAAGCGCAGGGTGCGCTTGTCCACATGCTCGGAAACGTCGAGGTCGACCGCCCCAGCAATCTGCGAGCGGAAGCCATGTTCGGCCATTTCTTCGTTGAAGGTGATGCCGGATTTGCCCGTTTTCAGCGCGGCCAGCACTTCGGCGGCATTATTGCCAATCGAGGAGACGATCCCCAGACCGGTTACGACGACTCGACGCATGTTATCCTCTCACGCCTCTGACAAGGCGACTTTCATATCTTTGACTTGATAGATGACTTCGCCATCGGCCTCTACACGGCCGTCGGCCACACCCATCGTCAAGCGACGGGTTTGAATCGCCTTGGTGAAATCCACGTAATAAGTGAGCATCTTGCGGTCGGGCCGCACCATGCCCGTCAGCTTGACCTCACCGACACCGAGCGCATAGCCGCGCCCTTCCCAGCCACGCCAGCCCAGGTTGAAGCCGGTAAGCTGCCACAGCCCATCCAGGCCAAGACAGCCAGGCATGATCGGATTGCCGGGGAAATGGCATTCGAAGAACCACAGGTCCGGCTTGATGTCGAATTCCGCGACCACATGGCCCTTGCCATGGGGGCCGCCATCGCCGGAAATATCGGTAATCCGGTCCATCATCAGCATCGGCGGCTCGGGCAATTGTGCGTTGCCAGGACCGAATAACTCGCCCCGCGCGCACTTCAGCAGATCGTCACGGTCAAAACTGGTCGGGAAATTTGCCATCCCAGACGGTACTCCTCACCTTTGCGTACTATTTGAGGCTGCGCCTAGCACCCCGTCCTGACACTGAAAAGGGCGCAGGAAATTTCGTTTGATTGGCAGCGCCTGAGTTGGCGAAAGAGGCTTTCGGGCAGGGTATGTCAGGTGTTGGGACAAGCAGTGATCGCTTCAGGGTCGGGACGCGTTTCGGCGCGTTCGAAGCGTGCGAAATACCCGTTAAGATCGGGACGCTCGACGAACTCCACGAGCTTGAATCCCACCTGTTCGAACTCGCAAAACAGCAGCTTCGGCGCAATGCCGTGCTGATCGGTAGGTCGATCGATATCGACCACAATGACCTGCCCTTCGCTTCGCAAGGCAGGCCACATGCGCCAGAGGAACTCGTAAGGCTGGCCAATCTCGTGATACATGTGGACCATGAAGATGCGGTCGAAGCTGTTGTCGGGCAGTTTAGGATCAGCAAGTTCGCCACGACGGATCGAGACATTGTCCAGCCTGTAGCGTTCGACGCGGCGGCCGAGGCGATCCAGGGCCCTCTGGTCGATATCCTGCGCAAGCACACGACCATCGGCACCGACCCGGTCGGCCAGGCGAACAGTATAGTAGCCGTTGCCCGCACCGATATCAGCCACGGTCATGCCTGGCGTGATTTCGGCAAGGTCCATGACTGTCTGGGCCTCTCCGCGGCTATCGCGCTGATCCTCGGTAGAAAACTGGTTGGATCCAATCTCCGACACTGGCCGATCAGGTTCGGGAAACAGCGGTTCGTCTTCCGGCTGCTCCACACACGCCGACGCCAGCAGCGAAGCAAGAAACAGGAACGGCACACGCCGCGTCACTCGGTATCCTCCACCTCGATCTTCTCGCCTGTCACGCGCTGGGCGAGCGCAGCCGAAATGAAAGGGTCGAGCGCGCCGTCGAGCACATCGTCGGGAGTGGGCGACTGTACTCCGGTCCGCAGGTCCTTGACCATCTGATAGGGCTGAAGAACATAGCTGCGGATCTGGTGCCCCCACCCGATCTCGCTTTTCTCCTGATACTCGCCCGATGCCGCAGCCTCGCGCTCTGCCATCTCGCGCTCGAATAGCCGCGCCTTGAGCATGTTCATGGCCGTAGCCTTGTTCTTGTGCTGGCTGCGATCGTTCTGGCTCGCGACGACGATGCCGGTAGGCTGGTGCGTTATGCGCACGGCAGAATCGGTCGTGTTGACGTGCTGTCCGCCTGCGCCGGACGCGCGGTAGGTATCGATCTTGAGGTCGGAAGGATTGATCTCGATATCGATATCGTCGTCGATCACAGGATAGACCCAGACCGAACTGAAGCTGGTGTGACGACGGGCCGAACTGTCATATGGGCTGATGCGGACGAGGCGGTGCACGCCGCTTTCGGTCTTTGCATAGCCATAGGCATTCTCTCCCTTGAGAAGCAGAGTCGCGCTTTTGATCCCGGCCTGATCGCCGGCCTGGTATTCGACCGTCTCTACCTTGAAACCGCGACGCTCCGCCCAGCGGCCATACATCCGGAAGAGCATCTCCGCCCAGTCCTGACTCTCGGTACCACCGGCGCCGGCGTGGATTTCGATGTAGGTATCGTTGCCGTCGGCCTCTCCCGACAGCAGGGCCTGTACCTTGTCGCGGTCGGCACGATCCGCCAGCGCTGCGAGGCTCGTGAGGCCATCCTTGACCACCTCGTCGTCGCCCTCGGCATCGCCCATCTCGACGAACTCGATGGCATCGCCCATTTCGCTTTCGATCTCACGGACCGTATTGATCGCGGTTTCGAGACGCTTTTGTTCCTGGGTGATGGCCTGAGCCTTTTTCGGATCATCCCAAAGGGTGGGATCCTGCACGCGCGCGTCCAGCTCGTCCAGGCGACGAAGTGCACGCTCCCAATCCAGCGACTGGCGTACGAGAGCAAGTGCAGCTTCGATACGGTCGATATAGGCCTGCCCTTCGGCACGCATAATCCAATTCCTCAAACGATTAGTCCGCCCACCTAGCGCTCGGACGACGATTGTAAAGTTAGGTCTAGAGCCAGCTAGTAAATGCCGCCCTGATCCTCGACGAAGTCAGAGGGCTGTTCGAACCGCCCTTCGGTGCGGCTTCCGCGCACGCCCTCTCGCGCTCGGCGGATGAGGTCAAGAATCTCGCTACGACGGGCAGCCAGTTCATCGGATCGGGTAGAACGCGCTGGCTCGGTATCGGGTTTGAACGCCTCCCAAATAACCGCGGCCGTCGGATCGTTACTCGGCGATCCGTCGAATACGCGTTTGCCGGTACGCCGGTCGATCTTGACCATTCGGATGCCGGGCGGTGCGATAAAATCATCCGAAGTCCAGCGCTCACGCGTCTGTTCGATGAACTGTTTCATGATTGGCGCAGCGGTATTGCCGCCCTGTACCCATCCACCAAGATTGCGAGGCTGGTCGAAGCCTACATACATGCCGGCGATAATATCGGGTGTGCCGCCTACGAACCAAGCGTTGGTCGGGCCATTTGTAGTCCCCGTCTTTCCGAAAAGCGGCAGTTCGAGGCTGCGCAGACGAACGGCTGTGCCGCGGGTCACTACGCCCTGCAGCATATGCACCACCTGAAAAGCCGTGCGCGGGTCCAGCACCTGTCTTCCGCCCGGCTCGAAGCGAGGCATCGGTTGTCCGTCCCACTCGTCCATGTTGCAACTTACGCATTCGCGATTGTCACTTCGATAAATGACCTTGCCGCGCCGGTCCTGCACATAATCGATGACCGATCCCTCATGCTGGCGGCCCCAATTGGCGAGCGCAGCATAGCCATTGACCATTTTTGCAACGGTCGTGTCGCCAGCTCCCAGTGCGAAGGAATAATAAGGCTCGTAATCACCGATGCCGAGCCGCTTGATCGTCTCTGTGACATTCTGCATGCCGGTGTCGTCGGCAATATGAACCGTCATCAGATTCCGGCTCTGTTCAAGGCCCCAGCGCATGGTGTGTTCACCGCCACCACCGCCACCGAAATTCCGGAAGCATTTTTCACCGAGGTTGGCACCTTGCCAGACGCAGAAGGTCTGGTCGGGCACCATAGTGGCAGGAGTCATACCGTGATCCAGGGCAGCTGCGTAAACGAAAGGCTTGATCGTCGAGCCTGGCTGGCGCAGCGCCTGCGTCGCACGGTTGAAGCTGCCGAGACGACTGTCGAAACCACCCTGCATAGCCAGAATTCGCCCTGTCTTGGGCGACGCGGCAAGAAACGCACCCGACACTTCCGGCACACCCCTTATCCGATAGCCGCTGTCTGATTCCTCTACGGCGACGACATCGCCGATTTTTATAGAGGATGGGGCACCCGATAGATCGTGATCCTCGCCGTTGGTCAGGCCGATCTTGGGCGAGGAGCCGGTTTCGGTGACAACACCGATGCGCCAGTTCTCGTAATTGATCGAAATGTTGGAGGAAAGAAGCTGTCCGTGCAGGTCACCATTGTCCGGATTGAGTGTCGCGATCGGGCCGGTGTACCCACGGTTACCGTGATAACGCAGAAGCTGCGCGCGCAACGCGTCACGGGCAGCGTCCTGCAATTCGACGTCCAGCGAGGTACGTACCCATAGCCCGCCTGCATAGACACTGTTCGACCCGTCATCTGCAGTTTCCCCGAACCGGTCGATCAACTGGCGGCGAACTTCTTCCAGAAAATAGCCTGCGTCCGCAGAGCGTTCAGTGCGCTGCTGTACCAGACCGAGAGGCTGTCGCTTGGCTGCTTCTGCTTCCGCCGAGGTTATGAAATCATTCGCAACCATCTGACCGAGAACGAAATTTCGACGCTCGATCGCCAGATCCTCGTAGCGTGCTCGACCATAGCGCTCAGGCGCTTTGGGAAGAATGGCAAGAAACGCGGTTTCATGCAGATCCAGATCGTCGACGTCCTTGTCGAAATAGGCGCGGGCTGCGGCCTGAACACCAAAGCTGCGGCGACCGAGCGGGATTTCATTCAAATAGAGCTCAAGAATCTCCTGCTTGGTCAGAACCTGTTCAATGCGCTGTGCGAGAATCATTTCCTTGAGCTTGCGGGTGACCGAATATTCGTCTCCCAAGAGAAGGTTCTTCGCCACTTGCTGGGTGATGGTCGATCCGCCCACGGCTCGCTCGCCGGAACCGAATTTCGTGGCGTAATCGGCCACGGCGTTCAGCGTTCCCGTGAAATCGACCCCGCCATGACTGAAAAAGGTCTTGTCCTCGGCCGAAAGGAAAGCCTCGATCATCTGTTGCGGGAAATCGACGTATTGCAGCTGCACGCGCCTCTCGCGTGCATAGGAGTGCACAATCTCGCCATCCACGCCGCGGACTACTGTGGGCAGCGGTGTCTCATATTCGAGCAGCGAGTCGGCTTCCGGCAAATTTCGCGCAAGCGAAGCCCAGGCTAGCACCAGGAAAATGAGACCGATGCCGATGAGATAGGTGAGCACACGCAGGCGCCGACTTTCATGCCAATTATCGCGCATCCATGCGAGAAAACGCGCAGGATCACCCGTCAGGCGCTGTCGGACATATTCCAGTTTGGGAATGGCAACCATAATTGCGGTCGGCCTTAGCACGCGCTTTCTGGACAATGCCAGAACAAGAATCTCGCCCTGCGATCAATTGTCCTCTTGGCGTGCCAGGTAAGCTCCAATCGCTCGAGCCATAACCTCAGCGAAAGCAAGTCGTCCCTCTTCGGAAGCGAGGCGCATTGTGTCGCCCTCGTTGGAAATGAAGCCGCTTTCGTAGAGCACGGAAGGAACGTCCGGAGCGCGCAGGACGGCCAGCCAAGCCGAACGTCGCGCCTGCGGATGAAACTGGATAATGCCCTGCCCTTCCCGCTCGATCAGCGATGCGAACAGGTTCGATTGCTCCTGGGTTCGTCTCTGCGAAAGTTCAACGAGGATATCGCTGACCCCCTCATCCTGCCGTGACAGGTCCACACCATCGAGCGTGTCGGAAGCATTCTCGCGTTGGGCGAACAGGGCTGCGGCTCGGCTCGAAGCTTCCAGCGACAACGTATAGATGCTCGCTCCTGCGACCTCATTCTGGCTGCCCGCACTATCGGCATGGAGCGACAGGAATAGATCCGCATCGAGACGCTGAGCTATGCGGTACCGTTCTTCATGAAGCAGATAGGTGTCGTTATCCCGTGTGAGCGCAACCCTGGCTATGCCTCTGTCCTCCACCTCGTCGCGCAAAGCTCGTGCCAACTCCAGGACGAGATCCTTCTCCACATAGCCGCGAGCCGATGCTCCCGGATCATGACCGCCGTGCCCTGCATCGATAACGATTAAAGGCAGCGAGGAGGCACCCTTGATCTCAGGCAAGTCTACAGGGCTATTTCCACGCGGCAATTCAATGCGAGCTACGAACCCTGCACCGTGCCCGACGACACCTGCACCCCACGCAAGCATCACCAGCCCTCCGATCAAGGCAAGAGGCAACAGCGTGATCGCTAAAAGCGGGAATGGGCCTTTCATTGTAGGCCTATGGTTAGGGGTGAAGGCACGAACGGCGCAATATAGTTGCCGAGTGATACCCACGGTGCTAGCGAACAGGTACTCGGAAAATCCGTGCCTCCGATCGGCGCGCTCCATTCGCGACGAAGAGGGTCACTCTCCCGAGGATGCCGTCGCCATTCCGGCCGCGGCTTCGATAGTACAGGTTGATGCAGGACACGCTTCTCTCCCTTCCGGCCGACAGTATGCAGGCGGTTCACCGTCTTGCCGTGCCGTGGATACGGACGGGCCGTAAATCGGTTCAGGGCGGCCTCGCAGACACGAATCACCAGCTTCTCGCCCATGCGACTTGCTGGCTTCCAAATGCCGCAAACCCTTCGGGGGAAAGCGGATTTCCTACAATAAGGCGCAGCAGGTTTGGCGGGAGTAGCCCGCCCCGCAGCGCATGGAGAATTATCAATGGCAACGCGCATGTTAATCGACGCGCGCCACCAGGAAGAAACCCGGGTGGCGGTCCTCAAGGGAAACCGGATTGAGGAATTCGATTTCGAATCCGCCGACAAACGGCAGATCAAGGGCAACATCTATCTGGCGAAGGTTACACGGGTAGAACCGTCTCTTCAGGCAGCCTTCGTCGACTTTGGCGGCAACCGACACGGTTTTCTCGCCTTCAGCGAAATCCATCCTGATTATTACCAGATTCCGAAGGAAGATCGTGAAGCCCTGCTGGCAGCGGAAGCTGAGGTCGCCGAGGAAGAACAGCGTCTGCGCGCCGAAGAAGAAGAGCGGGGCGAAATGCCCGGTGACGAATACGACGCCGATGACGAAAGCTCCGAAGCCCTTGCTGAAGATCTCGCCGAAGACGGTCTCGAAGAGGTAGATACCTCCGACAAGGACGATGTCGCTACGATCGAGGAAGGTCAGCTCGACCGGGACGAGGACGAAGAAGACGAAAGCGACGAGGACGAAAACGGAGGTCGCTCGAAGGATCGTGGGCGCCGTGGTCGTGGACGCCGTCAGGGCAAAGGGCGGAGCCGCGCCCAGGAAGTCGACGAAGCGCGCGCGAAACGCATGGCACTGCGCCGCAAGTACAAGATCCAGGACGTCATCCAGCGCCGCCAGGTTCTGTTGGTGCAGGTCGTAAAGGAAGAGCGCGGAAACAAGGGCGCAGCTCTAACCACCTATCTCAGCCTGGCCGGCCGCTATACCGTGCTGATGCCGAATAGCAGCCATGGCGGGGGCATTAGCCGAAAGATCAATTCGGCGAGCGACCGGAAGCGCCTGAAGCAGGTGGTAAGCGATCTCAAGCTGCCCAAAACCATGGGCTTGATCGTGCGCACTGCCGGTCTTTCCCGCACAAAGACCGAAATCAAGCGCGACTTCGATTATCTTGCCCGGCTTTGGGACGAGATTCGCGAGAATACCCTTGCGTCCGCCGCCCCTGCCCTGATCCATTCGGATAGCGACCTGATCAAGCGGGCTATACGAGACATCTATAATCGAGAAATCGAGGAAGTCGTCGTCGAGGGCGAAGAAGGCTACAAGTCGGCCAAGGCTTTCATGAAAATGCTCATGCCCAGCCATGCCCGGCGCGTGAAGCAATACGCCGACCCCGTACCGCTGTTCCAGCGCTACGGCGCCGAAGACCAGCTCAAGGCGATGTACGACCCGGTGGTCCAGCTCAAGTCGGGCGGTTACCTCGTGATCAACCCAACTGAAGCACTGGTTTCCATCGACATCAACTCCGGTCGCTCCACCAAGGAGCATAATATCGAACAGACCGCGCTTTCGACCAATCTGGAAGCGGCCAAGGAAATCGCCCGGCAGTTGCGCCTGCGCGACATGGCCGGCCTGGTGGTCATCGACTTTATCGACCAGGAGCATCATTCGAACACTCGCAAGGTCGAGCGGGCTATGAAGGACGCGCTCAAGAACGACAGGGCGCGGATCCAGGTGGGACGCATCTCCAGTTTCGGATTGATGGAAATGAGCCGTCAGCGCTTGCGCACTGGAGTGCTTGAAGCGACCACGCGTGAGTGCCCACATTGCGACGGTACTGGCCTTGTTCGTACCGCGAGTTCTGCAGGCTTGTCGGCGCTGCGCCTAATCGAAGAAGAGGCAGCCAAGGGCAAAGGCACGAAAATCCGCCTTGCCGCCAGCACCGAAGCGGCGGTCTATCTGCTCAACGAAAAGCGCGCGGAACTCGTTGAGATCGAAGACCGCTATGGCGTCATAGTGGAAGTGGTTCCAGAAGGTGAAGACGAAGGCGCAAAGATGAGCGTCTCGAGCCATGGGCCGAAGCCAAAAGACACACCGAAATTTGAAGCCCTCGTAGAGGACGACGTCATTGAAAGTGACGACGCGGACGAAGACGATGATGTCGATAGCTCCGACATAGAAGATAGCGAAGATGATCGGCCACGCAGAAAGCGTCGTCGGCGTCGTGGTGGCCGAGGTCGCAACAAGGATCGCGATCAGAGCGACGAGTCCGGTGAATCCGAAAGCGACACCGACCAGGAAGGTGATTCCGAAAACGAAAACTCGGACGATAAGCCGAAAAAGCGTCGTCGCCGTGGTGGCCGCCGCCGGGGCGGCCGAGGTCGGGGCGAGAACGGTAACAACGAGCAGAAGTCAGACGGCCCTGAGAAGCTTGAGGAAGTTTCCGAGCAGGTGGCCGACGATATGGCTGTAGTCGCGGGCCCCGACGATGCTCCGCAAGCTGCCGAGGAAAAGCCCAAGAAACGTGCTCCACGGCGCAAGAAGAAGGTCGTTGAACCTACCGAACAAGAGGCTGATGAAGCCAAGACCGAAGAACCGGCGGCAGAGAAGCCCAAGCGCACTCGCAAGAAAAAGGCTGATAGCGAAGCTGTAGATGAGGTCGCGGAAGAGACTCCGAAGCCCAAGCGCACGCGTAGGAAAAAGGCTGAAGTCGAAAACGAAGCACAAGCGGACGCTGCCGAGGCAGTGGTAGAAAAGCCCAAGCGTACTCGTCGCAAGAAAGCGCAAGAAAAGTCGGATGATACGCAGACTGCCGGCAAATCCAAAGCCGAGGATTCCGTATCTACACCCACTCCGAGCGCACCGCCAAAGGTCGAAGACAACGCCGAGCCCAAGGAGACTGCCGCGCCGAAACGCGGTTGGTGGCAACGCACCTTCGGCGAATGACAAACGTTTCATCCCCGGTCGGCATCCGAGTCGCCCGGGGATGGAGGCAAAGGTTCAGGCTCCTGCCCGCCGGGCCACTCCCCATTCCATCCAACCCAGGGCTTTGGGAGTGCTTTCGAGATAGGCTTGGCCGAAGGGCTCGACTTCGAAACCCGCACCACGCAACGATGCGCCGATCGAACGGGTCAGATGGCACCCCCCGGCAAACGGGCTCCAAAACGGTTCGATCCGTTTCTGCCATCGCGCGACACCGGCATCCGGTGCCTTGCCATGCTCCAGAAAGAGCAACTTGCCTTGCGGTTTGAGGATACGGCGAAGTTCGCTCAATACCTTCTCGGGGTCCTGAACCGAACAAAGCGTATATGTGCACACGGCAGTGTCGAAACTACCGTCGGGAAAGGGTATTTCCTCACCGACACCTTCGCGAATATCGCTTTCGAAGCCCATCGCTCGTGTTCGCTCGCGCGTACCATCGAGCAATTTTGGATGAGGATCGATACCCGCGAAGTCGGTTACCTTCGCCCTGTCATAAAGCGCCTGATTAAGCCCGCCGCCACAACCCAGTTCGAACACGCGCCCTTCGGCCAAAGGTATTACTTCCCGGCGCCGCTTCTCGATTCCCTTTTGACCACATGCAAATGTGATCAGGCGCGGCATTAAATGCGCATCGTAAAAGCGCTTAATCCCCATAGTCTCTCCCGCGCGATTCGCACGAGGTGAGCTTAGCGCTAAATAGATTCTCCGGTAGTAGCGGATTTCCGTTGCCGCAGAATTTCCTGAACTGCCACCAAATCTTCGAGTTTGTCTACGTCAACTGCAGCAAGGCCATCGCTCGCAGCAACGAGTGATGCCCGGATCCCAATCCTGCTACCGAGCCTCGCAAGGCCCTCTGACAAGCTCAGCCTCCGCAAAAGCATCTGGAATAGAGTGGGCACGCCGAGCCGGGCGGCAATCAACCAGGGCCTTTTGCGATCGGCCTCGACTTTCGCCCAGACGTCGATCGCGTTGCTGGCGTCCGCAGTCCGAAGATAGAAGAGATTGCATCCAGACCATTCGCCGTCGGAGAACCGAATATATGTGCGCCTGGCCGACGGCAAAGCCCGCTCGACCACCGAACGTTCCGCCATCATCACCGAAAGATCGGCGACATCAGGTGTCTTCTCGATAAGTTCCCTTACCCATTCGGGCCGTAAAAGGGCATGATCGCAGGTGGTCAAAAGCAGCGGCGCACCAAGCGTGTCGAATGCTGAGCCAACGCTCTCGCTCGGTCCCGATCCAGCGTACAAAACCTCTGTATCTAGAGCTCGCGCCAGATCGGCGACAGGCCCGACGTCACAGCTGACAGCAATGCGCTCGATCCCTGCGTCGCGGAGGGCCGATACAACCCGTTCCAGCAATGTCGTGCCGGCAAGATCGATCAGCCCCTTGTGTTCGACACCAAGCGACCGCGCAAAAGGATCGCCGCCAGGCCGCGTGCCGGCCAGAACCAATGCAGCGGGAGAATCTTTTAGGGCAATCATTGCTGCTCTCTAGCCGCGTGCAGTGTCCCCGGACAGAGCCAAGTCCAAGTTTCAGCTGTCTGGAATTGCCTCCCATTGCCGTGCACGCACTGGCACATTAATCGGTATCGCATGAGCATTACACCGCCCAGACCCGTGATCGAGACAGTCGGAAGCAATCCCACTCGCCTGTGGGGCCTGACAATGCAGGAGCGCCATCGCAGGATCGGTGCGGCAAACGGGTATGACGGTGCGACCGCCGACGCCGTTCTACTGGTCAACTCAAGCTATGTAGCCGACCCGGCCTGGGTCCGCCATGTTGCGGCCACGCCGGGCCTCGTCCTGACAATCGATGGCATACCTGCCTTGGCTCATGCAACTTCCGTGAAAGAGGTCGATACCCTTCGGAGCGCCATGGCCCACCAGACCGCAGCACCAGCAAGCTCGGGCCTTCTTTTCCTGCGCTATGAAGACGGCCCAACCATCGAGAACAAGCAGCTCCGTAAACGTGAAACGCCGTTTCTTACCAAACTGGAGCCATCCACCGTTCGTGCCATCGAACGCGCAAGCTATTTCGGCGCTTACAAGGGCGTTACCGATGTTCTGACCAAGTATTTGTGGCCGGAATGGGCGCTGGTGCTAACCCGCTTCGCGGCAAAGATCGGAATGACTCCAAATATGGTCACTGCAATCGGAGCAGTTCTGTGCGTAGCAGCAACAGTGGCTTTCGCCCTTGGGCAATACTGGGCAGGCATGGCGATGGGCCTGGCTTTCATGGTGCTCGATACGGTCGACGGCAAGCTGGCCCGCTGTACCATCACATCCAGTTGGTGGGGCAATGTCTTCGACCACGGCATCGACCTTGTTCACCCGCCCTTCTGGTGGTGGTTCTGGGCGACCGGACTGGTCTATTGGGGCCTCGAACTCGATGTAACGACCTTCTGGTTGGTCCAGGGCGCGATTCAGGGAGGCTACGTCGTCCAGCGACTGATCGAAGGGGCATTCATCGCCCGCAATGGCGGGATGCACATTCATGTCTGGCGGCGCTTCGACAGCCGGTTCCGGCTGTTCACCGCCCGGCGTAATCCGAACATGATCATCCTCTTCGTCTCATTGCTGTTCGGTCGGCCCGATCTCGGGATCATTGCAGTTGCATGGTGGACTGTTATCTCGCTTCTCGTGCATATCGTACAGCTGGTGCAGGCAGAGATTGCGCGCGCGAAAAAGGGCGCGCAGCTCACCAGCTGGCTGGCGGAGGACGGCGCATGAACGCAACTATCGAAAAGTTCGGCTTTCCCACGACCCTGCTGCACGAGCTGGAGCATTGGATGATCCTGCTTCGCCCGACCCAGCCTACACTCGGCAGTCTCATCCTGGCGGCCAAATCAGATGCCACCGATTTTTCGGCCCTGCCCGCCCAAGCACATGCCGAACTGGCCGATGCGACCAAGGCGATCGAAAGCGCACTTCACACATTCGTCGACTACGAGAAGATCAATTACCTGATGCTGATGATGGTGGATCCCAATGTCCATTTTCACGTCATTCCGCGTTATGAGGGTATCCGGGAATTCGGGGGTCTCGTATTCCCGGACCTCGGGTGGCCGAAATTTCCCGATCTGGGCGCTTCTCAAGAACTCGATGCGGCTACCCGAGACAGCCTGATCGAAAAGCTCTCCGCTCTCATGGCCAGGTGAATTTCAATGGGGTCAGAATCCGTGCGCCTGAATGTGATCGCAATTGGCGGGCGGCATCAGCTTCTACATATAATACCTCTCGCTCTCGAGCTTTCCCGGCGCAATATGATCGACTGCCGGATCTTCGTTGCCGATGACGATGAACGGAATATTGTGCTGCAATTGGCCAGTCGGCTCGCCATCGATGCGCCAGACATATCGGTTATGTCACTCGGACCTGTCGGGTCGAAACTGCCCAAGAAAATTGCTCGCCTTTGGAAGTGGCGAAACGAGCTGCGCTCTGCTGACGCCCTGCTTTCGGCTGAACGGACGAGCACGATCTTGAAGCGCCTGCCTGGTCGCTGCCCTCCCTTCCTTCACATACTGCATGGCGCTGGCGATCGGGAGAAAGGCTTTGAGCCGCGCCTCGGGTTGTTCGATTTCGTTTTCACCGCTGGCGAGAAGGACCGTCAGAGAATAATCGAGGCAGGCCTGCAGGATGAAAGCCGCGTTGCGGCGATTGGCGGAATCAAGATTGCCGTCACTCGCGCGCTGCCGCCGCCTCCCAAGCTCTTCGCGAATGAACTTCCGATTGTGCTCTATAATCCCCACTTCTCCCGGAAACTAGGCACGTTTCATCAAGTGGCGGAACCAATGATCCGCCAATTCGGTGGTACCGATAGATACAATCTTGTGATTGCGCCTCATGTCAGGCTGAAATCGACTATGACTCCCTCCGAAGTCGCTGATTGGAATTCACGCAGCGGAGAAAACATACTAGTCGACATGGGATCCGACCGCTCGAATGACATGACCTACACGAGATCGGCCGACGTCTATATCGGCGACGTCAGTAGCCAAGTTTACGAATTCATTATTCAGCCTCGCCCATGCGTCTTCGTCGACGCGAACGACACCGATTGGCGGGACGATCCGAATTACCGGATGTGGCAATTCGGCGAAGTGTTGTCACCTGACGCCGACTTTGTCGCCGCAGCAGACGATGCAATCGCGCAATTCAGCCGGTTCTATGATCTTCAAGCAAAATCGCTGCGTGACACATATGCCGGCCTCGAACAAAGCTCGGGAAACTTGTTGAAAAGCGCGGCCGATCTCGCGGAGACGGTTATCGTACAGCTAGGCTCCAACGGTCGGTCAAGGCAGTAGCGATTTCGATGTCGTTCAGGAAATCGACCTCGGCCCACTCGAGTCCTTCAATCGACTTGGTACCGACCTTGCCGGTGTCGGCGATCATGTCGATCACTTTCAAATACCAGTGATTGACCCCGTCTGGCGTGCGCATGGTCTGACGCACGGTTTCGCGGAAAAGTTCGGCTCCCTCGCCTCGAAAGGCGAGGAAACCGATCGATTCAGCATTGGTCACCTCAGCCGTCAATGTCTTGCCGATGCGGGCCAGGCGTCCATTCTCACCGCGGCTGACTTTCATATCGTCACTGTCGTAGGCATCTTTAATGTCTACGGAAACGGCGATAGGCCAGTCGGACCCTTCCAGAACGCGATTTACGATCTCTTCGGATACCAGAGTATCGCCGTTGAGGATCACGAAGTCGCCTTTCATCTCCTCGCGCACGATCCAGCAGGAACCGAGGTTATCGGCCACCTTAAAGAACGGATTGAAATGACAAGTGATCTCGACGCGCGGATCTCCGACTTTCTCCAGCAGATCTTCAACCATGTCGGTCATGAAGCCGGTCACGACGTCGATCCGTTTGATCCCGGCGCGCGCTAGCATCTCGACCTGCCATTCGATCAGGGTCTTGCCCGAGAACTCAATCAGGCACTTGGGTCGCTCGGCAGTAAGTGGCAGCAAGCGCGAGCCCTGGCCCGCGCTCAGAAGGATAGCGTGTTCAATCATGCGCCGCGCTTTAAGCGCAGTCTACAGGCGCCGCAACGCTCCTGTTGTGTCCATTGCCGCATGCCAGCTTGCGCCTTGCCGAGCGCTCGTTCAAAGCGCGCACTTCATGGAAGAAACCGCCGCTCATCAAGGTGCATCCCGCCCGCTGCTGGCCCGAATGTTGACCAATGTCGCTTGGCTTATCGGCGGCAAGGGCTTCGGTGCCGTCTGTTCGCTGATATATCTCGCGATACTCACCCGTTCTCTCGGTCTCAAAGATTTCGGACACTTCGCCCTCATCTTTGGAACTTCGCAGGCGTTGATAGCGATTGTGGGCTTTCAGAGCTGGCAAACAGTAGTCCGTTTCGGCGTGCAGCACATACACAGCCAAGATTGGGCCGGATTCGGCAGGCTCAGCATGATGGCTTTCATCCTCGATGTGATTGGCGCGGTGTTCGGTTGCGTAATCGCCTATGTCGCCTTTTACCATTTTGCCGCCGAGCTCGATCTCAATCCCCGATTTATCGACACCGCTTTCTGGTTCAACGTAGCAGCGCTCTGGGCACTCGTATCCGCGCCTACGGGGATCGTGAGAGCACTCGATCGCTTCGATGTCGCCGTCTATGTCGAAGCGCTGGTACCTGCGGGCAGGCTGATCGCTGCGGCGGTAATTGCATTCACCGGCCCTAGTGTTTTGTTGTTCCTCGTCGCCTGGGCGGTAATCGACCTGCTCGAAGCGGCAGTTTACTGGATTGTTGCGCGCAGGCTAAGTCCCAAGGCGATCCGCCTGAAATACCTGCCTCAAGCGTTCCAGGCCCGGCACGAAAATCCCGGACTGGTTCGCTTCTTCGGCATAACTTATCTCAGCGCCACGCTCGAAGCGATATTCAAGCACGGGCCGCTGCTTGCAGTGGGTTATCTGGTCGGAACGAGCGCTGCAGGGGTCTATCGCCTGGCCCATCAACTGGCGCAGGGTCTGGCCAAGCTTTCGAGCTTGCTCAGCCGCGCAGCCTATGCGCAGATCGCACGTGCCAGCGTCTCGTCGGCGGCGCAGGAATTTCGCGCGCTCGCCTCGCAGACCACGCGGTTGGCAGCTATTGGCGGAGCCATGGTCGTGGTTATGGTGGCGGCGGTTGGGGGACACCTGCTCGCCCTTCTGGGCGGCGAAGAATTCCGGAATGGCTACACTATCCTGCTTCCACTGGTGATCGTTTCCAGCATCGAGCTTGCCGGGGTGGCTTTCGAGCCTGTCCTGCATGCGACCGGACGCGCGCGCATGTCGCTCGTCGCGCGTTTCGTCACAGTGGCGACGGCCGCGATTGCGATCCTTTTTCTGGCCCAGCACTATGCCGAGCAAGGCATAGCCTGGTCACTCGTCATCGGCGCTCTGGTGGGCTATTTCGTGATGGGGATGATGGCGATCGTCACGTTGCGCACCGTGGTTGCGAATATTCCTGAAGGTGAAAAGACTACCTGATCCCGCGTTAGTCGCTCCAGCCGATAACGCGCCACCCGTTCGTTTCCGCGCGTTTGCGTTTGCTGGCACTTTGCGTGACGAAGACCGGATCATCGGCCTCCTGCAAGAGCGGAGCGTCGGCAAAGCTGTCGCTGACGAACCGCGTTTTCCGCCCTGCGGGCTTGTCGTCGAGCCAGAGCGCAACACGCTTGCGCTTTTCATCGCCGTAGCAGTTTCCGCCCGGAATCTTTTCGCCATCCCATCCCGTCGCGATAACATCTTCAATGCCCAGCTTCTCGGCAAAGCCGCGAGCATAGAATTCGAAAGCGGCCGTCGCGATGACGAGGTGTGCGCCTTCCTTTCGATCGGTCTCGAGCATGGCAATCACACCCTCCACCCATCCGCATTTGCGGAGATGATGGGTCGCGAATTCCCGCCCCGCCCGTTCCAGAGCTTCGACCGGCTGCCGGCCAAGCATCAAGTGCATGCCCATGGTCTTCAGTCTGGTGCGATCATAGAGGCCTATCCGGTATCCGATCATCATCGCGATCCATACCGGAAAGAGCAGCACGCGCACGGGTGCCAGCCTTTGCGCGGCAAAGAGAAGGAACGGCGTAAATGTCGCTCGCCGCACTAGCGTCTTGTCGAGATCGTAGATCGCCACCTTCATCACGCAGCTCCGTGACAGGTCGGCCATGACGCTGCAAGACCGGCTATTCCTCGCTGCGCCCCTTGCGCCATGCGTATCAATCACTAGAGAGAACGCACACGCAGACAGGATCGATAAATTCAATGGCGACCTTCACTCTCCCGAAGAACTCCAAGATAAACGGCAAGGGCCGTACTCACAAGTCGGACGGTGCGGGCCGAGTGAAGAAATTCAAGATCTATCGCTACGATCCGGATACGGGTGAAAATCCGCGCTACGACACGTTCGAGATCGATCTGGACGCCTGCGGCCCGATGGTTCTCGATGCGCTGTTCAAGATCAAGAACGAAATCGATCCTACGCTGACGTTCCGCCGCTCCTGCCGCGAGGGTATTTGCGGATCGTGTTCCATGAACATGAACGGCAAGAACGGCCTTGCCTGCACGACCGCGATCGAAGATCTGAAGGGTGAAATCCGCATTACCCCGCTTCCCCACATGGAAGTGATCAAGGATCTCGTCCCCGATTTCACGCATTTCTACGCGCAATACGCCAGCATCCGTCCTTGGCTGCAAACCGTCTCCACCACGCCGAGCGGCAAGGAGCGTCTCCAGTCGCCCGAACAGCGTGAGAAGCTGGATGGCCTCTACGAGTGCATCCTGTGCGCCTGCTGTTCGACCGCTTGCCCGAGCTATTGGTGGAACAGCGACAAGTTCCTCGGCCCGGCAATCTTGCTGCAGGCCTATCGCTGGCTTGCCGACAGCCGTGACGAGATGACGGGTGAGCGTCTCGACCAACTCGAGGACCCGTTCCGCCTCTACCGCTGCCATACCATCATGAACTGCGCGAATGTCTGCCCCAAGGGCCTCAGCCCGGCAAAGGCCATCGCCGAAACCAAGAAGATGATGGTCGAACGCGCGATCTGACGTGCTGACCGACGACGTATTCGAGCATGGTCCAGACCCGGACAATCCGGGCTGGCGGCATTGGAACCTGAAAGACGAAACACTGTTCAACGGCGCGGTAATGGGGAAGCTCATCACGCGTTTGGATGAAGACGGACGTCATGCGCGGCTGCGAATGTTTCCCGAGCGTCGTCACGAAAACCTGCAAGGCATTATCCACGGCGCGGTCACGCTGTCGCTGATCGACATCTCGCTGTTCACGACCATGCACACCCTGGGCAGCGGCAATGCCGGGCCGTCGGTAACGCTGGAGCTTTCGACGCAGTTTACCGGAGCGGGCCAGCCCGATCGCCCGCTGGACGCGGTGACAGAGATCGTCCGTGAAACCCGCGGCCTCGTATTCGTGCGAGGGACGGTCGAGCAGGAGAGCAATGTCGTCGCATCATTTTCGGGTATCGTGAAGAAGATGCGCCCGAAATGACCGGCATGCTCGCGCGGTACGAGAAGCTGGTCGCGGCGGGAGAGCTTCGTAGCGACCCCGATCAGCGCAGGGCCGCAGAACGGCTGGACCGATTGCAGAAGGACCTGGAGGCAGAAACCTCCGGTGGCATACTGAGCCAGCTTTTCCGTCCGAAGAAGACGCGTCCGCAAGGCGTGTATATGTGGGGCGGCGTGGGGCGCGGCAAATCCATGCTGATGGATCTCTTCGTCGAAACTCTCTCTATCGAGGAAAAACGCCGGGTCCATTTCCATGAGTTCATGCTGGAAGTCGACCGACTAATCCGAGAGGAGCGAAAGAAGGAAGCAGGCGATCCGATAGCTCCGGTCGCGGCGCAGCTTGCGCGTGATATCCGCTGTCTCGCATTCGATGAAATGGTAGTGAACAATACCGCCGATGCCGCGATCATGGCCCGCCTGTTCACTGCCCTGATCTGCGATGAGGGCGTAGCGGTTGTCACCACCAGCAATCGTCCACCATCCGACCTTTACAAGGATGGCCTCAACCGTTCGCTCTTCCTGCCATTCATCGAACTCGTCCAGGCGGAGATGGACGTGATGCCGCTCAATGGGCCTACCGATTACCGGCTCGACCGCCTCGGCGATATCGACAGCTGGCACACACCTCTTGGGGACGAAGCCACGGCGCAAGTCCGCGAGGCTTTCTTTCGGTTAACCGATTACAAGCCCGAGGATGCCGAGCATGTCCCAAGCGGGCAGCTCGATCTCGGCGGTGGACGCACGCTGCATGTTCCCAAGAGCCTCAAGGGCGTGGGCGTATTCAGTTTCAAGAGGCTATGCGGGGAAAACCGCGGCGCCGCAGATTATCTGGCAATCGCGCATGCCTATCACACGGTCATCGTGGTCGGCATACCGCGCCTTTCGCCCGAGAACCGCAATGAGGCGATCCGTTTCACCAAGCTGATCGACGCGCTGTACGAGAACAGCGTGAAACTGTTCGTCACGGCTGCGGCAGAGCCCGAAAATCTCTATGTCGCGGGGGATGGAGCATTCGAATTCGAGAGGACGGTCAGCCGCCTCAAGGAAATGCAGAGCGCTGAATACATGGCACGCGGCCACGGGGTGGAGTGATCAGGCCGCGCTGCGCGTAGCGCTGTTCTCGAAATAGTCGATCATCATCGTCAGCACGTGGCGCAGCGAGCGCTCCTGTTCGTCGAGCCGCGCCTCGATTGCCGCGAGGCGCTGAAGCGTATCGCCATCTTCTGGCGACTGCGAAGCCTGCTGCGAAAGGTTGGAAATCTCCTTGCGAACCGAAGCGATCGCCTGATCCCGTTCGGCGAATGCCTGTTCGATCGCCTCGATCTGCGCGTCTATGAGCGCGGAATTCTCGGATTGGGGCAAGGTTTCACCTCCATTAAGCTGTTCTGGCGCTTGCGGTGGTCCGGAATCGGTCCCGAACTCCTCCGCCTTCCGCGAAGAAGGCTTTTTGTGCTGCGGGGTATAATCTCCCATCGGAGCCTCCTCTGGCACCTTCCCGTTGATCTCGTCGATCACCGTATCGACAAGCGGCAGGTCGATAATTTCGCGCTGTTGCATCGCGCCCTTCATCAGAACGCGCGACATGATACGGTTGATCAGGCGCGGGATTCCGCGACTTTCGCGGTGAATGCGCTTCCAGACGTCGCCTTCGAAGCGCGGCCGGACCTTGTAGCCGACATGTTCGAGCCGGTGCATCACGTAAGGCTCGATCTCCCCCGGCTGCATCGCTTCGAGATGGTGTGAGGCAATAACACGCTGACGGAGTTGTTCGAGCTGGTCCCATTCGGCGAGAAGTTGCCTGAATTCGGGTTGGCCGAGCAAAAGCATCTGGAGCAGCGGCTTCGCGCCGAGATGGAAGTTCGACAGCATGCGCAGCTCTTCGAGCGCACCGATGGTAAGGTTCTGAGCCTCGTCGACGACCAGCAGCACCTTGCGCCCTGCCCGCGCCTCGTCCTGCAGGAACAGTTCGATGGCGGACAGCGCGCCTGCCTTGTCGCTATGGTCGATCTCGAGACCGAAGCTGTGCGCGGCCATCGTAATCATTTCTTCGCTGCCGAGCGCGCTGGTGACCACTTCGCCCACCGTCACGCTGTTCCGATCGAGACGGTTTCGCAAATGTCCGACAAGCGTCGATTTGCCCGCGCCAACTTCGCCGGTAATGACGATGAAGCCTTCACCCTGGGCCAGGCCATAGCCGAGATAGCTGAGCGCCTTCTTGTGCGTCACGCTTTCGAAATAGAACGAGGGATCCGGCGTGAGCTGGAAAGGCCGCTCGCTGAAACCGTAAAAATCCTCGTACATATGTCGCTCTTGTGGTCCTGATCCTGCCGCGCGGGCGCCTGTGCGACCCTTACCCCTCAAATATGGTTAAAGTGTTTATAGCGGGTCCTATACCAGCATTTCCGCAGCAGGTCCCTGCCCGAGGAAGGCGGAGGGAGACGCGCTGGCGCCGTAAGCTCCCGCGCAGAACACGGCGACGATATCGCCTATTTCTGCGCGAGGCAGGTGCGCTTTGTCGGCAAGCCGGTCCAGCGGAGTACACAGGCATCCCACGACATTGACGACTTCGACCGGTTCGGCGCCGAAACGCGATGCTATCGCAAGCGGATAGTTGCGCCGGACCACCGTGCCGAAATTTCCGGAAGCCGCAAGCTGGTGATGCAATCCGCCATCGGTGATCAGATAGGTCTCGCCATGGCTTTGCTTCCGGTCGACAATCCGGGTCAGGTAAACACCCACCTCGCCCACGATATAGCGGCCGAGTTCGATATAGAGTTCCGCCCCGGCCAGTGTTTCCGGAAGGCTTGCGAACCGCTCAGCCAGCGCCTCACCGACGCGGGTGATATCCAGCGGTGTGTCGCCGTGGAAATAGGGAATGCCGAAGCCGCCTCCCATATTGAGCTTGGGTAGATCAAGTCCCGCTTCGCCGGCAATCCGGTGGGCCAGGTCTAGCGTGTTCGCCTGTGTCTCGATCACCGCATCGGCATCCAGTGCCTGGCTCCCGGTGAAGATATGCAACCCCCGCCACACGCAGTTTGCGGCGACAATCTCTCGCGCAAGAGCGGGAACCCGGTCGGCATCCACTCCGAAAGGCTTTGCTCCGCCGCCCATCTTCATGCCCGATCCCTTGAGCTCGAAGTCGGGATTCACGCGGATGGCGAGCCGCGGCGCTATGCCTAGCTTCTCTCCGATGGCGAGTGCGCGGCGTGCCTCGTTCTCGCTCTCGAGGTTGAGCGTGACACAGGCAGAAATCGCGGCTTCAAGTTCTTCGTCGCGCTTGCCCGGTCCTGCGAAACTCACGCGTTCGCCACTTACTCCTGCCGCCCTGACCATCTCCAGTTCGCCGCCCGAGGCGATGTCGAGTCCATCGACCAGATCCGCCACATGCTCCAGCAACGGCGGGAAACTGTTCGCCTTGATCGCATAATTTATCCGCAAACGCTCGGGCATTACTTCGCGCAGGCTCGCCACGCGATCGCTGATCATCGAGCGGGAATAAGCGAAAAGCGGGGTTCTGCCGGCCATGTCGACCAGTTTGCTCGCCTTCTGCCCCGAAACGCCCAGCTCGCCATCGACTGTTTCGAAGCCTTCAGGAACTGGACCGAGCGGCTTCATGTTTCGAGCTCCCTGACAAGTGCAGTCCGATCGATTTTGCCATTGGGGTTCAAAGGCATGGCCTCACGCCAGTGGATGACCTGAGGCTGCATGAAATTGGGGAGTTCGCGCGCCAACTGCTTCTTCAATTCGTCCGAACCTTCATCATTCCCGCGCACCACCAGATGGATCGATTGTCCAAGCTTTTCGTCGGCCAGGCCCAGCGCAACCGCTTCGCTGACAAGTCCTGTTGCCAAAGCAACGCTTTCGATTTCCTGCGGACTGATCCGGTTGCCCGAGCTCTTGATCATCGCATCTCGCCGGCCAACGAAATAGAGCAGGCCGTCCTCGTCCATCTTTACCCGATCCCCAGACCAGACGGCGGTTCCCCCGTATCGCGATTCCGAAGGGGCCGGCTTGAAGCGCTCTGCCGTCCGTTCGGCATCACTCCAATATCCTTGAGCAACCAATGGGCCGCAATGAACCAGTTCCCCCTCTTCTCCCGGTTCGCACAGGGCCCCTTCGTCGTTCACGACGAGAATTTCGGCGAAGGGGATGGCCTTGCCCATCGAAGTCGGGTTCGCCTCAACAAGGCTGGGATCGAGGAAGGTCGAGCGAAAAGCTTCTGTCAGGCCATACATTGGAAAAATATTCGTTTCCGGGAAGATGGAGCGCATTTCTGCGATCAATTCTACCGTCAGCGCACCGCCGCTATTGGTTACGCGGCGCAAGGACGTCACCGCTGATTTGGGCCAATCCGCTTCTATCAGTTGTACCCATAGCGGCGGAACTGCGGCCAGTGTCGTCACCCCGAATCTTGCGCACGCCTTCGCCACGTCCCGGGGAAAAAGGTAGTCTAGCGGGACCACGCTTCCACCGGCATACCAGGTCGATAACAGCTGGCTCTGTCCATAGTCGAAACTCAGCGGCAACACGGCCAGCGTCACATCGTCATTCACCAGCCCGAGGTAGTGTGCCACCGACACTGCCCCCAGCCACATGTTGGCATGGCTCAGCATCACGCCCTTGGGCTTGCCGGTCGATCCGCTGGTGTAGAGGATTGCGGCGAGTTCTTGCGGATCGCGCCCGGAAGGCGGCTGACTGACGCCAGTACGCTCTGCCTCATGCCATGCAGATGCCTCTTCAACTGTGGCGCAGCTATCTGAAATGTCGCCTTCTTCCAGAGAGTTGATGCGCGAATCTGTCGCAATCAGTAAGTTTGCTCCGCTGTCCGCCAAGATATGGGCGACCTGCGCCCGCTTGAGCAGCGGATTGATCGGAACGTGCACCATTCCCGCCCGCGCAGCAGCAAGCGGCAGTAGGCAGGTTAGCTCGCCTTTCGCTGCCCAACTGGCAACACGGTTGCCCTCCGCCAGCCTGGTGCCGAGCCACCCGGCAAGAAGCGCAACCCTTCCTGCCAGTTCGCCGTGGTTCAGCGTGCGGTCTTTCAGGATCAGTGCCGGCCTGTCGGATTCTCCCCGCTCAGCAATGTGGTCCAGCGGGTGCGGCACCGGATCAAGGGGCGTGGCGTTGGATAAGGACATCACGTATCGCTATCACGCGATAGACACCATAGTGCAAGAGCACCTTGCGAACCCCATTCTTGCGCGACAGTAGGTGCGCAGCTAAGGGCAAGCCCTTTCAGCAGCAGGGTTCACAGATTGAGCATGACCGGCCAGACCGCCACCGCAGGACCGATCGGCCCGAGCCGCCGCGAGATCGACGAGAAGTTGCGCGCCATCCTGGTCGACGTTCTGTCGCTCGATGCGCAGCGGGTCGAGGGGTTCGACAACGACACCGGACTGTTCGGACATCTGCCCGAGCTGGATTCCATGGCCGTCGCCACGCTGTTCACCGAAATGGAAGATCGCCTCGGCATCGTGATCGAAGACGAGGACGTCGATGCCGAAATGCTGGATACCTACGGCGGGCTGCTCGCCTTTGCCGAAGCGAAGTGCATCGAGGGCTGACCCTTACCGAGTAAAATAGCTGGTCAGTTCGACATGGGTCGACCAGCGGAACTGGCCCACCGGGCGAAGCTTCTCCAGTCGGAAACCGGCCTCTACCAGCGCCTTCGCATCCTTGGCCCAACTGGACGGGTTGCAACTTACATAGGCAACTCGCTTAGCCTCGCTGGCTGCAATCTGCGCGACCTGTTCCCGCGCGCCCGCGCGTGGAGGATCCAGCACCACCGCTCCGAAACGGCCGATCTCCTCGGCGGTCAGCGGATTGCGGAACAGGTCGCGGTGCATGGCATGAACGGGCACCCCATGACCATTGGCAGCACCCTTGCAGGCCAGGAACGCGTCGCGCGCCGCTTCCACCGCCAGCACTTTGGTAGGACCGGCAAGCGCAAATGCGAAGGTGCCAAGACCGGAGAAAAGGTCGGCAACGGTCCTGGCTCCCGCGACGAAGTCCAGAGTATCGCTCACAAGCAGTGCATCCCCGTCACGCGTCGGCTGGAGGAAGGAATTATGCGGCAAGCCCACGGGAACACCGCCCAGGGAAATGGTAACGGGTTCCGGCTCCCACACCGTTTCCGCGCCATAGCCCTGGTCGAACGCGAGCCTTGCAAGCCCGTGAGTGCCGGCAAATTCGAGCAACGCCTCGGTGGCCGCCAGCCCTTCAGCAGCGAAATTCTTGAGGAAGCAGTCGACCCCCTGATCGGCCAGCGTCAGGCCAATATCGATGGGCTGCCTACCTGCATGATCGGCGATCAGCTTCCGCAAAGGAGCAACGAGCGCGAAAAGTTCCGGCGCCAGTATGTGGCATTCGCGCATATCGACGATGCGATTGCTCCGCCCTTCCCGGAAGCCGAGCACGGCAGCCTTTCCCGCCTTGAGCCCGTGAAGCGTCGCACGCCGCCTGGTCCGCGGTGGCGAAAGATGCGTGGGCAGGAGCTGCCCGACCTGAATGTCCTGAGATTCTGCCGCAAAACCGACCCGTTCGGTAACAAATTGCCGCAAGGCCGCTTCGTCGGCCTGCTGGATCTGGCAGCCGCCACAGGTCCCGAAGTGGCGACAGGGCGGATCGACATGATGCGGTCCGGGGATGATGGTGCCGTCTTCCGAAACAACATCACCGGTGATCGCGCCTGCAACATGCCGCCCGGTTGCGGTCACCCCATCGCCCTTGGCGGCAATTCGCGTGATCTCTTCGCTCACAGGAAAGCCTCCAGCGCCGGCTTGACCGCACGGGCAAGATCGCCCGCAGTAAAGGCTGCGCCCGCTATGCGGGCCGCCTCGTGATGCAGCCAGACGGCCTCTTCGAGCGCACGAGCTGCATCCCCGTGTACTGCAAGCCGCGAGGCCGAAATTCCCGCGAGCACGTCGCCGGTCCCGGCTGTTGAAAGCCAAGCGGACCCACATTCGAAAAAGCGGGTCTCCCACTGTCCAGCGAGAACAGTATCCGGGCCCTTGGCGAGCACGGCCATCCCTGTCTGTGCGTTCAGAGCCTCGGCCCTGGCGATCTTTCCTTCCACATCGATCCCGAAAGCCTCGCACAACTGCGCCAGCTCCCCCTCATGGGGCGTGACGGCAATATTGGAGGTGTCGATGCCGGTTAGCATCGACAGACCGAGCATGTGCAACGCATCCGCATCAAGGACCATCGGACGCTTCGCCGCGAAAGCCGACGAAAGCCTTTCCCGCGCGGCGGAATTTCTTCCAAGGCCGGGGCCGATCAGCAACGCCCCGATCCGCTCGTCCCCCAGCGCCTTGGGCAGTGCCCCATCGTCGACCACCAGTTCGGCAGGCACATCGGGATGGGAGCGATCGCTCAGCAGCTTGACGTAGCCCGCACCGCTGCGCAGCGCGGCCTGCGCTGCCAGAAGGGAAGCGCCCGGCATTTCGCCCGCGACAATGGCCAACAGGCCGCGGCGATATTTGTGAGCATCCGGGGCGGGTGGATCTATCCGCGGCGGCGCGCTCAGACGCGGCAAGCCGCCGGGAAAGTCGAGGCCGATATCGACGAGCCTTTTCTGTCCCATGGAGGCCATGGCCGGCATGATGAAATGCGCCCGCTTCCATGCACCGAGGGCAATGGTCAGGTCATAATGCACCCCCGGCCCGAGCTGCTCGCCAGTGTCGCTGGCAATGCTGCTCGGGATATCGATGGCGATTTTATACCCGCTTGCTTCACCGAGCTGCCGCAGTAGCGTGGCAAAGTTCCCCTCGACCTCCCGCGTCAGTCCATAGCCGAACAAACAGTCTATATAGACCTGGCAGATCGGGAGTGCGCCGCTCTCAATCTTCCCCGAATAATATTCTCGCGCCCTATTCGCCGTTTCGGTCCCCGGCGGCTTGGGGGCTACCACCTGTACAGAGCTGCCGAGCCGCCGCAAATGTTCGGCAATTACATAACCATCCCCGCCATTGTTACCCGGTCCGCAAAGGACGCAAACGGATCTCCCCGCGGCTATACGAGCTATCCAGCGGCCAGCACCCTCGCCAGCAAGCTGCATCAGTTCCCATTCGGAAGTCCCGGCTTCCATCGCTGCACGTTCGGCGGCGCGCATCTGGTCAACGGTAAGAACCGCGCAAGTGGCAGGCTTTATCAACTCAGCTGGCATACCAAGCGGCTGCCACGCCGCGCTGTTCCTAGCAAGGCTTAGCGGCGTTTCAGCTGTGAAACATCCCTGACCGCGCCGCGAGCTGCGGAGGTGGTCATCGCGGCATAAGCTTCGAGTGCCTGGCTTATCTTGCGCTGTCGGGGTGCCGCCGGGGACCAGCCATTCTTGCCCCTTGCATCCATATCGGCGCGACGTTCTGCAAGCACCTCGTCACTGACCGCGAGATTGATAGTGCGTTCGGGAATAGATATCTCGATGATGTCGCCATTCTGGACCAGGCCGATCTCCCCGCCTTCGGCCGCTTCGGGTGAGACATGGCCGATAGACAGGCCGGAAGTGCCACCGGAGAACCGCCCGTCCGTCAACAGCGCACAGGCCGCTCCCAGCCCCTTCGATTTGAGATAGCTCGTCGGATAGAGCATTTCCTGCATCCCAGGCCCGCCACGTGGTCCTTCGTAGCGTATGACCACCACATCGCCTTCGATCACCTGACCAGTCAGGATGGCAGTGACGGCGTCATCCTGACTTTCAAAGACCTTGGCCGGACCGGAGAAAGTAAGGATGCTTTCATCTACCCCTGCCGTCTTTACGATACAGCCGTCGCGGGCGATATTGCCATAAAGAACCGCAAGACCGCCGTCTTTGCTGAAGGCATTCTCGGCATTGCGGATCACCCCGTTCTCACGATCGACATCGAGGCTTTCCCAACGCGCCGACTGGCTGAAGGCTGTCTGCGTGGGCACACCGCCGGGCGCAGCGGAATAGAATTCGCGGACCTTGTTGTTTCGGGTGCGGCCAATATCCCAATCGTCCAGCGCGTCTCCCAGCGTCGGGCTGTGCACAGTCGGCAACGCCGTATGGAGCAGCCCCGCCCTTTCCAACTCGCCGAGGATAGCCATGATACCGCCCGCTCGGTGGACGTCTTCCATATGCACATCGCTCTTGGCGGGAGCGACCTTGGAAAGGCACGGCACCTTCCGGCTCAGCCGGTCGATATCCGCCATCGTGAAATCGACGCCTGCCTCATGCGCCGCAGCGAGAAGGTGCAGTACCGTGTTTGTAGAACCTCCCATCGCGATATCGAGGCTCATCGCATTCTCGAAGGCTTCGAAAGTCGCGATCGAACGGGGCAAGACACTTCCCTCGTTCTCTTCGTAATACCGCCGGGCCAGAGTGACGATCAGGCGCCCTGCACGCTCGAACAGGCCTCTGCGGTCTGCATGGGTGGCGAGCGTCGAACCATTGCCCGGCAGTGAAAGTCCCAGCGCTTCGGTCAGGCAGTTCATCGAGTTGGCAGTGAACATGCCGGAGCAACTGCCGCAGGTCGGGCAAGCAGAGCGCTCGATGGCGGTCACTTCGTCGTCCGTGTAGCTTTCGTCGGCAGCAGCGACCATGGCATCCACCAGGTCCAGCGCGACCTCCTTTCCCTTCACCACGACCTTGCCCGCTTCCATCGGTCCGCCGCTGACGAAAACCGTGGGAATGTTGATGCGCAGGCTCGCCATCAGCATGCCTGGGGTAATCTTGTCACAATTGGAGATGCAGACCATGGCGTCGGCGCAGTGGGCATTGACCATATATTCGACGCTATCGGCGATCAGATCGCGGCTGGGCAGAGAATAGAGCATGCCGTCATGTCCCATAGCGATGCCGTCATCCACCGCGATGGTGTTGAACTCCTTGGCCACACCACCCGCTGCCTCGATCTCGCGCGCGACCAGCTGTCCGAGGTCCTTCAGGTGAACATGGCCTGGCACGAACTGGGTGAAACTGTTGACCACCGCGATGATCGGCTTGCCGAAATCCTCGTCCTTCATGCCCGTGGCACGCCACAATCCGCGCGCGCCGGCCATGTTGCGGCCGTGGGTAGTAGTGCGTGATCTGTAATGTGGCATAGCGGGCCTCTCTGATCCGAAGCCGCGACCCTAGCAGACCCGGGGTGACGGGATAACAGGCCAGGCAGCGAGAATTACCGCAGAGCGCCCAAGATGGGCTTTAGACCTCCAGCGCTACACGTCCCAAGACATCCGCCAGCATCTGCGCCCAACGCGCCTGACCGGCTTCGGTGGCAATCTGGTCCTGCCGGATTTCGATAGTGCAATAAGGGATGCCGCTCGTCTCGGCATGCCGGTCCATCGTAGCGTTCAGCTGCTTGCCCGAATAAGGCTCGTTGTCGCCCACCGTAAGCCCCTGCTCCCCGAAGAGCCGAATGGCATGGCGCGCAGCGCGATCATCCTGATTGTAAAGCAATGCGACTTCCCACGGACGATCTTCATCGCTCGTCTCGAGGCTGGGCGTGAAACTGTGCAATGCCACCAGCATACGAGGTTTCAGCTTGTCGATCATCTGGCCAAGGGCCCGGTGATACGGACGGTGAAACAGGCTGAGACGAGCCTCGACATCTGCGCCGATGTTGCCCGGTATCAGCCAACCGTCACTCTCCACCGGAACTACGCCGGGCTCATCCTCCCGACGGTGAAAATCGCACACAAGGCGGCTGACGCAGGCAATGTGTGCGGGCATGCCGTGGCGGCGGGAAAGGCGCTCGGCTATACCCTCCACCCCGATATCGAGCGCAATATGCTCGTTCATGAGCTTGGGATCGATGCCAAGCTCGATGCCTTCCGGCACAAAGTTGGAAGCGTGATCGGCGACGCACATCAGGCCACCGGGACGAATATCCTCTACGCCGACCTGGCGATACGGCAGATTGTCGATCATCATCGAAGATTACCCTTTAACTGCCACCAGCCCGGATGATCCGAAGCGATTTTGGCTGCGGCTTCGTCACGTGCGGAATTACTGACGTAAAGAGCGAAACACGTTGCTCCCGAACCGGACATACGGGCGACAAACGGCTCGGTTCCGCGCAACGCGTCAAGGACGTCCGCGATTTGGGGGCAGGCGGAAATCGCGGGCGCCTCGAGATCGTTGCGACCCTCCAGCGCGATGTGCCGGGCATCGCCCAAGGGAAGCGGACCGCGATCCTTACCGTCCCAAGCCATGAAAACCGGCCCGGTCTCCAGCGGAATACGCGGATTGACCAGCAGGATCGGCGTGTCGGCGAGGCTGTCGTCCACAATTTCAAGCTCGGTCCCTGTTCCGCGCCCGATGCATGTGCGGCTCTCCACGCAAGCGGGTACATCCGCCCCCAGTCTGGACGCGCGCGCTGGCCAATTGTCGGGCAGGCCGTGCGCCTGTTCAACTATCCTGAATATGGCCCCCGCATCTGCCGAACCGCCCCCCAGCCCTGCTGCAACCGGCAGGTTCTTCTCGAGCATTATGTCCAGCCCGTCGGGCCGCGGAAGTTTCCCCAGCGCCTGTATCACGATGTTGTCGAACGGGTCGCTTAGGAAACCCGAAAACTCACCGACTACGGTGAGACTGTCACAGGCAGCAGGAGATGCGCGCAGAACATCGCCCGCATCGACAAAGGCGAACAGCGTTTCGAGTTCGTGATAGCCATCCTCGCGCCGCTTGCGGACATGCAGCGCGAGGTTGATCTTGGCGTATGCGATTTCGGTGATGGCCACCTAGAGATCACATATTCGGATAGTTCGGTCCGCCGCCGCCTTCCGGCGTGGTCCATTCGATATTCTGGTTGGGATCCTTGATGTCACAGGTCTTGCAGTGGACGCAGTTCTGCGAATTGATCTGGAACTTAGGCTCCTCGCCTTCTTCCAGGATCCACTCATAGACCCCTGCCGGGCAATAGCGGGCGGAGGGGCCGGCAAAGACTTCCAGCTCGCTTTCACGCTGCAACTCGCGGTCGCGCACCTTGAGGTGCACCGGCTGGTCTTCCGCATGATTGGTGTAGCTGAAGCTCACATTGGTCAGCCGATCGAAGCTGATCTTTCCATCCGGCTTCGGGTAAGCGATGGGTGCGTAAAGGTCGGCGCGCTCTATCATCTCGTGGTCACGGTGATGCTTCATCGTGATCGGCAGCCCGATCTTGAGCGTGCGCATCCACATGTCGATCCCGGCCAGCACCGTACCCAGGTCTTCGCCATATTTGGCAACGGCGGGCTGCGCGTTCTTGACCTTCTTGAGTTCGGTCGCGATCCAGCTGTCACGCACGGCGGCATCGTAATCCATCAGCTCGGTGTGCTCATCGCCTGCCGCAATCGCCGCGGCGATGCTTTCGGCAGCCAGCATGCCGCTCTTCATCGCGGTATGCGTCCCCTTGATGCGCGGCACGTTCACGAAACCTGCCGAACAGCCGATCAGCGCGCCGCCGGGGAAAGCCAGCTTGGGGACGCTTTGCCAACCGCCTTCGTTGATCACGCGCGCGCCATAGGCCACGCGCTTGCCGCCTTCGAGCAGCGCTGCAATCTCGGGATGATGCTTCCAGCGCTGGAATTCCTGGTAGGGCGAAACGTAAGGGTTCTTGTAATCAAGGGCGGTCACGAACCCGAGCGCGACCTGTCCGTTGGCCTGGTGATAAATGAAACCACCGCCCCAGGTGCCCGTCTCGGAAAGCGGCCAGCCCTGCGTGTGGATGACCTTACCCTGTTCGTACTTCTCGGGCGCGACGTCCCACAACTCCTTTACGCCCAGGCCATAGACCTGCGGCTCGCAATCGGCCTCCAGGTCGAACTTGGCCTTCATCTTCTTGGTCAGATTGCCGCGCGCACCTTCGGCGAAGAGAGTGTACTTCGCCTGGATTTCCATGCCCGGCTGGTAGTCGGGCTTGTGGCTGCCATCCTCGGCCACGCCCATGTCCTGCGTAACCACGCCGGCGACCGCGCCCTTGTCGTCGAACAGCACTTCGGCGGCGGGGAAGCCGGGAAAGACCATCACGCCAAGCCCTTCGGCCTGCTCGGCCAGCCAGCGGCAAGTGTTGCCAAGCGAGGCGGTGTAATTGCCATCATTGGACATGAAGGGCGGCAGGAGGAATTCGGGCAGGTCCGACTTGCCGCTTTCCGAAAGCACCCAGTGGTGGTTCTCTGTCACCGGAGTTTCCGCCAGCGGGCAATCCATATCGCGCCAATTGGGGAAGAGTTCGTTCATGCCCTTCGGGTCGACCACGGCGCCGGACAGGATATGCGCTCCGATTTCGCTGCCCTTTTCCAGCACGACGACCTCGAGCTCTTCGTTGATCTGCTTCAGCCGGATCGCCGCTGAAAGGCCTGCCGGGCCGCCGCCGATGATGACGACGTCGCAGGGCATCGATTCGCGTTCGCTCATGTCTCTCTCTTTTCGTCGCGTAAACTGTGGGATTGCCTTGATTGCTGGGCGGTTTGAGGTCAAGACCCAGACCGGACGGAATATGATCGCAGATACGCCGGGAACACGCGAATTATCGCCTGCAGAGGCGCTGGAAGCAGCGCTCGACTGGTGGCGCGAAGCGGGCGTAGAGGACGAGTATAGCGACGAGGCAATCAAGTGGCTCGCCGAACCGGAAGAAAAGCACGCCGTAGCGTCGCCGACGCCCAAGAAGCCGCCGGAAGAGCCGAAGCAGACGCCGATCGAACGGGCCTTCGAAGGGTCCGCCGCCGCCGCGCACATCGGCGGTCCGGTCGAAGCCTATCCGCAAACCCTCGAAAATTTTCGCCAATGGTGGATGAGCGCCGAAACGCTGTCCCCTCTCGGTCCCGAACGGAGGCTCCCGCCGCGCGGGGTTGCCGGGGCGAAACTCATGATCCTCGTTCCCGAACCACTGGAAACCGATACCGAGCAGCTCCTCTCCGGCGCTCCCGGTCGCTCCCTTTCGGCCATCCTTGCTGCGATGGGGATAGGGGAACACGAGGCCTATCTTGCCAGCGCTCTGCCCGCGCCCTTGTCCCTGCCCGACTGGTCCGATCTGGCCGTGCACGGGCTGGCCGACATCACCCGGCATCACGTGACCCTCGCCGCGCCGCACCGGGTACTCGTGTTCGGCCGTTCGCTGGCACCGTTGTTCGGCGTGCCGGTCGAAAGGGCACGCGAACCTGCGGTCGTGAAGGCCGGGGAAAAGACCTTGCCTCTGATGCTCGCGCCGGAACTGGCCGAACTGGCTCGTTCCGCGCCGCGCCGCCGCAATTTCTGGAACCGTTGGCTGGATTGGACCGCATGACCTTACGCCCCCTCCTCCTCGCTGCCGCCGCTACCCTCGCTTCGGCAAGCCCTGCCGCCGCCCAGTCGGACAGCGTGAACTATTTTTCCCGCACGCATTCCTCGGCCCTGCCCAGCCTGCTGCAGCAGGAAGACCGTTTCTATTATCTATCGCTGTTCGAAGCGATCGAGGCGCAGAACTGGGACCGCGTCGAACTCATGTTCTCGCAGCGTCCCGACGGACCGCTGCACGGATCGGCACTGGCCACCTATTATCTCGACCCCAAAAGCCCTCGTATCGAGCTGTCCCGGATCGAGGACTGGCTGCGCCGCTATCCGAACAATCCGCAGGTGGAAGGCATCGTCCGGCTCGGCCAGACGCGGGGCCTTTCGTGGATGCCCGATCTCCCCCGTGAAAACTCGCTCGCGCGGCAGCCCGGAATCACCCGCCGGACCCTCCCTTCGACCATCGAAGACGGGTCCATGACTGCAAATGTGCGCGCAGCCATTCTCGAACATATCCGTAACGATGATCCCGACGGCGCAAGGCTGCTGCTCGACGGCGTCGATGCCTCGCTATCGGGGCAAGCCCGGGCGGAATGGCGCCAGCGCGTCGCATGGAGTTACTACATCGAGAACCGCGATGCCGAAGCCTATGGCATGGCGCAGCAGGTCTCGCAGGGTTCCGGGCCGTGGGTGGCAGAGGGCGACTGGGTGGCGGGCCTTGCCGCATGGCGTCTGGGCGATTGTTCACGGGCGGGCGAATTCTTCAATGCCGCCTCTTCCGGAGCGACCAATCCCGAACTGAAGGTTGCCGCCCACTACTGGGCTGCGCGCGCGCTCGTGCGGTGCCGTGAGCCCCAACTGGCCCAGGCCCACCTGCGCAGCGCGGCACGGTATGATGAAACACTCTACGGAATGCTCGCGGCAGAGCAGCTCGGAACGGACCTGCCGAGTGATCACACCGCACCGGATTTCACGCAGGAGGACTGGCGCCGCCTGTCCGACGAGCCTGCCGTGCGCGAGGCGATCATGCTGGCCGAGGTCGGTCGCCGCGATGTCGCGGACGAAGTGCTCCGCTGGCAGGTACGATATGGCAATCCCGACGATTTTGCCGCCCTCACCCGTCTCGCCCGTGCGCTCGGGCTGGCCGGGGCGCAGACTTTCATGGCCTATAACGCGCCGCGCGGCACCGCCTCGCCGCCCAACCTGCGCTGGCCGGTTGCGTTCGACACGCCGCATGGCGGCTGGCGTATCGATCCGGCACTGGCCTTCGCCCACGCCCTGCAGGAATCTAATTTCCGCGAGCGGGTGGTAAGCCCCGCCGGGGCGATCGGACTCATGCAGATCATGCCGATCACGCGCCGCGAATATGCCGCTTCGATCAATATGAGCGCTGGCGCGGACCTCAAGGATGCCAAGACCAATCTCGCCTTCGGTCAGCGCACTCTGGAGGCGCTGGCACAGGCAGGATATACCCGGGGTCACCTGCCCAAGATCATGGCCGCCTACAATGCCGGCCCCACGCCGGTGGCGCGCTGGAACAGCGAGATCAACGACCAGAACGATCCCCTGCTCTGGATGGAATCCATCCCCTATTGGGAAACCCGCGCCTATGTTGCCATCGTGATGCGCAATTACTGGATGTATCTGCGCCAAGCAGACGCCGCCGCGCCGAGCCGGACGGATCTTGCCGAAAACGACTGGCCGCAGTTTCCTCACACCCGATAGAAGGACCCGCTGATGGCTATCGACGAGAGCCTGCCGTTCAAGCCGATCAACATCGCGCTGCTGACCATCTCCGACAGCCGCGCGCCGAAGGACGATACTTCGGGCGATATCTTTGCCGACCGGATAAAGGGCGCAGGGCACACCCTCGCCTCGCGCGAGATCAGCCGTGACGACAAGAATGAAATCGCCGCCCATCTCCACCGCTGGATCGATGACGAGCAGATTGATGCCATCATCACCACGGGCGGAACGGGGCTGACCGGGCGCGATGTGACTCCCGAGGCGCTGGACCGGGTGAAAGACAAAGACATTCCCGGTTTCGGCGAACTGTTCCGCTGGCTGAGTTTCGAGACCATCGGCACCAGCACGATCCAGAGCCGCGCCTGCGCAGTGATCTCGCGCGGGACCTACATCTTCGCCCTGCCCGGATCGAACGGCGCGGTGAAGGATGGCTGGGACAAGATCCTCGCCCACCAGCTCGACAGCCGCCACCGCCCGTGCAATTTCGTCGAACTGATGCCGCGCTTGAGGGAGCGCTGAATCGTCAGCCCAAACGCGTACGCTTCCCACACCGGTCGCAAATACCTGATCTGTCCGATTTTAGGGTGGATTTGCGACTGTTTGCTTCTAGGCATCTGTTACCGGACTCGGGCTCTTTGGCCTAATGCGATGCCGAACGTCGCTTAAAGTAATGGAACGGTGACCAGCTCGACACATAGGTCCAACCAGCTTTCCTCATCTCTGCTCGCATCTCGTCGGCCATCCAAACTGCTCCGATCCGCCTCTGGTATTCCCAATGGTGGTCGGTCTTGCGGAAAATGAGCTTGAGCAAGCCAGCGTCGATCAGCTCGTGGCCGTTCTCGCCCTCTTGTGTGAGAATGCGCATCTCGTTGAAGGCATGGGCTCCAAGCCGAACGACCTTTGCACCCTCAACCTGACTTGCGTCATCATCGGCATCGTCGAGCCTGAAACGCTGCTGCGCAGCCTGTTTTGATATCCCAAGCGCATTTCCGATGTCTGTCCAGCTCAGCCCCGACCTTCGCGCAGCATCTACCCAGCGTTGTAAGTCAAGCCGCCCCTCGTCTGCTACCAGATGGGCTGCCGTAATGGCATCCTTGAACTCTTCGGCGATCTCGCCGGTGAAAGGTGGTTGGCGGTTGTTTGCCCACTCCATCATTACTGATGCTGTGTTTTTTCTGATTTCTTGCTGCTCTACAATGTTCACCACAAATCTCCGTCAATGAGTTCCTGACGAACCGTCAATCTCTTATTGACGATAGCGTGTCAACAGATAGTTGACGGTAGTCGCCGTATTTGAACTTTGGTGGAGGGCGACGCTCACGTCCGCAATTGATGACGTGGACGGCTCTCCATCCTCGGGGGATAATTTCCCTCCAGTGAGTCGGAAAGGAGAGCAGAGATG
>NZ_JAIGNT010000007.1 GCF_019711635.1 Qipengyuania huizhouensis | reverse complement strand
ATGGGCGCCTCAACAAGCTAAGCTCAGTTCAAATTATCCCTTGCCAACGGAGAGCCGTCCACACAGGCGTCGTTAGCGGACATTTGCTCCTTTCCTACTCTTCATGTGCAGTGCCATCTTTCATCCATGGCCGTCGACACCATTCTCACTGGCTCGCAGAGCTTCATATCTGGCCTTACGCCGCAACCGTTTTTTCTTCCCCTGGACTGCGGTCCATGTGGTCCATGTCTCGAAAACGACGGAGGGCGTTCCAACTTCGGCCACAGCCGAACGTGCGTCTCACCCTTGCCGAAACGCCCAGCGCAGCGTCTTGCCCATACCCCATGTCGCAGCGCGGGCGGGGAGGGCGGCGAGACCGGGACGTTCGAGGCCCAGCATCGAGCGGGCGAAGGGCGGGAGCAGCGCTACGGCCTCTGCGCCGAGCATGGCCTGCACGGCGGGCGGGGCGCCCTGCGGTCTCTGACTGAGGACGAGATCGGCGATCTCGCGCGCTTCGGGGCTGGTCCGCAAGTCGGCGCGCAGCTCGCGGAAGATCGCCTCCGCCTCGCGCCGGTCGGTCGGTACCGGATCGGCCCCCAGTGCACGGGCGATGACCGCGAACTGGCGATAGTATTCGTCTTGCTCACCGCCCGGCATATCCGGGCGGACATGGCGCATATAGGCGGCGAGGAAGCTGGTTGCCTCGGCCACATGGACCCATGCGAGCACGCGCGGATCGGTGGCGGAGTAGGTGTTCCCGTCTGGAAGTGTGCCCCCGACAGCGGCGTGGATGCGGTTGACCCGCTCGATTGCCGCCTTGGCGTCATCCCGGTGCCCGAAGCTCGTCACGGCGATGAACCGCGCCGTTCGCCGCAGCCGGCCATGCATGTCGCTGCGGAAATTGGAATGATCGAGCACGCCCTGCAGCGCGTGGGGGTGGAGCATCTGGAGCAGCAGCCCGCGGATGCCGCCGACCATCATCGCCACGATATCGGCATGGACCATGCGGATCGGCGTGTCCTTTTCGAACAGTGCCTCCTCCGATGGCGGGACGGGCTTCTCCCCGCCTTCGACATCGTTGAACACGCCGCGAACCTTTTCGACCAGCTTCAGGCGGAGCTTTTCGGAAAGGGGAGTTTGCGGCATCGCCAGCCAATATAGGCTTGGCGCGCCGGAGATAAATCCCTACGTCGCCGAGGCGATGAATGACATGACCGACAAGAGCTTCGAACCTTCCGCCAAGACCGTGCTTCCCGCGCCCGACACCGAGGTGGACGTGCGCGAGACTTTCGGCATCGATATCGACTGGAAGGTCCCGGCCTTTTCGAAGCCGGACGAGCGCACCCCCGATCTCGACGAAGCCTATGTCTTCGATGCGGATACCACGCTCGCCATCCTCGCCGGCTTCGCGCACGATCGCCGCGTGATGGTGCAGGGCTATCACGGTACCGGCAAGTCGACCCATATCGAACAGGTCGCCGCGCGTCTCAACTGGCCGTGCATCCGCATTAACCTCGATGCGCATATTAGCCGTATCGACCTGGTCGGGCGCGATGCGATCGTCCTCAGGGACGGATTGCAGGTGACCGAGTTCCGCGAAGGCCTGCTGCCCTGGGCGCTGCAGCATCCGGTTGCGCTGGTGTTCGACGAATATGACGCGGGCCGCCCGGACGTGATGTTCGTGATCCAGCGCGTGCTCGAACAGCAGGGCAAGCTGACCCTGCTGGACCAGAACCGCGTGATCCGCCCCGATCCGAACTTCCGCCTCTTCGCGACGGCCAACACCGTCGGGCTCGGCGATACGAGCGGGCTTTATCACGGCACGCAGGCGATCAACCAAGGCCAGATGGACCGCTGGAACATCGTCACCGCACTGAATTACCTGCCCGCCGAGACCGAGCAGAAGATCGTCGAGGCGAAGAATCCGGACATCGATCCCAAGATCCTCGCTGACATGATCAAGGTGGCCGACTTGTCGCGTCAGGGCTTCATCAATGGCGATATCTCCACCGTGATGAGCCCGCGGACGGTAATCACCTGGGCGCAGAACTATGCCATCTTCAAGGATGTCGGCTTCGCCTTCCGCCTGTCGTTTCTCAACAAATGCGACGAGGAAGAGCGCATGCTGGTGGCCGAATATTACCAGCGCGTATTCGGCGAAGACCTGCCCGAGAGCGTGGTTGGCAAGAGTTAAGGTTGCGGGGCCTATGCATGGCTGTGTTATTTGTGTAGCACAGTAAACCGATGGGCGTGATCGACTCCATGTTCCGACGCAGGAAGCCCGAACCGGAAATGTCCGGCCATCGCGGCTATTACTCGCTCAGCGACGACTGGGACGACGACGATGCGTGGGATGATCGACTCGATGCAGTTGACCATGCCGTGCTCGCCGAAGAGCGGAAGCGACAGAAATGGTGGCAGCGCGAACACTGGTTCGGACGCCGCAAGCGCTGGTGGATCGTTCGCGGTCTGGCGGCAATGCTTGCGCTGTTCATGGTACTGGTGGCCTGGCTGGCGATTACCGCGCCGCTGAACAAGTCGCTCGAACCCATCGCGCCGCCGCAGATCACCTTGCTCGCGTCTGACGGTACGCCGATCGCGCGCAATGGCGCGGTGGTGGACGAGCCGGTTGATATCGATACGCTGCCGCCGCATGTGGTCGACGCTTTTCTCGCAATCGAGGACCGGCGGTTCTACGATCATTGGGGCGTCGACCCGCGCGGCATCGCCCGCGCGGCCTTCACCGGGACGGGTGGCGGCTCCACCATCACCCAGCAACTCGCCAAGTTCACCTTTCTGACGCCCGAACGCACGCTGACACGCAAGGCGCGCGAAGCTCTGATAGCCTTCTGGCTGGAAGCCTGGCTGACCAAGGACGAAATCCTCGAACGCTATCTGTCGAACGCCTATTTCGGCGATAACGTCTACGGCCTGCGCGCGGCGAGTCTCCATTATTTCTACCGCAAGCCGGAAAACCTGCTCCCAAACCAGGCGGCCATGCTGGCCGGGCTGTTGCAGGCTCCGAGCGCCTATGCGCCGACCCGGCATTACGAGCGGGCGGAGAGGCGCATGGAACTGGTCGTGCAATCGATGGTCGCGGCGGGATTCATCACCGAGGCGGAAGCGCGCAACATGCGTTCGCCCGCGCTCGACGTAAGGCTCAAAAGCGACCTTCCGACGGGGACCTATTTTGCCGACTGGGCACTGCCCGAAGCGCGGCAAATGTCCGAAACGGGGTATTCGCGCCAGACGCTGACCACTACGCTCGATGCGCGGCTGCAGAATATCGCCCGCCGCGTAACGTCGAATGCGCCGCTGGGTGAAGCACAGGTGGCGCTGGTGGCGATGCGGCCCAATGGCGAGGTAGTCGCCATGATCGGGGGCAAGGATTACGAGAAATCGCCTTTCAACAGGGCGACGCAGGCAAAACGCCAGCCCGGGTCCACCTTCAAGCTGTTCGTTTACCTCGCGGCGATGCGCGATGGGTGGAGCCCGGACGACCGGATCGCGAATACCAGGATCGAGCAGGGCGGTTACCGGCCCGAGAATTCCGGTGGACGCTATTCGGAAAGCCTGACCCTTGAACAGGCCTTCGCTCAATCGAGCAATGTCGCAGCGGTTCGCCTCTTCGGCGAGGTCGGTAGTGAAAAGGTGATCGAGACTGCGCGCGACCTTGGCGTGACCTCTCCATTGGCGAGCGGCGATCCAAGCATGGCTCTGGGCACTTCTACCATGAGCCTGCTCGAACTCACGGCCGCTTATGCCGCGGTGGCAGGCAATGCCTATCCGGTCGAGCCACGCGCTTTCCCGACGCCCGAGCGGGGATGGTTCGAGAACATGATCGATGGGCCGTCCAGATTCTCCGGCTCGACCAGCGAAAAGATGGACCGCTTGTTGCGTGCCGCGATTGACAGCGGGACCGGGACTGCGGCGCGCCTTTCTATGCCCGCTTTCGGCAAGACCGGCACCACGCAGGACAATCGCGACGCGGTGTTCGTTGGCTATGCGGGCGATCTGGTGGTCGGCGTTTGGATCGGTAATGATGACAACTCGCCCTTGAGGGGCGTATCGGGAGGGGGGTTACCAGCCCGCATATGGCGCGATTTCATGAGCCAGGCTCTGGGTGCTTCTACGACCCCATCCCGCCCCACCCCGACAACCAGCCCCGATCCAGAAGGTCCTGTCGAACCACTCGACGTGCCGAATCTCGAAGACATTCCTCTTGGCGATGGCAATTCGCGCATCCGTATCCGCGACAATGAGGCCGTCTTCAGTACCGAAGTCGACGGCATCCCGATCGACATCCGGCTCGACGATCGGGGCATCGGTGTGGATGAACAGACGATCGAAGCCGCGCGCCGAAGGGCCGAGGAAAGACGCCGGGAAGAAGAAGAACGCTACGAGGAGGTCCGCGACCAGCTCGAGACCGAAGGGCGGATCGAGGGCAACTAGCCCTCGGTCTTGGCCATCAATACGTTCATGACTGCTGTAGCTATCGGGCGCGAACGGTCTTCCTGCCACGCCTCTACCGTCAGATTCGCACTGCGGCGCCCAAGCTTGGTAATCCGGCCTTTGGCAAAGCTGGTCTGCGATTTGCCTGCGGCGAGATACTGAACGGTGATGTTGATCGGCTTCAGCACGGCTTCGCGTTCGATGCGTGCCAGTTCGGCGCGCAAGGCGGCATAGCCCGCCGTTTCGAGCAATCCGCCGGTGGCCCCGCCATGGAAATGTTCGGGACGTCCTTCGACAGCTTCGACGAACTCCACGCACAGGACCGGCACGCCATCTTCCCAATCGGCAAGCTTGATGCCAAGAGAACGCGCATAGGGCGTCAGCGCCTCGATATCGGGGTTGTCAGCCACCCGGAAGCTCCCGCTTCGGATCGCCGCCGATCTTCATGAAGACAGCCTGGATGTGGGCAACAGGATCATCCGCATCGCCATCATGCGCGAGTCCCCGGACGAAGGCCGCACTTCGGGTGATCCGGTAGCATTGCGAACGTCCGAATACCGCCGCGCCGTCGCGGGCCGGGCGAACATAGTCGACGCGAAGGTCCAGAGTGGCGATGGCCTCGAACCGGTCCATTGCTTTCCAGATCGCAAGGCCGCTCGCCATGTCCATCAGGCTGAGGATAGGGCCGGACGCAAGCACGTGCTGGCCTTCCTCGCCCAGTAAATCCTCCCGCCATGGCAGTTCGAGTTCGACCCAATCGTCGCCATGGTCGGAATACCGCATGCCGAGCCAGCCGGGATGCCCCCTGCTGGTAAGAAACGGAGTGGCCGTTTTAGGATCGAAGGCAGCTTGCTGGCTCATGTGCGATTGCGCGGATAGCCGCGAGCTCTCGCCGAAGCCAACCTTTTAATTCGCCCGGATTGGGACCGGTTTGGATTGGTGCCCAAGGTGCCCGATATCACGCCGCGGGATCGCGCTAAAGCAGGATCGCGATAGTCAGGATAAAGAGCAGTCCGACGAGGGCAATTCCAACCAGCCTTCCGATTGCATTGACCACTCCGCTGCGCCTGCGGCCGGACAGCGCATCCAGCCTTTCGTCGAAATCCATCATTGTGCGACCCTTCCCCATCAAATTCCTCCTCCTGCCAGCGCGTCTATCGCACCTTGCAGGATGACCGCAGCGGCATGGCTGTCGATCTTCTCCGCCCGCTTTGCACGGCTCATGTCCTGGCCGATCATGGCGCCTTCGGCGCTCGAAGTGGACCAGCGTTCGTCCCATAGAAGTATCGGAAGTTCAAGCGCTTGGGATAAGTTTCTCGCATAGGCACGGCTTGCCTGCGCGCGGGGCCCCTCGCTGCCGTCCATATTGCGCGGCAGACCGATGACGATACCCTTTATGGAGCGTTCGGTAACGATCTCGCGCAGCTTGCCGCAATCCTTCGTGAACTTGCTGCGAGGAATGGTCTTGCCAGCGGTGGCATAGCGCCAACCCGCATCGCAGGTGGCGATCCCGATTGTCTTGGTGCCAAGGTCGAGTCCCAGCAGCGCCCCACCTTCAGGAAGGGCATCGCCATATTCCAGCGCACTGTCGGTGATCACGCTTCCCGGTCGGTCCATGCATTCACGCGCCGGAGCACGTCTTCCTGCAGGTTCTTCCAGAAGAGCGGAATATCGTAGACGTGATAGTTTCCGCCAGGAAGAACGCCGGGGCCCAGTTCGGGCGGATCGCCGATCAGCAGCAGGCCGCGTTCGTCACATCGGGCAGGGATGGCACCGGCAATGAGTTCGCCCGAACGAAGATCCTCGCTTGGTTTCAGCGTGCCCAGATTGGCGGAGGCAGGAGCCTGACCGCCGGTGCTTCCGGTCAGCGGATTGACACAGAGAATCGGTCCGTCGCCGCGCGGACGGCCGGTGAATCCAGGGGTGGCTTCATAGCGCCGCTTGATGAGATCGGCATCGCCATCATCGGTAAAGGCCGAATAGGCCAGGATGCATCCCGACTGGTCTGGCGAAGCGCAGGCCGGAAGGGGAAGGGCGGGCAGGTCATGTTCGATCGAGATGGGCCAGCCGATGGCATAGACCGCAATGATGCGGTCCGTAATTCCCCGCTTTTTTGCCGCTTCCATCAGAAGGCGCAGGATATGGACCGAGCCTTGACTGTGGCCGGCAAGGACGATGGGCTTGTCTGCGTTCACGCTGTCGAGAAAATAGTCGAACGCTTGCGCGACGTCGGCATAGGCCGCGTCGATAGCCATCTGCGCTTCGGGCCGATCGGTCAGGAACGCACCGGCCGCCGCCTGGCGGTATTTCGGTGCCCACAGCTCGTCGGCGCGGTTGAACGGACTGGCCAGTCCGCGCAGGAAGGTCCGCGCGCGGCTGTTGGTGGTCGCGTCGTCGAGCGTTGCATTCCATTCGGTGCCGCCTGCCTTGAGGAAGCTCGTGGGCGGCACGAAGAACACTGCAAAACCGGGCACTTCGGCCGCATCTGCCGCTTCGCCCGGGCGTGAAGGTCCGGTATCGAGGCTGCCGGGCGCATCGAGACTGCGCTCCGCGGCCGGGCTGTCGGGTGAGGGAACTTCGTCTGCCGGGTCCGTCGCAGGCTGGGCGACCGCGGGCTGGTAGCGTGAGGGATCGTTTATGCCGAGACCGGGGCGCGAATACCACATCTCGGGATCTTCATAGGCATTGGCGGCAAGCGATTCCTGCTCCACGAACTCACCGCGCGGGACGAGAGCAATTTCCGTTGCTTCGCGCGACCAGATCGACAGGGCGATGGCCCCGCCGATCACCAGCACGATGATCAGAGCAACAATGAATAGAAACTTGCGGGCCATGTCAGGCGGGCTCCGGTGCTTGGGCGGGTTCGACATCGCCCTTGCGGCGCGAGCTGCGCCGTTCGAGCGCGACCTTGATCATCGCAAGAAGCGGATCGGCAAGGGCGAGTCCGAGGATGCCGAACAGAACGCCGAAGATGAGCTGTGCTGAAAGCACCAGCCCCGGCGCGAGATCGACAGTCTTCTTGGCAATCATCGGGACAAGGACGTATCCATCGAAATTCTGGACGAGGAAATAGACGAAGATCGTATAAAGTCCCATGTCGACACCGCCGGAAAAGCCCACAAGTACCATCAGCACGCCCGAAATGATCGCTCCGATATTCGGGATGAAGGCGAGAAGACCGGTCAGCAAACCTAGCAAGGCCGCCATCGGTACCGGCTGTATGCCGATCAGCATGCCACCGAAGGCTAGCATGATCCAGGTGAAGAACCCTTCGAAGGTCATGCCGACGAGACGACCCGCCATGAGGCGGCGCAGCGTATAGGCCTGGTGGCTCAGCGTGTCGTAGAAAGCGCCGCGCTGCCCGGCGGGCACCATCCAGGCGACACCCCGCTCGTAAATCCGGGGGTCGATGGCAAAATAGATGCCGATGATGACGATCAACGCCAGCGTGGTAACGCCTCCGAAGATACCGCCGATCGCCTTGGTGACCGTGCCTACGCCGCTGGCTAGGTTACCGGCAAGCCGTTCGATGTCGTCGGGCCCGATGGCGAAGCCCTGTTCCTGCAGATAGGCAAACACCCTTGCCAGCTGCTCGTTGACGATGGCCGGAAACTGGGCAGCCTGCTGAGAGATCTGCGAACCGGCGAAATAGCCCAGCCAGACGAAGAAGGCGGTCACGAAAAGCAGGACGATGGCGACCCTCAGGCCTCTGCCGATGGGCAGGACCTTGGCAATCAGGCGAGCGCCGCCGTCGATCATGCAGGCGAACACCATCGCACCGAAGATGACCAGCAGGGATTGCGAGATATGTACCGTCAGCCAGAGAATCCCGAGGACGAGGCCCCAGACCAGCGCGCGACCGGCTTCGAAGCGCAGTTTGGGGTTGCCGATATAAGTCGGACTGGCTCCGGGATCGTCATGATAGGCGAGGTCGTTCCTGCTCGTGCGACCCCCATCCGACGTCGTATCTGTCATTCGGCACTTGCCTCTGCATCGATTGCCGGGCGCAGCGTGGTCCAAGCACGTCCTTCGCGCAAGCTTGTAAACCAGCTGATCGGGTTGAGCGTGGTCGTTCCGTCGAGCGAGAAGGTGATGAACTCCGCCCGGCCGCCGATATTTTCAAGTGGCACAGGACCGAGCAAGCCTCGCGACGAATTGAGTTCGCGGCTGTCGGAAGAATGATCGCGGTTGTCGCCCATCACGAAGACATGACCCTCGGGGATGGTCATCTCGGCGAAATTATCCAGCCCGCCGTTTACATGATCGATGATCAGGTAATTCGCCCCGTTGGGAAGCGTTTCGCGATAGACCGGCACGCGGCAGACCCGGTTTCCCGCCTCATCGGTGGCGAGGAAGGAGGGGTCGTAGAAACCCATGCAATCCGAATTCGCATCAATCGGCAGGTCCAGCGGGGGCTCTGCTTCCTGCGGAACGGGTTCGCCGTTCAGGATGATCTGGCCGTTGCGCACTGCGATTCGGTCTCCCGGGCGACCGACCACGCGCTTGATGTAATCCTCGTCGCGTTCCGGGTGCACGGGAATGACGATGTCGCCATACTCGGGCGTCGATCCGGCCACACGCCAGTCGCCGCGTGGGGCGAGATGGAAACTGATCGAGGACCAATTCCAGCCATAGGGATATTTGCTCACCACCAGCCGGTCACCCACCAGCAGGTTGGGCAGCATCGATTCCGATGGGATGTAGAAGGGTTTGGCGATGAAGCTGTGAAAGGCGAATACCGCCAGCAGCATCAGTGCCAGACCGCGGATTTCCGCGATCCAGTCGACCTTCTTGTCGTCTTCCTGCGTCTTTTTGTCGGTAGATTGGGTCACGTCGGCAGTGTCAGCGCTCATGCGGGGAAGGCCTCGATAATCACGAATGCCTGTGCCCATGGATGGTCGTCGGTGAGGGTGAGATGAATGCGCGCCTCATGGCCGGATGGCAGCATTTCGGCAAGCCTTTCCGCTGCCCCGCCGGTGAGCGCGAGCGTCGGCTTACCCGAGGGCGCGTTCACCACTCCGATATCCTTGTGGAACACGCCGCGCGCAAAACCGGTGCCAATCGCCTTGGCGAAGGCCTCTTTCGCTGCCCAGCGCTTGGCGAAGGTGCCGACGCGGGTGAAGGGACGCTTCGCTGCCTTGGCCCGCTCGATGTCGGTGAAACAGCGCACTTCGAATTTTTCGCCCCACCGCTCGAGCGAATTGGCGATCCGGTCCATGTTTGTCAGGTCGTTGCCCATGCCGATGATCACGATATTCTCTCCGCTCCGGGGAGGGATATCGCCGGGAAAAGCCCGGTGGTGGAGGGGACTGGCCACCAGTACAGTACCTTACCGCGAGTCCCCTCCGCAAGCCGATGCTGCCGCATCGTCTGCCACCTCCCCGTGTCTGGGAGGATCGGAAACCCGCTGCCCATCACCGTGCCTCGTCCATCAGCTCGCGCATGTGGCGCACGGCCTGTTCCAGCCCTACAAACACTGCTTCGCCGACGAGATAATGCCCGATGTTGAGTTCTGCCAATTGCGGGATTGCGGCGATGGGTTGGACGTTCTCGTAAGTAAGGCCGTGGCCCGCGTGCGGTTCGATCCCGTTCTTCGCGGCGAGCGCTGACATGTCGGCGATACGCTTCAGTTCGCGCGCCGTCCTCTCGCTGTCGCCATCGAGGTGAGCGTGGGCGTATTCGCCCGTGTGGAATTCTACTACCGGCACGCCCAGCCGCAGTGCCGCATCGAGCTGGCGTTCGTCCGCCTCGATAAACAGGGACACGCGAATGCAATTGTCGCGCAGTTTCCCCACGATCGGCGCGAGCGTGTTGTGCTGGCCCGCAGCATCAAGCCCGCCTTCTGTCGTCCGCTCCTCGCGCTTTTCGGGAACGATGCAGGCGGCATGGGGGCTATGGCGCAGCGCGATCTGGAGCATTTCCTCGGTAGCCGCCATTTCGAGGTTGAGGGGGAGGTCTGTCGCTTCCTGTATTCGCTTCAAATCAGCATCGCGGATATGCCGCCGGTCTTCGCGCAGATGGGCTGTAATGCCGTCACCACCGACGCGTGCTACGATTTCTGCTGCACGCACCGGATCGGGATGGTCGCCGCCGCGCGCATTGCGGATGGTGGCGACGTGATCGATATTTACGCCGAGACGGAGGGGGCGGATCAAGCTTTTCTGCTCCCGGGCTTGGTGATTTCGATAGCGGCCAATGCCTCGGGCACCTCGTCATCGGCATAGGTCGGGAAATTGATGTCGATAAGCGGGTAGAAGGGTACCCCAAGATCGGCCTCGCCATTGCTGCGATCGACCAAGGCTACTTCGGCAATGACTTCGCCGCCCTCGCGGCTCACTGCGTCGATGGCCTCGCGGCTGGAGAGGCCGGTAGTCACCACATCTTCCACCATCAGAACTTTCGCGCCCGCTTCCAGACGGAAACCGCGGCGCAGGTGGAATTCGCCCTCAGGTCGTTCCAGGAACATGGCATCCTTGCCCAGGGCGCGCCCCATTTCCTGGCCGATAATGATTCCGCCCATCGCAGGGCTGATTACCACGTCGATCCGGCTGCGGATATCGCGGGGGATCTTCTGCGTCAGCGCGAAGGCCAGCCTTCCGGCCCGCTCGGGGTTCATGAGAACCCGGGCGCACTGCAGATAATGGCCGCTATGGCGTCCGCTCGAGAGCAGGAAATGGCCTTCGAGCAGTGCCTCGCTCGCGCGGAATTCGGAAAGGATTTCATCTTCGGTCATGATGGGGGCAGCCAAAGCGACTTGTGCACGATTGCGCAAGAGGCAAAGGGCCTTGCACATTTTTATCCGCGTCCCGCTTGAGGCTGGCGGAAACCCTGCCTATAGGGCGCAACGCAATCGGGCCTCGCTTGAGGGACGGATTCCCGCGCGCAAGTGGGATCCGCGGGCGACGCATACCCGAAATACGACACGACACGGAAGAGTGCCAAAGTAATGAAAACTCTCGGATTTCACCGGATCGTAGCCAGCCTTGCGATGGCGCTCATGCTGGTATTCGGCGCAAATATCGCGCTGGCCCAGGACGCCGCGGAAGGAGCCGCGACCGAACAACTCGAATCCGTAGATCCGGCCGAAGCGGCGGATGTAGCGAATCCCGAGGCGGTTTCGGAAGGCAGCGGCGCTTACACGCCTATGGCGCCGACAGAAGGCAAGGGCATGCCGGTAGATGCGGGCTGGGATATCCAGCCGCAGTATTCCGAGACGGGCCATTTTGCCTATGGCCTGCACTTCGGCCTCATCTGGGTGATGGTGGCAATCTGTGCCTTTGTCCTGTTGTTGATGCTCTACACCATCTTCCGCTTCCGCAAGAAAGCTAACCCCGTTCCTTCTAAGACGAGCCACAATACGCTGATCGAAGTCGTGTGGACCGTTGTCCCCGCGCTCATTCTGCTTGCTATCGCAATCCCTTCGATCACGCTGATTGCCAAGCAGTACGAATCCCCGCCCAAGGATGCGATCACGATCAAGGCGATCGGCTATCAGTGGTACTGGGGTTATGCCTATCCCGATAATGGCGATTTCGAAATCGTCTCGAACATGCTCGACAAGGAAGAAGCTCTGGCGCGCGGCGAGCCGCACCAGCTGGCAGTTGACAATCGCATGGTCGTGCCGGTCGGCGTTCCGATCCGTTTGCAGGTTACTGCGGCCGACGTGATCCACTCTTTCGCCGTACCCAGCCTCTGGTTCAAGATGGACGCCGTTCCAGGTCGTCTGAACGAGAAGATTTTCCAGGTTGACGAACCGGGCGTCTATTACGGCCAGTGTTCCGAACTGTGCGGCGCGCGTCACGGCTATATGCCGATCGCCGTCGAGGCTCTGCCGATGGACCAGTATAATGCATGGGTGCTGGCGCAGGGCGGCACCATTGCCGGGGCGGAAGAGGAGGGCGTGGAAGCCGATCCTGCCGCCGTGCCCGCGCAGGAGCCGGAAAGTTCCGAACCGTCTGCTCCGGGAGCAGGTGCACCGCCGGTCGAAGACGCGACCAACTTATAAGACCGACGACGATTTCCTACGCGAGAGACTAGCATCATGGCTACCACCGCCGATAACTTCCAGGCCCATACCGACCACGCGCACGATCATGCCGACCACAAACCCGGCTTCTTCGCGCGCTGGTTCATGTCCACCAACCACAAGGACATCGGTACGCTTTACCTGATCTTCGCGATCATCGCCGGTATCGTCGGTGGTGCGATCTCGGGTATCATGCGGGCAGAGCTTGCAGAGCCGGGTATCCAGTACCTGCAGTTCTGGGCCGAATTCATGGGCGGTACCGCCGATTTCGACACGTCGCTGCACATGTGGAACGTGTTCATCACCGCCCACGGCCTGATCATGGTCTTCTTCATGGTCATGCCCGCGATGATCGGCGGCTTCGGCAACTGGTTCGTGCCCCTTATGATCGGCGCGCCGGACATGGCCTTCCCGCGCATGAACAACATTTCGTTCTGGCTGACCGTCGCCGGTTTTGCCTCGCTGATGTTCTCGCTCTTCGTGCCTGGCGGCACGGGACCGGGCGCGGGCACCGGCTGGACGGTCTATGCGCCGCTTTCCACCAGCGGCTCGGCCGGTCCGGCAGTCGACTTCGCGATCTTCTCGCTACACCTTGCCGGTGCAGGTTCGATCCTGGGAGCGACCAACTTCATCACCACCATTTTCAACATGCGGGCGCCGGGTATGACCCTGCACAAGATGCCGCTGTTCGTGTGGTCGGTGCTGGTCACTGCCTTCCTGCTGCTGCTCGCGCTTCCGGTGCTGGCCGCAGCCATCACCATGCTGCTGACCGATCGTAACTTCGGCACGACCTTCTTCGATCCCGCTGGCGGCGGTGACCCGATCCTGTACCAGCACCTGTTCTGGTTCTTCGGTCACCCCGAAGTCTACATCATGATCCTGCCGGGCTTCGGCATGATCAGCCAGATCGTGGCGACCTTCAGCCGCAAGCCGGTGTTCGGCTATCTCGGCATGGCCTATGCCATGGTCGCTATCGGCGTGGTCGGCTTTATCGTCTGGGCGCACCACATGTATACCGTGGGCCTCGACGTGAACACGAAGATGTACTTCACGGCTGCCACCATGGTCATCGCGGTACCGACCGGTGTGAAAATCTTCAGCTGGATCGCCACCATGTGGGGCGGATCGATCGAGTTCAAGTCACCCATGGTCTGGGCGCTGGGCTTCATCTTCCTCTTCACCGTGGGCGGCGTGACTGGAGTCTATCTCGCCAATGGCGGCGTGGACGACGTGGTACATGACACCTACTTCGTGGTTGCGCACTTCCACTACGTCCTGTCGATGGGTGCGGTGTTCTCGCTGTTCGCGGGCTTCTACTACTGGTTCCCGAAGATGAGCGGAAAGATGCACTCCGAACTGCTCAGCCACATTCACTTCTGGCTGTTCTTCATCGGCGTGAACGTGATCTTCTTCCCGCAGCATTTCCTTGGCTGGCAGGGCATGCCGCGCCGTTATCCCGACTATGCCGACGCGTACCAGTACTGGAACGAGATCAGCACTATCGGCTACATGATCATGGCGTTCTCGATGGTGTTCTTCTTCATCAACATCATTTACGCTTTCGTGGCCGGGAAGAAGGCGGAAGACAACTATTGGGGCGAAGGTGCGACTACGCTCGAGTGGAGCCTGTCGAGCCCGCCGCCGTTTCACCAGTTCAGCGAACTGCCGGTGATCGAGGAACACCACGATTACCACGACCATATCGGCGACCCGGAGCCTGCCAAGGCCTGAGCGTCACCGCTACTGGACAAGTGAGAGCGGCCGGCCCCATGAAGGGCCGGCCGTTTTCTTTTTGTACGGATCGAGGAACATCATGGCCGAATTGCGGAACATCGACGTCGGAGAACTGAGCCTTCGCTGCGCCATCGAGGGGGAGGGCCCGCTAGTCATCCTCGTCCACGGCTTTCCCGAAAGCTGGTATAGCTGGCGTCACCAACTGGCCCCGCTCGCGGAAGCAGGTTTCACCGCCTGCGCAATCGACGTGCGCGGATATGGCGGTTCGGACAAACCGCATCCGGTCGAAGCATACTCGATGGAGCGTATCGTCGGCGATCTCGTGGGGCTCAAGTTGGCTCTACAGCCCGACCAGCCGGCGATCCTCGTCGGTCATGACTGGGGTGCGCCGATCGTCTGGAACACGGCATTGACCCATCCGGAACATTTCAAAGCTGTGGCAGGCCTCTCAGTCCCCTTCGCAGGCGTGCCGCAGCGGCCTTTCACTGAAGTCTTTCGCGAACACTTCACCAGCAAGGGCATGTTCTTCTACCAGGAATATTTCCAGGAACCGGGCATTGCCGAAGCCGAGGCGGAAAAGGACCCGCGCGACTGGGTGGCGCGAATGATGTATTCAATCAGCGGCGATGTGCCGCCGGGCGATTACTGGACGAAGCCGCTAGGTGCGACCTTCCTGGAAGGACTGCCGGACCCGCAGCCCGTACCGTGGCTTACAAAGGAAGACCTCGACTTCTACGAAGGTGAATTCAGCCGGTCGGGTTTTCGCGGCCCGCTCAACCGCTATCGCAACCACGAGCGCGACTACGAATGGCTACAGGGCTGGAAAGGCAAGCGGATCGAACAGCCTGCACTGTTCATTGGTGGAACGCGCGATCCCGCAACCTATCTCTTCGGGGCTGTGACGGATCCCGTAGCGCTGATGAAAATGTTCGCTCCGAAGGTAGAGGGGCATATTCTGGATGGTGTGGGCCACTGGACGCAGCAGGAACGGCCCGAGGCAGTCAATCGCTTGCTGATTGACTGGATTAAGCGAGTCTGACCGCCTATAGGCGCTGCCACAAGCGAATCCCATGACCGACGCCGTCTCAACTACCCAGCTCCCTGCGGACTGGCGCGACTTTTTCGCGCTGACCAAGCCGCGTGTGATGAGCCTCGTCATCTTCACCGGCCTGTGCGGCCTGCTCGCTGCGCCGGGAAGCATCCATCCGATCATAGGGTTTACCGCCATCCTGTGCATCGCCCTGGGTGCGGGCGGGGCGGCGGCACTCAACCAGTGGTGGGAAGCGGATATCGATGCGGGGATGAAACGCACATCGAAGCGTCCCCTGCCCGCAGGCCGGATGCAACGCACCGATGCGCGCGACTTTGGCGTACTTATCTCTGCTGCGTCGGTCGTGATCATGGGGTTGGGGGTCAACTGGCTGGCTTCCGCCATCCTCGCGCTCAGCATTGTCTATTACGCGGTCGTCTACACAATCTGGCTGAAACCGCGCACGCCGCAGAACATAGTGATCGGCGGCGGTGCAGGGGCGTTTCCCCCGATGATCGGCTGGATTGCGGTAACAGGCGACATCACGCTGATGCCGGTTCTGTTGTTTGCTATCATCTTCTTTTGGACCCCGCCGCATTTCTGGGCGCTCGCGCTGTTCGTGCAGAGCGATTATGCCAAGGTTGGTATCCCGATGATGCCGGTGGTCAAGGGCGAGAAGTCGACCCGCCGCCAGATACTCGCCTATTGCATCGTGCTGGTTCCCATCGCCGCCGCACCCTGGCTGATCGGCGGGACCGGTGCATTTTACGGTGTGACCGCGATCCTGCTGTCGCTGGTCTTCCTGCTGATGAGCTTGCCCGTGGCATTCCGCACGGCGGAGGAAGGTGACAAGATGGGCCTCGAAAAGCGGCTGTTCGCCTTCAGCGTCTTCTACCTGTTCGCCTTGTTTGGCGCGCTGGTGATCGATCGTGTCGCAGCTCAATATGGAGTATTCGGATGACCCCCGAAGAAGAGAAGGAATATCGCCGGCGTCAGAAGAGCCGCAACCTCGTACTCGGCGGCATCCTGCTGTTTATGGCAATCCTGTTCTACGCTATCACCATTGTGAGAATGTGAGGCAGACATGACTACCGCGACGCTCGAATCCCGCAAGAACCGGACCGCGCTGCTCGCGCTGACGGCGGCTGCGGGGATGCTGGGCCTCGGATATGCGGCGGTGCCGCTCTACCAGCTCTTTTGTCAGGTAACCGGCTTCGGCGGCACCACCCAGCGCGCTACTGAAAGCGAAGCGGCGATTGCCGAGCGGCTGGGGCAGGCCGCAGGCGGCCAGCAGATATCCATCCGGTTCGACGGAACGGTCGCGCCGGGCCTCGGCTGGTCGTTCAGGCCCGAGCAGGTGACGGACACGGTCACCATCGGGCAGCGTGACATGGCCATCTACCTCGCCAAGAACAATTCGGACCGCCCGATTACCGGGACCGCGACCTTCAACGTCGAGCCCGAACAGGCCGGCGCCTATTTCAACAAGGTCCAGTGCTTCTGCTTTACCGAGCAGACACTCCAGCCAGGGCAGGAAGTGCGCATGCCGGTGCTCTACTTCGTCGATCCCAAGGCGCTGGACGATCCGAACATGGAAGGCGTGGAGCAGATCACCCTTTCCTACACTTTCCACGAGGCGAAGGATTAAGCGCGCCTAGCCCCTAGACCCGCGGGCGATCGCGCATTAAGGGCCTCACGCAAAGCGAAACCCAGGATACGAATACAATGGCTGGTAACGTCAATCACGAATATCACATTCTCGAACCCGACATCTGGCCCTTTGTCGGTTCGCTGTCGGCACTGACCTTCACCAGCGGCATGGTGCTTTACATGCACGAATTGCCGTCCGCGCATCTCGTGCTTGGCCTCGGCATTGCCGGCCTGATCGCGACCTTCTTCAGCTGGTTTTCCAACATAGTGAAGGAAGCCGAGCGCGGCGACCATACGCCTGTCGTCCAACTGCACATGCGTTACGGTATGATCCTGTTCATCGCTTCGGAAGTGATGTTCTTCGTCGGCTGGTTCTGGAGCTGGTTCGATTTCGCATTGTTTCCAAGCGAGATTTCCGAAGTGATCGGGGGGACATTCCCGCCAGCGGCGATCGAATACGTTATCGATCCTTTCAGCCTTCCCTTGCTTAACACCTTGATTCTGCTCTGTTCGGGAACGACCGTAACCTGGGCGCACCACTCGCTGATCCACGGCGATCGTGAAGGTCTCAAGAGGGGACTCTGGCTCACCATCCTTCTCGGAGTGCTGTTTACCTCCATCCAGGTTTACGAATACGCCGTCGCACCCTTCGAATTCGGTGGAAACACCTATAGTTCCGCTTTCTACATGGCGACTGGCTTCCACGGCTTCCACGTGCTGGTCGGTACGATCTTCCTGATCGTCTGCCTCATCCGCACCTACAAGGGCCACTTCACTCCGCGCCAGCATTTCGGCTTCGAAGCGGCTGCTTGGTACTGGCATTTCGTCGACGTGGTATGGCTGTTCCTCTTCGCTGTCGTCTACGTATGGGGCGGCTGGGGCGCCGCGACCCACTGATGACGTCCGGTTCGCCGGAACCGCACAAGGGGCAGCCCGGCATTGGCCAGGCTGCCCTTTTCGGTTTGTGCCCGCGCTGCGGCGAGAAGACCATGTTCGACGGCGTGCTGGCGTTCTCCGATAAATGCTCGAATTGCGAACTCGACTATTCGCGCTTCAACGTGGGTGATGGACCCGCTGCACTGGTTACGCTGGTAGTGGGGACGATTACCGTCGGCTTGGCTATCTGGCTCCAACTGTCGGTCGAACCGCCTTGGTGGGTGCATGCTTTGCTATGGATTCCGCTGACCCTCGCGCTCGTCATCGCCCTGCTGCGGGTGACCAAGGCGGGGTTGCTGGCCAGCGAATACGGCAATGACGCGCGCGAGGCTGGGAGCCGAAAGCTGTGATGCGTGTTCCGATTATATCGACGATTGTCGTGGCTGCGGCCATTGCGACCATGATTGCACTGGGCTTTTGGCAGCTGGCGCGAATGGACGAGAAGGAAGCGATGCTGGCCCGCTTTGCCTCGGCGCAGGATCTCGCGAGTCCGGTCGAATTTCCGCGAAGTACTCAAGAAATCGAAGGCACACTTTACAGGCGCAGCAACCTTGTTTGCGGAGAAGTTCTTTCGCAGCGAACCACCTCCGGACGGAATCTCACGGGACAGAGCGGCGTGGCGCAGATGGCGCGATGCAGGCTCGCAGGGGGCGGGGAAGCTGAAGTTGCCTTCGGCTGGAGCGCACGGCCACAGGTCGTCGAGTGGAGTGGTGGGCCCGTCGAGGGTATCGTTGGGCCGGCAGGGCAGGAAGCCCGGCTCGTCGCATCTCCGCCGCAAGCCGGGCTGGAACCGCTCTCACCCCCCGATCCTGCGGACATTCCCAATAACCATCTCGCCTATGCGGGACAGTGGTTCTTCTTCGCCCTCACTGCGCTGGTAATCTATGTGCTCGCCCTGCGGCGCAGGCGGCGGCCGGGCGAGTGATCTATTTGTAGAACCCTTCGCGCAAGTTGATGCCGTGCTCCAGCCAGGCTTTCATTGCGATCAGCATCCCGGTCCAGCCTTCGCAGTTGTTGTAGGAACTGCGCCGCCCGCCGGGCGCGTCCCGCCAGCCTTCCTCGGCGATTTCCACCAGCGTGCGCCCGTTTTCGATGGGCTTGAACATTATGGTGACGGTGGTCTTGTAGCCCGCCTCCCGCATTTTCGTGCCAATCTCGCCGCCTTCGCCTTCGCTTGCGTCCCATTCCAGAACGATCTTTACGTTCGGGACGACCTCGATCACCTCGACCGGGAAGGCGCCGGGAAAATCGTGGAAATCCCATGTCACCGTGGCACCCGGCTCGATCCTGCCCTCGGCGCCGCCGGTCGTGAAATATCGGGATAGCTTTTCCGGATCGGCGACCGCTTCGAACACTTCTGCCACCGGCTTAGCGATCCGCCCCGACACTCTGAAATTCACCTGCATACTTCATACTCCACTTGAGTCGCGGCCAATTATGTTATAAAAATCTAACATGTCAAACGAAGATGAACTCGATCATGTTTTCAAGGCGCTGGCCAACCGGGTGCGGCGGGAAATCTGCGATGCGCTGAAATTGCGGCCGCTCACCACCAAGCAACTGTGCACCTGCTTTCCGGCACTGGACCGCACAACGGTGATGATGCACCTGCGCGTGCTGGAAGAGGCCGGGCTGGTGGTGCCGGTGCGCAAGGGGCGCGAACGGTTCAATCACCTCGACGCCATGCCGATCCAGGCGATTCACGAACGCTGGATCGGGCCGCACGCGGCTGCTGCTGCTGCCGGCCTCCATCGCCTCAAGCTTGGGCTGGAAGCGGCCGAGGAAGGCGCCGGGAAACAGGCCGAAAAGAAGCAAAGCCACGACCGGGCCTAGCCGGTGTTGCTTGCGAGGCGCGCGGGGCGCGGCTAGTCGCTCGATCCGATGGAATACGTCTCAACACGCGGCAGCGCACCGGCGCTCGATTTCGAAGGCGTCACTCTCGCCGGGCTGGCCAACGACGGTGGGCTTTACCTGCCGCGCGAATGGCCTCGTTTCTCGCAGGAGGAGATCGCCGCGCTGGCAGGCCTTTCCTATCCGGCGCTGGCGGCGCGGATCATGCAGCCTTTCGTGGGCGACTGCCTGACGCCCGAACGCCTGCGCAGGCTGACTGCCAAGGCCTATGACCGCTTTTCGCACAAGGCGGTGACACCGTTAGGGCAATTGGACGAACGCCATTGGGTGCTCGAGCTTTTTCATGGCCCAACGCTGGCCTTCAAGGACGTGGCATTGCAAATGCTCGGTCTGTTGTTCGAGGAATTTCTCAGCGGTAAGAATGAGTGCCTGACGATTGTTGGCGCAACCAGCGGAGATACGGGCAGCGCAGCGATCGATGCGGTGGCGGGGCTCGAGAATGTCGAAATCTTCATGCTCCACCCGAAGGGCCGGGTGAGCGATGTCCAGCGCCGCCAGATGACGACTGTGCGTGCACCCAATGTTCACAACATCGCCATCGAGGGCAGTTTCGATGACGCTCAGGCGATGGTAAAGCGCATCTTTGCCGATGGTGACGTGACAGCCAAGCTTCGCATCGGCGCAGTCAATTCGATCAACTGGGCGCGACTGATGGCGCAGGTCGTCTATTACTTCGCTGCTTCGCTTCAGCTGGGCGGGCCACAGCGTAAGCTGGCCTTCAGCGTCCCGACGGGTAATTTCGGCGATGTCTTCGCCGGCCATGTTGCGGCGCGAATGGGTCTGCCAATCGAGCGATTGATCGTCGCCACCAACGTCAACGATATCCTCCACCGTGCGCTGAGCCAGGGGGATTATTCCGCCGGTACGGTCACGCCCACTGCCGCGCCCAGCATGGACATTCAGGTAAGCTCGAACTTCGAGCGGCTGTTGTTCGATGTCGGCGGGCGTGACGGGGCGGCTTTGGCCGACCAGATGCACAGTTTCAATGCGCAGAAGGCGATGCGCCTAACCAATGCCCAGCGCGAAGGCGCAGCAAGACTCTTCACCAGTGCCCGGGCGGATGAGGCCGAAACATCGCAGGCCATGCGCTGGGCCTATGAAGAGTGCGGCCAATTGCTCGATCCGCATACCGCTATCGGTCTCCACGCCGCGCGGCTGGCGGATGTGGATCCCACGGTTCCGGTCGTCACTCTCGCCACCGCGCATCCGGCGAAATTCCCCGACGCGGTCGAGCGGGCCACCGGTATCCGCCCCGGCTTGCCCGCGCGCATTGGCGATCTCTTCGCTCGCGAAGAGAGCTATGTCGAACTGCCCGGTACATATGAGGCCGTGCGCGATCATATCCTCGAGAACGCCGCTTGATGGCCGAATTCTTGCACAATCCGGGGCTGATGGTCGGCGAGGGTTGGGACGGCTATCGGCTGCTCGATAGCGGTCACGGACGCAAGTTCGAGGCTTATGGCGAGTATCGCTTGATCCGCCCCGAGCCGCAGGCAATGTGGTCGCCGCGGCTCGATGAATGGTATGCACATGGCGAATTCGTCCCCGGAAGCGACGAAGACGGCGGCGGGCGCTGGCAATTCTCCCGCGACGTACCGCGTGACGGCTGGGAACTCGGCTGGGGCGACGAAGCGCGCTTTACTGCACAATGCACACCCTTCCGCCACCTCGGCTTCTTTCCGGACATGGCCCCGGTGTGGACGTGGATGGGGGAGCAATTGGACGGCCGCACCGATGCCGAAACGATGAATCTCTTCGGCTACACAGGCGTTGGTAGCCAGGCCCTGTCCCGTTTTGGCCGTGTCACCCATGTCGATGCGAGCAAGAAGTCCGTGGCGCAGGCCCGGGAAAATGCTGCCTTGGCGGGACTGGAGGATCGTCCGATCCGTTGGCTGGTAGAGGATGCGATGAAATACACCGCGCGCGAGGTTCGCCGCGGGCGCCGCTATGACGGGATCATTCTCGACCCGCCCAAATTCGGCCGCGGTCCGGACGGGGAAGTCTGGCGGCTGGAGCAGGGCCTACCCGACCTCGTTTCCGATTGTCGCCAGCTGCTCGATGACGAAAGCAGTTTCCTGTTTCTAACCGTCTATGCCGTGCGCATGAGCAGCCTTGCGCTGGGCGGTCTGCTGGAAGAGATGCTCGCGGAACTTCCCGGCACAATCGAACATGGCGATCTGGCGGTGCAGGAAGAGGGCGGACGCCTGCTGCCGACCGCAATTTTCGCGCGCTGGTCCAATCCGCGCTAAAGCCCCGTCGCATGAACGATTCGCTTATCCTCGAAGTCGCCGATTTCGAACACGACGTGCTTACCGGAATCTACTCGGAGGAGACGGGTAAGCCGCAGCCTTTGCGCTTCACGATCCAGGCACGGATGAAGCCGCTGCGGCATTATCACGCGGACACTTCGCTCGATGATTCGAAGAATTACATGGATCTCAAGTTCGCAGCTTCAGGCGCGCTACCCGAGGGCGTGCATTTCAAGCTGATAGAGGCGGTAGCCGATCATATCTGCGAAACGCTGTTTTTGCAGGACCGGCGCGTCGAGGCGGTGACGGTGAAGATCGTCAAGCTGGCCATCGCCGAAGCCGGAGAGAAGATCGGCATCACGCTCCACCGCGAGCGGCGTGAATGAAGCGGATCGAAGTCGAAGGTCTGCCGGACGAACCCCTTGCCGCTGCAGGGCTGTTCCACCAGAACTGGCTTGACCCCATCGAACGTGCGCTTGGCGCGGGACAGGACGTGATGGTGGCGTTGGAACCTGCGGACCATACCCATGGCGAATGGCGGAAGGCCGCTGCCGCAATGCTGGCCCGCAAATATACGCCGCAACGTGTGAACCTCATTGCGGGAACGGGTGAATCGTTGGTGGCGATCGAGGACTATCTCTCGAATGCGCCGGGCATCACCGGACAATATCTTCAGGCCGCTACGTGAGCGTCACCATCCTTTTCCTGGGCCCGCTGCGCGATATTGCGGGTGAGCAATCGCGTGAGGTGGACGGTCCGCTCGATTGGGCAGGGTTGCGAGAAGCGGTCGGGCCAGAAGTCGCGGCACAGCTGAATGAGGATCGCGTCAATCTCGCCTGCAAGGGCCGCGTACTCGCCGACAAGCGCGCGCTGAAAGCCGAAGACGGCGACGAGGTGGCTTTGCTGCCCCCGGTGAGCGGTGGCTAGGCTCGCGCTTTCCAGTCCGCTCGACGTGCGTCTGCTGGACAAGGGCCTTTCGGTGGGGGAGGCGCTCGCTGCGTTCAATACCGCGCATGACGAGGCAGGTGGGATCGTCTCATTCCTTGGCAAGGTTCGCCCCGGTGACGATGTTCGCGCCCTCGAACTCTCGCACTACGAGCCCTTGACCCTCCCGGGAATGAAAGAACTGGCCAAGGCAGCACGTGTGCGTTTCGATCTCGAAGGTGCTCTTGTCTGGCACCGGGTCGGCGTAATGAGCCCGGGCGAGACAATCGTACTGGTCGCAACTGCCGCCCACCACCGACGCAGCGCCTTCGATGCGGCCGACTATGTGATGGATCATCTCAAATCCGCTGCGTGGTTCTGGAAGCGCGAACGGCGCGCCGATGGCTGGCACTGGATCGAGCCGCGCGCACAGGACCGGATCGACCTCGCACGCTGGAATTAAATTCGGCCGTTTGATCTCGATCAAGGAAAACGGCCCGCCAAAGAGGCAATCCATCTCCAACGAAGGAGATCGGAAATGTCCAAGCACCTCACTCGCGAACTCGTTGCCGAACAGGCTATCATAGTTGACGCGCCGAAGCCGCGGCATGAAGTCGATCGCACTTTCGAGCTGCCAAAGGGTCTCTATGCCGCGACAGTGGCGCTCTATCTCGGCTTCCTGCTCGTCATGGCGGCAGGCTTGTCGACGCCCGGCCTCGTCATTCCGATGGCGATCTTCACGGTCTTCATCGTCGCGGGCTTCGGTGTCCCGGCCATCTGGACGCGCTTGGCTCCGGAGACCGCGTCAAAGCAAATGACCTTCTCGAAGCTTCGGCGCGATGGCATCGCCACGCTGACGGGCCGATTGAGCGCGCGGGACGCCAGCGTGCAAATGCTCATACTGCCAATCATCATCTTCTGCTGGGGCGTGGCAACGGTCTCTATAGCGACCCTGGTCCGTTAGATCGCCTCAAGACAGGGGGAGGAGCGCGGGGTCGACCAGTTCGATCCCGCGCTTTCCGTCGCGCCTTATCGCGCCTTCCCGTTCGAAGCGGGTCAGCATCCGGCTCACCGTCTCGATCGTAAGACCCAGCATGTCGGCAAGTTCGCCACGAGAGATCGGCAAATCGAACCGGCTGGCCAGATGGCAGGGCGAATCGCTCGCTGCGCGGGAAATCGAAAGCAGGGCGCCGGAGACGCGCTGCTCTGCCGAGGCATTGCCGGTCAGCGCCAGCAACTCGCGGCTAGCGAAAAGATCTTCCTGCGTCCGCCGCAGCAGCGCCTGGCTCAGTTTCGGGTAACGATCGATCGCCTCGGCGAAGGCCGGGCCGGAAAATACGCAAAGCTCGCTATCGCCCAAGGCGACAACGTCATGCCGCATATAGGGTGCGAACATCTCACCCACGAAGCCGGAAGGGTGGACCAGGGAAAGGATACGCTCTCGCCCGTCGGCATCGGTCGACGTAATCTTGAGTGCGCCGCTGAGCAGGGTGGCACAGGACGCTGCGCTCATTCCTGCGGTAAACAGGGTTTCGCCTTTCGCCAGCTTGCGCGTCCGTCCCGCCTTGGCCAGTTCTTCTCGCTCGGCCTCGCCCAATACGGAGCAGGCCGCCCGATCGCGAACCGGACAGGTCGAACACGCGAGACTCATCGGATTTGGGCGCGCAGGAATTCCAGAACTGCGTCCTCTTCACTGACCAGCGCAATAACCCGGTCGCGGGCGAGATCGACGGCGGTGGTATCTTCGGCGGCGACGCGCGCCGCTGCGTAGAGCGCGTCGAGGTCGCCCAGCGGAACGGCTGCACGGCTACGAGCCGAATCGAGTTCGGCGAGGGCGACTTGGGCACTGGCCCAGCTATCGCTGCCCACGGCACTGCCTGCTGCGGCGGAAACGAGCTGTTCGGCGCGGGGCCGGACTTCCCCGAATTCAGCATGAGCTTCTTCGGCAGCTGCGACCAGGCTGGATAGACGTGCGTCCAGTCCTCCGGTCAGGTCGACTTCGACAGGTGGAATGTCGAGGCGGGCGGGTTCACCCGTGTCGAACTGTCCTTCCGCCCGCTCGGCATCGCGTATGGCGAGCGAAGGATAATTCCCGTCGGTCGAAGCACAGGCACCCAGCAGGATTGCCAGCGAGGTGAGAAGGGAAGCTCTTGCATGACGCGGCATGCCCGCCACATAGCACGGGCGCGGCTTCGTGCCAGCGGGAATGCAAAAAAGCGCATTGTCCGGCGTTGACTTGGGCACGGCATTCGCCTAACGGCACGCTTCTTTCCGGGCCCGCCAATTGGTGGGTCGACGGGTGCGCCGCGGATTCGCAAGAGTTCGTTTTGTGGATTGCGGCACAGCAATTTGAACGAGAGATACGTACCATGTTCGCAGTAGTGCGCACGGGCGGCAAGCAATACCGGGTTGCCGCCGGAGACAAGATCGCGGTTGAGAAGCTGGCTGGCGAAGCCGGTGATACCATCACGCTGGGCGACGTCCTGCTTGCAGGCGAAGGCGACAAGCTTTCGGACGCCGGCAAGGTTACCGTGTCGGCCGAAATCATTGCGCAGGCGAAGAGCGAAAAGGTCCTCGTCTTCAAGAAGCGTCGCCGTCACAACTATCGCCGCAAGAACGGCCATCGCCAGCAGATGACCCTGCTGCGTATCACGGCGGTGGGCGATTCTAAGGCCGAGAAGAAGGCTGCTCCGAAGAAGGAAGCGGCCAAGAAGGACGACGCGCCGAAGGCTGAAACCAAGAAGGCCGCTCCGAAGAAGGATACTTCCGAAGAGAAGGCCGCGCCCAAGGCGAAGAAGGCTGCACCGAAGAAGGCCGCAGCTACCGACAAGGCACCTGCCAAAAAGGCTCCGGCCAAGAAGGCAGCGCCTAAGAAGACCGAATCCAAGAAGTAAGGAAACCGGACCATGGCACATAAAAAAGCAGGCGGTTCGTCGCGTAACGGTCGTGATTCGGCCGGTCGTCGTCTTGGTGTGAAGAAGTTCGGCAGCCAGTCCGTGGTCGCCGGCAACATTATCGTGCGCCAGCGTGGCACGAAGTTCTATCCCGCCGTCAACGTCGGCATGGGCAAGGACCACACGCTGTTCGCGCTTACCGACGGCGTCGTTCGATTCCACTCGGGCAAGCTCGGCCGCAAATACGTATCGGTCGATATGATGGCGGAAGCTGCGGAATAACAGGACGCTCCGATAACGGGATCGTCCAGACGGGACGGTCCCAGCCGGGCTAACGATCCGGCAGACGAAGAGGGAGATGGGGCCGACCCGTCTCCCTCTTGTCGTTTCTCCCTCTCCATTCGGCGAAACTTTGTATCGCCGCCACGCAATTGTCACGCGTCCGGCCTAGGAGCCCGGAGCGTGGATCTCACGGGGAGAATGCCGATGTTCCATGTTACGAACAGGTTGCTGCTGCGGCCTGCCTGGCCCGAAGATGCCGAAGCGCTGTTTGGCGTAATCGCCGATCAGGGAGTCGTTCGCAATCTCGCCTCGGCGCCCTGGCCCTATCTTCCCGAACATGCCCGAAGCTTCGTCCAGCGCGATCACGATCCGCGCCATCCGGTGTTCCTGATTACCCGTCCGACAGCCGCTGGTTCTGACCTAATCGGTTGCATCGGAATCGATCCCGGAGTGGACGGCACAGAGCTCGGTTACTGGATCGCCCGGCCATTCTGGGGGCAGGGATATGCCACCGAAGCGGCGCGCGGGGTTATGGAGATCGCGCGTCTGCTCGGCCACAACAGCCTGAGCGCGGGCCATTTCACGGACAATCCGGCATCTGGCCGGGTGCTTCGTAAACTAGGCTTCCGGCCCACCGGCAAGGTCGCGCTGCGGCATAGCTGCGGACGCGGCGAAGAGGCTCAATGCATGCTCTATCGCATCGATTTAGGCGACGAGATCGCCGCTCCGCTCCAGGCGGCATAGAAAAGGGCCCCGCAAATAATCGCGGGGCCCTTGTTTCTCTGGCGAGGCGCGCGAAATTATTCTGCCGGGATGAGAGCGGCTTCGAATTCGCCTTCGTACTTGCCGATCAATTCACGGTCGTCGTGATCCCATGGGTGGAAGCCGGGCTTGAAGTAGGCGAGCCATGCGGGGAAGATCCGGCGCACCACGCCCGGGCTGACCAAAAGGTATTTGAGCAGACCCCATTTGGCCTTTCCGCCTTTGATCCCGTCCTGAGCGAGCAGTTCGAGTGTATCGATCCAGCGGTTGCGGAAAAAGTTGAAGGTGACGATCAGCATCATCAGGCTGCGCAGCTTCCAGCGCCGCCACTTCGACCAGTCCTTCGTGGCATGGTTCCAGGTGTCGAAAGCGACGCCCTTGTGTTCGATCTCTTCGATCGCATGCCATTCCCACATCGCGCGTACTTCCGGATCGGCATCCTCGAAATGCTGCGGATTGGCCAAGAACTCGCTCGCCATCATGGCGGTGTAATGTTCGAGCGCCATGGTTGCGGCGAGGTTCACGATGACCGGGCGATCCTTGGTCAGGGCGAGCATTTGCTCCACCCGCCTGTCGATCGCCTTGATGTCATAGCCATGATCCTCGGCGAGACGGTTGAAGGCGATATGTTCGCGGGTGTGATTGATTTCCTGCTTTACGAAAGCGCGGATCTCTGCCGCAAGCTGCGGATCGGCGCCGTCGCGATGCGCCTTTACGGCTTCGATGAAGAAGGCTTCGCCACGCGGGAAGGTGGCAGACAGGGCATTGTGCCAGGCTGTGCCGAATGGCTCGCCCGCCCACCAGCGACGCGGGGTAGTGGCGCGATTGAAGCGCTCGTCACGAACGGTGATCGTGAGGTCTCCCGGAGTGGGCGTAGATTTGGTTTGTGAGTGATCGAAATGCGCGGGGGCGTTCATCGGGACGGCTCCGGGTTAACTTACATTGATGTCAGTAGTTGTTACTTACATTCATGTCAATAACGTGAGCTTAACGCCTTGCGTTAAACGGTCGATACGATAACGCTATGTGGCCATGGCAACCCGCAAACGTCTATCTCCAGAAGAATCCCGTCTCGCCGCACTCGAAGCGGCGCGCAGCCTGCTGATCGAGACCGGGCCGCAATCGGTTACGCTCAAGGCCGTGGCGGGCCGGATCGGACGTACCCATGCCAATCTGTTGCACCATTTCGGTTCGGCTGCCGGATTGCAGAAAGAGCTCGCGGGCCATCTGGCTCAGGCTGTCTGCTCCACCATTGCCGATGCCGTGCGTGCCAGCCGGGCCGGCCTTGGCCACCCGCGCGAAGTCGTGGATCTCGCATTCGATGCTTTCGACAAGGAAGGTGCAGGCGCGCTCGCCAGCTGGATGATCCTGACCGGCAATGAAGATGCATTGACCCCTATCGTCGAAACGATCCATGCACTGGTTGACGAGATAGCGCCTGAGGAAGCCGCGCATTCGGGCAACGCGACCCAGGTCCATGAGGAAACGCTGGCACTCGTGCTGATGGCAATGGGCGATGCGCTGATCGGATCAGCGCTCGCTCGCTCGCTGGGCCTCCCTGAAACCGCTGCGCGAGACCGGGCGGAGCGGATGCTGGTCCGCTCGCTCGAAACGACTATTCTTTAGGTACCAGGCCCGAACGCATCCAGTCGGGAGCGATCAGCGGATCGATGTCGCTCACACGCAAGTGATCGACGGCGAAGCCAAGATCGGGATAGCCGATATTGCGGCGTTTCTCTTCCGACATGTCGAACGGCACCACCACCAGCCGCCGGTTGACCTTGCTGCGCCAATTCATCCGCGCAGTGTTTTCCTGCCCGATATAGCAACCCTTGTCGAAAGTGACGCCGTGTAGCTCGACGGCATTGGTCTCGAGCCACAATATGTCACCCAGTTCGGCACGACCTTCGGGTACGCCGAGCGATAGGCGGTGGGCGATATACGCATCATCTATCGCCTTGTCGCCATCGGACACGGGGGCAAGCCAGCGCTGGCCCATTGCAGCGAGCCGCGGATCGGGCGCGCCGCCGTCGCCACCATGCTTCTCCCAGTGCACACCGACATTTTCGTCCACCGCAATGTCGATTTTCCGGCGCAGTCGATAGAGCGAGAGGCGCTTGACCAGTTCCTCGGCAAACTCCGCTTCGCAGTCGAGCAGGAGTTGACCGTTGCCTGCGGGCCAGACGATCATGTCGAACAGCGCCTTGCCCTGCGGAGTCAGCAAGCCGGCATAGACCGGCAGTTTCTGCTTCACATCGTTGGTCAGCAGTCCCTGGAGAAAATCGGCGACGCTTTCGCTATCGTCCTGCGAGGAGAGGCGGATGACCGCGCGGTTGGTCAGGCGGGTAGCTGTCATGGGTGACAGATAGGCTGCCTGCCGCCATAGGCAACCGCCATGAGTACCGCCACCGAATCGCTGACGATCCGCCGCCCCGACGACTGGCATCTCCATTTCCGAGACGGTGACACGATGCGCGCAGTCGTGCCGCATACCGCGCGCCAGTTCGCACGCGCCATCGTAATGCCGAACCTCGCCCCGCCGGTGACTACAAGCGCGCTTGCATCCGCCTATCGCGCTCGGATTCTCGAGGCCGTGCCCGAAGAGCTGGATTTCACTCCGCTGATGACCGCCTATCTCACGGACGAAACCGATGCCGATGATCTGGCCGCGGGCTTCGCCGATGGCGTGCTTACAGCGGCGAAGCTCTATCCTGCGGGGGCGACGACCAATTCCGCTTATGGCGTGACAGACGTTGCAAATATATCTGGCGTTCTCGAGCGCATGGCGCAGATCGGAATGCCGCTATGCGTTCACGGCGAGGTTACCCACGCTGAAATCGATATCTTCGATCGCGAGGCGGTATTCATCGACCAAGTCCTCGCCCCCCTTGTCGAGCGTTTGCCCGAGTTGAAGGTTATCTTCGAGCATATCACCACGAAACAGGCAGTGCAGTTCGTCGATGCTTCCGGGCCAAGGGTCGGGGCGACGATCACGCTCCAGCATCTGCACATCAACCGCAACGCGATCCTCGTCGGCGGTATCCGCCCGCACATGTTCTGCCTGCCGGTTGCCAAGCGCGAGGAACACCGCCTGGCGCTGCGCAAGGCGGCGACGAGCGGCTCGGCGAAATACTTCCTCGGGACGGACAGCGCGCCGCACCATCGTTACGCCAAGGAAAGTGACTGCGGCTGCGCGGGCATTTTCAACGCACCCTTCGCTCTCGAAAGCTACGTCACGGTCTTCGACGAGGAAGATGCGCTCGAGCAATTCGAGGGATTTGCCAGCCTCAATGGTCCCGCATTCTATGGCTTGCCGGTGAACGAGGCGCGCATCACGCTGGAAAAAAGGCCGGTCGAAGTTCCTTCCGAAGTGGAAGGCGGAGAAGCAGCCATCGTGCCCTTCCACGCGGGCGAAACACTCAAATGGCGGCTGGCTTCCTAGAGCGCGACCACAGATCCCACACGAAGATCGCCGCCGCTGCCCAGATACAGGCAAAGCATGCGGCCTGGACGGGTTTCAATTCCTCGCCGAAGACGGTCAGTCCGAGAACGAAGACGATGCTCGGAGCGAGGAACTGAATAAAACCGAGCGTCGAATAAGGAAGTCGTTTGGCGGCGATGGCGAACATAAGCAGCGGTATCGCCGTGAGTACACCGCCCAGCATGATCGCGAGGCTAAGCTCGGTCGACTGGGCGAATGACGAACCTCCAGGTGTGCCCGAGTAGAACCAGATCACGCCGGAGGCGGGGACCAGCAGCAATAGGGATTCGATGGTCAGGCCGGGCAGGGCGCCTACATCCACCTGCTTGCGTATGAGACCGTAGGTTCCGAAGCTCAATGCCAGTGTAAGGCTGATCCAGAGCGTGGTCAGAGCGCCGCCAAGGAGCAACGATACGCCGATCGCTGCAAGCGCAACGGCCGCCCATTGGAAACGCGAAAGCTTCTCTTTCAAAAGCAGGGTGCCGAGCAGGACATTGATCAGCGGGTTGATGTAGTAACCGAGGCTCGCAGCATAGACGTAATTGCTCTGGATCGCCCATACATAGACGATCCAGTTCACCGCAATGAGGGTGGCCGAGATGAAGAGCCAACCCATCGTCCTGCGATTGGCCAATGCCGCACGCAATTGCGGCAACTGCTTGCGCACGGTCACGATCACCAGGCACAGCGGCAGAGTCCAGACAATCCGCCAGCCGACGAATTCCATCGCCGGAACGCTGCGCACCAGAATCAGGTAGAGCGGCAAAAACCCCCAGATCAGATAGGCGCCAACGGCTGCCCAGAGACCCGTCTTCGGGTGTTCGGTTCCTGTCGTTTCCATGAACTCCGAGCGCCTAGGTGGGCCTGTAAGGGCCTGCAAGCCTCATTTCGTCCATCAGCTCTGCACGGCTGGTCGATTATCTCAAATCTGACGCTTCGGTTGCAATTGGTTCAGAAAACCATCGTTATTGATGAACGGCATCAGCAACCAGCGAGTCGAAAACGACCAAAGGACGAGCGCCATGCCAAAAATTACAAAAGCTCTATCACTAGCTTTCGCAGCAGCCGGTCTAAGCTTGGCAATGCCGGCTTCCGCTGCCGTGCCTTCCAATGTCGCGCCTGCAAGCGCGGCGCCACAGGGATATATCGATATCGCCAGCGGAACGGTCTTCGAGCATGGGCGCAAGCGTCATAACAAGCGCCAATACTACGGGCGTGATCGTCAGCGCGGTTATTATCAAGGCTACTCGCGTGATTGGGGGCAGCCAGTGCGCCGCGACACCCGTATCTGGCGCGGCCGCGACAACCGTTACTATTGCCGCAAGGATGATGGCACTACCGGCCTGCTGGTCGGAGCCGGGGTGGGTGCATTGCTTGGCCACGAAGTAGCCGGCCGTGGTGGTGATCGGACGCTCGGTGCCATCCTTGGCGGAGCAGCCGGCGCACTCCTGGGTCGGTCAATCGATCGTTCCAGCACGCGCTGCGGATAATTACGATCTTCGAACTGCGCCCACCCGCAGTTCGAAGGCGGCCTTCGGGTCGTTGTGGGCGTCGTCGGTATCCTTAATATAAGAGGAACCGGCGGCGCCCTTTATTTATGCGCGTCCTTGGTCTTGCGAATGGGCTTGCTGGCGTCTTTCAGGCCAACGCCGATACTGGCGCGCGGCTGATCCATCTCTGTGCTTGCGACCGGATAAGCGCAATAATCCGCAGCATAATAGGCCGCAGGGCGGTGGTTGCCGGAAAGGCCGATCCCACCAAAGGGCGCGGCAGAGGAAGCGCCGTTGGTCGGACGGTTCCAGTTGACTATCCCGGCACGGGTTTCGCTCCAGAAGCGTTCGAAATCTTCGGGTTTACCGCCGACCAGCGAGGCCGATAGGCCGTAACGCGTATTATTGGCTTCGGCGATCGCTTCGTCGAAATCCTTCACCCGGATTACCTGCAGCAACGGGCCGAACAATTCGACGTCCGGCCGTTCGTCGATTGCGGTCACTTCGACGATGCCGGGCGTGAGGAAAGGCAATTTTCCCTGTGGACGGGTCATGCCCAGGATCGCTTCTCCGCCGTGCGATAGCAGAGCCTCCTGGCTTTCCATCAGCATTTCGGCGGTTGCATTGTCGATCACGGTACCCATGAACGGTTGCGGCTCGGCAAACGGTTCGTCGACCAGAAGACGCTCGGCAAGCCTTTTTACAGCGGGAACAATCTCATCGTATACGCTGTCCAGCACGATAAGGCGACGCGCAGCAGTGCAGCGTTGACCGGCCGTTGTATAAGCCGACTGAATAATCGTAACGGCCGCATCCTCGATCTTTGGCGTATCAAGCATGACAATGGGATTGTTCCCTCCCATTTCCAGCGCAACGATCTTTGCTGGATTGGATGCGAGCTTCTTGTTGATCGCGATGCCCGCCGGGGCCGAACCGGTGAACAGAACGCCGTCGACCGCATCATGCGCGACGAGCGCCTTGCCGGCGTCGGGGCCGCCGTGGAGGCATTGCACCACGTCTTCCGGTACTTCTGCTTCATGGAACAGCTTGGTCAGGAATTCGCCCACTGCAGGCGTTTTCTCGCTCGGCTTGAAGACCACGACGTTGCCCGCGATGAGTGCAGGGACGATATGACCATTGGGAAGGTGCGCGGGAAAATTATAGGGTCCAAGCACCGCCATCACACCGTGCGGCTTGTGGCGCAGGGCGGCGCTGCCCTGCAGTGCACTGTCGAGTTTTTTCTGGCCCGTCCGTTCGGCATAGGCCGTGATTGAAATCTCGACCTTGTTCTTGACTGCTTCGACCTCGGTGCGAGCTTCCCACAGGGGCTTTCCGGTTTCGCGCGCGATCAGTTCGGCGAAGGGTTCGGCGTGCTTGAGAACCTGGTTGGCAAAACGGCGCACGAATTCAATCCGCCGCGCGACGGATTCAGTGGCCCATCCACGTTTGGCGGCGACCGCGCGTTCAAGGACTTCATCGACATTGCCGACCTTGCCGCGCCAGATCTGGTTGCCTGTGGCGGGTTCGGTGGAAATCATCTTGTCCGACACTGAATAGCCTGTCCTTGAAACGGTTGCCTTGGATGAAATGGCCTATGTGCTTTCTGCCATGGCGCGTCAAATTGAGTCTAGGCGCTGTGTGCTGCAGGGGCAGGAGCCACCCCATGAGCCTCGCCCATGCGGCGCAGACGCTCTACTTTGTCATATAGCGGTTGCCAGTCATCGCGCTCGTCGATCGCGGACCAGATCTCCTCGACCTCGTCGAATACCAAGCTTTCAGGGTTGCCTTCCGACCAGTATGGATGGCTACTACCGAGCGCACGATAGGTGGAGAGCAGATCGCCGAGTTCGTCATCGCCATCCTTTCCGCCGCGATGGCGATAGAAGAAGGCGTCCGGTTGTTCGCCGCTCTCCGCCATCGATGCCTCGCAGGCCCCGACAAGCTTGCTGTCTACTTCGAGTCCCTTGCTTTCGATACCGAGCCGCCAGCACCACCGCCGCGCAACGGCTTCCATGTAAAGAGACCCGAAGCGTTCCATCGCGGCAATCAGCGGCGGCGCATCGGCGATCAGCCGCAGTGCAATCGCGAATTGGCCGCAGTTCCAATGCAGTGCCTCCGGCTGGCGTCCGAAGGCGTATAGCCCCGCGTGATCGAAATAGGCGGCGGTGAATCCCGGCTCCCATCTGGGCAGGAACCGCCAGGGGCCGTAGTCGAAGCTTTCGCCCGTGATGTTCATATTGTCCGTGTTCAGGACGCCGTGGACGAAGCCTGCTACCATCCAGCTTGCCGCAAGGTCGGCGAGGCGTTCGACGACCAGATGCATCAACTTCACGGCCGGTTCGTTACGTCCAGGTGCGTCCTCCGGCGGAGGAGGGCCGGGGAACTGGGTGAGGCAATAGTCGACCAGTTGTTCCATATGCGCCTTTTCTTCGAGCGCGAGCAGGCGCTGGAAGCTACCGATGCGGATATGGCCGTGACTGAGCCGTGTCATCACTGCGGAACGGGTGGGCGAAGGCTCGTCCCCGCGGACCAATTCCTCACCCGTTTCCACGATGCTGAAGGTCTTGGAAGTATTGACGCCCAGTGCTTCGAGCATTTCGGTGGCGAGGATCTCGCGCACACTGCCCTTTAGAGTAAGCCGACCGTCTCCTGCCCGACTCCAGGGGGTCTGGCCCGATCCCTTGGTGCCGAGATCGAGCAAACGGCCTTCGCCGTCGCGTAGCTGCGCAAAAAGAAAGCCGCGGCCGTCACCGATTTTCGGATTGTACACGCGGAACTGGTGGCCGTGGTACCGCAGCGCGAGCGGCTGGGGCAGATTGCCCTCAAGCGGTTCGAAACGCCCGAAATGGCTGAGCCATTCTGCGTCGGACAAACCTGCAAGCCCTACAGCCTTTGCCCAGCGATCATTGCGGAAGCGCAGCTGCGTTTCGGGAAAATCGGCCGGCTGGACCGGATCTGCCAGCCAGTCCGCGACCCCCAGAATCGGCGTGTCGGGGCGATATTCGGAAGGTGCTGGGGGATTGGGCATGCCATAGGGGATGGGGGTCATGCACCATCCATGCAAGTCGTCTCTCGAAATTTGCGCGCAGTGGCGCTACCGGAACAATCATGAATAGCGAATTCATCGAACGCAGCTGGCAAAGCCCCGACGGTTTGGAGCTGTATTTCCGCGATTATGCGGGCGACGATACAGGCAAGGTTCCGGTCGTCTGCCTGCACGGTCTCACCCGGAACAGCCGCGATTTCGATGCGCTGGCGCCGCATATTGCGACGCTGGGGCACCGGGTCATCGTGCCCGATATGCGCGGGCGCGGGCAAAGCGCCTATGCCGAAGACAGCGCGAGTTACGCCGTGCCGACCTATATCGCGGACGTCATGGCGTTGTTCGAACAGGAGCGAATGAAGCGCTTCATTTCCATCGGAACATCGATGGGAGGTCTGATGACCATGCTGATCGCCCAGTTCACGCCCGATCGGATTGCCGGAGCGGTCATCAACGATATCGGCCCGGTCGTGGACCCTCAGGGGATCGACAAGATCAAGACCTATCTCGGCAAGGGCGGCAGCTTTCCGACATGGATGCATGCCGCACGTTCGCTCGAGGAGGTCCATGGCGATTCGCACCCCACCTTCGACACGAAAGACTGGATCAGGATGGCCAAGCGTTCGATGACGCTGTGCAACAACGGCCGGATCGCCTTCGATTACGATATGAAGATCGCCGATCCCTTCAACGAGGCCGATGAAAATGCGGTTCCGCCCGATCTCTGGCCCGGCTTCGAGGCATTGGCCGGAAAGCCGTTGGTACTCGTCCGCGGCGCGCTTTCCACGATCCTGAGCGAAGAGACGCTGGCCGAAATGCAGCGCCGCGCCCCCGGCGCCGATATCGTCGTGGTCCCGAATGCCGGACATGCCCCGACGCTCGACGAGCCTGAAGTGCGCAGTGCCATCGATGCACTGCTCGGCAAAGTGGGATGAGTGGTGGGAAAGGCGAGCTGGCGCCGCACATCCTCCATGTCCTTCCCCAAGGCGCTTCAGTCGAGCTGATATCTGCCTTCGGCAACAAGTTGCGACACACGCTGGTGACCCAGGACGGAGAATTGCCGACCGGGCTTCGCCGGAGCGCCTATCTCAAGCCTGCAAGCAACTTCCCCGCGCTGGAGGGCCTGCCTATGCCTGGCCGCATGCTCAAGCTGGCGCGCGCGATAACCCCGTTCGATCTGGTGCTGACCCACGGGCCGGAAGCGCTCGACGTTGCGATGGCTCATACGCTGTTCAAGGATGCGATGAACCTGCCGCCGCTGGTGCATCACGAATATGCGCCGGATCAGCGGCGCACCTTTCGCCGCAAGTGGTATCGCCGGATCGCGCTGGGGAAATCCGCCGGTGTCGTTGTACCGGGCGAAAGGCTTGAAGAGGCCGCGCTGGTCGACTGGCAACAGCCTATAGGCCGGGTGAAACGCATCGCTCCGGGAATCGACACCAAGGCTTTCGCCAAGAAGCCGAAAAACGACGGATTCCGTCTTATCAAGCATCCCGGTGAGAACTGGGTCGGCACATGGCCCGATGATCCCGGCGCGTCCGGAATTGAGCGTCTGGTGAGGGCATTCGCCAACCTGGACGAGAAGTGGCAGCTGATTGTTCTGGGAGAACGACAGAATACAACTGGCGTCGAGGCGGAAATCGACCGGCTCGGCCTGAACGACCGGGTCTATTTCCCCGGCGCGGTGAAGGAGCCGGCGCGCGTGCTCGGCCTGTTCGACATCTTCGTCGATCCGGGCGTATCATCGATATTTCCGGAACGGCTCGTACAGGCGATGTCGGCGTCCGTGCCGGTCATCACGCCCCGGGAAGGCGGAACTGCAGATATCGTAAGCGAACCCAATCGCGAGTGGCTGACGGAAGGTGCCAGCGAAAGCATGTTTGCGGCAAATCTCCACGCGCTCGCCAAAGACGGGGGCTTGCGCAAGGCCATAGGCGAGGCGAACCGGGTCCAGGCCGTACGAGAATTCGACCGAGACAAGATGATCGCCACCTTCCGGCGTCTCTATTCCAGCGCAATGAGACGCGAATTTTGAAAGTGGCTTTCATCGCACATTCACGCGAACGGGGACAGGCGTTGGTGCACGGTCGCCAAGGCATTGCCCTTCGAAGGTGCCATGCCTAAAGACCCGCAGACCTGATATCCAAGGACCGGAGACCGCGCCGCAGTGGCACGAACACCCAAGACCGAACTCACCCGTGAAGAGAAAAAGGCGAAAGCCAGCGCAGCAGAGCAGGAAGCACTGCTGCGCGAAGTCGACGATGCCGTTCGCCAGGGCGATCTCGAAAGCTTCATGGACCGCTACGGCAAGCCGCTCATCGGGGTGGTAGTGATCGGACTTCTGTCCTTCGCCGGCTATCTCTACTGGGACAACCGCCAGGAAACGGCGCTTGAATCATCGAGCGAGGAACTCGTCACGACGCTCGACCAGCTGGAAGCCGGGAACGTCGATACCGCAACCGCGCGTCTCGAAGCGTTCGAGGGAGAGGGTACGCCCGCCATCAGCGCGAAGATGCTGAGGGCCGGAATTGCCGCCGAAGGCGGGGATGCCGCACAGGCGGCCACCCTGTTCGGCGAGATTGCCGATGACGAAAACGCGCCGGACGTTATGCGGAACCTTGCGCTCATCCGCCGCACGGCTCTGCTTTTCGACCAGACGGAACCGGCCGAGGTCATCGCTGCGATGAAGCCGCTCGCTGTCCCGGGCGAACCGTTCTTCGCCAGCGCGGGCGAACTGGTCGCACACGCCTATCTCGCACAGAACCAGCGCGACGAAGCTGGTGCGCTGTTTGCCGAGATAGCGCGAGACGAAAATACTCCCGAACCGGCCCGGGCCCGCATGCTCAACATGGCGGGTATCCTTGGCGTCGACGCAGTCGACGATGTGCAGGATATCCTCGATGCGCAAGGCGCAGGCGGTGAAGGCACCGAATGACACGAAACGGAAACTCGATGAGCCAGAACTACGCTAAATCCCTCTTCAGAGGCGCGATCCTTGCAACCTCCGCGGTTGCGCTTGGAGCGTGCAGTGGCGGCCTGTTCGGCGGCGGCGACGGAAAGAAGGACACGCCTACCATAGGCGACCGCCAGCCGATCCTTTCGCGGATCGAAAGCGGCGCAAAAGTCGACCCTGCCTTGGCGGGAACGGCGGTCACGCTTCCGGCAGCCCGGTCCAACGATACCTGGGGTCAGGCTGGCGGGACCGCGAGCAAGAGCTACGGCCATCTGGCTCTCGGGGCGACTCCCGCGCAGGCCTTCACCGCCCAGGTCGAAGGCGCCAGCAACAAGCGCCGCCTGGGTGCGGCACCGGTCGTGGGAGGCGGCAAGCTTTTTGCCGTCGGCGCGGACGGGCAGGTTTCCGCTTTCGACGCACAGACCGGATCTCGCATCTGGGCCTATCAGGGTGATTTGACCGACGACACGCGCCCTTCGGCCTTCGGCGGCGGGGTGAGCTTCGATAGTGGCAGGGTTTATGGCACCGATGGTGCCGGTAACGTCTATGCGCTGGACGCCGACAACGGTGCCGAACTCTGGAAGGTCAAGCCCGGCGGACCGCTGCGCGGTTCCCCTACGGTTTCTTTTGGCAATGTCTTTGTCATGTCCCAGGATAACCAGCTTTTTGCGCTGAACGCTGCCGACGGACGCCAAGTGTGGCAGGAATCCGGTTCCACCACGATGGCGGGCGTATTCGGAGTTGCCGCACCTGCAGCCGGAAACGGGACAGTGGTCGCCGGCTATACTTCGGGTGAACTGGTTGCCTATCGGTACGAAAACGGCCGCAGCCTGTGGGCCGATGCGTTGGCACGCACCTCGATCTCGACGCAAGTCGGGGCGTTGAGCGATATCGATGCCGATCCGATTATCGACAGGGGCCAGGTCTTCGCGCTCGGCCAAGGCGGTCGGATGGCAGCTTACGAACTGGTCACAGGCCAGCGCCTGTGGGAACTTACGGTCGCGGGCATTTCGACCCCTGCGATTGCGGGTGACTGGATCTTCGCGCTGACCGACGATGCACGCATGTTGGCGATTGCGCGCGGCACCGGCAAGGTTCGCTGGCTCACCCAGCTTCCGCGCTTCCGTGACGAGGAAGACAAGGAGGATCCGATCTTCTGGCAGGGGCCGGTTCTCGCAGGCGATCGCCTGTGGGCGGTCAATTCAGAAGGCCAGATCTACACCGTAAGCACGGGCGAAGGTTCGGCCACCCTGTTCCGCGAACTGGAACAGCCGATCAGCCTTCCCCCGATCGTTGCCAACAATACGCTCTACGTGCTCGACGACAGCGGTCGGATCACGGCTTTCCGCTAGACGCGCCTGATGTGCCGGGGGTCAGCCGAGCGGCTGGCCCTCGTCGGTCTCGTAGATCCTGAGATCGCGCGAGGCGGGCGGGTTGGCCGCCATGACCTTCTGGAATTCCGCCATGTGCGCGGATTGCCCATGTGCATCCAGCGCTGCACGGTCGCGCCAGCGTTCGAATAGGACCAGCGTGTCCGGATCGGCAAGATCGCGCGCAAAGCTGTAATCGAGGCAACCGTCTTCGGCGCGGCTGGCGCGGACCATCTCGACAAGGGATTTCTGCATCGTGGCGTCGATCGTGCGCCCCAGCTTGATCGTTCCGTTGATCTGGATCATCCACGCTTTCCCTTGGTCAGAAGCTGTATTTGTAAACCCGGCTGATATCGCCGCCCCATTCCCCATGATAACGGTCGAGCAGTATCTGCGCGGGCACCTTGCCGCTCGCCACGATCTCGTCGAGCGTCTCGAGGAAACCGGTCTCGTTATCACCCGACGCGTTGACGCGGGCGCGTGCGGTCAGCCCCGAACGTGCGATCTTGAGAACGTCTTTCGCAAGATCCTGTAGCTTGCCCCCGCCGGGAATGGGCGCATCGAGAGCCAGTTTCGGAACCGCGTTGCGCAATTCCTCGCGCTCTTCCATCGTCCAGTGTTTGACGAGGTCCCACGCCGCATCGAGCGCGGTCTGCTCGTAGAGCAGGCCGACCCAGAAGGCGGGAAGGGCGCAAATCCGGCTCCACGGCCCGCCGTCCGCCCCGCGCATTTCGAGGAAGCTCTTCAGGCGCACTTCGGGAAAGGCGGTGGAGAGATGGTCCCACCAATCGCTTTCGGTCGGCTTCTCGCCCGGAAGGACCGAAAGTTCACCCTTGAGGAAATCGCGAAAACTGAGGCCCGCCGCATCGATATATTTCCCGTCGCGGAAGACGAAATACATCGGCACATCCAGCATGTAATCGACCCAGCGTTCGTAGCCGAAACCGTCTTCGAACACGAAAGGCAGCATGCCCGTGCGGTGCGGATCGGTGTCGCTCCAGATATGGCTGCGGTAGGATAGGTAGCCGTTCGGCTTGCCTTCGGTGAAGGGCGAATTGGCGAACAGCGCGGTGGCCAGCGGCTGCAGCGCGAGGCCGGTGCGGAATTTCTGCGCCATGTCGGTTTCGGAAGAATAGTCGAGATTGACCTGGATCGTGCAGGTCCGCAGCATCATGTCGAGGCCCAGCGTGCCGACTCGGGGCATATGCCGTTTCATGATTTCGTAGCGGCCCTTGGGCATCATGGGCAGCTCTTCGCGGGTCTTGTCCGGCCACATGCCGAGACCGAGGAAACCGACATCGCAGGCTTCACCGACCTGCTTCACCTGATCGAGGTGGCGGCCGGTTTCCGCGCAGGTTTCGTGGAGATTCTCCAGCGGCGCACCGGAAAGTTCCAGCTGGCCCGCAGGCTCCAGACTGACGGTGCCGTCCTCGCCGCGCATGGCGATGACCTTGCGGCCTTCTTCCACAGGTTCCCATCCAAACTGCCGTAAACTCAGCAGGATATCGCGTATACCGCCCTTTTCCTCGTAAGATGGAGCGCGGTGGTCCGACCTGTTGAAGACGAGCTTTTCATGCTCCGTTCCGATACGCCAGTCCGCCTTGGGTTTCTCTCCCTTTTGCATCGGGGCGACCAGTTGGTCGCGGCTCTCGATGATCGGGTCTTCCCTGGCGGATGTGTCGCGCGTGCTCATGAAAGTTGCGTTAGGAAACCCAACCTCGCGAGGAAAGAGAATTATTCTGCGTCGATCCAGTCACCCGCTTCCGCCATCCATACGGAGATGCCGGCAAGAGCGGCAGTTTCGCCGCGCAAAATCCGCGGACCGAGGCTGATGGGCCGGGCATTGGGATGCGCGCGAATCGCCGCGCGTTCTTCGTCGTCGAACCCGCCTTCCGGGCCGGTGAGCAGGGCAGCGGGACCTTCGGCGTAACAGAAGGCGTCTGCGGCAGGTTCACCGCCTTCCTCGTCGGCGAAGAAAAGTATCCGGTCTTCGGGCCAGTCACGCAGCAGCGCATCGAGCTTGCGCGGCTCGGCCACTGCGGGCAGCGCGGTGCGCGCGCATTGCTCCGCCGCCTCGGTCACGATGGCGGAAGCGCGCTCGGAATTGAGCTTGTCGGCCACGCAGCGGCGGGTGACGATGGGATGGATCGCGGCGACGCCCAGCTCGGTCGCCTTTTCCAGCACCATGTCGAACCGGTCCTTTTTCAGAAGCGCGGCGCAGAGCCAGAAGTCGGGGACCTCCTCCCGCTCGCGCAGATGTTGCCGCGCCGTCAGGGTGATATGTCGTTTGGCTGCATCGATAACTTCCGCGGCCCATTCGCCGGTTTCGTTATCGCACAGGATCACCGTATCGCCTGGCGAGATACGCATGACCTTGCCGAGGTAATGCGCCTGATTGCCTTCGATGCGCACCTCCGCACCTTCGGACAAGAGGCTGTCGACGAACAGACGCGGTGCGCTCTTGGGCGGCCAGGCGGGAGTTGCGGGCATGGCTTTGCAGGTGGCACGGGTGAGGGTAGGGAGCAACCCATGAGCGAACCAGCTTCGAATGATATCGTACCGGACAGCGAGCATCGCGGGCTCGTCGGGCGCCTGCCGCAGCGCCTGCGAGACCTTGCGCAGCTCGCACGATTCGACCGGCCGATCGGCTGGTGGCTGCTGTTCTGGCCCTGCGTCTGGGGCGTGTGGCTGACAGGTGCCGGCTGGCAATGGGCGCTGCTCGGCTGGCTGTTGCTGGGCAGTATCGCCATGCGCGGGGCGGGCTGTGTCTATAACGACATCGTCGATGCCGATCTTGACCGGAAGGTGGCCCGCACTGCCAGCCGCCCGGTGGCTAGCGGACGGGTGCCGAAAAAACTCGCTTGGGGCTGGTTGCTGGCGCTCTGCCTCGTCGGGCTGGTCGTACTGCTGCAACTGCGTACGCTGGCGCAGATCGTCGCATTGGCCAGTCTCGCCATGGTCGCCGCCTATCCTTTCATGAAGCGGATTACATGGTGGCCGCAGGCCTGGCTCGGCCTCGTGTTTACATGGGGGCTGCTGGTGGGCTGGACCCAGCTCCGCGCCGACAATCTCGATGCGCTGGCCGCCATGTATGCGGGTGCGGCGCTGTGGGTCATCGGCTACGACACGATCTATGCCATGCAGGACCGCGAGGACGATGCGCTGGTCGGTATCCGCTCCTCCGCGCTGCGACTCGGCGGTCAGGTCCAGGGTGGCGTTGCGCTGTTCTACACCGGGGCGGTGGCGCTGTGGGCGCTGGCTTTCTGGCTTTACCGCGCAGACTGGATTGCGCTGCTGGCGCTGATCCCGGCGGCCGGCCATCTGGCGTGGCAAGTCTCGACTCTCGATGGAGACGATCCCGCCAACCCGCTTGAACGCTTCCGTTCGAACCGCTGGGCAGGCGCGCTGGTCGCCGCCGCCTGCTTCGTCGTAGGCAATGCGTGATGAGCATCAGGACCAAGGGCAACGGTCGGGTGGGGCTGCTCTGAAGCCATGCGCATAGCCCTGTTCGAACCCGAGATTGCCGGAAATGTCGGTGCCGTGATGCGGCTCGGTGCCTGCATGGGTGCGGGCGTAGATCTGATAGAACCCATGGGCTTTGCATGGGACGACAGGCGTGTGCGGCGCGCCGCGATGGATTACATCGACCAAGTCGAGGTGGTGCGGCACAGCGGTTTCGAGGCTTTCCGTCAGGCGCGTGCCGGGTGCCGCCTGGTGCTGTTCACCACTAAAGCGACCCAGTCGTCTTACGATTTCGAATATCGCCCCGACGATGTGCTGCTGTTCGGCAAGGAGAGCGCGGGTGTGACGGACGCGGTGCGCGCGTCCGTCGATGCCAGCGTGCGGCTGCCTATGCGACCCGAGGTGCGTTCGCTCAACCTGGCGACAAGCGCTGCGATCGCTCTGGCAGAGGCACTGCGGCAGTCGGGGACTCTTCCGGGCTGACGTCACGCTCTTTCATGTGTTCTCGTGAGCCGAACAGCGGGCGGCGAGGCATGAACTCATTCATAGCTGACCACCTCGAATTCGATCCCGTCCCAATCGAAAAAATAGAACCGCCTACCCGGGTCGTAATCATCATGTCCGAAGGGCTCCAGGCCATGGCGTTTGACCACTTCTTCCGCCGCATCGAGATCTTCGACGGTAAAGGCGATATGGTTGAGCGGCTGGCCCTTGCGATATTCGCCCTTAACGTGCTCGCCAGTATAGAGCGCGACATAGTCATGCTCCGCGCCGACATGGACCGAGCGCCCGCCGAGTTGGGATGGCCCGCGCCAGCGTTCGTGCCAGCCGAGTAGATCGATCAACAACGCGGCACTCCGTTCCGGATCGGTGACCGAGATATTGGCGTGTTCGAGGCGTCCTTGTGCCATGATGCATCTCCTTGTGTCGCGCCGACCTCACAGAGACGCGGCGCTGGTTGCGATGCATGGGTATATGCAACCTCAAGCTAAGTTGAGGTCAAGCCTCACTTGCACTATCTCTGTAATCGATGAAAGCGAACGATCTCCTGCCGATCGGCGATCTTGCCCGCCGTACCGGTCTGTCCGTCTCGGCCATCCGTTTCTACGAGGAAAAGGGACTGGTCGAACCCCTGCGCACGTCCGGCAACCAGCGCCGTTTCCTGCGCAGCGACATTAGGCGGCTCAGTTTCATACTGATCGCGCAGAAGCTCGGACTGTCACTGGGAGAAATCGAGGATGCGCTGGCGGACCTGCCGCAAGGACGCACGCCTAACGCAGCGGACTGGAAGAAGATCAGCGGGGAGGTGCGGCAGCGGATCGATGCGCAGATTGCCGCGCTCGAAAAGGTGCGTGAGGATCTCGATGGATGCATAGGCTGCGGTTGCCTCAGCCTGAAGAAATGCGCGCTCTACAACGCCGGCGACAAGTGGGGTGAAGGCGGCGTCGGCCCGCGGGTCTTGCGGTAGGATGCCGGACCTACCATAGCGTGATGATGCCCGTGCCAAGCTGGATGTCGTCTTGAAATCGATCCTGAAATCCCGGCCATTTCTCTGGCTCGTCCTTGCTCTGCCGGGGCTCTGGATCGGCTGGCGCTGGCTCATGACGCCTGACGAGTATGGATACGGCCATGCCATTAGGGAGAGCGGAGATTGGGCCGCGTGGCTACTGATGGCGACGCTTGCGGTAACGCCGATCAAATTGCTGTTTCGCAAGCAGGGATGGGCGATCTGGCTCATGCGGCGCCGACGCGATCTGGGTGTGGCCAGCTTCGCTTATGCGGCGGGGCATACGGTGATGTATTTGTGGAAGAAGGGATCGCTCGGGCTGGTTCTCGCCGAGCTCGATCAGGACTTCATCCTCGTCGGCTGGCTGGCCTTGGCGCTGTTCGTGCCGCTGGCAGTGACCTCGAACGATCTATCGATGCGGATGCTCAAGCGATCATGGAAGTCGCTGCACCGGCTGGTCTATCCCGCGGCGGTGCTGACCTTCCTGCATTGGGTCTGGTCGGCATTCGACCCGACCACGGCCTGGATCCACGTGGGTATCCTGGCCGTGATCGAGTTGGTGCGGATCGTGATCCAGTGGCGTCAGAGAGTGACGTAGCTGCGGAAGCGGGCGACTTCGGCCTCGTCGACATACTTGCCGATCTCGCGGTCGAATTCGGCCATGTCCTCATAGGGACGATATTCGAGGAATTCGTGGACCATCTTGTCGGTCATGCCGGGGATCAGCTTGATGTCGGCTTCGCTGGCGGTGTTGAGGTTGACCGGAACGAACAGCGTTTCGCGCACAGTGGCCGCCTCTTCTTCGCTCAGCGTTTCGAGGAGCTTGGCATTGAAGGCGCTGACGTTTTCATAGGGCTGGCCGGCAACGATCGCTGCTGCGAGTTCGGTGGACATGCCTATCATTCCGGCAAGCTCTTCCTCGGTTGCGGTGTTGGCATCGGCCACACTGTTCGGGGCCTCTGCCTCGGCAGAGTCGGCCACCGGAGCTTCGGCGGTCGTGTCCTCGGCGGCTTCGTCATTTCCGCCCGAACAAGCGGAGAGAGTGATGGCTGCGCTGGCAAGCGCGGTAACGATGGAAATCTTACGCATAGAAATGCTCCTCTTACTGATAAGTATTCGCATTAGCGGAATGTGCGTAGAATGAAAGGGGAGTTTCGGCAATCCGCGTGTTGCCTATCCGTGCTCGGGACCAAGTTCTGGATCGAGATCGCGCGGTCGGGCGAAATGCACCAGCTTGCCGCAGCCTGGCGCCAGGTCGGCCCAGTCGTCTATGTCTAGTTCGAATACTGCGAAAGCAGCGGTGGGAAACTTGACTTTGGCCTCGTCGAACAGGGCGTTTTCGTTTCGGGGGGAGACCAGTTCGAAAACCATGTCGCCGAAACCCGGATTGTGGCCTGCCAGCAGCAGGCGGTCCGCATCGCCGCCCTGTTCACGGATCAGGTCGCAGATCGTTTCGGTGGAGGCGAGATAGAGACTGTCCTCCCATTCCGGCTCGGGACCGATGTCGGCCTCTTCAAGGGTCGTCTTTACCCGCTGCGCAGGGCTGGCGAGCAGCTTGTCCCATTTGACGCCGTGATCGCGGATATGCGCCCCGATCAGCTCGGCCCCCTTGCGACCACGCCGGTTGAGACCCCGGTCGAAATCGCGCTTGTCGCTCTCGCCCCAGTCGGACTTGGCATGACGCAATAATCCCAGGACTTTCACTGCCGTTCGTTCTCCGTTGGCGTTTCTGCGGCTTGCGCTGCGGGCTCTCCAACACCGTTCGTCACGCGCTGTAAAGCTTCCGCAAGCGTCAGGCGTATGACGGGTGTACCTTCGGGGAAAGCGGAAAGCAGGCGGCTGGGAAAGGCTGGCGATAGAACGACGAAATGCCCGAAATCCTCGCGGCTGCGGATCAACCGCCCGAATGCCTGTGCCAGCCGTGCACGAATGATGCGATCGTCGTATTTCTGCGCGCCCCCTGCCTCCTCGGCTGCGGCCGCGCGGCGGGCGCGATGCAGGATGGTGGGGCGGGGCCAGGGCACACTTTCCATCACCACGCAGCGCAGGGACCGCCCGGGCACGTCCACTCCGTCGCGCAGGGCATCCGTGCCGAGCAGGCTGGCGCGCGCATCGTCACGGAAAATGTCGGTCAGCGTGCCGGTATCGATCGGATCGACATGCTGCGCGTAAAGCGGCAGCCCGGCCCTGGCGAGGCGATCCGCAATCCGGCCGTAAACCGCACGCATCCGGCGGATTGCAGTGAACAGGCCCAGGACGCCGCCGTCGCTTGCCTCGATAAGCCGGGCATAGGCACCCGCCAGGGCGGGAATGTCTCCGCGTTTGATATCGGTGACGATCAGCACCTCGGCGCGGCTCGCATAATCGAAAGGGCTGTCGGCCTGTGCGGTTTTCGGCACGAGATCGAGATGCGCCGCGCCGCTCTTGGCGATGGCCAGCGGCCAGTCGTGCCCGCTCTCGTCGCGGTCGGTCAGCGTTGCGCTGGTCAGCATGACACCGTGCGCGGGCTCGAGAACCACCTTGGCGAAGGGTTTCATCGGGTCGAGCCAGTGCCGGTAGAGCCCGACATCGAATTCGCGCGCATCGTTGCGGTCGACGGCCAGCCAGTCGACGAATTCCTCGTCCGCGGGCCCGCCCAGCCGGCCCAGCAGCGCTTCCCATGCCGCGATGAGGTCGATCCGCCAGGCGAGCGAATGGCGCGCACCCTCGATCCGCGCGCGGTCCTGTCCGTCGAGCCAGTCGGGCGCATTTTCCATTACAGCTTCGAGCCGTCCGGCAAGCTTCAGCAGCGGCTGGCGAATTTGTGCCAGCGCCTGCGCGGCAGTGCCCGCCGCTTCCACCAGTTCGCCCGGAAGCTGCGCGGTCTCGGTCTCGATGCCGTAGCCCGCTTCCTGCCCGCTTTCATCACGGGCGTAGGTGACGGCGCGAACCTGGCCCAGAAGCGCCTCGAGCGGACCCGACGGCGCACCTTCGGCGAGTCTTCCCAGCCAGCCGTCCGAAGGGAGCGCCTCCGCTGCCTCGACTGCGGCCTCTACCGCGTCGCCGCCCGCCTCGTCATAGCTCGCGACATCGGCAAGTCTTGCGGCAAGCCCCCTCCGGCGCCCGCGCGAATTGCGTTCGGGCCCGATGATCCAGCGCCTTAGTTCGATAGCTTCCTGCCCGGTCAGCGCGGCGGAAAAGGTGCTGTCGGCAGCGTCGAAGACGTGATGACCCTCGTCGAAGACGATGCGCGTAGGGCGGCTTGCCACGTCGCGGCCCCGTGCTGCGTTGACCATCACCAGGGCGTGATTGGCAATAACCAGATCGGCCTGCGCGGCATTGCGCGCACTGCGTTCGATGAAACATTTCCGGTAGTGCGGGCAGCCGGCATAGACGCATTCGCCGCGCTGGTCGGTCAGCGCCGCGATGCCGCGTTTGCGAAACAGGGTCCCGAGCCAGCCGGGCAGGTCGCCGCCGATCATGTCCCCGTCCTGCGTATAGGCAGCCCAGCGCGCCACGAGGTGTGCGAGGATGGCGGCGCGGCCGGCGAAACCGCCTTGCAATGCATCCTCCAGATTGAGCAGGCAGAGATAGTTTTCGCGGCCCTTGCGCACGACTACCGGCGGCGAACCGTCCTCGCGCGTCATCGGCCAGGCCCGCCCGCTTTCGCGGCGCAATTGTCGCTGCAGGTTCTTGGTGTAGGTGCTGACCCATACCGTCCCGCCGGAGGCTGCGGCCCAGAGCGAGGCGGGGGCGAGATAGCCCAGCGTCTTGCCGATGCCGGTTCCCGCCTGCGCGAGTAGAACGTGCGGGCGTTTTTGCCGGTCGCGCGGGGCGAAGACGCTTCCCGCGCCGCGTGCGAATTGTCGCTGGCCTTCGCGCCGTTCCGCCCCTTCTCCGGTCAGTCGTTCGAGATGCGCCTCGATCTCCGGTTCTTCGATCAGGACCTGTGCGGGCTGTGGCCGTTCCGGAGTCTCCTCCCATTCGGGCAGCCGGGTGAACAGCCATTTCTCGGCCTTTTCCGGCTTGCGCACATGAGGGGCGAGGACATTGGCCCAAGGCCAGCGCAGCCGGCTGAGCGATTGCAGCGAGGACCACGCCCCCTCCCGTTCGGCCCAGTCTTCCCGCTCACACTGCGCCACCAGAGCGCCTGCCGCCTGCTGCAAGAGCAACGGCACGCCTGCATCGTCTTCCGGTTCGTCGAGGTTCAGCGCATGCGCCAGGCCCTTGGGCGTGGGTACGCAGAACCTTGCGGGATGGACGAAGGCGAACAGTTCCAGCAGATCGAGTCCCGAAAGGTCGGGATAGCCGAGCCGACTGGCCACGAGCGGCGCGTTCATGAGTAGCAGCGGCGTATCGGCCGCGGCCATGACCGCTTCACCCTTGGAACAGCCGCGCGTCGACCCGTTCGCATCGCGCAGCCAGGTCCCCGCGTGGCTGGCATGAAGGGCAGGTAGGGGTAGCGCCTGGATCACGCTTGAGACCATGAAAGCGGCAGAACGAAAAGTAAACAGAAGCGCGCAGCAATGTGCCGGAGGTCATTCGGTTCACCGCAAGGAGTCGGCAACCGGTCCCGATTTCCACAGTGGAAAGGGATTAAAAACAATATGTTCCTTGTTCCTGAACAGGTCATTACAGGAACTGTGGCAAAACTATGCCCGTTCTTAGAGGCATGACCAGACCCGGACACATGAGCCGCAAGCCGCGGATCGATCTTAGCCAATATACCAATATCTGGCCCGAACTGCGTGGCTGGAGACCTGCGACTACCTGATTTGTCTCCCGACCCTCCCTAGGTGTCGCAGCGGAAGGGGCGTCCACTACCGAGTTGGGCGTCCCTTTTGCGCGTCGGACAGGGACGGCGAGGAGGCGGGAGGCATCCTCCATCCGGCATCTCAACAGAGTGGGTGGAACGACAAACCACCTGGGGAGTTGGACTCCCGGCGCCGGGTCGCAGAAGCGCCGGGTGGCCTGCCGTCCCGCAATCAGTGTACGCGGAATCGAAAGTTATTTCCTGCTCAAGATGCGACGGGTCCGTTTTGGGACAGCACGCTTGGGATGGGGTCGTGCCGATGTGACCGCCCTTGTTGGTCAAACTGCTTTCAGCCCTTTGAACCCAGCAGCTGTCCTACACCCCCCAGGCGAAGTATCGAGCTGGAATGGAAGACCGCTTCTCCAATAGAAAGCCGCCGTTGGAGGTCGCAGGCTGCCCGCCGGTTTTTCTTCCTTTGGACAGTGGTCCATGTGGTCCATGTTTCAGTTTTCCTGCCGCGTAACTGAATGCCGCGACTCTCTTCGCACTTGCAACAGGAACGCGGTTCGGCGAGAGGCATCGTTCATGAGCATAACCGATCTGATTACCGCCGCCCGCGTGTCCAAGGCCTGGCCGTTCCAGGAGGCGCAGCGGCTGCTCAAACGGTATCCCGATGGCGTGAAGCCCGATGGCTCACCCGTCCTTTTCGAAACGGGGTATGGCCCCAGCGGCCTGCCGCATATCGGCACCTTCCAGGAAGTGCTGCGCACCACGCTGGTCCGCCGGGCCTTCGAGGCGATGATCGGGGCGAAGCCCGAAGACGGCAAGACGCGTCTCGTCGCCTTCTCGGACGATATGGACGGGCTGCGCAAGGTGCCCGACAATGTGCCCAACCGCGAACTGTTGCAGGAAAACCTGCATCTGCCGCTTTCGCGCGTGCCCGATCCCTTCGAGAAGGGTCATGAAAGCTTTGCCGCGCATAATAACGCAATGCTGCGCGCCTTTCTCGACCGCTTCGGGTTCGACTACGAGTTCATTGCGTCGAGCGATGAATACAATTCAGGCCGTTTCGACGATGCGCTGAGGCAAGTGCTGCGCAAGAACGATGCGATCCTCGACATCATGCTGCCCACCCTGCGCGAGGAACGGCGCAAGACCTATTCGCCTGTCCTGCCTATCTCGCCCACCACGGGCCGCGTATTGCAGGTGCCGGTCGAGGTGGTCGATGCCGAAGCCGGTCTCGTGCGCTTCACCGATGAAGACGGCACTGTCGTCGAACAGTCGGCGCTGGGCGGCATGAGCAAGCTGCAGTGGAAGGTCGACTGGGCTATGCGCTGGTATGCGCTGGGCGTCGATTACGAGATGTACGGCAAGGACCTGACCGACAGCGGCGTGCAGTCGGGCAAGATCGTGCAGGCGCTGGGCGGTCGCAAGCCGGAAGGGCTGATTTACGAACTGTTCCTCGACGAAAAGGGCGAGAAGATCAGCAAGTCCAAGGGTAACGGCCTGACCATCGAGCAATGGCTGACCTACGGCAGCGAAGAGAGCCTGGGCTTCTACATCTTCCCCAACCCCAAGAGCGCGAAGAGCCTGCATACCGGAGTGATCCCGCGCGCGGTGGACGATTACTGGCAGTTCCGCGAACGGCTGGCCGAACAGGAACTCGACAAGCAGCTGGGCAATCCGGTGTGGCATCTCGCGCGTGCCAATGGCGGGTTCGAAGGGGCAGAGGCGCCGGGCGCGGGCGACAGCCTGCCGGTGACCTATGGCCTGCTGCTAAACCTCGCCAGCGTGCTGGGTGCCGAAGCGAGCGAGGCCAGCCTGCGCGATTATCTCGAAAGCTATATCGGAGCGGGCCGTGTCACCCCCGAGCTAGAAGTGCTGATCGGTACGGCGGTCGCTTATACGCGCGACTACATCGTGCCGACGCTGGACAAGCGTGCGCCGACCGCAAACGAAGCGGAGGCGTTGAAGGCACTCGATGCCTATCTGGCCGAAGCAGCGCTCGACACCAGCGCGGAGGACCTGCAGACGCAGGTGTACGAGATCGGCAAACGCGAGGAATACGGCTTCGAAAGCCTGCGTGACTGGTTCAAGGCGCTTTACCAGACACTGCTCGGCAGCGATCAGGGCCCGCGCATGGGCAGCTTCATTGCACTTTACGGGATCGCAAACAGCCGCAAGCTGATTGCCGAGGCGCTGGCCCGCGCCTGACGTCTTCGGTCAATTGTGCTTGCGCGTGCGGTACCATTTGGTGAGCACGTATTTCGAGCCTTCGATCACCGGCGTGCCGGCGTGCATCGTATCCTCGTTCGGTGAACCGTCGGGCTTGGCATTGTTCCAGATCAGCAGCACGCCCGGATTCGGTTCGATCGAGGCGCCGACATGGGTGAAATGCGTGTGTCCGCCTTGGGGTACGGTGTTGAGGAAGGCCATAGCCGTCCAGCACCGCTGGCCACCGCGCTTGCGCTCCAGTTTCCAGTATTCCTGGTCGGTATAGAACCAGTCGTTATGCGGCTTGAATTCCTGCCCCGGCAGGTAGCGCTGACCCTGGATCGCCTCGCCGGTCGCGGGGTTCATCCCCAGGAGGTCGTCGATCCGGCGCGAGACTCCTTTTACGAACGGGTCGTGCGGATTGAAATTGCCCGAATAGGACGTGCGGAACTTCTCGATATAGGCAGTTTCGTGCAGCTCGCTGGGCCGGGCCACCACGTCGATCATGGTGATGAAGCGGCGGCATTCCTCGGGCGTGAGGAAGTTCGGCACGGCGAAAATCTCAGCAATGTCGGTCGGCACTTTGTAGATATCAGGATCGGCCTCGAGCCGCTGGCGCACCTGTGCGCCGATACGCTTGAGGGCGTCCTGGTCGGGAATCAGGGCAGTCTTCGTCATACCCATAGTGTTAGCGATGCGAAGGCGTCTCGCAACCAGGCATCTTGTGCGAAATCAACTTCCAGCTAGTTTCAAGCTCATCCAACGGGACGGGAGCCTGCCGATATGACCGATACAGCCACTGCACGCCGTTACTCGACTGGCGCGATGATCTTTCACTGGGTGATTGCCATTGCGGTGATCGTCAACTGGCGGATCGTCGAGAGTGCAGAGCAGCTTGAAGGAGCGGCACGTGGAGCCGCGATGGGCAATCACATGGCGCTGGGGATTACTATCCTCGCGCTTACCATCGGGCGGCTACTCTGGCGGTGGACGCATCCCGTCCCGCCGCTTCCGTCCGACCTCGCCAGATGGGAAGCGATCTTGGCGCGCACGGTCCACATTATCTTCTACGTCCTTTTGATCGGGCTCCCGCTGGGCGGATGGATTGCCAATTCGCTGGCCGGGCGCGAAATCGACATGTTCGGCTTGTTTACGATCGCGCCACTGCCATTGGGCGAAAACGAGGACGCGGCGAAATCGATCTTCGGCCTTCATGCGACGGGCGGCAGCATCTTCATCTATCTCATCGCGCTGCATATCCTGGGCGCGTTGAAGCACACCTTTTTCGACAGGAACGGTGGGATCTTCCGCATGCTGCCCTTCGGCAAGGTGCCCGGTTGACGAAAAACCCCCGCCGATCGCTCGGCGGGGGCCTGTTACCTCCTGCAGTCCACTCTCACGCCGCAAGAGGCGAAGGAAAGTCTGGAAAGCCTTACCAGAAGAAGTCGTGGATCACGTCGACGACTTCGCCGGAGTAGATGTCGACCAGCAGCACGTCGTCGTAATAGCGTACCCAGCGATAGGGGCCGTAGACTTCGGGCAGGCGATACTGCCACGGATCGTTGATCCAGTAGCGGCTGCCGAAGAAGAGGCTGCCGAGACGGAAGCCGATATTCAGGCGCCGATAGCGATAGTCGCGATAGGGCGCGTAATAGCGGCCGATCCGGTAGATGCTTCGGTTGGTCTGGCGATAACGGTTCCAGTCATAGCGACGGTCGGCGCGCCAGCGACGCTGGTCCCAGCGGTTGTAGTCGTGCCAGCGGCGGCCGTCGTAATAGCGGGAGCGGCGATCGCTGCGGTGTTCGGTCCGGCGAGCGTCGCGATATCCGTTGCGATAGGAATCGCGGCTGATCGACCGGTCCTCACGCGCGTCGCGGCGACGTTCGTCACGCCGACCCTCGCGATAGGCCTCGCGACGGTCTTCACGCACCTCGCGGCGGTTCTCGTTCCGGCGAACATCGCGATAGGTACGGTTGCGATCGCCCGAATAGGTGCGATTACGCTCGTCGCGACGATTGTCGTTGTTACGCCGGTTCCACTCACGGCTTGAACGCTGTTGTGCCACTTCCGCGCGCCTTTCGCTGCGATTTTGTTCGCGGCCCCGCCTGTCCGAGCGGTTTTCGCGCGCCGCGGCTGCCCGCTGGGCAGCGGCTCGAACGGCCTGTTGGCGTTGCGTATCGCGGTTGTCAGTACGCTGTTCGCGGCGATTGTCGCGATTGTCCGCGCGCTGCTCGCGCCGGTTCTCACGGCGGTCGCTGCGGCGTTCCTGACGTCGTTCGCTACGAAGCTCAGAGCGGTCGCCGCGGTCGCGCTGACTCCGTTGTTCGGACGAATTCTGTGCCGCCTGGGCGGGGGCGGGGAGGGCGGTGACCGCAATCGCAATCGCGAGAGCGCTCAGCGCACTGCCTTTCATCAGTTTTGACAAAGTCATGGAGCGTATCCTTATGGCTCGATAGCCGCTCCACACCTGCGGCCTGTTTCAATGTCACATCTTGTATCAAACCGGCCTGACCCGAAACTGAACCGCACCTGCAGGCATTTGTTCAGGTTTGTATCGAAAAAAATGAATGCAAGTCATCAGGAGTTCCGGAAAAGACAGAACGCCACTGACTTACGGCTGGGGCGCCGATCTTTGCCTTTGCTCGACGGCGGGTTTCTGCATGGGCGATATTGTCATGCCGTGTGCACGGCATGCCTGTTGCGGCCCGCATCCTTGGCTTCGTAGAGCGCCTCGTCCGCAGCTCTCATGAGATCCTGCTCGTCCCATCCGGGCCGCAGTTGCGCGACCCCGATGCTGAGCGTGACATCGACTTGCCGATCCCATTCGATTTTCGCCAGTCGATCCCTTCTCGCGATGCAGCGTTCTTCCAGTTCGGAAGGGGTGCGTTCCGGGAAGACGAAAAGAAACTCCTCACCGCCCAAGCGGCCCACCGAATCACTGTCTTGCGTCTCTTCGCAAAGGATATCGGCGATCTTCTTGAGTACGAGATCGCCATATCCGTGACCGAACCGGTCGTTGACTGTCTTGAAGTGATCGATATCGATCATCGCCACGGACAGGGGCGTGCCTCTCTGCAGGGACTCGTCCATTGCTTCGGCGAGGTTTGTCAGGATGCAGCGTCGGTTGGGCATGCCGGTCAGCGGATCGGTTGCAGCCAGCGACCGGACCTCGGCGGCTTCACGCTCGGCGCGCGCGCGCGCCAGTTCAAGCTGTCGCATCGTTTCGGCGCGCTCTGTCACGTCGAGCATGGTTCCGAAAAGTGCAGTAACATGGCCATGTTCGTCGGTCTGGACGTCGCCACGACAATCGACATGCACGATATCGCCCTGCGCGCGTTCGATGCGCGACTCGAATGCGAACGGCAGCCCATGAGTGGTAGCTTCGATGATGAATGCGCGAACCCGCTCGCGATCTTCGGGTAGGTGGAGCGAAATCCATTGCTCGAAACTCGGCTGTTCGTGTTCGGCGAATCCGCAGATACGCAGCGCCTCGCGTGACCAGTGAACCGTATTGTCCACCGGGCCGAATCGCCAGTGGCCGACCTTGGCGGCTCGTTCTGCCGCTTCCAGCCGGGCAGCATGTCCGGCGATGGTGGCAAGATCGTTCTCGCGCTGGGACAACAGATAGGCGAGAGGCATCGAGGATGCCAGCAGGGCTACGAGGTAGACCTGGAAGAACAGTACCTGCTCTTCAGTCGTGGGGAAGAACAGCGTTACCGGGCCTGCGCCCTGTGCGGTAAGGATTGAGCCGATGGTGGCGATGATGACCAAGGCGCCTGCAGCACCACTGAGGCGGAGGGTGGCTGTAGCGATGGCAATGGCCATGACCGGCAGGAACAGCAGGGGGATATCTGCCTGGCCGAAAGCCGCGACGCTCAGGATAGTGACCACCAGCATTGTCCAGAGCGACTTGAGCGAAAACAGTTCGTGCCGGTTGGGAGGATCGGTGGCGATGAAAAGTATCACCGGCGACACGATCAGCATGCCGAGCGTCACAGTGCTCGCCCAGGACGAGAGGAAAGCAAAGGCGAGATTGCCGGACAGGATGCCGGCCATGAGAGCGCTCATGAAGCCTGCGAAAACCGCAGCGAGGCCGAAGCGGGCCATGTTCCAGGGGCGCGACAGGGAGAGCCTTCCCGAGGAGCTTCCGCCCATGAGGAGGAAGACGAGATAACCTTCGACCAGATTTGCGATCGTGTAGCCGGATGTCGCGAGAAAGCTCGACCCGGCCCAAAGGTTGGAGATCATGCTGGCCGCCGCGACCCAGGCGGTCGTCATAAGGCGGCGGCGGCGATCAAAAAACAACAGGGCGGCTATGAAAATGCCGCTCGGCGGCCAGACGGCAGCAATCCCGTCCGCTCCCTGGCTGAGCTCAAGGGCGATATGGGCGCAAACAAGCCAGGCGATGCCAAAGAACATCGGCCAACCATAGTAACCCAGATCACGCGATTTATTCACGTATCCCCCCTTGTGGCGACCCTCTGCACAAGGACCGGCTCTCAGCCTAGTGTTTTAGTTACTGGAGCTTAACCGCGCCTGTCAAAGCTTCCGAGTCCGCGTGTGGGCACTTCTTTCTGCTCGATCCGGGAGGGCGCGGCACGCGGTGGACCTTCGCGCATCGCCTCGATCATCCGCGCTAGCGGTTGCTGCCCGGGTAGGAAAGCCGGGCGGGGCGGCTGGCGCGCAGCCGCCCCGGGAACGGGTTCAGGCAGCCTGCTTGATGTCGCGCAGGGTGAGGTCGAAGGTCACGTCCTCGCCGGCCAGCGGGTGGTTGCCGTCGGCCTTGACCACCTGTTCGCCCACTTCGAGGATGTAGAGCGTCAGCGGCGAACCGTCCTGCGCTTGGGCCTGCATTGCCATGCCCGGCTGCGGGGCCGGTTCTGCAGGCAGATTCTCGCGGGGAATGTCGATCACCAGTTCCTCGCGGCGCGGGCCGAAGGCCTTGTCGGAGGGAATCGCGACCGACTTCTCGCTGCCGACTTCCATGCCGGTCAGGGCTTCTTCGATCTGTGGGAAGATCTGGCCGCTGCCGAGGGTGATTTCCTGCGGTCCTGCCTGTTCGGTATTGCCGACGATCTCGCCGTCGCCCCGCTTGAGGACGTAGTCGATGGTCACGGTGTCACCGTTGTTGGGAGTTGTCATGGGAGTCCTTCGAATTTCGTGTTCGCGGCGCGAATGGGCCGCATGGGAAACGCGCCCGCGTGTCGAGCGCCTCGCGCGCGATTCTGTCAAAACATTATGGGGTGAGTCAAATGAAGTGGCCGTTCGTGAACGGATCGAAGGTTTTCAGGAAAGATGCAGCGGTTCTTCGTCCAGATGCCAAACACCCTGCCGATCCCGCATCAGCCTGCCAAGCAGCCGGTTGCCTTCCCACAGCTTTACACTGCGGCGTACGCCCTCGGTCTCGAGAAGCGAAAGGGCAGTAGCGGGATTCTCGCTGGTGAACTCCAGGCGTTTGGGCTGTCCGAGATCGTCATCTTCGAATTGAAGCGAATAATGCGGCATGTCCGGCCTTTCGGGAAACCCGCAGGCATCTCCGGGTATCCAGAGCTGGTGTGACAACTATGGGTTTAGATCATGTGTCTAGCATTTCGGACGGTTAATCTCAAATAGCCCCGGGCCTCCTGTATGTGGTTTGCGGTGGGCCGGTCGTTTGCCGGGACGGATACGCGTTTGCAAAGATGCCGGTCTCGGTACGAGCTTGAGAAATGCACTGCCGCGGTGTACCCTCTTACCGGGAACACCGTTTTCAAAAGAGTTTCCACAGGGATCGATAGGGGCCAAACCAACGAGCGCCAAAATGATCCCAGCAGACATCATTCAAACAGACTTTCCCAAGGTTTCGCCGATATGCCTCGTCGAAGAAGCCGCCCGCATCATGCGGGACCATGGCCAGCACGCGCTGCCGGTTGTCGAGCGCGACAGGCTAAATGGCGTCATCGCCTGTGAAGATATCGTCTATCGGGGCATCGCGGACGGCATCGACTGGTTCTTCGCTCATGTGGAAGATTTCATGACTGCGGAACCCAAGGCTGCGTTTGCGTCATCTTCGGTTGCCGAAACGAAAGCTCTGCTCGATGCCGAAAGGCTCGACTGGCTACCGGTTCTCGACGAGAATAGGAAATACGTGGGCGTGATCCGCTTGCAGTCTCTGGAAACTCTGGGCACCGCCCCTCAAAGCGCGCTCGCCTGAAGCCGGTGAGAGCGAGTCCATAAGAACAGGACGGGGCGCGAGCTGATTATCAGCCCGACGCCCATCATCCTTCTCAGCGGGTCAGCTTCTTGTACGCCAGGCGCGTCGGGCGATCGGCGGCGTCGCCCATGCGGCGGCGCTTGTCTTCTTCGTAGGCTTCGAAATTGCCTTCGAACCATTCGACGTGGCTGTCGCCTTCGAAGGCGAGGATGTGGGTGGCCAGTCGGTCGAGGAAGAAGCGGTCATGGCTGATGACCACGGCGCAGCCGGCGAAGTTCTCGATTGCCTCTTCCAGCGCGCCCAGCGTTTCCACGTCGAGATCGTTGGTCGGTTCGTCCAGCAGCAGGACGTTGCCGCCCTCCTTCAGCATCTTGGCCATGTGCACGCGGTTGCGTTCACCGCCAGACAGCTTGCCGACGTTCTTCTGCTGGTCCGCGCCCTTGAAATTGAACGCGCCGACATAGGCGCGGGTGCTGGTGTCGTGGCCGTTGACCTTCATGTAGTCGAGCCCGTCGGAGATTTCCTCCCAGACGTTGTTCTTCGGGTTCAGATGATCACGGCTCTGGTCCACGAAGCCGAGGTGGACGGTGCTGCCGATTTCGACCGTCCCGCTGTCGGGGGTTTCCTTGCCGGTCAGGATCTTGAACAGCGTCGACTTGCCCGCGCCGTTAGGCCCGATCACGCCGACGATGCCGCCGGGGGGCAGCATGAAGGACAGGTCTTCGAACAACAGCTTGTCGCCGTAGGCCTTGGAGATGTTCTTGGCCTCGATCACCTTGCCGCCGAGGCGTTCGGGCACCTGGATGACGATCTGCGCCTTGCCGGGCTTGCGGTCCTTCTGGCCTTCCTGCAGCTCTTCGAACTTGCGGATACGCGCCTTCGACTTGGTCTGGCGGGCCGCGGGCGTCTGGCGGATCCATTCCAGTTCGCGCGACAGGGCTTTCGAGCGGCCCGATTCCTCGCGGCTTTCCTGTTCGAGGCGCTTGGCCTTCTTTTCCAGATAGGTCGAGTAATTGCCCTCGTACGGATAGTAGCTGCCGCGGTCGAGTTCGAGGATCCATTCCACCACATTGTCGAGGAAGTAGCGATCGTGGGTGATCATCAGCACCGCGCCCGCATATTCCTTGAGGTGGTTTTCCAGCCACTGGACGGATTCCGCATCAAGGTGGTTGGTCGGTTCGTCCAGCAGCAGGATTGACGGCTTCTGGATCAGCAGGCGGGTCAGCGCCACGCGGCGCTTCTCACCGCCCGACAGATCGTTGACGGGCCAGTCGCCGGGAGGGCAACGCAGAGCTTCCATCGCAACTTCGAGCTGGTTGTCGAGTGTCCAGCCATCGACCGCGTCGATCTTGTCCTGCAGTTCCGACATCTCGGTGCTGAGCGCATCGAAATCGGCATCTTCCTCGCCCATTTCCATGCCGATCTGGTTGAACCGTTCGACCATGTCGGCAATGTCGCGCGCGCCGTCCTTGACGTTTTCGAGCACGGTCTTGGTCGGATCGAGCTCGGGCTCCTGCTCCAGATAGCCGACGGTGATGTTCTCGCCCGGCCATGCCTCGCCGGTGAAATCCTTGTCGATGCCGGCCATGATCTTGATCAGCGTGGACTTGCCCGCACCGTTGGGGCCGACGATGCCGATCTTGGCGCCCTGGTAGAACTGCAGGTTGATGTTGCTGAGTACCGGCTTGCTGGCACCGGGGAAGGTCTTGGTCATGTCCTTCATGACGAAGGCGTATTGCGCGGCCATCGGGCGAATCCTTGGATGTATCTGCGAGAATGGGAGAGTTGGTGCGCCAGATAGTCGCGCGAGGGGCGATGAGCAAGGCGGGAGAGACAAATGGTCGGGGCTTGGCAAACGCGCCGGGGCTGTTAGCAAGCGGCCCCATGAAAAGGTCGCTCATCGCGCTTGCTGCGCTCTCGCTCTCCGTTCCCGCCACTGCCGACCGCGCCGACGAGGCGCTGGAAAGCGATACGATCGCGTGGGATTTCGTCGAAGGCATAACCACCGAAGTGGGTCCGCGCATGCCGGGCACCGAGCAGGAGGCGAGGGGGCGCGTCTGGGCGATGGACTGGCTGCGCGCCAACGGCTTCGCCAATGTCGCCGACGAACCTTTCGACATGGAAACATGGGTTCGCGGCGAGGAGCGGGCCGAAGTGACCGCGCCCTTCGCCCAGCCGATGGCGATCACTGCACTCTCGACATCGAGTTCGACCGGCGCCGAAGGGATCGAGGCGGAAGTCGTCTATTTCCCGCACTATTCCGACCTCGAGGCTGCGGCGCCCGGAAGCCTCGTGGGCAAGATCGCCTTCGTCAGCCACGATATGCGCGCATCGCAGGACGGCTCGCATTACGGCTTTGCCGGTCCGGCGCGCTGGACTGCGCCTTCGCTCGCCGCGAGCAAGGGCGCTTTGGCGACCGTGATCCGCTCTATCGGCACCGATAACCACCGCGTCCCGCACACCGGGACCACGACTTTTGCCGAAGGTGTGGAGCCGACGCCCGCGGGCGCGTTGTCCAATCCCGATGCCGACAATCTCGAACGCATGTTCGCCAGCGCCGAGGGCCAGCCGATCCGCATGAAGCTGGTCATGACCCCGCGCGATCTGGGCACGACCCGCAGCGGAAACGTGGTGGGCGACATCGTCGGCCGTGACCCCTCGCTGCCGCCGGTCCTGCTGGCCTGTCACCTCGACAGCTGGGATATCGGCACCGGCGCGATCGACGACGGGGCGGGCTGCGGCATCATCGCGGCTGCGGCAATGCATGTGGCGGCGCAGGGCCAGCCTTTGCGCACGATCCGCGTGCTTTTCGCAGGGGCGGAGGAAACCGGCCTTTGGGGCTCGGAAGCCTATGCCGTCGCCCATGCCGACGAGCCGGTGTTCGTGGGGCTGGAAAGCGATTTCGGTGCGGGCCGAATCTGGCGGCTGGAAAGCAATTTTACCTCAAGCGATGCCGCGCTGTATCGCCAGCTTGCAGCAGCAGTGGCGCGTTTCGGCGTGGCACCGAGCGGGATTGTGGCGACCGGCGGGGCAGACCTCAATCTGGTGCGCCAGCAGAAGGGCGCATTGATCGATTTGCAGCAGGACGGCACGCGCTATTTCGACCTGCACCACACGGCGGACGATACGCTGGACAAGGTCGATCCGGCCGAGCTTCGCCAGAACGTCGCGGTGTGGACCGCCGCTGTAGCGGTGCTGGCCAATCACGGCGAGGATATCGTCCTGCCGACAGCGCCTCGTTAGGTCCCCGATCTTCCGAAGTGCCGGTTTAAGAGCGAAGGTAGGAAAGCCAGCTGTAATGCTGCGCGGACGATCAGGAAGAGACTGAAGGATAGCCACAGACCGTGACTTCCCAGCGGCCAGCTGAGCCACAGGGCCACGCCGTAAACGATTGCTGCGCCGACCATCGTCAGGAACAGGCGCTGCGTCCAGCTCGCACCGACATAGACGCCGTCCAGTACGAAACCTGCGAGGCCAAGGAAGGGTATGACGATCAGCCACGGGGCGAGGTCCTGCGCTTGCATCCGAACCGCTTCCGTTGCGGCAAAGCTTGCCAGTATCGGATCGGCAAAGAGCGCGAAGCCCAGTGCCACCAGCGCAGCTGCCGCCATCCCCCGCAGCAGGATCGCCCGTACATAGGCTACGAAGCCGGACCGGTCATGAGCTCCGGCGCGTTCGCCATTGAGCACCTGCGCGGCATTCTCGAACCCGTCGAGCAGCAGGGCGGTGAAGACGAACAGCTGGTAGATGATGCCGTTGGCGGCCAGCACCACTGCGCCGCGCTCCGCAGAAAGCCGGGTAAGACCTGCCAGTGCGATGACCAGTACCAGAGTCCTCAGGAACAGGTCCCGGTTGACCGACAGAAAGGGGCGAAGTTCAGCCAGCTTCGCGATCCCGCCAGACCGCGCCCGCGCTATCAGGGTTTTGCCCTTCGCGCCCGAAAGCAGGATAGCGGCCAGCACCGCCAGCTTGGCGAATTCGGCGATGAAGCTCGACCAGCCGATCCCGGCAATGCCCCACTCTAGCTCCAGCACGAACCAGAGGCCAAGGCCGACGTTGAGCAGATTGTAGGCGACTTCGACGAGCAGGACCGTCCGCATCCGCCGCTGGCCCACCAGGAAGCCGATGGCGGCAAAGTTGGCCATGACCGCAGGTGCGCTCCAGTAGCGGATATCGGCATAGACGCCGGCTGCCTCGCGCACTTCCCCGGTTGCGCCGAGCGCATCGAGGGCAAGGGGCAGCAGCAGAGGCTTTACCAGCAATAGGATCGCGGCGATCGCCAGCCCGACCAGCAGCCCGCGCAGAAGGACGGCAGCCTGCTCATCGGCGCCCGAGCGGGTGCCTGCCTGCGCGACCAGCCCGGTCGTCCCGGTCTTGAGGAAATTCATGACGGTAAAGAGCACGGCGAACAGCCGCGCGCCGATATCGACCGCGCCCTGTGTCGGTGCATCGCCGAGCCGCCCGACGATCCACATGTCGCCGATGCCGATCAGCGCAGTGGCGACATTCGTGACCATGGCGGGCAAGGCGATCGCCCAGATCGCGCGGGTATCCAGAGGCGGGGAGGCAGTGCTCGCTGTCACTATCGCTCCTCCGGATTTATCGACGTGTGGTCGGGGAGACAGGATTCGAACCTGCGACCCCTTGTACCCAAAACAAGTGCGCTACCAGGCTGCGCCACTCCCCGACACATACGTCGATCTTCATGCCGGACGGCGGGTTGGTAGGCCCGGCAGGACTCGAACCCGCGACCTAGCCGTTATGAGCGGCCAGCTCTAACCAACTGAGCTACGGGCCCCCGCCAACCGTCCGAGAAGGCGAAAACGCCGCCTAGCCGCGCTTCAGGCCAAGGGCAAGCGGCGATGCACGCCTTTTGCCTATCCGGCTGCACTTTCCGGCGCAGGGACGGCTTCGGCACCGGTCAGCAGCGGGAGCGAGAGCACCAGGCGTTCGCCGTCGCGCATCAGGTCGCCTCCCGCAACGCGTGCTTCGGCGCGTGCCAGCCTGAGCGAGAAACCCGCTCCGAATATGCCCGCGCTGAGTGCCCCCATGGCAGGGCGCGTCTCGACCGAGAAAATGTCCTCCGCCTCGCGCAAGGTCGCAGGCAGGGTCGCTGCAAACTCGATCTGGTCGCCCTCGGTATCGAGATCGAGGCGGATCGCCTCGCCTGCGCCAGTCGCTCCGGCGAGTGTAGCCAGAAGACGCCATGCCAGCACTTCCGCTTCCGACTGGGCGAGAGCGAGCGGAGCGCGCACATCCCCCAGCTTCGCATCGAAACGGGCAACGCGCGGGCTTAGCACCGTCTGGAGCTGCATCACCTGACGGCGCGCAATGGCGGCGAAGTCACACTGCCCCGCCTCGAGATCGAGCGCCCGCGTCTCCAGTCTCGCCAGCCGGTCGAGTTCGTCGAAGCCGGCCAGGATATGCGCCGAATCGCCGGCTATCGTTGCCGCGATCGAGCGATATTCGTGCGGCACCGGACCGATCACCTGTTGCTGGATAATCTCGGCATAGCCCTGCATGGCGTTGACCGGCGTGCGCAGCTCGTGAAGCAATTGGCGCAGGCGGTCCGCCTCGGCACTGCGGGGGTTCGCCACTTCGGGCATCACCCTGCGGAAACGACCGGCATAACCGAAGAACCGCCCTTCGCCGCGCGTGAAACGCGGAGTCGCATCGACGATCCATTCGCCTTCGATGCGTTTCGCCCCGCGCAATGGGAGACGGGTATTGTGTAGTGGTTGGCGACGCGAGATTGCCTGCGCAACTGCCGTAGAACCAAGAGCGGCAAGATCGATCCCGATCACCATCGGCGCAATATTGCCTTCTGCCCAATCTATCCTGCCCTCGGCATCCGCGCCGAAGAGGAAGTGATCGAACTCCACGTCGTTTGGACGGTCCTCATCGCCCATAGGCAGACGAGGGGCCTGCGGGTCAACATCGCCGCCCGCGCCAGTCTTGCGGGCACGTCGGAAGCTTTCGATCCGTTCGACCAGTGTACGCACGTCTTCTTTGCCGGGAGGACGGTTCGGCTCCCCTTCTGCGGGACGAACATCCGCAGCATGTACCGGGGCATCGATATCTTCCGGCGGTACCAACTCGTCCATCAGTTCGAGCGGTTCCGGCTGAGGCAATGCCCAGTCGGACACGCCAAGGCGGTCGAGCACCTTCACCGCTTCCGGCGGAAGGTCGCGGCGGTGACGCAGGAAACCGCGTGCCCGGATCGGGAGCTTGGGAATTAGCTCGGCCCATTCCGGTGCGGTAAGTTGCGCCCGGTAAAGCGCGGCAGCGGCGACATGCGGGTGGGCCCCGCCAAACCATTTGACCAGTTCGGGATTGCGAAAGCGCCAGCCGCTTTCGCCGACCAGGGCCGTCCGGATCTTGACCGGAATCATTTCGCCCAGGGCGATCAGGCGAAGATAGGCCGCCGCCTTGAGTGCCGGATCTCCAGCTTGCGGACGTTCTCCAAGCAGGTCGATAAGCTGGCGGAACTGCGTCTTCGCCGCACGCTCGCCGGTTGCGCGCAGGCGCAGCACGGTAGCAAGGCGGTCGTCGAAATGCATTCCATCTCCGGCAAACGGGGCTTCTCTGGAGTGTCCGCCATCGCAGAATCGCACTCAAGGACGGACAACAGATATGGTTAAGTGTTCATTTACCCAAGATGGATCTGACACCCCGTTGCAAAAGAGGACAATTGCTGGCAAACATAATAATGTTAGCCAATCGGATGGTTGCGCGTTTTCAACATTTCATATGCGCAATGTGTTCGCAAAGGCTCAAGTTAGAAGAGGAACGTCTCATGGCCAATCTCGACGAGATCGATCGGCGTCTGCTCCGCGAATTGCAGAATGAAGGCAGGATCACCAATGTCGAACTGGCGCATCGCGTAGGCCTGACGGCGCCGCCGTGCCTGCGCCGGGTCCGCGCGCTGGAAGAAGAAGGGGTCATTCGCGGCTATCACGCCGAACTCCATCCTTCCAAGCTGGGCTTTTCGATCACGGTCTTTGCCATGGTGAGCCTGAAGAGCCAGGCCGAAACTGCGCTGCGGGAATTCGAGCAGGCGATGAAAGACCTGCCCGAAGTGCGCGAAGTGCATATGCTCAATGGCGAGATCGATTTCATCATCAAGATCGTGGCGCGCGACCTGCAGGCATTCCAGGAATTCCTGACGAGCAAGCTCACCCCCGCGCCGAACGTGGCCAGCGTGAAGACGTCGCTGACCATCCGTACCAGCAAGAACGAGCCCGGCGTTCCGCTCTGAGTGCTGCAGGTGGGCGTCAAGCGTCCGCCAATCTCAAGGTTCTTGCGTCCCCCGGCCTTTTTCAGCGCGCCTAGATCGCGGGTTCGTAGTCCGCGGTCTGCAACGTCAGCATGTAGGCGACCAGATCGTCGATATGTTCTTCCGGAATCTCGAAATACATCTCGCTCGGGAAGTCATGCGTGGTCTTGAGCCACGTTGCGAGGCTTTCCCGGCTGAGACCCGGAGTGTTCGCGACATCCACGAAGCTGGGTGCCGACGGGTTCGGCGATAGCTGCAAAGGCTCGACTGCATGGCAATCGGAGCACCGGTTGCGGGCGAATTTTTGCCCGCGATATTCAGCTGTATCCCTTTCGAAAACGCCCGATCCATATGTCGCGGGAGCCGGATTTTCGGCAGGCGCAATCTGGCATGCCGCCAGAAGCGCTGGCAGGATCAGGATAGGGGTTCGGTTCATGGCAACCGGCATACACCCACGATGGGCACTCTGGCAAACCGCTCATCTCCGATCGCGGCCAGCATTCATTCGCGCCGACCGCAAAGGCTTTCGCGCGCTTGGGTCAGCTAGCCCGCGTCTTGAGCCAATCCTCGAGCCATTTGATCGAATAGTCGCCGCTTTTTACGTCATCCTGTTCGAGCAGTGCCTGGTGCAGCGGCACCGAGGTCTTGACCCCCTCGATCACCATTTCCTCCAGCGCACGCTTCAACCGCATCATGCAGCCTTCGCGGGTGCGACCGTAGACGATCAGCTTGGCGATCATGCTGTCGTAATAGGGCGGGATGGAATAGCCAGCATAGAGCCCGCTATCCACGCGCACATGCATCCCACCGGCAGCGTGATAATACGTCACCTTCCCGGGGCTGGGCGCGAAGGTCCACGGGTCTTCCGCGTTGATGCGGCACTCGATTGCATGGCCCTTGAACTCGATCTCGTCCTGCGTGAGCGACAGTTCCTTGCCTGCGGCAATGCGGATCTGTTCGCGCACCAGATCGACGCCGGTAATCGCTTCGGTCACCGGGTGTTCGACCTGCAGGCGCGTGTTCATCTCGATGAAATAGAACTCGCCGTTTTCCCATAGGAATTCGATCGTTCCGGCGCCGCGATAGGCCATGTCGCGCATTGCCTTGGCGCAGGTTTCGCCCATGCGCATGCGATCTTCGTCGGAGATGACGGGCGAGGGCGCCTCCTCCAGAACCTTCTGGTGGCGACGTTGCAACGAACAGTCGCGCTCGCCCAGATGGATCGCATTGCCGTTGCCGTCACCGAAGACCTGGAACTCGATATGGCGCGGGTTGCCGAGATATTTCTCGATATAGACGGTGGCATCGCCGAAAGCCGCCTTCGCCTCGCTGCCGGCCTGCTGCATCAAGGTTTCGAGCTGGTCTTCGCTCTCGCAGACCTTCATGCCGCGGCCGCCGCCGCCACTGGCAGCCTTGATGATGACCGGATAGCCGATTTCCGCCGCAATACTGCGTGCTTCGTCGAAATCCGACACCGCGCCGTCGCTGCCCGGTACCAGCGGAAGTCCGAGGGCGCCAGCGGTACGCTTGGCTTCCACCTTGTCGCCCATGGTGCGGATATGTTCGGGCTTGGGTCCGATCCAGGCGATATCGTGTGCTTCGACGATCTCGGCGAACTTGGCGTTTTCCGAGAGGAAGCCATAGCCGGGATGGATGGCGTCGGCCTGCGTGATCTCGGCGGCCGAGATGATGTTGGCGACGTTGAGATAGCTTTCGCCTGCCGCCGGCGGACCGATGCAGACCGCGTGGTCGGCAAGGCGCACATGCATTGCGTCGGCATCCGCGGTGGAGTGAACGGCAACCGTTTCGATGCCCATTTCATGCGCAGCGCGGTGGATGCGAAGCGCAATTTCGCCGCGGTTGGCGATGAGGATTCGAGAAATCGGCATGGCTTACCCGATGACGATCAGCGGCTGGCCGAACTCGACCGGCTGCGCGTTCTCGACCAGGATCGATTTGACCGTTCCAGCCTTGTCGGCGGTGATCGGGTTCATGACCTTCATCGCCTCGACGATCAGGAGCGTCTGGCCTTCCTTGACGCTGTCGCCGACCTTCACGAAGTCCGAAGCGCCGGGTTCGGGGGCAAGATAGACCGTGCCGACCATGGGCGATTTCATGGCGCCAGCCGTGTCCGCTTCTGCCTGTGCGGTTTCCGCAGGCGCAGCGGGGGCGGCAGGTACCGCCGGGGCCGGGTTGGCCATCGGAGCGGGAGCAGCCGCCATAGCCACGCCGCCGCCGCGCGAAACGCGGATCTTGCGGTCGCCATCCTCTACTTCGATTTCGGTGAGTCCGGTGTCGCCCAGCATCTCGGCAAGTTCGCGCACGAGAGAGGTGTCGACGTTCATGCCGGAATGTCCGGCGCCTTTGCGATCGGCCATGAATGGTCCCTTGTCAGTTATTGGACGCGCCTATGCTCTGGCTGGCGCGCCAAGACAAGGGGTAGGGGGCGGATTTAGAGCGCCGCGGCTTTCTCCAACGCTACGGAATAACTGCGTGCGCCAAGGCCCTGAACGCAATCGACGGCTCCCATGCCGACATAGGATATGTGCCGGAATTCCTCGCGCTTGGCCGGGTCGGAAAGATGAACCTCGATCACCGGCACGTCGATTGCCTTGATGGCATCCAGCAGGGCGATGGAAGTGTGCGTATAGGCCGCAGCGTTGAGCAGCACGGCCCTGGCGCCCTGCCGACTCGCCTCATGCAGCCAGTCGACCAGCTGGCCTTCGTAATTGGTCTGGTGGAAGCTGATGTCCAGCCCCAGCGCCTCCGCCTGTTCGTGCAGCGCCTGCTCGATATCGGCCAGCGTGTCGGAACCGTAGATTTCCGGCTCGCGCGTGCCGAGCAGGTTGAGGTTGGGGCCATTTAGGACGAATACCGTACCGGTCATGGCCCCACTCTTAGCGGCAAGTCACCGTCCTTCAACGCCTTTCGCCTTACCCCACTGCCGTGCAGCGGTGTAGCCGAGGTAGCCTGTCCCGAAGAGGGCATAGAGTTCTTCGGGAAGGCCGCGCAGGTAAGCGGAAATCCCGGCACCGATATCCTGTGCCGTCTCGGCGGAAAAAGCCGCAACGATCCCCATCGGCAGGGCGAAAAGGATCATTGCATACATCACATACAGGAAACTGGGCCGCGCCCTGCTAGTCCAGGGATCGGGCGACTGCGCCTCTGCAACGATGGCCGAGAGGCGCGCCTCGATGGCCTTGAGCTCGTGCGATCCTTCGAGCGCGAGAAGTTCGAGCTTGGCCTTGGCGCGCGCCTCCTTGTCCGGGATGATCTTGTCGATGATGGAAGCGATAGGGCCGATAAGCGAATCAATTAGTGCCATTTAGTGGACCTCCTTTCCTGCATCTGAACCATATTGGTTAGTGTAGGAAAGTAGTGTTCGGTAAGCGCGATCCGCTCCTTGGCGCCAGCGATGTCATCTGGAATTGGGATGAAGGCCTGCGTGCCGGGCTCGATCTGATCCCGGTTTCGCAGCAGCCTTCCATGTGTCCGTGGATTTATCTGTTCAGGATGCTTGGCTGAAGGCGGTTTGCTCGTGCCAGCGCCAACTGCCCTGTGCCAGTTCCAGTATGTGCCTGATCTCATCCAGTCTCAGCGCTTCTTTCAGCAACAGACCCGAAGCGCCGTCACGCGACCAGCGTATGGTGCACTGCTCGAAGCTTTGTGCCCCCAGGCAAACCGTCACCAACTCGCCAAACCCAAGCTGGCCTGGATGTGCGATCGACATACCTTTTGTCGACAGGTTGACGAGTTCTGCCTCCACGGATGTGTCGCGGTGGTAGACCTTGACGGGGAGGCTTACTTCGAAGCGGCTCGCACGGGGCGGAGAACCATCGCTATGCGCGATTGGAGAACACTCGGTTATTACGCCCATCCGGTCCTCGGAAAGCCAGCCCACTTCTCCTTCGAGCGGGTCATTGCTTCCCCATTGTATGCTGACCTTCTGTCCCGGTTTGGCAGCGATTGTACAGCGAATGCCGATGCCCGATTCCGAAAGGTCCCGGATGACCACGACGTAATTTCTATCGCCTATTGTCATACATGCGGGAAGGAACACCTGACGGACCCGTTCACTTTGACGGCGTTCTTGCACATTCTTCTCCGGAATTCGTTTCAACCTATTCTGCAAGATCAAGCACATATTACCCCCCATTGCGTTAGCCAGGAGATGTGTGGTTTTACCTATGGGGTTTACCTTCGAACGCTTTCGAAAGACGCGTGAAGTGTTCCGTCATTTCTGGTCGGAGAGATGCTCAGACCTTTATCGGTTCGGCGAAAAGCATCGGAGAGGCGTTTCAAGTTACGGATTGCCGGTCATGAGAATTAGTAAATAAATACTGGTAGGTCTTGACTGTTATTGTGTTAGAATAGCGTCGCCGATTACACAGCCTAGCCAGGTCGCGGAAGAAACCCTTATCCCGATATTAACCAAAATTTTAAGGCATCGTCGTATGGTACGACGATGAGCATGTTACGCCGCTTTCTGTTTCCCCAGATGTCCGAAGGGGAAAGGGCCGAGCAGCTTCGCGAGATCGTCAGAAATCTGAAGCGGCAGATCCCGCTGCTCTACGCTGTCTTGCTCATCAACCTGGTGGGACTTCATCTCGCAACCAGGGGGCTCGGGAACCCGCCGGGGCCGTTCGGAATAGTTCTTGCCCTAGTGCTCGGCTGGCGCTTTTTTTACTGGTTCTTCCTGCAAAAGCCGATCGGTCAGATCGCCAACATTGAAAGCGAACTCTCCAGGATCGCCTTTTTTACTGCGCTGATCTCTGCCGTTTTCGCTGTCTGGGTCCAGGTCTTGCTGGTGGAATACGAAGACCAGATTTTTGCGGTTCTTCTCTACAGCATCCTCATGACCCTGGGGGCGGCATTCGGCCTGAGCAGTTTCTCACTGGTCGCTACGCTGCCAGTCATTCTGGTCGGTTTACCGGTAGCCGGCCGCCTGCTCTTCATGGATGAACCTGCTTTCAAAGGCATCGGGGTCAGCCTCTTTCTGGCGCTGCTTCTCGTTATCCGCCTGCTCTATTTCCACGGTAAAGCGCTCACCGATCTGGTCGAGGGCCGCTTTGCCGTAGATCGCGAGCGAAACCGCGCAATAGCAGCCGAAACTGCAGCCTTGTTGAAGGCCAGCAGGGACGGACTCACTGGCCTTGCCAACCGCGAAACCCTGGTGGAAGCAATCGAAGAGGGTCTGGTGCACGCATCAAACGAGCAACCCGGCTCTCTGCTTGCCCTGTTCGATCTCGATTTCTTCAAGCCGGCCAATGATGCCTATGGACACGCCGCGGGTGACGCCATTCTTGCGGAGATTGGCCAGCGCATGGAAAACGAATTCGGCCGGGACGCGCTCATTGCGCGAATGGGCGGAGACGAATTCGCCGTCTTCTGGCCGGCCGGATTGGGGCAGACCGAACTCGCGGAAGTGGGCAGCCTAATCTGTCGATTGACTGCCGATCCGGTAGTCTGGAACGGCAAGTCGTTGAAGGTGACTGCTTCGTGCGGCCTCACCGAAGCAGGCGCCCAGACCACGTCGGTAGGTGAATTCCTCAGGCAAGCCGATTCCGCGCTTTACAAGGTCAAGACCAGCGGGCGCGGGGGATGGCGGCTCTATAATGAAGAGCTGTTCGAATACGACAGGCGGCGGAAAGAGATCGAAGGTCTGCTCCTGACGGGGCGCGTCCTTGAAGAGGTGGAAGTTCATTTCCAACCGATCGTCGATCTTGAACATGGCGAGATCGTTGCGGCAGAAGCGCTGGCGCGCTGGAATAACCCCGATCTGGGTGCGATCGTGCCCGGTGAATTTATTCGGGTCGCCGAACAGCTCGGCATGATTCACGAACTCAACGATGTCTTGTTGCGACGCGCCTTGTCCGAAGCATCCAAATGGCCGGGCACCATCGGGCTGTCGTTCAATCTGAGTGCTGCCCAATTATCCAGGCCCGATGCTTCCACGAGGCTTTTGACGATCGTGGAGCAATCCGGATTTTCGCCGGAAAGGTTGCAACTGAAGGTCACCGAAACCGCAATTCTCTCGGATATGGAGGAAGCGCGTGAACAGATGCACGCCTTGCGAGGGGCAGGTTGCCAGCTGGCTCTGGATGATTTTGGCGCAGGACATGCGTCGGTCGGCTATCTGCGGGACCTGAGTTTCGATATCGTCAAGTTCGACGGTTCCCTATCGGCAAAAATCACCGAATGTCCGCGGGCGCGCCATGTCCTGCGGGGACTTGTTCACCTGTGCCATTCGGTCGGGTCTCGCTGTGTGGCGGAGCATATCGAGACGATGGAACAGCTCGCGTATGTGAGGGCAATGTCGTGCGACATGGTCCAGGGGCACTTGCTGGGAGCGGCGACCGGCACTCAGGGGTTGGTCGAAAGATTGGCGGGGAACGCCGTGTCGGCGTCGCCGACAGGTCCGACCCTGCAACAAATCGTCAACGGATAGCTTCCCGGATCTTGGGTAACTGCAGCTGGGGTGATCAGCACCTCCCCATTCCAGCGAGAGGTGCGAGCACGGCGATCTGAATGAAAACCACTGGTCGGGACGACTGGATTCGAACCAGCGACCCCCACACCCCCAGTATGGTGCGCTACCAGACTGCGCTACGTCCCGAAGCCAGTGGAGGCGGCCCTATAGGCGGGGCTTTCGCGCATGGCAAGCGCCTGTCTCGCAGCCCATCTCGTTGCCAGCCCCTTACATTGCTGCTAGTCGCGCGCCACAATTTGCAGGAGGGGATGACCGCGTGCCTTGAAGCGTGTGCGGCCAGCGCCCAACTGACATCGGTTCGACAAGCTTCATAAAGACAGGCAAGACACTTCCATGCTCGACATTCTCGCCGCCGCCGGTTCCGCCGCTGCCCAGCCGCCGATCTGGCTGCAGGTATTGCCCTGGGTCGCGATTTTCGCGGTCTTCTGGTTCCTGATGATCCGTCCGCAGCTCCGTCAGCAGAAGGCGCACCGGGAAAAGGTCGAAGGCCTGAAGCGGGGCGACGAGGTGGTTACCGCGGGCGGCCTGGTCGGCAAGATTACCAAGGTCGAGGATCAATTCGTCGAACTGGAACTGGCCAAGGGCGTCAAGGTGCGCGCGGTCAAGCAGACCATCGGCGAGGTCTTGAGCGCGAAGCCAGCCAAGCCCGCGAACGACTGAGCGCGCGAAAAGGATAGAACGCCGCCATGCTGGAATTTCCGACCTGGAAGAAGGTCATGCTCTGGGGCATTGCCATACTTGGCGTGCTCGCAGCGCTTCCCTCGATCGCTTCGCTGACCAATAATGATTGGCCCGAGCAGCTTCCCAATCCGACCGTCAATCTCGGGCTCGACCTTGCAGGGGGCAGCCACATTCTGCTCGAAGCGGAGCGCGCCCAAGTGGCGAGCAAGCGGCTCGAGGACATGGAAGAAGGCGTGCGCAACGCCATGCGCCGCGCTGAACCGCGAATCCGCATCGGCGACGTCTCCAGCGAGAACGGTGAGTTGAGCTTCCTGCTCGACGACGCGGGGGACATAGACCGGGCACGGGCCGCAATCGAAGACTTGATGGCAGGCACCGGGCCGGTGCGCGAATGGGATCTCCAGGTCGTCGATGGTCAGCGTTTTGTCCTGACCCAGACGGAGGCGGGTCTCAGCAACGCAGTCGATGCCGCGATGGAAGGCGCGCTGCGCACCATCGGAATTCGCGTCGACGAGCTTGGCACGCGCGAACCGACCATCCTGCGCCAGGGCGATACGCGGATTGTGGTACAGGTCCCCGGCCTGCAGGATCCCGAACAGCTGAAGGAATTGCTCGGCAAGACCGCGCAGCTGGAGTTCAAGCTGGTTGAACGGGAGGCTACGGCAGAAGAAGTCAGCCGCGGCTTCGTCCCCGGCGGTGAAGTCCTCCCCTATGCGGACCGTGAAGTCTATCAGGGTACCGGCGTTGTCGTGCAGCGGCTTGGCGGCATCGATGGTGAAACGCTCACCGGTGCCATCCAGACCTTCGACCAGCAGACCAACGAACCGGTCGTCAGCATTACCTTCAACCCCGAAGGCGGGCGCCGCTTCGCCACGCTTACCACCCAATATACCGGCCGTCAGTTCGCCATCATTCTCGATGGCGAGGTGATCTCTGCCCCGCGGATGCTCGAGCCGATCCAGAACGGCCAGTCGCAGATCAGCGGCAGCTTCACCACCGAATCCGCAAACGAACTGGCGATCCAGCTACGTTCGGGCGCGCTTCCGGTCGATCTCGCCGTGGTCGAGGAACGCACGGTCGGGCCAGATCTCGGGGCGGACTCGATCAAGCAGGGACTCCTTGCCATGGGCATCGGAACACTGCTCGTCATGGCGCTGATGATAGTCACTTATGGCCGGTTCGGCATTTATGCGACGGTGGCGCTGGTTATCAACGTCCTCATGCTGCTGGGGATCATGGCCGCACTCGGTTCGACCCTGACGCTCCCCGGCATCGCCGGTTTCGTTCTTACGATCGGTGCGGCGGTCGACGCCAACGTGCTGATCAACGAGCGCATCCGCGAGGAACGCAAACGCGGACGCAGGGTCATGGCGGCGGTGGAAAACGGCTATATCGAAGCCAGCCGCGCCATTTACGACGCCAACGTCACCAACTTCATCGCCGGTGTGCTGCTGTTCCAGTTCGGTTCGGGTCCGATCAAGGGCTTCGCCGTGGTGCTGGTCGTGGGCCTGTTCACCTCAGTCTTCACCGCCGTACCGCTTACCCGGATGTGGGTGGCAGGCTGGTTGCGCAAGACGCGGCCGACGGACCTCAACATTTAAGGACGACGGAAGATGAAACTGCTCAAGCTCGTCCCCGACGATACCAATATCAAGTTCCTCAAATGGCGCGTGCCGTTCTTCGTCGTCAGCATACTGCTGATCGCGGCAAGCTGGGCGCTCGTCATGACGAAGGGCCTCAATTACGGCGTCGATTTCGCCGGCGGCCTCGAAGTGCGTGCGACCTTTACCGAGCGAACCGATGCGCCCGTTGCCCAGCTACGCGAGGACATCGAAAATCTCGGTTACGGCTCACCGGTGGTGCAGCGCTTCGGCGAGGACAACCAGGTTTCGATCCGCGTCCGGCTGCCGGACGAAGTGTCGGCCGACAACGAGGCCGCGCAGGAGGCCGCCAATACCGTAGTCGAGGAGCTGCAGGGCAATTATCCGGACTTCAGGCTGGACGGGAACGACAATGTCTCCGGCAAGGTATCGGGCGAATTCCGCGAAGACGCCGTATGGGCGTTGATGGCAGCCATGCTCGCGGTCGCGCTTTACATCTGGATCCGCTTCGAGTGGCAGTTCGGCGTAGGCGGCCTGTTTGCCCTATTCCACGACGTGTCGCTGACCCTGGGCATGTTCGCCCTGTTCCAGATCGAATTCAGCCTGCAGATCATCGCTGCGATCCTGGCTATCATCGGCTACTCCTTGAACGATACGATCGTTATCTATGACCGCATTCGCGAGAACCTGAAGAAGTATCGCAAGATGCCACTTCCGGAATTGCTTGATCTGTCGGTGAACGAGACCTTGGCGCGTACCGTGATGACATCGCTGACGCTGCTCATCGCACTCGTCCCCCTCTTGCTCTTCGGACCGGCCAGCCTGTTCGGACTGACTGCAGGCATAACGCTCGGCATCTTCGTCGGAACGTACAGTTCGGTGTATATGGCCGGACCGCTGCTCGTTTGGATGGGGGTCAATTCGGACAGCTTCATCCCCCAGGAGACTGTCGCCGACAAACAGGAAAAGAAGCTGCGCGGCGAAGTATGAGGCTATTGTCCGCTGCCGGTTAGAGGCGGCGGACGAGCATTTCTGCTACAGCGATCCAGGCTGGACTGTCGACCACCTGCTGCTTTTCCCCATGTCCGGCCGGCAGCAGGCCGACCAGTTTCCCCTGCCGGTCGATCAACCGGCCGAAGGCGAAGCGGCCACCCTTTCTCGGCACCAGCACGTCGCGATTGACAGCGCGGGCAGCGTCTTCCGGAGCCAGCTGGCGGAGCCATAATTGGTCACCCGGGCGATATTCGCCGTGGGGATAGTCGACAGTCATGACCACCAGCGCGCCGTCTCCGCCCAGATCGGTGGCGAGCATGGCATCCCGCGTTGTGCCGAGCGCTTCCGCCCCGGATTGCCCAAGCGCCGCCACCACCTGCGGGTGGCCTGCCTTTTCCGAGCGAACAAGCATCTCCGGCTCGACTCCGAGGGCCGCACCGATCCGTTCCATCCATTTCAGCGAGAGGTTGCGCATGCCCGTTTCCAACCGGCCGAGCGTCTGCGGCGTGGTTGGCGGGTCGCACGCTTCGGCAAGGTCCGCCAGGGTCATTCCCTTCTGCTTGCGGATATCGCGGATACGGTTGATCACTTCCAACTCCCTGCTAACCAAATCGGTGATTTGTCTTTCCTACATTAACCGCTTCAACGCAAGGTCGGTCCGCACAATCTGGAGACAAAGGCATGCATAAAGAGCTGGTCGAACGCGAACTGACAGAAGTAGGGCCGAGGCGCGGAGGATCGGTCAGGGGAAAAAGGCGCACAGTAACGGTAAACCTGCGCGAATCCCCGCTCACATGGCTGCATGCGCGTGGACACCTCGATGACCGCCTGTTCGATGCAGGCGAGCGGCTGAGAGCGGATTACGAACGTGCCCAGCTATCGCCATCGGTCACAATGCGTTGGGACCCGGTGCGGGTCGACTGCGGCGGCGGTGACGGCCTGACACCGACGGAACGCCAGCTATCCGCCAAGGCACGTTTCGACGGAGCGATGGCCGAAGCCGGGAATGGCCTCAGTGACATTCTCTGGCGTGTCGCCTGCGCCTGCGAAAACCTGCCCGAAGCCGAAAGGGATCTTGGCTGGCCTGCACGTAGCGGCAAGCTTGTGCTCAAGCTCGCGCTCGACCGGGTTGCCGATTTTTACAGGATCGAATGAATGCCCTGGACAGTGTCAACTGTGTCAACCTGACAGCTTTATGTCTCTAGTGCCTGAACTATCTCGTCACGCAGGATCGGCAGGACTTCCGCTTCGAACCACGGGTTCTGTTTCATCCAGATCGCACTCCGCCAGGCAGGGTGGGGCAGGGGGAAGAAGTGCGGGAGGAATTCGCGAAAAGCCCGGACGCGTTCGGTCATCGGCATTTTTCGCGTATCGGGCAGGTAATACGCCTGGGCATAGGTGCCGACCAGCAAGGTCAGCCGCTGGTCGGGCAGGACGTCGAGCACCCGCTGGTGCCATTGCGGCGCACACTCGGGGCGAGGCGGATTGTCACCGCCACTTGCCTTGCCGGGATAGCAAAAACCCATCGGCACCAGCGCGACGCGCGCAGCATCGTACATCTGGACTTTCGACAGGCCCGTCCACTCGCGCAGCCGGTCGCCGCTCCTGTCGTCCCAGGGAATGCCGGTCTCGTGGACTTTCGACCCGGGTGCCTGGCCGATGATGAGCAGGCGCGCCGTGGGGGAGAAGCTGGCGACCGGGCGGACCCCATGGGGGAGGTGAGCGGCGCAAAGGCGACAGCCTGCTATTTCGCGGACGAGTTCTTCGTGGCTCAAAGCGCCTCGACCTGCTCGGCCAGCTCCAGCCAGCGTTCCTCGGCCGCTTCCTTCTCGGTCCGCGCATTTTCGATGCCTTTGGAGACATTGGCGAAGCGTTGCGGATCGGAAGTGTAGAGATCGGGGTCGGCGAGGATCTGCTCACCGCGCGCAATCGCGGCTTCGAGTTCCTCGATGCGCGCGGGCAACAGCTCGTAATCGCGCTGGTCCTTGTAGGACAGCTTGGTTGGCTTTGACGGAGGGGGCGGAGGCGCGGGCTTGTTCTCGTCTTTGGCGGTTTTCGCCTTTCCGGCGACCGGTTGCTGCCGCTTCGCCTGCCAGTCTTCATAGCCGCCCGCGACCACATCGACCTTGCCCGTACCATCGAGGCCCAGCGTGATGGTCACGGTACGGTCGAGGAAGTCGCGGTCGTGGCTGACGATCAGCACGGTACCTTCGTAATCGGCGATGACTTCCTGCAGCAGGTCGAGCGTTTCAAGGTCGAGATCGTTGGTCGGCTCGTCGAGGACGAGGAGGTTGGATGCCTTGGCGAACTCGCGCGCCAGCAGCAGGCGCGACCGCTCGCCGCCCGAAAGCACCGAAACCTTCATGTCGACGATCTTCGGGTCGAACAGGAATTCCTTCAGATATCCCTGAACGTGCTTGCGTACTCCGCGCACATCGATCCAGTCGCCGCCTTCGGCCAGCACCTGCCGCACGGTCTTGTCGGCGGTGAGGAGCTGCCGCTGCTGGTCGATCATCACGCCGGTCAGCGTTTTGGCGATCTCCACCGTGCCGCTGTCTGGCTCAAGCTCGCCGGTGAGCATCTTGAGCAGCGTCGTCTTGCCCGCCCCGTTCGCGCCGACGATGCCGATCCGGTCGCCACGCTGGATGCGAAGGGAGAAGGGCTTGATGATGGTGCGATCGCCGTAAGCCTTGGTGATTCTGTCTGCGGTGATGACGGACTTGGACTTGAACTCCTCCTCCGTCGCAAGCTTGAGCTTGGCGGTCCCGCCCGCAGAAATCATCGATGCCCGCTGCGCGCGCATCTCCCACAGCTTTTCGAGGCGGCCCTGATTGCGCTTGCGCCGCGCGGTGACGCCGCGTTCGAGCCAATGCGCCTCGAGCTTGAGTTTCGCATCCAGCTTTTCCGCCGCGCGCGCTTCCTCGGCATAGACCTGCTCTTCCCAGGCTTCGTAACCGCCAAAGCCGACTTCCTTTCGGCGCAGGTTTCCGCGGTCGAGCCAGATGGTCGCGCGCGTCAGGCGCTTGAGGAAAGTGCGGTCGTGGCTGATGACGACGAAGGCACCCTTGTAGCGGTCGAGCCAGCTTTCGAGCCAGTCGATCGCGCCGAGGTCGAGGTGGTTGGTCGGCTCGTCCATCAGCAGCAGGTCGGGTTCCTGCGCCAGCGCGCGCGCAATGGCGGCCCGGCGTCTTTCGCCGCCACTTGCGCCGCTCGTCTCGCGGCTCATGTCGATGCCCAGCTGGCCTGCAATGGCCTCGACTTCGAATTCCTGCGGCGCATGGTCGCCGTCCAGCGCCCAGTCCATTAGCGTGGTGTGACCGGAAATGTCCGGGTCCTGTTCGAGCAGGACGATCTTCGCGTGCGGCTTGACCTTGCGGGTACCCGCATCAGTCTCGATCTGCCCGTCGATCATGCGGAACAGCGTGGTCTTGCCCACGCCGTTGCGGCCGATCAGTGCCAGGCGGTCACGAGGGCCGATGTGCAGGTCGAGCGGCGGGTTGTCCGGCCCGCCGAACAGCCATTTGCCGCCCTGCTGCAGGGCCATGCCTTCGAGACTGAGGATAGGGGGCTGTGCCATAGGGGGCGCGAGGTAGTCGCGCTATCCCCATGCTGCAAGCGCTTAGCGTGCCGCTTTTTGCGCCTCCACCATCTGCGCTACATCTTCGAGAAGCGCTGGCGCGTCGTAAACCACGCCGTCCTTGATGGTCCAGCGGACGCCGCCGACCTGCTCGATCTCTCCGCTGTCGTAATTCAGCCTCGTATGACCGGTGCCGTAGAGCAGCTTGAGATTGTCGAGAGGATTGCCCGGTACGATCACCAGATCGGCCAGTTTGCCCACCTGGATGGTACCCATGGGCGGGTTTTCTCCGCGCGGTTCGTATATCTCCTGGGCTCCTGCGACGGTGGCGGCGCGCATGACCTCCAGCGGCGAGAGACCGGCCTCGCGAAGCATCTCCAGTTCGCCGATATAGGCGAAGCCCCAGGTCTGGTAGATATAGCCCGGATCGCTGCCCACAGTGACGCGTCCGCCACGGCGATGGAACTCGGCGGTGAGATCGAACCAGTAGCGATAGAACTTGCGCCAGGCGACTTCGTCCTCGGTGCTCCAGTCCTTGTAATAGCTGCCGTGATTGGTTGCGCTGGGCGCGTAGAAATCCATCAGGCTGGGCAGCGTATAGCGGGAATGCCAATCGCGGTTCTTCGCCGCCATGACGTCGCGGCTGGCGGAATAGATGTTGAATGTCGGGCTCAGGGTCACGTCGCTTTCCACGAGGAAGTCGATATACTCGCCCCATTCCTCGCTGCCCGGCTCGACCACCTGATCGGCCAGCCGTGCGACCCAGCCGAAGCGCGATTGTTCGTCGCTGTAGTTATAACCCTGCGGATAGCGGGGCAGGGCATTGTCATCGAGCAGGCTTTCGAAATGTCCGTAGAAATGGGTGATGCCGTCCATCCCGAGCTCGACGGCCTTGCGCGCATTCACGCGCTGCACTCCTGGCTGTGCAAGGTGGGCGACAGTGCCGAGGCCCTGCTTGTCCGCTTCGTCCAGCGCTGCTTCCAGAATGGCAGGTTCGAGCGAGTTGAAAAACTTGATGCCCCAATATCCCTGCGCCTTCGCCCAGCGCACCCAGGCACGCGCCTGCGCCTCGCTGTCGATCGCGCCGCCGCCCCATTTGTCGCCCATGGCGGCATAGGGGAACAGGCGCGGGGCGGTGATGGTATTGGCGGCGCTGCGGCGGCTATCGGACAGGTCCGGTTGGTCCGGGCCCCAGTAGAAGGACACGCCCCGGACGCTAGTGACCCCATGGGCGAGCCATAGCTTGTAGCCATAGGCAGGCTGCGGGGCCTTGCCCGTATCGCCGTTATGTCCATGCGTATCGACGAAGCCTGGCAGCACGGTCATTCCCTGAGCATTGATGATCCGTCCGGCGCGTGCCCGAACTTCGTCAGGCGCGCTGCCGCCGTGGATCGCGGTGATGCGATTTCCCTCGACCACGATATCCACCGGCCCGGTCGGCGGCGCACCCGAACCTTCGATCATGTTGGCACCCGAAATGATCAGCACGGGGAAGGGGCCTTCGCCTTCGCTTCGTTCCGGAACCTGCTCCATCGGCTGGGCTGCAACCTGTACGCTTGCCAGTGCCGCGAAGATGATAGCCGCGAATTTCGGTAATCTGATCACTACTCTTCCCCTGCTCAGCCGCTGGCTAGCGACCAATTTCCTTTCGGGCAAAGCATTTAGCGGAACGGCTTCGTTCAGCCGTGCGTAAAGGTGCAAAGTGGACATACCCGCTCGACAAAAGGAGATTTGCCCATGACGCGTTATGCCGTTCCAGCCCTGATGCTTACTGCCGCCGTTCCGATGAGCGCCCATGCCGCCGAAGTACAGATCGCGTCATCCGGCCCTGTGGTCGAACTGACCGTGATGGAAGAAGTGGAGGCCGAACCGGATATCGTAACGGTGGGCGCCGGGGTGACGACCAACGCGCCGACGGCCGTGGAGGCGCTGCGCCAGAATTCGCAGGCGATGCGCGCTGTGATTGATCGCATCAAATCGCTGGGCGTGGCGGAGCGCGATATCCAGACCAGCAGCATCAACCTCAATGCGCGCTACGATTACGACCAGCAGCGGCAGGAACAGGTGTTCCGCGGATACCAGGCCAGTAATCGCGTCACGGTCAAGCTGCGCGAGATCGAGGAAACCGGCGAAGTGCTGGACGCGCTGGTGGCGGCAGGTGCGACCGACCTCAACGGGCCGCATTTCAGTCTCGAGGATGACGAAGCTGCCAAGGCTTCGGCCCGCCGTGCCGCGATGCAAAGGGCGGAAGCCCAGGCCCGCGAATACGCCTCGATGGCAGGCTATTCGAACATCCGCCTGCTGGAGATCAACGAATCCATCCGGGGCCGTTCGGGTCCGCAGCCGATCGTGGTCACTGCCAGCCGCATGATGGCCAAGGACGAATCGGCACCGGTCGAGCCGGGCCTCGTCAGCACGGGCATCAGCGTCACGGTGAAATACGAGATGACCCGCTGAACCGGTGTGAACAAGGGTATTCACACCTTGTTCAATGCTCCGGCGATAGGCACACAGCTGTCATGAAACCAATCCTCGCATCCTTGCTCGCCTTTGGCCTCATTGCCGGGCCGCTTGCCGCAACACCGGCGGAAGCGCAGCGTCGTTCCGATCAGGGCGAAGCGCGCAAGGAAATGCGCGCAGGCAATATCCTGCGCGCTCGCGAGATCGAGAATCGCGTTCTGCCGATGATGAAGAATGCGGAATATCTAGGTTTCGATTACGATTCGACGGCCATGGCCTATCGCCTTAAATTCATTCGCGACGGACGTGTGCTCTATGTCGATGTGGACGCCCGGACGGGCCGGATCCTGCGTCGCAGCCGCTGAGTATTCGGCGATCAGAAACCTCGTTCATCTTGACGCGTTCATCTACATGAACGACATGCGCAAGATTATTAGCGAGGACGGAAATTCATGAGAATCCTGATCGTCGAAGACGAGCCGACGCTCGGCCTGCAGCTCAAGAGCACGCTGGAACAGAACGGTTATGCGATCGACCTGTCGACCGATGGCGAAGACGGGCATTTTCTCGGTTCGACCGAGGATTACGATGCCGTCATCCTGGATCTGGGCTTGCCGGAGATCGACGGGCTGACCGTGCTCGGCATGTGGCGCAAGGAAGGGCGAAAGTTCCCTGTCCTTGTTCTCACCGCGCGTGACAGCTGGTCCGACAAGGTGGCCGGTCTCGATGCGGGCGCGGACGATTATCTCGCCAAGCCTTTCCAGACCGAGGAACTGATCGCCCGCCTGCGTGCGCTTATCCGCCGCGCTTCGGGCAATACCTCCAGCGAACTGACCGCCGGCGACGTGCGTCTCGACACACGTTCGGGCCGGGTGACTTTGAAGGGCGAACCGGTCAAGCTGACTGCGCAGGAATACAAGCTGCTGTCCTATCTCATGCACCACAAGGGCAAGGTAGTCAGCCGTACCGAACTGATCGAACACATTTACGATCAGGATTTCGACCGCGATTCGAATACGATCGAGGTCTTCGTCACACGCATCCGCAAGAAGCTGGGTGCAGAGGTAATCACAACGATCCGTGGACTCGGTTACAGCCTCGACGACCCCGCTGACCAGCCGCGCGCATCCTGAAGAAGGTGTGGGCGGCGCGCGTCCGGCGGCGGGTTCCCCGCACGCAGACGCCACTGCGTCCGCATCCGATGGCGATCCCGTCACCGTAGCCACGCCCGCCGCCCCGCGGCGGAGCCTGGCCGCACGCATGATGGCGATCGCGGCAATCTGGATATCGGTATTGCTGCTTGGCGGAGGTTTTGCGCTCGAAAGGGCGCTGACCAGTCAGGTCCAGAACAATTTCGACGACCAGCTCGAATACGTCCTCACCGCCCTGATCGCTTCGGCAGAGGTCGACGATTGGGGAGACGTGCGCTTCTATCGTTCGCTCGGCGACCAGCGCTTTCTCGAGGTCAACAGTGGCGTGTACTGGCAGATTACCGGGCCGGGCAGGGACCCCTATCCCAGCCGCAGCCTGTGGGACCGGACACTGGAGGTGCGGAGCGACGATGTGGACGACGCGCCCCACTTCTACGACAGCAACCAGTTCCCCGACGAACCGCTGCGCGTGGTGGAGCGCAATATCATCCTGCCGGACAGCGAAACGCGCTGGACCTTTACCGTCGCTTCGGCGCGGGAAGAACTGGATTTCCAGATATCACGCATCCGCTCGATCCTGGTGTGGAGCTTCGCGGCGCTCGGCCTCGGGCTGTTGATCATGGCCGTGCTGCAAAGCTATTACGGGCTGTCCCCGCTCCGCCGCGTACGCGCTGCAATCCAGTCGATGCGCTCGGCCGGGGCCAACCGGATCGACGATCCGCTACCACTCGAGGTCGAGCCGCTGGTGGAGGAAATCAACGCGCTTCTGGCCCATAGCGAAAGACAGGCGGAAGAGGCCCGCACCCATGCAGGGAACCTCGCCCACGCGCTCAAGACGCCGCTTACGGTCCTGACCAATGCGGCAACGGCCCATGATCCCAAACTGTCGGACCTCGTCTGCCGCGAGACGAAAACCATGCAGCGTCACGTCGAGCATCACCTTGCCAGGGCGAGGGCGGTCGGACGGCGCGCATCGGGGCATACCCGCGCCGAAGTCTGGCCCAGCGTGCAAAGCGTATTGCGTGCGGTGACGAGGATTTACGAGGATACGCGCTTCGACCTGGACGGAAACCGCCATGCCGCCGTCGCCATGGAGCGCCAGGATCTCGACGAAATCCTCGGCAATCTGATCGAGAATGCCGCAAAATATGGTGGAGGCAGCGTATTCGTCACCGTCGACGCGCAGCCGGGCTCGGAGCAGTGCATTATCTGGGTGGAAGATGACGGCCCCGGCATCCCCGAAGCGCAGCGCGAGCGGATTTTCGATCGCGGTGCGCGGCTGGACACGGGCAAACCGGGCACCGGATTGGGCCTGGCCATTGTCCGCGATGTGGCAGAAATCTATGCGGGCACGGTTGAACTGAGTGAAAGCGAGGACCTGGGCGGTCTGATGGTAACCTTGCGCCTGCCGCGGCCGGGTATCTAATTCACGCGCTGTTCAATCCGTCGCTGACATAACACGTGTCATGGACAAGATCGCACCCCGTAAATTCCCCGCGCTTCGCATGGGGCTCGTCATGGCTTCCGGCCTGGCATTGTCAGGCTGCGCCACGATGCTCGATCCCTATGGCTCCAGCGTATCGGTGGGCGTGGGATATAATTCGGGCGGGTACTACGATCCCTATTACGACCCGTATTATGATTCCTATTACGGCTGGTACGACGACTATTATTACCCCGGCACCGGCTACTACGTATACGACCGGCGCGGCCATCGTCACCGCTGGAACGACCGCCACCGCAACTATTGGATAGCGCGGCGCGGTGGTGCCCGTGACATTCGCGATAACTGGGGCGGCTACAGGCGTGATCGCGATGGACATTACCGCGATCATCGTACCGGCGGCCGCCGCGACAGGGACGAAGGTTTCGCTGCTGGCGCTGTACGCGGTGCGGCAGAAGCCGCAGCACGCAACCAGCGCCGGGAGGCCCGCGAGTCCAGGCGACAAGGTCGGGTCCCGCCTGCCGCGGCTGGCGCGAGACAGGTTCGTCCTGCCCCGCCGCAGTCCCGCCCGCCCGCCCGGGCGGAACGTCCTGTAAGGCAACAGCGGCGCACGACTGCCGTCCCCAATCCGTCAGGCAGGGACCGCAAGCACGACGATTAGGCTTCGTCCTGCCGCGCCCTTTCGTGGTGGCGGATAACCTCGTCGATGATGAAGCGCAGGAATTTCTCGCTGAACTCCGGGTCTAGCTCGCTCTCTTCGGCCAGGCGGCGAAGGCGGGCGATCTGCTCGGCCTCGCGCGCCGGATCGGCGGGGGGCAAAGTAGCTTTCGCTTTATAGGCGCCGACCGCCTGCGTGATCCGGAATCGTTCGGCGAGCATATGGACCAGCGCGGCATCGATATTGTCGATGCTCTTGCGAAAACTCGCGAGCGTTGGGTCTTCGGCGGCGGGTTGTTGCGCGTCCTGCGTCATCGCTTGCCAGATTAGCGCCAATCCGGCTCTTGCCAAGAAAGGTTAGGCAGGACATGGCCAAGCTGACATGACAGCAGACGTCGTTCCCCTGCCGCGCAAGGCCCCGCAGCCCTCGATCGAGCCCATGCTGGCGCTGACCGCGCAGGGCATGAATCAAGTCAACCAGGTCATTCTCGATCGGATGCAGAGCGAGGTACCCCTGATTCCCGCGCTGGCCGGGCATCTGATCTCCGGCGGCGGTAAACGTCTCCGGCCGATGCTGACCCTCGCGGGCGCTGAACTGGTGGGTTACACCGGCGCACGTCATTACAAGCTCGCCGCCGCGGTGGAGTTCATCCACACCGCCACCCTGCTGCATGACGATGTCGTCGACGGCAGCGACCTGCGGCGCGGCAAGGCGGCGGCGAACATCATTTTCGGCAATCCCGCCACCGTGCTGGTCGGAGATTTCCTCTTCAGCCGCAGTTTCGAGCTGATGACCGAGGACGGCAGCCTGAAGGTGCTCAAGATTCTCTCGGGCGCCAGCGCGATCATCGCCGAGGGGGAGGTCGACCAGCTGACTGCCCAGCGCAAGATCGATACGAGCGAGGAACGCTATCTCCACATCATCCGCGCCAAGACCGCCGCGCTTTTCGCCGCCGCCAGCCGTATTGCGGCCGTGGTCGCCGAAAGTAGCGAGGAGGAAGAGCGCGCGCTCGACGAATATGGCCGCAATCTCGGGGTCGCATTCCAGCTGGTCGACGACGCGCTCGATTACGATTCGGATGCTGAAGAAATGGGCAAGGATCGCGGCGACGATTTTCGCGAAGGCAAGATGACCCTGCCGGTCATCCTCGCCTACGCGCGCGGAAGCGAGGAAGAGCGGGAATTCTGGAAGGCCGCCATCGGCGGTTTCCGCACATCGGACGCCGATCTGGAAGAGGCGATCCGCCTGATCGACAGCCATAACGCCGTCGCCGACACCAAGGCCCGCGCGCGGCATTTCGCACAGCGCGCTATCGATGCCCTGTCGATCTTCCCCGACGGCAAGGCCCGCCGCGCCATGACGCAGGCCGCGCTTTTCGCGGTTTCACGGGGGTATTGATTCAGAGCAAAATGGCTCCCGACCGCGCGTGGCGGCCGGGAGATCACATTGTTACTGGCGTGTTGCCGACCAGCGCACGACGCTGCCGTTGCGCGGATCGGTAGAGACACCATTGAGCGTGTCGCCGTCGATTGTCAGTTCGGTAGTTGCAACAATCTCGCCATCGCGGGTGTAGGTTTCGAGGAAGCTGTTGTCACCGGTCCTCTCGACCTTGACCATTTCGCCGGCATCGTTTCCGTCGATCGCCACGGCATCACCACCGAGAGTTGCGGTATAGCTTTCCGAATTGCCCCGGCTGGTGATCGTGTCGCCGTCGAGCCCGAAGCTGAAGCGCAGGCCCGCCTCATCGATGTCGCTCACACCGGCAGTGGTCCATTTGCCCGACACCGCATGTGAACCTTCGGGTCCAGCTTCGGTCCGGGTATAGCTGGTCTTGCCGCTCACCGGCTGATCGCCGCGAAGGTTCGTCCAGCTGACTTCCAGTGCATTGCCGTCTTCGCTCACGGTCCAGGTCGAACTGCCTGTGTCTTCACCATTCAGGCGGCCCGCGGAGCGAACCGTATTATCATCGACAACTTCCATCATTATACTGTCGGTTGCAGGGATTGCGACATCGTGCCAGCCGCCATCGGCTGCTACTTCGAAGGGCGGATTGCAGGAAAGGCAGTTGTAGGTGCCGTCGGCAAGTACATATTCGCCGACATCGTTTTCCCACTGTGCCGAATCGAGATCGACCTTCCAGTCGCCCGCGATGCCTGCGGTTTCCGCGACGGCTTCGGTGTCATCCGCGCTACTGCAAGCGGTCATGCTCGTAGCGAATGTAAAGGCGGCAAGCGCCGTCATTATCTTTTTCATGTATTTCTCCCTTGTTTCGCGGCCCTTCGCATGCCCGCCTGTTGGCGATGCATCGGCAAAAAACCCCGCTCCACCCACCCGATCGGAAGAACAAGGAAGCAGCAGAATAGCAGCTTTCTCTCGGTTTCACCTAATGCAATGGTGAAAGGGTCATTTTACAACGGCTTGAAAAATGCCGTTGGAGTGGGGGCTGTGCAGGGGCGGGATGTATGCGAAGAGCGAATCCGTGACCGAAGCGCTCCCCATACATGCTGTCTTGCCCGGCCTTTTGTCGGCCCTTCGCGCAAGAAGTGAAGCGGTGCTCGTCGCGCCGCCCGGGGCGGGCAAGACGACCGCGGTCGCGCCTGCGCTGCTTGGCGAAGACTGGTGCACCGGCACGATCATCCTGACTTCGCCCCGCCGCGTGGCCGCACGTGCGGCGGCGGAGCGCATGGCAGAGATGCTGGGCGAGAAGCCGGGCGAGACCATCGGCTATCTCACCCGCCTCGATAGCAAGCGCTCTGCCAGGACACGGGTGCTGGTGGTGACCGAAGCGATCTTCGTAAACACCATCCTGGACGATCCCGAACTGTCCGACATCTCCGCCGTGCTATTCGACGAGGCGCATGAGCGGCATCTCGATAGCGACCTTGGATTGGCGCTGGCGCTGGAAACTCAGGCGGTGCTGCGCGAGGACCTGCGGGTCCTCGTCATGTCGGCGACCATCGACGGCTCGCGCTTCGCTTCGCTGATGGGCGAAGGCACGCCTGTTATCGAAAGCCAGGGCCGCGCATATCCGCTGGACATCCGCTGGCTGGGTTCCTCGCCCCAGACGCGCGTGGAAGACGCGGTGACCTCGGCAATCGCCATTGCCTGGCGCGAGGAAGAGGGTGATATCCTCGCCTTCCTGCCGGGCGTGGGCGAGATCGAGCGGACCCGCGAGCGGCTGGCGGAGCAGCTGCCCCAAGCGCTGGTCCTGCCGCTTCACGGCCAGGTCCAGCCCGCCGACCAGCGCGCCGCGATCCGCCGCGATCCAGAGGGCCGCCGGCGGATCGTGCTGGCGACCGCGATTGCCGAAACCTCGCTGACGCTGGACGGGGTTTCCGTGGTGGTCGATGCCGGCCTTTCGCGCCGTGCCGAATTCGACCGGGCGGCCGGGACGACGCATCTCGTAACCCATCGCGCCAGCCAGGCTGCCGCCGCGCAGCGAGCGGGGCGCGCGGCGCGGCAGGGGCCGGGCGTAGCATACCGCTTGTGGGAGGAAGCCGGACATGCGGGAAGGCCCGCTTTCGATCCGCCCGAGATGGAGACTGCCCACCTTGCGCCGCTGGTGCTCGACCTTGCCAAATGGGGGACGAGCGATCCGGCGAGCCTGCAATGGCTCGATCCCCCGCCAGCCGCCTCGGTTTCGGCGGCGCGCCAGACACTGGAAGGGCTCGGTGCGCTGGACGGGGAAGGGCGTATTACGGAGCGGGGGCAGCAGCTTGCGGGCCTGCCGCTCGATCCGTCCTCGGCTGCGATGGTGCTGTTCGGCGCAGAGCATGGCGCGGCAGACACTGCTGCACGGCTGGCGCTGCTCCTGCAGGAGCGCGGGCTGGGCGGGCGCGGAGAGGATCTCGAGGCCCGACTTGCCCGGTGGAACGGCGATCGCGGAACTCGTGCGGAGGCCAGCCGCAAGCTGGCCGAACGATGGGCGAAGCTGGCGAACACGCTGACCCAGCGGCGTGAGAGGCGGGACGTCCCGCCAGCCATCCTCCTTGCTGCAGGTCGTCCCGACTTCGTGGCCAAGCGCCGCGATCCTTCGGGCGAGAACTGGATTGCTGCGGGCGGGCGCGGCTTTATGCTCGATCCGGCATCCTCTCTGGCGCGCGCCGAATTCCTAGTGATCGGCGATGCGCAGGGACAGGCGAAAGGCGCGCGGATTACCTCCGCTATCGCTCTAGACGAGAGTGATCTGGAACTCTGGCTGGACGAGCGCATCGAACGCCGCCCGGTAATGCGCTGGAAAGGCGACCGAGTCGAAACGCTGCTGGAGAAGCGATTGGGCGCCATAACGCTCGCTGCCGGCCCCGATCCCGACCCCGATCCACAGGCGCTTGTGGATATGTTGGTGGAAAAGGCGTTGAAGAACACGGCAAAACTTGTTCCTGCCGATCTGCAGGCGCGCGCCGCCTTCATCGGACTGGACGCGTTCGCTGCTTCCAAGCTGGCCGAGACCGCCGATGTATGGCTGGCACCGCTGCTCGGGGGGCGGCGCGACTGCGACGTGCCCAGGGGAAAGCTCGTCGATGCGCTGCTCGGCATGCTCGATTGGGACACCCGCCAGCGGCTCGACCGCGAGGCGCCGCGTGAATTCACCTCGCCTGCCGGAACCTCACACCGGATCGACTATACCGGAGACGATGCGCCGAGCGTCGAAGTCCGCGTGCAGGCGCTGTTCGGACTGGATCGCCATCCGGTTGTGGGCAAGACTCCGCTCCTGCTCAAGCTGACCAGCCCCGCCGGACGCCCGATCCAGGCGACCCGCGACTTGCCCGGCTTCTGGCGCGGCAGCTGGGACGATGTGCGCAAGGACATGAAAGGCCGCTATCCCAAGCACCGCTGGCCTGAGGAGCCCTGGATGGAAAAGCCCAGTTTGAAGACCAAGAACGCCTTTTCAAGAAGCGAAGGCTGAATTACAGGGCACTACATGACCGCCAGAATCTATCAGCGACCCAAGAACGCGATGCAGTCGGGCAGGGCCCGTACCGATGAATGGGTGCTCGAATTCGAGCAATCCGAGGCGCGTCACGCAGACCCGTTGATGGGCTGGACCGGCAGCAGCGATACGCAGGCGCAGGTGTTGCTGACGTTTCCGACCAAGGAAGAGGCGAAAGCCTATGCCGAGAAATACGGCATCGCCGCTCGCGTTCACGCCACGCCTCCCAGGTCTCTCAAGATCCAGGCTTACGCCGACAACTTTCGGTGATTGATTTCTAGCTCCCACATCGCCATATGGCGCGCCGGGAGTCGGGTGGACGTTTGCGTTCGCTCACCGGGTCAGGTCCGGAAGGAAGCAGCCCAGGTGAATTGCGGCGGGTCGCTCGGCTCCTTTATTTTCCCACACCCTTCATGACATTCGGCGCGTCTGCGCCTACCTAAACCTGCATGGGTGATTCACCGGATAGTACTGACGGCCTTCCCTGGGAGACCGATGCGGAAGAGGATGCGCCGAGCGCCGCCGAACTGGAGGCCGCGGGGCAGAATTCGATGTTCGGCGATGTGCCCGAGCCCGAGACGCCGCCTGCTCCTGCCGAGGAACCGGCAAAGGAACCTGTCGAAGCGGCAGCGGTCCCGACCGAAGCCTCCACCGCTCCCTCTGCCGAACCGGCACAGCCCTATCGCGTGCTCGCGCGCAAATACCGTCCGCAGACATTTGCCGAGTTGATCGGGCAGGATGCCATGGTCCGCACACTGGCCAATGCGATCGCGCGCGACCGGCTGGCCCATGCCTTTCTGATGACCGGTGTTCGCGGGGTGGGCAAGACCTCGACCGCGCGCCTCATCGCCAAGGCCCTGAACTGCATCGGGCCGGACGGGAAGGGCGGTCCCACGATCAGCCCCTGCGGCGTGTGCGAACCGTGCACGGCCATCGCCGAAGGCCGCCATATCGACGTGATCGAAATGGACGCCGCCAGCCATACTGGCGTCGACGATGTGCGCGAAATCATCGAGGCGGTACGCTATGCCGCGGTCAGTGCGCGTTACAAGATCTACATCATCGACGAGGTCCACATGCTCTCGCGCAACGCCTTCAACGCGTTGCTCAAGACGCTGGAAGAACCGCCCGCGCATGTGAAGTTCCTCTTCGCAACGACCGAGGTCGATAAACTGCCGGTCACGGTGCTCAGCCGGACGCAGCGGTTCGACCTGCGGCGCATACCTGTCGAACTGCTCGAGGCGCATTTTACCGAGATCTGCCGCAAGGAAGGCGTCGAGGCGGAGGAAGAGGCGATTCACATCGTCGCCAATGCCGCCGAAGGTTCGGTGCGTGACGGGCTGTCGATCCTCGATCAGGCCATTGCCCATGCCGACATGGATACCGGCGGCATGGTCACGGCGGAGCGCGTGCGCGACATGCTGGGCCTCGCCGACCGGGGCGCACAGCGGCGGCTCTTCGCCCACATCCTCAATGGCGATGCGAAGGCCACACTGACTGCGGTGGACGACCAGTATGCGCTGGGTGTCGAACCGCTGGCGCTGATGCGTTCGCTAATGGACCTCACGCACCGGATTGCGCTCGCGCAGGTTTCGGGCGGAGAAGCCGATGCGACCACTGCCGAGGAACGCGAACAGCTGACCGAATGGGCGGAGCGTCTCTCTGTCGGCCAGGTCCACCGCTTGTGGCAACTCCTGCTCAAGGGGCACGAGGAAGTGCGGCAGGCGCCCGATCCGCTGGTGTCGGCGCGCATGGCGCTGCTGCGCGTGCTGCACGCCTCAGACATGCCCGATCCCGGCAAGCTGGCCAAACAGATCGAGGACCTCGCAGCGCGCGGGCCGGCCCCTGCAAGCGAGGCTGGCGAGAGCGGGGCGAGCGCTCCGACGGCCTCGCTCGATTGGGAAGAGCTGGTCGAAAAGGTCTCTGCGGCCGGAAAATTGCAGGCCGAAAGCATCATGCGCTTGCAAATCCGCCCGATCAGCGTGGAGATGGGCAGGCTGGTCTACGCCCGCGACGCGAAATATTCCGATGCCATCGAACCGGTACTGCGCGATGCGCTCTATGCAGTGACCGAGACCCGCTGGCAGCTCGAAACTGGCGATCCGGAGCAGGCGCGACCCTCGATGGTCGAGCACGAAAAATCCGAGCGCGAGGCTGCAAAAGCGGCCATGCGAGAACATCCCATGGTGAAAGCGGTTGAAGCTGCCTTTCCCGATGCCGAAATAATCGAAGACGGCGCCGAACTTCCCCCGATCCGGCGCGAGGTTCCCTGGAACCGCAGAGCATGAGGACGATCCTATGAAGTCGATGGAAGAAATGATCGCTGCCGCGCAGAAGGCTGCCGAGCAGATCCAGACCCAGATGAACGATGTTCAGGCCAAGCTCGACAATATCGAGGTCGAAGGCGCGGCCGGCGGCGGTCTGGTCAAGGTGCGTGCCACAGCACGCGGACGCATCATCGGCGTGACGATCGACGAAAGCCTGATGAAGGTGGAAGAAAAGCAGATGGTCGAAGACCTCGTGGCCGCAGCTTTCAACGATGCGCGCGACAAGGCGGACCGCAAGTCGGCCGAGGAAATGGAAAAGATCCAGGGTGGCATGGGCCTGCCGCCGGGCATGAATATTCCCGGATTTGGGTAACGCTTCTACGCTCCGGCACGGGCTGCTGTCCTACATCGGTGACCCCGTGCTAGCGCCGGATGGCATGCCTGTTTTCGAGCTGGCTCGGCCCTCGAATCCCCCGCTGCACAAGTTGTCAGGTTTTTGCCTCCTGGACAGTGGTCCATGCGGTCCATGTCTCGGATTGCAGCTGCCGAAGCTTAACAGATCGCGCTGTGCACAGCTTAACCCGGGGCGGACATTGCGCCCGGGCGGTCCGCTACCCATATTCCCTCGCGAGACGCAGGCCCCGCTCCGGGCCGCAAATGGACTGATTATATGACCGAGACCTTTCCCCTCCTTCCCCTGCGCGACATTGTCGTTTTTCCCGGCATGGTCGTCCCGCTCTTCGTCGGGCGCGACAAGTCGGTTGCGGCGCTCGAAGCTGCGATGGAAGGTTCGAAGGACATTTTCCTCCTGTCGCAGCTCGATCCGGGCTGTGACGATCCCGAAGCCCGCGATCTTTATGACACCGGTGTGATCGCGCAGGTCCTCCAGCTGCTCAAGCTGCCCGACGGCACCGTCCGCGTGCTGGTCGAAGGGCAGGAACGTGCCAAGCTGCACGAACTGCGCACGGTCGGTGAATATGTCGCCGCCGAAGTTTCGATGATCGAGGAGCCGACCGCTTCGGGCACCGAGATCAGCGCGATGATGCGCCAGGTGATCGAGCAATTCGGCGAATATGCCAAACTCAACAAGAAGATCGGCGACGATGCTGCTGAACAGCTCGGCGAAATCGATGATGCGGGCGAGCTCGCCGATACCATCGCTGCGGCCATCCAGGCCAAGGTTTCCGACAAGCAATCCCTGCTGGTCGAGACCGATCCGCTGAAGCGCCTCGAAATGGTGATGTCCTTCATGGAAGGCGAACTGTCTGTCCTGCAGGTGGAGCGCCGCATCCGTGGCCGCGTGAAGCGGCAGATGGAGAAGACCCAGCGCGAATATTACCTCAACGAGCAGTTGAAGGCGATCCAGAACGAGCTGGGCGACGGCGACGAGGACGGCGGCAACGAGATCGCCGAACTGACCGAGAAGATCGGCAAGACCAAGCTCAGCAAGGAAGCGCGCACTAAGGCGGAAAGCGAACTGAAGAAGCTCAAGGCCATGCAGCCGATGAGCGCCGAGGCGACCGTCATCCGCAACTATCTCGACGTGTTGCTCGGCCTGCCCTGGGGCAAGAAGAGCAAGGTCAAGAAAGATATCGGCAAGGCGCAGGAAATCCTCGACGCGGATCATTATGCGCTGGAGAAGGTCAAGGACCGGATCATCGAATATCTCGCCGTGCAGGCGCGCACCAACAAGCTGAAGGGCCCGATCCTGTGCCTCGTCGGCCCTCCGGGTGTCGGCAAGACCAGCCTCGGCAAGAGCATCGCCAAGGCGACCGGGCGCGAATTCATTCGCCAGTCGCTGGGAGGCGTGCGCGACGAAGCCGAAATCCGCGGCCACCGCCGCACCTATATCGGCTCGCTTCCGGGCAAGATCGTCAGCAATCTCAAGAAGGCGGGCAAGATCAACCCGTTGTTCCTGCTCGACGAGATCGACAAGCTGGGCCAGGATTTCCGCGGCGATCCGGCCTCGGCTTTGCTTGAGGTTCTGGATCCCGAACAGAACAACAAGTTCCAGGACCATTATCTGGAACTCGACCTCGACCTGTCGGACATCATGTTCGTCACCACGGCGAACAGCCTCAACCTGCCGCAGCCCCTGCTCGACCGCATGGAGATCATCCGGCTGGAAGGTTATACCGAGGACGAGAAGGTCGAGATCGCGACCCGCCACCTGCTCGCCAAGCAGGTCAAGGATCACGGCCTCAAGGAAGGCGAGTTCGAGCTGACCGAAGAGGCGCTGCGCGACCTGATCCGCTATTACACGCGTGAGGCAGGCGTCCGCACGCTGGAGCGCGAGCTTGCCCGGCTATGCCGCAAGAGCCTGCGCCGCATCCTCGAAGGGAAGGCGGAAAGCGTCACGATCACGCCCGAAAACCTTTCCGACTTCGCCGGTGTGCGCAAGTTCAAGCATGGCATGGGCGAAGAAGAAGCGCAGGTCGGCGCGGTTACCGGGTTGGCGTGGACCGAGGTGGGCGGCGAATTGCTGACCATCGAAAGCGTGACCACGCCGGGCAAGGGCGAGATCAAGACGACCGGCAAGCTGGGCGAGGTGATGAACGAAAGCGTTGCCGCGGCCTTCAGCTTTGTGAAGGCGCGCGCCCCGCATTACGGTATCAAGCCGAGCATCTTCCAGCGCAAGAACATCCATATCCACCTGCCCGAAGGCGCTGTGCCCAAGGACGGTCCCAGCGCGGGCATCGGCATGGTTACCTCCATCGTCTCGACCCTGTCGGGCGTGCCAGTACGGCCCGATGTGGCGATGACTGGCGAAGTGACACTGCGCGGCCGGGTTCTGCCTATCGGCGGCCTGAAGGAAAAACTGCTCGCGGCGCTGCGGGGCGGGATCAAGAAGGTGCTTATTCCCGAAGAGAACGTAAAGGATCTCGCCGAAATTCCGGCAAACGTGAAGGAAGGGCTCGAGATCGTCGCGGTATCCCACGTCGACGAAGTGCTCGAACACGCTTTGACTTCGCTCCCCGATCCGATCGAGTGGACCGAGGCGGACGATCTGGCAAGCCAGCCGGGCCACCCACAAGTGACCGGCGCATCGCCGACGGCGCATTAGCAATTGATTTGTTGCGCCGCAGCGAGATGTCTCGTTGCGGCACAACAAAAGCTCGTTTTGCCGCACAATCGGGTCTTCAAGGCCAAAAACCGCCAATTATTGCGGATTTTGCCTTTGACACGCGGGCCAAAAGCCTCTCAATTCGCTGCCTCTCGGGTGAAACGATTCACCAGGCCATAATTCAAAACTCGAATTGAGGGGGTTCTAAAGAATATGAACAAGAACGATCTGATCGGTGCTGTCGCGGAAGCTAGCGGCCTGTCGAAGAGCGACGCGTCAAGCGCTGTCGAAGGTGTGTTCGACGCTATCACCAAGTCGCTTTCGAAGGGCGATGAAGTTCGTCTGGTCGGCTTCGGCACCTTCTCGGTCGCCAAGCGCAAGGCCTCGACCGGTCGCAATCCGCGTACCGGCGAACCGATGAACATTCCTGCTTCGAACCAGCCCAAGTTCAAGGCTGGCAAGGGCCTGAAGGACGCCGTCAACTAAGACACGTTTCTGTCCTTACATAAAAACGCCGCAGTCACGCGAGTGGCCGCGGCGTTTTTCGTGTCTTCATCTATTCAGTCGAACGCAATCAGGGCCGTCGGTGCCTGTTCCGTGCGCGGGCTGATTTCCCAGACCAGCGTCTGACCTAGTGAATGCGCCGCCGGACCTTCATCGGTATTATTGGCGAGGATGCGTCCGTCAGTGACAATCGTGAACGTACCCTCGGGCACGGCGATCTTTCCTATGTCCTCATCCTCCGCCAGCTGGGCGAGGCCGGCCATACCAGCCATCATGCCCTGCATCGGATTCCCGCCACCCTGTGCCGCAAATCCGGGAGCATCGATACGGACCTGATTTTCGTCTCGCAACATTACGGTGACGAACATGCTGCCCATCGGCATCTTCTCGATCGTCGGAAAAGCGAAATCATGGGTCAGGCTGCCCGATATGCGGAAGTCGACATCGAACAGCCCGTCACCCTTGTAGGTGACCATTTCCCAGCCCCGCTGACGTTCCAGTTTGTCGGCCAGTTCCTGCGCCGCTTCGGGATCCGAAGGGTCGATCCCGCCGAGAACGGCCCTCATCTGCTCGGCCTCCTTCTCGCGTTCCGCCTCGCGTTCGCTTGCGGCCGCGTCCCATTCTGCGCGTTGTTCCTTGACTTCGGCAGGTGTGCATTCGCGGGTTTCGAATTCCTCGTCCCAGCACTCGGCCTCGAACTCTTCCGGCTGATCGGCCATTTCCGCTAGTTTCGACAGGGCGAGCATCTGGATCTCGCCGTCGTAGCTGTAGCTGAAAGCGCCATCCTGCATCAGGTGCAATTCACTGGTGAAGGCACCCGGCGTGAGCAGGCAGCCTGTGAGCGCTAGCGAACTCGCCGTAGCCAGTCCGCATGCGCGCAGCTTCATCGAAATACTCGTCACGGTAAATCCCCCTGTCTGTAGTCAGTCCCTTGTAGCTACCGCATATAGCGCGATCGCCGCCGCGTTGGACACGTTGAGGCTTTCGATTTCGTTAGAAATCGGCAATTTCGCCAAGGCATCGCAATGCGCTTCGATATTCTGGCGCATGCCTTCGCCTTCCGCGCCCAGAACAATTGCTACGGGACCTGTGGGCAACGCTTCGGCGAATGTAGTTTCTGTATGGCCGGTCAGACCGATGCGCCAATATCCTGCCTCGGCCATTTCTTCCATTGCGCGGGCGAGATTGACCACGCGAATCCATGGCAGCGTCTCGAGCGCGCCGGATGCCGATTTGGCGATCACCCCGCCTTCGGGAGGCGCGTGCCGATCCTGCGTGACGAGGGCGGCTGCGTTGAAGGCCACCGCCGAGCGCATGATCGCGCCGACATTGTGCGGATCGGTTACCTGATCGAGCACAATGATCGGACGCGCCGGATCGCCGTCGAGAACTTCGTCGAGGAAACGGTCTTCCAGCGTCGCGCACTCGAGAACCAGTCCCTGATGCGGGGCATCCTTGGCAACGAGGCGGGCGAGGTCCTGGACATCGGCATATTCGACGGGGAAATCGGCCGGCAGTTCGCCGTCGAGCGAGGCCACGCCTTCGCGCGTCGCCCAAAGCTTGCGGTGCTGCCTGTCCGGGTTCTTGAGCGCCGCTTCGACCGCGTGGCGTCCCCACAGACGGACCTGTCCCGGACTTGCCCGGCCGCTTCCGCGCCCGCCCTTCATGCGGCCGGCCCGGCCCCTCAATGCGCGTTTGCGTTCGCCTTTTGCCATGCTTCATGTCCTGTAATCGAGATTGCGTCGCGCTCCTGCCAGCGAGGGCATTGACAGGCAAGCGCCGCTTCGCCAAAGGGGCGCCTCTCGGCAGGGGATGCCCCAGCGCATCCCCGCTCTTTCGCCCGTTTTCGGGAAAGATGGTGAACCGGTGTGGACAGGTGGCCGAGTGGTTAAAGGCAGCAGACTGTAAATCTGCCCGCGCAAGCGTACGCTGGTTCGAATCCAGCCCTGTCCACCACCCCCCTTTCTTTCAACGGCCTAGGACACAAGCATATTGGCAGCTGCCAGCGAGGAAGCGAGCAGCACCGGTGTCTTCGTTCAGCGCTGCAATCGGACGACGAACTTGCGGGTCGGACTCAGCACCGCAACGTAGCTGCCGTCGTCCTGTCGGCGGAAATCATAGGCTCCGCTGGGTGTCACCAGAGCACCGCGATCAAGTCGGTCGCCGGGAAAGATCGATATGACCGTCAGATAGTCGGTGCTGCCCTGCGGCAATGCGTCGAACCAGTTGCCAGCGGCATTGCCGAGGCCCAGTGTCCCGCGACATATCCCGTCCAGCATTGTGAACCGCACCGTCCCGGCAACCGGCTTGTCGCCAAAGCTGCCTGTATATGCGGTTGCCCGGATCGGACACGGCGTTTGCGGACCCGTCGGATCGGCCCGGAACGGCGCGGCCAGCGTCGCTGCGGTTTCCTTGATGTCCGAAACCCAGACGGCGTTCGACAAAACGCTGACGCTATCCCCGCTGTCAGGGTAAACTATCAGCGCGCTGCGTGCGCCAATCGCAACGCCGGCATGATGCGCGATCCTCTGGCCATCCGAGTCCGTTCCGATGCGCCAGCCGAACGCAATCCTGTCTTCGCCGTCAGCCACCGGTGAGCCATCGTTCATCTGAGTTGGTGTCCACATCATCGCCCGTGCCTCGGACGAGAGGAAACCATGGCGCATCACCCGTGCCCCGAACATCGCGACGCCGGGTGCCGTCCCGCGGAAACCCGCGCCGCCCCATGAGTAGCTGTAATCGTGCGGATCGGCAGGCTTGATCGTGCCGCCTTCGAATTCATAGGCCACGGTGTCATGCTGCGGATCGGGGACGAGATCCGGGTGCAAAGGCAGATCGTTGGTGATCGCGCGCGAAACAAAGGAGAGGAAAGGTATACCAGCGCCACCCTCAATGGCGGCACTTAGCAGGGTATATCCGTAGGAACTGTATTGGTAGCTCGTGCCGGGTGCGAAAAGGAGCGGGCGGTTGGCGAAAATCTCGACCGCTTCGTCCACCGTGCCGAAATGGATTCCTCCGCGTGCGGCATCGACATCCTGATAATGCGGAATGCCCGATGTGTGCGCAGCCAGCTGCCGCAGGGAGATGTCCGAAGGCCAAGCGAGGCGGCGGTCAGGAAGGTAGCGCTGGACCGGTGCATCAAGGTCCAGCATCTTCCGATCGTACAACACGGTCGCCGCCGTTGCCGTCACCAGTTTGGAAACACTGGCGAGCCGAAAGCTGGTGTCTGGCTCGACCGGCAGTTTCCGATCCAGATCGCGATATCCTGCCGTGCCGGTCCAAATCAGCTCACCGTCGCGGGCTACGGCCGCTGCCATGCCGGGCACGCCGTTGGCTTCGACCTGAGCGGCCAGTATGGCATCGGCGATCCGGCGTTGCGCGTCGGCGGAGTTTTCTGAGGTGTTCGCTGAAACGGGAGTGTTGCATCCGATAGTGGCGAGAGCGATTAGGGCGGAGCGTGTAAGGTGCTTTGTCATGCCCCGAGGCTGCGGTCGAAGCAGGCAGTGGACAAGAAAAGAACGGTGAAGATTGGTGAAATGAGGGTGGAACTTTGCCGGGTGCGTCACGCAGTCATCGCGAATGGCGATGAACACCGCTTGCCCGACCTGTCGTTTCGCATGCTTGACCTGCTTGTCTCGCGAAGCCCCGACCCGGTCTCGTTCGCGGACATCGCGCACATCGTCTGGAACGCGCAAGTTACCCGGGAGACCATCAAGCAAAGGGTGACTTTGCTGCGCGAGTCTCTGGAACAGATCGGCATTGACGGGACGGCCATCGAAGCGGTCCGCAATCACGGCTATCGGACCACCTTGCAGATCGGCATTGCGCAACCTGGACGCGGATGGTCTGTCCGCCGCAAGATCGGATTGGCGGCGAGCGTGGTTCTGATCCTTGCCGCAGCGATGCTGTTGGCATGGCAGTATCGCGATACGGATGATGCCGCCATACCGCTGCTGGCTGTGGTTGCGACGTCGCCTTCGTCCGGCAGCGATCCCGCCGATGGGGAGGCGCTCCGCCGCGACATGGTACGCGCGATTTCGAAGTTCGAGGGCGTTCAGGTCATCGACCACCTTCCACCTTCAGGCACATCGCCAGCCTATGTTGTACGGCTATCGCTCGAACATTCAGGTCAAGACCGCGACCTGGCAACCGAGCTCGTCGATGGCCGGACAGGCGCTGTCCTGTTTGCGGAACAGTACCGTATATCGCCTTCGCAAACGGATCGTGCGGTGCTGCATTTTGCGAATAGCATCCACGCGCAGGTTACGGCTTTCTCGTCGGGCGCTGCCGGAATTTCAGCAGACGCGCGTGCGCGTTATGCCGAGGCATACAGGCTCTGGCGACTTGGGGACGAACAAAGCCTGGTCGGCGCGCGCAACAGCCTCCAGGCATTGGCAGACGACCCTGAGGCGAACCTGATTGCCCGTTCGCTGCTGGCCCGCGTCCAATCGGACATGGTGTTGCGACATGGCGCACCGAAAACCCTGGCACGGCAAGCCGAATTGGACGTTCGCGCCTTGATCGCCAGACGCCCTGGCGTTGGAGATCTGCGCTACTCGCTATCCCGCACCTTGCTCGCGCAAGGCAAGCGCGAGGAGGCACTGGGCGAGTTACGCATCGCCCAGCAGACAATGCCGTTTCTCGCCCGTGACATCATGGCGATCGAAGGCCGATCCGAAGCACAGGGAGGCGGACTTGATAACTGATCGGAGGCAGAGTGCTGAATGTCGGCTCTGGGCACTGATGCACGCGAAAGCAGGCCGCTGGCTTCGCTCTCACTTGCCGTTCGCCAAGCGTGAGACTAGGCAACTCGGATGACCGATATTGCCCGATTGACCGGCCGCCCCGTCATTTCCGCGACGGGGCTGTTCACGCCCGAAGACAGCATCTCCAACGAGGAACTGGTCGCCAGTTTCAACGAGTACGTGCGTCGCCACAACGCGGCGAATGCCGAAGCGATCGCTGCTGGCGAGGTCGAGCCGCTGACCGAAAGCTCGGTCGAGTTCATCGAGAAGGCAAGCGGGATCAAGGCTCGCCACGTAATGGCCAAGGAGCCGGTGCTCGACCCCGAGATCATGGCGCCGCGCTGGAGGCAGCGCTCGAACGACGAGTTGTCGATCCTCGCCGAGATCGGGGTCAAGGCCGCGCGCGAGGCGCTGGAACGGGCAGGGCGCAAGGCCGAGGATGTGGATGCAGTGCTCTGTGCAGCGTCCAATATGGAGCGGCCCTATCCGGCGATGGCAATCGAAATACAGCAGGAACTGGGCATTGAAGGCTTCGGCTTCGACATGAATGTTGCCTGCTCCTCCGCTACATTCGGTATCCAGACGGCGGCGGATTATATTCGGGCCGGCAATGCGAAGAGCGTCCTCGTGGTCAGTCCGGAGATTACCAGCGGCCATCTGAATTGGCGCGACCGGGACAGCCACTTCATATTCGGGGACGTGGCGACCGCCGTTCTGGTGGAGGATGCTGCGATAGCTCCTGAAGAGCATTGGGAAATACTCGGGACGAAGCTGAAGACTGTTTTCTCCAACAACATTCGAAACAATTTCGGCTTTCTGAACCGCGCTTATCCCGAGGAAGCCGGCGGACCGGATAAATTGTTCGTCCAGGAAGGGCGCAAGGTGTTCAAGGAAGTCGTCCCGATGGTTGCCCAGATGATCATCGATGAATCGCAGCGGCTCGATCTCGATCCGACAAGTTTGCGCCGCATGTGGTTGCATCAGGCGAATGCCGGGATGAACCGCCTCATCGCTCACCGGGTTCTGGGTCATGAAGCGAGCGAGGACGAAAGCCCGACCGTGCTCGATACCTACGGCAATACATCGAGCGCCGGTTCGATCATCGCCTTCCACCTGCACAGCGAAGATCTGGCCGAAGGCGATACCGGGCTGATTTGCAGCTTCGGGGCTGGCTACTCCGCCGGGACGGTATTCGTCCTAAAGGCCGGCTGAGACCAGGGCAGGGGTAGCGAGTCCCATGCCTTGAAGACATGGGGAACCAGCTTCCAGATACCCCAGATCGCGGCGAGCGAAACCAGACCGTCCAGCGCATAGTGATAGGCGAGGTGCACCGACCCTATCCAGATCAGCACCATGAACCAGAAGAAGATGCGTCCTGCCGTCTTCGACACTTCGCGCGCCGTCAGCCAGAATAGCACGCAAACCGCGACATGCATCGAAGGCATGGCGCTGATGCCTCGCCCAAGACCATTGTCCTTGGTGGTATAGCTCTCGAGCAGCATGTCCTGTACCGGAATGGTCATCACGGGCACCTGCTGGTTTGCCCACCGAAGATATTCCATTTGTGCCGCGAAATCGGGAATTCCCAGGATCGGTTCGGCAAATACTGGTCCCACCGAAGCCAGCAAGGTCGCAAGCAGGCCGCCGACCAGAGACCACGCAAGCGCATAGCTCAGAAAGAAGCGGCGCCGCAGGTCGTCGTTGACGGAGCCCGAAAGCGCCACAACTGTGACGCCCAGGTACAGCAGCAACACCCATATATGATAGGAAACCGCGATTGCGGCAGTGACCAGGGGATAGCCGAGAACCGGCTGCATCACCTGCCAGGCATCGTTTCCGAACAGGAGGCTGCGTTCCCAGACGATAAACGTCACGTCCCAATCGAATTGGGTGAACAGCGGGATCATCGCCTTGAGGCTCGAAAAGACGGGTATCAGAATCGCGCACATAGCCAATACCGGAACGCTGGCGATGAGGGCGGCCAGCGAGCTGCTTGTGAAATATCTGTTCTTCGCCCACGCCAACGGGCGGTCCGGCCTTTCCCGGATCAACCGGTAGATGATATCGAAGAAGAACCAGCCGATAGCCGCCGTGTAGATGATCTGAAAACTGGTGGTGGAACCGGCTCCCTCGTAAGGGATATCGAAGCTTGCCCAGAGATATAGAACAACCCCGCCGCAGCCGAGCGCGTAAAGATAGATCGGAACTTCGCCACACCATCGGCGCGTGATCTTGGCCAGCTGTTTCATAACCCGGTGTTTACCATGCTTTGGTGAAGGAAATTCTAACCGACCGAATATTGCACGTCGCAAGCTTGTGAGAGCGGCTTTCCCCGCGTAGTGGACGTGTATGGCAGGAGACTTACAGGATAATCAAGGACGCGGGGAAGTGCCCTCCAGCCTCCCGCGGATACATCCGGAAGGACGCAAATTCGGTCTTGCCGCGCTCGGACTTTCGCTGGTCTTCGCCTGGCTGGCCTGGGAAACGCTGGCCTGGCCCATGGCTTTTCTCTCTCTCGGTATATTCGCATTCTTTCGCGACCCTGAGCGCGTCGTTCCCCAAGATGATCGTTTCATAGTTTCGCCCGCCGATGGCAGGGTGGTTCAGATCACGCAGGTCGAACCTCCGCGCGAATTGACGGTCGACGATGGTACGGGTGTGGATGGTCTTGCTCCCGAACCCGTGATGCGGGTGTCGATTTTTCTTTCACTGCTTGATGTTCATATCAATCGCACCCCCATCGGGGGCGTCGTCCGGCGGGTGGTCTATGTCCCGGGCAAATTCCTCAACGCCGACCTGGACAAGGCGAGTGAAGACAATGAACGGCAGCATATCCTGATCGAGCGCCCCGACGGGCTGAAGGTCGGATTCACCCAGATAGCCGGTGTCATTGCGCGTCGGATCGTTTCCTTCGTGAAACCGGGGGACACGCTGGGCGTAGGGCAGCGGGTAGGGATGATCCGCTTCGGCAGCCGGGTCGATATCTACCTGCCTGCCGGGACCGGATCCTATGTCATGGTGGGTCAAAGGGTTGTGGCCGGGGAAACGGTGATAGCGGCCGTGGGTAGCCAGCCCCTGCTGGAAGGTGTGTCGCAATGAGCCTGCTGCCCACTCCCGAGCCTCGCCGCGAGCCGGAAGAGCGCGCCCGCCTGGGTCCAAAATCTGCCGAGGACGAGCAGCCGGTGATGGGCAAGTCGCGCGGGCTCAGCCTGCGGGCGATGGCGCCCAATGCGATTACGGCAGCGGCACTGTGTTCGGGCCTCACGGGCATCCGTTTCGCCATATCGGAGCAGTGGGCGGCCGCCGCGGTTGCGATTATCGTCGCAGGGATACTCGACGGGATGGATGGCCGCATCGCGCGGCTGCTCAAGGCACAATCGCGTTTCGGAGCCGAACTGGACAGCCTTGCCGATTCGCTCAGCTTCGGCACCGCGCCTGCCATCATCATATATCTGTGGTCGCTTTCGGCGGAGCCTAGCTGGGGCTGGTTCGCCGCACTGGCGCTGGCGATCTGCTGCGCGCTGCGGCTGGCCCGGTTCAACGCGCAGATCGACATGGAAGAACAGCCGCACAAATCGCTCGGCTTCCTGACCGGAGTTCCCGCGCCGATGGGGGCGGGCCTTGCCTTCATGCCATTCTATCTCTGGTCGGCGACCGGGCTCGACGTCTTCCGCGAACCGGCCTTCGTCGCCCCGTGGCTGGTGGCGACCGCGCTACTGATGATTTCCAACATGGCCACACCGAGCTGGACATCCCTGCGGCCGCGCAAGGGCATCCGTCTGTGGGTACTGGCGTTCTCAGGATTGTTGTTTGCGGCGCTGCTGGTCGAACCTTGGTGGACGCTCAGCGCAATCGGTATTGGCTATCTGGTACTGCTTCCTTTTACGCAAATGCGTTATGCGCGGGTCAGGCGGCGCGCTGTGCCGACTGCCGAATGATCGGATAGGTTCGCGGCTGGCGTTCGAACCCGGGCGCGCTGGAGCCGATGGTCGCAGGTCGCGGTCCGCAACCGGCAGTGGCATAACCGATCTTCATCCGCTGCTTCAGCAGGCCGAAGGCGGACCACCAGCGCAATCCGCTATCGGCAAGCACGAGGACCGTTGCCATGCTGGCGAGGACGAGAGCGGTACTGAGAACAATCGCGAACATATCGGTCATCTCCTGCCCGGCCGCCTGTGCATAAAGCTGTTGACAGCCGGGGCGAATTTGCGGGAAAACCCCGGAATGCCGCCGGATGTTCCGGCGATGGGAACAATGTTCTCTTTTTGTTCTCACCTGTCAAGCGCTTTTTGCGCCCGGTTTCCCCTTTTCCGCGATGAATTGGCACTGGATTTATTCGGCGGACATCGTTATGCGCGCGGCGTTCGCCAGTGAATCGGCCAATTCGGGCCATTTCGAACGGCGGGCAAATCCACATGGAAGGCGCTCATACCGGTGCCCGATCGCGGGAAGCTCCGCTATCCTCGGGTTCCAGCCTTCCAGAGGTACAACCGGAAAGGAAATGACCATGGCGGCTCCTACCGTCACCATGCAGCAACTGATCGAGGCCGGCGCACACTTCGGCCACCAGACCCACCGCTGGAACCCGCGCATGAAGCCGTATATCTTCGGCGCGCGTAACGGCATTCACATCATCGACCTGTCGCAGTCCGTGCCGCTTTTTGCGCGCGCGCTCGACTTCATCAGTTCGACAGCACGTTCGGGCGGCAAGGTGCTGTTCGTCGGCACCAAGCGCCAGGCGCAGGATCCGATCCGCGAAGCCGCGCTCGCTTCGGGTCAGCACTTCGTCAACCACCGCTGGCTGGGCGGCATGCTCACCAACTGGAAGACGATCTCGCAGTCGATCAAGCGTCTCAAGACGCTCGACGAGCAGCTTTCGGGTGAAATGTCGGGCCTGACCAAGAAGGAAATCCTCCAGCTGACGCGCGAGCGTGACAAGCTGGAACTTTCGCTTGGCGGCATCCGCGACATGGGCGGCATTCCGGACGTGATGTTCGTGATCGACGCCAACAAGGAAGATCTCGCCATCAAGGAAGCCAACGTGCTTGGTATTCCCGTGGTCGCCGTGCTCGACACCAATGTCGATCCGAGCGGCATCGCCTTCCCGATCCCGGGCAATGACGATGCGGCCCGCGCCATCAAGCTCTATTGCGATGCGGTTGCCGATGCGGCCCGTTCGGGCAAGGGCGAAGGCGTGACCGATAGCGGACGCGATGTCGGCGCGATGGAAAATCCGCCGGAAGAAGCCGCGGCCTGAAGCCAATCCTCGTAAGGCGGGAGCGCCATGCTCCCGTCATACAAGCGGAGTACGCGCCGGGCCGCTGATCACAGCAGGCCCGGTGCCCGCACATAGAATCGAAAAGGAATTTATCATGGCTGCATTCACTGCTGCTGACGTGAAAGCCCTGCGCGAAAAGACCGGCGCGGGCATGATGGACGCCAAGAAGGCGCTCGAAGCCGCCGATGGCGATATCGAAGCTGCGGTCGACGCACTGCGCGCCAAGGGCCTCGCCACCGCCCAGAAGAAGTCGAGCCGTACCGCGGCCGAAGGTCTCGTCGGCATTGCCGTCGAAGGCACCAAGGGCGTCGCCGTCGAAGTGAACTCGGAAACCGACTTCGTCGCCAAGAACGACAAGTTCCAGGATTTCGTCCGCAAGACCACACAGGTCGCGCTCGGCACCGATGGTGACGATGTCGAAACGCTCAAGGCTGCGGGCTATCCCGATGGCGGTTCGGTTGCCGAAAAGCTGACCGACAATGTCGCCACGATCGGTGAAAACCAGCAGATCCGCCGCATGAAGACCGTTTCGGTCACCAACGGCGTGATCGTGCCCTACATGCACAATGCGGTTGCCCCCGACCTCGGCAAGATCGGCGTCCTCGTCGCTCTCGAAAGCGAAGGCGACAAGGCCAAGCTGGAAGATCTCGGCAAGAAGCTCGGCATGCACATCGCCGCCGCTTTCCCGCAGGCGCTGACCGCCGACGGTCTCGACGCCGACGTGATCGCGCGTGAACGCGCCATCGCGCAGGAAAAGGCTGCCGAAAGCGGCAAACCCGAGAACGTCCAGGAAAAGATGGTCGAAGGCGCGATCGGCAAATATGCCAAGGAAAACGCGCTGCTCAGCCAGATCTACGTGATCGACAACAAGACCCCGATCTCGCAGGTCGTCGAGCAGGCCGGCAAGGACATCGGCGCCAAGGTCGAACTGGTGGACTATGTCCGCTTCCAGCTCGGTGAAGGCATCGAGAAGGAAGAAAGCGACTTCGCAGCAGAAGTCGCGGCTGCCGTCGGCGGCTAAGCGAAAGCGCTTGCTAAACGATTGGGCCGCCGGAGTTCGCTTCGGCGGCCTTTTTCGTGCGTGGGGGAATTGGTTGCGCGACGTGGGTAAGGTTATCGTCCATCTGGGCGGCGAGCGAGGATGGGTACGGGAAATTCCACTAACGACATGTGTGGACGGCTCTCCGTTGGCAAGGGATAATTTGAACTGAGCTTAGCTTGTTGAGGCGCCCATGTG
>NZ_JAIGNT010000006.1:122500-144784 GCF_019711635.1 Qipengyuania huizhouensis | reverse complement strand
AAGGCCGGACACATGGGCGCCTCAACAAGCTAAGCTCAGTTCAAATTATCCCTTGCCAACGGAGAGCCGTCCACACATGTCGTTAGCTGACAGGCAGGTTTTGGCGAGAATTCGTGCAATGCAGCCAGTTTGCTAGAGGCGTCGTCCTTGCCTGACGTTATCCCGCCAAGCTCTGCATCCGCTTCAGATACCTTGCCAGCACGTCGATCTCAAGGTTGACGCGGTCGCCTTGCGCCAGACCGCCCAGCGTCGTCACTTCGGCGGTGTGGGGGATGACGTTCAGCGAGAAGTCGCAGGTGCCGTCGCTGCGGTCGCGCAGGTCGTTGACGGTCAGCGAGACGCCATCGACGGTGATCGAGCCCTTTTCCGCCACGAAGGGAGCGAAGGCGCGGCTGATGCGGATGGCGAGCTGCCAGGAGCCGCCCTTTTCATTCTTCGCGACCACTTCCCCAACGGTGTCGACATGGCCGGTGACCAGGTGGCCGCCGAGTTCGTCGCCGAGGCGCAGCGCGGGTTCGAGATTGAGCCTGCGGCCTTCTTCCCACATGCCGCGCACTGTGCGGGAGACTGTTTCGCCCGAAACGTCGAAGCCGATCCGCGCAGCGCCTTTTTCGCCGCCCAGCGTGACCACGGTGAGGCACACGCCAGAGCAGGAGATGGAGGCGCCGATTTCGATCGCGCCGGGATCGAAGGGGCAGGCCACGAGGATGCGTGTATCGCCGCGCTGCTCGACGCTTTCGATGGTACCGATGGCGGTGACGATGCCGGTGAACATATCTGCGCTAAGCCTCCTGTCTGGTGCGGCGATAGGCGGTGAAGCTGTCGCTGCCAAGCTGGCGGCTCTCCACCTGCTGCCAGCGGCCGTGCGCCGCGGCGAGGCTTTGCAGCCCGATGTCGCCCAGCGCAGGCATTCCCTTGCCGAGCAGGATCGGTGCACGGTAGATTTCCAGTCGGTCGACTAGGTCTGCGGAGAGGAAGCTGGCCGCCGCACCCGCGCCGCCTTCGACATAGAGATATTGCACATCGCCAAGCGTTGCGATCTGCGCCGGAGCGTTGATGACCTTCACCCCGTCTGGCGGAATGCCGCGGGTCAGCAGGACGCGCCGGGGGCTGCGATCCTGCAGACCGTCCAGGCGCACGTCGAGGCGGGGCCGGTCGTGCCGCCAGGTCGCCCCGCCGACAAGGATCGCATCGTTCATGGCGCGGCGCGAATGGACATGCGCGCGGGCTTCCTCGCCAGTGATCCACTGGCTGGACCCGTCGGCAAGCGCGATGCAGCCGTCGAGCGACATGGCGAGCTTGAGCGTGACGAAGGGCCGGCCATGTCGCGCCCGGGTGAAATAGCCTGCGAGGCTGCTCTCGACCTGGGGCGAGGGAAGAAGGCTCGCTTCGATCCCGGCGGCGCGGAGCCGGGCGATACCTTCCCCGGCAGTCCGCGGATCGGGATCCTGCGCCCCGATGACCACGCGTGCGACGTCGGCTTCGACCAGCAGGTCGGCACAGGCAGGGCCGCGATCCGAGCGGTGGGCGCAGGGTTCGAGCGTGACATAGGCGGTGGCTCCCGCTGCGCCTTCGCCAGCCTGCCGGAGCGCCATGGCTTCTGCATGGGGTCTGCCGCCCTCTTGCGTCCAGCCGCGCCCGATCACGCGGGCGTCCTTCACGAGGATGCAGCCTACCGCGGGGTTGGGGCGGGACTGCGCGCGCGCGCGCGATGCGAGCCGGGCCGCAGCCTCCAGCCAGCGCAGATCACTCACCTGCGGTTTCAACCGTGCCGTCCGTCTGATCGTCGCTTTCGCCGAAAAGTTCTGCCAGCCGTTCACGTTCGGCCCGTTCTTCCGCAGCGCGTTCGGCCTCCGCTTCGGCCTCCATCGCCTCGACATCGAGACCGGTTGCCGCCCCAAGGCTCTTGTAGAGGTCGCGCCGGCGCTGTTCGATACGCGCGCGCTCTGCCTCGAGTTCATCCTTGCGGCGCTGGTTCTCGATGTTCGACTGGCGGATTTCCTCGTCGGTCCGGCCTTCGGCGAAGGTCGTGATATAGGTGACCTGCGGCACCTCGGGCGGATAGTAATATTCTTCCTTGGTCAGCCAGAAGAACAAGGTCCCGGTCATGGCGAAGGAGGCGGCAAGGATCGGCCAGCGATAGGGCGTCGGCTTCTTCCACTCGTTCCAGAAATCGGCGATCCCGCCGGCTGCATTGAATCTCGTTCGAAAGCGCATAGGCCGACGATAGTAGCCTTCGCGGCTTTCCGCTAGCTGAAGCTGGCGTAGAGTGCGCGTCCGCGCTGCGAAAGCCAGCTATTGGCGGCGTCGATCTCGCCCTCGTAGATTCGGTCCAGCAGCGCGTGGAACGCGGGCGAATGATCGAAATGGACGAGGTGGGCGACTTCGTGTGCCACGACCGAGCGGCGAACATGGTCGGGTGCCTGTACCAGCCGCCAGTTGAGGCGGAGGACGCCTTCGCTCGAACAGCTTCCCCAGCGGCGGCGCGCCCGGGTCAGGCGGACGGGAGCAGGAGGAAGTCCGGCGCGCCCGCAATAGAAGGCGGCGTCTTCCTCGAACAGGGCGAGCGCCTGCTGCTCCAGCCACCGGGCAAGGCGTTTCCCAAGAGTTTCCTCCGGTCCGCCGACGATCAGGCGGTCCCCGTCCATGGAAGACTTGCGCGGCGCGTCGGCGCGCCACTCGATGGCTATTCGCTCTCCGCGATAATCCAGGGCGCGCTCGGCAACCGGATCGCGAGGCTCGGGAACCTTGGCCAGCTGGCTCGCCAGCCATTCGGTCCGTGCATGGGCGAAGGCGATCGCTTCCTTCGTAGCGCACCAGCGTGGCAGGGTGATCTTCACCTTGCTGCCATCCGGAGCGAGGCGGAGCGTTAGGCGGCGGGCAGTCGCATGGCGTCGCAATTCGATCGGCAGGATGCGTCCGGCGATCTCGATCTGCGGCTCCAGCTTACAGTCGCGCAGCCATTCGATCATGCGGCGTCTTCCTCGCCGCAATTCTCGCCATCGCCCCATTCGACGATATGATGCTCGAGAGGGCCCGCCTCGTTCTCGCTGATCACCCGCCCGGCCACGGAAACGCCCGCGCGGATCACGGCTTCGCGATCGCCCGATATCAGGTAATGCCAGCGGGGCAGCGGCCGGTTTTCCGCCCGCCTGCGATAGGCGCAGGTGTCGGGCAGCCAGGGCACCCGGTCGACCAGCTTGAGCGTCAGGCGCAGGCAATCGGGGACGAAGGCCTTGCGGTGCCTGTAGTCCTTGCAGCGCGCGGTCTGGCAGTCGAGCAGGCTGCAGGCGACGTTGGTTTCCTCGATCTCGCCCGTGTCTTCATATTCGACCTTGTGCAGGCAGCACCGCCCGCAGCCATCGCACAAGGCCTCCCATTCCTCGCGCGAAAGATCGGACAGGGGGCGTTCCCAGAAGCGTTCCCTCAACGCACCCATTTCGCCAGTTCCGCAGCCACCGCATCGGGCCCTTCGTCGGTCGGCAGCATTGCCAGCGGGTTTCCGTCGGGCCCGAAGAGATAGGTGATGTTGGAATGGTCCATCAGATATCCGCCCGATTCCGTTTCCTCGCCCCGGCTGTAGTAGACGGCAAAGGCATTGGCTGCGGCATCAAGCTGTTCCTTCGTCCCCGTCATGCCGATCAGGCGCGGGTGGAAGGCATCGGTGAATTCGGTGAGGACTTCGGGCGTATCACGATCCGGATCGATGCTGACGAAGAGCGGCTGGACCTTGGCGCCGAGCTCGGGGCTTTCCTCCTCGAACCGTTTGAGCCCGGCCATGGCCCGCTGGTTGTCCGTCGGGCAGATGTCCGGGCAATAGGCATAGCCGAAATAGACGGTGCGATACTGCCCGTCGAAATCGGAGAAGCTGACCGGTTCGCCGGTCTCTCCCGTCAGCGTGAAATCGCCGCCAATGGCCGCGCCTTCGAGCGGCGGGGCTTCTGAACCGGTAGTTTGCGTTTCCTGCGAACATGCGGTCAGCATGAGCGCGGCAATGGCGATGGGGGCGGCGAGGTTGGTAAAGCGCATGACAGGGTGGTTCATGGTCTGCTAACGGCGTCTGTTCAAGGGGACGCCCTCAAGCTTGTTGCGAATAATCGAAACGGAGAACTGTCGCTGTGCGTATAATCGTGGTGAAACGGGGTTTGGTCATCGCAGGCGCCGGGCTGGCCATGCTGGCAAGTCCGTTGGCCGCACAATTCCAGAGCGACGGTTACAAGTTCATCAAGGCCGTCCGCGATCGTGACGGAACGGTCGCAACGCAGATGCTCGACGAGCCGGGTACGACCATCGTCAATGCGCGCGAAGTGACCACGGGCGAGACCGCGCTGCATGCGGTCGTACAGAGGCGGGACCTGACCTGGGTGAAGTTCCTCCTCCAGCGCGGCGCCAATCCCGACATTGCGGACAAAAACGGAGTCTATCCCATACAGATTGCCGCACAGCTCGGCTTTATCGAAGGGGTCGAGCGGCTTGTTCAGGGCGGGGCCGACATCGACGTGTCCGACTCCACAGGTGAAACCCCGCTCATCAGCGCCGTCCATCGCCGTGATCTGAAGATGATCGAGATGCTCGTCAAGAATGGCGCAAATCCCGACCGAACGGATAATTCCGGCCGGTCCGCGCGAGACTATGCTGCGCTGATGGGAGCGCGTTCCGGCGTTCTCGAGGCCATCGAAAAAGCCGAAGGTGCCGATGAAGGCGACGCCGAAACCTACGGTCCCAATTGATGGCCGAAGCCGCACCCGACATAGCCGATCTGACGCTCGACGAACTCCGTCTCGCGCTGGCCCCCGCCATCGCCGACGCCGCGATATTCGATGGCTGGACCGATGAGGCGGTGACCATGGCGGCGCAGCAAATGGGGGCCGATGTCAATGTGGCCCGGCTGGCCTTCAAGGGTGGCCCGATCGATATGGTTTTCGCCTGGATCGAGGCCGTCGATATCGCGATGGCGGCAGCCTTTCCCGAAGACGTCGTCGCTCCGATGAAGATTCGCGAACGAATCCGCGCGCTCGTCCAGTTCCGGCTCGATGCGGTGGCCGGGCAGGAAGAGGCCTTGCGCCGCGCACTTGCCATCATGGCCATGCCGCAGAACGTTGCGCAGTCGACCAAGCGTGGCTGGCGCACCGCGGATATGATGTGGCGGCTGGCAGGCGATACCGCGACCGACTACAATCACTATACCAAGCGGGCGATCCTGGCCTCGATCTATGGGGCAACGCTGGCTGTGTTCGTGGACGATACGAGCGAGGGCAAGGCCGAAACCCGCGCCTTTCTCGATCGGCGAATCGACGGTGTGATGAAGTTCGAAAAGGCGAAGGCGAAGTGGCTCTATCCCGATCGCGAGACCTTCAGCATCACCCGTTTTCTGGGCAGACTTCGCTATCCGGCTCGCTGAGCCGCTATTGATAATCGGTTGCAATAGATCGACCGATCTGACAGGGGCGGCTCATGACTTTGGACGGTTTCGAAAGCGGACGTAACGCGCGCATAACGGGCGTGGACTGGACCAGCCTCGCCGAGGATGAGGCCAAGCGGCTTCAGGCACTTGGAATCGATGAAGGTGCGGAAGTGGCCATCCTTCATCGCGGGGTATTCGGAGGTCGCGATCCGATTGCCATGCGTCTGGGCAACATGACAGTCGCCATTCGCCGCGTGCACGCGCACGCGATCTCGGTGGAGGCGGTATGAGCCGGAAACTGACCGCCGCTCTCGTCGGCAACCCTAACTCGGGCAAGTCGGCGCTGTTCAACGCGCTCACTGGGGCCCGCCAGAAGATTGCCAACTATGCCGGGGTTACGGTCGAACGTAAGGCAGGACGCCTGGCGCTGCCCAGCGGCGAACCGGTCGAACTGCTCGACCTGCCCGGTTCCTACAGTTTCGATGCTGCCAGTCCCGACGAAGCGGTAACGCGTGATGTCGTGAAGGGCACATTCGAAGGCGAAGCCGTTCCCGATGTCCTAGTGATCGTGATCGATGCCGCGAACCTCGAACAGCACCTCGTCTTTGCGCAGGAAGTGCTCGAGCTTGGGCGGCCGACCGTGGTCGCGCTCAACATGGTCGACCTCGCCGAACGCGACGGATTGACACTCGATCCGGCCGCTCTTTCGGAAGCGCTCGGTGTTCCGGTAATCCCGACCGTCGCGGTGCGTCGCCGCGGTATCGAGGAACTGCGTGCCGCGATTGCGGAGGCGGAGACCCACGCGCATGAGGAAGCACACACCCGCTGGCACCTGACGCTGCCGGAGCGGCGACTTTCCGCCAAGCACATGGCGCGCGGAGCGATCCTTTCAAAATCGACGCGCCATACGATCGAGAACGGCGTCGACAGAATATTGCTCAATCCATGGATCGGGCCGGTAATCCTGTTCGGCCTGCTGTTCGTGATCTTTCAGGCGGTTTTCGCCTGGGCGACGCCATTTGCCGACGCGCTCGAAGGCGGCGTGGGCGCAATGTCCGAAGGCGTCATTGCAGCCATGGGGCCGGGGCTGGCACGCGATTTTCTGACGGAGGGCGTGCTGGCGGGCGTCGGCTCGGTCGTCGTCTTCCTGCCGCAGATCGTGATCCTGTTCGCGTTCATCCTCGTGATGGAGGCAAGCGGATACATGGCGCGTGCGGCCTTCCTGATGGACCGGTTGATGGCCGGCGTCGGCCTTTCCGGAAAGAGCTTCATTCCGCTGCTCTCCAGCTTCGCCTGCGCCATTCCCGGCATCATGGCGACACGCAGCATCAGCGATCCGAAGGACCGGCTGACCACGATCCTGATCGCACCGCTAATGACCTGTTCGGCGCGCCTGCCGGTCTATGCAGTCATCATCGCAGCAGTCATCCCGCAGACCACGGTCGGACCCGGCGTCGGGTTGCAGGGGCTGGTTCTCTTCGCGCTTTATGTTGCCGGAATTGTCGGAGCGATGGTGGTCGCACTGGTGCTGCGCAGTACCGTCACCAAGGGTACTGCATCGGGCTTCATCATGGAGTTGCCGCGTTACCAGATGCCGCGGATAAGGGACCTTGCCATCGGGCTTTGGCAACGCGCCTGGGTATTCCTGCGCCGCGCCGGTACGATCATCTTCATGGCGACCATCGCCCTGTGGGTGCTGTTGAGTTTCCCGCAGGCCGAACCGGGCGAAAGCCAGCTCGATGCTAGCTATGCAGGGGTTGTCGCCGACACGCTGCATCCCGTCCTCGAACCGGTCGGCTTCAACCGCGAGATGAGCCTGGCGCTGGTTCCCGCAATCGCCGCGCGCGAAGTGGCCGTCTCGGCTCTGGCGACAACCTATGCGGTCGATGCCGAAGACGAGGAAGTCGCAGCCCAGGGCGTTACCGAAAAGATCGCAGCCCTGTGGAGCCTTCCCACGGCGCTCGCTTTCCTTGCGTGGTTCGTCTTTGCGCCGCAGTGCCTGTCGACCATCGCGGTGGCGCGGCGGGAAACCAACGGGTGGAAATGGCCGACGGTGATGGTGGTCTACCTCTTCGCGCTCGCATGGGTTGCAGCAGGTGCCACCTATTGGATTGCGGTCAGCCTCGGGCTTTAGCTCCGCTCCGGTGGAAACGCCTTTCTGCGAACTGGAACCGGACCGCCGCCTCGGTTAGGCCATGCGCAAGTAATCACGAAGGAACGATTCGATGGCCGGTAGCCTCAACAAAGTCATGCTGATCGGGAATCTGGGCGCAGACCCGGAAATCCGCAGCTTCCAGAACGGTGGCAAGGTCGCGAACCTGCGCGTCGCCACCAGCGAAACCTGGAAGGATCGCAACACCGGCGAAAAGCAGGAACGCACCGAATGGCATACCGTCTCGATCTTCTCCGAAGGTTTGATCGGCGTGGTCGAACGTTTCCTGCGCAAGGGCAGCAAGGTCTATATCGAAGGCCAGCTCCAGACGCGCAAATGGCAGGACCAGCAGGGTAACGATCGCTATTCGACCGAAGTCGTGCTGCGCGGCCTGAATGGCACGCTGACCATGCTCGACGGTGCGCAGGGCGGCGGATCAGGTGGCGGCGGTCCGCGCAGCGGTGATTACGGCGGTAACCAGTCTTCGGGCGGCGGCGACAACTGGCGCAGTGGTGGCGGCCAGTCCGGCGGCTCCAGCGGCGGTTCGAACTACGACGATCTGGACGACGATATTCCGTTCTGATTTCCGGCATTATCGAGTCGGATGACGAATCTGCCGACTTTATTCGGATGGTAAGCCCGCACCGGTGATGAAGAAGTCTGTCCGGGCGCGGAGCCGTTCCGGCGAGTGATCGACGCCGATACCGTGGCTGATCGCTTCGGAATGGATGTCGCTCACGAATAGGCCAAGGAACATTTCCGCGAGCATCGGCGGATCGAAATTCATACCGACGCCGTCATCTTGCCATGATGAGAACATCCGCTCGAGAGAATGGCGGGTCCGGGTCGCCGTGCGTTCGAAGAATTTCCGGGCGAACTCGCGGTCGTTGATACTGCGCGCAATCACGATGCGAATCAGCGCGACGGTTTCGGGATCGAGGAAATGTCCGCGTAAGAGTTCGGCGAGACGATGCAATATTCGGGCTGGCGGGCCGCCTTCTTCCACCGCCTCCCGAATCAGCGCCTCGCCCGAAGAAGCCTTCTCGAAGACCACTGCTTCGAGCAGTCCGTCCTTGTTTCCAAAGAGTTTGTAGACTGTCGCCAACGATCCCCCGGCACGTTCGACGATGTCGCCGAGTGTCGTACGTTCGAAACCTTGTTCAACGAAAAGGGCGCGCGCGGCATCTATTACCGCGCGTTTCCTGCGGTCGAGACGGCAGCATTCTGCGTGTTCGATCATTTTTATAGGGCTCTACGATAACGGGTTGCATGACAAGTGTGTAATCACTATTACACCTTCGCACCTGCACAAAAGCTGACTGAAAGCCACTTCATCATGAAGCAAATTCTCGCCGGCCTGGCCGCTTGCCTCCTCCTGTCTGCCTGCTCCCCGGGAGAAGCGCCTCCCGAACAGCAGCCGATCCCGGTCAAGACCATAACCGTGTCCAGCAAGGCCGTGCCCAATATCATCGAGCTGCCCGGTCGCGTGGAACCGGTGCGCGTCGCCGAAGTGCGCGCCCGGGTGACCGGTATCGTCCAGGAACAACTCTATGAGGAAGGAACGGATGTCCGCGCAGGCCAGCCGCTGTTCCGCATAGACCCACGGGAATTGCGTGCCAGCTATGCCCAGACGCAGGCCGCGCTCGCCCGGGCGCGCGCCACTGCGGCGAACGCCCGGGCTGTAGTCGAACGTTATCGCCCGCTGGTCGATGAAAATGCCATCAGCGGCCAGGAATACGATGCTGCACTCGCAGCTTCGCGTGAGGCCGAGGCGAATGTCGCGCAAATCCGCGCACAGCTCGAATCGGCGTCGCTACAGCTGGGATATACGACCGTCCGTGCGCCGATCGCAGGGCGGGCCGGTCGGGCGCAGGTCACCGAAGGCGCACTTGTCAGCCAGGCGGAAGGCACGCTGATGACCCGGATCGAACAGATTTCTCCGGTCTATGTCAGCTTCGCCCAGGCCGCGAGCGAAGTGCTCAAGTTGCGTCGGGCAATAGCGGCAGGCGATATCGACCTGGACGAAAACGATCGCGTAGAGGTGCGTCTGACTTTCAGCGACGGGACCGAATATCCGGTCCTCGGCTATATCGACTTCCTCGCATTCTCGGTCGACGAGCAGACCGGCACCGTGGAACTGCGCGCCGAATTCCCCAATCCGCAGCGCCTCCTTCTGCCGGGCGAATTCGTGCGCGCGCAGATCTATGCCGGCGAGGTCCAGAATGGCCTGACCGTGCCGCAGCGCGCCGTGACCCTGACCGAGGAAGGCGGAACCGTATTCGTGATCGACCGCGAAGGCATGGCTGCAATCCGGCCCATCAGGCTGGGTGCGATGGTCGATGGAAGCTGGATTGTCGAAAGCGGACTGCGCCCGGGCGATGTCGTCATCACCAGCAACCTTCAGAAAATTCGGCCCGGCGTACCGGTCAAAGTGTCGAACACGCCGACAGGGCAAAACAAGCCCGCGAAAGCTCCCGCTCAAACCGATCGTGGGGCGCAATAGACCATGGCTCGGTTCTTCATCGACAGGCCGATTTTCGCCTGGGTGGTTTCGCTCGGTATCCTGCTGGCGGGTTTCATCGCCTTGCGGGCGCTTCCGATCGAACAATATCCCGAAGTCGCCCCGCCATCGCTGACCATCAGCGTCGTTTATCCCGGGGCGGATGCCGAGACGCTCGAAGAGAACGTCACCCAGGTTATCGAGCAGCAGCTCAACGGGGTGGAGGGCTTCCTATACATGTCCTCGTCCAGCGGTTCGAATGGAGCGGCGAGCATCACGCTGACCTTCGAGGCGGGAACGGATATCGACATCGCGCAGACCGAGGTGCAGAACCGGCTGAGCACAGTCGAGGCACGATTGCCCGAAGAGGTGCGGCGACAGGGTATCACCGTGCGCCAGGCGAACGCCGGCTTCCTCATGATCGTGGCTCTGACCTCGGAAAGCGGCGAACTGACCACGACCGATCTCGGCAATATCGCCGCGACGCAGGTGGTGGATGAACTCCGCCGCGTGAACGGGGTCGGCGATGTGACGCTGTTCGGCTCGCAATATGCCATGCGCATCTGGCTGGATCCCGAAGCGCTGGCTTCCTACAATCTCTCGCCAAGCGCGGTACTTGCCGCCATTCGCGAACAGAATGCGCAGACCGCAGGCGGCTCGATCGGCGCCACGCCATTGGCAGATGGGCAACAGATCAATGCCACTATCTCGACCGAAGGCCGCTTCACGACAGTCGAGGAATTCGAAAACATCATTCTGCGTGCCAATTCGGGCGCGGCGGTGGTTCGGCTGGGCGAAGTCGCGCGGGTCGAAATCGGTGCACAGAGCTACGCCACCTCGACCAGCCTGAATGGCCGGCCCATGGCCGGTATGGCGATCCAGCTGGGAACCGGCGCCAACGCGCTGGCAGCGGCGGAGGGCGTGAAAGAGCGCCTGGGCGAGATCGCGCCTGGACTTCCCGGCGATGTCGCATGGTCGATCCCTTACGACACGACCCCGTTTGTCGAGGCGTCGGTCGAAGAAGTGGTAAAGACCCTGGTCGAGGCCATGGTGCTGGTTTTCCTGGTGATGTTCCTGTTCCTGCAGAACTGGCGTGCCACCCTGATTCCGACGCTGGTGGTTCCCATCGCACTGGCGGGGGCCTGCCTCGGCCTGTGGCTGTTCGGCTTTTCGATCAACGTGCTTTCACTCTTCGGCATGGTACTGGCCATCGGTATCCTGGTCGACGATGCGATCGTCGTGATCGAGAATGTAGAACGCATCATGCGTGAGGAGGGCCTTTCGCCGCTGGAGGCAACGCGAAAGGCGATGGGCCAGATTACCGGGGCGATAATCGGTATCACGCTGGTTCTGATCGCAGTTTTCGTGCCGATGGCATTCTTTCCCGGCTCGACCGGCGGCATTTATCGTCAGTTCTCGGTAACGCTTGCCATCGCCATATTCTTCTCGGCGTTCCTGGCCCTTTCCCTGACCCCGGCACTTTGCGCCACCTTCCTGAAGCCGATCGCAAAAGGTCATGGCGAGGACGACGAGATGCCGCTCGACACGGAGGCCGAACAGCAACCGGGCTGGCGCGGCCACCTTGCCCGCGCACGCAATGCCGCTTCACGTTTTTTCGGTCGATTCAACCGCTGGTTTGCGCGGATGCAGGAGAAGTATGGCCGTGCCAACGATCGCATCCTGTCGCGTCCTTGGCGGGCCTTCGCGGTATTCCTGGCCCTGGGTGCAGTGACGATTCTCTTGTTCATGCGGCTTCCGTCGGCCTTCCTCCCGACTGAAGACCAGGGTTTCCTGATCACCGCGGTCCAGGCACCGCCTGGAGCCACGCAGGAGCGGACCGACGAAGCGCTCGAGCCGATCACCGATTTCTGGATGGCTCGCGAAGAGGTCGAGAACCTCGTCGTCGTGCGCGGTTTCAGCTTCTTCGGGCAGGGTCAGAACAACGCGATCATGTTCGCGTCCTTCAAGCCCTGGGAAGAACGGACCGCCGCGGGTAGCGCTGCGGACGAAATTCTCGGCCAGGCGATGGGCACTTTTAGCCAGCTGGACAGTGCTATCGCTTTCGTCATCCAGCCACCGGCGATCCAGTCGCTCGGTCAGGCAAGCGGCTTCACATTGAAGCTGCAGGACCGAGCCGGACTGGGCCGCGAAGCGCTTGCGGGCGCGCGCGACCAATTGCTCGGCATGGCATCGCAAAGCCCGCTAATCGCCAATTTGCGGCCGGAAGACCAGGGACCCAGCCCCGAACTCTCGCTTGAGATCGACCGCGTGCAGGCGCGAGCCCTCGGCCTGTCTCTGTCCGAAGTGAACGCGGCCCTGTCGATCACCTTCGGCTCGGCCTATGCCAACGATTTCAACCGCGACGGACGTGTGTTGCAAGTGTTGGTACAGGCAGATGCACCCTATCGTATGACGCCTGAAGACGTTTTGTCGCTGCGTATTCCGAATGCAGAAGGACAGCTCGTGCCGTTCAGCGCTTTTGCTTCTGCCGAATGGTCTGCCGCTCCTGCCAGCCTGGCGCGCTACAACGGCTATCCGGCCATGACCCTTTCCGGCATGGCGGCACCCGGTGAATCTTCCGGAGCCGCGCTCGAAGAGATGGAGCGGTTGGCAGAGCAATTGCCGCAGGGCATCGGCTATGAATGGACCGGCATTTCCTACGAGGAAAAGCAGGCCGGTGGACAGATCGGGCTCTTGCTTGGCCTGTCGGTAGTTGTGGTCTTCCTGGTGCTTGCCGCCTTGTACGAAAGCTGGGCAGTCCCGCTGGCCGTGTTGCTGATCGTTCCGATGGGCGTACTTGGTGCCGTGCTGTTCTCTATGCTGCGGGGATTGTCCGCAGACGTCTATTTCAACGTCGGATTGATCACCATCATCGGCCTGGCCGCGAAGAACGCCATCCTCATCGTGGAATTCGCGATCGAGGAAGAAGAACGCGGGCTGAGGCGGATCGACGCGGTGAAGGCGGCCGCGCGCCTGCGCCTGCGTCCGATCATCATGACCTCGCTGGCCTTTACCATGGGCATGGTTCCACTGGTTCTGGCGAGCGGTGCCGGTGCAGCCAGCCGTATAGCCGTGGGAACTGGCGTGATGGGCGGGATGATTGCCGCGACGGTCCTCGGCATTTTCCTGATACCTATGCTGTACCTCCTGGTGCGTCGCAACGTCAGCCGCAAACAGCCGGTCGCAACCGGCGGTCACGATGATAGCGCCGCGGGCCAGACCGGAGGGCCCGAAATTGGGCGGGACGCCGACACGAAAGGAGAACCCGCTCCATGAAGCGATCGATGAAATCCCTGCTCGCGTTGGCGATCAGTTCCAGCCTGCTTGGCGCCTGCGCCAGCATGGCTCCCGAGCACACCCGTCCGGAGCCCGCGACGGCACCGGCGTTCGATCCGGAATATGCGCCCGACGGGACTGTCGTCGCCTCGCAGCTTTCGTATCGCGATTGGTTCGGCGATCCGCGGCTTCAGGCCCTCATCGCCAGCGCGCTCGAAAACAATCGCGACCTTCTCGCTGCCACCGCCCGGGTGGAGCAGGCACGCGCGCGTTATCGGATCCAGGACAGTCGCCAGCTGCCGACACTCGTCGCGGATGGCAGCGCGATCCGGTCCCGCCAGCCGCTGTCGGCCAATCCTGCGCTGGATGTTGGCGATGTCGAAGGAGCGCCGGATGCGATAACCGCCAACCGCTTCGATATCGGTGTGGGAATAAGTACGTTCGAGCTCGATTTCTGGGGGCGCATTGCCAGCCTGAGTGAAACTGCCCGCGCGGAATACCTGGCCACAGCGGCGGCGCAGAGGGCCTTTTACCTCTCGCTGATTGCCGACACAGCGACGACCTATTTCGAAATCGTCGAAACCGAAGAGCAGATCGCACTCGCAGAGGCGACGGCAGAGAGCAGGCGCGAAGGCCTGCGGATCGCACGGCTACGTCTCGACAACGGGGTGACGTCTGCGCTCCCCTATCGCCAGGCGGAGACCCTGCTGACGCAGGCGGAACAGCAGTTGGCCAGCGAGAAATTGGCGTTGGCGCAATTGCGCAATCAGCTCGCTGTTCTGGTTGGCGGGACGATACCGGGTTCACTACCCGATGGAATGAGCCTTGCCGAGCAGGCTGACGGTCGCCGCCTTGCAGCCGGCTTGCCATCGGAATTGCTGCTGGTGCGCCCCGATATCATTGCAGCCGAAGAACAGCTGCGCGCGGCACGGGCCAATATCGGAGCGGCAAGGGCGGCATTCTTCCCGACGATCTCGCTTACCGGCAGCGCGGGCTTGTCGTCGAATAGTCTCGACGGATTGTTCTCATCTGATGGGCTGGGCTGGAGCTTCGGCCCGACGATCTCGCTTCCCATTTTCGACTGGGGCGCCCGGGAGGCCGATCTGGACCTGGCAAAGGCGCTCGAAATAGAGCAGGTCGCGAATTACGACCGTACTGTGCAGACTGCCTTCCGCGAGGTATCGGACGGTCTCGCCGGGCGGCGTTATCTCGCCGAACAGCTGGTTACACTTGAAGCCGCCGTGGAGGCGCAGCAAGATATCGCCCGAATAGCCCGTTTGCGCTATCGCGAAGGGGTCGCCGACTATCTCGAAGTCCTCGATGCGGAACGCAATCTGTTCAGCGCACAGCAGCAATTGCTCGCCATCCAGCGTGCCTGGCTGCAAAATCGCGCGACGTTATTCGTGGCCCTTGGCGGCGGTTCTGTAGACGGAGGCGTTTCTTCCAATCCGGATACGCAGCGCTGATCGGAGGCAATAGCTGGCTTAAATCCGGTGCTGTATGCGGGCGCTTAACTACTGCGATTCCCTACCCCGCCGACCTTGATTTCAACCCACGACCGATTTCTTGCAAAGACGCCGAAGCCTGCGATTGCGGGCATCTCGGTCATCGGGAAAGTGGGTCTCGCTAGTCTCGCGAGCGAAGTGTTTCAAACGGTCGGACCGACCATGTCCTCGGGACGCACGATGCGGTCGTAGTCCGCTTCGCTCACGAAGCCGCTGGCTATGGCCGCCTCGCGAAGTGTCGAACCTTCCGAATGGGCGCGCTTGGCGATTTCGGCCGCTTTGTCGTAGCCGATCTCCGGCGCGAGGGCCGTTACCAGCATAAGTGAGTTCTCGACTCCTGCGGCAATATTCTTCCGCCGGGGTTCGAGCCCCTTGAGGAGGTGATCGGTGAAGCTCCGCGAGGCATCTGCGAGAAGCCTGACCGACTGGAGGAAATTATACGCCACCAGCGGGCGATAGACGTTGAGCTCGAATTGTCCCTGGCTGCCCGCAAAGGTGATCGCCGCGTGATTGCCGAAGATCTGCGCGCAGACCTGCGTCAGGGCCTCGACCTGGGTCGGATTGACCTTGCCCGGCATGATGGAGCTGCCCGGTTCGTTGGCGGGGAGGGCGAGTTCGCCCAGGCCCGACCGCGGGCCGGAGCCGAGCAGGCGGATGTCGTTGGCGATTTTGTAAAGGCTCGCAGCCAGCGTGTTCAGCGCACCATGAGCGAAGACCAATGCGTCCTGGCCGGCCAGAGCCTCGAAGTGGTTCGGCGCACAGGTGAAAGGGTGCCCGGTCGCTTGTGCCAGTTCTTCGGCCACCAACTGCCCGAAGTCATGAGGGGCATTTAGTCCGGTTCCGACGGCGGTGCCACCCTGCGCTATTTCGAGCAGGCCGGGCAGAACTTGCGCGATGCGCTCGATGCCGGCGCGCACCTGCTGCGCATAGCCGGAGAACTCCTGACCCAGCGTGAGAGGCACTGCATCCTGTGTATGCGTACGGCCGATCTTGACCAGATCGCTCCAGGCTTTCGTCTTGACCTCCAGCTCCGCGAGCATGGCTTCAAGTGCCGGTATCAGCGTCTCGCTGAGTGCCAGGACGGCCGCGACATGGATCGCGGTGGGGATGGTATCGTTCGAGGACTGGCTTTTGTTGACGTGATCATTGGGATGGACGGGCGTCTTGCTACCCAGTTCTCCGCCAAGCGACTGATTGACGAGATTGGCGATAACCTCGTTCGCGTTCATGTTGGTTTGCGTGCCCGACCCTGTCTGCCAGACGGACAGGGGGAAGTTCTCGTCAAGCTCGCCCGAAGCGACGCGCTGCGCCGCCTGCTGGATTGCCACGGCAACCGCATCGTCGAGCAGGCCGAGCTTCCGGTTGGCGACCGCAGCGGAGCATTTCACCAGTCCCAAAGCGTGGATCAGTTCGCGCGGCATGCGCTCCTCGCCAATGCGGAAATTTTCCCGCGAGCGCTGGGTCTGAGCGCCCCACAGGCGTTCTGCGGGCACGCGGACCTCGCCCATGGAATCGGTTTCTATGCGGGTGTCGGTCATGGTTGTTCGAACACGTCAGCATCCATTTACGTTCCGGCATACCCAGCCGGTTCGATTGGCCTTCCTACCTCCCCTTCGTGAGAATCGCCCGGCGAGTCCACTCAACCTTTCTTGAGCGCCGCCAGCGCTTCGGCCAGAGGACCACTGGGTTGGGAGGCCTCGTCGCTCTGGATACCGGTTTCCTTGCGCACCGCATCTGCGTCGGGACCTTCGCGATATGGGTCGATTGCAAGGCCCAGGGTCTGAGCGATTGCCTCACCGAGATCGAAGCTGTCGCCTTCATATTCGACCTCGTCGAGTTCCTCTTCGGTCAGCTCGAATTCCTCGTCCTCTTCATATTCGGGCGTCTGGCCAGCTGGGACGAAGCGCAAGGAAAAGGGCTCGGTAACCTCATAGGTAAGACTTTCACGCGTAACGGCGCAGGGTTGTTCGATCGTCGCGGTGAGAATCCCGTCGACCAGCACGGCTTCGTCCCGGTTGCCGAAATCGACTTCCGCGCCGAGGGAGTGAATCGCAGTGACGCCGAAACGCTTCGCAAGCGCGGCGCACTCCGCTTCGTTCGCCTCCACGATCATTTTTGTAGCCGGCAGGGCCCGCGGCCTGATCAACCGGACGAGTTCATTGCCTTCGCTCATGCCGCAATCTCTCCGGCCCGAAGCTGTTCCGCGCTGCTGCGCCGGAGTCGCTTGTGCAGCCTGATCATGCGTTCGGCCAGTGCCTCCGCCTCGTCCTCCTGAGCCATGGTGACATTGCGCTTCAGCGCTTCGGCAAGCGCGGCGCGATCCTCGTCCGCCAGCCTTTGCCGGTATGTCCCCAAGCGGCCGCCCATGCTGCTCATGAGATTGCCGATCTTCTTGCCTACCGTGGGATCGCCGATCCCCGCTTCGCGTAGCTGGCCTTCCATGTCTTCGACGAAGAGTTCGGTGACGAGTGCGGTTTGCGGTGCCAGTTCTTCATCCTGTTCCATTTTCAGCATGACGAGACTGAGCACGAGTGTGATCATGTCGAACCGGCCCTCGACGGTGTCGGCAACACCGCACATGCGATACCAATCCGGCTCTCGCGCCTGTTCGACGATAGTGTGCCAGAGCGGGCGCCACTCTTCTCGCGGGTCTTGCTGGGTGCCGAAAAGGCGGGCGAATAGGGACATCGGATAGAGCTTTCGTTCCGGTTCGTTCAGCGGCAATTCAAACCGCCATCCCCACCGCGCAATCACACGCACGTTGCAAGCTGCGGCGCAGCGGTTTAGGGCGTCGCTCGCGCATATAGGGTGCGAGGTCGCACAGGCCAAGCGCGCCGGAGATACGGAGTTGAAGAAGTTCCCATGAGGACCACGAAAATCCTTGGCGCCACCTTGCTGGTCGCAACCGGCCTTACGATGGGCGCATGCTCCTCTATCCGCGAATCGCGCGGTTATGTGGTGGACAATATCTTGTTGAATTCGGTGCAGCCGGGGATCGACAACCAACGCAGCGTCGAAATGACACTGGGCCGCCCGACTTTCACCAGCCAGTTCGGCGATCCGACATGGTACTACGTGTCGTCGACGACGGGCCGCAAACCTTTCGTCAAGCCTCGCGTCCAGGCGCACCAGGTTCTGGCGGTAAAGTTCGGTCCGGACGGTGACGTTGTTTCGGCAGAGCGATCCGGGCTCGATCAGGTGGTCTATCTCACGCCAGATGGCGACGAGACGCCGACCCTGGGCCGGGAGCGAGGCTTCCTCGAAGACCTGTTCGGAAACATCGGCACGGTCGGCCAGCCGGGTCTCGGCGGGCAGGGCGGCGCGGGCGGCCCCGGCACCTGAACGCGTCTTGACCCCCATGCCGCACACCCCATATCGCGCGGCATGAGTGATCAGGACAATCGCCATGGGCTGACCCAGTGGCACGGAACCACCATTATCGGCGTTCGCAAGGGCGACCGGATCGTCATTGCGGGGGACGGGCAGGTCTCCATGGGCAATACGGTGATGAAACCCAATGCCCGCAAGGTCCGCCGGATCGGAGAGAGCGGCAAGGTCGTTGCCGGATTTGCCGGGGCGACCGCCGATGCCTTCACCCTGTTCGAACGGCTCGAGAAGAAGCTCGAGCAGTATAGTGGCCAGTTGCTGCGTGCTGCGGTCGAACTGACCAAGGACTGGCGCACCGACAAATACCTGCGCAATCTCGAAGCCTTGATGATCGTGGCGGACAAGGAGAATCTCCTCGTCCTCACCGGCAATGGTGACGTACTCGAACCCGAAGGCGGGATCACCGCAATCGGTTCGGGCGGGAACTATGCGCTGGCTGCAGCCAAGGCGATCTCCGAATATGAGGACGATCCCGAGGTTATCGCGCGCAAGGCGATGCAAGTCGCCGCCGACATCTGCGTTTTCACCAATGGCAATGTGACCCTAGAAACCGTCTAACCAGCGGTCTGAAAGATTTCATGGACAATTTGACCCCCAAGGCGATCGTCGCCGCTCTCGACGAACACATCATCGGTCAGAAGGACGCCAAGCGCGCCGTCGCCGTGGCCCTGCGCAACCGCTGGCGCCGCCAACGGCTCGACCGTGACCTGCGCGACGAGGTAACGCCCAAGAACATCCTGATGATCGGCCCCACCGGCTGCGGCAAGACCGAAATCAGCCGTCGACTCGCGAAGCTAGCTGAGGCGCCCTTCGTAAAGGTGGAAGCGACCAAGTTTACTGAGGTCGGCTATGTCGGCCGCGACGTCGAACAGATTGCTCGCGACCTTGCCGAGGAAGCCATTCGGCTGGAGAAGGAGCGCCGCCGCGAGGCCGTGCGTGAAAGCGCCAGCCAGGCTGCGATGGAGCGGCTTCTGAACGCCCTCGTAGGCGAAAACGCCAGCGAGGCGACCCGCGAGGCCTTTCGCGAACGCGTGGTCCAGAACGCGATGAACGACACCGAAGTGGAAATCGAGGTCAAGGATCAGCCGGCGGGCAATATGGAAATTCCAGGCATGCCCGGCAATGTCGGCATGATCGACCTTTCCGACATGCTCGGCAAGGCGATGGGCAAGTCAAATCTCAAGCGCCGGAAGCTGAAGGTCCCCGATGCGTGGGACCGGCTGGTGGAGGAAGAGGCCGAGAAACGCATGGACCAGGACGATGTGAACCGCGTTGCTCTGGAAAATGCGGAGACCAACGGCATCGTCTTCCTCGACGAGATCGACAAGATCGCGGTGAGCGATGTGCGGGGCGGTTCGGTGAGCCGCGAAGGTGTGCAGCGCGACCTGTTGCCGCTGATCGAGGGCACCACGGTCGCCACCAAATACGGACCTATGAAGACCGACCACGTGCTCTTCATTGCAAGCGGCGCCTTTCATGTCTCCAAACCTTCGGACATGCTCCCCGAACTTCAGGGCCGCCTGCCGATCCGTGTGGAGCTGCGCGCGCTGACGGAGGAAGATTTCGTCCGTATCCTGACAGAAACCCGTGCCAATCTGCCGCAGCAGTATACGGCCTTGATCGGGACCGAGGACGTCACGCTCGACATTACCGACGAGGCGATTGCCGAGGTGGCCAAGATCGCTGCGCGTGTAAACGAGAGTCTCGAAAATATCGGTGCCCGCAGGCTGCAGACGGTGATGGAACGTCTGCTCGAAGACATCAGCTTCGAGGCTGAAGAACACAAAGGCGAGACGATCACCATCGATGCCGCCTATGTCCGCGAACGGCTAGACGACCTCGCCGGTGATACAGATCTGAGCAAGTACATCCTGTAGCATGGTGGATTATGCGCGCCTTGGTCCGTCGGACGGGGAACGGCTCGACGAACTGAACCGCTTCTTCGCGCGGGTCTTCCCCGATCCGGACATCCTGGACTGTTCCGGTGCGTCAGTTCGGCAACGTGCAGACTGGCTCGGGGACGAGAGGAATGTCGCACTCGTGGCCTTGCACGAGGAAGCGGTGGTTGGCGGTCTGGTCGCCTATCGTCTCGACAAGATCGAAGGCCGCCGGGAATTCTATATCTACGATCTGGCGGTCGACGAGCTGCATCGTCGCCAAGGCGTGGCCACGAAACTGATCGAAGTGCTTGGCGACATTGCGCGTCATGCCGGAGCCTGGGCGGTCTATGTTCAGGCCGATCCTGTCGATGGTCCAGCTGTCGCGCTTTATACGAAGCTCGGCAAGCGAGAGGATGTTTACCACTTCGACATCTTGCCATAGGTCCTGTGGTTCCTGGCGTGACGCCGAGTCCTTCCTTCGGAGCCGCTAGGCAGGAGCAGCCGCGCTCTCGCTTTCTTCCGCCTGCTGGCGAGCCCACATCTCGGCATACAGCTCGCCTTTACTCAACAACTCGCGATGCGTTCCGGTCTCGGCCAGGCGCCCGTGATCGAGCACGAGGATGCGATCCGCATCTGCGATAGTCGACAGCCGGTGCGCAATGGCGAGGGTGGTGCGGTGTTCGCTCACCTTGTTCAGCGTGCGTAGGATGTCTTGCTCGGTTCGGCTGTCGAGTGCGCTGGTTGCCTCATCGAGCAGGAGGATCGGCGGATCTTTCACCAGGGTGCGCGCAATGGCGACCCGCTGCTTCTCGCCGCCGGAAAGTTTCAGGCCGCGTTCGCCCACTTCGGTTTCGAACCCTTCGGGCAAGCGCTCGATAAACGGCATGATCGCCGCGGCGCGAGACGCATGCTCGATCTCTTCGATGCTCGCATTCTCGCGACCATAGGCGATGTTGTAGCCGATAGTGTCGTTGAACAGCACGCTATCCTGGGGGACGATACCGATGTGGGATCGCAGGCTGTCCTGCGCGACCCGGGAGATATCCTGCCCGTCGATCAGGATGCGGCCTTTCTGCGGATCGTAGAAACGGAACAGCAACCGGGCGATCGTGCTCTTGCCCGCGCCGGACGGACCGACAATAGCCACGTGGCTACCCGCCGGGACCTCGAAGGTAAGGCCGTGAAGGACAGTACGCTCGGGTTCGTATCCGAAAACGACATGGTCGAAAGTGATCGAAGGACGTTTCACGATCAGGGCGGGAGCCCCCGGTATGTCCTGCACCTCTACGGGCGTATCTATCAACCTGTACATCTCGGCCATGTCGACCAAACCCTGGCGGATCGTCCGATATACGAACCCGAGCAGATCGAGCGGGCGGAAGAGCTGGACGAGATAGGTGTTCACGAAAACGAGGTCGCCCACCGTCAACTCTCCGCGGCTCCAGCCCCATACGGTATAGGCCATGGCTCCGGCCATGAGGCCGTTGGTGATGAAAGCCTGCGCGATATTGAGCATGCCGAGCGAGGCATCGGATTTGATCGCCGCCTCGCTGTAGGCGCGGGCCGCTTTTGCATATCGCGCCTCCTCGCGCCGCTCGGCCCCGAAATATTTCACCGTTTCGTAGTTGAGAAGGGAATCCACTGCGCGCGAAAGCGCCTGGCCGTCGAGATCGTTCATATCGCGCCTGAGCTTGGTGCGCCATTCGGTGATCTGCCGGGTAACGACTATATACGTGACCACGGTAAAAGCGGTGGCCGTGACCAGCCCCAGACCGAAGTTGATATAGAAGATCACGCCTACTGCGATCAGTTCGATGATGGTGGGGGCGATGTTGAACAGCAGGAAATAGAGCATCGAATCTATGCTCTTGGTTCCACGTTCGATAATCTTGGTCACCTCGCCCGTGCGGCGCGAGAGATGGAAGCGCAGAGAGAGACGGTGGAGTCGGTGGAAAACATCTTCGGCTAGATGCCTCGTTGCTTCCTGCCCGACGCGTTCGAAAACGATGTTGCGCACGTTGTCGAAAGCGGTGCCCGCAAACCTGCCAAGCGCATACGCGAGCACGAGTGCCATGGCGACCAAGGCAGCCTGATTGTCCGGGCTCGACATGGAATCGACCGCATCCTTGTAGGCAAAGGGTACGGCCAGAACGATGCCCTTGGCCAGCAGGACCAGCACA
>NZ_JAIGNT010000006.1:0-117500 GCF_019711635.1 Qipengyuania huizhouensis | reverse complement strand
GTCCCCAAGTCATATCTAAGTGGGAAAGCATGTGGGAATCCCAAAACAACCAGGAGGTTGGCTTAGAAGCAGCCATCCTTTAAAGAAAGCGTAACAGCTCACTGGTCTAAATAAGGGTTCCTGCGGCGAAGATGTAACGGGGCTAAAGATATGCACCGAAGCTTAGGGTTGCAGTTTACTGCAGCGGTAGCGGAGCGTTCCGTAAGCGAGTGAAGGCGAAGGGTAACCGACGCTGGACGTATCGGAAGTGCGAATGCTGACATGAGTAGCGACAAACAGGGTGAGATGCCCTGTCGCCGAAAGACCAAGGGTTCCTGCGCAACGCTAATCGGCGCAGGGTTAGCCGGCCCCTAAGACGAGCCCGAAGGGGGTAGTCGATGGGAACCACGTAAATATTCGTGGGCCTGAAGATGTGTGACGGATGGTGGAAGTTGTTCTCTCTTATTGGATTGAGAGGGCAGCCAAGCTGTTCCAGGAAATAGCCTCTTCACTATAGACCGTACCCGAAACCGACACAGGTGGTCAGGTAGAGTATACCAAGGCGCTTGAGAGAAGTATCCTGAAGGAACTCGGCAAATTGCCTCCGTACCTTCGGAAGAAGGAGGCCCTGGATCGAGGCAACTCTTTTCAGGGGGCACAGGCCAGGGGGTAGCGACTGTTTAGCAAAAACACAGCACTCTGCTAAGTCGGCTTCAAGACGACGTATAGGGTGTGACGCCTGCCCGGTGCTCGAAGGTTAAGAGGAGGAGTGCAAGCTCCGAATTGAAGCCCGAGTAAACGGCGGCCGTAACTATAACGGTCCTAAGGTAGCGAAATTCCTTGTCGGGTAAGTTCCGACCTGCACGAATGGCGTAACGACTTCCCCACTGTCTCCAGGATATGCTCAGCGAAATTGAATTCTCCGTGAAGATGCGGAGTACCCGCGGTTAGACGGAAAGACCCCGTGCACCTTTACTGCAGCTTTAGAGTGGCATTAGGAAAGAATTGTGTAGAATAGGTGGGAGGCTTTGAAGCTTGGGCGCCAGTCCGAGTGGAGCCAACCTGTGAAATACCACCCTGTTGTTTTCTGATGTCTAACCTAGATCCGTTATCCGGATCAGGGACCCTCTATGGCGGGTAGTTTGACTGGGGCGGTCGCCTCCTAAAGAGTAACGGAGGCGCGCGATGGTATGCTCAGGACGGTTGGAAACCGTCTGCAAGAGTGCAATGGCATAAGCATGCCTGACTGCGAGACCGACAGGTCGAGCAGAGACGAAAGTCGGTCATAGTGATCCGGTGGTCCCTCGTGGAAGGGCCATCGCTCAACGGATAAAAGGTACGCCGGGGATAACAGGCTGATGATTCCCAAGAGCTCATATCGACGGAATCGTTTGGCACCTCGATGTCGGCTCATCACATCCTGGGGCTGGAGCAGGTCCCAAGGGTTTGGCTGTTCGCCAATTAAAGTGGTACGTGAGCTGGGTTCAGAACGTCGCGAGACAGTTTGGTCCCTATCTGCCGTGGGCGTCGATACTTGAAAGGAGTTGCCCCTAGTACGAGAGGACCGGGGTGAACATACCTCTGGTGTACCTGTCATCCTGCCAAGGGTGCCGCAGGGTAGCTATGTATGGACGGGATAACCGCTGAAAGCATCTAAGCGGGAAGCCTCCCTTAAGATAAGGTATCTTCGAACCGTCGTAGACCACGACGTTGATAGGCCGGGTGTGGAAGCGCAGTAATGCGTGTAGCTAACCGGTCCTAATAGTTCTTTTCGCGCTTGTAGGATCCATACCATCAACGACAGCCCTGCTGGTTGTCTTTGAGGTGGAGGAAACTCTAGCCGGATAAACGCCCAGTATCGTGCATCGATTTAAACCCATGTCCGCCAGCTCTATTGCTTGGTGACCTTAGCGTCTGTGACCCACCCGATCCCATCTCGAACTCGGCCGTGAAACCGGACAGCGCCGATGGTACTAGTGCTCAAGCACTGGAAGAGTAGGTCGTCGCCAGGCATTATAGCCGGCGGGCATGTGGAATAACCCATTCACAGTTTCAAAAGCCGCTGCCGGTGCGAACCGAGCGGCGGCTTTTTCGTCTCTGGATCACAGGTCCGGGCGAAACATATGGTACCGCGGGGTGGAGCAGTCCGGTAGCTCGTCAGGCTCATAACCTGAAGGTCGTTGGTTCAAATCCAACCCCCGCAACCACTGAAACATACAAAAACCAAGGCTTTGCGGCTCGGATCTATTGCTCCAATCGGGCAGTATCCGGACGGTTTTCTAATCGGGATTCCGATTTTCACCTTAGGCGCGGCGGGTCTAGGGTGTTTTTGCGTGCGCAATCGAGAGGTGGAATTCATGCCCTCTATATTCCCCCGATCAACAGTTCGAAATGGGTTTCGACGGCCGCGACCGATTAGAGGTCGGGCAAACGCTGATCCGCGAAACCCCATCCATTCAATGGTTTGGATTGGGCACGCTTGAGCAGGGTCTGGGCGTCGTCGATAGAAAAAGGATGGGCGTTCTTCATGGATTTGAGCTCGCTCCACGCCAGCGGTACCGCCACCGGAGCTCCGGATCGCGCACGCGCCGAGTAAGGAAGTATGGCGGTGGCACCGCGCTGATTGCGTAGCCAGTCGATAAAGATCCGCCCCTTGCGCTTCGCCTTGCTCATGTTCGCCGTGAAGCGATCAGGTTCCGCCACGCTGAGGGCTTCCGCAAATCGCCGGGCGAAATCCTTGTGCCGGTCCCAATCGTGGCCAGTCGCGAGCGGGACGACGATGTGCACGCCCTTGCCGCCGGACAGCATGGCGAAGCTGGTGAGGCCCAGGTCGGCAAGCTGATCGCGAATGTCGCGCGCAGCACTTTTCACATCGCCGAAATCCAACCCCTCGTCCGGATCGAGATCGAAGATCATCCGGTCGGGGGCCTCGACATCATCCGACCGCGCGCCCCAGCCGTGAAACTCGATCGTACCCATCTGTACGCATTGGAGCAGTCCGCGCTGATCGTCGACATACAGGTAGTCTTCGTGCCCGCCGTCCTTTTCGCGGATGGGTACGTGGTGAACCGCGTCGCCAAAGCTCCCGCTGTCATGCTTCTGGAAAAAGCACTTCTTTGCCCGGCCTTGAGGGCAGCGGACGAGGCTTATCGGGCGCCTTGCAGCGAAGGGCAGCATCAGCGGGGAAATGACTTCGTAATAGTCTGCCAGATCGCCCTTGGTCTGGCCGCTGTCGGGGAAGATTACCCGGTCGCGGCTGGAAATCTCGACGGCCTTTCCTGCGGCCGGACCGGGCTTCGCCTTCTCCGGTTTGACGCTGGCGGCATCCTTGTCTTCGCGCAGGCCGAGGAAGCTTGCGTGGCGCACGTTTCCATCGGCAGTGAATTCCGTAAAGGCGATTTCCGCGACCAGTTTGGGGGTAATCCAGGTCACTCCGCGGGACGAGGCGCGGTCCACATGCGCTGCAGGGGTCTTGCGGATCAAGCGCTTCATCGAGGCTGAAACACTGTCCAGATCGTCCGATGCAAAGCCTGTTCCGACATTGCCCTTGTAGATCAGTTCGCCGCCCTCATGCTGGGCGAGAAGGAGCGATGCAAAAGGGCGACCCTTCGCGCTAGATTTCTTCCAGCCGATGATGACGAATTCCTGCCTCCGCGTGCATTTGACCTTCACCCACGACTTGCTGCGGCGAGAGGAATACCTGCCATCGACGGTTTTCGAGATGATCCCTTCCTGCCCGGCATCGCACATGGCCCGGTAGAGCTTCTCGCCGGCACCCAGGACGTGCTCGGCAACGTGGATCGGCGCTTCGGCCTTTCCGAGAAGCGCTTCGAGCCGTTCCTTGCGCTCGACATTGGGCAGGTCCTTGAGGTCCTCGCCGTCCAGTTCGAGGAGGTCGAAGGCGTAGAGAGCAAGGCGGTCGGAGCCGGTCTGGGATCCGTGACCTCTCTTCAGCACCTTCTGCAGGCTGGAGAAATCCGGATTGCCCTTGGCATCATAGGCGACGATCTCGCCGTCGATCAGGCAGGCAGGGAGATCGAGACCGGCGATGGCCTCGACCAGCGGGCCGAACTTGTCGGTCCAGTCCTTGCCGTTGCGCGTATAGATGCGGACCTTGTCGCCCTTCGCGGCGACCAGCGTGCGGTAACCGTCGAACTTGATTTCGTGCAGCCACCGATTGCCTGCGGGCACCGCGTCCACCAGCGTGGCGAGCTGGGGTTTGCGGTATTTCGGCAGCGGTGCGGGTTTGCGGCGCTTCGAAGTGCCCTTTTTCGCGTTTCGCTGCGAAGCCTTCTCCATCTGGGCGAGAAAGGCGTCGTCCTTTTTGCCCGCGAGCGAATATTCGCCTTCCTTGTCCGCGGCAATTTCGGCCATGGATCGGCCGGTGAGCACGCTGGTGAGTTCGCGCTCCACCAGCGCATCGCCCTCTTCGGCGCATTCGTCCTGCAGTTTGCGCAGCAGCCAGTTTTCCCGCTTTTCCTTGGCCTTCTTCTTCAGGCGGATGAGCAGCCATTCACCCTTCATCCGTTCGCCATCGAGGCGGAAATGGAGATGTCCCTTGTCGAGGTCCTTCGCGGTCTTGCCTTCGACCGGCTGCCAGCTTCCCCGGTCCCAGAGCATCACCGTGCCGCCGCCATATTCGCCTTTCGGGATCACTCCCTCGAATTCGGCATAGGACATCGGATGGTCTTCGGTGCGAACCGCAAGGCGCTTGATATCGGGATCGGGCGAGGGACCCTTCGTCACCGCCCAGCTTTTCAGCACGCCATCGACCTCCAGCCTCAGGTCCCAGTGCAGGCGGGTCGCATCGTGCTTCTGGACGATGAAGAGGTTTCCGTGCTTGCTCCCCTTGCTTTCGCCCGCAGGTTCCGGAGTGCGCTTGAAATCGCGCTTGGCGTTGTATTCGCCGAGGGCATCCTTCGCACCCGCCATGGCTAGGCCGACTTCTTGCTCTTGGCTGCCTTCTTGGGCTTGTCCTCGCCGACGGATTTCTTGAGCGCCGCCATCAGGTCGATCACATTCGAACCGCCGGACGTATCCTGCTCGTCCACATCCTCGATGATCGCCTTCTTGCTCTTGGATTTCGCCTTCTTGTCGATCAGCTTGCGCAGGGCATCGACGTAGCGGTCTTCATATTCGCCCGCATCGAACGGCGCGCTTTTCTGTTCGATCAGCGTATTGGCGAGATCCAGCAGTTCCTTCTTGGGTTTAGCATCGTCGATCTCGTCGAAGAATGCCTGCCCCTGACGCACCTCGTCGGCATAGCGGAGGGTTTCGAGCAGCAGGCCCTTGCCGCAGGGCTTGATCGCGACGAGTTTCTCGCTTCCCCGGACAGAAAGCTGGCCGAGCGCGACCTTTTTCGCCTTTCGCAGCGCCTCGCGCAGCACGATGAAGGCTTCTTCCGCCAGCTCGTCCTGCGGGGCGACATAATAGGGCTTCTCGAAATACAGCGGATCGATCTCGCAGGCGTCCACGAACTGGACCAGTTCGAGCGTGCGCTTGCTCTCGATCTTGACCGCTTCGATCTCGTCATCCTCGAGCAGCACGTAATTGCCCTTGGATATCTCGTAACCCTTGATGATCTCGTCGCGGTCCACCGGGCCGATCCCGGGGACCACCTTCTCATAGGAAATCCGCTTGCCGCTCGGCTCGTGGATCTGATTGAAGCGGATCTTGGCGCCCGATTTCGTGGCGGAGTAGATCTCCACCGGTATCGAAACCAGCGCCAGCCTGATCTGCCCCTGCCAATATGCGCGTGCCGCCATAATTTTTCCCTTCGCCATACAAGCGAGCAAAACGGGAAATCGTTTCAATCCCTGCATGGATCCCGGTGCCGGTCGTGCTTCGGACCTTCTCCATATGGCATTCGGCAGCATCCCGGTCTTGACCATACCGCCCCTCCTTCGCTCTAGGGCACAAGACCAATTCGAGGAATTTGCGAAGTGACCCAAGCAGCACGCCTTCCCGCCCGCCACCGATCATGGCTCTTTGCGCCCGGCGACAGCGAGAAAAAGATGACCAAGGCCGCCGAGGGCGAGGCGGATATCGTGATCTTCGATCTCGAGGACGCGGTGGCGGAGGATGCCAAGGGGGGCGCACGCGAAGCGATCCGCGCATTCCTGTCCGGGCGCAGCGAAGCCGAGCGGGAGCGGCTATGGGTGCGCGTCAATCCGCTGGACGGTCCGCACACAGCGGACGATCTCGATGCGATCATGCCCGTGGGGCCGGGCGGTATCATGCTTCCCAAATCGCGCGGGCGGCATGACGTCGAAGAGCTGGACCGGATGCTGACTGCGCTGGAGCTGGAGAATGGCGTTCCCGCCGGAACCACACCGGTGATTGCGCTGGTCACCGAAGTCGCCGCCGCGATGTTCACGACCGGCGACTATGCCGGCGCACCCCGCCTGGTGGCGATGACGTGGGGGGCGGAGGACCTTGCCGATTCCATCGGGGCGCTTTCGAACCGCGGGCCGGACGGGCAATACACGTTCACCTATGAACTGGCGCGCAGCCTGACCCTGCTGGGCGCTGCGGCCGCGGGCGTACCCGCCATCGAGACGATCGACGGCGATTTCCGCAATCTGGAAGGCCTGAACGCCCGCGCCGGGCGCGTGAGACGCGATGGCTACCGCGGAATGCTGGCGATCCATCCCGCGCAGGTCCCGGTGATCAACGCCGCCTTCACCCCGGGAGAGGACGAAATCGCAGAGGCCCGCGAGATCGTGGCGCTGTTCGAAGCCCACCCGGGCGCCGGCACCATCGGTCACAAGGGCAGGATGCTAGACCGGCCTCATCTCAGCCGTGCGAGACAATTGCTGGCGCAGGTCGAGACCTGATCGATTGGGGTGAGAGCACGGTAGGATTTAGGTCGGTGTTGCGCAGAAGTCGCAGTCCGCAGCTTCGAGGAGTGCGGAAAGAGGGGGTGTCCTTGTAACTTTCGATGTCATCTTTACCAATGGACGCTGCAGAATAGATAATTTGGGGGCATTAATGCATCAAAGCAGTTTGAATTCGAAGCGCCGTTCGGTTTTGAGGGCCGGTGCCGGTCTTGCAGCGATTGCGCTCTCCAGCGGCGCATACGCGCAGGAAACGGAGAGTGAAGAAGAAGCTCCCGTAACCGTCACTACCGAGGAGGCGGCTGTACCGGACGCGATTGTCGTTACGGGTTCGCGTATCACGTCGGTAACTCCGTTCAATAGCCCCGACCCGATCTCGATCGTCAGCCCCGAAGTCGCAAGGCAGGAAGGCAAGCTCGATCTTGCGAGCGCGCTGCAAAGTTCGCCGGTCGCTGCCGGTTCGACGCAGATCACTGCAGCCCTATCGTCCAACTTCGTAACCAACGGAGGCCCGGGCGCGCAAACGATCGACCTTCGCGGCCTCGGACCGAACCGGACGCTGGTTCTGCTCAACGGACGCCGGGCCGGCCCTGCCGGTACGCGCGGCGCAGTGTCGTCCTTCGACCTCAACGTCCTTCCGCTCTCGATCGTCAACGACATCCAGATCCTGAAGACCGGGGCTTCGTCGATCTACGGTTCGGACGCCATCGCAGGTGTCGTAAACATCTTCACCGGCAACCGCGAGGATGGCCTGTCGCTGGACTTCAATGTTTCGGCGCCCTTCGACAGCGGCGGTGAGGAATATCGCGGCAGCCTGGCCTATACCAAGACCTTCGATCGCGGCCATTTCACCATCGCCGGCGATTATTCGCATACGAACGAACTGGCTCGCAACGATCGTGCATATCTGGCTTGCCCCGAGTCGTACATTTTCGACGAAAGTGGTGGCCGCGCCGACCTGATCGATCCGCGCACCGGTCAACCGATGTGTGACGATCTGCGCTGGGGCCATATCTGGACCTACAACCTGATCGACAACATGCGGCTTGACGGGCCGGGCGGACCGAACACGGGTATCCAGACTTCGCCCAATGGAAGCACTGTCCTGCTTCAGTACCAGTACCAAAATGGTGTGGCGGCCGGAAATCTCGGCATTCCTGCCTATGGTGATCCAGCCTACGCCGGTGACTTCGGTGCACCCGAAGGGTTCTTCCCGACCGGGTACAATTCGGAAAGCATGGCGGTGCAGAATGCCTACCACCCCTATGCCGGAGAGCAGACGCTAATTCCGGAAACCGACCTCTATACTGCTTATGCCGAAGGGGCTTACGAGCTTTCGGATGCAGTCGAATTGTTTGGCGAGTTTCTTTTCAACCGGCGCGAAACTTACCAGAATGGCTGGCGCCAGTTCTGGAACTTCGGATGGACTGGAGAGCTCTATGGGACTGGTCCTGGAGACTCCTATAACTACTGGGGCGATGGCTTCGAAGGTGTAAACTTCATCAGTCCTACGGCGATCACCAATCAGGCCGACAACAGTCAGAAAGTCGATTACTATCGCGGTGTCGGCGGCCTTCGCGGCAATATTTCATCGGTCGGAAACTGGAATTATGACGCCTATGTCCAGTATAGCCGGAGCGATGGACGCTACCGGTCGCAGCAAATCCTGCAGGATGCCTATGACACGGGCTATTTCCAATACAGCTCCTGTGTAGGGACGGTCACGCCTATCTCGGGCCGTAACTGCATCGACATTCCGTGGGCGGATCCCGAATTCCTGCGCGGCAATCTGACGCAGGAACAGATCGGCTTCCTGTTCGACTGGGAAGAAGGTCGCACGATCTATACCCAGCTGACGGGCGAAGCAGTCGTCTCCGGCGAGCTCTTCGACCTTCCCGGCGGACCGCTTGGTCTCGCCGCCGGTATTACGGCACGCCGCGACAAGATCGAGGACACACCGGGTGACATTACCCTCGCCGGCAACGCCTGGGGCGCCAGCTCTGGCGGTGTTACCGCCGGTAAGAGCGTGACCACCGAAGCGTTTGGCGAACTCAGCATCCCTCTGCTTGCCGATCGCCCTTTCTTCGAAAACCTCACCTTTTATCTCGCCGGTCGTCTTACCAACGTGACGGCAACGCGCCGGTCGGACGGCGTGCAGGACGAGGATAACGGCAACTTTACATACAAGATCGGCCTCAACTGGGCGTTGACGGATTGGCTACGCTTCCGTGGTAGCTATGGCACCTCGTTCCGCGCACCGGCGCTGTTCGAGCAGTTCCTTGCCGACGAAACGAGCTTCATCAACCAGCGTATCGATCCGTGCATCAACTATGGTGCTGGGGTGCAGAACGGCACCACCTCGCAGCGGGTGGCCGACAACTGCGCAGCAGACGGAATCCCCGATGACTACCAGGGGGGAGGTATCACCGCGACCTCGTTCGCATCGGGCGGCCTTGGAATTCTCGAGGCCGAAACCTCGAAGGCCAAGACTTTCGGCATGGTTCTGACGCCTAATTTCGGATTCCTGCCGGATACGGAATTCAGCTTCGCAGTCGACTATTTCGACATCGAGGTGAATGGCGAGATTTCGCAGCTGGGTGCCCAGAACATCCTTTTCGGGTGCTACGATTCGGAAGATTTCGCCAACGAACCGCTCTGTAATCAGTTCACGCGCGGCCAGAATGCGACTGCGGTCTATCAGATCGATGAAATCTACGACCAGTTCATCAACATCGCGAGCCAGAAGAATTCGGGGATCGATTTCTCCGCCAATCTGTCTCACGATCTGGGCGATGCAGGTCTCTTCACGTTGCGCGCCGAAGCAACACGCCAGCTCGACAGGGATTTCCAGCTCCTTCCGACCTCGCCGGTGGAGTCGAGCAACGGAGAAGCCGGATCGCCCAAGTGGGTTGCCGACTTCCGTGCCACCTGGGCTCATCCGTCGGGTCTGACCGTGTTCTATGGCGTGAACCTGATCGGGGCGACGTCGGACCAGCAGGATTTCGAAGATCGTTACGGCGGCCCGTGCCTGAATTCCTTCAATAACCAGGGTACGGACGATCCAAGCGACGACCTGCCAGTCTATGGCACCTATTGTCCTGACCTCACCGCGGACGCGACTTTCTATCACAACTTCTCGTTGAGCCAGGAAATCGCCGACGGTCGTGCGGAGCTTACCGCGGGTGTCAGCAACATCTTCGATACCCGTCCGCCGCGTGTTTCGGTGCGCAACGGTGGTCAGATATCGATGCTTGGTCCGGTTGTAGCAGCGTCGCAGTATCCGTTTGTGGGACGCCGCGCCTTCGTCAACGTCTCGCTCAAGTTCTGAGCACGACAGACACGGACGGGCGACCGTTCGAATACGATGGGGCGGCATGGCAACATGCCGCCCCTTCTGTTAGGCGATCGGGAAGGAGCGGAAATGCCGGAAATCATCATTCAGCGCGATAATCTCGACGAAGTCGGCGAGCGTTTCGACCGGAAGCCGCTCCAGCAGGGCGTTTTCCTCAACTCCATTCCGAAAAGCGGGAGCCATCTCCTCCGCAATATCCTGCGCATGTTCGTGCCCGTCGAACAGACCTATGCGGCCGATTTCATCCAATGGGGCAATCTTCAGACACATCGTGATGCCTTCGATCCGGCTCGGCCTCAGCTAAGCTGGGGCCATCTCTTTTTCGCCGATGCTTCGCTCATCGAAACCGCCAATCTTCGCCGGATCCTGCTTTATCGCGATCCATACGACTGGGTCATCGCGCGGGCCCGTTTCATTCTGTCCGAGCAATTTCGTGGGAATGTCGATCACTTGCGTACCGGCGTTTTGTCCAGCGATGAGTTGTTGACGATGATGATCTTCGGGCTCCCCCAAAAGTTACCGTCGTTAAACGATATCTACGAACTCAACGCGGCCGCATGGTTGGGTGCGCGCTGTCATATCGTTAAGTATGAAGAGCTTGTCTCCCACGTTCAGGACACCGGTAGTAGCGCGGCAGAGGAGTTTTTCGACGAACTGCTGAGCGCCTGCGGAATCGCCATGCCGGATGACTGGGCCGAGCGCGTGAAGGCCGGCTCCACACGCGATGAAAGCGCGACGGCGCGCGAGAACCTCACAGGCGTGACCATCGATCTTCCCGACACATTACCCGAGAGGCATCGCGAGTTGGTAGATTATCAGGCGCCGGGCCTGCGCAAGCTCTTGGGCTATAGCTGATGCAGGTGAAAGTGGTCCCATCCGTTCATCCCGGCCTGTTTCCCATCAGGGAATTGATGGAGGACAACAAGTTCGAGCCGGCTGCGCAGCAATTGATCGGGTTTCTCCGCCATAACCCCGGCCATCCGCAAGCTTTCGCCATGCTCGGTGAAGCTGCGGCCAAACTGGGCGCGCTCGGTCAGGCAGAGCATTTTCTGCGCAAGGCGATCAATTCCGGTGTCCGAGATTACGAAACGCGGCGCCAGCTTGCGGCGGTATTCAATCAGCAAGCAAAGACTGCAGCAGCCCGGGAATTATTCGAGGTTCTGAACCGGGAAAAGCCCGACCCCAATACGGAACTTATCCTTGCGTCGATCTACGAAAAGACCGGTAACGGCGATAAGGCCAGAGAGATGTATCGCGCGATATCGGATGCGCATCCAGACCATGTGCAGGCCTGGATTGCTTACGGCCACAGCCTGCGAGCGAACGGGCAAGTCGACGATGCAGTCGTTGCCTATCGACGAGCTATTCTGATCGATGATGGTTTTGGAGACGCATGGTGGGGGCTGGCAAGCATCAAGGCCCCCATTCTCACCGACGAAGATCTGCAAACGATGCAAGCGGCATTGGCGATCGCAGTGGACGAGCGGAATTCGGCTCCGCTTCATTTTGCTCTGGCCCGAGCATACCACGACAGGAAAAACTTCGAGGAAGCGTTCGCACATTATCGAGAAGGCAATCAGATCCGCGCGGAATCGCTTAATTACGATCCGGAAGAACTTACGCTCGAAGTGGACGAGATCACCGCCAGCGTCGACGCCGGTTATATATCCCGACTACCTCAAAAACCGGTCGGCGAAGCCGTGCCTGTATTCATCGTCTCAATGCCGCGTTCGGGCTCGACATTGCTTGAGCAAATGCTGGGATCGCACTCGCAGATAGAGCCAGTAGGCGAGTTGCCCTATATTCCCGCAATTCTACGCAGTTTCATGGAGATGGCCACGCGCCAGAACAAGGTTACTGTCACACAGGCTATTCACGGGATGAGCCCTGACCTGGCCGAGGCGCTTGGAAGGGATTACATGGCCCGCGCCGCCCTGCATCTTGAAAAAGGCACCCCGCTTTTCATCGACAAGATGCCGCAAAACTGGAGCAACGTCCTTTTTATTCGCAAGATACTGCCACAGGCGCGGTTTATCAGCATTCGGCGAAACGCGATGGACTGTTGTTTCTCGAACTTCACGCAATCTTTCACCAGTGTACATGCATCCTCATTTGCGTTGGAGCATGTCGGACGCAGCTATATCGAAAATGTCCGCCTGATGGACCATTTTGCCGACAGGTGCCCCGGGCTTGTTCACCCAATCGATTACGCAGCGCTGGTCGAGGGCCCTCAGGGACAATTGGGCCCAACACTCGAATATCTGGGTCTCGAGTGGGAGAATGACCTGCTCGAGTTCCATCGGCTCAAGCGAACTGTACGCACGCCAAGCAGCGAACAGGTTCGCCGCCCGCTCAATCGCGACGGAATGGAAGTCTGGCGTCCCTATTCTCATCACCTCGAACCCTTGCGAAAGGTTCTCGGTAGTCTGGCCGAAGCCTAGCCGGGGATTTTCGCGACCTCGGCAAGCACCCGCTCGGCCCATTCGGGTCGGCAGATGACCAAGTCGGGCATATATGTGTCGGCCTGATTGTAGGTGAGCGGGCTGCCGTCGATGCGGCTGGCGTGCAGGCCGTGGGCCAAAGCAACCGCGGCGGGGGCGGCGCTGTCCCATTCGTATTGCCCGCCGGTGTGCAGGTAGATTTCGGCTTCGCCGCGCACGACGGCCATGGCCTTGGCACCTGCCGAGCCCATGCCCACCAGTTCGGCGCCGATCGCCTCGGCGACCGCAAGGGCCTCCCTGGCGGGCCGCGTGCGGCTCACGACCATGCGCGGTGTAGCCGCAGCAGGAGGCACTTCGATGGGCCTGTCGGTGCGCAGCACCATGTCGAGGCCGGGCAGGGCGACTGCGCCGATTTCCGGCTTGCCGCCGAGGCACAGAGCGACATGGACGGCCCAGTCGCTGCGAGCCTCGCCATATTCGCGCGTCCCGTCGACCGGATCGACGATCCAGACCCGCTCCTTGATCAGGCGTTCGTCGGTGTCCCGGCTTTCTTCGGAGAGCAGGCCGTCATCCGGACGTTGCTGCGCGATCGCGTGGCACAGGAACTGGTTGGCCGTCTGGTCGCCGGCCTTGCCGAGGCTCTTGCCTTCGAACATGCCGCTCTCGCGCACCTGGATGAGGATCTTGCCCGCCACTTCGGCAAGATGGGCGGCGAGTTCGGCGTCGGTCATGGGCGTCCCTGTGGCTCAAGAGAATTCGGGGGCCGCATGGCAGAGCGAAGCTACCTTGCGAACCCCCGAAGTGTCTTCGCGAATGCGAATTCTTATGCGACTGCAGGTCTTCTTGCGAAGATGCCGAAGCCTGCGATGATCGCATAGCAAATGATCGGAATAATCATCGCTGTGGCTAGGCTGCCCCCTGTGGCATCGGCCACCACGCCAAAGAGCAGCGGCACGACTGCACCGCCGAAGATGGCGACATTGATGATACCCGACCCGTCTGCCGCCCGGGGGCCCAATTTCTCACAAGCGAGAGAGAAGATGGTCGGGAACATGATTGAGTTCATCAGGCCGACTGAAAGCAAAGTGAAACCGGCAAGCTCACCTGAGCTGATTGTCGAGATAAGGATGAGGAGGATCGAACCTGTCGCATTGAAGGCAAGAATCTTGCCCGGGCTGAAAATGCGCAAGGCTGCGGACCCGATGAAACGGCCCACCATCGCGCCGCCCCAGTAAAGGCCAATCATCCACTCGACAGCATTTGGCTCGGCACCAAACAATGCGTTCAGGAACTCGGTTATAGGTCCACCATCGGCCATGACGCGCTCAAGCAGAAGATAGTTGATTACTACCGAGCCGATCGAGACCTCTGCGCCGACATAGAGAAAGATGCACAAGGCGCCGAAGCTGAAGCGTGTGCGCTTGAGCAGGCTATTGTCATATAGCCAGACCGCCGGGGCCATAAGAATGAACAGAACGCCTAACCAACCGCTAATCTGAATAGCGAAAAAGGCGCCTGCCGCGACGAGTGCGATGCCGGTAAAATAGCGCTGCCATGACACCAGCGATCCTTCGCCCATGATCTTGGGATCGTGCGGCAGACGATTGCGGAACATCCAGACGGCAAATGCGACCAATGCGATGAGCGCTGCCACACCCAGGTACCCCTGCCAGATCGCCTCGCTACCCTGCTGGCGATACGCCTGCAGTTCGGCGCCTGAAAGTTGGTCTGCCGTCACTCCGGCAAGGCTACCGAGGATAACGGCGGCGCCGACGATGGGAAATACGGTCGTGCCCAGCGAGTTGAACGCCTGAGCGAAAGTCAGGCGGCTATGCGTCGTGCTGGGCGGCCCGAGCAGACTGATGAGCGGGTTGGCCACCACCTGCACGATGACTACGCCGCTGGCCAGAATGAACAGGGCCCCGAGGAAAAGGACATAGGTGGCCGTCTGGCTTGCCGGGATGAAGAGGAGGCAGCCCAAGATCATCGTCGCAAGGCCCGCGACCGCACCGCGCATATAGCCGATTTTCTTCACGAGCTTCGCGCCCGGAATGCCAATCAGCAGATAGGCGGCGAAGAAGCAGAACTGCACGAGCATCGCCTCGGTCCAGCTGAGCGTAAACAGCTCTTTCAACTTCGGAATCAACACGTCGTTCAGCGAAGTTATGCCGCCGAAAATGAAGAACAGGCCGAAGACGAAATACTGGAGGCCCGGTGCGTTCACCGGCGGGCTGTCATCATGGACATCCACCGGATGCGGATCCGTGCTCGACGCGACGTCGGGTGCAAGTGCCATTTCGATTGTCCTCCCAAGTCCCGGCGCGATCCTGTATTGCCCGGGTATTGTTGCGCCGCTGTGTGTGCCAGCCTTTCGCTTTCATACAAAACGAATACGAATGCCGATCAGAACGAACAATCCGTTCCTTCGGCCAGTTCCTCACGCGTGATCGTGGCGATGTCGAAGCTGAATGTGCCCGCGCTGGTGAAGGTCAGGCTGTCGCCCAGTCCGGCCGCGCATTCCTGCGTAATGATCATTTCGCGCCAGTCTTTCTCCGCGGCGACCGAAAGCGGCTGGGTCAGGTCGATGGTCGCGGTGCCCGTTGCGAGCGTGACCGGCTGGACCGGCCGCTGCTTCACACGGTAGAGGATGCGGTACGCTCCCGCGCCTTCGCCTTCCTGCGCGATGGTGAGGGAGGATCCGGGCGAGAAGGTGATTTCGCGCGAATCTTCCTGGGCATTCCTGTCGATGCCGCGCACGCTGACTCCCGCAGCGGATCCGCGAAGGTTCGGGAGATCGGTGCCGCCGGCGCTGGCGGAGATGCCAGTCTCGAACCGGCCATTCACGAACCATTCCGAACTCGCCCCCGCGAGCAGGGCGTCGCAGGTCTCGTCCAGCATGGGGATGGCGGCGGTATCCTCCAGCGAACGCCCGTATCCGACCGGGAAGAGAGCGCCGTCCGGCCCGTTGAGCGGACCGGAGTCGCAGGTCGCGGGCCAGCTGAAGCCGAGCTTGCCGGTGGCCGGATGCGCGCCGGTCAGGACATCGGCAACGCCTGCACCTTCGCTGCCTGGAAGCCAGGACGCCACGAATGCATCGGCGGCGTTGAGCTCGCGATTGACCCACATCGGGCGGCCGGAAAGGAACACGGCAACCGTGGGCACGCCTTCGGCCTTGAACTTGCGGAGAAGGCCAAGGCCTTCCTCATCCGAGAAACCGAGATGCTTCCGGTCGCCTGCGAATTCCGCATAGGGTTCCTCGCCAAACACCACGACGGCGACATCGGGCTTGGCCGAATAACTGCCGTCGACCGACAGCGTGGCCTGCCCGCCGCTTTCTTCGACTGCGGCTTCGAGGCCGCTCCAGATCGAGGTGGCGCCGGGGAAGTATCTGTTGTCGAGTTCGCCGCCGCCCTGCCAGGTCAGCGTCCAGCCGCCCGATGCTTGCGCGATATCGTCTGCGGCAGTGCCGGCGACGAGAATGTTCGCTCCGCCCTTCAGTGGAAGGACGCCGTTGTTCTTGAGCAGGACCTGCGACTTGGCGACCGCCTCGCGCGCAATCGCACGGTGTTCGGGCGAACCGAGCAGCTCGTAATCGCCCGCATTGGGACGGTTCGATGGCTCGACGAACTCATCGAGCAGGCCGGCGCGCATTTTCACGCGCAGCACGCGGCTCACGGCCTCGTCCAGCTTTGCCATCGGGATGGTGCCGTCGTTCACCTGTGCCACGAGGGTTTCGAGCAGGCCCTTCCATTCGTCGGGCACCATGTAGATGTCGAGCCCCGCCAGCAGTGACTGCGGGCAATCGGTATTGGTGCATCCCGCGACCTGTCCGTGGCCGTTCCAGTCGCCGACGACCAGTCCGTCGAAGCCCAGCTCATCGCGCAGGACGCCGGTCAGCAGCGCCTCGTTGCCATGCATCTTGCGGCCGTTGATCGAGTTGAAGCTGGCCATGACGGCTTCCACGCCCGCATCGATAGCGGCGGGATAGGGGGCGGCATGCACTTTCTTCAGCGCTTCGATGTCGCCGGTGACCTCGCCCTGGTCGACGCCCTTGTCGGTTCCGCCATCACCGAAGAAGTGCTTGGCCGTGGCAATGACGTGACCGGCCCCGAGGCGGTCGGGATCGCCCTTGGGGCCCTGCAGACCTTCGACGAGGGCAGCCCCCAAGGGGGCCACGATGGCGGGATCTTCGGAATAGCTTTCGTAGGTGCGGCCCCAGCGATCATCCCGCGCGACGGCGACGGTGGGCGAGAAATTCCAGTCGATGCCCGTAACCTCGATCTCCACTGCGGTTGCTTCACCGATGCGGCGAAGCAGGTCGGGATCGCGCGTTGCGCCAAGCCCGATGTTGTGCGGGAAGACCGTGGCGCGCACGACATTGGTGTGACCGTGGACGGCATCGGTGCCCCACATGGTCGGGATGACCGGTTCGCCATTTTCCATGGGTGCGACCGAGGCGAGATACATCTCGTCTGCCAGCCGAAGCCATTCGGATGCTTCGGCGAATTCATCGCCATAGGGACCGCCATTGCCGCCGTTGAGATAGCTGCCGAAACGGTATCGGCGCATATCCTCTGCCGTGAAACTGTTGATCTGCGGCTGGATGAGCTGCGCGACCTTGCGCTCCAAGCTCATGCGCGAAAGCAGGTCGGCCACGCGTGCGTCTTCGCTGGATGGAGCGACCGCCTCCGAGGGTGTTTCCATCCCGCCGGGAACCGTGCTGCAGCCTCCCAAGAGTACCGCAGCGGCAGTCGCCATCCAAAACGCCTTCATATCCATCATCCCTCTGCGTCCTTTTGAGAACGTTATCAATCACCGGGGTTGCCATGAGGCGTGCGCAAAATCAAGCGACTAGTTCGAGCGGGGCATCGTCACCAATAATGCGGTCGCAATCGCTGCCAGAGCGGCAAGGGCGACGAAGAGTCCGGCAAAGCCGAAGAGCGGGACCAGCGTAATCGTCAGCCACGGCATAATCAGGCTCGGCATGGTGTTGGTGAGATTGAACAGCCCGAGATCGCGGCCCCGCGTTTCCGGGCGCGGCAGCACGCGCAGGGTCTGGCTGGAATGCAGTGCAAGGAAGACGCCGGTCGACAGGCCGAAGACGACATATCCGGCGATGGCCCCGGCGAGGTCCTGTGCCAGAGCCATGATGAGCAGCCCCCCGGTCCCTATGCCTGCGCCTATTGCCAGCGGGAGGATCGGCCGGTCGCGCCGGTCCGACCATCGCCCTGCGAGAAGCGCCAGCGGCACGGATAGGCCCAAGACTACCGCGAATATCCGCGCCGTGTCATTGTCGGTAAAGTTTTCGTCGATGCTGACGAACCAGATTAGGAGGTAAGCGAAGAGCGCCGCCTCCGCGATCTGCACCAGCAATCGCGCCAGCCACATTCTGGAGACGGCACCGCGCCTGAATGTTCGCCGCGATCCGGGAATTTCGGCCCCCGAGGACATAAGGTGCGGCATCGGAACCGGCTTGCCGAAGAGCACGACGGGCAGGACCATGCCCGCGACCAGCAGCGCGACGAGGATCAGCCGCCCATCCGGATTGGCCAGACCCGGAATGGTCACGAGCGCACCGGCGGCGGCACCCAGGGCGGGGGCGAAAGCCAGCAGCCCTCCGAGCAGGCCCTTCTGTGCGTCGGGCACGACATCTCCGGCCCACGCCGTAAGCGGGGCGAGCATCATGTTCAGCGCAAGCTGCCACACCACGATGAGGCCGATGAGGTGCGCCGGTGTCTTTGCCTCGCTCACCGATATTAGCAGGAGGCATGACAGGAGGAGTCCCCCCAGGATCCAAGGGACCCGCGTACCGGTGCGATCGCTGGCCCAACCGAAGCCGATATTCGCGATGCTGGCCGCAATTGCCCCGGCGAAGGCGATATATGCGAGATAAGTGATCGTTTCACTTCCGGCCAGATCCGTCACGCGGACCGGCAGGAGAAGCGTCAGAAACGGAACATAGGATACTGCCCCGCCGGCCACGGCGAGTGCATAGAGCCACAAGAAGCGCAGCGATTGGTGCTGGGGAGAACCGGACTCAGCTTGCGCCACGAACAGGAGCCTGCGCAGTGGATCCGCGTACCACAAGTTCGCCCTTGAGTGAGATGGGATGCTCTGCAGGCTTCGTTTTGCGCGCTCCGATCAGGAGCTCGACTGCACGGGAAGTCGTGGCAGCGATAGGCTGGTCGATCGCAGTCAGGGCAGGCTGGGTAAAGCGCACGATAGGCGAATTATCGAAGCTGATCAGCGAAAGGTCGCCCGGTATGTCCAGGCCGCGATCGCGTGCCACTTCGAGCGTGGCCAGGGCCATCTGATCGCTACTGGCGATGATTGCAGTTGGGGGCCGTTCCCGATCGAGGAGTTTTCTTGCAGCTTCGGCACCGCTGTCGAAACCGAAATCCCCTCTTTCGAAAAGGCCCTCGTACGACAATCCTCGCTTCTCCATTGCCTGCTGCCAACCTTCGATACGCCACTCCGAAAGGCTGAAACCCTCGGGGCCTGCAATGAGGCCGATGCGCTCGTGACCCAATTCGATCAGGTGCTCCGTGGCGAGACGCGCATTGTGCGTGTCGCCCATTGTCATGGCGATGCCGGGCCCATCCCGCTTCGAACCGATCCTCGCAAACGGTATGCCGCGCTCGGCGAGCAGGCCGGTTATGAGCGAGTTTTCGGAGTTCGGGGGGGTGAGGATGACGCCATCCGGCTGGAGGGCCGCGATGGCCGCGCCGAGTTCGCGTTCGACATGATCGTTATGAGTGTCGACAAGCTCGATCAGCATTCGATAACCATGCTCCGCGCAGGTGAGCATTCCTCCCAGCAGCATCTGGTCGACCCAGTCGCGGCCCTCGCGAGCGCGCCAATCGGCAATCGTCAGGTCGCGATCGTTGATCGCTAGGATAATGTACGATCTCGAACCGCTCATCCGCTGCGCGGCAATGGAAGGAACATAGCCGAGCTTGTCGATGCTTGCCTGCACCCGCTCTTTCATCTCAGCGCGGACATTCGGGCCGTTGTTAATGACGCGGCTAACCGTCTGCAGGGAAACCCCCGCATCCGCGGCCACATGCTTGATCGTCACCGACTGGCGCCGCCGTGCCATGTCCAAAACCCTCTAGAAATTCCCGTCTTCTGGCTGTCCCAGCCTATCCGCGAGAGCGGTGTCCCGCCACCGAGAAGGTCCACAAATCCGGGCATTACATACGAATACGGGCCCCGGCCGCTAAACCGAGGCCCGTAACTTTTCCGGCCTCCCAGACCCGCTTAGAAGTTGAAGCGGGCGATGAAGGTGTAGCGGCGGTCGTTGCGGAAGGCCGCGCTGATCGGGCGCGTCCCGTCGTAATCGACCTTGGTCGACAGCTTGGTCACTTCGTCGAGCAGGTTGACGCCCTGGACGCCGAGTTTGATGTTCTCGTTGACCGTGTAGAAGATCGACCCGTCGAGCTGGCCGCCGGCTTCTTGGAAGATCGGCGAGAACGGGAAGAGATCGTCCCGCGTTGTGACCAAGAAATCGCTACGCCAGTTGTACGCAGCACGTGCCGAGAACGGACCACGCTCATAGAAAACCGTGGCGTTGATGGTATGCTCGGAAACACCCTGCAGCGGCGTGCCGGCGACGAACGGACCGTTGTTGACCGGACCACCGCTCGAATTGACCGAGGGCGAACCGATGCCTGAGATATTCGGGTTCGGGAAGTCCGAGGCGTCGACATAGGTGTAGGAGAACTGCGTTCCGACGCCCGAAAGGAGGCCTGGCAGGAAATCGTACACCTGCTGATGAGCAAGTTCCAACCCCTTCAGCGTGCCGGAAATATCGTTCGCCGGACCACGGATGACCACGTCCTGCGACCCGGCATCGGGAGCGGAGTAATTCACCAGTCCGACGCCGTTCTGCACGATACCCTCGATATCCTTCATGAACAGCGCAAGCGTAAGCGAGCCGACCTCGTCGAAGTACCATTCCGCGCTGAGATCGTAATTCCAGGATTCTACCGGACGCAGGTTACGATTGCCGGTCTGCAATTGGAGCAGCGGTCCTGATTCGACGTTGCCGCTGAACGCAAGCGTGCCGCCGGCGTTGAACAGGTTCAGGTCGGGACGCGAGATACCCTTGGAAACAGCACCGCGGATCACGATGCCATTGCCGTTATCGAACCGCACGTTCAGCGACGGCAGCCAGTGATCGAAGGTGATGTCGCGCGTGTCCGAGATCAGCTCGCCAGTGTACAGCCCAGCGAACCGATTCAAACGGTCGCCTGTGAGATCACAATAATCCGGCCTGCCTTCGCCGTCGGGAATTGCAGCACACGGAACCGAGATCTCCGTCGGTTGAACGATCCCGTCGCCATTCCCGCCATTGGCCACCGCATCGAATTGCGCCGGGTCAGGGAAGGCAATTGTCGAATCGTTGCCGACTTTGGTCTCGACATACCGAACACCAATATTGCCCGACATGGTCCAGCCCCCGAAATCGGTTCCAAAATCGAGGCGGCCGTAAGCCGCATTTGTGATCTCGGTCACATCGGAGATTTCACCCGGACAGAATGGATCACACTGAACCACCGTCCCATCAAGCAGGGTACGGGAGCGATTGTTCACGCCGTAGGTAGCAACGCCGAAAGGACCAGACCCGGAAAAATCGTTGATTGCGGCCACCTGCTGGTCGGTCGTCCCGGCCAGGTATTCTCCGAGGAAATCGTCGCCGCCGAAGAAAAACGCCGACCCGCCTTCGATCGGAGTCGATGTTTCGCCGCGCTGGAAATTGTCCGCAAAAGGCGAGCGCACTTGCGCAAAGTTCGGGAATTCGTCGACATAGGCACCGCCGCCAATTGCGCCCTCCTGGCCCGGCAGGCCCGTGTAGAAGCGGCCCGGCTCGAAAGTGCACGGCTCGAAGGTCGACGGGTTTTGGCCCCAAGGCAAACAGTTTGCACGACCGGTCCAAGGCGCCGACAGATTACCCCAGGTGCTGAAGTTGGTGTTGCGGTTCACGCGGTCGCGTGCCGCCCAGCGTGCACCGAAGCGCGCCTTCTTGAGGAAGCCTTCGTCGCTGATGTCGTATTCGAAATCACCTGACAGGCTAAACAGATTGCCATCATTGCGCTCGCGGCTGTCCAGAGCGAACCAGTAGTAGGTGTAATACCCGCTACCGAAATAATCCTGCGGAACATCGGCCGGAAGCGGTCCCGACGGCTGAAGGAACTGGATGTCCGGCGTTTCGCCGCTCAGGTCGATTGCAATGTCGGCCCAAGTGCTCGTTGCGCCGAACACTGAGTCGCGGGTCAGTTCGGAGGAGACGTGCTGCGCCTCGAATTTAGCGCGGAAACGATCGGTGAATTCCGCCTCGATGTCGAACGAGTAGTCCTCGGTTGTGCTATCGGTGTCACGCAGGAAGCGCAGCGCATCGAGCGGGATTCCGCCGATACCAAACGGGTTCGCGTATGGGTCGCCCACGTTCTGAGTGAGAACGCCGCTTACGAAATTGCCATTGGCATCAAACTCGTAGGTCGTGCCCGGACGCGGCTGGTTGGTCGCAATGCCATCGTCGATACGACCAAGAAGAGCGTACTCTGAGGTGAAGAAGCTGGTATCCGAGCGCAGATATTCGGCGGTCATCAGCAGGCGACCGTCGAGCGTTTCGAACTGGCCGACGACCGAATAGGCCTGGCGGTCACGATCCAGGGTGGTCGAACGGACGTTGGCGAACTGGGGAACCAGAACCGTGTCGGCTGGCGGGAACTCGTCGGGACCGAGCAGGACGTCCCCCTGGAAGCCCCCGGAATCGACTGCTTGCGCGCGAATGCAGCCGCTGCTTAGGTCGGAGGGGCGATAGCAGTAATCGACTAGCTGCGAGGCATCGGTACGGCTCTTGAGCGCCGAATTCGAATAGCTCAGCTGCAGCCCGAAGGTGCCGGCAGCGGTGTCGAAGGTATCCGATGCCAAAATGTTAAAAGTCGGCGACCATTCTTGGCGAAGGTCACCATAGTTGGCTTCGATCGATCCCGCGATGTTGAGGCCGGGATTATCGAGCGGCTTGCGGGTGACGAGATTGACGAGACCCGAAATCTGGCCCTCGATCATGTCGGCAGTGGTGTTCTTGAAGACTTCAACACGACCCACCAACTCGGGCGACACATCTTCGAAGCTCAGCGCAATACCGCCATTGGCCGAAAAAATGTCGCGTCCGTTAAGCTCCGAGCGCACATAGGGAAGGCCGCGGATGATGACCCCGGTACCTTCGACCGAGAACCGGGTCGGGTCGGAAGTCTTTTCGAACCGACCGATATTCACGCCGGGCACGCGCTGCAGCGTTTCTGCGACAGAACGGTCGGGCAGGGCGCCGATATCTTCGGCGGTGATGACGTCGACGACAGTGTCGGCACGCTCCTTGATGCTCTGCGCGGTTTTCAGCGACTGGGCGAAGCCGGTGACGATAATGACGTTTTCATCATCGAGCTCTTCCGGCGTGCCGCCAGCCGATTCCTCGTTGATGGTGTCGTCGGTGTCCTGTGCAAAAGCAGGCTGCGACGCCACGAGCGCGAGCCCCGATGCGGTGGTGAGTGCGGCGGTGCGCGAAAATGCTACGACGCCTGTCGTTTTGCGAGACATGTATCCTCCCTGATCCCAAGCTTTTCCGCAGGGTTCACCCTGCAATTTTGGCAGAACGAATCCTGCAATCAGTTTGAAACATATCGCGGGTTGTGAGCGTTCTCAAGATATAATATGAACGTTCTCAACAAGCGTGACCCTATGGTAACAGGTGATCATCGCTGGCATGGGGAGAGGCATGGCAATCGAACATATCGTAATCGTCGGCGGCGGAACGGCCGGATGGATGGCTGCTGCGGCTCTCTCGCGAATTCGCGACGGGCGGGATCTCAGGATTACCGTCGTGGAATCCGAGATGATCGGGACGGTCGGCGTGGGCGAGGCGACGATTCCCCCTTTCGTCGGTTTCAACCGGGTGCTCGACATAGACGAGAGGGAATTTCTTTCCGAAGTGCAGGGCACGTTCAAACTGGGCATCCAGTTCGTGAACTGGGGGCAGGTCGGCGAAAGCTACATCCACCCGTTCGGCAATTACGGTTACGATATCGGCGGTATCGGTTTCCACCAGGTGTGGCACAAATTGCGCCAGCGCGGCGACAAGCGGCCGCTGCAACTGTTCAATCTCGAAACCATGGCGGCCCATTTCGGCAAGTTCTCCCGCAGCGAAGATTACGCACGCGAGGATCTTCCTCCGATGAACTATGCCTACCACATCAATGCGACTGCCTACGCGCAGTATTTGCGCAAATATGCGGAGAAGCGCGGTGTTGTACGGAAAGAGGGCATCGTAAAGGACGTGGCCCTCGATGGCGAGACGGGCTTCGTCACAGCGCTAACGCTGGATAGTGGCACCCGCATCGAGGGCGATTTCTTTGTCGATTGCACCGGCTTTCGCGGTGTGTTGATCGAACAGGCGCTTGAAACGGGCTATGAAGACTGGACCCATTACCTCCTCTGCGACCGGGCCGTGGCCTTGCCTTGCAATCGTGACGACGGTTCGCCGCCGCCGCCCTTTACACGTGCGATTGCGCATAAGGCGGGATGGCAGTGGCAAGTGCCTCTCCAGCATCGCAATGGCAATGGCCATGTCTATTGCAGCCAGTTCATGGAGGCCGATGAGGCGCATGACATACTGGTTGCGAACCTCGCGGGGAAACCTACCGCCGAACCCAACCATTTGCGGTTCGTGACGGGGCGCCGGAAGAAATTCTGGAACAGGAACGTCGTCGCGCTGGGCCTGGCATCGGGCTTTATGGAGCCGCTCGAGAGCACTTCGATCCACCTCATCAATACCGGCGTGAACAAGCTGATCGCCACCCTCTCGCTCGATGGTGTGACCGAAGCGCAGGCAAGCACCTACAATCGCCTGGCGACGAAGGAATACGAGAAGATCCGCGATTTTCTCGTCCTTCACTACAAGGCCACAAGGCGCGACGATTCCGAATTCTGGAATTACTGCCGCACGATGGATGTGCCGGACACGCTCACCGAGAAGATCGAGATATTCAAGGCGAACGGGCAGATATTCCGCGAGGAGGACGAGCTCTTCACCACCACCAGCTGGGCTGCCGTGATGATGGGACAGGGCATACAGATGGAGGGCACCAGTCCGATGGCTGACGGCGTTGCCGACAGTTCCGTCAAAGAGATCGACGAGATGGAGAAGTCGATCCAGTGGCTGGTCCAGCGCATGCCGAGCCACCAGCAGTATCTGGAGAAATATTGCCGGGCCGCCGTAGCCGCGTAACGCTTGCCCTTGGGCGGAGGCGGCTCTAGCGCTCATACTGCATGTTCGACCCCACGGCCTTCCGCAGCGCCCTCGGCTCTTTCGCGACCGGCGTGACTATCGTTACCGCCCGCGACGGAGAAGGCCGTCCCGTCGGGCTTACGGCGAACAGCTTCAATTCGGTCAGCCTCGATCCGCCGATGGTGCTGTGGAGCCTCTCCTTGCATTCACGAAGCCTGCCGGTTTTCCGCGATGCGGAGAATTGGGCGGTGCACGTGCTGGCGGCCGATCAGCAGGCCATGTCCGATCGCTTCGCCACTCCGGGTGTCGACAAGTTCGACGGTCTCTCGCTCGCCGATGGCCCGGAAGGTGCGCCCCTGATCGAAGGCAGTGCCGCCCGCTTCGGTTGCCGTGCCCGCTTTGAATACGAAGGGGGAGACCATGCCATTTTCCTCGGCGAAGTGGTCGATTTCGACCGGCGCGAGGCCGAGCCGCTGATCTATCACGGCGGCCGGTACGGGCGGATCATGCGTTCACCGACGGGCGCCGATCTGGAGCGTGAAGGACTTGCCGAGAAAAGCGGCAGCGGCCTTTCCCTTACGGAACGCGGTGCCGAACTACTCGAGGCGCTGACGCGGATCGCGAAGCGCTAGACTCGGCTCTCGCCCGTCGATACCGGTTGCGAAACGCAACCAGAGGGAGAGCCGCCATGAAGACCCGCATCACCGAAATGTTCGGCATCGAGCATCCGATTATCCAGGGCGGAATGCATTATGTCGGTTTTGCGGAACTGGCAGCGGCGGTCAGCAATGCGGGTGGCCTCGGTATCATCACCGGCCTCACGCAAGGCACGCCCGAAAAACTCGCCAACGAGATCGCGCGCTGCAAGGACATGACCGACAAGCCTTTCGGCGTGAACCTGACTTTCCTGCCTACTGTCAACGCCCCCGATTATCCGGGCCTCGTGCGAACGATTATCGAAGGGGGCGTGAAGATCGTGGAGACCGCGGGCAACAACCCCGCCCAGGTCCTGCCCTTTTTCAAGGATGCCGGGGTCAAGGTGATCCACAAATGCACCAGCGTGCGCCACAGCCTGAAGGCCCAGTCTATCGGCTGCGATGCGGTGAGCGTCGACGGCTTCGAATGCGGCGGCCATCCGGGCGAAGACGATATCCCGAACATGATCCTGCTTCCGCGCGCGGCGGACGAGTTGGAAATCCCCTTTGTCGCCAGCGGGGGTATGGCGGACGGGCGCAGCCTGGTCGCCAGTCTCGCCATGGGTGCGGACGGAATGAACATGGGCACGCGCTTCATCGCGACGCAGGAGGCCCCGGTACATGAGAATGTGAAGAAGGCGATCGTTGCGGCAAGCGAACTCGACACGCGCCTTGTCATGCGGCCACTGCGCAATACGGAGCGGGTGATGACAAACGATGCGGTCGAGGAATTGCTGCGTATCGAAAAGGAGAAGGGCGCAGACCTCAAGTTCGAGGACATTATCGAACAGGTCGCTGGCGTATATCCACGCATTATGATGGAGGGCGACATGGATGCCGGTGCGTGGTCCTGCGGCATGGTGGCAGGCCTCATCAACGACATTCCGACCTGCAAGGAACTGATAGATTCCATCATGGCCGAGGCCGAGGAGATCATCACGAAACGCCTTACCGGTTTCCAGAATGCCTGAGGGATTTGACTGAGGGTCGAACGGCTGATCGGCGACTGTTACAAACCGCATCCGACGGTCACACACCAGTCATATCGCTGCGCCATCGCTGATCCCCGAGACAGGGATCAGGGGACGCTCGCCCGTGAACGTGATTACGATATTGATGACCGACGAAGAGGCTGCAGACTTCGCCGATTTCGATCATGGCGATACGCGCTATGTGTTCGACCGGCTGACTGGCGCCGGGCCGCAGCGTTTGCTCGAAGGACCGGTCTGCGCCTTCATCGACTGGGTAATGAACGAGATGTCCGGCCTGGAAATGTGCCGCCGTCTGCGAGCTGACCCGCGCACGTCCGACGCGCACATCACCATCGTCCTCGAAACCTGCGACCAGGAAGACAAGCGCCGCGCCCTTGCTGCTGGTGCCGACGATTACATGGTGGGGCCGGTCGAGCGGTCGAATATCCTCGACCGCGTCCTGGCGCTGGGCACCGGACGCGCGACCACCGTTTCGATGCGTCCGTTCCAGCTCGGCGATCTGGAAATCGATCTGCCTGCATTGCAGGCCCGCTGGCAGGCGAAACCCATCTCGCTGCGCCCCAATGAATTTCGCCTGCTGCGTTTTTTTGCCGAGAACGCCGACCGGGTGCTCAGCCGGAACGAGTTGATCGACGGGCTGGGCAAGCAGGAGCCGCCGATCGACGAACGCACGGTGGATGTATGGATCGGCCGTCTGCGGCGCGCACTGCGTGACGTGGGGGCGGGTGAGCCGATCCGAACAGTGCGATCTCTGGGCTACGTTTACGATAGCCACTGATTTTCCCGATCGTCCGAAAAAAAGGGCCGCTCCATAGGGCGGCCCTTGTAGTCTCTCCGAGGGATAGTCTTCAGAACTTTATCGACGCGCCCAGGCTGAAGCTGCGGCCCACGTTATAGCTGTTGATTTCGATTCGGTTGGTGCCGTTGGTCTGGAATTCCTCATGGCCCTGGCCGGTCAGGTTCCGCGCCTCGAACTTGAGTTCGACTTCCTTGCCGGAAAGCTCGAAGCCCTGGCGCACCACGAAGTCCAGCGTGAAGCCCGGTTCCTCGATGATATCGGGAAGCGGTCCCGCGCCGCGGCTGGTGACGCGTTCGCTGGCGTATTTCAGCAGCAGCGTGAACTGGCTCAGCCGGTCTAGATCCTCCAGGCCGAGTTGCAGGTTGACCAGATGATCCGACTGCCCGGTAAGCGGCACACCGTCGTCGAAGAAGTTGGTTGCCGGCTGATCCGCGAAAGGGAATACTCGCGCGATGTCATCGGGGCCGACCGATATCTCCGATTGGGTGTAGGTGTAGTTGGCGATCGCCACCAGCTGTTGGCTATCGAACCATCCGCCCAGATCTACGAGATCGTAGTTATACTGGAACTCGGCTTCCGCACCATACAGTTCGGCCTTCGGCGCATTGGCGAAGCCGCTGACGATTTCGTTGTCAGAGAAACTGGTGAAGATCTCGATCGGATTTTCGATGTCCTTGTAGAAGCCCGCCACGCTCGCGCGGCTGCCGCCGCCCATGTAATATTCGAGGCGTGCCTCGTAATTCGTCAGCTCGCTGTCGATGAGGCGCGGATTGCCGTTGAACTGGCGGTTGGTTTCCGGATCGAAATAGGTCTGGAAGATCAGCTCGCGGAATTGGGGGCGGGCGATGGTCTTCGAAGCGCTGACACGGAACTGCAGGCTGTCGGTCGCCTCCCAGGTCAGCGTCCCGCCTGGCAGCCAATAGCTGTTTTCCAGCAGTGTGCCGCTCGTTGAACCGAGCGGTTCGGCAAACACTTCGACTGCTTCGACCGACTGGACCGCGTCCTCGTAGCGCACGCCGACATCGAGCGTGAGCCGATCGAACGGACGCAGGTTTACCTTGCCGTAGCCCGCGTGAATTTCGAGTGCGGCGGCGAAGGCCGGGTCGGATTGAGTGGTTTCAAAAATGATGAGTTCGTATGGGCCGATGCCGCCTGCTTCCTGAGCGTCGCGATCGAAGGCGAAATCGATCAGCGCATCGCCGAGCAGGTTGTCGGGACGGAACGCGCCGAAACCTTCGGGAAAGCCCGAGGAAGCGCGAATATCGAATTCACGGCGCGTCGAGAAGCGGTCGGTATCGGTGTAGGCATAGCCGACTGTTGCGTTCAACCAGTCGTTGAAAGCGTAGCTAATGTCGGCGCCGCCATACCACAAATCTTCGGTCAGGTCCGAGAAGCTGACGATTGCGCCACCGCGCTGGGGATCGAGTGTATTGAGATAGAGATCGCCGTATGGATCGTTTTCGTTGTTCGTACGCACATACTCAAAGGTCCATTCGAAGGGCGCCTCGCGCTTCGTCTGGGCGTAGCCTCCGCGAAAATCGATCGACAGATTGCCGAATTCCATCTCACCGACGAACTGGCTGTTGAACAATTGCCGTTCGAACCATGCGGTATCCTGGATGAGCGCGTCGTCGCCATCCTGCAAATCCGTCCCTTCTTCGAGAGCCGCACGCTTGAGCGTATCGTGGATATAGAGGTTCGTGAAACGGAACTTGTGTTCGGCGATTTCGAACCCGAAACCAAGGAGGCCGTTGACGAGGACGCGGTTGTCGGTGACGAATTCGCGGAAGTCTGTGTCGAGTTCGAGCTCTTCGTTTACGGCGGTCTGCTTGGTGATGAACCGGTTGCGCCATTTGTTGCTTATCGAACCGGTGGCGATGATCCCCAGCATCCCGTCGGAGCCCACGTCGAATGATGTACCTGCGGTCACACCTGCACTGAAATTGGTCGGCAGGTCGCCGATCTTCTGGAGAAGGTACAGATTGGGATCGTTGATATCCTTGAGGATGCCGGAGGTATCGACGCCCTGGTCATTGATCCGCGCTCCACTGTCGAAGAAGCCTTGCAGCGCGCCGTAGTTCGAAATGTCTCGGCGTCCCTGGTCGAAGCCGGTCCAGTCCCAGTCGCCGCCGAAATAGGTATAACCGGGCCCGAAAGTGGTTTCGGTATCGCCGCTGAGAGAGCCGCTGACGGTAAGGAAGCTCTCGGTCGGGATCGCACGGGTAGTCAGATTGATCACGCCGCCGCCGAATTCACCCGGGAAGTTTGCCGAATAGGTCTTCTGGACAAGGCTGGATGCGACCACGCTGGTCGGAAAGATGTCCAGGGGGACGACGCGGCTCAGCGGCTGCGGCGATGGAAGGGGCAGGCCGTTCAGCAGTGCCAGCGAATAACGATCACCCAGTCCGCGGACATATACGAGCCCGTTGCCCTGCTGTGAAAGACCGGTCACGCGGCCAAGGGCGCCGGCAATGTCGCCTTCGCCTGTGCGTGCGATGGTTTCGGTGTCGAGCACCGTTACCACTTGCGGGGAAGCCCGCGTCACGTCGCGCGTGCGGCGACCCGTGACCACGATGGTGCCGCCCGGAACGGAGATGTCGGGCTGCGCTTCCTCCTCGACGATATCGCCGGGAACGGCCTCATTGGCTGCCTCGACATTGTCGGTCAGTTCCTCGTCGGGAACTTCGTCTTCGGTCGGCGGCGGACCTTCTGCCCCCGTGCTCTGCGCAAATGCGGCACTTGGGAAGGTCAGGGCGGTGGTGAGCAGGAGCAGTGCGGTTAGCTGCTTGCCGGATGACATGTGAGTGACCCCCTCAGATCAGGTCGAAAGCGTATCAATCGAGTGAGTGAGCGGGGACGCGCGGCGCGCGTCCCCGCTCATTTTGCTTGCAATCAGTCGTAGACCGGCAGGCTGGTGCAGGCCGAGGTGGAGCTGTCGAACGTCACCGTTGCGGAGGTGCAGGTCCAGCCGTTCACCCAATCGGCATTTTCGGCGAATACTGCGCCAATCCGCTCCGGCAGTTCGAAGAAGGATCCCCAAGCGGTGACGTCGAAGACCGGTACAGCGTCTTCGTTGGAGCCGTTCAGGAACAGCATCGAAAGAGTGTTCGTGAAGGCCGAGTTGTTGTTGGTGCCGTTATCGAAGACACTCTCCATTTCGGCTGCGGTAGAGCCCGAACCGTCACGGAACGGAGTTTCGCAGTCGAGCACGAAGCTGTTGAAAGCGACCGGACCGGCTTCATCGATCGAGGCGTTGGCAGCGCGGAAGAGTTCTTCCTGTCCGTCGACGCGCAGGCAGGCCGTGCCCTGGTTCGAAACGAGAACCGAATTGGCGATCGAATAGTCGGCGAAGCCGCGGATGCGGATAGCCTGATCATCGGCTTTCTGGTGAACGAAAGTGGCATTCGAGATGCGCGTGTTCTGGCGCGGCGTGCTGTCGTTGAAGGCGTTGTCCGAGTCCGATTCGATGATCGTATCGCCGGCGCCAGGACGCTGGACGGCGATGACATACTGCAGATCGGCCTTGACGCCCGTGTCGGTGTCGATTGAGTCGTCTTCCGCGCCGACCACTATCAGGTTGGAAAGGTTTACGCGGCCACCAAAGAGCTCGATGCCGTCATCCGAGCTGTTGAAGCTCATGATGTGGCTCAGTTCGGTGCCCGAGCCGGTGCCGCCGGTGGTCAGCGATTGAAGTTCGCTGTCACCCGAAAGGACGAAGCCGGAATAGCGGATCTGCACGTAGCTCATGCTGCCGGAACTGTCGTCCGGCGTCGCGCCGCCGAAGATGGCGGGCTGGGCTGCGCCTTCGACCTGGCGCTCGCAGTTGACCGAACCGGGAACTGCACCGGAAGCGATACAGTCGGTAACCGGTGCGCGGCCCGAAAGTACGACGCCGCCCCACTGGCCTGACGAGCTGTCGGTATTGAGGCCCTGCACGTTGTCGCGGCTGGTGAAGATGATCGGACGGTCGGCAGTGCCGTTCGCCTGGATGGTATTGCCGCGGTTGACGTTCAGGAAGCTCGAACCGGAAGCGTAGACGATCACACCCGGCTCTATCGTCAACTGGACATTGGTATCGGACAGGCCGTCGCTATCGTCAGGAGCCGGTCCCCCGTCGGCGCCGACATCGACGCGGCCGTTCATGCGGTAAAGCAGACCTTCGATGTAAGGCAGGGTGGAGCTTGCGGTGAATTGCGCGGGCATCGTGCACACGCGATATTCACCGGTCGGGCCAGAGATGGTGCCGCTATCGGTCAGACCTACGGGATCGCTGATGGTCGGGCAGCCAGCTGCCGGCGTTACCTCGGACGAAGGCGGAGTAGGGGTCGGAGTTGGCGTGGGCGTACCGCCGCCGCCGGGATTGATGATGATGTCGCCGCCGGTGCCGGGTGAAACGATTTCATCGGCGCCGCAACCGGCAAGGGCCAGTGCGGAAGTGCCAAGAATGAGCGAGCGGTGGAAATTGGTCACGGATGCGGTCCCCTCAAAAAACCGGATGAGTCGAGAATTTCGAAATGCGAATTCGTTGATCGCGACTCGCCAGCTAGGGGCTGCGTGTGACAGTTTATGTCGCTTCGTGACCGTTATGTTGCAGTTTCAACAGATTCCGAGACCGGATGCGTACATTTCAGAAATGTGACAATGTTACGGTTTTGTTGCAGTCGAGCCTGCCGGGGCGTAGTAATTCCCTACAAGTTTGGGAGAACGACTATGTCTGTGCTGGCTGCAACTATGTTGCTATTCGCTGCCGAAGGGCCTGTGATGATCGTGTCCGCGCCCGATGCGCAGTACGATATCGGATATGAAGAACTCGCCGCCGGACAGGACCGTGCTGCGCTCGAAGCGATCGAGAATTGCAGGAGTTTGCCAGCCGACGATCCGGCGCGACAGATCAATCATGCGATCGCTCTTGCTCGACTGGGTGAGTACGATGCGGCCAGGCAGAGCTTTGCCGCCGCGGCGCGCAATGCCGACCGCCTCGAGTTGGAAACCGCGACCGGCAACTGGATCGATTCCCGCGTCCTGGCACGCCGCGGTCTCGCCATGCTGGATGACGGCCAGTTCGCCGATTACGAGGCGCTTGCAGTGCGCTAAAACAAAGCAGTTACCGAGGAATCTCCAAATGGGCCCGTCTTTACCGTTAGGGAAAGGCGGGCCTTCTTCTATGCAGCCCGAGGAAATTCTGGCATAATCAGCTTTCTGTCACCCCAATGTCATGTAGGGTGGCCAGTGGGGTCGCACGGAGGGTGTCCGACTATGATTCGCGCACACTTGGCGCCGCTTGCAGGATTGGCCTGTACGGCGCTGACCGCCTTCCCGGCGAAGGCGGATGTCATGGAGATTGATGCGGACGGCGCACGCTGGGTAGCTGGCGGGCAGGCCGCGGTTGCTCCTGCGCATATGATGAGCGCCGATTACGATGCTCCGGTTGCAGAAGTCCCGGCTGAAATCTTCATTCCCGAAAATATCGTCGGCGACCCGGCGCAACATGCGGCGGGTGTTCCAGAGCCATACCGGGCGAAGGTGGCGGAACTCGCCGCGCGTTTCGATCTCAGCGCCTCTTTGATAGAAGCCATGGTATGGCAGGAAAGCCGCTGGCGGCATGAGGCGGTTTCGCCCGTGGGCGCACAGGGTTTGGCCCAGTTGATGCCGGGTACGGCGCGCGATCTAGGCGTGGATCCCCGCGATCCTTTTGCCAATCTCGAGGGCGGGGCGCGGTATCTGCGGGAGCAGCTCGACAGGTTCGACGGGGATCTGGAAAAGGCGCTTGCCGCTTACAACGCCGGTCCGGGCAGGGTGGAGCGGGCCAAAGGCATCCCGCGCATTCGGGAAACGCAGAATTACGTGGCCGCCATAATGGGGCGCCTTGCAGATCACTCACGGGAGTAGACAATTTTGAAATCGCTTTTCGCCAAGTTGGCGGTTCTTGCCGCCCTTCTCAGTCCCACCGCCGCCATGGCGCAGGTCCAGCAGGATCCTGCCGGTTCGGGCCCGATCGTCAATGCACTGGGCTGGCTGCAGGGCACTCTTTTAGGCAATGTCGCTACTGCGGTTGCCGTCATGGCCGTCGCGGCCGTGGGCTTCATGATGCTCACCGGCCGCCTGAACTGGCGTTTCGGCGCGACGGTCATCATCGGCGTGTTCATCCTCTTCGGGGCGGCTTCGATCGTTGCCGGTATCCAGGGCGTGGCGGCATAGGATGACCGCCCTGGTTCGCCACCCCGTCCACAGAGCGCTCACACGGCCGCAGATGTTTGCGGGCGTGACGTTCAACTATTTCATCATCAACGGGGTGGTGACGACCGAGGTGTTCCTTATCACCGGCAGTTTCTGGGCGCTGTTCGCAGCACTTGTGATGCATGGTGTGGGTTATTTCGCCTGCCTTCGTGAGCCGCGCATCTTCGATCTCTGGATCACCAAGGTTTCGAAGTGTCCGCGGGTCAGGAATTACAAACGCTGGGGGTGCAACAGCTATGCCGCGTAACGGCAAGTGGATCGGCCCTGCCTCGTGGAGTGCCAAGGAAGCCCGTGCTGGCGACCGGCTGCCCTACGCCAGGTTGGTCGATGAGCATACGGTGCTGATGCGTGACGGCAGCGTGATGACAGTAATTCAAGTCCCCGGCCTGCTGTTCGAGACCGAGGACAGCGAGGCGCTAAACGCACATGCGGCAACGCGCGAGGTAATGCTTCGCAGCACCCTCGATGCGCGGTTCGTCATGTATCATCACGTCATCCGCCGCCGCGTTTCGGTGGAGCTTGACGCAGACTTTCCCGATCCGATCAGCCGCCATATCGATGCGCGCTGGAAGGAGCGGCTGGGGTCCGGCCAGCTCTTCGTGAACGACCAGTTCATCACGCTTATCCGCCGTCCCGCGCGCGGCAAGGCAGGCCTGGTCGAGCGGATTTCGAAAAAAGCGAAGCGCCGTCAGCAGGAACTTGAAGCCGATCCGAAGGATTTGCGCTCGCTACGTGCGGCGTCGCAGGGGCTTGTTGCATCATTGCAGGCCTACGGGGCTACGGTCCTCGGCGATTACGTTGGTCCGCAAGGCAATGTGAACTCCGAAATGCTGGAGCTGCTTTCTGCACTCTACAACGGCGAGATGCGGCCGGTTCGCAAGCCAGCGGACGATGTCGATCTGGGAATGATGCTGCCCTATCGCCGCGTCAGCTTCGGCCTCGACGCGCTCGAAATGCGTGGTTCGGGTTCGCCCGATTTCGCATCCATTCTCGGCCTCAAGGATTATCCCGAAGCGACCAGCCCGGGCTTGCTCGATGGGCTTCTGCGCCTGCCGTTCGAGATGGTCGTTTCCGAAAGCTACGCTCCTGCTGAGCGCCAGACCGCGCGCGAACGCATGGACCTCGCGATCAGACGCCTCAAGAGCGCGGACGAGGAAGCCGCTGCGGAGCGGGCCGATATGATGGCTGCGCGGGACGCGCTGGGTAATGGTGCAGTCGGTTTTGGCGATCATCATCTGACCGTTATGGTCAAGGAACGCGACCTGGGCCGACTGGACGATGCGACTGCAGCCTGCGCCGCGGCGTTGGCCGATACAGGCGCGATCGCCGTACGCGAAGACACCAATCTCGAACCTGCATTCTGGGGCCAGTTCCCCGGCAACGAAGGCTATCTCGTCCGCCGCGCGCTGATCTCCAGTGCAAACATGGCGAGCTTCGGCAGCCTGCATGGTTTCGCGCTTGGTCAGGCGCAGGGCAATCATTGGGGTGAGGCGGTGACGCTGCTGGAAACCACCAGCGCGACGCCCTTCTTCTTCAATTTCCACCACGGCGATCTCGGCAATTTCTCGGTCATCGGGCCGTCGGGCTCGGGTAAGACCGTGGTGATGAACTTCCTGGCTGCGCAGGCGCAGAAATTCTCGCCTCGTACGATCCTGTTCGACAAGGACCGTGGTGCCGAACTTTTTGTCCGTGGCATTGGCGGTCGCTACGATAGCATCCGCGCAGGCGAACCGACCGGCTTCAATCCGATGGCGCTGCCCGATACGCCGGGCAACAGGGCCTTCCTGCGGGATTGGCTGAGCGTCTTGCTCAAGGCCGAAGGACCCGAAGAAGATGCGACAATCGCGCAGGCAGTGGATGCAGCCTATGCGAACGACGCTTCACTGCGCCGCATGCGCCACTTCAAAGAGCTGCTTTCGGGCAGCCGTCGCCCGCAACCAGGTGATCTTGCGGACCGTCTCGGCGCCTGGATCGGCGAGGGCGAGAACGCCTGGCTGTTCGACAACGCCGAAGACAGGCTCGATTTGAGTGCGCGGGTGCTCGGCTTCGACATGACTGCGCTGCTCGAAAACCCTAAACTGCGCACGCCGACCATGATGTATCTCTTCCACCGGATCGAGGAACGGCTGGACGGCAATCCGACCATGATACTGATCGACGAGGGCTGGAAAGCGCTCGACGACGAAGTGTTCGCCGCACGTATTCGCGACTGGCTCAAAACCCTGCGTAAGCGCAACGCCCTGGTCGGTTTCGCCACGCAAAGCGCGCGCGATGCGTTGGAAAGTCGCATTTCGACCGCATTGGTCGAGCAAACTGCGACCATGGTGTTCATGCCCAATTCGCGCGCCCGCGCTGAGGATTATTGCGATGGGTTCGGCCTGACCAGCCACGAACTTGCGCTCATCCGGACCTTGCCCGCGCACAGTCGTTGCTTCCTCGTGCGCCAACCCGATGCCAGCGTGGTGGTCCGGCTCGATCTCTCCGGTGCTCCTGAAGTTCTCACGCTTCTCTCGGGACGTGAAAGCTCTGTCCGCCGCCTTGACTTGTTGCGTCAGGCGATGGGCGATGCCCCGGCTGACTGGTACCCGACTTTGACCGGCACCGCATGGCCTGGCGGGCCCGACGACGCGCGCGTCGATGACATTGAACTTGGGCTCGCGGCCGAATGACCAGCGCGGCCTGCCAGCAAGCCGCCGAGCAGGTAGGTAACGGAGTGGCCGCTGCGCTGCGCGGTGTGGACTGCGTGGCAGGTGAAGCCAGCGCCCAGGCGTTCGGGAAGCTGTTCGCGCCGGGCGGCGCGCTGGGCACGACCCTTACGATTATTCTCACACTCTACATCGCGATTTTCGGCTTCCTGCTGCTGACTGGGCGTACCAATATCGGTGTGCGTTCGTTGGTGCCGCGTATGATGACCCTGGGCCTGGTGCTTACCTTCGCTACCAGTTGGGTCGCCTATCAGAGTGTCGTGTGGAACCTTGCAATCGGTACGCCGGATTATCTGGCGGGAATTCTCACCGGCACGCAAGGTTCGGCTACCGATGTTTTTGCCCAGAAGATCGACGTGGTCTTCATCGCGATCCAGGAAGCCAGCGGCAATAATCAGGATTTTTCGGCCTTTTCGCCACACGGGATGATGTGGCTCGGCGCGATGTTGTTCATGCTCGGGACCGTTGGTCTGCTGGTCACCACCAAGATCGCGCTCGGCATCCTCGTGGCCTTGGGGCCGGTCTTCGTCGTGCTCGCGCTGTTCAACGGGACACGCGGATTGTTCACGGGCTGGCTCAAGGGCGTGGTGATGTGTGCTCTGGCGCCGCTCTTCGCAGTGCTGGGCGGCTCGATCATGCTTGAGCTGTCGGTGCCGATCCTCGGTGCGCTGACCGCACAACCGGGCGTAGTTCCTGCGCAGGCGGGAATGGCATTTTTCATGATTGGAGCGGTCCATGTCGCGCTGATGATAATGGTCCTGAAAGTTGCGGGCGCGATGGTTTCAGGTTGGACCGTTTTCGGCCTCGTCCCTTCGAAAGAGGAAAGCGGCGGCGCATCGATTTCGACTCCCGCACCGACCGCGGCCTATTCCCAGCCGCTAGCACAAGCCCAGGCCGCCACGCAGGTTAGCGCACAGGCACGGCGCATCGACGTTTCCGCAATTGCTACCGGTGCCGCTGCCAACGATAGCGGTGCGGGCGGTGCAACGCGCACAACCAAGGTATATGCTACCGCGTCTGGCGGCGCGCAGACGGGACCGATTGCCACAGGTCCCAGCCGCACCTCGGGCATTGGCAGTCGCTTCAAGGCCGCCCCGCCGCGCAAACTCGGTTCTACGGAGAAAAGTTCATGAAACGCGCGTTTCTTTCCGCGCTCGCACTCTCGCTCGTCTTTCCTCTTGGGGCCACCCCTGCGCAGGCCGACCCGCGCCTGCAAGAGGTAATGTACGACGAACTGGAAGTGTTCAGGCTTCCGGGCCGCGTCAATGTGCAGGCGAGCATCATTTTTGGCGAGGACGAGACCATCGAGAATGTCGCGATCGGCAACTCCCAGACCTGGCAGGTAACTCCCAACAAGCGGGCGAACATCCTGTTCGTGAAGCCGCTCGAACCGCGCGCTGCGACAAATCTCACGGTTGTCACCAGCAAGCGCACCTACCTGTTCGATCTCGTCGCCAGCCCGAATGCGAAGCCCCTGTATGTCCTGCGCTTCAATTACCCGGTCGATCCGGAAGAAGAAGCGCGCAAGGCGGAGTTGGCGCAGGCCGCCGAAAGACCCGAGGCTCCGGCATATCCTTTTTCTTCGGTGGATCCGGCCGAACTCAATTTCGCATGGAGCGGTGAGGGCGAGGCCACCTTGCTGCCCGAACGCGCCTTCGACGACGGAGAGGCGACTTTCCTGACCTGGCCTGTCGGACGCGACGTTCCTGCAATCCTCGTAACCAATACCAAGGGCGATGAAGGCCCTGTCAATTACACGGTGCGCGGGGATACCATCGTAATCGACGGCGTGCCGCGTTCGATAATCCTGCGTTCGGGCGAGGACAGCGCCACGCTTGTCAATGCAGGCCTCGAACGTGCGTCGGCCCAACGCCCCGATGCCGAATTCGCCCAAAGGGGAGACAAATAATGCGCCTCGCCAACCGAATCCCGCAAGCCCCTACGGTGGCGAACGACACCGACCCACGCGACGAAAGCGATGCCGAAATCATCGATCTGGCGCAGCGCAACGCCTTCCCGGCAGTGGCCCGCCCCGGCGGCAAGGGCGATGCAATGGGCATGGTGGCGGGCATTGCCATCGTAGCCGGTCTGGGCGCGGTGACGCTTTGGAGCATGAGTGCAGCACGGGTGCCCGAACCACAGGGCGTTGGCAGTCCGCAGGTTGCGGCACCGCCAGCGACTACGCCCGCAGCGCCGCCTGCAGCCACGGTCGACCAACCGACGCCAGCGCAGCAGGCAGCGATGGCCGACCCGGCCCCCGCACCCGTATTGGCTGCGGCGCCCGAGCCCCAGGCCATGGGCAACCCATACAACAACCCTACGGTCGTATTCGATTCCGGCAGCGCACTGGCAGGAGCGCCCGAAGGAGTTCCGACCGAAGCTGGAGAAGGCGCCGCGCCAGCATCGACCGGCTCTTCTGCGAGTGATTTTGCCAGCAAGGTAGGAGGTGTGGGCGGGGCGCCGGCGCAGGCCAAGGCCATGACCAACCCTTCGACCACGGTCACGCAGGGCACGCTCATCCCGGCAATTCTCGAAACCGCGATCGATACCAATGTGCCCGGCTACGTTCGTGCCGTCGTGAGTCAGGACGTGCGCAGCTTCGACGGCAGGCGGATTCTCGTGCCGCGTTCCAGCCGGCTGATCGGTCAGTATCAGTCGGGTATGCAAAATGGCCAGAAGCGTGCCTACGTTATCTGGACGCGCCTCATCCGGCCCGACGGCGCATCGGTCAATCTTGCCTCGCCGGCTATCGGCTTCGACGGCACGACGGGTCTCGAAGGCAAGGTATCGGGCAACGGTTTCTTCAAGCGCTTCGGTTCGGCCATGCTGCTGTCTGTCGTCGGCGGACTGGGAACCTTGGCCAGTGGTGGAGCAGGCGGCATTGTGCTCGGCGGTGCGAGCCAGTCTGCTGCAGCCACTGCAGCCCAGCAGGATGGTCAGCGCGGCCCCACCGTTCGCGTACGCCAGGGTGAACCGATCCGTATCTTCACCGCGCGTGACCTAGACTTCTCACGCGTAAGTTGAAGCGGCACAACCGTTGACTGCCGATATCCATCCTTTCCTGCCGGACGAAAATCCGGAGGGCGATGCGCCCAATGTCGACCTGCAAGGCGAACGGAGCGTCTATCTCGAGGCCTATCTCCGGCCTTTTGCGGAATGGCTGGAACGCGATACTGTTACCGAAATCCTCGTCAACCGTCCTGGCGAAATCTGGATCGAAGATGCGGCAGTTGGCGGGATGCAGAAAGTCCTTCGTTCCGATATCGACGACCGGTTGATCCAGCGCCTCGCAGAGCAAGTCGCACGGGTGAGTCATCAAGGCATCAATCGCGAGCACCCGCTGCTCGGCGCTACATTGCCCGATGGCGCGCGTGTGCAGTTTTGCGGGCCGCCAGCAGCGCGCAAGCACTGGGCCATGGCGATCCGCCGGCACAGGAGGCTCGATCTTCCACTCGATGCCTACGACACAGGTCCCCTTGTGCCGGCAGAGCGGGGCGCGATGCCGGATCCCCAGGAACATCCGGTGCCATTCTTGCGCGAAGCGATCCGCCAACGGCGCACCATCCTGGTTTCAGGCGGCACCAGCACGGGCAAGACAACATTCCTCAACGCCATGCTCGGCGAGATACCCAAACGCGAACGCGTCGTACTGGTCGAGGATACGCCCGAGCTCAAATTGCCCGGCGAAAACGGGGTCGGCCTGGTCGCGGTAAAGGGCGAGTTGGGTGAAGCCAAGGTCACCGCCAACGAACTCCTTCAGGCCGCCCTGCGTCTGCGTCCCGACCGGATCGTCCTGGGCGAATTGCGCGGTGCGGAAAGCGTCAGCTTTCTTCGCGCAATCAACACCGGCCATCCGGGCAGTTTCTCTACCATTCACGCCAATTCCCTGCGCGGTGCACTCGAGCAACTGTCGCTGATGGTGATGCAGACCGGCATCGGTCTCACGCGTTCGGATACTATCGCATATGCGGCAAGCGTGATCGATGTGGTGGTGCAATTGAACCGCGATTCGAGCGGTAAACGCGGTATCGCCCATATTGCACAGAGCGACGAGCTCCTCTGATCTCTATCGGCATGCGCAGGCCAGAATAGTCTCTGTCTCCCCATGCCGTAGCGTCAGTTTGGCATTCCAGAAATTGCTGCGCTGCAACAAAAAATCCCAAACCCTAGGTTTTGCGCAAGATTCCTGCGCAAAACCTTGCCTGCATACGAATGTATGATAGCCTTGTGACAGGCCTCCGTCATGAGAGGTGAGGGATGAGGAGAGGGTTTATGAGGATCAGGGCCACCCTGATGGCCGGTATTTGCGCCGGTGCATTTGCAGTTCCAGCATACGCTCAAGATGTTACCGGTGAGGACAGCGAATCCGGGATCGCGGAGGAAACCACGTCCGAACGTGTCATCATCGTGACCGCTCAGCGTCAGGCGCAGAGTTTGCAGGAAGTTCCGATCGCAGTCAGCGCCTTCGATACCGAGGCGCTCGAAGCGCAACAGATCGAAAACGCCAGCGATCTGCAACTCACATTGCCAAACGTTTCATTCACCAAGTCGAACTTTACCAGTTCGAGCTTCACCATCCGCGGCATCGGCGACCTCTGTGTGGGTGTGACCTGCGACAGTGCCACTGCAATCCATGTCAATGGCTCGCCGCTGTTCGGCACACGCTTGTTCGAAACCGAATATTTCGACCTCGAACGGGTCGAGGTGCTGCGCGGGCCGCAGGGAACGCTGTTTGGCCGCAACGCGACCTCCGGCGTGGTCAACGTCGTAACCGCCAAACCTGATCTTTCGGGTTTTGGGGCAGCAGCCGAATTCGAATACGGCAATTTCGACAGTATCAAGGCAAAGGGCATGGTCAACGTTCCGATCGGCGATGCCATCGGCGTGCGCCTGGCCGGGTTCTATCTCAACCGTGATGGCTATACCGACAACCTCTACGACGGCAGCCAGATCGATGATCGCGACATGTATGCGATCCGCGGATCGCTTCGCTTCGAGCCGACCGCATCCACCACGCTCGACTTCATGGGATATTACTTCCGCGAGGACGACAACCGCATGCGCATCCAGAAGCAGATGTGCCAGCGCGATCCTACCGGCGTATTGGGGTGTCTCGCCAACCGTCTCGATTTCGACAAGACCAACGCCAACTCCACCCTCGCTTCGGTGCTGACGTCTCAGGAATTGTTCGCACTCCAGCAGCTTCCGACCTCGCTCGCGCTGGGCAGTGTCTATGGCCCCGACGGTTATGCCAACAACGTCGAGCCCGACGATGTGCGCAAGGTCTTTACCGCTTTCACGCCGGAGTATTTCTCCGATGAAATGCAATTGCAGGCGCATCTGGACCAGGGCCTGGGCGCGATGAACCTGTCGCTGACCGGCATCTACCAGGAAACCTCGGTCGACTCGCGTCAGGACTACAACCTCGGCATTCTGGACCGGACGGGTTATGCGGTAGCGCTCAACACATTGCAGGCGTTTGCGGACAACGACCTGATCTTCCCCGGCTCATCGGCATATTTCTCGCCGATTGCCGATGCACTGATCCCCAACGGTCCCAACGGCGCGCTGTGTGCCTCGAACAATTTGTCTGAAAGCCAGGGCGCATTCGAAGGGCATTCGATCTGTAACGATGTCCCATTGACCTTCGACCGGTCGAACCAGGACCAGACCGCCTGGTCGGCAGAAGCCATCCTGTCGAGCGACTTTGACGGGCCGTTCAACTTCCTGATCGGCGGCATCTATGCCGAGAGCGAGGTTTCCGAGAACAGTTATTACGTCAATGCCTTCGGTCTCGACTATGCGACCGGCATTCTCGGTACGTTCTCCGCTTTGGCCAATGAGGACGATGAAGAGAATCCGGCTCCACTGCCGCCGTCCTATCTTGCGACCTCGATGTATCGCAACAACACGCAGGACTTCAAACTCAAGAGCTACGGCCTCTTCGGCGAAGTCTATTTCGATATTACCGATCGCCTGAAGTTCACTGGCGGTCTGCGCTACAATAACGACAAGAAATCGGTCACGGCACGGACCACGCTTGCCAGCTTCCTGAACCCGTTCAGCAATGATGGCGATCCGTTCGATTCGCCCTTTGTCGGCAGTTACGACGCGGATCCGGGGATGCCGGGTAACCAGCTGGTTCAGACCCGTTCGGTGAGCTTCGACGAGATTACCGGCCGCGCGGTGCTCGATTACGAGATCTCGCCAGACAGCACGATCTACTTCTCCTATTCGCGCGGCTATAAGTCAGGCGGTATCAATCCGCCGCTTTCGCCCATTTTCGACGTACAGGAGAGCTTCGGTTCGGAAAGTATCGATGCCTTCGAAATCGGATCGAAGAATACCTTCCTTGATGGCGCCGCGCAGGTGAACCTCACCGGGTTCTACTACAAGTACAAGGACCTGCAGCTGAGCCGCATTGTGGCCCGCACGTCGGTAAACGACACGATCGATGCCAATATATGGGGCGTCGAATTGGAAACGATTCTCTCGCCCAGTTACAACTGGCTGATCAATATGAACGTCAGCTATCTCAACGCGGAAGTCGCGGGAGATCAGTTCTTCTCCAACCCGCGAGACCCCGGCGGTGGCGATCCGGACGCGGTAATCATCAAGGACCTTGGCAACGGTTCGCTGTGCGCGGTCACAGGGGCAGGGGCAGACGCATTTATCAACTTCCTGAACCCCATCCTCCAATTGCAGGGAACCACCGAATTTCCCGATGACAGCGGAATTGCATCCTCGGGTGCTTTCGGCATCTGCAATATCTATGCGGCAGCAGCGGCTGGCGCGATCGGTGCAGTCAACCCGGATCTGGCACCGTTACAGCCCTTCATTGACAGTTTCGGCCCGATCAGCGTCCTTAGTCCTGGCGTTGAAGTGAATCTCAGGGGCAACAAATTGCCCCAGGCCCCCGAGTTCAAGGCATCCATCGGCGTCCAGTACACGGCTGAATTCGGAAGCGGCTGGTCTCTTGTACCGCGTGTCGATGTCGCGATGACCGGCGAGCAATACGGGAACGTATTCAACGGTAACGTGAACCGGATCGAGCCCTTCGTGCAAGCTAACGCACAGATCCAGCTCAATTCTCCGGACCAGCGCTTCTATGTGCGGGGCTTCGTTCAGAACATGTTCGATTCCGACTCCGTCACCGGACTTTATCTGACCGATGCGTCTTCGGGTAACTTCACGAATATCTTCACGCTTGATCCGCGGCGCTATGGCATCGCGGTGGGGGCAAAGTTCTAGGCTGCGCCAATTGAAGGGATAGGGCAGGGGGCGGCTATGAGGCCGCCCCCTTTTTTACTTCCTGACTGGATGCGAAGGGCGAGAAATCCGTCTGGGTATCGAAAATCTCGACGCCCTCGACACGTTTGAGTTTGCCTACAACCAAATAGGTGAGCGGGGTCAGCAGTGCTTCCCATGCGGTCTTGATCAACCATTGTGAAAGTACGACTTGCCACAAAAGTTCGATCGGCCAACCAGCCAACCCCCAAAAGGCAAGTGGATAGAATATAAAGCTATCGAGCCCCTGGCCAACAATCGTCGAACCGATGGTGCGCATCCAGAGATGCTTGCCCTTGGTCCAGATCTTCATCTTGGCGAGGACAAAGCTGTTGGCGAACTCTCCCGCCCAGAATGCGACCATCGAGGCGAATACGATCCGCCAGCTGTTTCCGAAGACGAATTCGTAGGATTCCTGCCCAGGCCAGCCGTCTGCGGGAGGTAGCTGGACGACGGCCCACGCCATGAATGCCATAAAGAGCAGCGCCGCAAATCCAGTCCAGATCACGCGCCGTGCGCGGGCGTAACCGTATACTTCGGTCAGTATATCCCCGATGATATAGCTGATCGGAAAGAATAAAACGCCAGCTCCGAAAGACCATGCGCCGATGCCCGGCAAGATGACATAGCTGGGCTTCGAGGCGCCGATCAAATTCGACAGCAGCAAGATCGTGACAAACGCCGCCATGACGAGGTCGTAATAGCGAAAGCTTATTGGCTGCGGCGCCGCATCGAACTCGTGCTTTTCCATAACGCGGTGCCTATCTCCGATTGGCGCTTTGGCAAAGCCGCGTTATGGCGAACCGGTGCGCGCCCGTAGCTCATCTGGATAGAGCGCGAGACTTCTAATCTTGAGGCAGCAGGTTCGAGTCCTGCCGGGCGCGCCAAATTCTGGGAGTTTTCTCGTTACCTAGTCCGAATCAGGTAACGCATAGGTAACAGGGGGCGGGTACTTGACCGACGATAAGGCAGACAAGCTGGCCAGCGCAGTAGTCGAGCACGGTAATCAGCTCTCTCAGAATCTGATGTATTTCAAGAGGTTCACCGAGGCACAGAACCGGAAGCAAGAAGCGTTCCTTACGAGGCTGCAATCAGAGAACGACAAACTGCAGAAGCAGTCCGTTAATGCAGCTAGATGGGCAGCAGGAGCGGCAACCGCCGCAGCGCTCGCGGCTCTGGCCCCCATAATCGGGAGCTTTCTATGAGCGCTGAGAGTTTGCCAGAAGATATTGGAGACGACGCCGACCGTTACGGCGGGCATGACCGCGAAACCTATTTCAAGATGGTCGACCGCCGAAACGAAATGCTCGACAGTCAGCGGATCGAAACAATGGGGTACATTCACAAGCTTAGCGCTTGGATGATAGCCCAGCTGTTTGTCGCGAACAGCGGCGCGTTAGCGTTGGTAGGCGAGGGGGCACCTTCCATGGCGCAAGCAATGTTTGTTATAGGTCTGGTTGCAGCTATGGCGTGCAGCGTTTCTGCCTGGTGGCAAAGCCATCAAGTCTATCACCATATTTTCGACCTCTCTGGCCCTGAAGCGTATGGCAATATCAGAGATTGGAAAACTACGGACAAAGCGCGGTCGTGGAAGGAAGACTTGTGGCTTTATGCCGCCATGGCATTTGGGGTTGTCTCATTAGCCGCTTTCGCTGTCGGAGCCTTTAAAAGCATCTAGCCACCGCGCTTCCTCGCGTTCGATCGGTTGAACGTTCGGCCAACTCTTCCCGCATTGTGAACACTTCATTCGCCTGGCGTCGGGCAGTTCCTCTGTATCGAGTTCCGCCTTATGCTGACAATTCCAACACTCGATTCGGTAGCGGGGCATGCTGCCTGTTGGAACAGGAGGGGAACGCTGGTCAATGAAACGTTATCCGACGATCGAGGAAAAAAGAGCGCATTGTCTGCAAAGGATGAAGCAGGCCGAAGCTGCAATGGAAGGCAGAGCTCGCTTTCGTCCCCAAGCTAACAACATGGCAGCTGGGCCATGCCAGGGTTGTTTAGCGATCGAAAAGCACACTTACCGCGCCGATAAGGCACCGCTTATGCCCTTGGATGAGTGTCCGCACCCGGATCAATGTGTCGGTCATTACCGCCTCGAAGTCGACTACTGAGCCACTTTGCCTTCCACCGTCCGCAGCACGCGGCTTTCCACGCCTTCGCCGGTAACTTCGATTTCGAGGATATTCCCGCCGATACCCTTGCCGGACCAGCCATCGACAAAATCGGCAGGGTGCTCGATCTGAAGGTCGATAAAGCGGCGCATATCGTCGGGCGTGAGATCGCGACCGGAAAACTCGGCCGCCCACGGCTCACCATTACCGCTGCACATATATTCCACCGTCTCGTAAGGCTCGTAAGCCTTCGCGAACGGCAAGTCGGCATTCGAGACCATGAACATGCGCGCGCCGTACTGGGAGCAAGGATAGGCGATCAGGAGGCGACCTAAGCGGCCCTCGGCAGCTTCAAGCCTTAGAACCTCGATTGCATCCCTAAGCAGCCCTTCGCCGGTCAAGTTCGGCCTCTCTGCCAAGCGCCGCCTGATCTTGTCGGGGTCTGACGCGTCGAAATGGCCGGAGTGCACCGCTGCCCAAGGCCAGAGCGTTCCCGAAATCGCTTTCTCGCCGTGCCCTATCTGCTCGCCGGTCTTTTGATCCCATAGCGCGGTATCGGTCCAGAGGTAGGCGCGGCCTTGGTGAATCAATCCATTGATAAGTGTCATTGCGCGTCTCCTTTGGCGGTCGAGCCATAATGCTCGCCGGGATGGTTGCGGGGGTTGCGGTGAGGCTTGCGACCGTCGCGATCTTTCCGGCCGCAGCGACCAGCGCCGGGGTGCCGATGCCTGCCGTTGCGATCGTGCCAGCGACCAGAGCCACCGCGCCCGCGATTGTCGCGACTGTCCGTAGTGTCTTGCTCATACTCGCCAAGCTCCTTCGATTTCGTGCGGCTCCAGGACGGCCATTCCAGGCGCGTCATCATGCCAGCCAAGCACCTTGTGCGGCCCTGCACATATCGTGATTGCGCCAAAGCCATCGCCGCTGCGAAGCATAGCGACGTCGCCCAGGGTCATCATGGCGTAGCCGGGAAGGCGCGGAAGTAGGGTGTCGAGCATGTCGCCTACATGTTTCCAGCCGCGCTGATCGAGCGCACGCCGGGCACCTATCGCCGATCGGATGCGCGGGAGTGGTTGGGGCTTGTGGCCAAGCTGGCGGAGGTGGAAGCGGAGCAAATGAATGCAGGTCGTTCCCGCCTTCCAGTCGAAAGGCTTTGCCCGGTATTTTGCCATCGTGGCTTCTGTCGCCTCGTGCCGTCGGAGCATGTCGGATTGCATTCGCTATCTCCTGAAAATGTGGCGGGAGCGATCGGGTCGCAGTGACCGCTCCCGCTTAGTGCCCGGCAGGAAATGAAGAGAAACTGCCGGGCGGGAGGCTTAGACCGTGACGGCGATCTTCATCAGCTTGATAGCGTTCGGATCGAGCAGGCCACCACCGACGCGGCGCGTGGTATAGTAGAGAACGAAAGGCTTCGCTGTGTAGGGATCGCGAAGCACTCGGGTTCCAAGGCGATCATTGATGAGATAGCCGCGCTGGAAATCGCCGAATGCGATCGGGAGCGCATCGCCGCCAATGTCGGGCATTGCTTCGTCGATCGTGACCGGACGGCCCAGAAGGGTTGCCGGTTCGTCGGCAATGAGGCCTTCGCGCCAGATATAATCCCCCTGTGCGGTTTTCATCTTCGCGATGAACGCGGCGGTCTGCGAATTCATCAACCAGCGAGCGTTTGCCCGGTAAGGCGCGGCAAGCTGATATTTGAAATCGAGCAGGGTGTCAGCGTCCGGAATATCGGTTGCCGATTCCGAGTTGAACGTTGCGAGGTTTCCGCCGGGATGGTCGCCATCCGATGCGCCGCCAGTGATGAACGTTAAGAGCCCGCGCGGCTTGTTCGAGCCATCACCAGAGATAAAGGCAATATCTTCCTGCACGGCGAATTCGGTTTCGATGCTATCGGCAAGCCAAGTTTCGAAGTTGATCGCGCTGTCATCGAGCAGCCGCTGCGTTGCGGCCGGCATGGCGTAGATCTCGCCAGCTTCGAACGTGATCTGCGAAAGCGAGGCAGTCGTGGTCTGCGGACGCGCTGCCGTTTCGCCTACCCATCCGGTGCCCCATTCATCCGAGTTCCAGAGCGTAGTGAAAGCGCCGTTGCTCGTAGTCTGCACCTGGCAGATTGAGCGCATCGGGCTCGCATCGCGCAGTCGCTGCTGAATGCGGCGATCCCACTCGACCGGGGCCAGATAGCCACCATCGCTATTCGTGCCGGTCGACATAGCGTTCTGAATAGCAAGGCGCTGGCCAGTAGCATTTGCTTCGCGCAGTGGCTGCTCGTTATCACCCTTGCGGAAGTAGCTGGCGAATGCCGTGCTGTATTCGGGATCGGTCGGCATGGCGTCGCGCGGGGTGATATTGCCAGAGCCAGCGATACGCTCGACCAGCGAGGCCTCAATATCGCGCAGCTCGTTCTGGTGCTGTGCTTTGAAATCGGCGAACGCGCCATTTAGCTCGCGCAGCAAGCCAGCCGTGTCGGTTTCAGCGCGTGGTGCACCGATCATGGCGCGGGGCGGGGTAAGTGCTGCCAACATGGCAAGGCGAGAATTCATCTTCATGGTCGATCCCTTTCGTTTGGACGTAAGGGACGCTCGCAGGGTCGAATGGCCGAAAACATAGTTTCTGGCCAAAATCTTACATTGCATCGCGAAATCTTCGGGCAAGGCGTTCTTCGATGATCGCGGCAATCTCGCGTGTCTCGGCTTCCCACGCATCGCCGCTAATCTGTCGGCAGCATCGGCCCTCGTATCGTGTCAGCCGTTCGGCCATGAAGCATGCCGCCACGTTGCCGCCGTCTGCCGTTGCTATGGCTTCGATCGGGTTAGGGTCGAGACTTTGCTCGGCAGCGTAGAGCATGCGCTCGATACGATCAGTGCGCCGTTCGTCGCGCAGGTAGGCCTCGACCACCAGCCGCGCTATTCGTGCCGCCTTGGCGCGCGCTGAGAGTTTATCCGGTAGAGCAGCCGCAGCCGCGCGAAGCGCCACCAGTTCCCCGGCAGAGCGACGCGGGCGGGCCATCGCCATCGGCATGCATCTAATCGCTCTGGGGATCATCTTGCCGGTGCACGATTGCTACAATGTCGAAAGATGCCAGCCGTTCTGCAACGGCGCGGCGCTGGCTGTGGAATAGGATGCCCTTCAAGATGTTGTCGATTTCGTCGGCAGTCATCGGGCGGGCAACCTCATCGAGCGCCACCAGCACATGCCGCTTGATATGCGGGCGAAGCCGGTCGAGGTACTTAATGCGAGGTAGGCGCATCGCTCTTGCCCTCCACCTGGTTGGCCATCACGGCGATTGCCTGGCGCATCCATTCGAGCCCATCGGCATGCGAGCCGGTCAATTCGCTGGCAGCGTCGTGGAGCGCATATGCCAGCGCCACCGTGGCGTCGGCAGGTTCGATTCCTCGGGCAGTCACTTGCCCGATCAGCTTGCGCGTCAGATTGCGGGTGAGTTCGATCGTGGCGGTGTCAGGGTCGTTCATTGCAGTTCTCCATTTGCAGGGGCGGTGACATTGTTCGGGTGGGTGGCGCTGCTGGACCGCTGCGGACGGAAAAGCGCATCGCCGCGATATTGCGTAAGGGGGTCAGTCTCGCGCGCGCACAACGTTTCTCCAGTTAGCGATAGCGTTGCAGTTGGCAGCGGTACGGAGCGGTCACGCGGGCTCACTTTCATCGCCCCCGTATCGTTCGATGAAGCTTTCGGCGTAGTCCGCGATCCTCCCAATTATCTCGGGTTCTTTGACGCGCACGATAGCTTGGCATGCGAGCAGTTCCGCAGCGAGATCGGCGCTTTCGAGGCCAAGCATCACAAGGTCTGCCAGCGTGTCGTCGACTATAGCCGTAACCTTCGCGCCGACGTCGTCATGGGTCCGGTCGTTCATCGCTCAATCCTCGATTGGCCAGCCGTCGAGCCCAACAGGGCGGGGCCGTGTCCGCAGTACCTTGCCCTGATCGCGCGCAGATTTGTCGCGGTGACAGGGGACGCAAATTGCTTCCAAGTTCTCGAGGTCGTCGGTTCCACCTTTGGCCTTCGGCTTTTTGTGATCGACTTCCTTGGCGAGGGTGATGCGCTGAGGCTTGGCGCGCCAGCACGTCTGGCAAAGAAAGTTGTCGCGCTTCATCACCTGTGCGCGCAGCTTCTCCCATTGGTAGCCATATCCGCGCGCATGGCGGCTTTCCCTCCTGCCATGATCCCACGCCTTGCTGGCATCGCTGGCTCCTACCCTTGGCGGCTTATTCGGCATTGTTCGATCCTTTCTTGCGTTCACGGTATCGGCGCGCCTCTTCGCGCTTGCGGCACTTCTCGGAGCAGAATCGTTTCGGTGCGCAGTTGCTGAAACGGGACCGCCAAGCGTGCATCGGGTGGCGGTCGAAAGGCTCGCCGCAGCTTTCACAGTTCATGGGGTGTCTTCCTTGTGGGGGTTCGAAGATCGAATTGCAGATGCAAAAAAAGACATGGGCGGCGGTACGGAAACGCATGCGCACTCAGACTTTCGGGGCGGGGGATGCTCATGACGCGCACCAGTCGCAGCCAACGCCGCCACAGGCGTTGCATTCCGCACCCTCATCGGGCGCGGCGGCCTGAGTGGCCGCGCCAGTAATATCTTTAGATATAGAGTGTGTGGGAGGGGTAGTTCGGGCGGACTGTTCGGGGGAGTTCGGGGAGAGTGTTCGGGAAGCGTTCGGGGTAGGGGTTCGGGGAAGTTCGGGAGCCTCGCGAATGACCGTTACGTCGCGCCCTTTCGCGCGGTTGCGATAGGTATGCGTCTCGATCTTTCCGGTAGTGAAAAGCCTGTCCATTGCGCGCTTCAATGCGCCGCGCTTCATGCCCTTGGCCTGTGCCATTCCTTCGAACTGAGAGGGTGCGTAGTTCGGGCCCGGTGATGGTCCTACCTCGCGGCCTTCGCCTTGCTCTGCCCTTGCGCGCAAGCATTCGAGGAAAGCATTGTTCTCGCCTTGCACGCGGATGCTGTCTGCAAGTTCCTTGGCATAATCGGCTGGCAGGTCGTCATCGCGCAGGAATGCGCCCTTGTACCAGCGGAAGCCGATCTTGCCGCCTGTTGGCCCATAGTTGGCTTTCGGATTGCGGATAGCGCGCGCGTCGGGATCCACGTCTTCGTCACCGTGTTCGATGATCCAGCGGCTGCGAACCTTGTTGTGCCAGGCGACAGAGCCGAGCCAGTCATCGCCCGCCTTGTTCGGATGGTGCAGAATCATGGCCGCACCGTCGCGCTTGATCGCCAAGCCGGTGAGCTGGTTCACGAATGCAGCGACCGGGTGAATTGCATTATGATCGGCAGCGAGCGCATCGGTCGCATTGTCGAAGGCATAAACGCCTATGTCGCGCTCCCGGCAGGTGTATTCGATTTCGCGCCAGCGGTCTGTCGTCTCCAGCCTTCCGCCGTCCGTCTCGACTGCCAGCGCCGTATCGGGTTCGCCAGTAAGTGAGCAGAGAAACAGTTTGCCGATCAGGTCGGCCTTGGTGATCCCAAGAGCCTTGTTGATATCGTATTGGCGGCGCCAGAGTTCGTCCGCGTCATCTTCGCAGGTAACATAGAGCGTGTTGCGTTGTTCGGTTTCCATTCCGAGCAGCGGCTTTCCGACTGCAATGGCAGTGAACAGCATTTGCTCGAACAGGCTCTTGCCGACGCCACCGGGGCCGGTGAGCATGGTCGTTTGATGCAATGGGAGCCAAGTGCCCCAGAGCGAACGCCTGGGCGGCGGATCGCCCTGCCATGCCGCCATATCGATCAGGGGGAGCGAGCGAGCCGTTTCTTTGCCTTCGTGGTTCTGCTCGTAATCCTCGAGGCTATGCCACTGCAGGAGGTTTCCGTCGCGATCGTGGCCCCAGAACGGCTCTTCATTGGCGAGCCGTTCAAGGCTTTCTTCTTCGGATAGTGCGACCGTCATTCTGCGAACCTTTCGAGGTCGATCTGCTCTGCCTGAATCGCGGTCAGCATCAGCCGCTTGCAAAGCTTGTTGAGTTCATCGAGCGCATCAGCCGCGCCGGGTGCGTAGAGCGCGCCGGTCACGTAATCGCTGGCCATCCATGCCAGCCCTCGGGCCACATCGCTCTGGGTGCTGGCGATCAGGGCGCTTGCCGCGTTGCGGTAGCTGCGAAGCAATGCGCGCTTCGCGTGTTCCTCATCCGATATGCCGGGGAGAAACAGGCGGATTTCGTCGCGCTTGATTGTGACAGGCGCGTTCATTCCGGCCCTCCCACGTATTTGCAGTCAGGCATGCGGTCTGCAATTTCGAGCGCGGCGGCCATCGCTTCCCACCACGTTGCGCGGCGGTAAAGATCATACCAATCCTCGCTGTATGGGCGCAGAAACGCGACATAGCCCGCTGGCTCGTCGTTCTCGATATTCTGGAACCAGCCCGCCTCGTAGCGCGGTTCGCGGGTTGCAATTTCCGGGTGCGTCAGCGTGAGCGTCTTCATGCTGCCAACCTCCGGCGCTTCGAAATATGCCAAGGGAAAGACCAAAGCAGCATGCGCAGCCGAGCCGCAGCGCGGGGATTGGCCTTGAGAATTTCGCGATTTGGTGTAGGGTGACGCCGTTCGCCGCAATGAACAGCGCCGCCCATGCCCGGGCGGCGTTTCTGTTCCATCAGGCGGCTTCCATCCTATCAGTCATCCATGCTTCAACGTCTGCAAGGCTGTAGGCCAAGCGGCGTTCGGTTAGCTGGATCGGCTTCGGGAATTTTCCGGCTGCGACCATCCGGTCGAGCGTTGCGCGGCTGAGCGAAATTTTATCGCAGACAGCCTTGGGAGTAAGGAATTGAGCCATGTCTGACGCCTTTCGTTTCATAGGGCGTCAGGATTAATAGCGGCATTTCAGGAGCGCGCGACAAGAGGGGCGGGGGGAAACAAACTTATTTAGAAGGGCTTTTCGCCAGAGCATCGCGAACAAGCGAGCGAATATCTCCCGGCTTTTCATCAAGCGCGGTCAATATCTCTAGCGAGAGAAAGCATAGGTCGCCGGTCTGCTTGGAGTCAGCAGTTCTGCCATGCACTTCTAAAATATTGGCCAGTGATCTTACGAGTCCATGTTTCCATGTGGCTGGCCGACCAGTTCCGATCTCCACGCCGTTCGCCGCATTTCGAGCTAGACCCATTAGCGCCTGAGAAACAAAGTTTGCTTGCTCGAAGAAGGCTACTCCTCCGACTGGCTCTAAAGCATCCCAAAGGTGATTTCTGGCTTCCTCAGATAGAGTGCCGAGACTGATATAGAGATCAGCAGCCTGTCTCGCGATACCATCTAAGGTTGTGCGAACCTCTGACGGGGGTTCCGGCTTGTGACCGCGCAGAAGCTGATAATTTACAAATGCGGATTCGACATACTCTATAGGCAGGCCGGGAAGTTGCCGCTCTATCGCCTCGCGCGTTTTGTTCGGGAGTGGATTTACTACGCCGCCGGGCATTATTCGCGCTCCATCCGCACGACATTGCCACCGCGTTCGCCGTTCACCGCGCGATCGACCTCAGCCGCCCATGCTTCAAGCGCATGCCGCTTTTCGGGTGCGTAGGAGTGCAGTGCATAAACTTGGCCTGTGACGCCTTGGACGCGGTGATTCAGGACGCGGGAAACGACAAGCTCGGGAGTGCCGAGCCGTACCATATGCGTTGCCGCCGTTCGGCGTAGGTCGTGGAAGCGCCAAGGTTCGGACAGGCCGAGCCCTTTGCTTTCCAGCCATTCGTCCAGTTGCCGCTTCGATCGGGCAAAGCCGCGTATCGGGGAGTTCGCGCTTGTAGAGAAAACATAGTCGCCAATCTCGGGCATGGCCTTGATGATTTCGACCGCCATAGGGGCAAGGGGGACTAGGTGCGCCCGCTTGGCCTTGGTATCGCCCGCTGAGAGCGTCCACGTCGCATTGTCGAGGTCGAGGTCCACCCACCGTATTCCTGCAACCTCGCTGCGCCTCTGGGCTGTCAGGAGCAGCAAGCGCGTCCAAGGCCCGTCCGGATAGCCTAGCAGCCCTGCGGCGTTCCAGACGCGCGCAACCTCGTCCATTGTCAGGAAACGATCGCGCGCGGCTTCGGCGTTCGGTTTTTCGATGCGATCGGCCGGAGAGGTTTCGATCCAGTCCTGCGATATGGCATAGCCAAAAACTGTCTTAATCGTGGCGAGAACGCGGTTCGGGAGAACTTCGCCTTCAAGCCCTTGGATCAGGTCGCGCACTTCGGCCCGTTTGATTTCGCCGAGCTTGCGGTCGCGCCAGTCAGGATAGACATGCAATTCTAGCTGGCGCTGGATCAGGGCAGGGCGCTTCTTTGCCTTTATCCAAGCCTCTGCAGCCGCTTCGAAGGTCCGGTCGAGCCCTTCGGTCGATCCATCCCGCTCTAGCGCCTCGATCATGCTTTCGGCGGCATTGCGCGCCGCTGCCAGCTTCATCGCCGGATAAACGCCAAGCTTTCTGTTTATCACCTTGTCACCGACGCGGCGGCGAAGAATCCAAGCCTTCGTACCGCCAGCGCCAATGCGAAGCCGCAGCCCCTTTATTTTCGTATCGGGATGCTCTTGCTGCCCTGTGGCGGGAGGTTTGAGCGACTGCAGCTTCGTATCGGTCAGCATGGGTTAGAGTTCATCCGCGTGAAGCATTGCCAATGCTGCGAGAAAGCCAATCCCCTTGAAGGCAGATGCGACCAGTTCGGGATTAGCTTCGTCCAAAGCCGACTTGCCATTGTCGTCCTTATGGAATCCCTGATCTAAGAGAACTGCAATGCCGTGGATCATCGGCAAGATAGTGTGAATTCCATCCACGCCTACCGAAGCGAGTTCCCTGCAGTTATTGATCTGAAATCCGTCGAGCGCCTTTTTGAGTTCCGCGTTCATTGTGCGGCCTCCTTCTGAGTGAGGGGGTGCAGGTCGTGGAAAAGCTTATCACGCATGCCCTGCAGCTTCTGGCATTCATCCCGCGCAACTTCAGCAATGGTGGAAATAGCCGAACCCAAGTCGCCATGCTGGATGTGCATGAGGCCGGTAAGCAGGTTGTAAACTCGCTGTAGCGGATCCTCCATCTCGCAAACATAATCGAGAGGCTCGGGTTCGAAGCCCTTTGCCGTGGTGCTTGGTGTCGGTATCGTGTCGGTAGCCATGATGATCTCCATGTAGATCGTTGTGGTCAGAGCCGGGTCGGGATCTGATCATCCCACCTGGCTCGCCTGTTACCTGATCGGCAATAGGTAACAGCTTAGGTAACTCAGCCTGAGGTAACATGCAAACGAAAAGAAGCATGGGAAACAGAAAGCGCGGAAAACTGCGCTCCTGCGGCCCTATGGTAACCGTTCGACCTAACTTCTAATCTTGAGGCAGCAGGTTCGAGTCCTGCCGGGCGCGCCAAATAGATTGGCGTTGGCGACAGAACGGCCGGATGAAGCGAGCCGCAGCGATAAGGCGCTGTCCGAGTTAGCGTGGCGGCAAGCCGGGAGCTTTCGCTGCGCAATAGCCATTGCAAGAATTATCGATACACTGCTTTGTAGCGAGTTCCGCTTTACCTGAAGCGCGAGACAAGGCGCGGAGAGTTTGCAAGCCGACCTCCGCACGATCACCGCTCGGCTTGTCTCGTCGTAACAACCATTCGCACCAAGGTGGCTGCCATATTGGAACCATCGTCTTTGTCTGATCGCTTCTAGGGCCGAGAGGAGAATTGCGATGCCCACCCAAACCGATTTGGACGCAACCCATATTCTGGCGAGCGACCACCGCCTGGTAGAGAGCCTGTTTTCTAAGTTCGAGAGCTCATCGGGCGCTCAGCGCAAGGCAGATATCGCGAATCGCATATGCGACGAACTGAAGATGCACACGATTATCGAAGAGGAAATCTTCTATCCCGCACTTGAAGGTAAGATCGACGAAAGTCTGCTCAAAGAAGCATATGTCGAGCATGATGGGGCAAAGCTGCTGGTAAACGAGATCGCCCAAGGCAACCCGGATGAAGATTTCTATGACGCCAAGGTGACAGTGCTCAAGGAGCAGATCGAGCACCATGTGAAGGAAGAGGAAAAGCAGCACGATAACATGTTTCAACAGGCTCGGGCTGCCAAGGTCGACCTGGAGGATTTGGGCAAACGCATGCTCGAGAAGAAAGAACAATTGCAATCCCTGGCGAAGAAGAAGGGGGGGCTCCCTCCCGCAGAGCTACGCACATCGAACTGACGCCCATGTCAGCGAGATCAGTGGATATCGAGACGGACCGGGTATTTCAGGAACGTTTCTGGATCGCAGTTCGGATTGGGTGGGCGGCGATGATTGCAGTGATGGTAGCGGCCATCCTGGGTTTTACTGGCAGTGGGGGAACTTTTTCGGCGCAAGCATTGCAAGCCGGTAAAGTGACAGTGGAAATCCCTTCGGTTTCGCGGTGGGCAGCATCCGACACACTGACGATAGTTATCGACCAGCCGAGTGAGCGGACGACAGTCTGGATACCAGCGGGCTTCGGTGATGTGTTCTCAATCGAGTCGGTCACTCCGCAGCCCCAATCGGTTTCCGCCGGTCCTGATGGTGACGAATTCGTGTTCGAGTTGAAACCAGGGCGTGGCGAAACATCCATCGATTTCGTCATTCGTGCTTCCCGTCCGGTTTGGCGGCACCGCTTGGGACCCTTTGGTGTCAACGGACAGATCAGCGACGCCTCCACCGTCACTGTGTTGCCGTGATAAGGAGAAGCTGATGGAAAGCGTCATTCGCGGTGTAGCGATTTATCTTGTTCTGCTGGTCATCATCCGGCTCTCCGGTCGCCGAACGATGGCTCAAGCGACGCCCTTCGATTTTGTGCTCCTCCTGATCGTTGCCGAAACGACCCAGCAGGCGCTGCTGGGAGATGATTTCTCCATCACAAATGCCATCGTTCTCATCGTTACGCTTTTCCTCATGGATATCGGATTTTCCTATCTGACCCGCTGGTTTCCGATGCTTGCCAAAGTTGTCGATGGCCGGCCGACTTTCCTGGTCCATGACGGTTCGGTTGACGAACAGGCATTACGCAAGACGAGGATGAGCACTGCCGACATCATGGTCGCTGCCCGCAAGCAACATGGCCTGGAGACGATGGATCAGGTCAAACATGCGGTTTTGGAAAACGATTCCGGGATTACGATTATCCCTCAGCCGGAGGAAAGGTAACGCCCTCTACCAGAGGGCGGTTTAGCTACCTCTGAAAATCTCACGGAAACATTGTTCCGACCGCGCGCCTTTGCATCGTAGAGCGCGAGATCCGACCTCCGGCAAAGGTCCGACAGTTGGTCCGTTGGCTGCAGTTGCGCCAGGCCAAATGAGGCAGTGATGGCTTTGACGCTATCCAACCGCTTGGGCAATTGCTGCGAAATAGTCTCCCGTATGCTCTCCGCAATTCGATAGGCTTCCTTCGCATCCTTGCCGGAAAGCAAGATAGCAAACTCCTCACCTCCGAGACGTGCGACAAGATCCTCGCTTCCGATTGCACCCGAGAGCAGTGCGGCAAGATCCGAAATTACCAGGTCGCCGACGGAATGGCCGAAGCTGTCATTGATCGTTTTGAATCGATCGATGTCGATCATGACAAGTGTGAGCGGGGTACCCCGCCGTTTCGCTTCTTGCAGCATCCGGTCGCCATGAGACTCGAAGCCTCGACGGTTGAAGATTCCGGCAAGCAAATCGGTCTCCGACCTGTTCACCATCTCGATCGTCATATCCCGCATCATGATCAGTAACAGCGTCAGGGCGAGCGCGATCACTATGATTGCCCCCATGGTTTGCGAGATGGCTGCGTAGTTCGAAGCGAGATACCCCTGGGGTGCATCCGCAACGCCACCGTATTGCCAGGCCAGCAATGGCTTCAGGAGATAGATGAATGCGGCCAATCCGCTTATGGTGGCCAAGAGATTTTCGAGAGCCATCCTTCTTTGTGCCCGCAGAACGATAATTGTTATCAGTACTTGCAACGCAGCATATGGGAGCTGATACAGCAGAACGCGCAGTGTCGACCCATACGGTAGGCCGAGTATGAGCGGAACAAGGGCGATAGCGGATACCCATGTGATTGCCACGGCTATAACCGGCAATTTGACACGATAATGCACGGAAACGCCGATAACTCCGAATGTCATCGAAACCAGATAGGTCGCGAAAATCGCGACCACTGTCAGCGACGGTTCCGACAACCCGGGCAAGATAAACTCCAAGCCTACATTGACTACCCCCAACGCGTAAGCTGCCGCTAGCCAGCGCGCCCCGCGAGCTGTCGAATTTGTCTTCGCAACCACCCCAAACGCAAACGCGAACAGCATGGCGATGAACATGTTGATGCTGAGGACGAAGGCTGCTGTCATGGTTCGTCCATCGATAGGCTAAGACTTGCTAATGCACGAGTGCAAAGAGGCAGTTAAGAAGCCATTTAAATCTGTCGGAGTGCCGCTGGATTATCCCGTGTGCCAGCGAACCAACCCGTTAAGCTGGAGAACGCAGGGGGCTACCGAAATGGCAGCTCAGGTGCGCTGTCCTCAGCTATTGCTACCGGCACATTCCAGGCATTTCACCACTGTGGGACTGTTGCGCAGCCGAGCCTCGGCGATCTCGTCGCCGCATCCGATGCAGTAACCGAATTCGCCTTCCTCGATACGCTGGAGTGCAGCGGCGATGGCGGTTCGTTCGGACTTGCGACGCCGCTCCTGCGCCAGCGCCATGGCCTGCACCTGCATTGCATCGATACGCGAGAGACGACCGACACTTTCCTGGTCGAGTGCGACCGGATCGCGATCGGAAGCAGTGATGCGATCCTGCTCGTCTAGCTCGCTCAGGCGCTGCAGCAAAAGGTCGCGGAAGGAAGCGAGGTCGACCGGCATGCTAGCGCACCATCAGCACCGGCACCTTGACGGTGCGAACCATCTCGGCAGTCGTGCTGCCAACGATCATGCGGCGGATCGGCGAATGTCCATAGGCGCCCATAAGAAGCAAAGCGTGGTCGGTAGAGGCCACCACCCCCGGTATGACCTGTTCTGCTTTTCCGCGCTCCATAACTGCGGTAACCGGATGATCGGAAGCGAAAACTGCCTCAGCATTTTCGAGTTGAGCGCGTTTCACCTCACCTTCCGCTTCGGCCATCACAATCGTCACCGGCAGCCTGTCGAATAGTGGAGAGTTCGCAAGCCGTTCGAGAGCGCGTTCGGCAGCCGGGCTGGCATCGTAGGCGAAGACGATATGCTTCGGTTCGTAATATTCGCGTGAAGCGACCAGCACCGGTTTGGCACTGGCTCTGACCACGCGCTCGATCATGGAGCCGATATGGTCGGAGGCATATTCGTGCCCGACGCCGCGCTTGCCCATGACAACGACGCGTGCATGGTCTTCGCGCTCGAGGATCGTCTCGACCACTCCGCCATGGCGGTGCAGCGTAGAGATATCGGCAATGCCCGCTTCGCGCAGCAATTGTTCGCCTGCGGCCAGAAGAACGCGGCCTTTCTCGATCTCGGTGCGGCTACTTTCTTCCGACAGGCGGACAAGCTCTTCCATCAGGTCGCTTTTCACGCCCAGACCGATCGCACCCGACAGATCTTTGCGCGCCGTGATCGGGTCTTGTCTTTGAACGACATGAAGCAGTTCGACCGGCAATGACAGCCGCCTGGCGGCCCATCCGGCATAGCCGCACACGCTGGTTGCGTAGGCCGATGCGTCGATCGCCGCGAGGACGTTTTCCATTGCTGTTTCTCCCATCAGTGTCCTCCCAGCTGCGCATCGGCGCCGGGCTTGTCATGTATAGCATAGCGCTCGATCATGGCGGCGCTCGCATCGTTCAGGCCGCGGACTTCGACTATCGTGCCTTCGCGGCGAAATTTGAGGATCGCCTTGTCGAGCGTTCCCACCGCCGAGATGTCCCAGAAGTGCGCGCGGCTCACGTCGATCACCACCCGGTCAAGCACTTCCTTGTAGTCGAAGGCTTCCACGAAGCGATCGGAAGAGGCGAAGAAGACCTGGCCTTCGATCCGGTAAGTCCGGGTCGTACCGTCTCCCGACAACTCGGTGTCGACAGTGAACAATCGCTTCACTTTGCTCGCGAAGAACAGCCCCGACAGGATAACGCCTGCAAAAACGCCTTGCGCAAGGTCATGGGTCCAGACGACGACCACAACGGTAACGATCATGACAACCGAAGACTGCCATGGATGATGCCGGATATCCTTGATCGAGCGCCATGAGAACGTTCCGATGGAAACCATGATCATGACCGCCACCAGTGCGGCCATCGGGATGATTGCTACCAGCGGGCCTAGGACCAGCAAGAGGAACAGCAGAAATGCACCTGCTGTAAAGGTTGACAGCCGTGTCTCGCCACCAGACTTCACGTTGATCACCGACTGGCCGATCATGGCGCAGCCACCCATGCCGCCCAGGAAGCCGGTGAAGAAGTTGGCGATGCCCTGGCCCTTCATTTCCTGCTGCTTGTCGGATGGCGTATCCGTAAGATCGTCGACGATCTGCGCAGTAAGCATGGACTCGAGCAAGCCCACTGCCGCCATGGTTGCCGAATAGGGCAGGATGATCTGAAGCGTCTCAAGCGTGAACGGGACGTCCGGAATGAGCCATGTGGGTAAGGATGAGGGCAATTCGCCCATATCCCCCACAGTGCGCACATCCATGCCCATGTAATAGACCACCGCCGTCAGAATAACGATCGCGACCAGCGGCGAGGGCACGGCTTTGGTCAGCCGGGGCAACAAATATATGACCGCGAGACCCGCTGCGACCAACACATAGGTCAACATCGGCACCCCGGTCAGTTCGGGCAGCTGAGCGATAAAAATCAGGATCGCCAATGCGTTTACGAAGCCGGTGATGACCGAGCGCGAAACATATTGCATCAACAGGTGTAGCCGCAGGAATCCCGCGATGACCTGGATCACCCCCATCAGGATGGTGGCGGCAAAAAGATATTCGACACCATGTTGCTGGATGAGGGGCAGGACGAGCACCGCAATTGCAGCGGTAGCCGCAGAAATCATGCCGGGGCGACCGCCTACGAGCGAGATAATCACGGCGATCGAAAAGGAAGCATAGAGACCGACACGCGGATCGACACCGGCGATGATCGAAAAGCCGATCGCTTCCGGGATTAGCGCAAGCGCGACGACGATACCGGCGAGAATATCCCGCCGGGGATTGGAAAGCCATTCGCGCTTCAGCGCGGAAATATCGAACATGTGAACCCTAACACGACTCACACGACCGGCATTCGCACCGATAAGCGATGCAATTGCGACCACGATGTGCGGCCACTAAAAGCCGGTCTGAAAGGTTGTCCCGGGGATAGGCGCCGGGCCGAGCCACCCGGCACGGCCGGGTCCGATGGATGGCGGGCACTTACCGCCAGTCAGCTTATGCTGCAAGTGCGAAATCGCGTTATTCAGCTGGGATCGAGGGCTCGCACGATAAGAACCCGCAGGAACGGCGCCTTTATCCGCGCGCAACCTTATCCAAGGGCTCACCTGTCACAGGGTACCCTAGATCTTCCCCGATCTCGAGCCAGCTTTTACCGTGGCGATCCCTCATGAACGGAGTGATGGTTCTTACCGGAATGCGATCCGCCTGTTCTTTCGCCGCCGCGAAATTCTCGAACAGGGCGAGACGCTCCAGATTGCGGCGGGTGGGAAAGATCACCTTGATCTCGCCGCGCTCCGCCGCATCGAGTGCGCCTTGCGCCGTAGTCCAGAACAAGTGCGTGTTTTCGGAGAGGTCGGCTTCGATTTCGACCGCGCCGGTACCCAGGTCCGCAATATAGAAGCGTGTATCGTAAACACGCGGGATACGTTCGTTTTTCGGGTACCAACGGGCGAATGGCGTTAGCTGTCCGAGATCGGGTTCCCAGTCGAAATGATCGAGGACGCTGGCGAGATCGCCCGTTTGCAGGAGATAGCGACGCGCGGCGCGGGCCTTGTCGGCATCGATATCGCCCGCAAGGCCGATGACAAGTCCTGTTTCTTCCAGGGTTTCGCGGACGACGGCGATCTGATGCGCTGCTTCTTCGGGATCGAGCGGTCCGCCGATCATCGCGCCCAATTCGAAATCTGCCGGATCGACCCGGCCACCGGGGAAGACGGCCATGCCCCCGGCAAACACCATCTCGCGCGAGCGGATGGTCATCAGGATTTCGGGCGGACCGCCATCCCGCGCATTGCGGAATATAACTACCGTTGCTGCGGGTATGCCATCGGGCGGGCTGTCATGGTTCGCGTTCATGGCGACCTGTCTGCCGCCAACTGCCAGTCTTGCCAAGGTGCGATAGTTAACGCGCCCCGTCGGAATTTCTTACATACAGGCCCGAGTGAAAATCGGTGTTAACCATCGGATTCCGCGGAAGTCCGATGAAATCCTGGTTTGGCACGCACCATGCATATTTGGCTGTGTCCCAATGGTCTTCGAGAGGCAGACCGTCCCAGTCTCCTGCGTCTGCCTCCCCGATCACATAAAAGGCCCGCCCGGTTGTCCCCCGGGCGGGCCTTGTTCGTTGCGAACTAGAGAGTGTTCAGCCTTCGGCCTTGGCGACCTGCTTTTCGTCCATCAGCTGCTGGAGTTCGCCGGCCTCGAACATCTCCATCATGATGTCGCTGCCGCCCAGGAATTCGCCTTTCACATAAAGCTGCGGGATAGTTGGCCAGTCGGAATAGGCCTTGATACCCTGGCGGATTTCCATGTCCTGCAGCACATCCACGCTGTCGTAGGCGACGCCGCAATGGTCGAGAATGGCCACCGCGCGGCTGGAAAAGCCGCACTGAGGGAAGAGCGGGGTGCCCTTCATGAAAAGAACGACATCGTTGCCCTTGACGATGTCGGAAATGCGCGAATTCACGTCGGACATGAGAGCCCTGCCTTTGGAGTTGCTAAAACTATCAGGAGATCAATTGGGGGCTTGCGTGGTCAGTTGCAAGGCATGGAGCTCGCCCCCCATACGCGTGCCCAGGGCATCATAGACCAGCTTGTGCTGGGCGACGCGCGTCTTGCCGGCGAATTGGGGCGCTGTGACTTTCGCCGCCCAATGGTCGTTATCGCCTGCGAGATCGCGCATCTCGACCGTTGCGCCCGGAAGCGCCTCTTCGATGAGAGCGACGATATCTTCGGATTTCATCGGCATGAAATTTACTTCTGATCGCTCATGAACTGGCGGCGCGCCTCGATCGAGCATTCGTCGAGCTTGGCGCGAATGTCGGCTTCGGAAACGTCGCACTCGGCAGCGGTCAGGTCGCCCAGCAGCTTGCGGACCACATCCTCATCGCCCGCTTCCTCGAAATCGGCCTGGACGACCGCTTTCTTGTAGGCGTCCGTTTCTTCTTCGGTCAGGCCCATCAGTCCTGCCGCCCATTCGCCAAGCAGGCGATTGCGGCGCGCGGCGATCTTGAAATCCGTTTCCTGGTCGAAGGCGTATTTGGTTTCTTCACCGCGTTCGCGATCCTTGAAGTCGGTCATGTCATTCCCCTTGGAAAGAAGTTGAGCCGAGGAATAGGCTCGGCATTCCCGAGCGGCAAGGGCGCATGGGGGCGATTAATCCATCGTCACGACAAGCTTTCCGATCGCTCCGCGATTTTCCAGCTTGGCGATAGCCTCATGCGCGCGCTCGATTGGATAGGTCTCGCTGATCAGCGGATTGATCTTGCCTGCCTTCCAGAGATCGAACAGTTCGGCGATATTGGCATTGTTCCGTTCGGGCTCGCGGGCGGTGAACGCGCCCCAGAAGACACCGCGAATGTCGCAGCTTTTCAGCAAGGTGAGATTAAGCGGCATCTTTGCAATTCCCGCGGGGAAGCCGACCACCAGGAAGCGGCCCTCCCAGGCGATCGAACGCAGTGCCGGCTCGGAATAGTCTCCGCCGACGATGTCGTAGACGATGTCGGCGCCATCGGGGCCAACCGCATCCTTGAATGCCTGCGCCAGAGCCTTGGACTGATCCTTGTCGAAGGGTGCGCGGGGATAGATCACGACCTCGTCCGCCCCGGCTTTCTTCGCCACTTCGCCTTTCTCTTCGGTAGAGACGGCGGCCACCACGCGGCAGCCATAGGCCTTGGCAAGCTCGACTGCCGAAAGGCCCACGCCGCCTGCTGCGCCGAGAATGAGGACGGTCTCGCCTTCCTTGATGTCGCCGCGGTCCTTGAGCCCGTGGATCGTCGTGCCGTAGGTCATCAGCAGCGCCGATGCCTGGACCAGGTCGATGCCCTCGGGAACCTTGAACAGGCGCGCAGCGGCGACCGCGACCTTCTCCTGCAGTCCGCCATTGCCGACGCCGCAGATGACCTTGTCACCGACCGCAAAACCTTCGACGCCTTCACCCAGCGCCTCGATGGTGCCCGAAATTTCTCCGCCGGGTGCGAAGGGGCGGGGGGGCTTGAACTGGTACATGTCGCGGATAATCAGCGTGTCGGGAAAGTTGATCGCGCAGGCTGCGACATCGATCAGCACCTCGCCCTTGCCGGGTGTGGGTGTGTCCACCTCCTCGACGACTAGGGTTTCGGGGCCGCCGGTCTCTTTCGACAAGACTGCTTTCATGCGTGTTCTCTCCGATTTTTATTGGGCGTGTCGAGCCAGGGAAGCCCGGCCGCGCGCTGTTTTTCGTGATTTTCGATGGCCGCATCACGCTCCAGCGTTAGCCCGATCTCGTCGAGGCCACCCATGAGGCAATGCTTGCGGAAAGGATCGATTTCGAAAGCGAAACGATCCTGGAATGGGGTAGTGACGACCTGGTTTTCGAGGTCGATGGTGATTGGGTGATCCTTCGCGACTTCGAGCAGCCGGTCGACCTGTTCCTGCGGCAGTTCGACCGCCAGGATGCCGTTCTTGAAGGCATTGCCCGAGAAGATGTCCGAGAAACTCGGCGCGATCACTGCGGTAAGGCCCAGGTCGAGCATGGCCCAGGCGGCGTGTTCGCGGCTCGACCCGCAGCCGAAATTGTCGCCCGCAATAAGGATTGGAGCGCCGACGAAATCCTCGACATCGAAGGGGTTGCCCGGAGTCTGGCGGATCGTCTCGAAGGCGCCTTTGCCCAAACCTTCGCGGCTGACGGTCTTCAGCCAGTGCGCCGGGATAATGACGTCGGTATCGATATTCTTGAGGCCCAGCGGGATCGCGCGGCCTTCTATGGTCGAAACGGCTTCCACTATTTCGCGCTCTCGGGAAATGCCGGCAGGCGGCCTAGATGGCGCGGATCGTGCTGGATTACGATCGTCGCATCGAGATTGCCGGCCATCTGGTTGAAGCGGTGGAACGAGGCGAGTGTATCGGCGCGATCAGTGTTGAATGTCGGCACACCCGCGTTTTCGATCTGCTCTTCGAAATGATAGAGATCGCCGGTCAGCATGTAGGTGCCGGACTGCGGCAAATCCACGACCAGCGATTTGTGGCCCGGGGTATGGCCGGGCATTGCCACGATGCGGACCGACCCGTCACCGAAGACGTCATGGTCTCCTGCGATACGCGTCACCTTGCCCGATGCGCCTTCGGCCAGCCAGGGGGCGAGCTGCGCACGGGTTGCCTCCATCTGGCCGGAGCTTGCCGCTTCGGCATCGCCGCTCCCGATGAGCAGTTCCGCGCCGGGAAATACCGCCGCCTGGCCGATATGGTCGTCATGGTAGTGGCTGATGCCCACGAAAGTGATGTCGGAGGGTGCAAGGTCAAGTTCGGTCAGCTGTTCGGCGATGGTCCGCTGGACACTTAGAGTGAACACCCATTGCTTCGCGCTGCTGCCCTTGAGCGCCGCCGGCAGGCCGGTGTCCCACAGCAGATAGTTCTCGCCGTTGCGGACAAGGTAGCAGCTGTCGGTCAAAGTGCGAGGCTGGCCATCGTAAAGATGCGTATCTGAGAAGGGTGCGGTGTCGCCGAGTTCGATCGTGCCGCAGTCTAGGCGCCACATCTCGATATCCGGAGCTTCTTGCGCGGCGGCAGGGGCGGCGATGCCCGCCAGCAGGGCGGTCAGAAATACTGATTTCGGCGACATGTTGCTCTCTCCTCTATAGCGCGATCTCAATCGGTCTCCGGTTTCTCGCCGGAAGGGATCGGCCCCGGCTGCTTCGGCTGGTTTTTCTTTTCGCGGCGCTTGTTCGCATAGAGCAGCGCTGCAGCGATTGCGGCGGAACCGATCGCACCGGCGATGGCGGCCTTGCCTTTGGGGAGCTTTGTCATGACCCTCTCATGGGATTTGCACGCGCCGAGGGCAAGGGGTCACTCGCCCATCAGTTTGCGTACATCGGTGAGGCGGCCCGTCACCGCGGCGGCGGCAGCCATTGCCGGGCTGAGGAGATGGGTGCGCGAACCCGGCCCCTGGCGGCCCACGAAATTGCGGTTGGAGGTGGAGGCGCAGCGTTCGCCCGGCGGAACCTTGTCCGGGTTCATTGCGAGACAGGCCGAACAGCCCGGCTCGCGCCATTCGAAACCGGCATCGATGAAGATACGGTCCAGCCCCTCTTCTTCCGCCTGCCGCTTCACGAGGCCCGAACCCGGCACGGCAATAGCCCAGCGTACGCCCGGTGCCTTCCGGCGGCCTTTCAGGACATCTGCGGCTGCCCTGAGGTCTTCGATGCGGCTATTGGTGCAGGAGCCGATGAAAATGTTTTCGACCGCGACCTCTTCCATCGGGGTGTCCGGGACAAGCCCCATGTAGTCGAGGCTCTTGCGTACCGCCTCGCGCTTGGAAGGATCGCCGAAGCTGTCGGGGGAGGGGACCTTGCCGCCGATGGCCACCACATCTTCCGGGCTGGTTCCCCAACTTACGGTCGGCTCGATATCCGTGGCTTGGATGACGACCGATTTGTCGAACTCGGCATCCTCGTCGGTCGCGAGCGAGCGCCACCACCGAACGGCCCGATCCCAATCTTCACCGATCGGCGCGTAAGGGCGACCTTCCAGATATCGGAAAACACTTTCGTCGGGCGCGATCAGCCCAGCGCGGGCACCGCCCTCTATGCTCATGTTGCAGACCGTCAAGCGCCCTTCCACGCTCATACGCTCGAACACCTCGCCGCGGTACTCGATGACGTGGCCTGTCCCGCCCGCGGTGCCGATCATGCCGATGATATGGAGGATGAGATCCTTGGGTGTAACACCGGGTCCCAACTCGCCCTCGACGCGTATTTCCATCGTCTTGCTCGGACGCAGCAGCAGCGTCTGCGTGGCGAGAACATGTTCCACCTCGCTCGTCCCGATGCCGAAAGCCAGTGCGCCGATCCCGCCATGCGCCGCCGTGTGGCTGTCACCGCATACGATGGTGGTGCCGGGAAGCGAGAAGCCCTGTTCGGGGCCGACGACGTGGACGATGCCCTGTTCGGGCGCGACGGCGTCGATGTAGTCGATGCCGAAAGAGGGGGCGTTGGCTTCGAGTGCGGCGAGCTGTGCCGCGCTTTGCGCATCCTTGATGGGCAGGCGCGAACCGTCGGCTGCCGTGCGGGCGGTGGTCGGAAGATTGTGGTCGGGAACTGCCAGCGTCAGATCCGGGCGGCGGACTTTGCGCCCGGCAAGGCGCAAGGCTTCGAAGGCCTGCGGGCTGGTGACTTCATGGACCAGATGCCGGTCGATATAGATCAGGCAGGTGCCGTCATCCTGTCGCTCGACGACATGAGCGTCCCAGATCTTTTCGTAGAGTGTGCGCGGTTTGCTCGCCATGCGCCCAATGTGCGGCAGGGCGGGGGGATTTGGCAAAATGGCAAATCGAAGGGCAGCCCAAGAATGCCTTTTGTCACGAGAGAATCATGGAACCGTAATGTTTTATCTGTTAATTTACATCTATGTCAGCAAAACCCTTCTCTTTTCCGATCAAAGTTCTTCCCGCAGATATCGATTTCATGGGACATGTGAACAATGCGCGCTACCTGAACTGGGTTCAGGACACGGTGCTGGCGCACTGGCGCAAGCTCGCGCCCGCGGACGAGGTGGCGAGCAAAGCCTGGGTCGCGCTCAAGCACGAAATCACCTATCGCAAGCCGGCCTTCCTCGATGACGAGGTGATTGCCGAAACCGTGCTGGAAAAGATCAAGGGCGCGCGTAGCTTTTACAATACGGTGATCCGGCGGGGCGAAGATGTGCTGGCCGAGGTGAAGAGCATGTGGTGCTGCCTCGATGCCGACAGCCACCGTCCAGCGCGCATCAGCCGTGAAGTCGCGGAAAAATGCTTCGGCATGCCGCGCAAGGCATCGTCTGCGACCGAGTAGGCTTTGCGCCGGAGACCGGCAGCGCCTATATTGCGGTCATGGAAATCGTCCTTCCCATACTGATCGTGTTGGCAACAGTGGCGGCTATGGAGTGGGTGGCATGGGCCAGCCACAAATATATCATGCACGGCTTCGGATGGGGCTGGCACCGCGATCATCACGAGCCGCACGACAATCTGCTGGAAAAGAACGACCTCTATGCCATCGTCGGAGCGGCGGCGAGCATTTCGATGTTCGCGCTCGGCAGCGCGTGGGTAATGGGAGCCGACGCCTGGTGGCCAGCAACCTGGATCGGCCTCGGTATCCTGTTCTACGGCGTGATCTACACGCTGGTGCACGACGGGCTGGTCCACCAGCGCTATTTCAAATGGGTTCCGAAGAAGGGCTATGCCAAGCGGCTGGTGCAGGCGCACAAGCTGCACCATGCGACCATCGGCAAGGAAGGCGGTGTCAGCTTCGGCTTCGTCTTCGCGCGCGATCCGGCCAGCCTGAAAGCCGAACTCAGGCGCCAGCGCGAGGCGGGCGAAGCCGTGGTACGCGAAAGCGCGAGCGGTTGATCTTGCGTGTGCCTGCGGTGGGAGCCGGGTAACGAAGTTGACACAGTGTCAACCGGTCAAAAAATAAGGCAAGTTTCTGTTAATATGTGATTTTTCCAGAAATATCCTGGTTGACACCTGGGCGGTACCGCCCCCCCCCGCTCGGTTGGAAATCCATGATCCTGAAGCGCGTTCTCGGGACATAACGCAAGCTGCACGATGTAGGAAAGCGGCTTATTCGTTGCGCGTCGCTATCCAGCTGCCGGCGATCACGAGGATGGCGATCGATATCCAGTAGTAGGGCGCGCCAAGTGTGTACCAGGTGAACACAGCGCCCGTTGCCATTGCGCCGATCGCCATGGTCTTGGCGCGGCGGCTGATCGCGCGGCGTTCGCGCCAGTCCTTGACCTGCGGGCCCCAATGCGGGTGGTCGAGGATTCTTTTTTCGAGCTCGGGGCTGGAGCGGGCGAAGAAATACACCGCCAGCAGCAGAAAAGGGACGGTCGGCATGATTGGCAGGAAGGCCCCGATTGCACCGAGAGCCACCGCTAAATAGCCGAGAACGCGGTAAAGCGCGCGCATATCAGCCGGCTGCGATACGAGCCGCGTGTTGTTTTACCAGCGCGATCATGTTGGGGACGCCTTGCGTACGGTTGCTCGACAACTGGTTCTTGAGATCGAAAGGCTCGAGTGCAGCGTGAATGTCCATTTCGGCGACCTCGCTAGCAGGCCGATCCTGAACCGCGGCAATCACCAGCGCCACGATGCCCTTGGTGATGGCGGCATTGCTGTCGGCAAGGAAATGCAGCTTGCCCTTGTCGCTGGTGGGATAGACCCAGACGCTGGCCGAACAGCCGCGTACCAGCGTGGCGTCGGTCTTGAGCGCGTCCGGCATCTCGTCCAGCTCGCGGCCCAGCTCGATCAGCAGCCGGTACCGCTCGTCGCCTTCGAGAAACTCGTATTCTTCTTGGATATCGGAAAGGTCTCGCATGGGCGGGGCATCTAGCGGGTGCCGGCACACGCGTCCATTGGACTCAGCCGGTGATGCCGCCGGGGCGGGTGACGGCATAATAGATGACGTATATCCAGCTGATGAAGCCGTGAAATATGGCCCACAGGATCGACTGGTTCTGTGCCCATGAAATCGCCACGGCGATCGCGCTGCCGAGCCCGATGCCGGCCTTTGCAGCTTCCCCGGTACGGCTGTTCACAGGTCCACCCCGCTGGCGATCGCCTCGAGCTTCTTGATCCGCTCCTTCAGATCGGCAAGCTCGATCCGGGCAGCACCGATCGACGAGCCTTCCTGGCGCGGACCTTGATGACCTTCGAGCTCGCTGCGCTTCAGGTCCAGCCATCCCTGCCATCCGCGCAGCATGGCGGCGGCAATGATGACCAGGCCGGTCAGGCTGGCAGCGGCGACTATCAGTGTCGGTTCGAACATTTCCCCATGTCCTCCTTGAACCAGTTTCCTCTTTCCCGCCTCACTCGGCCCGCTTGTCGCGCAGGGCTTCGATTTCGGCGGCGATCCTCTTGGTTTCCTGCGCGTCGAGCGAATTGCCGTCGGTGGCGATTCTCTCCAGCACCTTGATGCGTTCTCGCAGGTCCTCGATTTCCTTGTTCGTCTCGGCGTCGGTTCCGATGTCCGCCACGCTCTCGTTACCACGCTCGTCGACAACGATGCCGCGGTCGGCGCGGTGGCGGGCCTTGCTCAGCTGGACCACGCCCCACACGATGATGGCGATGATTGCGACAGTGGCCCATGCGCTCATGACGATGCTCCCGTGCGATCCTCGATCCTGTCGAGCTTGCGGAGTTCGTCGATCTGCGAGGCCAGCGCATGATTGCCGTCCGTCGCAATCCGTTCGAGCACGCGCACGCGCTCTTCCATTTTTGAATAGTCGCCATTGGAGAAGCGGGCCTGTTCGGCCTTTGCTTCCTCGGCACGCGCCTGGAGTTCCAGCTTGCGCTCCTTGTGCTCGGCCTCACGCTTCTGGAAGAGGTACGCCATCGGCATGACGATCATGAGAGTCAGCAGTATGAAGCCGAAGATCAGGATGAGGTCGGCGTCCATCAGTTTGCGTCCTGCTTGTCGCGAAGGCGATCAATCTCGTTCGTGAGGTGATAGCCGCTATCGGTCACAATGCGCTCGACATTGCCGAGCCGGTCCTTGAGCGAACCGAGCTGGGCGCGCAGTTCGGCGTTTTCCTGAGTCAGCAGTTTCACCCGTTCGACCGCCTGGTCGTTCTTGGGATAGACTGCCTTGCCCCAGCTGTTTTCGAGCGGGTAGCCGTTCTTGACCCTGATCCAGGTATTGGCGACCCAGGCCAGCGATATCGCAATGACGCCTAAGATCATTGTGGTTTCGGTGATCAGTTCCATCAGGCTTTCTCCCCCTTCTTCAATTCGAGCGGCACGCCCGCTCCCTGATCGGTCACGCGACGTTGGTCGCGCAGTGCCTCGATCTGGGTCGCGACATCGTATCCCTTGTCGGTGACGATGCGTTCGAGCACGCGGACGCGGTCCTCAAGATCCTGTACGTGGCTGGCATATTGCGCGGCCTTTTCGGCTGTTGCCTTCGCGGTCGTCTCCACATTCATTTCCGCGATCTTCTGCTGGTGCTTGGTCCAGATCGCCACAATCGGGATCATCAGCGCAATGATCGGGATCAAGATGCCAAGATCTTCCATTACTATCCTCCCTGTTTCGTGCGCTTACCGGAGCCGTTCGATTTCGGCGTTCAGGCGCGGATTGCTGCTGACGTAGAAGGTTTCGACCTCGGCCAGGCGGCGGTCCACATCCTTCATCTTGGCGCGAATTTCGCGGGCGGTGCGCTTCGGGCTCTGGCGAACGCGCTGCCAGTAGCGCTGCTCGTCCGGCTCCGAATAGAGATGCGCGGGCTTCTTGTTCAGCAGGATGCCGGCCAGGAAATAGAACGGGATGGTCGAACCGCCAGTGATGAAAGTCAGACCCAGGAAACCGAGGCGAACCCAGAAGGCATCGACGCCCGTATAGTCCGCGATACCGGAGCAGACGCCCATCAGCTTCGCATTGGCCTTGTCGCGATAGAGGGTGGTGCGGGGGCTGTTCACTTGGTTGCTCCTTTTTTCTCGGCCATCAGCTGTTCGAGTTCGCGCAGCTGCTGGTTGTCCTGTTCGCTGTCATGGACAAGGCGGGCGGGGCGGAAGTCGGGGTTGTCGGAAGCTACGAGACGTTCGACCGTATCCATCCGTTCGTCGAGCCGCTTGGCGAGGTTGTAGAGTTCCTCGAGCAGGGCTTCGTCGTCGGTGGTGATAGTGGCGGAAGTCTTCCACTTGGTGATGTAGTGGAGGATGATCCACGGCAGGGCGATGAAGATCGCGACAATTGCAAAAACGTCGTCCACGGATCAGTCCTCCTTCTTGGCGTCTTCGGACTTGCCGAGCGCCTTTTTCATTTGGGCAAGTTCGTCGTCGATCGCATCGGCACCCTCCAGCGCGGCGATCTCGTCGGCCAGGTTCGGTTTGCCCGAGCTGTCCGAAATGCTCAGCGCATCGGCGCGACCTTCGGCATAGTCCACGCGGCGTTCGAGCTGGTCGAACCGGCTGAGTGCCTCGTCAACGCGGTCTTCGGTCATCAGGCTGCGCAGCTTGACGCGGTTCTCAGCGCTTTCGAGACGCGCAGCGATGGCGGTCTGGCGGCTGCGGGCTTCGCGCAGGCGGTTCTGCAGCTTGTGAATGTCCTGCTCGTAGGCGCGTAGTGCATCGTCGAGCACCGCGATCTCCTGCTTGAGCTGGTCGGCCATGTCGGCGGCCTTCTTCTTCTCGACCAGTGCTGCACGGGCCAGGTCCTCGCGGTCCTTCGACAGTGCGAGCTGCGCCTTTTCGCCCCAGTCGGCCTGGAGCTTGTCCAGCTTCACCGTGTGACGGTGCATTTCCTTCTGGTCGGCAATGGTGCGGGCGGCGCTGGCGCGAACTTCGACAAGCGTCTCCTCCATTTCCATGATGATCATGCGGATCATCTTCTGCGGATCGTCCGCCTGATCGAGGAGATCGTTGAAATTGGCCGCAATAATGTCGCGGGTACGGCTGAAGATTCCCATTAAAGGTACTCCACTGGAGAAAAATTGGTTGGCCCGGTCACGGCCGCTATCCTGCGTCGGCGTGGGCGAGCGGCGGAGCCGTTCGACCTCGCTGTCGAGACGCGAGAGGGTCACGCGCTTGGGGCGGGCCGGAGCGTCCGCTGCGCGGGACTTGCGCTGGGGACTTTCGGGAGTGCGGCGCTCCGGCCCAAGGGGATGCTTGTGGTCGCTCACGCGATTTCCACATGCCCGATGGATGCCACCATCGGCATTGGCGTGGTGACCGTGATCTGCGAGCTCAGCGCAACGAAAGCCGTCATCATCGCAATGCTGGCGAGGGCGGCCTTGCCGAGCTGGGTGCTGAAGAACTTGCGGTTGTACATGGTGTCCTCCCTGGACGTGAACTGGTGTTGTCCCATGTTAAGCAAGCGGTGTGCCAAACTCGATTTGCCGCAGAAAACGGTGCTTTTCAGAGTTTTCGACGAACGACATTGTGGTGGGTATTGCCAACCCTTGGTGAAAATTCCTATATCTTGGCCATGGAGCGGGAAAATCAGTACATCGGCCAGTCCGGCGCCTTTCTCGACGCGGTCGAGCGCACCAGTCGTGCGGCGCCCATGCGCAGGCCCGTGCTGGTCATCGGTGAACGGGGTACCGGCAAGGAATTGATCGCCGAGCGACTTCATCGCCTTTCCAACAGATGGGAAGAACCTCTCGTCACGATGAATTGCGCAGCCTTGCCCGAAACGCTGATCGAGGCGGAGCTGTTCGGTCATGAGGCCGGGGCATTCACCGGTGCTACCAGACAGCGCGCCGGAAGGTTCGAGGAAGCCGACAAGGGTACGCTTTTTCTCGACGAACTGGGTACGCTGTCGATGGGCGCACAGGAACGCCTGCTCCGCGCCGTGGAATATGGCGAGGTCACGCGTATCGGCTCCTCGCGCCCGATCAACGTGGATGTGCGCATCGTCGCCGCCACCAACGAGGACCTGCCCGCCAAGGCCGAGCGCGGCGAGTTCCGCGCCGACCTGCTCGACCGCCTCAGTTTCGAGGTTATCACCCTTCCACCCCTGCGCGTGCGCGAGGGAGATATTGCGGTGCTGGCCGACTATTTCGGCCGGCGCATGGGTGCCGAACTGGGATGGGAAGCCTGGCCGGGTTTTTCCGAGCATGTCGCGCAGCAGCTCGAAAACCATCAATGGCCTGGTAATGTCCGCGAATTGCGCAATGTGATCGAACGGGCGGTCTATCGCTGGGACGATTGGGGAAGCCCGATCGGGCATGTCCAGTTCGACCCGTTCGAAAGCCCGTGGAAGCCGGTCTCGCCTCCCACGCCGCGGAAACGGTCCGATGGTAGTCCTGCAGCTACTACTCAACCGGCGGCACCCGATCTTGACGCCGTCGAGGACCTGCGCAGCGCCGTGGATGCTCATGAAAAGGCCATTCTCGAGCACGCGCTCGGCAAGCATCGCTGGAACCAGCGCCAGACCGCCAAGGCGCTGGGCCTCAGCTACGACCAGTTGCGCCATGCCATCAAGAAGCACGGTCTCACCGACGACAATTGAACGAGACTTGCTTTTGGCGGGACTCGCGCCTATCTGGCCCTCAATCCCGACATTGTCGCGACACTGTGGGGCTGGCGCCGCAAGGGGCCGGCACGAAACCCGCTTGTCGCAATGCAAGTCCATACCGGAGTATGAATGGCTGATATTGACCGCTTGAACGAAGTTATCGAACCCGAAGCGCAGGCGCTGGGTTTCGAGCTCGTGCGCGTCAAGATGATGCCGTCGGAAGCCGGGGACGGGGCGCAGGCGCTCCAGATCATGGCGGAAGACCCGGCGACGGGCCAGCTACTGATCGAACAATGCGCTGCACTTTCGCGCCGCGTGTCGGACCGGATCGACGAGCTGGAAGAGCAGGGCGAAGTGCTGGTCGAAGGCGCCTATCACCTCGAAGTCAGCTCGCCCGGTATCGACCGTCCGCTCACCCGCGCGAAGGATTTCGAGCAGTGGGCCGGCCACGAAGCGAAGATCAGCATGGTCAAGGGTTTCGACGGCCAGCGCAACTACAAGGGTGACCTCAAGGGCATCGAAGGTCATTGCGTTGTCATTATAGATGCCAAAGCCGGCGAGGTGAAACTCGACCGCGACCAGATCCACACGGCAAAGCTCGTCTTGACCGACGCGCTCATTGCCGCCACCCAGCCGCTCGACACGAGTGGTGCCGAAGACATCGAAGAAGAAAAGGCAGACGACTGATGGCCAGTGCCATTTCCGCCAACAAGGCAGAACTCCTTGCAATCGCCAATGCGGTCGCATCGGAAAAAATGATCGACAAGTCCATCGTCATCGAGGCGATGGAAGAGGCGATCCAGAAGTCCGCCCGTAACCGCTATGGCGCGGAGAACGACATTCGCGCCAAGCTCGACCCGCAGACCGGCGATCTTCGCCTGTGGCGCGTTGTCGAGGTCGTTGAAGAAGTCGAAGACTATTTCAAGCAGGTCGATCTCAAGGCTGCCGAGAAGCTCCAGAAGGATGCCAAGGTCGGGGATTTCATCGTCGATCCGCTGCCCCCGGTCGATCTCGGGCGTATCGATGCGCAGTCCGCCAAGCAGGTCATCTTCCAGAAGGTCCGCGATGCCGAGCGCGAGCGCCAGTATGAAGAATTCAAGGACCGCGCCGGCGAAGTGATCACCGGCGTGATCAAGTCGGTCGAATTCGGCCATGTAATCGTCAACCTCGGCCGCGCCGAAGGTGTCATCCGTCGCGACCAGCAGATCCCGCGCGAGGCTGCCCGCGTGGGCGAGCGTGTCCGCGCGCTGATCACCAAGGTCGAACGCAACAACCGCGGGCCGCAGATTTTCCTCAGCCGCGCGCACCCCGATTTCATGCGCAAGCTGTTCGCGCAGGAAGTGCCCGAAATCTACGACGGCATCATCGAAATCAAGGCCGCCGCCCGCGATCCGGGCAGCCGCGCGAAGATCGGCGTGATCAGCCATGACAGCAGCATCGATCCGGTCGGTGCCTGCGTCGGTATGAAGGGCAGCCGCGTCCAAGCTGTGGTGCAGGAACTGCAGGGCGAGAAGATCGACATCATTCCCTGGTCGGAAGATGGCGCGACCTTTATCGTGAACGCGCTCCAGCCGGCCACCGTCAGCCGCGTCGTACTCGACGAGGAAGATGGCCGCATCGAAGTCGTCGTGCCCGACGACCAGCTCAGCCTCGCCATTGGTCGCCGCGGCCAGAACGTCCGCCTCGCCAGCCAGCTGACCGGCAACCAGATCGACATCATGACCGAGGAAGAAGCTTCGGAAAAGCGCAGCAAGGAATTCGCCGAGCGCTCCAAGATGTTCGAAGAGGAACTCGACGTCGACGAAACGCTTTCGCAGCTGCTCGTCGCCGAAGGTTTCGCAGAGCTGGAAGAAGTCGCTTACGTCGAGCTCGAAGAGCTCGCCGGCATCGAAGGCTTCGACGAGGAACTGGCCGAAGAACTCCAGAACCGTGCGAAAGAAGCGCTCGATCGGCAGGAAGAAACGCATCGTGCCGCGCGCCGTGAACTGGGCGTCGAAGACGAATTGGCCGAACTGCCGCATATGACCGAAGCGATGCTGGTCACGCTCGGCAAGGCGGGTCTCAAGACGCTCGACGATGTGGCGGACCTCGCCACTGACGAACTGATCGCCAAGAAGCGCGAAGCTCCACGTCGCCGAAACAATGCTGATGGCCCGCCGATGCGCCGTGACCGTCCGATGCGCGAGCAGGACAAGGGCGGCGTGCTGGGCGAATACGGCCTGACCGAAGAGCAGGGCAACGAGATCATCATGGCTGCCCGCGCGCACTGGTTCGAGGACGAAGAGCCAAAGGCAGCAGCCGAAGAGGAAGCTCCGGCATCTGCCGAAGCCGCCGACACGCAGGAGGCCGCCGATGCGGACTCCACCCAATGAGAGCCTGACGTCCGACATCGCTGAAGCCCGCAGGCCCCGTAGACCGGAGCCCGAACGGCGCTGCATATTGACCGGAGAGACGGGCTCGCGCGATGCGCTGGTCCGGCTTGCCGCCTCGCCCTCCGGCCTCGTACTGCCAGATGCGCAGGAAAAGGCACCGGGACGGGGGGCATGGGTCTGTTCCTCTCGCACGGCGATCGAGGAGGCGCAGCGCAACGGGAAACTGAAAGCGGGCCTGGCGCGCGCGTTCAAGACCGGCGATCTCGAGATACCCGAGGATCTGTCGCAAAGGATCGCGGATGCGCTCACGCGCGTATTTCTCGACCGACTGGGTCTCGAAATGCGCGTCGGAGCCCTTATCTTGGGCACACAGCGTATTGCGGAGTCCGCCCGCATGGGTGGAGTGTCGGCACTCTTCCATGCCAACGACGCGAGCGAAGACGGGCGCAAGAAACTCGATCAGGCCTGGCGTGTAGGGCGTGAGGCAGAAGGCAGCGGCGAACGCGGCTGGACACTGCCACTGGACCGCGACGCTCTGTCTGTGGCATTGGGCCGCGACAATGTCGTCCATTTCGGTCTGGCCGACGATGCTGCGGCCGCGCGGGTTCTCAAGCCCTTGAAGCGGCTGATGCATTATCTGGGGCAAGAAATTCCGAACGGAACTTGGCCCGACGAATTCGGGCGCGCATCCGTACGCGCCGGTGACGATACGAACGATTGAACGAAGAGAAACGAGCAAGAATGAGCGACGACGACAAGAAACCTGCCCGTAAACCGCTGAGCCTCAAGGGCGCGCAGCCGGGCGAGGTCAAGCAGACCTTCAGCCACGGCCGTACCAACAAGGTGGCGGTCGAGGTGAAGCGCCGCCGCAAGCTCTTGAAGCCCGGTGAAACGCCGCCTCCCCCGCCGCCCGCGCCCGAGCCCGAGCCGACCCCGGCTCCTGCCCCAGCTCCGGCGGCCAAGAAGGCTGCGCCGAAAAAGGCCGCGCCCGCTTCGGAAACTCCGCAGGAACGCGTTGCCCGTCTCCAGCGTGAGGCCGAGGAAGAGCGCCTGCGCCTGACCGAAGAAGCGCGCAAGCGTGACGAGGAGCAGGCCAAGAAGGCCGCCGAAGACGAGAAGAAGCGCGCCGAAGACAAGCGCAAGGCCGAAGAAGAAGCCGCCAGCAAGGCGGCGGAAGAGCCCGCGAGTCCGGCAGCTGAGGCAGCAGAAGCACCGGCTCCCGAGGAAGTGCCTGCCGATGAGAGTTCGCCTGCTCCGGCTCCGCGCCAGTTCACGCCCGTCAAGCGTCCGGAAATCAAGAAGCCCGAACGCGCCAAGAAGAAAGAAGACAAGCCTGCGCGCGTTGCCGAAACGCCGGACAAGCGCCGCTCCGGCAAGCTTTCCGTCAAGAAGGCCCTGAACGAGGACGAAGGCCGCCGTGCGCGCAGCCTTGCCGCGCTCAAGCGTGCGCGTGAAAAGGAACGCCGCATGCAGGGCGGCGGCTCCAGCAAGCCGCGTGAGAAGCAGGTACGCGATGTCATCGTTCCCGAGGCAATCACCGTCGGCGAACTGGCCAAGCGCATGGGCGAAAAGGGCGCCGACCTGGTGAAGGAACTCTTCAATCTCGATATGATGGTCACCGTCAACCAGACGATCGACCAGGATACGGCAGAACTGCTGGTCGAGCAGTTCGGCCACAATATCCAGAAGGTCTCCGAAGCCGACGTCGATATTACGAATGACGAAGATGTCGATCCGGAAGAGACGCTGAAGCCCCGTCCGCCAGTCGTCACCATCATGGGCCATGTCGACCACGGCAAGACTTCGCTGCTCGACGCACTTCGCGGCGCCAATGTGGTGAAGGGCGAAGCCGGCGGTATCACGCAGCATATCGGCAGCTACCAGGTGCAGACGAAGGGCGGCGATGCCATTACCTTTCTCGACACGCCGGGCCACGCCGCCTTTACCCAGATGCGCCAGCGGGGTGCCAACATCACCGATATCGTGGTGCTGGTGGTGGCTGCCGATGACGGCATCATGCCGCAGACGATCGAAGCCATCAACCACACCAAGGCCGCAGGCGTCCCGATGATTGTTGCGATCAACAAGATGGACAAGCCGGAAGCCAATCCGGACAACATCCGCACCCGTCTGCTCGAACACGAAGTGATCGTGGAATCGATGTCCGGCGATGTGCAGGACGTGGAAATCTCCGCCAAGGAGAAGACAGGTCTGGACGATTTGCTCGAGAAGATCGCGCTGCAGGCCGAACTGCTCGAACTGAAGGCGAACCCCGACCGCATGGCCGAGGCAACTGTCATCGAAGCGCAGCTCGACAAGGGCCGCGGCCCGGTCGCGACCGTACTCGTCACCCGCGGTACGCTGGAACGTGGCAACACCTTCGTAGTCGGCACGCAGAGCGGCCGTGTCCGCGCCATCGTCGACGACCAGGGCAAGCAGATCAAGAAGGCCGGACCTTCGATGCCGGTCGAGGTCCTCGGCCTTGGCGGTGTGCCGAGTGCGGGCGATGTGCTGACCGTGGTCGAAAACGAACAGCGTGCCCGCGAGGTTGCGCAGTATCGCCAGGAAAAGGCGACCGAAAAGCGCACCGCGCTTGCGCCGACCAGCTTCGATACGATGTTCAACAACCTCGCCTCGAACGTGGTCGAATTCCCAGTGCTGGTGAAAGCCGATGTGCAGGGCTCGGTGGAAGCGATCACGACCGCACTGCACAATCTGTCGAACGATCTCATCAAGGTCCGCGTTCTGCACGCAGGCGTGGGTGCAATCACCGAAAGCGACGTGCAGCTGGCAGCCGCCTCGAACGCTCCCATCATCGGGTTCAACGTCCGGCCGAATGCCAAGGCGCGCGAACTGGTGAAGCGCGACGGCGTGGAGATGAAATATTACGACGTCATCTACCACCTGACCGAGGAAATCGCGAAGGAGATGGCGGGCGAGCTGGGTCCGGAGCGGATCGAACACGTCGTCGGCCGTGCTGCGGTCAAGGAAGTGTTCCGTTCGGGCAAGAAGGACAAGGCCGCTGGCCTGCTGGTCGAGGAAGGCGTCATCCGCAAGGGGCTGCATGCACGCCTCACGCGCGAAGACGTCATCGTCTCGGCCACGACTATCGCCTCGTTGCGCCGCTTCAAGGACGATGTGGACGAAGTCCGCGCCGGTCTCGAATGTGGTGTGGTCCTCGCCGACACGAACGACATCAAGCCGGGCGACCAGCTTGAAGTGTTCGAGGTCGAGGAGCGTGAACGCACACTGTGAGCGTTGATCCCCAAAGGCACGCCCTCGGCGCCGCTCATGCGGAGCTGATGGGCGTGGCCTTCGACAGTTTCGATGAGGAGCGCGAGGAGATCACCCTGCGCTTCCATGCGCCGGAAAGTTTCATAACCCCGCGCGGCAGTGTGCAGGGCGGCCTCGTCGCAGGATTCCTCGATGAGGTAATGGGCTGGGCGCATGTCTGGGCAACGAAACATGAGGAAGCGCCGCTCAATCTCGAAATCTCCATGACGCTTCTGCGTCCGGTTAAGGCGGGACCGCTCGTTGGCAAGGGGCGCGTGGTCCGCCGCGGACGGCGCGTAACCTTTCTCGAAGGCGAGTTGTTCGACGGGGAGGGTAACCTCCTGGCGCGGTCGAGCAGTACAGCCATCCCCACACCACGTCCGACCGGAGAAAAGTGATGGCCCGCAACCTTTCCACTCCCGAACAGCAATCGGTGCGCGTCCTCAAAGTGGGCGAGCGGGTGCGGCATATATTGTCCGAACTGCTCGCACGCGGGGAGGCGCATGACGATGTGCTGCGTGCGTCGAACATTTCCGTGACCGAGGTGCGGATGAGCCCCGACCTCAGGAACGCCAAGGCCTATGTAAAACCCCTGCTGGGGCAGGACGAGGCGGCGGTGCTGAAGGCACTGCGCACCAATACGGCGTTCTTCCAGAAGGAAGTCGCCAAGCGACTGGGGCTCAAGTTTGCGCCCAAACTCTCATTTCAGCCTGACGAAAGCTTTGATGAGGCGGAACGGATCGAGAAGCTGCTCTCCGACCCCAAGGTCGCGAGCGACCTCGAGGACGAAGAGTAGGCCTTACTCTGCGCTGGCCGGGGCGGTCGGATCGACCGTCGTCGGCACATCCATGAATACTTCAGCACCCGGGCCGAGCGGAAGATCCAGCACGACCCATCCGATGGTCATTGCCAGCCCTGCCAGCAACAGGCCGACCGAATAGGGCAGCATTGTCGCTGCAAGGCTGCCGAGGCCGAAGTCCTTCTGCCAGCGCTGGCAGAAGATCAGGATCAGCGGGAAATAGACCATCAGCGGCGTGATGATGTTGGTCGCCCCGTCGCCCACACGATAGGCGGCGGTTGCCATTTCCGGTGAGATGCCCAGCAGCATCAGCATGGGTACGAGAACCGGCGCAAGCAGCGCCCACTTCGCACTCGCCGAACCGACGAAGATGTTGAGCAGGGCCGAGACGAGAATGATCGCCGTCAGCAGGGCCCATGCGGGCAGGCCGCTGTTGCCGAGAAAATCGGCTCCGTTCACTGCGAGGATCAGGCCGAGGTTCGACCAGGCGAACATCGCCACGAAATGCGCGGCGGCGAAGGCGAGAACGAGGTAATAGGCAAGATCCTCCATTGCCCCGGCCATCATCTTCACAAGTCCCCGGTGATCGTCGATCGTCCCGGCAGCCTTGCCATAGGCCCAGCCGGCAAGGAGGAAGAGCAGGAAGAAGCCTGCGACGAGGCTCTGGTAGAAGGGAGTAAGCTGTGCTTCGGGCGAAGCGCCTTCGTCGATCAGCGGGGTTCCGGGGCCGAGCGTGAAGAATAGCCACAGGCCGACGACGAAAAGTACGGCGAGCCCTGCCCAGCGCAGTCCCTTGCTCTCGGCAGCCGAAAGCGGGCGGTCCCCATCGGCAACTTCGCCCTGTTGCTCCGGCGAGACGGCCTTGCCCGCCATGGAGGGGTTCCATGGCCCGAGGCGGGGTTCGATCAACCTGTCGGTCACGAACCAGATCACCGGCAGGAAGATGAATGTCATCGCGGCGATGAAATACCAGTTACCGGCGATATTGGCTGTAAAATCACCGAAGACCGTCTCCACACTAGCCTCGGTAATGCCGAATAGCAGCGCGTCGAGCTGGCCGGGCAGCAAATTGGCAGAGAACCCGCCCGATACGCCGGCAAAGGCAGCGGCAATACCCGCGACCGGATGGCGTCCGGCGGCATGGAAAATAATTCCGGCGAGCGGGATGAGAACAACATAAGCGGCATCGGCGGCAAGATTTCCCATCATGCCGACGAAGGCGACGATGGGCGTCAGCAGATAGACCGGCGCATTCCGAACGCCCGCGCGCATCGCTGTGCCAAACAGGCCCGCGCGCTCGGCAACACCTGCACCCAGCATCACGACCAACACATAGCCGAGTGGATGGAAGTGGGTGAAGGTCTGCGGCATTTCGACCCAGAGCCGCGCGATGTTCTCCGCGCTCAGCAGGCTCTGTGCAGTGATGATGGTGGCCGCTCCGGTGTCGGCATCGACTTCGGTGGGATGCGCGGCGGAAAGCCCGGTGAGTGAGGCGACGATGGAAACAACCACCAATATCGCGATCAGCCAGAAGAACAGGAAAACCGGATCGGGCAGCTTGTTGCCGCTTCGTTCGATCCAGCCGAGAATGCCACCCTGCTTGCCCGAAGTCGCCTGTGCTTCTGCCATGGAAATCCCACTCACCTTACTTTTATTGGTTTGTCGAGGTATCTCATCCCCAATCCTGTCTGTCGATCTCCTTAACAGCCCTGTCCGCTGGCGCTAGACCCCGGCGATGGCCAAGCTCTATTTCTACTATGCCAGCATGAATGCAGGGAAGAGTTCCACCCTGCTCCAGGCCGCGTTCAACTATGGCGAGCGCGGGATGAAGGTCTCGCTGTGGACCGCTGCGCTGGACGACAGGCCCGGTTTTGGCGCGATTTCCAGCCGCATCGGGCTTGCCAGCGATGCGCATCGTTACGAAGCCGATACAGATATCGAGGCGCGCGTACTGGAAGAGCATAAAGAGACCACACTTGCCTGCGTGCTGGTCGACGAGGCGCAGTTCCTCACCCGTGACCAGGTTTGGCAGTTGGCGCGTCTTGCGGATGATGCGGGCATCCCGGTGCTGTGTTACGGCCTGCGCACCGATTTCCAGGGCGAACTCTTTCCCGGCTCGGCGGCGCTTCTTGGCATTGCGGATGCATTGGTCGAGATGAAGGCCGTGTGCGATTGCGGTCGCAAGGCCACGATGAACCTGCGCGTCGACGCAAATGGCAAGGCGGTCAGCGAAGGCGCGCAGACCGAAATCGGCGGCAACGACCGCTATGTCGCCATGTGCCGCAGGCATTTTTCCGAGGCGCTGGCCCGCTAGAGGGTGCGCGTTCACTTTCGCGTGCCTACATAGTCGCCATGGCCGAAACCCTTACGCTCGCAGCGGTCCTCATCCCCTGCCTCATCATCGCAATCGTGTTCCACGAAGTCGCCCATGGCTGGACCGCACTGGCATTGGGCGACACGACCGCGCGCGATATGGGACGGCTCACGCTAAACCCGATCAAACATGTCGATCCCATCGGCACATTGCTGGTGCCGGGCGCGCTGGCACTGTTCGGGGGTCCGATCTTCGGCTGGGCCAAGCCGGTGCCCGTCAATGCGCGCAGGCTCGACAATCCGCGCTACGGCATGATGGCCGTTGCCGCCGCAGGTCCGGGAACGAACATACTTCTCGCACTCCTCGGCGCAATCATCTTCGGCATGCTGGCGGGCTTTGCAACCACTTGGGGCGTCGCGCTCTCCGACTGGGCGCTGACCGCATTCGGCTCCTTCATCGTCATCAACGTCTTCCTCGCCCTGTTCAACATGCTTCCTATCCCGCCCTTCGACGGATCGCATATCGTTGGCGGGCTGATGCCGCGTCGCTGGGCGCATCACTGGCAGAAGCTGCAGGCTATGGGGATGCTACTACTGGTCGTTCTGATTGCGGCGACATGGGCCTTTCCCGACGCACGCTGGATCGAGAACACCATCTTCCCGCCGGTCGAATGGCTGACCGGGCTGTTCTATTCCGTCGCCGCCGGTATCGAGGATTTCATCACGTGAGCCAGCAGAGCAAACCCGCACCGCACGGCTGGCTGCTGCTCGACAAGCCACGCGGGCTCGGCTCGACGCAGGCCGTCGGGCTGGTCAAACGCGTGCTCCGGCAGGGCGGCTACGCGAAGACGAAGGTCGGCCACGGCGGAACGCTGGATCCGCTCGCGGAAGGCGTACTACCGATTGCGCTGGGCGAAGCGACCAAGCTGGCTGGACGAATGCTGGACAGCGACAAGATCTACGAATTCACCATCCAGTTCGGGGAACAGACCGACACGCTGGATACCGAAGGGGAGGTCGTTCACCGCAGCGACCGCCGCCCGCCGATTGCTGCCATCGCTGCCGTACTCGAACATTTCTCGGGAGAAATCGAACAGGCACCGCCCGCATTTTCCGCAATCAAGGTTGGCGGCAAGCGCGCCTACGATCTCGCGCGGGCCGGTGAAGAGGTGGAAATGAAGACCCGCCAGGTGACGATTCACGATCTCCGCCTTCTGGCCGAGCGCGAGGATGCTGCCCTGCGCTCCAGCTTTGCCACCACTTCCGGTCGGCCGGATCCCTACGATCCGCAGGCCCCGCTCGAACTGGCGGATTGCGTGACCCTGATAGCGCATGTCTCCAAGGGCACGTATATCCGGTCTCTGGCACGGGATATCGCACACGCGCTTGGTACGGTGGGCCATGTCACCTATCTCAGGCGGGTAAAGGCTGGCCCGTTCCGCGAGGATCAGGCGATTTCGCTGGACTCGGCGGAAGAAATCGCTAAGGGCGCGCCCATCGAAAACCTTCTCCTGCCGCTAGAGGCGGGACTGGACGACATCCCGGTCCTTCCCCTCGATCCCGACAGCGCGCAGGCGGTCCGCCAGGGCCGGGTATTGTCGGACCTGCCCCCCGTTCATGGAGAATGGGCCGACGGGCTCCATCTTGCCAAGCTGGGAAACACCCCGGTGGCGTTGATGGAACTCGAAGGAGGCTCGGCCAAGGTCGTGCGGGGTTTCAACCTATCGGATGTCGCGGAGTAAATGAATGTCGGTTACCACCGAGCGTAAAGCTGAAATCATCAAGGACAACGCCCAGGGCAAGGGTGATACCGGTTCGCCGGAAGTCCAGGTCGCGATCCTCACCGAGCGTATTCGCAACCTCACCGATCACTTCAAGGCCAATCACAAGGACAACCACTCGCGCCGTGGCCTCCTCATGATGGTCAACAAGCGTCGCAACCTGCTCGCCTATCTCAAGAAGGTGGATGTCGAGCGGTACAACGCCCTGATCCAGAAGCTGGGTCTTCGTAAGTAAGAGTTTTCGGGAAGGGCGGCTCAAACGGGCCGCCCTTTTCGCATATGGCCCCCTTCGCAATTCGGCGCAGGCGGCACACCAGAGGCAGGAAAAATCGCCTCGAACCGGACCGGGACGGATTACCCGGCATAGTAGGCCCCGCACCGCAATAAGGCCGTGCGGGTTCATAAGGAAAATACATGTTCGACACGAAAACCGTATCGCTGGAGTGGGGCGGAAAGACCCTCACCCTCGAAACCGGCCGCATCGCCCGTCAGGCAGACGGTGCCGTTCTGGCCACCTATGGCGAAACCGTGGTGCTCTGCGCCGTGACCGCCGCCAAGAGTGTGAAGGAAGGGCAGGATTTCTTCCCGCTGACCGTCCACTACCAGGAAAAATTCTCCGCTGCGGGCCGTATCCCGGGCGGTTTCTTCAAGCGCGAAGGCCGCGCCACAGAGAAGGAAACGCTGACCTCCCGCTTGATCGACCGGCCCTGCCGGCCGCTCTTCCCGGAAGGCTTCTACAACGAAATCAACGTTATCGCGCAGGTCCTGTCCTATGACGGCGAGACCGAGCCCGATATCGTCGCGATGATCGCCGCTTCGGCTGCACTGACCATCTCGGGCGTACCCTTCATGGGCCCGATCGGCGCCGCGCGCGTCGGCTTCCGCAATGGCGAATACGAACTCAACCCGAGCCTCGACAAGGCGCTGGACGAAGAGGGTCGCCTCGACCTCGTTGTTGCCGCCACGCAGGATGCGGTGATGATGGTCGAATCCGAAGCCAAGGAGCTGACCGAAGAGGAAATGCTCGGCGCCGTCATGTTCGCGCATGAGGAAAGCCGCAAGGTCATCGGTGCGATCATCGATCTCGCCGAACAGGCTGCCAAGGATCCCTGGGATCTCGATCCGGTCGAAGACAAGTCGGCCACGCTCGAGGAACTGCGCGGCATTATCGGCGCAGACCTCGAAGCCGCCTACAAGATCACCAACAAGGCCGAACGCCAGGATGCGATCAACGCCGCCCGTACCAAGGCGCGCGAGCATTATGAAAGTCTCGGCCACGATGATCCGGCCGAATACCTCGGCAAACTCAAGCTGGTGAAGAAGCTCGAAAGCGACATCGTGCGCGGTTCGATCCTCAACGACGGCACACGCATCGACGGTCGCAAGGTGGACCAGGTCCGTCCGATCGAGGCAATGGTAGGATTGCTGCCCCGCACGCACGGTTCGGCGCTGTTCACGCGCGGTGAAACGCAGGCGATCTGCACCACCACGCTGGGCACCAAGGATGCCGAGCAGATGATCGACGGTCTCGAAGGCCTGTCGTACAATCACTTCATGCTGCACTATAACTTCCCGCCCTATTCGGTCGGCGAAGTCGGCCGTTTCGGTTTCACCAGCCGCCGCGAGACGGGCCACGGAAAGCTCGCATGGCGCGCGCTGCACCCGGTGCTGCCGAGCCACGAGGATTTCCCCTACACCATCCGTATCCTGTCGGACATCACCGAGTCGAACGGCTCGAGCTCGATGGCGACCGTTTGCGGTGGCTGTCTGTCGATGATGGATGCCGGCGTTCCGATCGAACGCCCTGTTTCCGGCATCGCCATGGGCCTGATCCTCGAAGGCGACAAATTCGCCGTACTGTCCGATATCCTGGGTGACGAAGACCACCTCGGCGACATGGACTTCAAGGTCGCAGGGTCCGAAAAAGGCATCACCTCGCTCCAGATGGACATCAAGGTTGCCGGCATCACGCAGGAAATCATGACCAAGGCGCTCGAGCAGGCGAAGGCCGGCCGCGCACACATCCTCGGCGAAATGACCAAGGCACTTTCGGGCGCTCGCGGTGAAGTGTCCAAGCACGCTCCGCGTATCGAGACGATGCAGATCGACAAGTCGAAGATCCGTGACGTCATCGGTACTGGCGGCAAGGTGATCCGTGAGATCGTTGCAGAAACCGGTGCCAAGGTCGACATCGACGACGAGGGCGTGATCAAGATCAGCTCCTCGAACGCCGACGAGATCGAAGCGGCTCGCAAGTGGATCGAAGGCATCGTCGAAGAGGCGGAAGTCGGCAAGATCTACAACGGCAAGGTCGTCAACATCGTCGACTTCGGCGCATTCGTGAACTTCATGGGCGGCAAGGACGGTCTCGTCCACGTCAGCGAAATGAAGAACGAGCGCGTCGAGAAGCCGACCGACGTCGTGTCGGAGGGCCAGGAAGTGAAGGTCAAGGTTCTCGAGATCGACCAGCGCGGAAAGGTTCGCCTGTCGATGCGCGTCGTCGACCAGGAAACCGGCGAAGAGCTGGAAGACACCCGCCCGCCGCGCGAACCGCGCGGTGATCGTGGCCCGCGCGGCGGCGGTGGCGGCGATCGTCGCGGCGGTCGCGGTGGTCCTCGCGGCGGTAGTCGCGGTGGCGGCCGTGGCGAAGGTCGCGGTGGAAATGACGGGGGTGGTGAAAGCCACGTGCCGGACTTCCTGAAGGACTAAGTCCGCTTTCCCGCGAAAGCGGGGCAGACAAACATGAAGGGTCGCCGGTTCGCCGGCGGCCCTTCTTCGTATCTTTGCCCGCAATGTGCTAGATCGTCGGCAGTCGGATTCCCGCCATCCAAGAGCGAGTCGCGGCACCATAGAACCCGGATCGCAAGGGGTCGCTTTTCCAGCATTGCGGAGAGCGAAAATGATTCAGCAGATCGACACGACGAAAGTGGAAGAACTCGCCGGCAAGGTGATCGGCGACGTTGCCGGTGCGCTCAGCCTTTTCATGGCCTATATTGGCGATCAGTCGGGGATCTTCGACACGCTAGACGGCGAAGGGCGTCTGACCCTTGCACAGATCGCCGAGAAGACCGGATATAATGAGAAATACCTGCACCAGTGGCTCGGTTCGGTCAGCGCAGCGGGCTACGTCACCTTCCATCCTGCGGACGAAACCTTTTCGCTTTCTCCCGAGCAGGCGCTGGTCTTCGCGCGGGAGGGGCAGCCGGCGAACATGCAGGGGTTCATCATGGCGGTGGTCTCGCAATATGAAGAACACCAGAAGTCGGTCGATACCTTCAGATCCGGCCAAGGCCGGCCGTGGGGAGAGCACTCGCAGTGTCTTTTCTGTGGGACCGACCGCTTCTTCCGTCCGGGTTATCAGGCCAATCTGGTTGAAAGCTGGATACCCGCGCTCGATGGCGTCGAGGGCAAATTGACCAAGGGCGCAAAGGTGGCCGACATCGGATGCGGCCATGGGTCTTCGACCGTGCTGCTGGCAAAGGCCTATCCCAATTCGACTATCCACGGCATCGATTTCCATGAACCCTCAATTGAGGAAGCACGCCGCAAGGCGGCAGAGGCGGGCGTGACCAATGTCGATTTCCAGGTCGCTACAGCACAGGATTTCGATGGCAACGACTACGACTTCGCATGCATTTTCGACGCGCTGCACGACATGGGCGATCCGGTGGGCGCAGCCCGGCACATTCGCGAGAAGCTGAAAGATGACGGCACGCTGATGCTGGTCGAGCCGATGGCCGGAGACACTATGGCGGAAAACATGCATCCCTTGGGGCAGATCTTCTATGCCTTCTCCACCACCGTATGCACTCCGGCATCGCTGTCTCAACCTGTTGGTCTCGGCCTTGGGGCGCAGGCTGGACAGAAACGGCTCACCAAGGTGCTCAACGAGGCCGGGTTCTCCAATATTCGCAGGGCATCGGAGACGCCCACCAATATGGTTCTCGAAGTCACAGGCTGACTATCGCGCAGGTGGCGGGCGCGCTATCGGGACGCGAGTTGAATATCCCGCCAGCCCGAAAGGCCAGCCATGCTCCCGCGTGAAACCATTGCCACTGCCGAAATTCCCGGAGGGGAGACGCTCACGCTGGTCAGCCACGGGCGCGATCATATCATCATGCTCGGGCGTAACGAACTGATGGGTACGCGCATGCAGTTCAGCGAAGAGCAACTCGCCGAACTCACCCTTGCGGAATTGAACAGGAAAGCGCCGCGTGTGCTGATCGGCGGCTATGGCATGGGCTTTACCTTCCGCAAGGCACTGGAAAAGACAAGCGAGGGCGCGCGGGTCGTAGTGGCCGAAGTCGTGCCCGAAATCCTCGACTGGGCGAAAGGACCGCTACAGCATCTCACCGGGGACACACTGGATGATCCGCGCGGCGATGTGGTGCTGTGCGACGTCGCGGCGCTGATCGACGATGCCAATGACGGAACCTGCGCCAAATGGGATGCGATCCTGCTCGATGTCGATAATGGACCCGACGGGATCGTGCGCGACGGGAATGAGCGGCTCTATTCGCGAACGGGTCTGGGCAAGGCGCGCGATGCGCTGAATTCCGGTGGCGTGCTTGCCGTCTGGTCTGCTGCGCCCGACCACAAGTTCCGCACGCGCCTGAAAGAGGCCGGGTTCAATGTGGAGGAGCGCACAGTCCGGGCACGCCCCAACAACAAGGGGCCGCACCACACGATCTGGTTCGCCAGAAAACCCTAGCGCTGGAACATTGGTCCGGCGGGGTTGCCCATGTAGTCCCGCTTGCCCAGCGATACGCCCTTCATGCGCAGGATGCCGTAGAATGTCGTCGCGTGAAACTGGAAATTGGGCATGTTGAAGCCGAGCAGGAACCGCTCGCCCGGGAGGGTGAAACGCGTTTCTCCACCGAGCACGAAATCGATATTCCGGTCGGCCAGCGCGTCGATTTCGCCCGGCGTAACCGATGCCATTCGCCGGTCCGCCGCGGAAATCATCTCGTGCATTGCGGCCCAATTGGTCGGAATATCCGTAAAGTCGGGCGTGAACGCGCCGCCAGCGAGCTGATCGAGCGCATAGCCGCTGTGCATCCAGCAGGCGCGTATATGCCAGGGTAGCGGCCACATATCCTCCGCCAGTCGGGCGTCGAGCAGTTCGGCATCGGAGCATGAACCGTCCGCGGCGAAGGCCTCGGCCTTGTCGACCAAGCCGGGAAGTGCCCCCAGCAGCTGGCGGATGGTGGGTACGAAAGCGGCGTGGAGGTCGAAAGCCATTAGGCACTCCGGTAATGAAAAGGGCCCGCCAGTTCAAACCGGCGGGCCCGATGGAAATCGCTTTTAGCGGACGCGTGGTCCGCCGAACGGAAGTGGCGGAGGAGGACGCCGCGCGCCGCGCGGCAACTGGGCCTGATAGGCCCTCCCGCAGTGCTCGACGCAATAGGGAAAGCCGGGGTTCACCGCCTCGCCGCAAAAATGGAAGTCCGGTTCGCCGGGATGGCCCATCGGCCACCGGCAGACCTTGTCTGACAGATCGAGCAGGCTGGTCTTGTCAGCGATGGAGGGATCGGGCTTGGCCGGAACCAGCCTGCGCGGCGGCGCGGGTGGAATAGGTGGCTGCTGGTCGCCTGGCCCCTGCCTCAGGAATCCGCCAGGGCCGACCGAAACGATCTTCGGGAGGTCGGGCGATCGGTTGGGCAACGGCTGCGAAGGATTGGCGCTGTCCGGCCTCGCCGCTGGCGGAGCGGCCGCCGGAGCGGCAGGTGCAGCAGCAGGGGCAGGTGCAGGACGCGGGGCAACCTTCTTGGCCACCGGCTTGGGCGTGGGCTTCGGCTTCGGCGCAGCTTTCTTTTTCTCGGCCGCCTTGACCGGTGAAGGGCGCGACTTGAGACCCAGCCTGTGAGCCTTTCCAATCACCGCATTGCGACTTACGCCGCCCAGTTCCTCGGCAATCTGGCTGGCGGTCGAACCGCCTTCCCACATCTTCTTCAGCGTCGCGATCCGTTCGTCGGTCCAGCTCATTACGAAATCCGTATCCTTCGTGTCCCCGCCTGCATCTTGCCAGCGGAAGTGCTTGGCCCTAGGCGCACGCCCATGGCCGATCAAGTCCAACCCGTTCCCGCTTCCTCTCAGAGCAGTGACGATGCCTCGTTCACGGAAAATCCGGGCAAGGGGAGGGGCAGTTTCCCAAAGCGGGGGGAACCCGTGATTACCGGGATCAACCGCGTGGGTTTATGGAGCCTCTATATTAAGGAGGTTCGCCGGTTTCTCAAGGTCCAGACGCAGACGATCTGGGCCCCTGCCGTCACGACACTGCTTTTTCTGGTCATTTTCACGGTCGCGCTGGGCCGAGAAGGACGAGAGATCCTGGGAGTGAATTTCGCCACCTTCGTCGCGCCCGGGCTGATCGTGATGGGCATGATGCAGAACGCCTTTGCAAATTCCAGCTTTTCGCTGCTGTCGGGCAAGATCCAGGGCACAATCATCGACCTGCTCATGCCGCCGCTTTCGACTGGCGAGTTGATGACGGGGATAGTCACAGCCGCAGTTACCAGGGCCGTCGCAGTGGGTGCAGTCGTGGCGCTGGCCATGGCGTTCTATCCAGGGGTGGATTTGTCGCTGGCGCATCCATGGGCGGTCGCGTGGTTCGGGCTGATGGGCGCGATCATGCTCGCGCTGATGGGGCTTCTTGCGTCGATCTGGGCGGAAAAGTTCGATCACAACGCCGCCGTGACCAATTTCGTGATAGCACCACTGAGCTTGTTGTCGGGTACGTTCTACGTGATCGACAACCTCGCTCCCACGTTCCAGATCATCAGCCGCTTCAATCCCTTCTTCTATGTCATAAGCGGCTTTCGCTTCGGTTTTCTCGGCCAGAGCGACATTGGCGATACCAACTCGGCCCTCGTGCAGAGCGCGATCGGGCTCGGTGTCTTCAATCTGGCCTTCGCCTTCCTGGTCTATCGGATCCTCGCTTCCGGTTGGAAAATCCGTAGCTGACCGGTCTTTTCTTGCACGGGACCATTCGCTAAACATCTGTTCCAGACCGGTTACGGGGCCGTAGCTCAGTTGGGAGAGCGCGTCGTTCGCAATGACGAGGTCAGCGGTTCGATCCCGCTCGGCTCCACCAGGTTTCTCGGAACAGGTTTCCGCGCTACTTCCTCATGATGTCCTCATCGCAGCCGCTGGTGGCGGAAGCGTTCAAGGACTGACTCGACCGTTGGTCAACCGGTTCAGCCGTTGAGTCGTGCCTTGATGGCATCGGACAATTCACGCAGGCGCGCGGCGTTGTAACCAAGGTCCGACAGGCCGACGCGGCTTACCGAGCGCAGGTCGATGACGCCGTCTTCGATTCTGGCCACCACGTCGTCCTTGAAGCCGAAAGCGAAGGTCTCTGCCGTTCCTTCGATCGTACCTGCCTGTACGTCGCTGCGGATGTCCTCCAAGCCAATGTCGCTCATAGCTGCCGCAACGAGCGCCATCGCCTGGTCGCGGGGAATGTCGAACGGGATTGGCCGGAGTTCGGGAAAGCTGTCCGCAATCACTTGCGCATGGCTTTTTCCGGCCAGAGGACTGTCTGCGAGTGCCTTCTTCCACGGTTCCAGCTGACCAAGCGGCGCCTGGTAATCGTTGAGCGGGTTCGCCCCGATTTCTTCCCGCTTGGCTATCGTGGCCTCGGAAAACGAGGGCGGGTTCAAAGTATCGGTGGCGACATCGTGGATCGGCGGCACGCTCGCGGCCTGGTTCGCCACCGAGACGAGGCCGGCCATCAGCGCCGCGGGAATGGCGAGTGCGAAGGCCGCTTTCCACCACTGATTTCGCGGACCCTTCCAGAGTACCAGCACGAGGGCGATCAAAGCTATCAGAGCAGTCGCGCCGATAAAAATGGGACCGATCGTGCGGACCATGGTGCCCAGCCCGGTCTGCCAGTCGATCACGCCGAATTTGGGTCCAAAGACCGCAACCGCAAACCACAGGAGCAGCGCAAGGGCTAGCCACAAGGCATACTTCGGCAGATTCGCAATCACGCGCTGTCTCCTCTCAACCTCTTCCACGATAGGACGAGACGCCCTGCTCGGGAACCCATAGCCCTTCCGGCACGCCGCCACTCTGCCAGAACACGTCGATCGGAATGCCTCCGCGCGGATACCAGTAGCCGCCGATACGCAGCCATTTCGGCTGCATTTCCTCGAACAATCGCTGGCCGATGCCCACAGTCACGTCCTCGTGAAATCCGCAATGATTGCGGAAGGAGCCCAGGAAAAGCTTGAGGCTCTTCGATTCGACGATTGTTTCACCGGGGGCATAGTCGATCACCAGATGCGCGAAGTCCGGCTGGCCGGTCACCGGGCACAAAGAGGTGAATTCGGGCGCGGCGAAGCGGACCATGTAAAGCTGACCCGAACGGGGGTTCGGCACGTAGTCGAGTTCGGCCTCCTCGGGCGAGGTGGGAAGAGGGCTGTTTTCGCCGAGGAACCTGGGTGTCACTGTGTCGCTCATGTCGCGCATCTGCCGCGAATGGAGCATAGGCGCAAGCCGGGGCTTGGAACTGATCGCTTCAGTGCCTATTCAGCGCGCCGACCCGATCAGGCTCCTTTGTCCATGCACATCCGTTTTCGCCTTCCCTTCGTTGCGCTCGTCCTCGCTGCGCCTGCCGGCCTGTCGGCACAAAGTGCGCAGGACTTCCAGTTGCCGCCGAATCCCACCCCGACGGCAAGCCCGCGCGTACAGGGTCCGGTCGATACCGAAAGCGGCAATCTGCCGGTAGCGCCGCGTGTAATCGGAACGCCCACGCCTTCGCCGACTCCAACGGCACGGTCGACGGCTGCCGTACCCACTCTGCCGAGTCCGACACCGACACCGGTGCCGACGAGGACCACCACCACTACTGGTACTCCCGCAGACCGTTCAGCGAGCACGCCGCGCCCTCAACCTAGTGCACTGCCTACCGCGCAAGAGCGTCTGCCGCTGGAACCGGGTGAAACTGCACCGATCGTGCCCGCACCCATTCCGACGGATGCGCCCGAAGAGCGAGAGAGTGTCGATCCCGCTAATGGAACGGCAACCGATGCTGCTTCCGTTGCCGAGTCTTCGGATGCAGGCATCAACTGGATATGGCCTGCAGTCGGCGGCGGATTGCTGGCCTTGCTCGGTCTCGGCTATTTCCTTTCGCAACGTCGCCGCAATGTTCCTCCACCGGAGATCGAGAAGCCCGTGGTTGGGAGCGGCGGCGGTCTGGCCGCGCCCACCGATCTTCAGATCCGAGCTGAGGCAATCAAGCTCACCCGGTCGGTGATGAACGCAACGCTGCATTATCGTGTGTCGTTGATGAACCGTTCCACAAAGGCGCTTTCCAATGTCGAATTCGGAGCGGACATCGTTTCAGCGCATGGCGGCGTGCCGGTCGAGCAGCAGGTTGCCAGTACTTCGCAGAGGCTGGAAAAGCGCCATACTTTCGATCGTATCGCCCCGGGCCAGAGCGTGCGCTATGACGGTCAGATCACCATTCCGCTGTCTCAGGCGCGCGTCATCCGGCAGGGCAAGGCTGCACTTTTCGTTCCGCTGCTGAGGGTCCGCCTTGATGGAGCCAGTGCAGAGCCTCTGGTCAAGACGTTCGTAGTTGGGCTCGGGATACCCGGTGGCGGGCGCGTCACACCCTTTCGCATCGACGAAGGACCTCGCAGCTACGAACCGATTGCCGCACGCGCGCTGGACTGAATCGACACCTCGGCTGGCGACCGCTAGCAAGCCGGGATGGAAATGCTTGTTTCGACCGAATGGCTTGCAGCCCGCCTTGGCTCGGACGATCTCGTGGTACTCGATGCGTCGATGCATCTGCCCGACACCGGACGCGATGCGGCGAGGGAGTTTGGGGAAGGTCATATCCCCGGGGCACGGTTTCTCGATCTCGCCAGCTTTATCGATACCGGTTCGGCAGTGCCCAAGGCCGTGCCGACGGCGGCGCAATTTGCCGAGCGAATGGGCAAACTGGGTATCGCCCCCGGGAGCCGTATCGTGCTCTATGATGACAGCGCGATCAAATCCTCCGCGCGGGCTTGGTTCATCCTGGACCGCTATGGCGAAGAGAAAGTAGCCATCCTTGACGGCGGACTAGCCAAATGGAGAGATGAAGGGCGCGAACTATCGCAGCGTAAAGTAGACCATGCACCCCGTCACCGGGAAGAGCCGGTGTCGCGCCGCGAAGTCAGGACCAGGGATGAAATGCTCGACAATATTTCCGACGGTGCCTGGCAAGTGATCGACGCACGCGATGCCGGTCGGTTCGAAGGACGCGAAGGTAGCGGGTCGCAGGGGCATATCCCGGGTTCGAGGAGCCTTCACTTCACGAGGCTGATTAATGAGGACGGAACCTATAAGAATATCGAAGCGATTCGCCGGGAATTCGAGGAGGCTGGCATCGATCTTGACGGGCCGATCGTGACCAGTTGCAACAGCGGAATGACGGCGAGCGTACTGCTGTTCGGGCTCGAACTAATCGGTAAGGAGGGTGCCGCGCTATACGATGGCAGCTGGATGGAATGGGGTGCCGACCCGGATACGCCCAAGGAACTCGGAAAGGCGAACTGACCATGGCGGGGGGCGGCAAGAAAGAGCAATCGCTGGCAACGCGTCTCGTGACGGGCGGGCGCTCCGGTGACTTCGCAGAACACGTGGTCAACCCACCCGTGTGGCGCGCGAGCACGCATTTATATCCCGATTGCGCCGCCTTGCGAGATGGTGTGAAGACCAATGAAGATGGACGTTTCTTTTACGGTCGTCGCGGCGCGCCTACGCAATGGGCGCTGGCCGAGGCGCTGACGGAGCTGGAGCCTGGCGCTCAAGGTACTGTACTCTATCCGAGCGGAGTGGCGGCGATCGTCGCTGCACTTCTGACGGTTTTACGCAGCGGCGACGTGTTGCTCGTAGCAGACAACGCCTACGATCCCACCCGGAACACCGCGATGGGGATGCTGAAGCGGTATGGTATCGAGCATCGTTTCTTCGACCCTCTGGACGTAGAGGCTTATGAGCGGGCGTTTTGCGAACGAACCAAGGCCGTCATGCTGGAAAGCCCCGGCAGCCTAACCATGGAAGTCTGCGACATTCCTGCGTTAACGACGATAGCTCGCCATAAAGGGGCAGTGAGCCTCTTCGACAACACCTGGGCGACCGGGTTGGGCTTTGCCGCGCTGGAACACGGCTGCGATATTACCATAACCTCGCTCACCAAGCATATCGGCGGTCATTCGGATCTCATGATGGGTGCCGCCAGTGCCGGTGAGCGCTGGCACCGTCGACTACGGCAGACGGCCCAGCAACTCGGACACGTCGTTTCCCCTGACGATGCGGCGCTGGCACTGAGGGGGCTCAGAACTATGGGCGTGCGTCTGCAGCACGAAACGACTAGCGCCCTACGCATAGCGCAGTGGCTCGCAGAGCGCGACGAGGTGGCCCATGTTCTTTGCCCCATGCTGCCTGGTGCGCCAGGGCATGAATTCTGGAAGCGCGATTTTGCCGGAGGCTGCGGCTTGTTCAGCTTCGTCCTCAAGGGGCGCGACGATGCTGCGCGTTGCAGTTTGATCGATGCGTTGAACCTGTTTGGTATTGGTTATAGCTGGGGCGGCTTCGAAAGCCTGGCTCTACCTTTCGATGTCGACCCGGTACGCTCGCAAATGGCATGGCCCAAAGAGGGATGGGGGCTTGAGGACAGGCTCGGTATTCGCTTATCCATCGGGCTCGAAGATACGGACGATCTTATCGCCGACCTCAAACAGGCCTTCACGGCAATGGATCAAGGATAGACGTGCAGGGCGAAACTTCACCAGCAGAGGCTCCAGGTTCCGAGGCGACTCCGGTCGAACAAGCATGGAGCTTGGCCGAGGATGCGCCCGAGGACAGTAGTGTCGCGGCGGCGGAGGGAATTCGGGAAGCCGTCAGCAGCAAGAACGAAACTGTCGGTTCGCTGCTGGACACGCTCGACGCCGTGGCACTGAGCCTGGGTGACATGCGCATCTCGCTTTTCGACGTGGTGATCGTCGCCGTCATCCTGATAGGCGTGCTGTTCTTTGCCTGGTTCGTGAGCAAACTTGCCCGCCGCGGGGTGCGGCGTTTCACGAAACTTGACGACACGCAGCAACTGCTCGCGGAGAAGATCCTCACGATCGTCATCTGGGCAGCGGCCTTCTTTCTCGGCATCGACCTTCTTGGCATAGATCTTACGGCCTTGGCCGTATTTTCCGGTGCCTTCGGTCTTGCGATTGGTTTCGGCCTGCAGAAAACCTTCGGTAATCTGATAGCCGGGATCATCCTGCTGATGGATAAATCGATCAAGCCGGGGGACGTGATCGCGGTAACCGACATGGCCGGCAACGAAACCTTCGGCCAGATACGCAAGATCGGCGTACGGGCAGTCTCTGTGACGACACGCGATCAGCGCGAATACCTGATCCCGAACGAAAACCTGATGATCAATCAGGTGGAAAACTGGTCCTATTCTTCGAAGAACGTGCGCATGCAGGTGCCTGTGGGCGTCAGCTACGAAGCGGACATGCATCTGGCCGAGGAGCTGATGCTCGAAGCTGCGAAAAGCTGCGAGCGCGTGCTCAAGGCACCGCCGCCGACAGTCTGGATGAGCGAATACGGCGACAATTCCGTCAATTTCACGATCCATTGCTGGATTCGCGATCCGGAAGACGGCGTCGGCAATGTACGTAGTGCAGTGCTGAAACAATTATGGTGGCTGTTCAAGGAGCACGGGGTCGAAATTCCCTTCCCGCAGCGCGACATCCATATCCGCTCGAGCGACCAGCTGGAGAGGTGGTTCGAGGCCATGTCCCGGCAAAAGGGCGAGACCCGAGACTAGCTTCAATTCGCCCCACATCGGGTATCGACACTAAAGCTCAGCTTCCGGCTTGCGCAGCGGCGATTTTGAAATATCGCCTTTCATGCGTGACAGCTTCGATTTCAAAATTCGATCTTCCGCCCCGGCTACTCATTCTGCTTGGCGCAATCGCGTGCCAGTCCGCAATTTGCAGACATGGCAAAGGATGGAACCATCTATCTCGTCGGTGCAGGACCGGGCGATCCCGACCTTCTTACCTTGCGCGCTGCGCGGCTTATCGAAGCTGCGGGTGTCATCGTCCATGACGGGCTTGTCGATTCCTCGATTCTCAGGCTTGCACATCCGCAGGCAAAACTGATTTCGGTGGCGAAGCAGCGTTCGAAGCACACGCTTCCGCAAGATGAAATCAACCGCCTCCTGATTGCGATTGCCCGCAATGGACAGGACGTTGTGCGCCTGAAGGGCGGCGATCCATTCATATTCGGACGTGGCGGAGAGGAAGCAGAGGCCGCTCATGCAGCGGGCGTATCGGTGGAGGTGGTCCCCGGTATCAGTGCAGCGAACGGCGCCGCTGCGGCCGCACAGATTTCGCTGACCCATCGCGATGCCGCTTCGATCGTCAGTTACGTGGCGGGCCAGTGCAAAGGCCCGGCCGAGCAGAACTGGGCGGGGCTTGCCGGCAAGGGGCGGACCCTGGTCATCTATATGGGCGTGAAAACCGCGCCGCAGATTGCCGAAAAACTGATGGCGGATGGGTTGTCCCCTTCGATGCCGGTGGCCGTCATCGAGAACGGGGCAAGGCCGACCATGCGCGTATTGCGGAGCTCTCTGGCCGGTCTCCCCGATCTGGTGGAACACGAGAATGTGGTCAGTCCTGCATTGATAGTGATCGGAGAAGTGACCGCACGCGACAGCGCGCTGGCCGTCGTTGCCCAGGAGGCTGTTGCATGAGGATTTTGACCGGCAACGATCTGAAAAGCGGTGAGGTGATCTGGTGGACCGGTAGCGACTGGTCGCTTCATGTGGAGGACGCCGCCGATGTTAGCGGCAGCGAGGAGGAAATCGCCCGGCGGGAGGAAGCCGCACGCCGGGTCAACGCGTCCTATGCGATCGACGCGGAGTTGCATGCAGGCAGCCCACGCCCGGTGCATATCAAGGACCGCATTCGTGCACTGGGGCCTACGGTGCGTCCCGACCTCACTCTCAAACCTGCCGATCCCGACATCGGCAACTGGGTGATCTGATGTATCTTTATGACCATTACGACCAGGCCATGGTTGATGCTCGCGTCGAGGAATTCCGCGATCAGGCACGCCGGCGGCTGGAAGGCAAACTGACCGAGGATCAGTTCAAACCATTGCGGCTGATGAACGGTCTCTATCTGCAATTGCACGCCTATATGCTGCGCGTCGCAATCCCCTACGGTACGCTTAACAGCCGCCAGATGCATGCGCTGGCTGACATCGCCGACAAGTACGACCGCGGGTACGGCCACTTCACCACGCGGCAGAACATCCAGTATAACTGGATCAGGCTGCAAGACGCTGCCGATATCCTGGCGGACCTCGCCAAGGTCGAGATGCACGCCATCCAGACAAGCGGCAACTGCATCCGCAACATAAGTTCGGACCATTTCGCAGGTGCCGCGGCAGACGAACTGGTCGATCCGCGCCCCTATGCCGAGCTATTGCGCCAGTGGTCGAGCTTCCACCCTGAATTCAGCTACTTACCGCGAAAGTTCAAGATTGCTGTGATTGCCAGCGATACCGATCGCGCTGCAATGCGTCTGCACGATATCGGTATCCAGATTGTCGAACAGGACGGCGAACTTGGCGCCGCATTCTATGTTGGGGGCGGGATGGGCCGGACTCCGATGATTGCGCCTTGCATCAAGGAGTTCGTCCCGCTCGACCGGCTGGTGACCTATGCCGAAGCCTGCCTGCGGGTTTATAATCGTGAAGGCCGGCGCGACAACAAGTACAAGGCGAGGATCAAGATCCTCGTCCATGAGATGGGCGCGGAGGAATACGCCAAGGCAGTCGATGCCGAATTCGAGCATATGCTGGACGAGGGCATCGAACCGCCTTTCGCTGAGTTGGAACGTATCCGCACTTTCTTCGAGGACCCTGCCTTCGATCAGAGCGCAAGCGAAGATATCGACCGTTCCGATCCGGATTTCGCGCTTTGGGTGGATCGCAATACGGTGGCCCATAAGGTACCGGGCTATGCCTCTGCGGTGATCAGCCTCAAGCCGGTTGGCGGCATTCCGGGGGATGCGACGTCCGAGCGGATGCGGCTGATGGCCGACCTAGCGGAGGAGTACAGCTTCGACGAACTGCGCGTCATGCACACCCAGAACATCGTCCTGCCGCATGTCCGCAAGGCGGATCTCCACGCGCTGTGGACCGCGCTGGAAGCAGCCGGTCTGGGCAGCCCTAATCTCGATACTGTCGAGGACATTATCGCCTGCCCGGGTCTCGATTATTGCAGCCTTGCCAATGCCCGCTCGATCCCGGTGGCGCAGAAGATTTCGGAGCGTTTTTCCGCCAGCGGCAAGACCGAGGCTCTGGGCCAACTCAAGCTCAAGATCTCCGGCTGCATCAACGCGTGCGGCCATCACCATGCAGGCCACATCGGCATCCTCGGCGTCGATCGGAAAGGCGTCGAGAACTACCAGTTGCTCCTCGGCGGAAGCGAGGCGGAAGATGTCAGCCTGGCCAAGATTACCGGTCCGGGCTTCGATGAAGCGGGCATCGTAGATGCGGTCGAGACTGCAGCCGATGTCTATCTGCGCGAACGCGAGGACGGCGAACGCTTCCTCGATACCTACCGCCGTATCGGCATGACCCCCTTCAAGGAGGCGCTTTATGGCTGACCTTTCGTCCGAAAACGACCGTCTGATCCGCTATCGCAAGGACGATCCAGTCGATCATGCGGCAGTGACTGTCGATTCCTTCCTCGACCAGTCTTCGGCCAGCGCAGTCCGGGTCGAGCCGGGTGATGATGCGCGCGAATTGATCCCCCATCTCGAACGCCTCGCTCTCGTCGAAGTCAACTTCCCCTCTTTCGGCGATGGGCGGGGCTACTCCTCGGCAAGGTTGCTGCGCGAAGCTGGTTACGAAGGCGAATTGCGAGCAGTCGGCGACGTGCTGGTCGATCAGGTTGCCTATATGCGCCGCTGCGGCTTCGATGCTTTCGATCCGGACGCACCGCTCGATCAAAGTGATGTCGAGGCCGCGCTATCGCGCTGGCCCGAGGTCTATCAATCGGCTGCCGACGCATCCACACCGATCTGGAACAAGAGGCACGGGTGAACGAACTGCGCGCGATAGACCGGATCGACACCGGGCCGCGGTTCAAGGAGCAGGATGCCATCCGGCTCAATCGCATGTTCCGCGGAAGCGATACGGACGAGTGGCTTGGTGCGGTACTGGAGGGCAACCTCGTCGGTGACATCGCCATCGTCTCCAGTTTCGGTGCCGAAAGTGCCGTGCTGCTCCATCTGGTATCGCAAATCGATGCTTCGGTGCCGGTGCTTTTCCTCGAAACAGGCAAGCACTTTCCTGAAACTCTCGCCTATCGCGACCTGTTGGCCGCGCGGCTCGACCTGAATCTCGTCAATGTCTATCCTGACTTGGAAGATTTGCAGGCGCGTGACGAAAGTGGTCTGCGCTGGTCTTATGACCCCGATGGTTGCTGCGAGCTGCGCAAGGTCCGTCCTCTCGAGAAAGCCTTATCCGGTTTCGATGCCAGCTTGACCGGGCGCAAGGCCTTTCAGTCTTCGACCCGCGCAAACCTGCCGCGCTTCGAAATCGACACGTCGGACGCGCAGGGCCGGTTCAAGATCAATCCGCTGATCGACTGGGATGCCGATCGCATCGCCGCCTATTTTGAAGAGCACGACTTGCCGCGCCACCCTCTGGTCGATCGCGGCTTCACTTCTATCGGCTGCTCACCTTGTACGCGCGCCGTCGCCCCAGGGGAAGACCCCCGCGCCGGTCGCTGGGCGGGCTGGGACAAGGTCGAATGCGGTATCCACAAACCGGGCGAAGAGCCGTTCCTGTAGCGGGAGATCAAGGGCACCGGGCAGCTTTGGCGCTCCCCGTTTAGAGCCAGCCCTCGTCTCTGTACCAGCGCGCGGTGGATGCCAGGCCTTCGGGACCGTCGATGCGCGGCGTCCAGATACCAGCTGGAACGGCGCGTTCCGGGCGGCAAACCCAGTCGGGATGGACGATGTATCCGACCCTGTCGGGAGTGAGCTTGGCCCGGCTCCCGCGGATCAGACGATCCGAGCGGGCGGCAAGCGCGAGCAGCACCTTGGGTAGGTGCGGAGCAAGGACCTTCTTCCCCACGGCGTTGCCAATCAGCTTTGCCAGCTCCCCGTGTTCATAGCCGCCGCTGCGTCCGTCGTCCGGTTCCAGTGTGGCACCCGTAGCGACCCCATCAAGAGCGAGCGCAAGCAGGCATTCTGCAAGATCGTCGACATGGATGAGCGATGTGTGACCCCTGGGCGGTACCGGTACGATGCCGTATTTGGCCGTACGGAACAGCTCGAACATATCCTTGTCGCGCGGGCCGTAAACTGCGGGGGGGCGCACGATGGTCCAATCGAGTCCGCTGGTTTCGACATAGGCTTCCGCTTTCGCCTTGGATGCGCCGTAGAGCGACAGCTTCGGTTCTCGTGCAGACAGCGAAGAGGTGAAAATGAAGCGCTTCATCGGGCTGGAACGCAGGGTGTTCAGCAGCGCAGTCGTACCTTCCACATTGGCGATCTCGAATTCTCGCGGGTCGGAGGTATTTGTCAGTCCGGCGACATGGACGACGCTGTCTACGCCTTCGACCAGTCGCGCCAGCGATGCATTATCGGACAGACTTCCTTCGATCCATGTCACTCCTGCGCGCGGCTTTTGCGCGCGGCGGGTCAGCGCCCGGACTTCCACACCCTGACGCGCTGCGGCATCGAGCACGGCCTGACCGACGAAGCCCGTCGCCCCGGTCAGGGCAATAATCATCCGCGCACCATATGATCGCGGTGAACAATCGCCGCACGCGGTGCGTAGCCAAGCCTCTCGGCCTGTTCTTCCTCGCGAAGGCCCAGAATGGCGCGGCATTCGGCGGCAGTATATTCGACGAGACCCTGGCCGAGCCGTTCGCCCTTGGCACCGAAGATCGCGACGAGGTCGCCGCGCCGGAAGTCGCCTTCCACATCGGTAAGGCCAGCAGCGAGCAGGCTGGCGCCATTCGCCAGCGCCTTGGTGCAGCCCTCATCTACGCTGAGCACACCGGCAGGGGCCAGCCGCCCCGACAGCCATGCCTTGCGCGCGTTCTCGTCACCCTGCGGAAGGAACAGCGTTCCGCGGTTGGCATTCACCGCCTCGGTTATAGGCGCATCGTGCTTGCCGTTGATGATGGCAAGCGCAATCCCGGCACGCTCGGCAATTCGCGCTGCCTGCAGCTTAGCCAGCATCCCGCCCGAGCCCAGGCCCGACGAGGATTCCCTTGTCGCCATGGCGATGATTTTGGGAGTGACACCCTCGACGATGGCGACGAGTTCTGCACCCGGCTCCTTCGGATCACGATCATATAGGCCGTCTACGTCGGAAAGGAGCAGCACGGCATCTGCCTGCGCTGCCTGAGCAACACGCGCCGCCAGCCGATCATTGTCTCCGAACCGGATCTCTTCCGTCGCGACACTGTCGTTCTCGTTGACCACAGGGATCGCTCCCGCCTCGATCAAGCGGTCCAGCGTTGCCGAAGCGTTGAGATAGCGCCGACGATCTTCAAGATCGCCAAGTGTCACCAGCATCTGGGCTGCGACGATATCGTGCCTGCCGAACATTTCGGACCACAGGCGTGCCAATTCGACTTGCCCTACAGAGGCCGCGGCCTGTGCATCGGCGAGGCTACCTCGCCCGCCTTTCGTCAGGCCAAGCCTGGCAGCGCCAAGAGCGATTGCGCCCGAGGACACCACGATCACTTGTGTCCCGCGCTTCCTCAGGTCGGCAATTTCTCCGGCAAGTGTCGCCAGCCAGTCCGACCGCGCCTCACCTCCTTCGATCAGCAACGCCGAGCCGACCTTGATCACGAGACGCTTTGTCCCGACGAGTCCGGAGAGTGTCTCGATTGTCATGCGGTCAGATGGGCGACCAGTCAGGAGCTTCGTCCTCGTCTTCGACTTCTTCCGCATGGGTTTCGGTCGAAGTGCGGTCGGGCAGATAGCTCAGAATTGCATCGAGCAACTCCTCGATGCCCGAGCCCGTGGCTCCCGAGATGGAGAAGACCTTTTCCGCCCCTGCTTCCAGCAATTCGTCGGCGAAGGCCTTGCCCAGTTCCTCGTCGGCAAGGTCGAGCTTGTTGAGCGCGACCAGTTGCGGCTTGTCGAGAAGTCCCGCGCCGTAAGCTTCCAGCTCGGAATTGACCGTACGATACGCGTCGGCCGGATTCTCGCCCGCGATATCGATCAGGTGGATCAGGACACGGCAGCGTTCGATATGGCCAAGGAAACGGTCACCGATACCTGCGCCTTCTGCCGCGCCTTCGATCAGGCCTGGAATATCGGCGAGCACGAATTCGCGGCCCTTGTGGCGCACTACGCCCAGCTTGGGCACCAAGGTAGTGAATGCATAATCACCCACCTTGGCCTTGGTATTCGTCACCTGGTTGATGAAGGTGCTCTTGCCTGCATTGGGCAGTCCCAGCAGCCCCACATCCGCCAGCAGCTTGAGCCGCAGCCAGACCCACATTTCCTCACCCGGAACGCCGGGCTGGTGCTGGCGAGGGGCACGGTTGGTGCTGCTCTTGTAGCTGGCGTTGCCGCGGCCGCCCATACCGCCTTCGAGGAAGACCACTTCCTGCCCGACTTCGGTAAAATCGGCGAGGATTTCTTCCTTGTCCTCGGATAGGACCTGCGTGCCGACCGGCACTTCGATAACGAGATCGGGCGCGCCTGCGCCGGTACGGTCACGGCCCATGCCGTGCTTCCCTCGCTGCGCCTTGAAATGCTGCGAATAGCGGAAATCGATCAGCGTATTGAGGCCCTGAACGGCACGAAATACAATGTCACCGCCCTTGCCGCCATTGCCGCCGTCCGGGCCGCCGTATTCAATATACTTCTCACGCCGGAAGCTGACGGCGCCGGGGCCGCCTCCGCCGGACTTGAGGTAGATTTTTGCCTGGTCGAGGAAGTGCATGGAGTGCGCCCTAATCGCTTTTTCGGCGGAAGGCGAGCGATCCGGGATCGACTGTGAGAGACACCCCAGTGGAGCATCCGTCGGTCTCTCCATATTCTTGATATGTTCCCTCTTTGTTCTCACTAAGTTCCGAACTGACGTGAAGGAGCTCGATTCGATGCAGGCCGATTTCACCTATGAACCTGTTTTTGACAGCGCCGGTTTTCAGCTGGCGATAACGATTCTGGCCGATCGGGACACGGTAAGGGGGCAGTTGCGCGAAGATGCCGAAGCTGCCGGATTCCGGATTCTGGAATGCTGCAGCCTCGATGAGTTCGCGTCTGGCGCGTCAGGTGCACTGGGCGATCTGGTGCTGGTGGATTGCGCAGAGGCGGATGCTGCCGCCGTCGCGCTGCTTTCGCGGCTCGATATGCGTGCAGGCAAGTCGGGTGCGCACATCGTCGTCTCGACCACGATGGCATCGCTCGATGCCGTATTCGGCTGTTTCGCGATGTCGGGCGCACAAATACTCGTCGATCCCTGTCGTGCGGAAAGGGTAATCGCGATTGGCCGCGTGCTTGCCCATGTACCCAATTTGCGGCTGCGCGAACTGGCCGAGGAAGACCGGCTGATGCTCCTCCGCCTGACCGAACAGATGAGCAAGATTGCCGAACGGCTCGAAAGTCTGTCACCGGGCCAGCGAGAGGGGGGTGGGCCATTCCGGTTCGAATCGCCAACCCAGGCTTTCGCGCAGCAGGGAGAAGAATATTCCGCGTCGCGTGAAAAGCCTCCCCGCCTCCCGCCGGGGGATCGTATTCGCAGGATAATCCAGGCGCGACAGGCACGGGCAAAGTTTTTCGATGCCGAACTGTTTGCCGACCCGGCCTGGGACATTTTGCTCGACCTTGCGGCTGCGAAGTCGGAACGGCGCAGAGTCAGCGTCACTTCGCTCTGCATCGCGGCGGGGGTGCCGGCGACGACGGGTTTGCGCTGGATCAGCCAGATGGTCGATGCCGGCTTGCTGGTGCGTATTCCCGATCCGCACGATCGTCGTCGTGCACACATCGCTCTGGATGATACCACAGCCGATGCCATGGCGCGTTACTTCGAAGCAGTCGGAATTACGGCGGACGAGTTGCTGGCGGTCTAGATCGACCGGCGAAGGATCACGGTCAAGCCGCTTGTCGGCTCTTCATCGGGCAAGGGGTACCGCCGGGCATCGGCACGGGCTCGCACGAGAATGGCTTCCGGAATTGCCGGGTCGTGAAGCACTGTGTCCGCTCTGCCCAGTAGTCGAGCCTGCCTCAGGGTCAGGTCGTCAGGGTCGTCGCTCGTCAGGACGAACTCGAAAACCGACGTTTCGCCTTCCATCGTACCGGTTTCTATCCACGTATCGATACGCGACGCGGACTCTGCCTGGAGCACATCGAGCGGGCCTCCTTCTTCGAGGGCCCGGTCCAGCGCGCTGCGCCGCATGTCGGCATCGGGCCATCGCGCACGCAGTTTTTCACGTATAGAGGAAAGCCCGCTTGCAAGATTTCCGATAGACTGGGGGATAAGCCTCTCGAGCCGCAGCCGGAGATGCTTTGCCAATCCGGCCGAAGCTCCGCCCGTGCTGATAGCGACGAGCACCGGTTCGCGGTCCAGTATGCTGGGCAGCGTGAAGTCGCACAATTCCGGACGGTCGGCGACATTGACCAGCAGCCCCGCGCGTTTCAGGCGCAGGGTCGCAGCCTCTGCCGCCCGCTCGTCCTCCAATGCAACGAAGGCAAGCTTCGCGTGGTGTGCTTCGGTTTCTGCGCAAACGATCCCGCCTGCACGTTCCACCAGGCGAACTTTTGCTGCCGCCATCCCGCCCGAGCCGACGACGACGACCCGCTCGCCCGCGATTCGGTGGAACAGCGGCAGCGAATGCATCAGCTTTCCAGCCAGTCGGGCACGCGTTCGGCGTCCATGATCGCATCTGCCGGGATGCGATCGGCAACGATGGCATGACGGTCGCCGTCCACCAGGACCTCGGCCACGAACCCTCGGGAATTGTAGCTGGACGCCATGGTCGCGCCATATGCGCCCGCGGTGCGGAAAATGGCAAGATCGCCCGGTATCAGAGCATCGCATTCGCGGTCCATCGCGAAGGTGTCGCCGGTCTCGCAGATTGGGCCGACGATATGCGCGATCGTTTTCTCGCCGGTCGGCTGCACTGCTTCGAAATCGTGCCACGCGCCATACATGGCGGGGCGAGCCAGATCGTTCATCGCGGCATCGACCACGACGAACGGCCGCTCGATCCCGCGTTTCACGCGCACGACCCGCGTCAGCAGCACTCCGGCATTTCCGGCAATCACGCGGCCGGGCTCGAACATCAGCCGCACGTCCCAGTCCTTGGTGACCCGCGCCACCATCGCGCCATATTCGGCAGGGGCGGGAAGCTCCTCGCCCGCCTTGTATGGTACACCGAGCCCTCCGCCGAGATCGGCATGGGTCACGCTGCATCCCGCATTGCGCAATTCGGCAATCAGCGCGCCGACCTTGCCGAAGGCCGTTTCCAGCGGTTCGAGATCGGCCAACTGGCTGCCGATATGCACCGCGATGCAGCGCATATCGAGCCCGTCTTCCTTTGCCAGAGCGGTGTAGATTTCCGTGGCCCGATCAAGCGGAACGCCGAACTTGTTTTCGCGCTTGCCGGTCGAAATCTTTTCATGCGTGCGCGCATCGACATCGGGATTTACCCGCAGGGCGCAGGCCGCCTGCTTGCCGAAGCGCCGCGCGATCGCGGCGAGTTCGTAGCCCTCTTCCTCGCTCTCTATGTTGAACTGGCCGATCTCCTGTTCGAGACCTTGCTGGAGTTCCGCATGGGTCTTTCCGACACCGGAAAAAACGATGTCCTCCGGCTTCATGCCCGCAGCCAGCGCACGGGTCAGCTCGCCGCCGGAAACCACGTCGGCACCGTAACCTTCGTTTGCCAGCACACGCAGTACGGCAAGGTTCGGATTGGCTTTCACCGCAAAGGCGATGTGCGGATCCTTGAGGCCCGAAAGGGCATCGCGGAATACGCGGGCATGGCGTACCAGCGTGGCGCGGGAATAGACATAGACAGGGGTGCCGACCTCGTCGGCGATAGCGGGAAGCGGCACATCCTCGGCGTGCAGGATGCCGTCACGAAGCTGGAAATGGTCCATGCCTGCGCCTCTGCCGAATCCGGGGCGCGAAGTCTAACAAGCTGTGCTTTGCGACCGGAAATTCACTCGGGCGGGAGGTCGAAGGGATCGTCCTCGCGCTCTTCGGAACGGGTGCGCAGTTCCACCGACCGGTCTGGCGCAGCCTGCGGGTCCAGCGCCAGCAATTCCGCCGCATCGGGCTGCACCTCTGCACCATAGGGTTTGGGCGGCAATGTCTCGCCCGCAACCGGCGTCAGTTCGGCCTTCTGGCCGCAAGCGGTGAGCGCGATGGCAAGACCAAGGGCAGCGATTTTGCGCATGTCGATCAGAACTCCTTCAACCGCTTGCGGGCGGCTTCGACCTGCTCCCTAACACGGACCGGCGCAGTCCCACCATAGGAAGACCGGGCCGCCACGGAAGCATCGACGGAGAGCGCATCGAAGACGCGTTCGTCGATGCGATTATCGATCCTCTTAAGATCTTCGAGAGATAGTCCATCGAGCGCAACGCCCTTCTGATCTGCCAGTTTTACCGCAGCGCCGGTAATGTGATGTGCCTCGCGGAACGGGATGTCGGCCTGCCGGACGAGCCAGTCGGCCAAGTCCGTTGCAGTCGCGTGGCCCGCCTCTGCCGCCTTGCGCATCCTTGCCGTGTCGAACCCGCTATCGGCCACCATGCCTGCCATCGCGGCGAGGCTGAGATCGAGCAGGCTCGCAGCCTCGAAGACCGGCGGCTTGTCGTCCTGCATATCCTTCGAATAGGCGAGCGGAAGCCCCTTCATCGTGACCATCAGGCTGGTAGCGCAGCCGATTATCCGCCCGGCATGGCCACGCACCAGTTCGGCTGCATCGGGGTTGCGTTTTTGCGGCATGATGCTGCTGCCGGTGGAGAGGATATCGGGCAATTTGACGAAGCCGAAAGGCTGGCTCGCCCAGATAATGAATTCCTCGGCGAGACGGCTGAGGTGGAGCGAGCACTGGCTTGCCGCCATCAGGTAATCGAGCGCGAAGTCCCGGTCGGAGACAGCATCGAGACTGTTGCGGGTGGGCCGAGCGAAACCCAGCGCCTCCGCCGTCATTTCACGATCGAGATCGAAGCCCGTTCCGGCCAGTGCAGCCGAACCCAGCGGGCATTCGTCCATCCGATCCAGCGCGTCGGCAAAGCGCGAACGGTCGCGCACCAGCATCTCGAAATAGGCGAGCATATGATGGCCGAGCGTCACGGGCTGCGCCGTCTGGAGGTGTGTGAAACCGGGCATGATGCTGGCGGCGTGTTCGTCGGCCCGTTCGATCAGAGCGGAAAGGACAGCGTCGATACCGGCGATGGCGCGCTGCATTGCGCTGCGCGCCCACATGCGGAAATCGGTTGCCACCTGGTCGTTGCGGCTGCGCGCGGTATGGAGGCGTCCGGCAACCGGGCCGATAATCTCGGTAAGGCGGGATTCAACGGTCATGTGGATGTCTTCGAGATCCCAATCCACGGGCACCCCGTCACGCTCGTATTCCGCAGCCACTTGCTGGAGGCCTTCATCGATTGCCTTCGCATCCGGCTCGCTCACGATACCCTGCTTCGCCAGCATCGCGACATGCGCCCGGCTCCCGGAGATATCCTCGCGCCACAGCGCCTTGTCGAATGGGATCGAGGCGTTGATTTCACGCATGATGGCGCTAGGTCCTTCGGCGAACCTTCCGCCCCACATGCTGTTGGAGCCCGAATTGTCCCGCTTGTCGCTCACGTTTGCCTGTGTCCTCGGTCTTTTCGTTGCGGCCTGCGATAGGAGCGCGCCGGAAGAGGCGCAAGAAAACGGTGCTTCGGCACCGACAAGCGGCGAAATCGATCGCAGCATGGCGGGAGAGCTCATGCCTGCATCGAATTTACGCGATCTCGACGGGCGGGAACTCAATCTTGGGGCAGTGCAGGGAACCCCGGTCTTGCTCAATTTGTGGGCGACCTGGTGCGCCCCCTGCGTGAAGGAAATGCCGCTGCTCGACGATCTGGCGGGCGACTACGAAGGCAGAATGCGCGTTATCACCGCCAGTCAGGACATGGGCGGTGAGGACAAGGTCGCGGAATTCTTCGCACAAAACCAGTTCGAGTATCTCGGTTCATGGATGGACCCGGACGCAGAGCTGAGCTTCGCACTGGGCGATACCGCGCTTCCCACGACCGTGCTTTACAACGCGCTGGGGCAGGAAGTCTGGCGGGTGCGGGGCGATTACGACTGGTCGAGCGAGGAAGCCCGCACCGCGATCGACGAAGCCTTGCGCTTCGAGTGAAATGGTGGGCGCTGACGGGCTCGAACCGCCGACCCTCTCGGTGTAAACGAGATGCTCTACCAACTGAGCTAAGCGCCCCAACCGGTGTCGGGAGAGCGCCACATAGCGTGCGTGACGGGAAAATCAATTGCCGCTATCGCGCTTCGTCATGACGACCAGGCTTACAGTCCTCGCCACAGGCGGCACCATCGCGGGAATCGCCGGATCTGCCATCGCCAAGGATTACCGTGCGGGTGAAATCGGCATCGAGGATTACCTCGAAAAGGTCGGCGGGCTCGGGCTCGAAGCCGAATTGTCCGGCAGGCAAATCGCCAATATCGATTCGGCGGACATTGGGCCGGAGGTCTGGAATGCGCTCCACCCCGCGATAATGGAAGCGCTGGCCGAAGAATCATGCGCCGGCGTAATCGTGACCCACGGCACCGATACGCTGGAAGAAACCGCTTTTCTTCTCGATCTGACGCTGCCCGCCGACAAACCTGTAGTCGTTGTGGGCGCGATGCGGCCCGCCGATGCCGTCGGCTACGATGGCTTGCGGAATTTTGCCAATGCCGTGCGCGTCGCAAGCGATCCAGACGCATCGGGACGGGGAGTGCTGGTGGTCATGGGCGACCGCGTGTTCGCCGCGCGCGATGTGCGCAAGGTCAGGACACGCGGGACAGAGGCATTCCGCGGCTTCCCGCGCGAATCCATAGCTCTCGTAACTCCGTCTAGCCTTGAATGGTTCGGTGCGCCGTGGCGGCAGGGCAGCGCCACTTCATTCGAATGGTCGGACACCTTGCCGGAGGTCGCCATCATATATGCCTATGCCGGTCTGGAGGCTACGAGCGTCGGGCGGCAGGTGGGGCAGGCGACGCGCGGCATCGTTGTGGCAGGCGTGGGTGAGGGCAATATGCCCGAGGAAGTTCGTGAGGCGCTGAAAGTTCAGGTCAGGCGGGGTCTGCCAGTGGTGCGTGCCAGCCGCGCCGACGAAGGCCTGGTCGATCTCGAGCCCGAAGACGCGGAGAATGGCTTCGTCGCCGCGCGGGCGCTCAATCCGCAAAAGGCGCGGATCCTGCTGCAACTTCTGCTGGCGAACGGGATCACCGACCCCGCCGCCATCCAGAAGAAATTCGACCGCCGCTAGCTCAGCCGTTTGGCGTAACGAGATATTTCTCGCCGGTTTTCATCTGGCGATAGTCGAGGATCGCGTCCTTGGTCAGCATGCCTTCCAGGTCGACCCTGGTTTTGTAATTGCTGGCAAAAGTGGTGGTCAGATTGTCGAGCACGCGCTTCCTCATCCGCATGACTGTTTCCATGCCGGCATTCTGGAGGAAAGGCGTCAGCAGCCAGCCCGACAAGGTCCAGCCGAAGCCATAGGCAGGCGTCAATATGGTCGGTCCGAAATCAAGACGGCCATAGATGAACATGCGCTTGTGCTGGTTGGAGCCATAGCGTGAATATTCGCTCATCTGCGAGACGGCGACCTGCTCCATCGCCTTGAAGCAACTATCGACCATCTGTCCGCCGCTGATAGGATCGAAGCCGTAAAATGCACCCGTTTCCGCAATGGCACTGCGAAGCTGGTCCATGAAATCGCCATCCGAGGAATTGACGACATGCTTCGCGCCCTGCGATTTCAGCAGTTCGGCCTGGTCGTCCTTGCGCACTATGTTGACGAGGTCGATCCCATCCTCGAGGCAAATGCGGTTGAGCATCTGGCCGAGGTTCGACGCACCGACGGTGTGGAGGATCGCCTTCTGGCCATCTGCCTTGGCGTTCTCGACGAAGCCGAGCGCGGTCATCGGATTGACGAAGCTGGACGCCCCCGCTTCGGCGCTATGCTCGCCCAACGGCAGGCACATGGCTGCGTCGGCGATGGCATACTGGCTGAAAGCATTTCCAGGGACACAGGCAACGCGTTTGCCCATGAGCGCCTTGGCCATGTCGCTGTCACCCGTGGCTATCACTGTGCCCGCGCCTTCGTTGCCCGCGGGAAGCTTCTGACCGTGGCGCGATTTCTGGCCCGAATTGAAAGGTTCGGGCATCTTGGCAACGACCTTGCCCGGCGAATATTCGGCATTCTCGAAATCTGCCGCGCCAGTGAGAATCGCGAGATCGGAAGGGTTGATGGGGGCGGCTTCCATCTTGACCAATATCTGGTTGCCGGTCGGGTCGGGGAAGGTGACCTCCTCTATCGCGAGGGTGAGCGTCCCGTCGCTTGTCAGCGTGGTGAAAAGCTGCTTGCCGGTGGTCATCGGAATTCCCTTTCGTTGCTTTACGAAACCTGTTCCGGGCTTCGCTACGCCTCGAAAACAGGCTTGGCTAGGGTGCCGTTACGTCATGCATCTTCCGGATATGTCGCCTCGACGAAATAGAGGCCGTGGGGTGGCGCGTTGAGGCCGAGAGCCTGCCGATCCTTCGCCTCCAGTGCCTCGGCCAACTGCTCCTCGCGCCAGCGGCCCATGCCGACCAGCGCGAGGCAGCCGACCATCGAACGTACCTGATGATGGAGGAAACTGCGCGCGGCGGCGTGGATGCGCACTTCTTGGCCCTCCCGTTCTACATCGAGCCGGTCCAGTGTCTTGATCGGACTCTGCGACTGGCACTGAACAGAGCGGAAGGTGGTAAAATCGTGGAGGCCCACGAGCGCCCTGGCGGCGCGGTCCATCGCTTCGTGGTCGAGTTCCTGCGGGACCTGCCACAGCCGGTTGCGCTCCAGCGTCAGCGGTGCACGGCGGTTGGCGATGCGGTAAACATAGCTGCGCCCGGTGCAGGAAAACCGTGCGTGCCAGTCGTCGGGCACGATCTCGCAATGTGTCACCGCGATCGGGTCCGGCCGGACCTGCGCATTGAGCGCTTCCATCAGGCGAAAGGGGGCGATGTCCTTCTCGATATCCATGTGGCTGCGCATGGCGAGCGCGTGGACCCCTGTATCGGTACGGCCCGCACTATGGAGGCGGACATCCTCGCCCGTGACGCGAAAGGCTGCCTCCTCGAGCGATTGCTGCACGCTCGGACCGTTGTCCTGCCGCTGCAAACCGAAGAAGGGCGTACCGTCGAATTCCAGAGTGAGCGCGAAGCGGGTCACGTGAGGTGCGCGCCTTTTTCGATTGCATTGCCGCGCAGGAATTCCGCCAGATCCATCGCGGGCTTGCCTGCGCGCTGGAGGCGGGCGGGGCGGATGGCTCCTTCACCGCAGGCGATGGCCAGGTCGCCATCGAGCACTGTTCCCGCCTCACCAGAAGCTTCCGCCAATTCGGCGCGCAGCACCTTCACGCGCAGCCCTTCCATTTCGAACCATGCGCCGGGGAAAGGAGAGAGACCGTGGATATGGCGAACTACTTCCGCAGCAGGCCGCGACCAGTCGATCCGCGCCTCGGCCTTGTCGATCTTCTTCGCATAGGTCGCTGCTTCGTCGTCCTGTTCCACCGCATGCAGTGCATCGAGATCGATCAGCGTGCCGACCATAAGCTGCGCGCCCAGTTCTGCCAGCTCCTCGGTCAATTCGCCCGTGGTCTTGTCCTCAACCGGCGTGCGCACTGTGGCAAGCATCGGGCCGGTGTCGAGTCCGGCCTCCATCTGCATGATCGTCACCCCTGTCAGTTCGTCGCCCGCCATGATGGAGCGGTGAATCGGCGCAGCTCCGCGCCATGCGGGCAGCAAAGAGGCATGGACGTTGAGACAGCCACGCTTCGGCGCATCGAGAATCGGCTGGGGGAGGATCAATCCATAGGCTGCCACCACTGCCACATCGGGATCGAGCGCGGCGAATTTCTCCTGCTCCTCGGCCGATTTGAGCGAGGTGGGATGACGGACCTCGATACCAAGCCGCTCGGCCAGTTGGTGCACGGGAGTTTTCGTCAGTTCCTTGCCTCGCCTTCCGCCCGGGCGGGGCGGCTGGGTGTAGACGCAGATCACCTCATGCGCAGCATCGACCAGAGCCTGCAGCGTCGGCACGGCAAATTCCGGCGATCCCATGAAGATTATGCGCAACCGATACCTCCGTTCGCCCTGAGCTTGTCGGAAGCGAAGCTGGCCAAAGGTCAACGGCCGTACTTCACTTCTTGTGCAGCGCTATAAGAAAGTGCAGGGCTTCGACAAGCTCAGCCCGAACGGATTTCTAACAAAGCGCGATGGCCTCACAAGAAATCGAAACGCTCGCTTCTGCGCTGGCCCGCCTTCCCGGCCTCGGCCCACGCAGCGCACGACGTGCCGTGCTGTGGCTGGTCAAGCGCCGCGAAAGCGCACTGCCCGCCTTGCTCGAAGCGCTCGCGACGGTTGGCGATACGCTGGTCGAATGCAGCACCTGCGGCAATGTCGATACCACCAATCCCTGCGGAATCTGCGCCGATCCGCGTCGTGATGGCAAGGGGCTGTGCGTGGTGGAGGATGTGGCGGATCTATGGGCGCTCGACCGGGCGAAGCTCTTCACCGGCAGGTATCATGTGCTCGGCGGCAAGCTCTCCGCGCTGGATGGCATCCGGCCCGAGGATCTCAACATCGCCAGCCTGCTGTCGCGCGTGGAAAAAGGCGGGGTGGACGAGGTCGTGCTCGCGATGAATGCCACACTCGAAGGGCAGACCACAGCGCATTACCTTGCCGAGCGGCTGGAGGGCTTTCCCGTGAGAATTACCCAGCTGGCCCACGGTCTGCCGGTGGGCGGGGAACTGGATTACCTGGATGAGGGGACCCTTGCGCAGGCCTTGAGAGCTCGCAGGCCGCTCGGCTAGTCGATCACTCTGACCGTCCCAATTTGATTGAAAATCGCCGATTTCGCGACTATTTGACCCTTCATGGCTATCCGTGAAATCCTCGAAGTGCCGGATCCCCGGCTCAAGGTCGTGTCCGAACCTGTAACGGAGTTCGACGACGAACTGCGCGAACTCGTCTCCGACATGTTCGAAACCATGTATGATGCGCCCGGTATCGGTCTCGCCGCAATCCAGGTCGGCGTGCCCAAGCGCGTGCTCGTGATCGACCTCCAGCCCGAAGACGAGGAAGCCGAGGGCGAAGTCTGCAACCACGGCGGCCACGAACACGTCCATTATCCGACCAAGAAGGAACCGCGGGTCTTCATAAACCCCGAGATTCTGGATCCGGCGGAAGAACTGGCGACCTATCAGGAAGGCTGCCTCTCGGTTCCCGACATCTTCGCCGATGTGGACCGTCCGGCGACCTGCCGCGTGCGCTATCAGGACCTAGAGGGCGAAACGCACGAGGAAGATCTGGACGGGCTGATGGCCACCTGCCTCCAGCACGAGATGGACCACCTCGAAGGCATTCTCTTCATCGACCATCTTTCGCGTCTGAAGCGCAACATGGCTCTGAAGAAGCTGCGGAAGCTGCGCGAAGCGGCGTAGGCAAGCCCGTCATCCCAGCGAAAGCTGGGATAGCTATCGGCCCAATCGCCTCGTCGAGGAAGTTCCCGGCTTTCGCTGGGATGACGTTTGTGGGAAGTTACGAGCCAGCCTCTGGTGTTCCCTCTCCGTTCCTTCTAGTGTGGCGGGATGGACCCCTCACTTCTCGCCATCATCGCGCTGATCCTTGGCCTCGGCCTGGGCTATTTCCTCGGCCATCGGTTTGGCTCGGCTCCGGCTGCCGATTGGCAGGCGCGCCATGCCGAGCGCGATGCGGAGGCGAAAGACCTTTCCGACAAGCTCGCCCGCATGGCTCCCGAACTGGCGACCATGTCCGAACGAGCCGCGCGCGCCGATACACTGGCGGAAACGCTGGACAAGGCGCGCGAGGAACTCTCCGCGCTCAAGGCCGAACGCGCCGGATTCGAGGAACAGAAGCGCCTGCTTGAGGAATCGCGCGTCAACCTCGTCAAGGAGTTCGAGAATACGGGCGCCAAGGTACTCGGCGCGGCGCAGGAGAAATTTCTCGCCAGCGCAACCGAGCGGTTCGGCCATTCGGAAAAAACGTCCGAAGAAAAGCTGAAGGCCCTGCTCGACCCGGTCGGCAAACGTCTCGAAGCCTACGAGAAGCAGGTGGCCGCGCTGGAGGAGAAACGCACCGATGCCTTCGGGCGGCTCTACCAGCAGATCACCGAAATGCAGCGCGGGCAGGAAGAGGTCCGGCGCGAAGCGCAGCGGCTGGGCAATTCGCTGACCAATGCCCCCAAGGCGCGGGGGCGCTGGGGCGAACGTGCGCTGCAGAACGTGCTCGAACAGTGCGGGCTGAGCGAACATACCGATTATATCCTCGAACACTCAGTTTCGACCGATGAAGGCCGCTTGCGTCCCGATGCCATCGTGAACGTACCGGGCCAGAAGAAGCTGGTGATCGACGCCAAGGTCTCGCTCAACGCCTATCAGGCGGCTTTCGAGGCAGAGGGCGACGAGGAGCGCGTGCGGCATCTCGATCTGCACGCGAAGTCGATGCGCAACCACGTCCAAACGCTGGGATCGAAGAGCTACCAGAGCCAGTTCGACGACGCGCCCGACTATGTTGTAATGTTCGTGCCGGGGGAACATTTCGTTGCCGCGGCGCTCGAACACGATCCCGAGCTGTGGGATTTCGCCTTCCGTAACAAGGTGTTGCTCGCAACTCCGACAAATCTCGTCGCCATTGCGCGCACGGTGGCGCAGGTCTGGCGGCAGGATACGATCGCCCGCGAGGCGGTGGAAATCGGCAAGGCCGGGGCGGAGCTTTACGATCGTCTCGCCGTCGCCGCCGAACACATGAAGCGCGTCGGTGGCGGGCTGGAAACCGCAGTCAACAATTACAACAAGTTCGTCGGCAGTTTCGAGCGCAATGTCCTGTCAGCCGGGCGGCGCCTGCACGAGAAGGGGATCGAGATCGGCAAGCGGGAAATCGAGGAAGTGCCGAAAGTCGAGTCGACACCGCGCTACAATGCCGAAGACGTCGCTCAGATCGGAAGTTCGGCGGAAGACGGGCGTGAAGCGGCGGAGTGATCGCACCCTTGCTTTAGCCATTCGTAAACGATTCCGCCCTATCCGTTTACCAGCAGAATAAACACAATTCGGGTTTCGCAATCACATTGGGCAAATACTGCCGGAGTGGGCGAATGGATCTACGCAGAGAAAAAAGATACTCGATCGCCGTGCTCGGGCGCTATCGCAAGGGCACCGGCATGGGCTTCAATGTCGCGATCAAGGATCTCTCCGAATATGGTTGCCAGTTTTCCGATCTGGTCGGACGCGTCCAGAAGGGCAACGCCATCACCATCCGGATCGGCTCGATCGGGCCCCTCGCTGCGCAGGTAAAATGGATAGATAAACGCAACGTCGGCATCGAGTTCGAGCAGCCGCTCTATCCCTCCGTGCTCGATCATATCATTGCTGAAGGCGGCAGGAACGAGGCCCGGGGTCGCAAGCCCGTGCCCGAGATAGAGAAACGCACCCACGTTCCGACGCGAACGTCCTGAGCGGTCCTGCTGCCAACTCGCGCTCGGTGCATGCAGTGTACGGCAGCTGATGATCCGAATGTCGGCTAACGACGCCTGTGTGGACGGCTCTCCGTTGGCAAGGGATAATTTGAACTGAGCTTAGCTTGTTGAGGCGCCCATGTGT
>NZ_JAIGNT010000005.1 GCF_019711635.1 Qipengyuania huizhouensis | reverse complement strand
AAAAGGTCCCCGTCATTCTCGCTCTCGGGAGCTACGCCTCGCCTCGCGCAAGGTTCGCCCGGCCGCGTGATCTGTTTTATCTGCGCTACCGCCCTTCGGGCTACTTGAGCGCAGGTGCTCTTTATCTGCGCTACCGCCCCTCGGGCTGCTTGAGCGCAGGTGCTTCCCACGGCGTTAGGTCCGGGCTCGCCGCCGGATGTTTTTGCATGTCTGCTTGCCGCTCCCGCCTAGCGATCAGGCCTCCACGACCTTCTGCTCTATCGCGCCGAAGATCGAGTGACCGTCTGCATCCTTCATCTCCACCCGCACGGTATCGCCCGGCTGCATGAAACGCGTTTTGGCTTCGCCGCTGGCGATGGTTTCGATCATGCGGATTTCCGCGATGCAGCTGTAGCCGAGGCCTCCTTCGGCCACCGGCTTGCCCGGATCGCCGTCCGGCCCCTGGTTGGATACCGTGCCCGAACCGATAATCGTGCCTGCGCCCAGATCGCGGGTCTTCGCCGCATGGGCGACGAGATCGGCGAGGCTGAAGGTCGCATCGACACCCGCATTGGCGCGGCCGAAGGGCTCGCCATTGTAATCGACCATCAGCGGCAGGTGGATGACGCTGCCTTTCCATGCATCGCCCAGTTCGTCTGGCGTGACCGCAACGGGGCTGAAAGCGCTGGCCGGCTTGGACTGGAAGAAGCCGAAGCCCTTCGCCAGTTCGCCCGGGATGAGGCCGCGCAAGGACACGTCGTTCACCAGCATGACCAGCTTGATGTGATCCGCCGCCTGTTCGGACGAGACGCCCATCGGCACATCGTCGGTGATGACCGCGATTTCGCCTTCCATGTCGCAACCCCACTTGGTGTCCTTCAGCGGGATATCGTCACGCGGGGCGAGGAACTTGTCGCTGCCCCCCTGGTACATCAGCGGGTCGTGATAGAAGCTCTCCGGCACCTCGGCACCGCGCGCCTTGCGCACCAGTTCGACGTGATTGATGTAGGCCGAACCGTCCGCCCACTGATAGGCACGGGGCAACGGCGAATGCGCCTCGCGCTCGTGAAAACGCTCGGTCGGGCAGGCCTGGTGTTCGACATCGCGGTAGAGCGCGTCGAGCTTCGGGGCGAGCTGGTCCCAATTGTCGAGTGCATGCTGCAGCGTGGGCGCAATATTGTCGGCGGCGCAGTAGCGGGTGAGGTCTTTCGAGACGACGACCAGCTTGCCGTCGCGGGTTCCGTCCTTGAGCGTGGCGAGTTTCATGGGTGTCCTCTCTTATTGGTTTTCTGGATTGTCTGGCTGCGCGTCCGGATGGGCGCGCTGGAACTCTGGCAATGCAAGGCAGGCCTTTTCGATCCGTTCGATATGCGGCTTGTCAGCGAAATCGAACGCGAAGCGGCGCGCGTTGTAGACCTGCGGCAGCAGCACGACTTCGAAGAATCCGGGCCGGTCGAACAGGAAATCGCCCGTGCCGAGCTGCGCCAGGCGCGCCTCGACCGGATCGAGCGTGCGCGCCAGCCAGTGGCGATACCACGTGTCGATCTCGTCCTGCGAATGGCCCAGCGGATCCTTGAGGTATTTGAGCACCGGCAGGTTGAGCGGGGCGTGCAGTTCGGTGGCGATGGCATAGGCCAGTTCGCGCGCGACGTAGCGATCGTCGACATCTTTCGGCAGCAGGGGCTTGTCCGGATAGGCTTCGTCCAGCCACTCGATCTGCGCCATCGACTGCACGCGGTCCTTGCCGTCCGCCTCGAGCAGGGGGACCGAGCCGAACGGGTTTCGGCTGGTGAAAGCCTCGCCCTTCTGTTCGGAGATGAGCAGGTTCACGGGGACATATTCGTAACCGATCCCCTTCAGTTCCAGCGCGATGCGCAGGCGATAGGAGGTGGAGCTGCGATAATATCCGTGAAGCTTCATCAAAATGCTGCAATCCCCGTGATGGCGCGCCCCAGGATCAGCGCGTGGACATCATGCGTGCCTTCGTAGGTGTTCACCGTCTCCAGGTTCACCATGTGGCGGATGACCTGGTATTCTTCCGAAATCCCGTTGCCGCCGTGCATATCGCGGGACTTGCGCGCGATATCGAGAGCCTTGCCGACATTGTTGCGCTTGACGATGGAGATCATGTCGGGCGCGAACTTGCCTTCGTCCATCAGTCGGCCGACGCGCAGGGAGGCCTGCAGGCCGAGCGAAATTTCGGTCATCATGTCGGCGAGCTTGAGTTGGTAGAGCTGCTTGCTGGCGAGCGGTACGCCGAATTGCTGGCGATCGAGCCCGTATTGGCGCGCGGCGTGCATGCAGAATTCGGCAGCGCCCATCGCGCCCCAGCTGATGCCGTATCGTGCGCGGTTGAGGCAGCCGAAGGGGCCCTTGAGACCCTGCACCTCGGGTAGCAGCGCGTCTTCGCCCACCTCGACCTCGTCCATCACGATCATGCCGGTGGTGGAGGCGCGGAGCGAAATCTTGCCTTCGATCTTGGGAGCGGAAAGACCTTTCATGCCCTTTTCCAGCACGAAGCCGCGAATGCCGCCGCCATGCCCCTCGCTCTTCGCCCAGACGACGAAGACATCGGCGAAGGGCGAATTGGAAATCCATGTCTTGGAGCCGTTGAGGACATAGCCCCCGTCGACCTTCTTGGCGGTCGTCTTCATGCCCGCCGGGTCGCTGCCCGCATCGGGTTCGGTCAATCCAAAGCAGCCGATCAGCTGGCCGTTGGCGAGGCCGGGGAGATATTTCCTGCGTTGCTCTTCCGAACCATAGGCATGGATCGGATACATCACGAGGCTGGACTGGACGCTGGCCATCGAGCGATAGCCGCTGTCCACCCGCTCGATCTCGCGCGCGATCAGGCCGTAGGCCACATAGCCAGCGCCTGCGCCGCCATATTCTTCGGGGATGGTCGCGCCGAGCAGGCCGGCCTCTCCCATCATCGGGAAGAGTTCGGGGGCATCGAGTTCCTTGGAAAAACCCTCGATCACACGAGGTTGGAGTTCGCCTTGCGCAAAACCATGCGCGGCGTCGCGGATCATCCGCTCTTCCTCGGTCAGCTGGTCGTCGAGATTGAACGGGTCCTGCCAGTCGAACGGCACCATTCCGGCCATGGGGTCTCCTTTGAACTTCACCTGCCGATGGCAGTTAGCGCATCGGCGCGCAAGGGGTTGTCAGGCTGTCTCCGCATCGCCTGATGCGATGAGCGTGTACCGCGCCTCGTCGCACAGTCCCGTGACCCATTCGTCGCCCACTTTCAGCCAGGCGTGTATGCGAGGTTTCCCTTCAGCGTCGCACTGGGTGCCGATGAAGAGGTTCGCTGGAATTCCGCGGCGCTCCAGCATCCAGCGCGCGGCGAGGGCTTGCGGCAGGCAATTGTCCGCGCCCACCGTGAGTGACAGCGCTCTCAGGATGGCAAGCCGGACCCTGCGGATGGTGGCGATGTCGCGCGATCCGCTCTCTGCCGGAGCCACTGTCATAAAGTGGGAACGCCAGCGGGTGGGAGGTACCCGGGCGATCGCGAACTTGGCGTATAGCAACAGGCCGAACGCCTCGAGGGAGGCGAGCTTGTCTGCGCCATCGAGCGCAATGAAGTTATCGAGCCTTGGCATCGCGGGGGCATCATATCACGTCCCATGCGAATTGCCTTGCCCGACTTGAGCTTGTTTGACGAGGTGGCTGGACGCGAAGTTCCGCGCCCCGCCGAATAGCCGATCAGTGGTGCCGGGCAGCGCGCCGGACCGAGTGGATGACTTCGGCCGGAGGGCAGGGCTTGGACAGCATTTCGACATCGGGAAAACGGATTGCGACGTCGTTGGGGGTCAGCTGGCCCGAATGGAAAATCACTTTCACATTCTCGGCCATCATCTGTTCGGCGAGCGGGTAGACGATGCCGTCCCCCAACTGCACGTCGAGGATCGCGATGTCGGGTTTGGATTTCTGGAAGGCGAGCATCGCGCTCGACAGGTTGTCGAAGGGGCCTTCGACCAGATATCCTGCTTCGGACACAGTGTCGCACAGGTCGTAGCCAATGATCATTTCATCTTCGGCGACGAGCACGCGTATCGGCTGGGGCTGTCCCATCCAGACTCTCCTCGGTCGTATCGACCCAATGATTACCAATGGGCCGGACGGGAGAAGGTTCCTGACTCAGGCGCGGCCGTACTTCCGCGCAAAACCATCGGTGTCGCCCTCGGCCAGCAGGCGTGCCTGCCCGGTCCAGTCGTCACGGCGTATGCGGCCCTGGAACCGGCCGAGCCGCGCATCGATACGGTCGATTTCCGCCTCGTCCCAGCTGGCGATCTGCGAAAAGCTCGTGACGCCGAGATCCCGCAGAGATGCAGCCAGCTTGGGGCCGACCCCCTTGATCCGGGTGAGATCGTCGCCCTTGGCCTGCGAAGCGTCTGCGGCGGCAGAGACTGCGGCACCCGCGCCGCCCACAGCCCCGGGCGTGACCACTTGCTCCGGCTCGCGCGCCGCGGCGGGCGGGCTGTCGACCAGCGCGGAATTGCGCTGCGCACGTTCGGCGCCCTCGTCGAGAACATCCGTTCTTGTGCCTGTCACCCGGGTGCGGCGATTGCTGCGGAACAGGTACCAGGCAACGACAAGACCGATGATCAGGGCGATTGCCAGCAGGATCCAGTTTTCGGCGAGTAGTTCGCTCACTTTTCTTCCTCCGTTGTCTCATTGTCGCCCAACGAAGCACGCCCCCAGGCCACCCATCCGAGAGTAAGGCCCAGAGTATAGGCGACAAGCATCAGGACGATGACTTCGAACCAGATAGGCATCAGCGCGGCCCCGGCGTGTCGACAGGGGTGGGCGTCAGCGGTTCCATGCGGATGACCGAAAATTCGATGCGGCGATTGGCGGGGTCTTCGGCCGTCAGGCGCTCCGCCGGTTTGCTCGATCCCATGCCGCGGGCGCGCAGGCCGGAGCGAGGAATGCCCCGGCGTACCAGGGCCTCGCGAACGACGCGTGCCCGGTCCATGCTGAGCGCGACGTTTGCGGTTTCGCTACCCGATTTGTCGGTATGGCCGGTAATTGCGATGATGGCACCTACACAGGGTTCGAGTGCCCGGGCAACTTCGTCCAGCAGCATGCGGCTGGCAGGTAGCAATGCGGCGCTCCCTTCTTCGAAACGGATGGTGCGGGTGCGTAGCAGGCCATCGACGTCTTCCTGGCAATGAAGCGGCTCGAAGGACGGTTCGCCGGCATTCGCATTCACGATTCCATCCTCCCAACTCACTCCGCCTACGCCGGGCAGGGAACGGACAAGCTGGGCTGCACGCGTGCGGCTTTCATCGTCCAGATTTTCCCCACCCGATAGCAACGGATGGCGCGAGGGCGAGCCATAGCGATTGGTAAAGCTCGCCTGCACCATATCCAGATCTTCGGTGGCAAGGGCTTCACGGGCGTTTTCGGACAAACGCTCCGCCATATGCTCGGCCCGTCCCGACCAACTCGTCACGAAGCCTATCGCGACGACTACGAGAGCACCAAGGAGGATAAGCGCGCGCTGGAACATCATGGGGTCCTTAGCCTCGGCGGGCTGCCGCTGCCAAGGTGCTTGTGCCTGCCCGACAGGGGCTTATTCGGAAACTGCGATCGTTGCCGCCTTATCCTTGTTCCTGGCGAACAGAACCCGGTCTTCGGGTCCGAACCCGCGCTTCCAGATCACGAAACCGTAAGTCGCCAGGATCAGCGGAATTCCGAAAGCGAGCTCCGCCCATTCGGGCAGATGGGTCGCGAGCCAGCCGACGAGCACCGCTGGGGCAACGGCATAGACCAATGCCCAGCGCCAATTGTTGATGCCGTGACCCAAGATCTTCGTAAGCAGCACTGCCTTCACGAGGCTGGCCACTCCAAGTGCGATCATGAGTGAAACGGCCGCTGCCGCCGCCTTGAATGGCTCGCCAAGGTCATTGGCGACCACAGCCTGTATGAGGACGATAGTCAGAATCGCCTGAAAGGCGATCGTGCTGATGGAAATCCACAGGTTTCGAACGCGTGCGACATAGATCAGCACCGCCTCGGAAACGACGGCGGTGGCGGCGACCACTTCCGCGGCCAGCAGGAAGGCGAGGGCCCCGGTACCACCAACATATTCGGGTCCGAACAGACCCATGATGGCTTCACCCGGCAGGCCCAGGGCCAGCGCGATGCCTGCTTGGGCGGCGATGATCCAGAACCCCACCTGGCAGACCTGTTTGGCGATGGCGGCATAATTCTCCGTCTTGAGGTTCTTGGTAATGACCGGACCCAGGATCGGCTCGAAACTGGTCTTCAGCTTTTGCGGCAGACTGGCGAGCTGCTGCGCCATGTAATAGACGCCCACGGCCGAAGGCGCGGCAAAGAAGCCGAGGATGAAGATGTCGACGCGGCGGGTCCCCCATTCGATGGCGTCGGCAGTGGCGAGCGGCAGTGCGCGCAGGGTGATGCCGCCAATGTATCGCGGGCTCGGACGCCATCCGGCAGGGCGTCCGTAACTGCGGAAAAAGGCCCACAGGCCTACAGCGAGACCCGCATAGATCGATACGAGATAGGCCATTGTGAGGCCGGATTCCGCAATGCCGGGAATGAAGAAGAAAGCGCCCGCCATGATCGATATGGTCCACGGTTCGACGACCGCGCGGGCGCGCACCGTGGTGGCGATATCGTATTTATAGGCCTGTGCGGCGAGCACGATCTCGGTCAGCGCATATGCCGGGATTGCAAGCACGATCAGCCGGTCGAGTTCGCTATATTGGCCGGCGGGGAAGAGCGGGGCGGGTACCAGCCAGAAGAATACTGCCGCGATTGACGAAAATATCAGCGCCAGCAGCATTCCGTCATACACCAGATTCGCCGGGTGATGTTCTTCACCGTCGGACAGGCGCTGCGCGAGGCCACGCTTTTCACCCATCGAACAAAGCAACGCGACCAGTTCGACCAGCACGAGGGCCGAGGCGAACCGGCCCACCTCGCTTACACCGTAGAGGCGTCCGGCGATGAACAGGAAGGGGATGCGCGCCAACAGCCTCAGCAGGAAGCCGAGTACGTTCTGCTTTCCGCCTTTGGCGATGGCGGAAAGATCATCATCGCTGGTCGCGGAATTCATCCGGCGCTTTCCTGCTCGGCCTTGAGCGGACGGGCGAGAATACCTTTGACGACCTGACTCGGATCGTCGCCCTTGAGCAGGTCATAGACCGCGGCGACGATCGGCATGGCGATGCCGTGCCGCGCCGCCAGTTCGACGAGGACGGGCGCAGTATGCGCGCCTTCGGCCACCGTCCTGCGGTCGGCCATGAGAGCTTCTGCGCTCTGGCCTTCGCCTAGTGCCTTGCCGAGCGAGAAATTGCGGCTGGAAGTGGATGAGCAGGTGAGAACGAGGTCGCCCAATCCGCACAGGCCGGTCAGCGTCTCGGCCCGCGCGCCCAGCGCCTCGCCGAAACGCAACATCTCGGCATAGCCGCGGGCGATCAGCGCGGCGCGGGCATTCTGGCCAAGCTGCAAACCGTCCACCACCCCGCAGGCGATGGCGAGCACGTTCTTGACTGCACCGCCGATCTCGGCACCGGTCACGTCATCCGAATAATAGGGACGGAAAGCGGGACGGGCGATATGCGGTGCGATCCGATCCCACTGCTCCTCGCCGCCGCTGCAGGCGAGGGTCACTGCGGCGGGTAGTCCTGCGGCCACCTCATGCGCAAAGGTCGGGCCGGAAAGGACCGAGATGTCGCTTTCCGGGGCGTTATCTCGCGCGACATGGTTCATCAGGCGGCCGGTTCCCGCCTCGATACCCTTGGAGCACAGGATGAGGTCGCGCGGGAATGCGGGCATGGCTTCGAGGACGCCGCCCATATGCTGCGCCGGCGTGACCACCAGCATGGCATCGAGCTGCGCCATTTCGCCGAGGTCGTCTGTCGCGCGGATGGAGACGGCCAGCTTGGCGTCGGGCAAATAGGCGGAATTGCGCCGCTGCGTGTTGATTTCCTCCGCCAGCTGCGCCTCGCGCGCCCAGAGCAGTACCTCGCTCCCATCGCTCGCCACCATCTGCGCAAGCGCGGTGCCCCAGGCTCCGGCTCCGAGAACGCCGACCTTCATGCCTTCACTCCGGCGCCGCGAACGGGTTCGGCACCAGGGTCGAGCGGCCAGCGAGGGCGGGCCGAGATGTCGAGCGGATCGGGGGCGAAATCCTTCAGCGCCAGTCGCTCGATGCCCGCCCAGGCGATCATTGCCGCATTGTCGGTGCACAATTTCGGGGGAGGAGCAGTGAAGCGCATGCCATGAGACGCCGCCAGTTCTACCAGCGCGCTGCGCACCGATGCATTCGCGGCGACACCGCCGGCGACCACCAGCGTCCGGCAGTCCTGCATTTTTGCGAGCGCGATGCTTAACCGGTCCACCACGCAATCGATTGCCGCCTGCTGGAAACTGGCCGCGATGTCTGCGGATTGATATGTTCCGCTTTCATGCGCGCGTAACACGGCGCTCTTGAGACCGGCGAAGCTGAAATGCGGTTCGCCGCTCCCTTTCATCGGGCGCGGCAGCGGGACGGCAGACGAATCCCCTTCCTTCGCCATACGCTCGACAGCAGGACCGCCGGGAAAGCCGAGGCCAAGGATCTTGGCGGTCTTGTCGAAGGCTTCGCCCAGCGCATCGTCGATCGTGGTCGCGAGGCGGCGATATTCTCCCACGCCATCGACGCGCAGTATCTGGCAGTGCCCACCCGAGACCAGCAGCAGGGCATAGGGAAATTCGAGCGTCTCGTCGGCCAGCCGCGGGCTGAGCGCGTGCCCCTCCAGATGATTCACTGCGATCAGGGGCACGTCGCTGGCCATGGCGAGGGCCTTGGCGCTCACGAGACCGACCATGACGCCGCCGATCAGGCCCGGACCGGCGGTGGCTGCAATCGCGTCCAGATCGGTAAGGGAAACGTCGGCATCCTTGAGGACCGCCTCGATCATCGGAGCCAGCCGTTCGGCATGCGCGCGCGCGGCGATTTCCGGCACGACGCCGCCGAAGGGCGCGTGCTCCGCATCCTGCGAGGCGATACGCTGCGCCACGATCCGCCGATTGCCATCGACGAGTGCGGCCGCCGTTTCGTCGCACGAGCTTTCTATGCCAAGAACCAAAACCATTGTCCGCTTTCCCTTAACGGTATCGGTCGCTAGGGCAAGCGCGCACCATGCCAGCAAAGCCGTCTCTCCGCCTTGGAACCCGCCGATCTCCGCTTGCCATGGCGCAGGCGCACGAGGCACGCGCGCGATTGTGCGCGGCACTCGGCTGGGACGAAGCACAGGTAGAACTCGTCCCCGTTATTGCGAGCGGGGACAAGATCCAGGACCGTCCGCTGGCCGATATCGGCGGCAAGGCGCTATGGACCCGCGAACTCGATATCTGTCTCGCCGACGGCAGGATCGATGCGGCAGTCCATTCGATGAAGGATGTCGAGACCATCCGACCGGAAGAGATCGCCATTGGCGCTATCCTCCCGCGGGCGGACAAGGCTGACGTGCTGCTGGGTGCAAGGTCGCTCGATGCGATCCCTCAGGGTTCGCGTGTCGGTACCAGCGCGCCGCGCCGCGCCGCGCAATTGCTCAATGCAAGGCCGGATCTCGAAGTAGTTGGCATCCGTGGCAATGTGGCGACGCGCATGGCGAAATTGCAGGCGGGCGAAGCGGACGCGACTTTCCTTGCCGCCGCCGGACTCGCCCGACTGGGCGAAGATGCGGTGGGAACCCGCCTCGATCCAAAAGAATGGCTTCCGGCGCCTGCGCAGGCGGCAATTGGCCTGGAATGCCGCGCCGGGGACGAGGAAACGAGAGAATTGCTCCGGGCAATAGACCACGCACCAAGCCGCGAGGAAGTGCTGGCAGAGCGCGCCCTGCTCGAAGGGCTGGGCGGATCATGCCACAGTCCGATCGCCGCTCTGACCCGCCGCGAAGGGCAGCGGCTGCACCTGACCGCGGCTATTTTCAGTCCCGACGGTTCCATACGGATCGCTGGCGAGACTCTCTTCGAACCAGCCGACTTCGACGCGCCGCGCAATCTGGCCCGGGATTTACTTGCCGAAGCGCCGGAACATGTAGCTGCGCATTTCGGTATTGCCGGTTGATGCGTAACCTCTTCGTCTTCCGTCCAGAGCCAGGCCTTCGCGTGACACTCGAAACGGCAAAAGCTTCCGGGCTGGAGGCAATGGGGTGCTCGCTGTTCGAGGTGAGGCCGGTGGAATGGTCCGCGCCGCCGCGCGATGATTTCGACGCATTGCTGGTGGGCAGCTCCAATGTCTTCCGCCACGGCGGCTTCGAGCTGGAAAAGCTGGAAGGATTGCCAGTCTACGCGGTAGGCGAAGCCACTGCCGAAGGCGCGCGAGAAAAGGGCTTCATGGTCACGCTGACGGGCAAGGGCGGATTGCAGAACCTGCTCGACGACGTCGCGGGTCGCGATCTTGCCTTCCTGCGGCTGGCGGGAGAAAAGATGGTCTCGCTGACGCCGCCTGACGGTATCTCTATCGAAACTTGCGTCGTCTATCGTACCACGCCACTGGAAATGTCACCTTCGGTGAGTAAGCTCCTGCGCGAAGAGGGTGGGGTAGTGTTGCTGCATTCGGGCGAGGCGGCGCGGCGCTTGCATGAGGAATGCGAACGGTTGGGTATCGACCGTAAAACCATCACAATCGCCGCGCTTGGCCCGCGTATCGCGGGCATCGCAGGAAAGGGCTGGGAATCCGTTCATACGGCCGGACAACCGGTCGATGCCGAGCTACTGGCCTTAGCGAAGGCTTTGTGCCAAGGCTGAAACCCGGGAATGACGCGGCGCCGGGGTAGCGGCGCGCGGGTCGCGGATTGGAGTGGAATGGACGAGTTTTCGAGCAATCGGGTCAGGCGCACCAGCATGCGGCCCATGTTGCTGGCCGTGGTCGGATCTTTCGCGCTCGGCGCGGGGCTGGTCGGCTATATAAGCTGGCGGAGCAATTCGGCCGCGGACGAAAGCGCCGCCGATACGCCGCAAATGGCGGTTGCTACTGAGGCTGCCGAAGAGAGCAGCCCGCAACCGACCCCGCGCGCCACAGAAACCTCTTCCGCGCAGGACGTCGAACAGATGGCCGAAACGCAGGGCGGGATCGACCAGCGTCTGGCCGCCGCCGAACAGCGCCTTTCACGCCTCGACCTACAGGCGCAGGCAGCGGCAGGCAATGCGGCGCGCGCCGAAGGGCTCCTGATCGCCTTCGCGATACGCCGCGCCATCGAGAAGGGTGCGGAACTAGGCTATCTTTCCGACCAGTTGCGGCTCCGCTTCGGCGATGCCTTGCCCAATGCGGTCAACACCATCCTGACCTTTTCCCGCGATCCCGTTACGCTGGATCAGCTGATCGCGCGGCTCGACGGGCTTTCGCCCCAGCTACAATCGGGCGACGATCGTGGCGGGCTCGAACGATTTCGTGAGGAGCTGGGCGCGCTCTTCACCATCCGCCGCGAAAGCGCTCCCTCGCCTCAGCCCGAAATGCGTATCGAGCGGGCCCGGCTGTTCCTTCTCAGCGGCCGGGTCGACAGTGCCGTGGCCGAAGTGCGCAACATGCCCGGCGCGGCGAATGCTCAGGGCTGGCTGCGCGATGCCGAACGCTTTGCCGCGACCCAGCGTGCGCTCGACCTGATCGAAACCGCCGCCGTGCTTGAACCGCGCCGCCTGCGCGACGGGGCGGGCAATAGGATTTCGCAGCCTAGTCCCGCCGACGAATAGATCCGGCGGGAGCTCAGCTCAGGATTTCATCAATTCGGGCACGTCGCCCGAAACGCCGCGCGCCTCGTCCATGAAGAAACGCTTGAGCCAGCCCGAGCGCTGCACTCCGGCCATTCCCAGACGGCGGATGGCGCTGGCTGTCTTTCCGGGAACTCCGAACAGACGGGTGAGAGTATCCGTGGCGCCCATGACCATGATCGAATCGAGCGCACGCCATTTTTCGTAGCGTTCGAGAACCTGAGCATCTCCCAGATCGAGCCCGAGCCGGCGTGCCTCTTCCAACACCTCCACCAGCGCACCGACATCGCGCAGACCGAGGTTGAGACCCTGACCGGCAATCGGATGCATACCATGTGCGCTATCGCCTACCAGCGCCATGCGCTCGCCAACAATGCGTGCGGTGTGCTGGAAGCTGAGCGGATAGGAGGATCGCCCGCTGTTGAGTTCGAGCGTGCCGAGGATATTGCCCATGCGCTTCTCTACCTCGGCTAGGAAGGCACGGTCCCCCATCTTGAGGACGCCTGCAGCATCCTTCTCGTCCACCGTCCAGACCAGCGCGCTACGGTGTTCTCCGCCGGGCCCGTTGAGCATCGGGAGGAGGGCGAAGGGGCCGTCCTCGTAGAAAATCTCCCATGCGACGCCCTCGTGCGGCTTCGAATGGTTCAGCCCGGTGATGATGGCGCGGTGCGAATAATCCCAGCTCGCCATTTTGAGTTCGGCTTCTTCACGGGTGGGCGATCCGCGCCCCTCCGCACCGACGAGGAGATCGGCTTCGAGGACCGTGCCATCGGCCAGCGTCGCGCTGACCGAAAAGGCATCGCGGTGGCGGCTCGCCACTTCGACTGGCGCATGCATGGAAATCAGCGGCTCGGCCTTGGCTGCCTCGAACAGCGCGATGCGCAATTGCCGGTTGGCGAACATACGGCCCAGCGTGCCTTCATGCGGCTCGGGACGGAAATCGATCCGGCCAGGTTTCATCTGGTCGACGACGGCGATGGCCTCGATCTCGCAGCCATGCGGCTCGAGAGTCGAGGCAAGGCCGATATTGCGAAACAGCCGCCAACTTGCGGTGGAAATCGCCGAAGCGCGGCCATCGAAACTCTCCGCAGTCAGATCGGCAGGGTCTGCCCGGTCGACGAGGTGGCTCGAAAGCCCCTTCTTCGCCGCGGCAAGTGCCAGCGTGGTGCCGACGAGGCCGCCGCCGAGGATAAGCAGGTCGCGCTTGTCAGTCATGGAGGCAGTCCCTAATGCGCAGGGCGTGATCGAAGCAAGCAGAATGGACGCGGTGCGCGGCGCGCTGGCGCTTGTAGTGGCGGCGCTGTTCTGCCTTCTGCCGGCAATGCTGCAAGCGCAGGATGCGCGTTTCGGTGACGAGAATATCGCCGTCGAACTGCGCAGCGATGGTCCACCGGTACCGGGCGAGACGTGGATGCTCGCGCTGCAGTTCACGCCCAGGAGCGAGGAATGGCACGGATACTGGTCCAATCCGGGTGATGCCGGGCAGGGCATGGCGCTCGACCTCGACCTGCCCGAAGGCTGGGAGGCGGGCGAACCGCTCTATCCTGTTCCGCAGACGCTGGTGATCGCCGGACTGATGAACCATATTTACGAGGGCGAATATGCGGTTCTTGTGCCGGTCGAGGTTCCGGGAAGTGCGGCGGTTGGCAATTTCGCTCCAGTCACCGGTTTCGTTTCCTATCTTGCCTGTACGGACAAGATATGCGTTCCGCAGGATGCACGGCTGACAGTGCGCGAAGGCGGCGATTTCAAGAGCTGGCAGGCGGCCATCGCGCCGCAACTCGACAGCATAGCCGGTTATGAAATCACGCAGAAAACTTTGCGCATCGGCCTCCCGCTGCCGGCGGATCTCGAACTCGGCGATCTTCATCTTTTCGTGGAGACGGCCGAACTCGGGGGCGGCCTAGCACCCGATTATGCCGCGATGCAGACCTTCATTCGCGAAGGCGATCTGCTGGTGGTGGAGATTCCCCTGAAGCAGCTTGCGGGGGTGGAGACCGGTACCCGGCCCGCAAGCATTTCCAGCATCCTGTCGTTCGGCGAGGGGCAGGGCGTCCGCTTTACCGCCGAGCCCCGCGATGTCCCTCTGGAAGGGGCTGAGCCGCTGAGCGGCCCGGTCGAGATGCCCGACCTGTGGGTGCTGTTGCTGGCTTCGCTGGCAGGTGGGGTCCTGCTGAACATCATGCCCTGCGTCTTTCCTATCCTTAGCCTCAAGGCGCTGTCGCTCGCGAAGGCGGGCGGAGACGAACTGTCGGCTCGGCGCGATGCGCTGGCCTATACGACTGGGGTCGTGCTGGCCTGTGCCGCGCTGGGCGCGCTGGTGCTGATCCTGCGTTCTGCCGGCGAGCAGGTGGGCTGGGCCTTCCAGCTTCAGGAGCCCCGCGTGGTGGTGGGTCTCCTGCTTCTCGCAGTCGCGATCACGGCCAATTTCCTCAACCTGTTCGAGGTGCCGGGAATGGCGCTTTCCGGCCGCGCAGCCTCGCCCGGGGGATCCTTTGCAACGGGCCTTCTCGCCGCTTTCGTTGCCACTCCCTGTACGGGGCCGTTCATGGCTCTCGCGCTGGGCGCGGCAATAGTCCTGCCGCCCACCGAGGGTATGCTGATCTTCACCATGCTCGGTATCGGCCTTGCGCTGCCGTTCCTGCTTGTCGGGTTCATTCCTGCGTTCCGCCGCCGTCTGCCAAAGCCCGGCCCGTGGATGGAACGGTTCCGGCGCTGGATGGCGCTGCCGATGGGGTTGACGGCGCTGGCGTTGGCGTGGCTGGTCTGGCGTATCGGGGGTGCTCAATACCTGCTCATCGCGGGGGTGTTCGTGGCTCTCCTGCTGGTCCTGCTTTATCTCGCCGGCCGGATGCAGCGCGACGCGGGTTCGCACTGGCGGGCGGTGATGGCAGGAACGGTGGTTCTTTCCATTGCGGGACTTGCGCTGCTACCCGATCCATCCGTGGCTGCGCGCTCCGAAAGCGAAAGCCTGCTGAACCCTCTGCCGTTCTCCGAGCGCGAACTGGCCGAAGCACGGGCCAGCGGTCAGCCGGTGTTCGTGTGGTTCACCGCCGACTGGTGCGTGACCTGCAAGGTCAATGAGAGCGTGGCGATCGAACGCGAGGAAACCCGCGAGGCCTTCGAGAAGGCAGGCGTTATTGCGCTGCGAGGAGACTGGACGCGGCGCGACGAGGAAATCGCAGCCTTCCTGTCCGAGCAAGGCGCTGCAGGCGTCCCGCTCTATCTCTGGTACCCACCCGGCGGCGAAGCGCGGCAATTGCCGCAGGTGCTTACGCTGGATCTTCTGGCGGAACTGGCGGCGGAGTAAGCTCGGCGGCGCAGGAGGTGATGAATTCGCCCGGGGCGCGGCTTGCATTGAGTGTTACCGATCCCGCTCCCGGTACGGTAGCTTCCACGCGCCGGGGACCAGTCAGCACTTCGAGGCGCGGATCGTCGGCGGCCAGCCTGCCGCGCCAGAGCCAGCGCTGCTCGTCCTCTTCGGCATCGATCCAGAGCCGCTCGACATGGCCATTGCCGATCAAGGCAAGCACCGCTTTCGCATTCGGGTCGGCAGCGACGTAGCGGGTATAGACCAGCGTGCCATCTTCGCACGCCAGCGACAGCAGCGGCGCATGACCGGGCTTGCCATAAAGCAATCGCCCGCTGGTTGCGCTCATCGCCCAGGCTGCGCCTTCGGTATCGGGCGAATCTATCGGTTCCGCTGGCGCGGTACGCTCTTCGACTACGCTGGGCCGACTTGCGTAATCCTCCGAAGCGGGAGGATTGCACGCCGCCAAACACAATACGAAGGGGAAGCAGCCGTAGCGAACCATTGGCGCTGCTATGCGCATCCCCTCAGCATCGTCAACGCGCCCGGATGAATTCGCGAAGATCCGCGGATAGTTTTGCCCGGTCTTCGTCGCGAATATACATCATGTGGCCGGCATCGTAATATTCGAAGGTCAGCCGGTCCTGCGGGATGCCGAAGCGATTGAGCGAATATTCCGCGCCGAAAAATGGCGTGGCGAAGTCGTACCAGCCCTGCGCGTTGAACAGGCGCAGCTGCGAATTCTCGCGCATCGCCTTGCCGATGAAGGGGGCGACGTTGAGATAAGCGTTGCGGCCATATTGCCCAAGTGACCAGTCCCAGTGCTGGCCCGGTTCGCGCCCGATCGACTGGTATTCGCGGTCGGTTTCGAAACCCAGCATCTCACGCGCCCACTGGTTGATGGCGGCGGTATAGCCGGCATCGATTCCGTAAAAGCTGGGATCGTTGTCTGGCGTTTCACCCGCATTGTCGAAATCGCGGCCCGTATAGCGCGCATCGAGGCGGCCGATGGTAAGTCCGCGATCCCGCAGCAATTCCTTGTAGAAGCGCTGCGAGGTCACGCGCAGGTCGGCATTGTCGAGATAGGTTTCCGAAAGGCCCGTTAACCGGGCAAGCTCGGCGCGAACCGCGGCGCGCTCGGCACCTGGCAGATCCTGTCCCTTGAGCAGGGCGGTCGCATAGGGACCGATGGCGAACTGGCGCGCTTCCTCGGCGATCGCTTCCACCGAAGGGGCTTCGACCTTGCCGTGGTAATAGGCGGCGGCGGCCATGTTGGGCAGAGTGACGATATAGGCCATCTCATTGCCCGGCGTCGGTTCGCGACCGGCGAAATCGAGAATAGTGGAAACGAGGATCAGCCCGTTGAGGCCGACGTCGTTATAGGTGCCGCCTTCCAGTTCATCCACGACCATCGCGGTGCGGCTGGTGCCATAGCTTTCGCCGCCAAGGTATTTGGGGCTGTTCCAGCGCCCGTTATCGTTGATCCACCGGCGGATGACTTCGGCCACGGCCCGTGCGTCCTGCCGCAGGCCGTAATATTTCTCCGGATCGGTCCCCTCGGTCAGATAGCTGAAGCCTGTGCCCGGGGGATCGATGAAAACGAGATCGGCTACATCGAGCAGGCTATCGGGATTGTCGACAAGGGGATAGGGCGGCGCGCCGTCGTCCTGCGCATCGGAAGGTATGGCCACGCGCTTCGGGCCCCAAGCCCCCATCTGCAGCCACACCGATCCCGAACCGGGACCACCATTGTAGATGAAGAATACCGGGCGCGAGGTGTCGCGCGGGTCTTTCACATAGCTGGTGGTGACGATGATCGCTTCGGGCTTGCCATCGTCCGATTCCAGCACATTCTCCCGAATCGTGGCGGTATAGGACATGCGCTGTCCGCCGAAGGTGCCCGTCAGGTCGCGTGACCTGACCTGCGGATCGACGCTCACTGGATCGCTTGCTTCGGACTGTTCGCCCTCCTGAGCGAAAGCGGCCTGCGGTGTCAGCGCAAGGGCGCTGGCGGCGGCAAGGCGGGCGATCAGGCGGCGGTTCGATTTCATGTTCAGTCCCCTCATGTGCCGGACCTATGCACAAGCGGGGCGAAGCGCGTCAAATGCGCTTGTCGATCAGGGTTTGCCGCCCATCCGTTTGTACCGAGTCTTGCCATAGCGGGTCTTGCGCGTGCCGGGGCGGCCAGCATCGCTGCGCCCTACGCGCGGTGCCTTTTTCTCACCATCGCCGAGGCCGAGCTCGTCGTTCTCCAACTGACGGATTTCGTCGCGCAGCCTGCCGGCTTCCTCGAATTCGAGATCGGCAGCGGCAGCGCGCATGCGTTTCTCGAGGTCTTCGATATAGGCGCGGAGATTATGACCGACGAGATTGTTGCGTTCGTCGTCGCCGATGTCGACGGTGACTCCGTCCTGCGATGCAGTATGCGCGACGATATCGGCGATATTGCGCTTGATCGTGGTCGGGGTGATGCCGTGTTCTTCGTTATAGGCGCGTTGCTTTTCGCGGCGGCGGTCGGTTTCCGCGATGGCCCGTTCCATCGAGCCGGTCACTCTGTCGGCATAGAGGATCACGCGCCCTTCGACGTTACGCGCGGCGCGACCGATGGTTTGAATCAGCGAGGTTTCCGAGCGCAGGAAGCCTTCCTTGTCGGCATCGAGGATGCAGACGAGCCCGCATTCGGGAATGTCGAGCCCTTCGCGCAGCAGGTTGATCCCCACCAGCACATCGTAAACGCCGAGCCGAAGGTCGCGGATCAGCTCGATGCGCTCCAGCGTCTCCACATCGGAGTGCATGTAGCGTACCTTGACGCCCGCCTCGTGCATGAATTCGGTCAGGTCTTCCGCCATGCGCTTGGTCAGCGTGGTGACCAGCGTTCTGTAGCCCATGCTGGCTGTCTTCTTGCATTCCTCGATACAGTCCTGGACCTGGTCCTCGACCGGCTTGATCTCGACTGGCGGATCGATCAGCCCGGTGGGGCGGATGACCTGTTCGGCAAAGACCCCGCCGGTCTGCTCCATTTCCCACGAGCCGGGGGTAGCCGAAACGCAGAAGGTCTGGGGGCGCATCGCGTCCCATTCGTTGAAGCGCAAGGGGCGGTTGTCGATGCAGGACGGCAGGCGAAATCCGTGTTCGGCGAGCGTGATCTTGCGCCGGTGATCGCCTTTCGACATGGCGCCGATCTGCGGCACGGTCTGGTGGCTTTCGTCGACGAACAGCAGCGCGTTTTCGGGCAGGTATTCGAACAGGGTCGGCGGCGGCTCGCCGGGAAGGCGACCGGTGAGGAAGCGGCTGTAGTTTTCGATTCCCGCACATGATCCTGTGGCAGCGATCATCTCGAGGTCGAAATTGGTTCGCTGCTCGAGTCGCTGCGCTTCGAGCAAACGGCCTTCCTCGTGCAGTTCCTTGAGTCGCTCGGCCAGTTCGAACTTGATGGCCTCGGATGCCTGTTTCATCGTCGGGCCGGGCGTGACGTAGTGCGAATTGGCATAGACGCGCACCTTGTCGAGGCTGGCACCCTTCTTGCCCGTGAGCGGATCGAACTCGCTGATTTCTTCGATCTCGTCACCGAAGAAGCTGATCCGCCAGGCCATGTCTTCGTAGTGCGAGGGGAAGATTTCGAGACTGTCGCCGCGCACCCGAAAATTGCCGCGCGCGAAGGCGGTATCATTGCGCTTGTACTGGAGGGCGACGAGCTTGCGAATCAGCTCGCGTTGGTCGACGGTCTCGCCCTTCTTGATGTCGAAGATCATCGCCGAATAGGTCTCGACCGAACCGATACCGTAAAGGCAGGACACCGAGGCGACGATGATCACGTCGTCGCGTTCGAGCAGGGCGCGCGTGGCCGAGTGGCGCATCCGGTCGATCGCCTCGTTCACCGAGCTTTCCTTCTCGATATAGGTGTCGGAGCGCGGGACGTAGGCTTCGGGCTGGTAGTAGTCGTAGTAGGAGACGAAATACTCGACCGCGTTTTCCGGGAAGAAGCTCTTGAATTCGCCGTAGAGCTGCGCGGCGAGAATCTTGTTGGGCGCGAGGATCAGGGCGGGGCGCTGCAATTCCTCGATCACCTTGGCCATGGTGAAGGTCTTGCCGGAACCCGTCACGCCGAGAAGGACCTGCGTCTGTTCGTCCTCCCGCGCAGAACCCACCAGTTCGGCAATCGCAGTCGGCTGGTCGCCGCTGGGCGTATATTCGGAGACGAGCTTGAATTCTCTCCCCGGCATCGACTTTTCGGGGCGAGCAGGCTTGTGAGGGACGAACTCACCACTGGTGTCGGGTTCTTCGAGTCCGCGTCGGATAACGAGTTCGGCCATGCGCGCACATATGGGGAACAGTTGGATTGGGTGCAACTTCTGTTGCGCTCTTCCACATGACTGCTAGCTTGTTCTCTTCGCCATCGGAGATACCCATGTCGCGCAGCTTTATGATCGCTCTTTCCGCATTCGCTCTCGCCGGTTGCGGAAGTTCCGAACCGGATTCCGACGGGGACGGAAAGATTTCGCTCGAGGAAGCGGCGGCTGTGAGCGACGGGGAATTCGTGAAGCCCGATCCCGGACAGTATCGATCGACCGTGGAATTCGTGGATGTCCAGATGCCGGGCGCTCCGGAACAGGTGCGCGATCAGATGAGGGCGATGCTGGACCAGGGTCCGCAGACCAACGAATACTGCCTTACCGAAGAAGAAGCCCAGAAGGGCTTCGAAGAAGCTATTCGCGAAGCTCAGGCACAAGACAATTGCAGTTTCGAGACCTTCGATATCGAAGCTGGCGAAATCGATGCGGTCATGGTTTGCCAGGAGCCGGGCCGGGGAACGATGCGCATGACGATTGAAGGCAAGGGTGGGCGCACATCTTCCGACACGACGATGACGATGGAAATGAATGGTCCCGACGGAGAGACGATGTCACTCGTCTCACGTTCGCAGCAGGAACGCATAGGCGATTGCGAAAGCTGACGCGCCGCGTTCAGGAACCCGACATCGATGCGGTGCATTGTTGCGAAACGATGGCAACGTTACCTTTTTATGAAACCCGACAGGAATGGGGACGCAGGCTTGCTCTGGCTGCAGAGCCACGCACGGATGACGTTCGCGGCCCCAAGGCGCTTCTCCTTGCGCGCGAATTCCTCTGGCCGCTGGAGCCGATAAAGCGGCGGCTTTCCCCGCTTGAAATATCTCCGGCTGAAAATCCGAAAAATATCATGCTGTTGCCAGGTTTCGGTGCGCATCCCGTCCGTATGCGCTGGATGGCGAAGCAGTTGGAAAAAGCCGGTCATACGGCCAAGAAGTGGGGCCTGGGCTATAATCTGGGTGCAACGGCGGACCGTTTCGAGAAGGTCGAGAAGCGCTTGCTTGCGCTCTATCAGTCGAAGGGCACCCCGCTCGTCCTCGTGGGCTGGAGTCTGGGCGGCGTGATGGCGCGCGAACTGGCCAAGAAGCACCCCGACAAGGTCGAGAAGGTGGTTACGATGGGCTCGCCCTTTTCAGGCAGTCCGCGTGCCAACAATGGCTGGCGTGCCTATCAGGCCATAGCCGGTCACCGGGTGGACGAGCCGGAAATCGACACCGTGATCTCCGAAAAGCCGCCGGTGGAAACCGTCGCCATGTGGAGCCCGCGCGACGGAATCGTGGCACCCAAGTCCGCCTGCGGAAGGCCCGGTGAACGCGATCGCGCAGTGGCGCTGCGCTGCTCGCATATGGGTTTTGTCTTGACGAACGAGGCAATGTACGCGCTTCTTTCGGAACTGGACCGCGCCTGAATCCTTTAGTCAGGTGAGACAGCGAGGTGTCCTGCCTCGCGATTGCCGGACATTCAGGGGATCCATGAACGGCTCAGCCGAATTCTTCGACGAAATGCGTGAGTCCGATGGCACAGTGCGCCCCGCCTATGCCGACTATTGCAAGTGGTACGACGGGCAGGACCAGAAACTGCTGCGGCGCAAGCATTCCGAAGCGGAAACCAATTTCCGCAAGACCGGGATCACTTTCAACGTTTACGGCGAAGACGAGGCGGAGGAACGTCTCATACCCTTCGACATGGTTCCGCGCATCATCGATGCCGGCGAATGGCGCCGGCTGACGCGGGGGATCGAACAGCGCGTCAGCGCACTCAATGCCTTCATGCACGATCTCTATCACCGGCAGGAGATCGTAAGGGCGGGCCGGCTGCCTGAACGTTTGCTGCGTCATAACGATGCATGGCTGCCCAATATGGTCGGCTTCACACCGCCGGGCGGCGTCTATACCCATATCGTCGGGATTGACCTTGTGCGGACAGGGCCGGACGAGTTCTACGTGCTGGAAGACAACGCGCGGACACCTTCGGGCGTCAGTTACATGCTCGAAAATCGTGAAACCATGATGGCCATGTTCCCCGAGCTGTTCCTGCGCTGCCCGGTGGAAAGCGTTTCCGATTATCCACGCCGTCTGGCCAAGAGCCTCGCGGCCTGCGCCCCGCAATGTTCGCGCGGGCGTCCTGTCGTGGCGGTCCTCACCCCGGGCATCTACAATTCCGCCTATTTCGAGCACGCCTTCCTCGCCGACCAGATGGGTGCGGAGCTGGTGGAAGGCAGCGACCTTCGCGTCGTCGACGGACGCGTCGCCATGCGCACCACCAGCGGATACAAGGCGGTCGACGTGATCTATCGCCGCGTGGACGACGAATTCCTCGATCCCCTGACCTTCAATCCGGACAGCGTGCTGGGCGTGCCGGGCATTATGGATGTCTATCGTTCGGGCAAGGTCACCATAGCAAATGCACCCGGCACCGGCGTCTGCGACGACAAGGCGATCTATTCCTTCATGCCGGACATCGTAGAGTTCTATACCGGGGAAAAGCCGCTGCTGCCCAATGTCGAAACCTGGCGATGTGCCGATGAGGACAGCCTGAAATACGTGCTCGATAATCTGGAGGAGTTGGTGGTGAAGGAGGTCCACGGCTCGGGCGGATATGGCATGCTGGTCGGCCCCGCATCCTCGAAGAAAGAAATCGGGGAGTTCCGCTCGAAGATCGTCGAGAATCCGCAAAATTACATTGCGCAGCCTACGCTATCGCTCTCCACCTGCCCGATCTTCACCAAAAAGGGCCTGGCCCCGCGGCACGTAGATTTGCGACCCTTCGTGCTCGTTTCACCCGACAAGATCGACATTACTCCGGGTGGCCTGACCCGTGTGGCTTTGAAGGAAGGTTCGCTGGTGGTGAATTCCAGCCAGGGCGGCGGGACCAAGGATACCTGGGTGCTGAAGGACTGATATGCTCGGACGCACTGCCAACGGCCTTTTCTGGATGTTCCGCTATCTCGAGCGGGCGGAGAATACCGCGCGCCTGCTCGATGCCGGACTGCGCATGGCCCTGACCAAGGATCTCGTCACGGCGGAAGAAGAATGGCGTTCGGTGATCGCCACTTCGGGCCAGAGGGTCGGGTATGAGGCGAAGCACGCAAGCTATACCGGGATGCAGGCGTGGAATTTCATGCTGCGTGAAAAGAGCAATCCGGCCTGCATACTGTCGATGTTCGGCCTCGTCCGCCAGAACGCGCGACTCGCGCGAAACGCCATCAGCGGGGAATTGTGGGAAGCGATCAACGAGAACTGGCTCGTAGTGAAAGAACAACTCTCGAAGCCGGTCGGTGAGAACCGCGTGCTGGACACCGTGGCAACCATCCGCCGTGCCGGTACGCTCGCCCACGGCGCGATGTCGGGTTCGATGCTGCGTGACGAAGGTTTCCATTTCGCCCGCGCCGGGACCTTCATCGAACGCGCCGATTCCGTCGCGCGTATCCTCGACATCAAATACTACCTGCTACTGCCTTCGCTTTCCTATGTCGGCTCCAGCCTCGACACGGGGCAATGGGACACTGTGCTGCGTTCCGTCTCGGGCGATCGCGCCTATCGCTGGCTCCACGCGGGCCAGATCGATGCACGCGGGATTTGCGAATTCCTGATCCTCGACGATCGGTTTCCGCGCAGTCTGGCCTTCTGCCATTCGGCCCTGCGAGAAAACCTGGCCGCATTGGCGCGCCTTCATGGCTCCGAAGGAGAGAGCAATGCCCTGATGCGCGATGCGGATACCAGGCTCAACGATCTCAGTATCGACGAGATATTCGAGCAGGGACTCCATGAATTCCTCGTAGATTTTACTGTGTCCAATTCCGCCATCGCCGAAGCCATTTCCACAGACTACAGGTTTCTCGCCTGATGCGCCTTTCGATCCGCCATACCACCCGATATCTGTTCGACGCTCCGGTCGTTCATGCCCTTCAACGCCTGCGGCTCACGCCTAAGGAAACGCAAGGGCAGGAAATCCTCGAATGGGAAATGGAATACGAGAACGCCCATGAGGAACTGACCTACGAGGATCAGCACCACAATACGATTACGCTGGTCGGGGTTAAGCCGGACGTGCGCGAAGTTAGAATTACGTGCCGCGGGATGGTCGATACCCACGATCATGCCGGCGTGATCGGTAGGCACGCAGGGCATCTGCCGCTGTGGAGCTTCCTTTCCCAGACGCGCCTGACGCGGCCGGGGCCGGGTATCGAGAAATTGGTCCGCGAACTGAGGAATTACGAGGGCGAGCGGCTCGATATGTTGCATGAACTTTCTCGCAGCACACTCGAACGGGTGGAATACAAGATCGGAACCACGGACTGGAACACCACTGCCGAACAGAGCTACGCGGCGAGAAACGGTGTCTGCCAGGATCATGCGCATATCTTTATCGGTGCCGCCCGCGCCCTCGATGTGCCGGCGCGATATGTCTCCGGCTATCTGATGATGAACGACCGCATCGAACAGGAAGCGACCCATGCCTGGGCCGAAGCCTTTGTCGACGGACTGGGCTGGGTCGGCTTCGACATTTCCAACGGCATCAGCCCGGATGAGCGATATGTCCGCGTTGCCACGGGCCGCGATTACCGCGATGCATCTCCCGTCACCGGCATCAGCTTCGGCAATATGCAGCAGGTTCTGGAGGTCGATGTGGCGGTAGAGCAGCAGCACGTGCAGCAGCAGTAACGAAAGACGATTATGACCTATTGCGTGGGAATGAAGCTCGACAAGGGGCTGGTGCTCATGAGCGATACGCGCACCAATTCGGGCGTCGACAATATCTCGGTATTTCGCAAGATGTTCACCTGGCAAATCCCGGGCGACCGGATCATCACCTTGATGACGGCGGGCAATCTCGCGACCACGCAAGCAGTCATTAGCCAGCTTGAGGAACGCACCAAGGAACCCGACGAGCGCGGCAACATCCTGCTCAAATCGCCGACCATGTTCCAGGTCGCGACCGAGATCGGCAAGCTCATGCGGAACATCATCGGCGAACGGCAGGAAGCGAACGGCGCAAGGGGCAGGGGCCGTTTTACCGCTTCGATCATCGTCGCAGGCCAGATCAAGGGCATGGAGCCGCGCCTGTTCATGGTCTATCCGGAAGGGAACTTCATCGAAGCCAGCCTCGATACGCCTTTTTTCCAGATCGGCGAGACCAAGTACGGCCGTCCGATCATCATTCGCGGTTACGACCGGCAGATGAGCCTTGAGGATGGCGTGAAGCTACTGATGGTCAGCTTCGATTCCACGCTGAAGGCGAACCTTTCGGTGGGCCTGCCGCTGGATCTCCAGGTGATCGAACGCGATACTTACGAAGCCGGACACCAGCACCGCGTCGCCCATGACGACAGCTATTTCCAGGTGATATCCACCGGCTGGGGAGACGCGCTCAAGAACGCCTTCCATTCGCTTCCCGACTACAGTTTCTATCGTCAGAACGACTAGGTAATTTTGCGGAGCTCGTCTGGCATTAGGGGTTCCTACTTAGAGAATTTGCCCGAGTTTTTCTTTTATAATCTATTGATATAAAGCGATTTTAAGGTGAAATGATCGCAGGGTCCGTAATCTTGCGGAATGTGAATTCTGTCTGATCATGCATTCTTGCAGGCATGGGACAGCACACCAAACTCCACATCGTAGACGGGTCTTCGCGCTCACGGGCTCGGCAAGCTCGTCTCGGATTGGCGATGGGGCATCATTGCGAGATATACTCCAATATTGCGGAGTTCGTTTCCGTGTTGCCGACCGAAGGTATCGTCCTGGTTCGTGACGAAGAAAACGGGGAGCCCGTCCGCATGGTGCGTAACCTTGCCGATCGCGGGGCCTGGTTGCCGGTGGTTGCTACTTCGGCCGATCCACGGCCGGGTCGGGTCGTGGAAGCGATAAAGAATGGCGCTTTCGATTATCTCCGCCTCCCTCTACGCGAAGATCGTCTCCAAAAGGCGGTGGTGCGGATTCTCGAGGAAGCGCAATCCTATATCCTTGCCCGCCGGAAAATCACCGAAGCTCGAAACCGCATCGCCAGCCTATCCCCGCGTGAACGCGAGGTGCTCGACTGGCTGACGGAAGGCCGCAGCAACAAGATGATTGCGCATGAACTGCGCATCAGCCCGCGGACCGTCGAAATCCATCGGGCCAACATGATGAACAAACTTGGCGCCCACCATCCCGCTGAAGCGGTCCGTATTTGTATCGAAGCAGGCCTGGACGACGTGCGGCAAGTCAGCGCCGCTTAGAACGGCAACGCACGGGGCACTGCTTTACCGGCAAAAACTGCCGTCCCCCTGTTCGAGGTGCAGATGATCATGATGCGCCGCATTGTAGTCCGGACCCAGGACCGTGCCGAACCGCTTGCAGGCACTGCGATGGACGACACGCAGGAATTCCCGTTCTTTCGCACTGGCGTTCCAGCCGTCCTTGACGCTGATACGCCTGCCATCGGCAAGTAGGAAAGCGCCGATGTCGACGGCTTCTGCCCGGGAGTGAGCGGATAGCCGCCCGGTACCTGCGACGTTGCGGCAAGAGTAACTGCCCATTGTCTCGATCCGGACCAGAGGGCTGCCGAGTATCTGCCGGGCGGCGCGATCGACACCGTAACGCGCCCAGGCGGCAAAGTCGTTCGCGAGCGGGCAGGCAAGTGGTCCAAGATTGGTCACGGTGAGCGGACCGAGATCCCCGCCGACCCGCTCGAGTTGGACGCTGTCGAGAGTGGAGCAGCCTGCGCCGTACATCCGGTCGGGAAGGGGAGCGAATTGCGAGCCTGACCGGCCCAGTTCTGCAATACACTGGCGGGCCTGCGGGCGTTCCCAATTGGCTGAACCACTTCCGGAAGTCGGCGCGCGGGAGACCGGCTCGCGCGTGTCCGGCGCGACGCCGCATCCGGCAAGGGCAATGGCGAGAATGGCGAGGGAGAAGTCGCGCATCCGGCGAACCTATGCCGATGATAGTGAACGGGAAACGAATGGACCCCTGATCATTCTGGCGCTTCCACCTGTTCCCACAATTCGATCTTCACGCCGTCGGGATCGAGCAGCCAGGCGAACTTGCCATAGCCTTCGTCGACGCTGTCGAGTACGTCCACGCCCATACCTTTCAGCTGCGCGACGAAGCCGTCCAGATCGTCGACCCGCAGGTTGATCATGAAGCCGCCCTTGCCGGGCTGGATGTACTGATCGTCCTTGAAATGGCTGACCAGCGAATAGGGCTTCTCGCCGGTCTCCTCGGACCAGTTGAGCTGCGGACCGTACTCGCCGTCCAATCCCAGGACGTCGCGGTACCACGCCCGGGTGGCTTCGGGATCCTTCACCACATAGAAAACGCCGCCGAGGCCGGTAATCTTCGCCATCTCACCCTCCCGCTAGGAGCGGCAGATTAACCCCGGGCATGCCGCGGATACAAGCCCCTCGTGGGAACCTCAGGCCGCCCGTGCTTCGGGCGCGGAGTAGGTCGCCTTGCTCACCAGCACTATGGCCAGCCATGCGGCGATGAAGCCCGGCACGATCTCATACAGGCCGCCGTCGAGGCCCGGCAGCTGGCTGTTCCAGCCCAGCGCGATCCATGCCGCGACCGTGCCTGCGCCGACCACGAGGCCTGCTACCGCACCCGACCCAGTCATCTTGTCCCACACCAGCGAGAGGATGATCAGCGGGCCGAAGGCCGCGCCGAAGCCCGCCCAGGCGTTGGACACGAGGCCGAGCACCTGGCTTTCCGGATCACTCGCCACCCAGATCGCCGCCAGCGCCACCAGTGCCACGCAGATGCGGCCCACGTTGACGCTTTCCCGCTCGCCTGCATCCTTGCGCAGGAAGAGCTTGTAGAAGTCTTCCGTCAGCGAACTCGACGCCACCAGCAATTGCGAGCTGATCGTCGACATGATCGCCGCCAGCAGCGCTGCCAGCAGGAAGCCGGTGATCAGCGGGTGGAACAGCAGGTTCGCAAGGACGATGAAGATCGTTTCCGGATTGTCCACCACGATGCCGTTACGCTCCACATAGGCGCGGCCCGCTATGCCGATCCCGATCGAGCCGATCAGCGCGACCCCCATCCAGGTCATGCCGATGTTGCGCGCGGTCCTGACCTTTTCGACCGTGTCGATGGCCATGAAGCGCACGATGATGTGCGGCTGGCCGAAATAGCCGAGCCCCCAGGTCACCGCGCTGATGAAGCCCAGCAGTGTCAGCCCCTGCGTCAGGCTGAGGAAGCCTTCGACCGGTACGTCGGCCAGCGAACCGCCGCCTTCGCCGCCCGCGCCGAACATGACCACCAGCGGCATCAGCACCAGAGCCACCACCATGATGCAGCCCTGCACGAAGTCTGTCAGGCTGACGGCGAGGAACCCGCCGACCATGGTATAGGCCAGCACCACCAGCGCGGTGATCCAGATGCCCCACATGTAATCGCTCATCCCCCAGTCCGGCAGGATGCCTGCGAAGCTCGTCTCGAACAGCAATCCGCCGCCGACGAGGCCCGCCGCAGTATAGACCGCGAAGAACACCACCACGATCAGCGCCGAGACCACCCGCAGGGCCACTGCCTTGTCGGGGAAGCGGTTGGCGAGGAATTCGGGGATCGTCAGGGCATTGCCGAGATCCTCTGTCTGCCGCCGAAGGCGGGGGGCGACTACCACCCAGTTGACCAGCGCGCCCACGAACAGTCCGATGCCGATCCAGGCTTCGACGAGCCCAGCAGCATAAAGCGCGCCCGGCAGACCGAGCAGCAGCCAGCCGCTCATGTCAGAAGCGCCGGCAGACAGCGCCGCAACTGCCGGATGCAGGTTACGCCCGGCGAGCAGATAGCCTTCGGACGTATCGGTCGAGCGCTTCCACGCCCACAGTCCGATGCCGATCATGGCGATGAAATAGAGGGCGAGCGATATGAGTGTTCCCGTCTGCATGAGAGGGCAGGTAACAAATGCAACCGCCTTTGACTACAGGCGCGCCGCCGGGAGACATGGACCGGGTGTTACACAGTCCAGGGCGAAGAGTTTGTCGGCTTGCGCAAAAAGGCGTCAGCTTGCGACTACCGGCGTCGGCTTGGGCCGGAAAATTGCCAGCTTATGAGTGCCGACTGTCGGCTTGGAGGCGCGCCATGTCGGTTTGCCGTGCGCGAATGTCGGCTTGCAGGCGAACCCTGACCTGAAGCGGGCATGACGGGGATGGACGAAGGGAAAGAGCCTTTGCGCCGATTATCACGGGAGGGCCGGTGTAGGAAAATCAATCCATTGCCGGGGCCCTGCAACGATAGCGTCACAATGTCTTGATTCCGTCCCGCAAGCGACACGATTGCGTCAAACGCCGGTCCTAGACGCGCCTCCAACTGGAGGGCTCACATGACTAAAATAACCCGAAATTCTCTCAAACTTGCTGCGAGCGTGGTCGCATTCTGCGTGGCCGCACCTGCGTTTGCCGGAGATATCACCGGCACGGTGACCGATGCCAACGACACGATTGCACTGCGTGCAGCCGAAGTACGTATCGTCGAGCTCGACCGTACAGTGTCGACCGAACGCGACGGCTCTTTCCGCTTCGCAAATGTGCCCGAGGGCACCTACACCCTCGAAGTACGCTATGTGGGCGCCGACCCGGTCACGCAGAGGATCGAGGTCCCGGCAGCAGGAACGGTCGGCGCGACATTACGCCTGTCCGGCATCGGTAGCGACGATGAAATCCTGGTCATCGGCCAGGCCGCCAACCTTGCCAGCGCCCTTTCGCGCAAGCGCGAGAACGACATGATCTCCGACGTCCTGTCCCGCGATGCCATCGGCCAGTTCCCGGACCAGAATGTTGCGGAGAGCCTGCGCCGCCTGCCGGGCGTCAATGTGCTCAACGATCAGGGCGAAGGCCGTTTCGTGTCTATCCGCGGCCTGTCTCCCAGCCTGAACGCGACCTCGCTCAACGGCGTACGCTTGCCTTCGCCGGAAAACGACATCCGCGCCGTGGCGCTCGATGTCATCAGCTCCGATATCATCGAATCCATCGAGGTGAAGAAGTCTCTGACGCCCGACATGGATGCCGACACCATTGGTGCCTCGGTCGAAATCGAGACGACCAGCGCCTTCGACCGCACCAAGGACCTGCTGACCGTCAAGCTCGAGGGCAGCTACAACGAGCTGGCCGATGAAATCAGCCCCAAGGGCAGCGTCGACTTCTCTTACCGCGTGAACGAGAATTTCGGCGTCACGGGCGGTTTGTCCTATTACCGGCGCACGTTCGAGACGGACAATATCGAGGCCGACGACTGGGAAGACAACGACGGCCTGATCTATGCCGAGGAATTCCAGTACCGCGACTACGATGTCGAGCGCGAGCGTATCAGTGCCACCCTGGGCCTGGACTTCCGCGCCGGCGACAGTACCGCCCTCTACCTGCGCGGCATCTACAGCCAGTTCGACGACCAGGAATTCCGCCGTCGGTTGACCTTCGATCTGGGCGATGCCGGGGTCTCGGGCAGCAGCGACAATCTCGTTTACGACGATGACGAGGCCATCACCATCGAGCGCGACGTCAAGGATCGCTTCGAAAGCCAGCGTATCCGCAGCGTGGTCGCCGGAGGCGAAAGCGACTGGGGAGCCTGGTTTGCCGATTATTCGGTTAGCTGGGCGAAATCGAGCGAGCGCGAGGATGGAAGCATTGACCCTGCCGCTTTCGAACGCGAATACGAAGGTGAAGGGCTTCAGGTCGGTTTCGACGTTTCCGATCCGCGCCTGCCGCAATATTCGGTAATTTCCGACCCGGGCGACTTCTTCGACCCGTTGGCCTATGACCTGAACGATATCGAATTCGTCGCCCTGTCGGACAGCCAGGACGAGGAATATGCGGCCAAGCTCGATTTCGGCCGCCGCTTCGCCACAGACACGGGCGAATTCACCGTGCAGGCGGGTGCAAAGGGCCGCTGGCGTGAAAAGAGCTTCAATGGCACGGTCGAGTTCTACGAACGCGACAATTACACGCTGGCTGATGCGCTTGGGCTGGAGCAGACCTATCGCATCACCGATATCGAACCTGTGCCGGGATATACCGAAGCGAGCGACTTCTTCTTCGGCAATTTCGACAGCTTCGAACTGCAGGAAATCGACGGTACTTTCGACAGTGCGGTCGAAGATTTCGTGGTCGAGGAAGATATCCTCGCAGGCTATCTGCTCGGTCGCTGGGATAGCTCCACCCTGTCGATCATCGGCGGCGTGCGTTACGAGAATACGTCGAATATCCTGTCCGGCAACGATGTGCTGCTGGTTGAGGAAGATGGCACGCTGCCCGATGGCAGCACCGCGACCGACGATACGGTAATCGTCACCCCGACATCCATCGAAAAGGATTACGATCACTGGCTGCCGAGCCTCAACCTGCGTTACGAGGCAACGCCCAACCTGGTTCTCCGCGCGGCGGGCTATCGCTCGATCGTGCGTCCGGGTCCGTTCCAGCAGGCTCCGCGTTTTGCCGTGGAGGAGGCCGACGATGGCGAACGCGAAGGCGAATTCGGCAATCCCGAACTGCGCCCGGCAGAAGCATGGAACCTCGATGCTGCGGCAGAATACTACTTCGACACCAACGGCGCGATCTTCGCTTCGGTCTTCTACAAGAGCATCGAGGATTTCTTCGTCGAGACCGTGTTCGAGGCGGACGACGGCCCTTACAACGGCGTATTCCGCGGCGTTCCCTTCGACGAGGCGACGATCTGGTTCAACGGTGACAAGGCCGATGTGCTCGGCTTCGAACTCGGCGCATCAAAGGCCTTCACCGGTGCCCTGGACGGGTTCGTGGTTCGGGCGAACTATACCTTCACCGATGGAGATGGCACCGTTACGCTGACGGCAGCCGACGGACCGCGCGACATTCCCCTGCCGACGACCTCGAAGCACACCGGCAACATCTCGATCGGCTATGACAAGGGACCGATCGATATCCGGCTTTCGGGCACATATCGCGACAAGTATCTGGATGAACTGGTAGGCGATCCGGAACTGGACCGCTATGTCGACGACCACTTCCAGCTGGATCTGAGCGCGAAATATCGCCTGAACGACAACATTCAGCTGTTCTACGAGTGGATCAACATCAACGACGCCAAGTATTTCGCCTATAACAACCTTGGCGGCCAGCGTAACCTCTATCAATACGAGGAATACAACTGGACCATGAAGGGCGGCGTGAGGTTGACGTTCTGATGCCCGGCACATTCAAACTCTTCGTTCTCGCATCACTCGGTATCGCAGGCGGCTGCGCTTCGATACCGATCCAGGGAGATCCTGCCGTCCCGGTTTTCGCCAAGGCCGAAACCGTGCCGGTAGGGACCGCGGCGGAAGATGCCGCCGACGATCCGGCCATCTGGCGCAATCCGGAAAATCCGGAAAAAAGCCTGATCGTCGCGACCGACAAGAAGGCTGGCCTGCATGTCTATGACCTGCAGGGTCGGCAGCTTTCCTTCTTCGACGGTGCCGGCTTGAACAACGTCGATCTCGCCGAACTGGGGGATGGACGCATACTGGTCGCGGCGAGCGACCGGAGCGATATCGCCACGGCCCATATCCTGCTCGCCTTTCTCGATCCGGCTACCGGGTCATTGAGCCAGGCTGCCCGCCTCTCGGTTGGGCCGGGCGAAGGCTATGGCATCTGCTTCGGCAAGGACGAACGGGATGGCTCGCTGTCGATTTTCAGTGCGCCGAAGAACGGCGTGATCTATCGTACGGTGGTGAACACCAGCGGCGGGCAGATCGCCGGGCGGACGCAGGCTGTCGCCCGCGTAGCAAGCCAGCCCGAAGGCTGCGTGGTCGATGAACGCACCCGCACTCTGTACATCGGCGAAGAGGTTACCGGTATCTGGGCGTTCGACATGGACAGCGCGGACATGGACGCCAGCAAGCGTCTGGTTGCCCGGGTCGACAATCGCATGCTCGTTGCCGATGTCGAGGGCTTGGCGATCTATCCCCAGGGTGAAGACGGCGGAATGCTGGTCGCGTCGAGCCAGGGCGACAATACCTATGCCGTTTACGAATTGCCGGAGATGGCGCCCGTGGGCCGCTTTCGCATCGCCGCCGGAACTTTCGGCAGTACCGAGGAAACCGACGGTATAGAGCTGGCTTCGGGCAGTTTCGGGTCGCTTTATCCCGGCGGGCTGTTCGTGGCTCAGGACGGCGCGAACGAGCCCGAGGCACAGAACTTCAAGCTCGTGTCCTGGGAAGACGTAATGGAAGCACTGGCGGGCGAATAGCCGGTTTTCTGCAACCGCAGAGGGTGGACCAGGCAAATTTGATGCCTGCCACCCTCGTCACCTTCCTCATGACGCGCCTTTTGCGCGGTGCACCTGCCGGTGGGGCTCTTGTGCTGAGACCCTGAATCAGCCGCCCATCGAGCGCTTGTGGCGCTTGCGTTCGTGCGGGTCGAGGATGGATTTGCGCAGGCGGATGCTTTCCGGCGTCACTTCGACCATCTCGTCGTCGTCGATATAGGCGATGGCCTGTTCCAGCGTCATCACGCGGGGCGGGGTGAGGCGGATGGAATCGTCCTTGCCGGTCGAGCGGAAGTTGGTCAGCTGCTTCGACTTCATCGGATTGACTTCGAGATCGTCCGGCTTGGCGTTTTCGCCGATGATCATGCCTTCGTAGATCTTGGCACCGCCGCTGATGAACAGCTCGCCACGTTCTTCCAGCATGTTGAGCGCATAGGGTACGGCCTCGCCCGAGACCATCGAGATGAGCACGCCGTTCTGGCGTCCCTCGATCTTGCCGCGATAGGTGTCGTACTTCTCGAACAGACGGTTCATGATGCCCGTGCCGCGCGTGTCGGACAGGAATTCGCCGTGATAGCCGATCAGGCCACGGCTGGGGGCGGAGAAGGTGACGCGGGTCTTGCCCTGGCCCGAGGGGCGCATTTCGGTGAGCTCTGCCTTGCGGCGCTGCATCTTCTCCACGACCGTGCCCGAATGTTCGTCGTCCACGTCGATGACGACGGTTTCGAACGGCTCCATACGCTGCCCGTTCTCTTCACGGAACAGCACGCGCGGGCGGCTGATGCCGAGTTCGAAGCCCTCGCGGCGCATCGTTTCGATGAGCACGCCGAGCTGCAGTTCGCCGCGACCGGCAACTTCGAAACTGTCCTTGTCTTCGCTTTCGGTGATGCGGATGGCGACATTGGTTTCCGCTTCGCGATAGAGGCGGTCGCGGATCATGCGGCTGGTGACCTTACTGCCTTCGCGGCCGGCAAGCGGGCTGTCATTGACGGCAAAGCGCATGGCCAGCGTGGGCGGATCGATCGGCTGTGCCTCGATAGGCGTCTTCACCGAAGGATCGGCGATGGTGTTGGCGACGGTCGCCTTCTCCAAGCCCGCCAGCGCGATGATGTCGCCAGCTTCGGCGCTTTCCACCGGCACGCGGTCGAGCCCGTCGAAGGACAGCAGCTTGGTTGCGCGACCGACTTCGATGATCTTGCCATCGGCATCGAGCGCATGGATCGGATCGTTGAGCTTGACCGTGCCGGACTGGACGCGGCCGGTGAGCACGCGGCCCATGAAATTGTCACGGTCGAGCAGGGTGGCAAGGAAGCTGAACGGTGCCTGGGTATCGAGGCCCGGCGCGGGCACGTGGTCGATGATCAGTTTGAACAAAGGTTCGAGATCGCCTTCGCGGGCATTCTCGTCTTCGCTGGCATAACCGTCGCGGCCCGAGGCCCAGAGGCTGGGGAAGTCGAGCTGTTCGTCGGTCGCATCGAGGCTGGCGAAGAGATCGAACACTTCGTCGAGCACTTCCTGCGGGCGCGCATCGCTGCGATCGATCTTGTTGACCACCACGATGGGGCGCAGGCCGAGGCCCAGCGCCTTGCCGGTGACGAACTTGGTCTGCGGCATCGGACCTTCGGCGGAATCGACCAGCAGGATGACCCCGTCGACCATGGAGAGGATACGTTCCACCTCGGCACCGAAGTCGGCGTGGCCGGGCGTGTCGACGATATTGATGCGCACGCCGTGCTTTTCCACGCTGGTGCACTTGGCGAGAATCGTGATCCCGCGTTCCTTTTCGAGGTCGTTCGAATCCATCGCACGCTCTTCCACGCGCTGGTTTTCGCGGAACGTGCCCGACTGACGAAAAAGTTGATCGACCAGGGTGGTTTTGCCGTGGTCGACGTGGGCGATGATCGCCACGTTGCGAAGGTCGCGGGACATAGTAGTTGCTTTCGTAAGGATGCCGTAGCGGCGGGCGCAAATCGGCCCTGCCAATTCGTGCGCGCCCCTAGCCGATATGGTGCACTGCGGCAAGCTCAGCCGTGTGTGACTCGAAAGGCACACATTGCTTCTGCCTGTCGAAAGCCGTCGCTAAATCCTTGAGAGCAGGGGACAGACCCAATAATCCGCATATGTCTGCGTGGTTTGGGGACTGCATGTCAGGCCAAAGATACGCATCGTTTGAGAGGACGCCTTAATATGAAATTTTCTGCTGTCGGTCGCGCCGCGACCGTTCGTTCCGCCCTGCTGGTCGGCACCGCCGCCCTCGTCGTGCCTTCGGTGGCATCGGCACAGGAAGAAGGTCAGGAACAGGCCGCCGAATACGATACCGCCGAAGAACAGGCGGAAAGCCCCGATCCGAACATCATTGTCGTCACCGCCACCAAGCGCGAACAGACGCTGCAGGAAGTCCCCGTTGCTGTCAGCGTGACGAGCGCCGAGACGATCGAGCGCGCACAAATCCGCGACATCGCCGATCTGGCGACCGTGGTTCCCTCGCTTCGCGTCAGCCAGCTGCAGAGCGCTTTCGCCACCAGCTATTCGATCCGCGGCTTCGGCACGGACGGCAATAACATCGGTCTCGAACCCTCGGTCGCCATGTTCGTGGACGGCGTTTATCGCAGCCGTGCGGTTTCGCAGATTTCCGACCTTCCCGACATCCAGCGCGTCGAGGTCCTGCGCGGACCGCAGTCGACCCTGTTCGGCAAGAATGCCAGTGCCGGTGTCATCTCCATCGTGACCAAGGAGCCGGAATTCGACTTCAACGGCATGGTCGAGGCGAGTTACGGCAATTACGATGCCAAGGTCGTAAAGGGCTATATCACTGGCCCCATCTCCGATTCGGTCGCTTTCAGTGCCGGCGCTGGCTGGAACAACCGCGACGGCTATTTGACCAATGGCGTCAACGGCCAGGACGTCAACGATCGCAACCGCTGGTTTACCCGCGGCCAGCTGCTGTTCGACAACGGCGGTCCGTTCACTGCCCGCATCATCGGTGATTACGACAAGATCGAAGAGCGTTGCTGCGGCGTCGTGAACGTCCGTCCCTCGGCGGAAATCGGCGCGATCCAGCTGCTCGGCGGACAGGTCAACGACTTCCGTAACAACCCCGATGGCGATGTGATCTTCACCGATGTCGATCCGATCAACGAAATCGAGAACTACGGTATCTCGGGCCATCTGGACTATGAACTGGGCCCGGTCACGCTGACCTCGATCACCTCCTATCGTGAAACCTCGCTGATGGCGGATCAGGACGTCGACTTCACCAGCCTCGACGCGGTGACCGGCGCGAACATCGGCGATGCCGCGATCGATACCTTCACGCAGGAACTGCGCATCGCGTCGGATTTCGACGGCCCGCTCAACTTCCTGCTCGGAGGCTATTACTTCGACGAGACCGTCGATACGTCGGACCAGATCGTCTTCGGCGAGGATTTCCGTTCCTATGCCAACCTGCTGCTTCAGGGCGCAACCGACGGAGCGCAGAATGTCGATTCGCTGGAAGCCACTCTCTCCGCGCTCGACGGTACCGACTACACCGGCCAGTTCTTCGCCGAAGGGCAGGGCTTCTTCAACAATATCGTGCAGGATAACGAAGCCTACTCGATCTTCGGCAATCTCGACTTCGCCTTCACCGACCGTCTCGTGCTGACGCTCGGTGCCAACTACACCAAGGACAAGAAGCAGATCGTCACCAATTCGACGAGCACCGACGTGTTCTCGAATGTTGATCTGGTTGGTTCGGGCAATCGCGCGATCTTCGCGCAGGGTCTTGCCACGCAGGTCGGTACGCTGCTCGGCCTCGGCCGTCCGGCGACGCAGGCTGAAATAGGCGCTTTCGCCGGTGCGAACCCGGCAGGTTTCCAGCAGGTCTCGGCAGGTGTCCAGGCTTTCGCAGATGCGAACGATACGAACCCGGCTGTAAACCCGCTGTTGGCACTCAGGCCGCTCCAGTTCCTGCCGCCCATGCAAAACTGCCCCAACGCAGTCGAAGATTGTGCGACGGATGATGATGACTGGAGCTACAACGTGCGCCTCGCCTACGAGGTCACGCCGACGCTCAATGTCTATGCAAGCTGGGCGACCGGATACAAGGCACCGAGCTTCAACCTCTCGCGTGACAGCCGTCCGCTGGAGGGCGATTTCGCCCAGTTGCAGGCACAGGGCCTGGCGGTCACCAACCTGCGCCCCGGCACTCGTTTCGCCGAAGCTGAAAATTCCGAAGTCTTCGAACTCGGTATCAAGGGCAACTGGGACTACGCCGCTGCAAACCTCACGGTGTTCCAGCAGAACATCAAGGATTTCCAGGCGAACACCTTCACCGGTACGTCGTTCATCCTGTCGAACGCCGGCAAGCAGGAAACCTTCGGCATCGAGTTCGACGGGAATGTCCGCCCGACCGATTCGCTGACGCTGAATGTCGCGATGACCTATCTCGACCCGATCTACGACAGCTTCGAAAATTCGCCGGTGGGCGACCTTTCGGGCGTACAGGTCGCCGGTGTTCCCGAGCTTTCGGCAGTGTTCGGCGCGACCTATAACAAGGAAATCAACGACGCGGGCGATCGCATCATCCTGCGCGGCGATTTCTCCTACCAGTCGCCCGTCCAGATGCTCAACGGTCTGACTAACTACATCGTCACCGATCCGGTCACGGGCGAGCGTGATTTCGAACCGGCTCGCGATGCGGCGCTTCCGTTCACCCGCGAAGTGAACAGCCTCAACGCCTCCATCACATATGCGATGGATATGGGGCTGGAGCTTACGCTGTGGGGCCGCAACCTGCTCGACGAGCGGTACATCACGACGATCTTCCCGGCGGTCGCGCAGGGGCAGGCGATTTCGGGCTATCCGAACCAGCCGCGCACCTACGGCGTCGCCGCGAAGTTCAAGTTCTGATCCCAAAGATCAGATCGGAAATTGGGGAAGGGGGCTTTCGGGCCCCCTTTTTCTTGTTCGGACTAAAGTGCCCGCAATGCCTGTGCGGGTTTCGTGCGAAGCAGCGGCAGCGATCCGCCTACGGCGAATATCAGCACCACGGCCAATCCCAGGCCCAGCACGGCGAAAACCTCGCTCCAGTCGGGCAGCCAGTCGAATTCGAACAGCTGTGTTACCACCAGCCACGCGGTCAGGCTGCCGAGGCCGAGGGCGACTATCGCCAGTGCGCCTGCCAGTAGCGCATATTCGGCCAGCTGCATGGCCAGCACCTGCCGCCGATCCGCGCCGAGCACGCGGAGCACGACTGTATCGTAGGTGCGCGAGGCGCGTGCGGCCGCGATAGCGCCGAGCAAGACGGCAAGTCCTGCCAGCACAGCAACGCTTGCCGCAGCGAGAGTAGCCAAGCCAACCTGCTCGAGGATTGTGCGCGCCTGTTGCAGTACGCCGCCGACCTCGATCACCGAGGTCGAGGGGAATTCGCGCACGAGGGCCTGCAGCAGCGGTCCGGTGGGAGTGCCTTCGGAAAGCTCTATGGTCGCTGCCAGATTGTGAGGCGTGTCGCGCAGGGCATTCGGGCTGAGCACGAAGACATAGTTGAAGCCCATGCTTTCCCAGTCGATGCGACGTGTGTTGGCGATACGGGTCTCTATCTCCGCGCCCAGCACGCCGAAGGTCAGCTTGTCGCCGATTTTGAGGCCCGCGGCTTCCGCGAATTCCTCGTCCACCGATACCAGCGGTTCCCCCTGGTACATCGGGCCCCACCAATTGCCATCGGTCAGTTCGTTGCCTGCCGGCACTTCTTCGGCATAGGTCAGACCGCGCTCGCCGCGTAGTGCCCAGGCACCGTCCGGAATGTCTTCGAGGGTGGAGGTGCGGGTCATATCCCCGTCCGACCCGAAAGCCAGCACGGCGCCGCGCAAGGCGGCCACGGTACGAATCTGAGCCTCGGCATCGGTCGCTTCCACGACCGCGCGGAAATCGGCCTCGCGATCGCGGGGCACATCGAGCACGAAATAGTCCGGGGCCTGCTCGGGCACACGGCTTTCGATATTGCCGTCGATCGAACTCTGGATCGCGGCGAGGAGGACGAAGGCTGCAAGGCCGAAGCCCAATGCGGTGACCAGCGCACCCGTGCTCGAACCGGGCCGGTAGATATTGGCGAGTGCCGCGCGCGCGATCGGGCTGGCGGGGCGGGGCAGGGCGGTCGCGCCCTTGCGGATCAGCCAGCCGAGCAGCGCCAGCAGGCCCAGCACGACGGCTGCACCGGCAAGGAAGCCGGCGGCAAGCATGGGACGGCTCGATGTCAGAAGGGCGAGCGCGACGATGGCGGCCAACCCTGCGATCACGACCAGAATTGCCGATCTGTCGCGAGCCAGCGGCGCGACCCGCGCGCGCATGAGTGCCATGGCCGGGAAATGCCGGGCGCGCATCAGCGGAGGCGCGGCGAAAACGAGTGCAACCAGCAGTCCGTAAGCGGCAGCGAGCAGGAGAGCGCCGGGATCGATCACGAACCCGGCGTCGACCGGCAACAAGCCCTCCAGCGCAGAGGCGAGCAGCGGGACGGTCGCCACGCCTACCGCCAGCCCGGCCAGCGAGCCGACTGCGGAGGCTGCGAATATCTGCAGCGCATATATCCGCGCGATATCGCGGCTGTCGGCACCCAATACCTTGAAGGTTGCCACCGATTGTCGCCGCGCGTCGAGATAGGACGAGACACCGCCGCCGATCCCGATGCCGGCGATTACCAGCGCGGCGAGACCGACGAGCGTCAGAAACTCGCTCATGCGTTCGACGAAGCGATCTGTTCCAGGCGCGGCGCGTTCGGCGGTGTCGATATCGAACCCGGCATCGGGGAAGCGTGCTTCGAGGTCTTCCTCCACCTGTTCGAGGTCGGTGGGGGAAGAAAGCGCCACGCGGGTCTTGCTCTGGTACATTGCACCCGGTGCCAGCAGGCCGGCACGCTGCGGTACGTCTTCGGCGACGATGATGGTCGGGCCCAGCTGGAATCCTTCACCCAGACGGTCGGGCTCATCATCGATAATCCCTTCGACCACCAGCGTTTCGGTTCCGACGGCGATACTGTCGCCTTCACTGACGCCAAGCCTGTCCGCCGCACCCGGAGCGAGATAGGCCTGGTTGCCGCTGGGCGCGCCCACTTCACGGCCACCTTCCAGTGTCAGCGTGCCGTAGAGCGGATAGGCGCTGTCGACGGCCTTCAATTCGATCGGCGCAGCAATATCGTCCTTTCGCGCCATGGCCTGCAGGCGGGTACCGGCAGAGACGGTCCCGAGTTCTTCCAGCGCGCTGCGCTCTTCATCGTTGAGCGAGCGCTGCCACAGCTCGATCTGGAGATCCCCGCCGAGGAAAGCTTGGCCATTCGCCGACAGTTCGCGCTCTATGGCTGCGGTCAGCGAACCGATTGCCGCAAGGGCCGCCGTGCCGAGAAAGATACACACCAGGAGGAGCCGCAGCCCCTTGAAGCGTGCATTGAGATCGCGGCGCGCGATCCGCCAGGCCGTACCCCAGCTCATGCAGAGGTGTCGCTCGCAATGCGGCCATCGCCGAGCGTCAGCACCCGCTCGCAATGATCTGCCAGTTCGGGGTCGTGCGTGATGACCAGCAGGGTCGCGCCCGTTTCTGCACGGCGTTTGAAGAGCAGCTCCACGATTTCGTGACCGGTCGCGGCGTCTAGATTGCCGGTCGGTTCATCCGCGAAGATCAGTTCGGGGCGGGGCGCGGTGGCGCGGGCGATGGCGACGCGCTGCTGCTCGCCGCCGGAAAGCTGCTGCGGGTAATGGTCCAGCCGGTGGCCAAGGCCCACGGCCTCCAGTTCAGCCTTCGCCCGGGCCTGCGCATCGCTTTCGCCAGCAAGCTCCATCGGCGTGGCGACATTTTCCAGTGCAGTCATCGTCGGCAGCAGGTGGAAGGCCTGGAGGACGATACCGATCCGCCCACGGCGGGCCCGGGCCAGTTCGTCTTCATCCAGAGTGGCGAAGTTCTGCCCCGCGATCTGCAACGTGCCCGAACTGGCACGTTCCAGTCCCGACAGCACCGCCATGAGCGAACTCTTGCCGGAGCCGGACGGACCAAGCAACGCCACGGTTTCCCCGGCCTTGATGGTCAGGTCGAGGCCCTTGAGGATTTCTACCGGTGCTTCGGAGGAGCCGAGGGTGAGGCGCAGGTCGCGCGCGATGATCGCATCTTGAGAAGTTGTCACATGGCTGCGATGGCAGAAGCGCCATATCCACACAAGGAAGTCCGCCGATGCGCCTCAGTAGTTTGTCGATACCCCTGCTCGCCCTTTCGCTCGCCGCTTGCGGAAGCGAGGCGGAGGATGCGGAGATCGCGGATGCTCCCTCCAGCGAAACCGCGGCACCCGAGGATATTGCGGTGGAGGGCGAGGAACGGCGCATCCTTGCGTTCGGTGACAGCCTGTTCGCGGGATACAATCTCGCGGAACACGAGGGGTATCCGGAACGGCTCGAACGGGCACTGCGGCAGCAGGGCATCAATGCCCGCGTGGTCGATGCAGGCGTATCGGGTGACACGAGCGCAGCCGGTCGCCAACGGCTGGGTTTCGTGCTCGACCAGCAGGCGGCAAAGCCCGATCTCGTCCTGCTTGAACTGGGGGGCAACGATATGCTGCGGGGTATCCAGCCCGCCGATACGCGGGCCAATTTCGAAGAAATGCTTGAGGAATTGCAGAGCCGCGAGATACCGGTCCTGCTGATGGGGATGCGCGCGCCGCCGAATTACGGCCCCGAATACCAGCAGCAGTTCGATGAGCTCTATGGTGAGCTGGCCAGCGAATATGATGCGCAGCTGGTGCCCTTCTGGCTGGAAAGCATCTATCAGGACCCCTCGCTGTTCCAGTCGGACCGCATCCATCCGACGGCAGAAGGGATCGATGCGCTGGTGGCCGATACGCTGGACGAGGTTCAGGCGGCTCTGCCCGACGAGGGCTAAGCGGGATCGGCCGTTCCGCCCGACACGCGCCAGATCGCCGCATCCCCGGCGATACTGTCGAATGGCGCGATTTCCGTCCCGGTCATCCATACTTGCGCGCCGCTGGCGGATAGCTGCTCGAACAGCGCCGTGCGGCGAACCGGATCGAGATGCGCGGCAACTTCGTCGAGCAGAAGGACGCCCGCGCGTCCCTGTGCCGCTAGCGCGGCATGGGCGAGGGTGATAGCCACAAGCATGGCCTTCTGTTCGCCAGTGGAACTTTGCGCCGCAGGGACGCGCTTGGCCGCATGGATAACTTCCAGCTCGTCGCGATGCGGGCCGGCAAGCGTGCGCTGGGCGGCGCGGTCGCGCCTGCGGCCCTCGAACAGCGCCTGTGAAAGCGCCTCTGCACTGTCGGCACCGCCCGGCGTATAGGTGATGGCCGGGCGGGCGAAGGGCTCGCTCGGCATATGCGCGATCCGTGCCATCAGCGTATCGACCAGCGCTGCCCGCCCCGCGATCAAGCGGCCACCATGGTCCACCATCTGCGCTTCGATGGCGTCGAGCCATGCAGCTTCGGGAATACGCTCGTCGGAGAGTAGGCGATTGCGTTCACGCAAGGCGCTCTCGTATCGAGCGGCATGTTGTGCATGGGCGGGATCGAGGGCGAGGGACATACGGTCGAGGAAGCGGCGGCGGTCGGCAGAAGGGCCGGTGAATAGCCCGTCCATCGCCGGGGTCAGCCAGGTCAGCGCGATCCATTCGCCCAGCGCCGTGGCTGTGGTGTCCGCCCCGTTGATGCGGACGCGGCGGCGACCCGGATGGGCACTCTCGCAATAGGTGGCGAGGCGCACAGGATCGTTGCCCACGTCGCCTGCAGCCAGGCTGGCCCCGACCCCGAAACCGGCGCCGGCCCCATGCATCACGATTTCCGCGAGATTGGCCCGTCTCAGCCCGCGCCCGGGCGAAAGCAGGGACAGCGCCTCGAGCACATTGGTCTTGCCTGCGCCATTGTCGCCCACGAGCAGGTTGAAGCGCGAGGTGCCGACCAGTTCGGTCGCCTCGTGATTGCGGAAACGGCTGAGGGAAATGCGGTCAAGCATGGGAGCGCAAGCCCTAGCGATTGCGGATGAGGCTCACCAGCCGAAAGGCGAAATCCAAATGTTGGGAAAATTCACCAACCTTTCGGATTGGTGAACGGTGCTGGAGGTCTCGGTTAAGTTTGGAATGGCCGAATTCAGCCAATTTTCGAGTTTGGCACGCCCTTTGCAAAGTAGTTTGTGTTCGCCGGATGGTCCGCCGAACCAGCCAAGGTTTAAGGGAATTATCACAATGTCTGCTTTCGGATTTGCCAGCAACAAAGCTCTCGCCGCTGTTTTCGCCGTCGGCGCATCGGCGCTCATGATGGCTTACGCAATCGTCCCCGCATCGCCCGCAGGCCTGATCGCCTGACGCAATCGCCCACACCCAGTTTATAAAAGGAAAGTTCTCATGTTCGATACCGAAAAGTCTGGCGGCAAATTTCTCGCAGCCGTCTTCTCGCTGGCCGTCTCCGCGGTGTTTTTCGCCACGGCCATCATCCCCGCAATGCCCGGTGGAGTTCTGGTATGAGCCAGCTCAAATTTCGCGACGATGACAATGCTGTAAAGCCGAGCCGCGGGTTTCGCCTCGACCGCCATAACGGCAAGCTGATGGGCGTCTGCGCCGGGATCGGCCGCCACTTCGGGATCGACACCACGCTGGTCCGTGTCGGCTTCGTGCTCGGAACACTGCTCGGCTTCGGCAGCTTCATCCTGATCTACCTCGGCATCGCTCTGATCGCCGATTGAACCGGGACGCGGGGGCAATACCGCGTCCCAATTTTTACATGGCCGAGATACCGCCGTCGAGCTTGAGCTCCGCACCGGTCATGAACTTGCTCTCGTCACTGGCGAGATAGACCACCGCATTGGCGATATCGTCCGGCTCCCCCACTTTCCCCAGGGGGATCTGCCGAGCGAGCTTTTCCAGCAATATTCCCTTGTCGAGGCTATGCGCCTTTGCCGTCCCGTCGAGGATCGGCGTGTCGACGAAAGTCGGATGGACCGAGTTGCAGCGGATATCCATGTTGTTCTTCGCGCAGTGCAGCGCAATCGATTTCGAGAGCATCCATACCGCTGCCTTGCTGGAATTGTAGGCGGGCATGGTGTCGCTGGCGATAAGGCCGGCGATGCTGGAAATGTTGATGATCGATCCCGGCGCGTGTTCGCGCATCAGCGGCAAGGCCTTCTGGCAGCCGTGGAAAATGGAATCGACGTTGACCGAAAAGCAGCGTTTCCAGTCCTCGAAATCGCAGGTCTCGATGTTGCCCGCTACACCGATCCCGGCATTGTTCACCAGCACGTTGAGCCCGCCCAGTTCGCGTTCCGCCGCTTCGACCACGCGCTCCCATGCTTCGGGGTCGGTAACGTCATGCTGGACACCATAGGCATGGCCGGCACCTACTTCCTCGACGATCCGGGCGGCTGTCGCTTCCGCGCCTTCGCCGTTGACATCGGTGCACAGGACCCGTGCGCCTTCTTCTGCGAGCCTGCGGGCATGCGCAGCACCAAGCCCCTGGGCGGCGCCCGTTACCAGCGCCAACTTTCCTTTGCAGCGGCCAGCCATATTCACTCTCCCTCGATAATTCCTTGCCCGAGCAGAAGGAGCATACGCACGTCGACGCCGCAACCTGCCTTTCTCTTTTCATCGAGAAAGCGGGGTAATTCGGTGCGGGGAACGCGGTGGACGGTGATATTCTCACCGTCGACTCCGCCGCCATCGCCGATCTTCGTCAGGCCGCGTGCGCGTACCAGCGTGAAACTCTCGCTGACCATTCCGGGAGAAGAGTAGAAACAGCCCATGTTCTCGAGCGTAGCGGCGCGGAAGCCGGTTTCTTCCTCCAGCTCGCGCCCTGCGGCGGCCAGGGGTTCTTCGTCAGCGGCGTCATCATCGTCGCCGATCAAACCGGCGGGAAGTTCGATGCAACTGCGCCCCAGCGGAACGCGATATTGTTCGACCAGAAGAACGTGATCCTCCTCGTCAATCGCGAGGATTACTGCCGCCCGGATACCCCGGCTGCGCGACACATACTCCCAGCGTCCGCGTTTTTTGGCTGTGACAAACTTGCCCTGCCACATCACCTCTTCGGGCGCATCGTGATCGGGAACGGCCACGGTCAGACTTCGATAAGCCGGTCGGGCAGTTCGTTCTCGTCATATTTGTCGCGCGGAAAATGCTCCGAAAGGACCAGGCCCACGTCGCGCACGCCTGCCGCCAGCCCGTCTGCGATGCGGCCGCGGCTGACTTCGGCCAGCATGTCGGCCATGGCTTCGCCCCAGATTTCGGCGTGAACGCGCTCTGCAATGGGCTCGTCGGCCACGATTTCGGCGCGGTGTTCGCGCATCGAAAGGTAAAGCATCACCCCCGTGCGACCATGTGTGCGCCGTTCTGCACCGACCTTGAAATTCCGGATCGCCGCATCTCGGACCCGTTGTTGTTTTACGGGGCCAGGGATCAGGGCGAACTTGAGCGGCTGCCACAGCTGGATGGCCAGTACACCGAAGAATTTTACCAGGCCCAGCGCAAGCACGAGGGTGAGCACCTGCCCCTGCGTCCATTCCACGGTCCAACCACCCGCCAGCCAGTCAACCCAGGAGAGGAAAAATTCGGGAAAGGCAGCGAATATGCTCATCGCGGTAAAGCTGGCACCAATGGCCCACCACAGTGCAATATCGGTGTAACCGTCCGACCGGTCGGCCAGCACGGTGACGATTTCGCCGCTGGTCGTGCTTTCGGCAGCTGCGACCGCATCGCTGACGATCTTGTGCTGTGCTTCGTCCAGATACCGCATCTACCAGCCTCCCGAGGCGCCGCCGCCACCGAAACTTCCGCCACCGCCGGAGAAGCCGCCGAAACCGCCTCCGCCGCCGCCAAAGCCGCCACCGCCGCCCCAGCCGCCACCATTGCCGTCCAGACCGCGTGCAATCGCCTTGCCCGCTTCCCACAGGATGATGTCTCTTGCCGCATTGCCCCACGGGCCGCGGCGATAGCGCCTTCGCCGGCCGCGTCCGCTGAACATCGGCAGGATGAAGAAGAAGACGATGAAGGCGAGCCAGATCAGCCCGCCGATTGGAAATCCGCTATCCTTGCTTTCGCGCTGCTGCTCGGAAGCCTGGGCGATCTGCGCGGCTTCTTCCGGCGGCAGTTCGAGCTGGCGAATAATCTGGTCCGCACCCCAGCTGATACCGCCAGAATAATCACCCTCGCGGAAAAAAGGTTTCATCCCCTCGACATATTCGAAGGCGAGCCCGTCGGGGATGATACCTTCGAGGCCATAGCCGACTTCGACCCGCATCTGCCGTTCATTCGGGGCGACGAGCAGGATAATCCCGTCATCGTTCTCGGCATCGCCAAGCTGCCAGTTGCGGCCGAGCTGATAGCCGTATTCGGCGATGTCGTATCCCTGCAGGTCGGGTACGGTGGCGATCACGAACTGGCGCTGGTTGCGCTCTTCGAACTCGGCGAGCTTGCGGGTCAGTTCGGCTTCGGTTGTCTCGTCGATGATATTCGCCTCATCGACGACCGGTGCAGTGCCGCGTTCGGGGAACACGGGCTGCGCCAACGCAGGCGAGGCGAGGCCGAGCGCGGCCGCCAGAAGCAGCAGCAGACCGAGGATGCGGTTCATGGTCGCGCCTCCCGCGCGCTTCAGTTGGCTTCGGCGTCGCTGCGCATGTCGAGCTGAGGCGCAGTTTCTGCGCCTTCGCTGACGGCTTCGTAAGGCACCAGCGGTTCCGCACCATGGATGATGTTCGCGCCGATCGTATCGGGGAAAGTGCGGATGGTGGTGTTATACTGGCGGACCGCTTCGTTATAGTCGCGAATGGCGACCGCGATACGGTTTTCGGTACCTTCGAGCTGAGTCATGAAGCGGCCGAAATTGTCCTGGCTGCGCAGTTCGGGATAGCGTTCGACCGAAACGAGCAGGCGGCTGAGTGCGCCGCCCAGCTGGTTCTGAGCCTGCTGGTACTGCTGCATCTTGGCGGGATCGTTGAGATCGCCTTCGTCAAGCTGGATCTCGGGCCGTGTCGCCGATGCGCGCGCCTCGATCACCTCGTTGAGCGTCTGTCGCTCCTGCTCGGCGGAGGACATCACGATCTGTTCCAGATTGGGGATCAAATTGGCGCGGCGCTGGAACTGCGCCTCCACATCGGCCCATTTGGCCTTGGCGTTTTCTTCCGCGGCGGGGACGGAGTTGATCCCGCAGGCCGAAAGGGCAAGCGCAAATGCGCCCAGCAGGAAGGTGCGGATGGCGAAGATACGAGTCATGTCGGCAATTCCTCTTGAACAACCTGAATGCGAAACTGTCTTATCCAGATAGCACGCTGTTCCTGCCTTTCAAGCAAAGCAGGCTTGAGCGCTCACAATTCCCGTGCCAGAAATGCGGTTCGGGTCGCAGGGTTGCGAAAAGGATCGGGAATGCTGAAAGATTTCAAGGAATTTGTCGCCAAGGGCAACGTCATCGACCTTGCCGTAGCCGTAATCATCGCGGGTGCGTTCGGGACGATCGTCGCCTCGCTGACTGACGATCTTATCATGCCGGTGGTTGGGGCAATCTTCGGCGGGGCCGATTTCTCCAACCATTTCATCCTCCTTTCCACGCCTGAAGGTTATGAGGGCTCAATGACCGATTACGCCGCGCTCAAGGAAGCGGGCGCCGCAATGATCGGATATGGCGCGTTCATCACGGCCATCGTGAACTTTCTGATCCTGGCATTCATCATCTTCCTGCTGGTACGCTACGCCAAGAAAGTGATGAAGGAAGAGAAGGAAGAAGCAGCCGCCGGCCCGACCGAGCTCGACCTGCTCACGGAAATTCGCGACGAGTTGAAGAAAAAGAGCTGATTTTTGCGAAGATGGGCGGAAGGCGCGGGACTGCTCCGCCTTCCGCTCACTTCACATTAATCCTGAAGGCCTTATATGGGACCTGCCGGTTTCGACCGGCTATGGCGATAAATGGCGCTGTGTAATAGGTACAACGGACCCGGGGGCAGTACCCGGCGGCTCCACCATAACCCGCGGAGAAATCGCGGTTTTTGACGGGGCCGAACTAGGATCGACGTGTGCTGAAAGGCAGTGTTTTCGCCCGGGCTGAGTACCCCGTAAAACTGTTCGCAACACACAAGTGCCAACGATAACGAAGCACTCGCTCTCGCTGCGTAATCTGACGGGCTAACGCCCTGATCTTACAAAGCTAAAGCGCGGTTGGACCCACCGGGCAACAGAAGCGGATTCCGGGGCCCCGGGGAGAGGCTAGCAACAGAATCTCCCCACCTTCGAATTCTTTGGCAAGTTCAGTCGACCGGATCTTCTCTGGTCTGACTTTCCATTTTTGCTTCCTTCTCGTAGCGGATTGCGTCGAGAATTTTTGCGCCACCCAGAAACACGGCACCGGCAGTTGCTGCCATCAGGAGATATCCGCTGAGACCGGGGTACTCGACGGTATATTGCGCGCCTCGGGTCATGGCACCGAGGGCGAGGGCGTAGATGATCAGATACGCTTCCCAGCGCGTCTTGATCACGAACAGCCTTTTCACCTTGGTCCACATGGATGCGAAACGTTCCTTCCTTAACCTTCCTCTGTGCAATCCCCGTGCCAGCGACACGTTCCTGCCGAGTCAGATGGTTAATCCGGAACCGAGTGTAAGAACGCCCGACGCAGAGTCGAGGCAGTTAACCGTTGTGCACCCGAATTAAACGAGACTGTCCAAGGATAGGACACTCAGCAAAGCTTCGCGCGCTTCGATCACGCGCTTGGCGAGGGCGTCGGTGCCGATATCTTGCGGATCGATGCTCTCGGGCCACATTTCGGCGATCACCGCCTCTATCCGCTCGGTCTTGGCTTCATCGAGCATAAAGCGCTGATCCACCGTCCTCGGGTCGGCCACCACGCGAAGGCGCAGGCAGGCGGGGCCGCCTCCGTTGGCCATGGACTGGCGCACATCGACCGGAATGACCTTGCGAATGGGGCCGTTGCTGGCGAGCATGTGTTCGCACCAGCTCCACACGCTCGCACTTTCCTGGCACTCGCTCGGCACCACCAGCGCCATCTCGCCGCTCGGGAGCGTGAGCAGCTGCGCATTGAACAGGTAGGTGCGGATCGCTTCTTCGAGGCTGACCGCACTCTCCGGTACCTCGACCACCTCAAGTGAGGGGAAAGCCGCGCGGATCGCTTCATAGGCGCCTTGCTGGTCGGCAAATGCGCGCTCATGGGTGAACAGCACGCGCTCGTTCGCCACGGAAACGACGTCGTTATGGAAAGCGCCGGCTTCGATAGCGTCGGGGTTCTGTTCGATGAAGATGCATTTGTCCGGATCGAGGCCATGCAGGCGGGCAATCGCGCGGCTGGCCTGTTCATGCTGGCGTGCGGGGAATCTGCCGCCCTGCCTGCCCCAGACGAACACTTCGACGCCCGGTGCATCGTGGCCTTCGCAAAAGCGCATGTGGTTGGCCGCGCCCTCGTCGCCGAATGCAGGCAAAACGGCATCGTGAACAGCGAAATGCTGCTCGTCGCCAAAAGCCAATTTCAACTGCGCTTGCGTATCCCGCCATTCCTGTGTGCGGTGCGGCATAGTGACGAGATTGGCAGGCGTCAGGTGACAGCGACCATCGCGCGTATCGGGAGCGGGGCTGACCGTGGCGGCATTGGCGGTCCACATGCTCGATGCCGACCATGCGGCAGCGAGAAGCTGGCGCGGTGCGCTTTCGTCGATGGCAAGGTCACGCATCAGTCCGAGATTGGGGCGGGGCAGCGGCAGGAGAAATCCCTGTGCGAGACCCAGCGCCATGTTGGAACGCATTTTGGCTATGCCCTGCAACGCTGCGGCCCGAGGGTAGGAAGTGTCGCCCTTATGGCTTGCGCTGGCGATGTTGCCGAGGCTGAGACCGGCGTAATTGTGGCTTGGCCCTACGATACCATCGAAATTAATCTCGACGAGGCTCATCGTGCTACGCTCCAGACGGTATCGCCTACGCCGACCTCCAGCGCGGCAGCGCTGATTTCGTCGATCGCGACCGAACCGTCATCCCCGAAGTCGCGCATGCCGTAAGCCGATTTAAATTCCCCCAGTTCGCCCGACGCCAGCAATGCGCGTTCGCCGATGTCGAGATCGACCGCGGTCACCGTAGCTGGCTTGGCGTCCTGCACGCTTTTCACCTGATCGGTGCGCGCGATCATGGTCGGACCGCCATCGAAAATGTCGACATAACCTTCGGCTGCAAAGCCCTCGTTCTCAAGCATACGCATGGCTGCACGGCCAGAGGGGTGGGGGACGCCGATGACTTTACGCGCTTCGTCGTCAAGCATGGCGACATAAACCGGATGCTTGGGCATCAGATCGGCGATAAACTGGTTTCCGTTGATCGCGTTGAAGTAGTCGGCTTCCTGGAAGGTCATGCCGAAAAACCGCCCGGCGACCCCGTCCCAGAAGGGGGAGCCGCCGCGATCGTCGATCACGCCGCGCAATTCGGCGATAATGCGGTCGGCGAACCGGCTTCGATGCATGGCGACGAAAAGATAGCGGCTGCGCGCGAGCAGAAGGCCAAGCCCGCCGGCGCGCTCACCCGGATGGAGAAACAACCCGCCGACTTCGGACGAACCTTCCAGATCGGTTACGAGGCTCAGCAGTTCGGCGCGCACAGTACGGTCGAGTTCCTGACTGTGTTGGGTCAATGTGGTCAGGCGATAGGAATAGAACGGCCATTGCTGGCCGACCTGGCTGAAAAGTTGACAGGTTCCGCGCACCTGGCCCGTAGCGGTATTTTCAAGAACGAGCGTGAATTGATCGTCGCCCAGTTTCCCATCATCGCTACGCGAGAAGGCTGCATCGGCACGTTCGAGCTTCTTGGTCAGGGCATTCTTGTCTGCGGGCAGGTTGGTAAATCCGCCACCCGTCAGCTTGGCCATTTCATACAGATGTTCGAGGTCGTCGATATGCGCGGCGCGTAGGCGGAAGGTCACAAATGTTCTCCGGTAGATAACCTTGTCAGAACCAGCGCGGAGAGCGCCGCACGCTCCCGCAACGAAGGTACGATCATGAATTCGTCAGGCGAGTGGATCGCCCCGCCGCGCACGCCCATCGTGTCGACCACCGGGACGCCGGTCGCGGCGATATTGTTGCCGTCGCACACCCCGCCAGTGGACTTCCAAGCAATCTGCTGACCAAGTTCGGCTCCGCATGCCTTCACGAGGTCGAACAGGCGCTGAGCCTTATCGTCGACCGGCTTGGGTGGTCGCGTGACCCCGCCATGGCGGTGGATGCCGACTTCGTGCTCGGCTTCGACAGTCTTGAGGATCGCGTCGAGATCGCCGTCAAAGCGGTTCATGGCATCGGTCGATTTGGGGCGGATGTTGAAGCGCAGGATAGCGAGGTCGGGGACGACATTATTCGCCGCACCGCCTTCGATCTTGGCAGGATTGACGGTAATGTCCTCCGCTTCGAGCGCCTTGATCTTCAGGACGAGATCGGACGCCGCGACGATGGCGTTGCGCCCGTCTTGCGGGTTTCGGCCTGCGTGGGCGCTGCGCCCGGTAATGGTGATCGAGTAATTGCCCGTCCCGCCCCGCGCGTGCGCGAGCGTGCCGTCTGGCAGAGCGCTGGGTTCATATGTCAGTGCGGCGTATTTCCCGCGCGCCAGTTCCTCGATCAAGCTACGGCTGGCGAGACTGCCCGTTTCCTCATCCGAGTTGATCATCACATCGTAGCCCACACGCGAAGAGCCTTCGATCGTCTCGAATGTCCTGAGCGAATGGAGAATGACGTTTAGGCCGCCTTTCATATCTGCCGTGCCGGGGCCGTTGAGAGTTTCATCGTCGAGCCACTTCACCTCCTGGAAGGGATGATCGACAGGGAAAACGGTGTCCATGTGTCCGGTCAGGACGAAGCGACGCTCAGCCTCGGGTCGTACACGCAGGACCATGTGCTTGCCATGCGGCTTTTCGTATTCACGGCCCTCGGCGGAAATTGCGGTGACCGTTGCAGGCTCCACCAACTCGATATCGCCGGGAAGGATAGAGAAGGCATCGGCCAATACGCCTGCCATTTTCTCCAGCCCCTCGATATTCGCAGTGCCGGTGTTGACTGCGGACCATGCCTGCACCTCGCGCAGCATCGTGGCCGCGTCGATTGCGTCGAGAAGGGCTTGGGGGGCAGTATCCGGTTTCATCAGCAACTTACTTAAGGTTCGCGCAGGCCAAGTCCACCCCGCGCCTTGCATTCGTCAACCGCTGGCGGCATAGGTCGTGCCGCTCCTCCCCGGGTCTACATCGCCAGTCGCACGATCTACCCTGAGGAGTTCTATGACCAATTACGTGACGCGCGCCGGTATTCAAACCGATCCAGCTCTTGCCGCGTTTGTCGAGCGGGAGGTGCTGGGACCGCTGGGCCACGATGCGAACAATTTTTGGGAAGGGTTTGCCAGCCTTCTCGGCGATTTCGTTCCCCGCAATCGGGCCTTGCTGGATAAGCGCGAAGATCTACAGGCGAAGATTGATGCCTGGCATATCGAGCGTAAGGGACAGTCGCACGATGTCGAGGCTTACCGCCGCTTTCTCGAAGAGATCGGCTATCTGGTGCCGGAGCCGGGCGAATTCACCATCGGCACGCGGAATGTCGATCCCGAAATCGCGACTATGGCCGGGCCGCAACTCGTCGTGCCCATCCTCAATGCACGCTTCCTGCTCAACGCCGCCAATGCGCGTTGGGGCAGCCTGTACGATGCGCTATACGGCACCGATGCGCTCGACGCTCCACCCGCACGGCCGGGCGGCTATGACGAGGCGCGCGGCGCGGCGGTAATCGCGCAAGGCCGCAAATTCCTCGACGAAGCGCTGCCTCTGTCGGAGCGGAGCTGGGCCGATCTTGAAAGTGAAGATTACGGCAATCTGATAGATCAGGACCAGTTTGTTGGACGTACCGACAAGGGTCTCCTGTTCAGGAACAATGGCCTGCACATAGAGGTGCAGTTCGATCGCGAACATCCGGTCGGCCGCACCGACAAGGCAGGCATTTCGGATATCGTCCTTGAAGCCGCGCTCACCACGATCGCCGATTGCGAGGATTCGGTCGCGGCGGTCGATGCCGAGGACAAGCTGCTCGCCTATCGCAACTGGCTGGGCATCATTCGCAGCGATCTGTCGGAGAGTTTCGACAAGGGCGGAAAAACCGTCACGCGCGATCTGGCGGGCGACAAGTACTATACCGATTCGAACAACACGCGCCGCTCGCTTCCCGGCCGCAGCCTGATGTTCGTCCGCAATGTCGGCCACCTGATGACCAACCCCGCCATGCGCTGGGACGGGCAGGAAATCCCCGAAGGCATCCTCGACGCAGTGATGACCAGCGCGATTTCGGCGCAGGACATCGTAGGATTGGGGAAATACGGCAATAGCCGCAAGGGCAGCATCTATATCGTGAAGCCCAAGATGCACGGACCGGAGGAATGCGCCTTCACCAACGACCTGTTCGATGCAGTCGAGGACCTGCTCGACCTGCCACGCCATACTATCAAGGTCGGCGTGATGGACGAAGAGCGCCGCACCAGCGCCAATCTTGCCGCCTGCATCCACGCGGTGAAGGACCGCATCGTCTTCATCAACACCGGTTTCCTCGACCGTACCGGAGATGAGATCCACACTTCGATGCAAGCGGGGCCGATGATGCGCAAGGGCGAGATGAAGAATTCCGCCTGGCTCAGGGCTTACGAGGCGCGCAATGTCGGGATTGGCCTTGCGCATGGTCTTTCGGGCCGCGCACAGATCGGCAAGGGCATGTGGGCCGCTCCGGACCTCATGGGGCAGATGATGATCGAGAAGATAGGTCACCTGCGCGCCGGAGCAAACACTGCGTGGGTGCCAAGTCCGACCGCTGCAACGCTGCACGCCATCCACTATCACCGCGAAGATGTATTCGAAATCCAGAAGGGGCTGGGTGATGCGGCGAAGCTCGACGAACTCCTGACCATACCGCTGGCCGACGGGGTCAATTGGTCCGCAGACGAAATCCGCGAGGAACTCGACAATAATTGCCAGGGATTGCTGGGCTACGTGGTGCGCTGGATCGACCACGGAGTGGGCTGTTCGAAGGTCCCCGACATCAATGATGTAGGGCTAATGGAAGACCGTGCGACTTTGCGCATCTCCAGCCAGCATATCGCCAACTGGCGTCTGCACGGCGTGATTTCCGAAGAACAGGTGATGGATTCGCTGCACAGGATGGCCGCCAAGGTGGATCAACAGAACGCTGGCGACCCTTTTTACGAACCGCTGCTCGAAAATGAAAATGGTCCGGCATTCAGCGCAGCCAGGGATCTGATTTTCAAGGGCGTCGAGCAACCCAGCGGCTACACGGAGCCTCTGCTGCATCAATGGCGACAGCGCCGGAAAGCGAGTGTCTGAGGCTCCGGTCAAGCATATGGTAAACCTTTGGGGGTAGGCGGGACCCGGCAAAATAAAAAAGGGGTCGCAAACCTTGCCCGCCGAAGGTTTACACAAACGCCGCGAAGAGCGGGTCGACCTGCTGGTGCAGGCGAACATCCACGCCCAGCCGGGTAACAGCGTGGTGCATCTATGCAATATATCGTCCGTGGGCGCTCTGATCGAAGGAGAGAGCCTGCCAGGCGTCGGCCATGAGGTCGAGTTAAGACGCGGGGCATTGTCCGTTCCGGGCCGGATCGTCTGGAGAGGCGTCGATCAGGCCGGCATATCCTTTTTCGAGCGGGCCGAAGTGGTGGACTGGTTTCCGGATGCACCGCCACAGGCATCCGTGGACCGCGCATTTCAGCGCATCATGGAAGAATTCCGCGAGCGGGATGAACCTTCCAAACGCGCGATGCCCGCACCGCTGCATGATTCCTTGATCACAGTTGACGATATGGAGCGCGTGGCCGCTTCGCTCGACGAACTGGCCGATGCGCTGGCGGACAGTCCACATGTCGTGATGCAATTCGCCGAGAAACTGCAAGCACTGGATATCGCCGCGCAATTGCTACGCAAGCTGTCCGCGCAGGAAGGCGAAATCGGTTAGCTCAGGGTGTGGGCGATGGCCACGAAATCGCAAACCTCGAGCGTTTCCGCGCGTCTTTGCGTATCTATTCCGATAGCCTCCAGTGCATTTATAGCTCCGGGGACACTTTTGAGACTTTGCCGAAGCATCTTGCGGCGTTGGCCGAATGCCGCCTCTGTCACACGTTCCAGAACCCTTGCGGAAACGCCCTCGGGCATCGCGCCCGGTTCGACATGGACGATGGCGCTCATCACCTTCGGCGGCGGAGTGAAGGCGCTACGATGCACTTTCATCGCCAGTTTGGCATGCGCTCGCCACTGTGCGAGAACGGCAAGGCGGCCATAGGCGGACGTGCCGGGCTTCGCGACGATGCGCTGGGCCACCTCCTGCTGGAACATCAAGGTCAGTGATGTCCATTGCGGCGGCCAAGTTTCTCCACCCATCCAGCGGGTGAATAGCGCGGTGCCGACATTATAGGGCAGATTGGACAGGATGGCGAAGGGTTCGCCGCCCATCAGCTCATTGTGGTGTAGCCTGAGCGCATCTCCTTCGATCACGCGCAGGCGATCAGGGAAAGCAATAGTCAATTCCGACAAGGCAGGGAGGCATCGCCTGTCCATCTCGATGGCCGTCACTTCGGCACCCGCCCTCAACAGCGCACGCGTCAGCCCGCCCGGCCCGGGGCCGATCTCCAGCACGCGTTTCCTCTCAAGGCTGCCCGGTACTGCGGCAATGCGGTCGAGCAACTGTTCGTCGAAGAGGAAATTCTGGCCAAGCGCCTTGCTGGCCGAGAGGCCGTGCCGCGCAATGACTTCGCGCAAGGGAGGCAGATCAACCATGTGCAGCGCGCCGCGCTGCCATTTCGCCCGCCATTTTGAGGGCGGCGATCATGGCTCCCGGATCGGCGATGCCTTTCCCGGCAATGTCGAAGGCCGTCCCGTGGTCGGGGCTGGTGCGCACGATAGGAAGGCCCAGGGTGACATTCACGCCCTCATCGAAATCGAGGGCTTTTAGGGGAATGAGTGCCTGATCGTGATACATGGCGAGCGCAGCATCGTAAGTTTTGCGTGCGCGCGGCGTGAACAATGAATCAGCAGAGTGAGGACCGGTAATGGAATGGCCGTCGGCAACCAGCGCTGCAATGGCAGGCGCGATGATCTGCGACTCCTCATCCCCGAAACGACCGCTTTCGCCCGCATGGGGGTTCAGACCGCACACGGCGATCCTCGGGCTCTCTATGCCAAAATCGCGTCGGAGCGCTGTGGCCACGATCCGCGCACGCCTAATGATCAACTCCTGCGAAAGTCGCTTGGAAACATCTGCAAGAGCACAATGAACTGTCAGGGGAACTGCGCGCAGGCTGGGACCTGCCAACATCATTACAGCATCATCTTGGTCAAGCCCGCAGACTTCTGCGAGGAATTCGGTTTGGCCGGGAAACTCGAAACCAACTGTGGCCAATTGGTCCTTGGCCACTGGTGCAGTGACTACTGCAGAGGCCTTGCCAAGCAGGGCGAGCCGTGTGGATTCCGCCAATGAATGCAGTGCCAGGGCTGCACCTTCTGCGCTCGGCTCGCCGGGTGTGTATTCTGCTTCGGAAGTGCCTAATACCGGCAGGCGATCTTTGAATACTTCGAATGCTTCCTCGGCACTTCCGATCAACCGGATCACGCCACGAGTACGCGAAGCTGCTTCAAGAACTTGTTCACCGCCGACCACGAAAAAGGGCGGCAGCCTTGCTTCCCGGCGCCTGGCCCAGCTTTCCACGATGATTTCCGGCCCTATCCCTGCCGGATCGCCTAGCGAGACGGCGAGGGGAGGCAAGACGCTCAATTGTATTCGATGTAGGCGTCGTTGCGGAGATCGCGCAGGTAGCGCTGGGCGGCCTTGTTGATCCGCTCGTCCTCGATCTGCGCCATGAGTTCGTCGAAATCCGGACCCGATGCAGTTTCCGGGTCATCCCGACCGCAAAGCATCAGGACGCGTACGCCCTCCTCGACGGAGCCGAAGGGAGGTGTGGTCTCCCCGATCTGGAGGTTGAGGACGATTTCCTGCAACTGTTCCGGCAAAGCACGGGCGCGGATCTGATCGTTCGTGACGACATTTGCCCCTAGTGCGGCGGCCATCTCTTCTACGCTGCCGCAGCCCTTCAAAGATCCTATACCTGTGGTGAAGCCTTGCAGTTTCGCCTGGTTCTGCTCGATGGAAGCCGCAGGATCGAAGGTGATCTGAATCTGCTTCAGGCTGAGCAAGGCATCGCGCGGGTCGGCCATGAGCACCTGCCGTTTGTCCCGCAAATAGACGATCCAGTAGCCGCCCGGAATCTTGATGGGTCCAACCAGCTGGCCCGCCTGCATCTGGCTGACGACGGATTCAAGCTGCGGGTCGCCGAGCTGGGCGAGATGGATCCAGTCGAGATCACCGCCGACGGCGGCAGTCGATGCTTCCGAGAACTGACGGGCATAGGCGGCAAAACTTGCGCCTTGACGAAGCTGTTCGATGATCTTGGCGGCGTTGGCTTCGACAGCCGCTTCGTTCTCGGGCGTGGCGGAAAGGAATATCTCCCAGAGCCAGTATTCGTCGGTTCCCTTCGACGCTTCGAGCCGCTCCATCATCTCGTTTACTTCTTCGGCCGAGACATTGACAAAGAAGGCCACCTTCTGACGCAGCAGTCGCTGCCATGCCAGTTCACCACGGATTTGGCGCTTAAGCGAAGCGGCGGAAGAACCCACCTGCGCAAGATAGGCTTCCATGTCTTCGACGCGCTGGTTGTTCTGCGCAGCGACGCGGGCGAAAGTCTGATCGACCTCCGCATCGGAGATCACGATTTCATCCGCTTCGGCTGCCTGGATCTGCAACGTTTCGTCGATGAGGTTGCGCAGGACCTGCGCGCGTACGCGCTGCAACTCTTCACCGCTGATTTCGGCCTGGTTGGCGTTCAACAACAGGGCGACGCGCTGGTCGAGATCGGTGCCGGTAATCACATGGCCATTCACGACAGCAGTAGCGCGGCGAACATTCGGGTCGGGATCCGCCAGCAAGGTCGGCTGCTGCGGCAATCCAAGCGGATTGGCTTCTGGCGCAGCATCTTGATCTTGCGCCTGCGCGCCTGAAGCGGTGGAGGCCAGAGCCATTGCGGCAGAGAGACCAAGCAGTTTCGATACGATATTTGCGTTCACGCGTGTATTCCCTTGCGGCGCTCTGTTTGCGCCTGAATAGATACGGCTTTGCCTGTCACCGGCTTAACCGTAGCTGATTGCGCCGCGGCGGATAGCGTGTTTACGCAGCGCTGCCAACATCACCGGGTCAGCGAAAACCCAGATTCTTCAGGCTGAAGTATAGCTGGAACGTATCACCCCTGCGCGCGTCACCCGCCGAAACATAGTCGCGTCGCCAGGTCACGCCCAGTTCGAGGCAATCGTCCTGATATGCCACGCCGAGCCGGGTGCGGATCGGCTGGAACCCGTCGCTCGATAGGGTTGGGTCTTCTTCTCGATCGGTGAGGTTGAATACGCCTGAGCCGAACACCGACCAGTAATTGGCAAAAGCGACACGGACGGCAGTGCGCAGCTCTTCACGGTCCTGAAGATCTTCCACGCTGGTGATGTTCCGGTTCAACCGCAAGTAGCCTACTTCGGCGTAGGTACGGCTGGAACCCACAGTTGCGTCGAATTCATTGCGACGAACGGCAAGGTTGTCCTTGTCGAGCCGATACCGGTGGGTCAGCTTGACGAAATCCCGATAGCGTACTTCGGTACGTCCCACGAAATCGCTCACCTTCTCGGACAGACCCGTTCCGTTCGGCAGGATTTCCCGGTCGCTATCCAGCCGATAGGACTGGCCGAGCGTGGTGAAAAACTCCCAGCCCGGTCGGCGCAGTTGCCAGTCGAACCCGTAGGTAATGCGGGCTCCGTCCTCGATCCGGTCATAGCCGGGAAACCGGTTGAGCGCGAAAAGGTTGGAATCTTCGAGATCGATGGCTCGCGCGTCTTCGTTCGGAATGGCGAGATTCTTGATTTTCGGAGTCGCTACCAGCTGGATGCGCGGAGTGAACACTTGCTGGCCGCCGAGAAATTCACCGACGAACGGCCATTCGACATCGACAGCACCCAGCGCCACCCCGCGAGTCTCCCACCCGGGATTTCCGCGATAGGAAGCGGTCTCGTTCAGGAAATTGTCGTCGGAGTGATATACATCCCCGCGTAGCAGACCGGTCACCGTCACGACTTGCCCGAAACCGGTTATGGCCTTCCGGCTCCATTCGGCCTTGGCAAAGGCGCGTTCCGTATCCTGTCCAGCCTTGCGCATGATTGCCAGGCTGTTGAGCTGCAATTCGAGTTGCCCACCGGCAAACGGATCGTCGATCCGCTGTCTCCAGTCGATCACGGGAAGCGCGATCGGAACCTGGTCCTGATCCTGATTGAGGCGCAGCGTCTGCGTCGCCCATCCGGCAATGGATAGATAGGAATCACTGTCTATCCGTTCCAGGTCGACCATGGACCGAAGACGGTCATCGCGGCTGATGTCGTATCGCCGCAGGAAGGTCTTGTCGCTCGCCATCCTGACCGAGCTTGTCAGGCTCCATTCGGGGGAGAACTGGAAACGACCGTTGGCGAACAGATATCCGCGTGGGCCCGATTCCGTATTGTCGGTCTGGTCTGTAAAATCTGAAATGCGGCGGCTGTGGGTGACATAGCCAGTTATCTGGTATGCGCCCTTCTCGGTGAGATGGCGCCACTGCGCGGAAACCATCGGCTTGGTATCCGAAAACAGATAGGCGGACAGGGTCAGGTCTTTGTTGTCTGCCAACCTGACATAATAGCTGCCCGATACCTCGACCCCGTTATTTTCGGAGATGCGCAAGTCGGGCACAAGAAAGCCCGAAACCGGTCCGCCGTCGGTCCGCACCGAAAGACCCGGCAAGGGCAGGATTCGGGCGCCGAACAGTTCGAGGTAGGCTCCGCGAAACCGGACTTGCGAATCCGAAGGATCATAGGTCACCCGATCGGCCGTGATGCGCCAGCTAGGTTCCTTGTTACAGCCTTCGGGCGTAACCACTGCGCAGGCACTGTAAGCCGCCTGCTCAAGCGTGACCGTGCCATCACTTTCGCGAAGACCGCGATTGGCGGCGAGGCGCCCGCCTTGCCGCAATGCGAGCAGCAGGTCTTCCATCGCACCCGCTTCGAATTCGTCCGTCAGCTCTACACGCTCGGTGTAGAGTTGGTTGCCATTTTCATCGACGAAGCGAACGTTGCCGCTGGCGACGATTACGCCGGTGCGCTGGCTCCAGCTGACGGTATCGGCACGCAGCGAACGATCCCCCGTTCGCATGACCACGTTGCCCTCCGCAGTGGTGGTTTCGGCCTCGGAATCGTAACTGAGGATATCGGCGGCAAAGGAAATCTGGCGTTCGCCCGCGGCATTGAATTCGGCACTTTCCGGCGGAAGATCGCTCTCGGAAGCAACGACGACCGGCTCCTGCGCACCTTCGGGCGGGGGCGGCAGGTCGGTAGGGTTCTCGCCTTCCGGCTGTTCTACAGTGCCGGCGCCTGCCGCCGCGCCATCCTGGGCTATGACCGGAGAGGTGGACAGAAGGGCAATGGCGGCGCTTGCGGTCCCCCACAAGCGCATAGCATCGAAGGAGGATTTCGCGCGGGCCCGGTGCATGGCTTGCCTATCGCACCGGCCACGCCTAATCGCAATCGCGTTCATCCGGGATGCCCACCATCGGGGCGTATACCGGCCATCAGAGAATTCGGGAGAACCCATGCACATCCAGTTTAGCCAGTCCCGTCCGCAAGGCGCGCGTCTCATTGCGCATGTGGTAGACAAGGGCAAGCTTCCTGCCGCCACAAATGCTGCGATGCGCGCTGGAGCGCAGGCAGCCCGTTTCAAGGGCAATGCCGGACAGACCTTCGATGGCTTCGTGGAAGAAGCGGGCGAAGTTGCACGCCTGGCGCTGGCCGGTGCGGGCGACCGGAACGACGAGGCGCGGTTTGCAAATCTGGAAAAGGCCGGCGCAGCTCTGGCTGGCAAATACCAGTCGAGCGGCGACAAGAACCTCGTACTCGACCTATCGGAAAGCGATCTTTCCGCTGTCGAAGTAGCGCATGTCCTCCTCGGTCTCCGCCTGCGTAACTGGCGCTACGACGTCTATCGCACGAAGATGAAGGACGATCAGAAGATTACGCTCGAAGGCGTTACCGTGGTCGGAGCGCCCCACGGCATGGAAGCGACCTGGGCGGACGGAGCCGCGCTTGCGGAAGGCGTCGAATTCACTCGTGAGCTGGTCACCGAACCGGCAAACATCCTTTATCCCGAGAGCTTCGTGGAGCGCTGCCAAGAACGCTTCGAAGGGACCGGCGCGGAACTGATCGTTCTGGACGAAGCCGAGATGGAAAAGCTCGGCATGGGCTCGCTTCTCGGCGTCGGGCAGGGATCCTCGCGTGATTCCCGCATCCTCGCCATCCGCTGGAACGGCGGCGGTAGCGAGGCTCCGATTGCCTTCGTCGGTAAAGGGGTGACCTTCGATACCGGGGGAATCTCGATCAAGCCAGGACCGGGCATGGAAGACATGAAATGGGATATGGGCGGAGCGGGAGCAGTCGCTGGCGGTATGCTCGCGCTGGTCAAGCGCAAGGCCAAGGCCAATGTCGTCGGTGTGATGGGCCTGGTGGAGAACATGCCCGACGGCAACGCACAGCGTCCCGGCGACGTGGTCAAATCGATGAGCGGCCAGACCATCGAAATACTCAATACCGACGCCGAAGGCCGCCTTGTCCTGGCAGATGCGCTGCATTGGACGCAGGTTGAATTCAAACCTTCGCGAATCGTGGATTTCGCCACGCTAACCGGAGCGATCATCGTTTCGCTGGGCCATGAATATGCCGGCCTTTTTTCGAACGACGACAAGCTCTCCAAAGACCTCGCCGAAGCGGGAGAAGCTGTGGGCGACAAGGTCTGGCGGATGCCGCTCGACAAGGCGTATGACAAGCTGATCGATAGCCCAATCGCCGATATGAAGAATATCGGCGGCAAGGGGGCCGGTTCGATCACCGCCGCGCAATTCCTCCAGCGTTTCATCGCCGATGGTACGCCTTGGGCTCATATCGATATCGCCGGCATGGCATGGTCCGAAAAGCAGGGTCGCACATGGGACAAGGGTGCGACGGGCTATGGAGTGCGCCTCATCGACCGGCTGGTTGCGGATACCGCTGAAAGCTGAACCAAAGCCGCGCTAAGGCGCAGCGAGCGATCATTCTTAGTCGAAAGGGCCATTTCAATCCGCGTCGACTTCTACCAGTTGAGCCGCGATCCGGTGGATGTGACGGTAACCAAGCTCGCCCGCAAGGTAATGCAAGCGGGCGAGCGATTGCTGGTAGTGGCCGCTGACGAAGTTCTGCGCGAGCGTCTTTCACAGGTCATGTGGGAGCAAGGCGGCACCAGCTTTCTCGCCAACGGGGCTGTGGACGATCCCCACGCTGCCCGCCAGCCGATACTGATTTCGGATCACTGCTCTGCACCGAATGAAGCGCGAATAGTCATCTTAGCCGATGGGCGATGGCGCGAGGAAGTCGGCACCTTCGATCGTGCGATGCTGCTTTTCGACGCGGAGGCAGCCGACGCTGCGCGGGATCTCTGGCGTGAGCTTGCTGCACGCGACGGCATCGACAACCGTATATTCAAGCAAACCCCGGAGGGCGGTTGGCGCGAAGGTCGTTGAGCTTTCAGGAACTTGCCGTGACTTCGCCCGTCGAACGGGTATGAGACGCACGCTTTCCAGCCTCTGGCTATCTGCTCTCCTCCTCTCTGCCTGCAATAGTGCCGACAATATTGGCAACGCAGATAAGAATGAGGGCGATAATATCGAGCCGGTCGGCTCCTACGATATCGATCCCGCAAGTGGCGAAGTTCGCGCTACGCATACCGATGCGGACGGAGTAACCACCACGATGCGCGCGGGCAAGGATGTCCCGCCCGACCTGCCTGAGCCCTTCCTGCTGTATCCCGGCGCGCAAGTCACCGGCACAACGCGGGTTGATCACGGCGAGGGTACCTTTGTGACACTGGATTTCACCACGTCCGACGAACGAGCGCAGGTCGTGGAATACTATCGCGAACAAGCGCTCGAAGCCGGAATCGACCCGGAAGTGGAGATCGACGGTACAAACGCGACCACCCTTGGTGGCGAAAATCGCGAGGACGGGATCAGTTTTACACTCAGCGTGACGAAGGAGGGGAGCATGACCGAGGCTCAGCTCAGCGTCGCCCGCGGCTTCGAGTAATTCTTGCCCCCGCTCGCGACGGACGCTAGGGGCGCGCGCGAGAACTCTCTCCCCCAGCAAATTCTTCGCAAGGAATACATATCATGGCGGTTACCCGCACCTTTTCGATCATCAAGCCCGATGCCACTCGCCGCAACCTGACTGGCGCGGTTACGAAGATGCTCGAAGATGCCGGCCTGCGCGTCGTCGCTTCGAAGCGCATCCACATGACCAGGGAACAGGCCGAAGGCTTCTACGCAGTCCACAAGGAACGCTCCTTCTTTGGTGAACTGGTCGATTTCATGATCTCTGGGCCGGTTGTCGTGCAGGTTCTCGAGGGTGAAGACGCTGTAAAACGCAATCGCGACGTGATGGGCGCTACCAATCCGGCGGATGCCGACGAAGGCACCATCCGCAAGACCTATGCAGAATCGATCGAAGCCAATTCGGTCCACGGTTCGGACAGCGACGAGAACGCCAAGACCGAAATCGAATTCTTCTTCGCCGAAGACGAAATCGTCGGCTGATTATCTGGCGGAGAACAGATTTCTTCGAAAAGTCTCCGCAAGAAACAAATGTGTTATTAGACGGGCGCATGTTTTGCTAAGCATGCGCCCGTTATGGTTTTTGGCTCGCTCCTTCTCAAACGCCCCCGCGCTGCGCGCGAAGCGAAGGTGCGCGAAATGGCAGAAGCTCTTAACGCACTCGACTATCAGCGCGCCGCCAGGCTCGTGACAGAAGATGTTGTCGTGTCGAAGGTAATGGGGTGGCGTACCCGGGGCTTCGATGCTTTCGTCGAAAGAGACCGCGCTTTCCGCGGAGGTGTCAGCAGACCTAAAATCAATATCGACGATATGATCCACCACGATGGGGAGCTTCTCGTCCGAGGCAGCGTTCAGAGCGATTCGCCCGATGTCGGCGGGCCGAGCATGTGGCGGATTGGCTTTGACGGCCCGCTGATTTCGAGCATCGAGATCACACGCTCGGAGAACACTGGGCCCGACTGCCTTTAGGCCAGAAATTCTTTCATTATCTTGCTGTGATGCGCGTGCGAGCCACTTCGGGAACGCGTCTGTTCTCTTGTCATCGCGTGCTCTGCGGCCGTGTTGAATCCCATATCGAGTTTTTCATAGGTGGCCGCCATGGTTCCGCGCCAGTCGCGTCCAAGTTCGGTGAAACGGACATCAGCGGTCGTGCCGTCGAAAGCGGATAGCGCTTCGTCCATCCGTTGGTCGCGAAGTTTCATTTTGCGTGCCCATTCGTTCTCCAGCGCGGCCAGGTCGTGACGGTCGCTCTGAAAAGCCATCTGACTTGCGACCATCGATACGCTACTGGCCAGCACATCCTGCGCATCGCGATAACTGCGCACTACCCGCGCATCAGGAAACTCCGCGAGCAGAGCTTCGCCATCTTCCGCGAATTGCGGGCATTTGAGCACGCGCGGCATATGCGCATTACCGCGAAATGCGGCATCGGTTCGTAGAATTCGGACGAATTCGCGATAGAGGGGCCCAGCGTCTCGCGCCTCGCTGAACGCAAGGAAGGAAGGAATATGCCACTGTGCCTCGAAGGCCGTCGGGGAAAGCGCTGCGCTTAACCAGCCGATTTCCTCGTCGGTACGGGTGGGGCCAAAGGGGTGGAGCGTGTCCAGCCAGGGGTTGATTCTGCGTGCCATGAACAAGGCTGCCCATGCCTTGATTGGACGCAGATCGGGCGTGGCTGGCACGGGGTCATGGCTATCGCAAAAACGTGTTCCCGCATGGCGCGGATCGGCAGCAATCAGGCGTTGCAAGCGTGTCGTACCGCTTCGCATCTGTCCCAACACGATGATAGGCGCGGCGATCGGCGTCCGGCCAAGCTCCGGTTTTTCCCGCCACAACCTGCCCAGCGCGTGGCGCTTGCGAACCGCGTTCTTCAACTGGCCATACGCCATGGTATGGCCGAGCGCATTGAGCTGTGCCTCTTCGATGAGAGAGGCACATAATCGCTCGAGTCTCAGCCGGAAATCGACAACTTCCTCTTCGCTGCGAATCGAACTTTCGTCTTCAGGCGAATATCCTTTGCTGCCGGCTCTCCAGATATAGTCCGGCTCGAGTCTGGGTTTTTCGTCCCAACCTCGTGCCCACACTTCGGAAATCAGCCGGTTGGCCCGCTCTGCCATTGCCGAACGGGCGAACGGATGCGGGCGGGGCGGGATCAATGCCGCCGGTCTTTCCAGCGCGTATAAAGGGTCTGGCCCAGTTTGCGCAGCAGATGCGCGCCGATGAGCACGCCAGCAGTGATCAGCACTGCGTCGAGCATATCTACTTCCTCGGTCTGCCAACTGTCGTCCGGCTGGAGCGCGATCATGACGAACGCAAGAATCGCAAGGAGGAAGAAGATATAGGGTGTCAGGCGTCCCATCAGAATTCGTCCGCCACATTCATGAGTTTTGTCGCAGACTTCGGTGCGACGCTGCGCCAGCTTCGTTCAAGCCATTCGCCGACATGTTCCCAGTCCAGTTCAGGGCGATTGAGGATGAGCCCGATCCACCCGCTGGCACCGTAATAGGCAGGCTTGAAATAGGTCTGCGGCTGCGCTTCGACGAGGTCCAGAAGCTCGTCCATGCCACTCGTCTTGACCAGCAAGGCGGTGTAGTCGCTGCCATGATGCCTGTCGCTGAAATAGGCGAAGTACTTGCCCGATTTCTCGCTTCCGGCGCGCCAGCCCGGTGTACCGTGACTTTCGCGTTCATGCGTCTGCGGCAAGGCAAGCGCGAGTTCGCGAATCTTGTCCAGCAAATAGGACGGATCGCTTTCCCGGCGAACATAATCGCCTAACACGCGGGGGTAGAGCTGATGTTCTGCAAAACGGACACGTTCGGCCAGACTGCCGGGAGTTTCGCCATCCCGGATTTTCACGCGTATCTGTCCAAGCACTTCGCCGGCATCGAGCTCGGACGTGACGAGATGGACAGATACCCCGCCGTGACGGTCGCCAGCGTCGATCGCACGCTGGTGAGTGTCCAATCCGGGATATTTCGGCAGCAGTGAGGGATGGATGTTGAGCATCCGCCCCTGCCAGTTTTCGACGAACCGTTCGGTCAGGATGCGCATGTAACCTGCAAGGGCGATGTAGTCCGCTCCGGCGTCTCGCGCGGCCTGTTCCATCGCAGCGTCGTGTTCGGCGCGACCCAACCCCTTGTGTGACAGAGCGAAAGTAGGAACCCCTTCTGCTGCGGCCAGTTCAAGTCCCTGTGCTTCTGGATCGTTCGCTGCGACCAATACCACCTCGTAAGGCGAATCAGGCAGCTGTGAGGCATAGAGTAGCGCGGCCATGTTGCTGCCGCGCCCGGAAATAAAGACCGCAATCCTTGCCTTGTCAGCCAAGATGGACTGCCTTCCAGCCCTCGCGTGCAGACCAAGTTCCCTGCGAGCCTCGAACTGTGCAGCCTTTATCGCCGTCCACGATTCGTCCAACTGCCAGAACTTCCTCGCCGGCCTCCTCGAGACGGCTGCGGACGAGTTCGACCTTGGACGGCGCGACTGCAAGCACCATGCCGACACCGCAGTTGAAGGTGCGCGCCATCTCGCCCGGTTCGATATTTCCCTGCGCCTGCAGGAAGGCCATCAGCCCGGGTTGGCTCCAGCCGTCGGCATCGACTTCGGCATGTGCGCCTTGCGGCAGTACCCGCGGAATGTTCTCCAGCAATCCTCCGCCAGTGATATGGGCCATGGCGTCGATCAGGCCGTCGCGTACGAGGGGAAGCAGGGTCTTCACGTAGATGCGGGTAGGTTCGAGTAGGGTCTCGACGAGAAGCCGGTCCCGATCGAACAAGGCAGGACGATCGAGCTTCCAGCTTTTGTCTTCTGCAAGACGGCGTACAAGCGAAAAGCCGTTCGAATGAACGCCCGAGCTGGCGAGACCGAGCAGGACATGACCAGAGGCAACACGTTTGCCGGTCAGCTGCTCGCCGCGTTCGACCGCCCCGACGCAGAAGCCGGCAAGATCGTAATCCCCACCGGCATACATGCCGGGCATTTCCGCCGTCTCGCCACCGATCAACGCGCATCCGGCCTGCTTGCAACCTTCCGCGATCCCCGCGATCACACGCTCGGCAACGCCATTCTCCAGCTTGCCCGTCGCGAAATAGTCCAGGAAGAACAGCGGCTCCGCGCCCTGAACGATAAGGTCGTTCACGCACATGGCGACAAGGTCGATACCTACCGTATCGTGACGGCCGGTATCTATGGCGAGCTTTAGCTTGGTGCCCACGCCATCGTTGCCGGCGACCAGAAGCGGATCCTTGTATCCCGCGGCTTTGGGATCGAAAAATCCACCAAAGCCGCCGATTTCGCCGTCTGCCCCCGGGCGCATGGTGGCTTTGACCAGCGGGCCGATCGCCTTGACGAGCCTGTTGCCCGCATCGATCGAAACCCCGGCTTGTTCATAGGTATAAGAAGGCGTGTCACTGCTCATCCAAGCGCCTTTGCGCAATTTGCCTGTAATTTCCAGCATTCCTGCTTGGATTTCCCGAATGCTTTGGGCAAAAGGCGCAGCAAGTACCCATGCGGACGTTTTTCCCCCTCAGCCGGCGCAACCGAATCGCCCTTGCCGCTACCGGTCTTGCGCTGGCAGGCGGAGCTGGCTGGTTGGCGCAAGCGCAAGTCGGGGGTGAACGTGGAATTGCACCGGTTGCAGCATCGCGCGATATCCAGGTTTCGGGTATCGAGGTGGATGTGCGCGCCGATAGCGGCATCGAGGCGCGCCAAGAGGCTTGGCTCGAAGCACAGGTCAAGGCGTGGGAAAGACTCGATGGGCCCGATCTGCCCGAATCACGCATCACCGGACTGGTGTCCGCTATCGTTATCGAACAGGAGCGCCTCGGTCCCAAACGCTACGTTGCCACGTTGGGTGTGGTTTTCGACCGCGAGCGTGCGGCGGCCTATCTGGGCGATGAGGGGGGGGCTGCGCGCAGTGCGCCGATGCTCCTCCTTCCGGTGACTGTTTCAGGCGGTACACAGCTCATGTTCGAACAGCGCAACGACTGGCAGCGCGCCTGGGCAGAGTTCCAGACGGGGCAAAGTCGCGTGAACTATGTTCGTCCGCAAGGATCGGGCGGCGAATCGCTTTTGCTCACTTTTGGCCAAACCACCCGGCGCAGTCGGGTGTGGTGGAACAATATTCTCGACGAATTCGGCGCGGCGGACGTGTTGGTCCCGATTGCGAAACTGCGCTACACCTATCCCGGCGGACCTATCGAAGGCACGTTCACTGCACGGCATGGCCCCGACAGCGAATTTCTCGATAGCTTTACCATGCGTGCCGAAAATTCCGCGCAGTTGCCAGCGATGCTCGCAAGCGCGGTACGGCGCTTCGATGCAATGTTCCAGACGGCCTTGGCGGAGGGCACGATCAGGCCGGATCCCACGCTCAACGTGAAAACCGGCGATCTCAATCCCGCGATCCAGCGGCTTGTCGACCTCGGCCGTCAGCTTCGCGCGCAGGATCAGAGACGCGAGGAAGCCGCCCTCGAGCCGACAGAGGCGAGCGATGGTGCCATTAGCGCCGCGCCGATCAATCGGCCACCGCCCGAGGGCTCGGTCGCTCTCTATACGGTCCAGTTCCAGTCGCCGGATGCAACTGCATTCGGCGCAATTCTGGCCGATGTTCGCGGTACACCGGGTGTACGCTCTACCGGGGTGCGTTCAACAGCTATCGGCGGCACATCCGTCATGACTGTAAGTTATTCCGGATCTATCGGCAGCCTTGCCGAGGCGCTCCGCGCCCAGGGCTTTACGGTACAGCAGGGAGCGACCGCGCTCTTGATCAGCCGCTAAGCGCCGCGCAAGCTGGTTGTTATGACGCAAATCGCGCTTCCCCTCTCCCATCTCGGGCCTCAGGAGCCCGCCAGTATCGTAGTGGGAGAAGGCAATCTGCAGGTTGTCGAAGCGCTTGCCTCATCGCATGACTGGCCGTTCGGTACTGCAATTCTCGGCGGTCCATCGCGTTCGGGCAAGTCTCTATTTGCCAGCTGGTTTGCGTCCCATACGGGCGGCGGAGCAATCGACGATGCCGACACCAGGGACGAAACGGAAATCTTTCACGCCTGGAATCGTGCGCGGGAAGACGGTTACCCCTTGCTCCTTACGGTAAGCGGCGAAGGGTGGGAGATATCGTTGCCCGATCTGAGAAGCCGTATGGGCGCTGCGCTTCAGCTCGAAATCGGCCCGCCCGGCGACGAAATGGCTGCCAAATTGATGTTGAGTCATGCCATGCAGCGTGGGCTTGCATTGGGTGAGGGCGCGCCTGCCTATCTGGTCCCCCGGATGGAGCGTAGTTATGCAGCAATCGAGCGGATCGTTGCCGAAATCGACCGGCTCAGCCTTGAACGCAAGCAGCCTGCCACCATGTCCATCTGGCGCGATGCACTGGAGGCCGTGGAGGGTCCAGAACAGGCGCGCTTGCTTTGATTTGCGACAAGTGAGAGGATTGCGGCCATGTTCGAACGGCTGATCGCCTATCTGGACTCGATCAAGGCGCGCGATCCTGCGCCCCGCACCCGTTGGGAGGTGCTGCTTTATCCCGGCGTCTGGGCGCTGGCATATCACCGCGTGGCGCACTGGCTGTTCGAAGCGGATCTCTTTTTCCTTGCCCGGCTCGTGAACCACTGGAGCCGGATGGTTACCGGGATCGATATTCACCCGGGTGCCAAGATTGGCCGCAACTTTTTCATCGATCACGGCTTTATCGTTATCGGCGAGACAGCCGAGATCGGCGATAATGTCACCATCTACCAATGCGTGACGCTCGGCGGGACCAATCCCACCAATGGACAGGGCGGCAAGCGGCACCCCACAATCGGCGACGATGTCATCATCGGTTCGGGCGCGCAGGTTATCGGCCCGATCACCGTGGGCCGCCGCGCGCGGATTGGCGCCAATGCCGTAGTCACCGATGAAGTCCCTGAAGGCGCGACGATGATCGGTCTCAAGGCGCGCAGCACGCTGGTTCCTGCCGAGGACTGGGTGAAGGAGTTCCTGCCCTATGGGACCCCTTGCGACGATCCGTGTGCGCCCAGCCGTGACTGCGTGGAAAAGCTGGAAGCCGAACTAAAAGCGCTACGCAACGAACTCGATACCCTGCGTCAGGAACGTGAATCCGCTTCGACCAAGCGTAATGGAACCAACGATTGATGGTGCAGCCCGGCGGCGCGACTGTCGTAGCCTTTCCCGGTCGCAAACCCGAACAGGTCGGCTTTACTCGTGAAGAACTGACAAAGATACTCGACGTTTATGGACGGATGGTCGCAGCCGGACAGTGGCGCGATTATGCCATGGATTTCACGAAGGATGCCGCGACGTTCGCGGCCTTTGTGCGACACGCGGAGCGGCCACAGGCGCGGGTCGAGAAGCGGCCTTCGCTCCGCGGTAAGCAGGGTATGTGGACGCTATTCGGCGAACACGGGCAGGTGCTCAAGCGCGGTCACGCACTGGCGGGAGTAATGGCGCCTATCGAGCGCCGGTTGCTGAAGGCGATAGAATGACACGAAAAAGGGCCCGTCCTTCGGACGAGCCCTTCTCTCGGTGGTCTGATTGTCAGGCGGTGGCTGGAAGCCGGGCCTGCACATTTCCAGGCAACCCTTTAACCACGTTGCGGCGGATCGGGGTCCATAGCGCGCTCAGCGTAAGCAGGGCTGAACCGATGACCAGCGCGGTTAGGGCGAAATTGAGTTCCACCGCTCCGAACTCTCGGAACAGGAAGGTCAGGGCGATCAATACGTAGGCCAGTGCCGAGACAAGTAACGCGCGGCGATCGACCGCCAAGGCCACGATGCCGAAGACGATATAGACGCCGAGCACCGCCAAAGCTGCGCCCGCCCCGATATTGTCACCCTCGGTAACGCCGATCAGGGCGAAGATCGGATGCGCGATAGCGGGAGCGGCAAGCAGGTGGAGCCAGAAGGCTACATCGCTCCGGCGCGTTTCGCGACGCGGGTCGCTGATGTCCCAGCGCATTGCGAAGGCGAAGACAGCCAGGCCCGCGACGAAGACGAGGCCGAGGATGATGGTTTCGATATCAGGGTTATTCGGACCGACCGCTGCGATGATCAATGCGATTACGGTGCCCGCGATAGCCGCTGCACCTGCTGCAATTGTGATCGGTACCATGAAGCGTTTCCAGTGCAACCAGGCTGCACCGGCGGTCAGAAGCCCGGATGCTGCGATGAGCAGCGTCGCAAGGGTTTCATTGCCTTGGCCGCTATCGATACCGGCGATCGTGACAGCAAGGCCGAGCAGTCCGAAGAAGACACCACCCACGAACCCGAGTAGCAAGAGGATGCTGGGAAGTGCCATACGCTTCTTGGCGGTGAAGAACTCGGCCAGCATCCAGGCAGTACCTGCGACAAGCACACCGCTCACCGGGGAGGGGCCATCCTGATTGCTCCAGATGGCATCACCTATTGCCCCCATCGCCATCAGCATGATCACCACGCCGATACCGACGAAGATGTCGTTGAAGCCGGTGATGAGGCGGAAATGCTCCGCATCGGCGGGCATTGCGTCGCGCGATGCGGCGACATGTGCACGCAGGGCACTGGCGGCATCGGCGCTGATCGCGCCTGCGGCCACTGCCGAATTCAGGTCTTCCTGGCTATACATTGCCATCTCTCCCCGTTGATAATCGAGAAAAGATAGTCCTAGTGTATTAATACGTCAATACGGTCGCGCGAAGGCGAGAAAAACCCCCGGTTCAAAGCATGAACCGGGGGCATTATTCCCTTTTGCCGTGCTCAGCCGCGGGCGGAGGCGGGGCCCGTGCCGGTTACTTTCTGCATGGCAGTAAGGATATTACCCGACTGCTCGCTGCCGGACTGCGGCGCCTTGAGGTTGGAGAATTCGCTGATCTTGTCCCAGTTGGCAGCGAAGCCTTCAACCGTCCGCTCTTCGTCCTTCAGCCAGACGGCGTCGTTCATCACGGTCCATGCCGAGTGGAAGCCGCCGGCACCTGCACCGACGATGGCGTTGGTGGGTGCGTCTTCGCTGACGAGGAAGAGCGCGGCCGGAACCACGTTCACTGGGTCGAACAGCTTGAAGGCCTCTTCGGGGAACAGATCTTCGGTCATACGCGTCCCTGCCACGGGCGAGATCGTGTTGACCTTGATATTGTATTTCGCGCCTTCGAGCTGGAGCGTCTTGGTGAGACCTGCAAGGCCTAGCTTGGCAGCACCGTAGTTCGCCTGGCCGAAGTTGCCGAACAATCCGGTCGATGAGGCGGTCATCAGCACGCGCCCATAGGCCTGCTCGCGCATGGTTTCCCAAGCCGCCTTGGTTACATTGGCAGAACCGTTCAGGTGTACGTCGACCACGAATTCGAAATCATCCATCGTCATCTTCGCGAAGGTCTTGTCGCGCAGCACACCGGCGTTGTTGATGACGATGTGTACGCCGCCCCATTTCTGCTTGGCATCGGCGACCATCTTTTCCATCTGTTCGAACTCGGTGACGCTGCCGCCATTGGATACAGCTTCACCGCCGGCTTTTTCGATTTCCTCGACAACCTGCAAAGCCATGTCCGAATGCCCGGTACCGTCGCGCGAACCACCAAGATCGTTCACCACGACCTTCGCGCCGCGGCGGGCGAGTTCGAGAGCGTACTCGCGGCCCAGGCCCCCGCCTGCACCGGTGACGATGGCTACCTTATCCTTGAAATCGATGCTCATGGGGCTGCTCCTGCTTTTTCGTTTACGTAAAGGTCAATTGCCATGGCGAAGTGGCACTTTCGGGTGGCGGTTGCAACCGTATGCGCGCCGATCCGCCGTGCCGTAAGGGCAGGGCGTGCAATCACAGCTGCTCGAGCGCACCCACCAGTTGAGCTAGCGAATCAATCGCAGCGTCCGCGCCGAGTTCTTCACGGGACTTGTCGCAATAGCCATAGCACGCTGCGACGACTGGCACATTCGCCGCTCGCGCAGCTCTCATATCGTAGCTGCTGTCGCCTATGAAGACCATGCGTCCGCCGCCACAGCACTCACGCGCCTTGAAAAGTGGTTCGGGGAAGGGCTTGGCTATGTGCCGACCGTCGGGTCCCTTGCCGATGCTGTCGCCACCGATCACGCAATCGAAGTGGTTACTTAGATCAAGTGTATCGAGAATGCCCCGGGCGAAGCCTTCGAACTTGTTGGTAACGACCCCGAGGCGCACACCGCGGGCAGCCAGTTCGTCCAGCGTCTCGACAGCATGGGGATAGGGGCGAGTGTGAACCGCGTAGTTCTCGCCGTAATAGGCCAGCATTACTTTGTATACATCGCGAAACTCTTCGTGCGGCATGCCACCCTGCGCATCTACGGCCTGTTTCAGCATGATTTTCGCCCCGCCGCCGATCAGGTCGCTCGCGCTGTCGATCGGCACTGCGGCAAAACCCGCGAACGCCAGCGCATGGTTTACGGCCGTGCCGAGATCGCGATGCGTTTCGAGAAGGGTGCCATCAAGGTCGAAAGCGACAATATCGAAGGGAAAATTAGCCATCCGGCCGGAAGTGCAGGATGGTTCTTCAAACTGCAAGCGATTGGTGGCATGGCGCCATCCCATGAACAAAAGCCGTGAATTCGCCGTCGTCATCCTTGCAGCCGGCAAGGGCTCGCGCCTCAAAAGCAAGCTCCACAAGGTCCTCCACAATATCGCAGGAAGGCCGATTATCGAGCATCTTATGGCCCAGGTGCAGATACTAGAGCCCGCCAAGACAATCGTCATCGTAGGCGACGAACGTGAACAGGTCATCGATCAGGTTTCCGATCGCGCGATCTGCGTAGTGCAGGAGCCGCAGCTCGGAACGGGGCACGCGGTGGCGCAGGCCAAGGATGAGCTGGCCGGGTTCGAAGGCGATGTGATCATGTTACTGGGTGACGCACCCTTCATTACCGCCAAAACCATCATCGGGATGCTCGAACGTTTACGCGCGCATGACGAACCCGCTGTGGTTGTCCTCGGTTTCGAGCCGGAGGATGCGCTGCAATACGGCCGCGTCATCACGCATTCCGACATGACGATCGAAAAAATGGTCGAGTTCAAGGACGCAAACGAAGCGGAACGCGCCACACGGTTATGCAATTCGGGTCTGATGGCTGCACGCAGCAAGGACCTTTTCGACCTGCTGGAGCGCGTCGACAACGACAATGCGCAGGGAGAATACTACCTTCCCGACATCGTCAACGTAGCGGTACGGGAAGGGCACACTTGCGCTGCAGTAGTGGCGGATAAGCCGGAAGAGGTACTCGGCATCAATTCACGCAAGGAACTCGCCGCGGCGGAGCATCAGTGGCAGGAATTGCGGCGGGAAGAGGCCCTGGAGAACGGCGTTACGTTGAAAGCCCCGGATACGGTGTTCTTCAGTTACGATACCGAACTCGCTACCGATGTGACGATCGAACCCAATGTCGTTTTCGGCCCCGGGGTGAAAGTTGAGCGCGGCGCACGTATCCGCGCATTCAGCCACCTTGAGGGCGCACATGTCGGGGAGGATTGCGAAGTGGGTCCCTATGCCCGCCTACGTCCGGGCGCTGTCATGGAGAAGGCCTCCAAGGTCGGAAACTTCGTCGAGATGAAAAAGGCCACGCTGGGCGAAGGCGCGAAAGCCAATCACCTGAGTTATCTGGGCGATGCCTTTGTGGGGGCGGGCGCGAATATCGGGGCAGGGACCATTACCTGCAATTATGACGGTTATTTCAAGCATCAGACCAGGATCGGCGAACGTGCCTTTATCGGCAGCAACAGCTCGTTGATCGCGCCGGTATCCATCGGTGCGGATGCAATCGTGGCAGCGGGCAGCGCCGTGAGCCGTGATGTGGCGGCGGGAGAGCTACGCATGGTGCGGGCCGAACAGCTGGTAAAGCCGGGCTGGGCCGATCGCTTTCACGATGCGATGAAGAAAAAAAAGGCTGCGGAGAAAAAGGGCTGAACGAACAAACATCCGCCTGTTGGTTGTGCGTGCGACCCCTCGGCCATCGAGTTCAGTGGCACCATCCCATCCCGAAGTCGAAGAAGGGACGCGGAACCGTTCCGGTGCATCCGATCTGTCACAAAACGATCCACAAGACCTTTACGAATGCGGAGCTAGCTCGCTTCGGCGATGACCGGGAAGCGATTTCCCTTCACGATGACATTGCCAGATTTCTGCAATGGATTGCCGACAAACCACCCGATTTCCATGCGCCCGTGAGGCGGAGTCGATAGATTAAGGGCGGCCCTCTGCCGGACCGCCCTCCCTCTCCAACTCGTCAGGACGCTTACTCGCCCTCGTTGTCGTCCATCAAACGCTGCATCAGATAAACCATCTGCAGCGCCTGAAGCTGGGCGCGTTGTTCGTTGTCCACACCGCCCGAATGGCCGCCCGTAGTTTCCTCGTAATACCAGTATGGCTGGCCGAGTGCCTTCAGCTTTGCGGCACCCTTGCGCGCATGCGCAGGATGGGTGCGATCGTCGGCTGTCGAGGCCCACAGGAACGGTTCGGGATAGTCCACGCCCTCCACCAGCTTCTGGTAGGGCGAATAGCCTTCGATCCAGGCGCGCTGCTCTGGGATACGGGGATCGCCATATTCACCAATCCAAGAAGCGCCCCGGCCGATCAGGTGATAGCGGAGCATGTCGAAGAGCGGAATCTGGACAATCGCGGCATCGAACAGATCGGGCCGCTGGGTGAAAGCCGTACCGACCAGCAGGCCGCCCTGCGAACCGCCCTGGATGCCCAGATGGTCGGGCGAGGTTATGCTGCGTTTCACCAGATCCTCGGCGACGGCAATGAAGTCGTCCCAGGTGCGCTGCTTGTTCTCTCGGATGGCGGTCTGGTGCCACATCGGGCCGAACTCGCCGCCGCCGCGCATGTTCGCGAGGACATAGGCGCCACCCTTTTCGAGCCACAGCTTGCCAGTCGTTCCAAGGTAGCCGGGCAGGCGGGGAACCTGGAAGCCGCCATAACCGGTCAGGAGCGTGGCAGTGCTCCCGTCCATCACCATGCCCTCGGGTTTGACGAGGAAGTAGGGAATCTTGGTCCCGTCCTTGCTGGTCGCTTCGAACTGCTCGACTTCCATGCCCGCGGGATCGAAATAAGCGGGCGAAGTCTTGATGATTTCCGGAGTTGAAGATCCGTCGGAATAATAGAGCGCACTGGGTTCAAGGAAATTAGTCACCGAATACATGATGTCTTCGGATTCGTTCGATGTTGCCGCGACGCCAACCGTGGCATTGTCGGGCAGGGCTATTTCGCTGCTGACCCACTGTCCGTCTTCGTAATCGAACTTCAGAACCTTGCCGATCACGTTGTCGAGGATGTTGATATAGGCGCTGCTGGCAGTCGACCCGCCACCCTGTTTCGTCTGGCGGTCACCCGGTGCCCAGACGAGCGTCTTTTCCGCACCGTTGGGATCGGCCAGCCACTCTTCCAGATTCGCGGAAATCAGGGCATCTGCCGGGAAGGTCTGGTCGCCGACCGTCCAGTCGACATCGGTGGAGAACAGCATCTGGCCATCGATAATTCCGCCGAGCGATGACTTCTCCGGCATTTCCAGCCTGACCCATTCGCCGTCCTGTTGCAGATACCAGGCGCGGTCATGGAAGGAGGTTCCGCGCATGGCGGTGTAACCATGCACAATGCCCGCGGAATCGCGCAGCAGGCTTGCGCCCGCCCACACGTCGTCAGCTTCGCCCCGGTAGATTTCCGGAGCGTTGGCCAGCTCGGTCCCGCGTTTCCAGAGGCGGGTGGTGAAGGGATACTCGCTTTCTGTGAGTGTGCCTTCGCCAAAATCACGGTTAACCAGCAAGGTATCGCGGTCGAGCCATTCGATACCGCCCTGGCTTTCGCTGTCGATGACGAAGCCGCCTTCCACGAAGCTCCGCGTTTGCATGTCGAATTCGCGCAAGATGGTGGCGTCCTTGCCCCCGTCGGACAGGGCAATCATGCAATAGCGCATTTCCGGCGGCAGGCAGGTCGAACCCTTGTAAACCCATTCCTTGCCTTCGGCAGCGGCGAGTGCGTCGATATCCAGCACGGTTTCCCATACGGTTGCATCGCCGCGATAGCTTTCCAGGGTAGTGCGCCGAAGCACACCCTTCGGATTCTGCTTGTCTTGCCAGAAGTTGTAGAGGCCATCCGGGCGGAACGACACGTAAGGAATCTTGTCTTCGCTGTCGTAGATTGCCAGCGCTTCGGCCTTGAGCTGCTCGAAACGCGGATCGGCGGTCATATGGGCAGTAGTCCGCTCGTTCTCCGCTTCGACCCACGCCAGCGCTTCGTCGCTGCGGGCCTCTTCCAGCCAGATATGCGGATCTTCTTCTGGGCCGGGCACGCCGTCTTGTGCCATTGTCACGCTACTCATTCCAAATGCCATGGCTGCGCCAATGGCGAGTGTCGATACGCATTTCATGCTGTGCGTCCCTCCTTGCAGATCTGTCGGTATGCCTGCGGGCGCGCGAAGTGTAAAATCGCTTGTCGGCTCCCGACTGCTGTTGGTCGAAACGTGTTCTACCGGTCGGTTTTGGAATAAAGCACAGGGCGTCGGCCAAGCGTTAATTCACGTCCCTCTAACCAGCCGAGATATTTGCCTGCCAGCCACCAGACGAGCAGCACTAGCGGTGCTGAAACGAGGCCGTCGGTTGCGTAGTGCCATCCCAGGTGGATCGACCCGATGTAGATGGCTGCTGCATAGGTCCAGCCGACGAGGGTAAGCACTTTCACCCGATATCTTTGAATCCACAGAGCCGCGGCGACGGCAATTGCGACGTGGATCGATGGCATGGCGGAAATACCGCTAATCAAAAGCGGGTTATCCATGGTTGCGATCAAGGCGTCCTTGATCCCGATGACTGACGGAGCGCGCTGCTGCAGGACCGAGAGCATTGGATCGAAGCTGCGATCGGCGAAGAAGTCTCCGACCATTACGGGCCCGACCGATGACATCAGCATGGCTGCCCCCTCCAAGTACCAGCCAGATAAACTGCAAGATTAGGGTAAAGCGGATCTTCTGGATCTCGTCGAACGAGAAAGCCACCCAGACCGCCAAACCGATGTGAACGAAGTGCCATGCGTTATAGAGCCAAACTATCGGTTGTGTCGCCCAACCAAACAGGGCGTGGGTGATCCTCCATGGATCGGTTCCGAAGAACAGGAATCGGTCGAGTTCGATCAGGAAGGGATCGAGGTAGAACGGTATCACGAAGGGGATCGATTTCTTGATCCCGCTGAACGCTTCGAGCGTGACTGCAAGCGAAAGGTAGAGGGCAACTGCCCATAGTAGCTTGGGCCAATGCTCTCGTATGTCGCTGACTAGCTGGCGCGTGGGCGCTGGATGACGTTTCAGCATCAGGCGAAATGGCTGCGCGCAGATGAAAAGCGGAATGACGAGAACAGCTATCGTAACAAACGAGTTGCCCCGGCTGTTGTCGGGTAGGGGCAAGGATGCAGCGGCAAGGGCAATCGCTATGACCGTCAGATAGCCGAATGAAATTCCGCGAAGCACCATCCTGCTGGGTTATCCCGCACCTACGGACCGGGAAAGTTACGAATTGGCATTACCCCCAACTGGAAGCAAAAAGGGCGACCCAAACGGGCCGCCCTTCAAATGCTCTAATCTATGCGCAGGCTCAGCCTTCGACGTGTTCCGCCAGAACCGTGAGGCCCTTTTCGCTGACTTCGGCGAAGCCGCCGCGCACTTCGATCGTCTCGGGGGCAGAGCCTTCGGTCTTGTACACCTGCACGTCGCCATCGTGGATGGTGGACATGAAAGGCGCGTGGCCCTCGAGCACGCCGAAATCGCCTTCCGCACCGGGCACGACGACCATGTGGACGTCTTCCGAGCGGACCAGTTTTTCCGGCGTGACGAGTTCGAAGTGAAGGGCCATATCCTTACGATTCCTCGGCGAGCTTCTTGGCCTTCTCGACCGCTTGGTCGATACCGCCGACCATGTAGAAGGCGCTTTCCGGCAGGTGGTCGTATTCGCCGTCGACGACAGCCTTGAACGACTTCACCGTGTCTTCAAGCTGAACGAACACACCCGGGATGTTGGTGAAGACTTCGGCCACGTGGAACGGCTGCGAAAGGAAGCGCTGGATCTTGCGGGCACGGGCCACGGTCAGCTTATCTTCTTCGCTTAGTTCGTCCATACCGAGGATGGCGATGATGTCCTGGAGGCTCTTGTACTTCTGGAGCGTTTCCTGGACGCGGCGGGCGGTTTCGTAGTGTTCCTGGCCGACGACGCGCGGTTCCAGAACGCGGCTGGTCGAGTCGAGCGGGTCGACTGCCGGGTAGATGCCGAGCTCGGAGATGGCGCGGGACAGGGTGGTCGTCGCGTCAAGGTGGGCGAACGAGGTTGCCGGTGCCGGGTCGGTAAGGTCGTCGGCGGGAACGTAGATGGCCTGGACCGAGGTAATCGAACCCTTGGTGGTCGAGGTGATGCGTTCCTGCAGGTTACCCATGTCGGTCGACAGGGTAGGCTGATAGCCCACGGCCGAAGGAATACGGCCGAGCAGTGCGGACACTTCCGAACCGGCCTGCGTGAAGCGGAAGATGTTGTCGACGAAGAACAGCACGTCCTGGCCTTCCTCGTCACGGAAATATTCCGCCATCGTCAGACCCGAGAGAGCGACGCGGGCACGTGCGCCAGGAGGTTCGTTCATCTGGCCGAAGACCAGTGCGACCTTCGAGCCTTCAGAGATGGCTTCGCCAGCTTCGTTCTTGGCGATGACGCCGGCGTCGAGGAATTCGTGGTAGAGGTCGTTACCTTCGCGGGTACGTTCACCCACACCGGCGAAGACGGACACGCCGCCGTGGCCCTTGGCGATGTTGTTGATCAGTTCCTGGATCAGCACGGTCTTGCCGACGCCGGCACCGCCGAACAGGCCGATCTTGCCGCCACGCGCATAGGGCGCGAGCAGGTCGATGACCTTGATGCCGGTTACGAGGATGGCCGCTTCGGTCGACTGATCGACGAACAGCGGGGCTTCCGCGTGGATGGGCATGGTGCGTTCTGCACCGACCGGGCCGCGCTCGTCGATCGGCTCGCCGATGACGTTCATGATGCGGCCGAGCGTCTTCGGTCCGACCGGGACCGAGATCTGGGCGCCGGTGTTGATGACTTCCTGCCCGCGGGTCAGGCCGTCGGTGCCGTCCATCGCGATCGTGCGGACGGTGTTCTCACCGAGGTGCTGTGCGACTTCGAGAACGAGCGTGTTGTCGCCGTTCTTCGTCTCCAGCGCGGTCAGGATCGGGGGCAGTTCACCCGGAAAGGCGACGTCGACGACGGCGCCGATGACCTGGGCGATGGTGCCGTTGGGGCTCTGGTTAAGTTTGGGTGCGGTGGCCATGATATCGGTATCCTACTGGCTCAGGAGTCTTGGTGGTGAGCGCCGTGCTCGGCACAAAGGTTTTCGGCGTCTTCCAGCATCCAATCGGTATTGTCTTCGTTGGCGGCCAGAGTGGCTTCGTGACGCAGGTATTCGTCTTCGCCGAGGCTGAATTCGCACGAGACGGTATCGGCACCCATCGCACGGCGGCAGATGGCTTCGCTGACCGGTTCCGCGCCTTCACAGGTTTCGGCGAAGGTCCGCTTGAAGAAAGCCTGGTCGGGCGGAGGAAGCGTGCTCTCGGGTTCTGGCGCAGCCACTTCAGTGGCAGCCGGTTCGGGCGCAGACTCTTCGCCGCAAGCGGCGAGTGCGAAAATCGGAAGGAGGAGGGCGAGTTTCTTCACTTGTGGCTTCCTTTAAAGGGCTTCCGCACCGGCGATGATTTCGATCAGCTCGGTGGTGATGGCGGCCTGGCGGCTGCGGTTGTACTGGATCGTCAGCTTCTGGATCAGCTCGCCCGCATTGCGCGTGGCATTGTCCATAGCAGTCATCGAAGCGCCCTGTTCCGACGCCTCACGCTCGAGCAGTGCGCCGAACAGCTGCGTCTTCACATAGCGCGGCAGAAGCTCTTCGAGGATTTCCTCTTCGCCCGGTTCATATTCGACCACGGCATCGCCGCCGGTGCCTTCGCCTTCCGGCGCCGGAACGGGAATGAGCTGGTCGACCGTGGGATCCTGCGCAAGCGCGGATTTGAAGATGGGGTAGACGAGGTGCGCAACATCGAATTCGCCGCTTTCGAAGCGGGCGATCAGATCGTCGGCGATTTCCTCGGCTTCCTCGAAGCCCGGCTGGCGCACGTTCGAGGTGTCGTAATGCTTCTTGATCCGGTCGGCATAGTCGCGCTTGATGGGTGCACGGCCTTTCTTGCCGACGAGATAGAACTCCACGTCCTTGCCTTCGGCGATCAGCGCCCGCGCCTTGACCTTGGCGGCCTTGACGATGTTGGCGTTGAGACCGCCGCACAGGCCCTTGTCGGTGTTCACGACGACCAGCAGGTGGCGCTGGTCCGAACCGGTGCCGCGCAGCAGCTTGGGCGCGCTGTCGCCGCTCACCTTGCCGGCGAGCGAGGCCATCACGCCCGACAGCCGTTCGGCATAGGGACGCGCGGCTTCGGCAGCGGCCTGCGCACGGCGCAGCTTGGCCGCAGCGACCATCTGCTTGGCCTTGGTGATCTTCTGGGTCGACTTGACCGAGTTGATCCGGCCCTTGAGTTCTTTAAGCGAGGCCATGACGGCTCCCTGTTAGTCTCGTGGGTCTCAGGCGAACTGCTTGGCGAAGGTCTTGAGCGCGTCGACGACCTTGTCCTTCACATCGTCTTCGAACTTGCCGGTGGTGCGGATGGTTTCGAGAACGTCGCCGTGCTCTGAACGCATGTAGCTGAGCATCTGTTCTTCGTAGTCGGTCACGCGTTCCACCGCGACATCGTCGAGATAGCCGTTGGTGCCGGCGAAGATCGAAACGGTCTGTTCTTCGAAGGGCATGGGCGAGAACTGCGGCTGCTTGAGCAGCTCGGTCAGGCGCGCACCGCGGTTGAGCAGCTTCTGCGTAGCGGCGTCGAGGTCCGAACCGAACTGCGCGAAGGCGGCCATTTCACGGTACTGCGCGAGGTCGAGCTTCATCGAGCCCGAAACCTTCTTCATCGCCTTGGTCTGGGCGGCACCGCCCACACGGCTGACCGACAGGCCGACGTTGATGGCCGGACGGATGCCCTGGTAGAACAGGTCGGTTTCGAGGAAGATCTGGCCGTCGGTGATCGAGATCACGTTGGTCGGGATATAGGCCGACACGTCGCCCGCCTGCGTTTCGATGATCGGCAGCGCGGTCAGCGAACCGCCGCCATTGGCCTTGCTCATCTTGGCCGCGCGCTCGAGCAGGCGGCTGTGGAGGTAGAACACGTCGCCCGGATAGGCTTCACGGCCCGGAGGACGACGAAGCAGCAGCGACATCTGGCGATAGGCCACGGCCTGCTTGGAAAGGTCGTCGTAAACGATCACGGCATGCATGCCGTTGTCGCGGAAGAATTCGCCCATCGCGCAGCCGGTGTAGGGTGCGAGATACTGCAGCGGAGCGGGCTCCGATGCGGTTGCGGCGACGACGATCGAATATTCCATCGCGCCGTTTTCTTCGAGCTGCTTGACGATCTGCGCCACGGTCGAACGCTTCTGGCCGACCGCAACGTAGACGCAGTAGAGCTTCTTGCTCTCGTCGTCGCCTGCGTTCAGTTCCTTCTGGTTGATGAAGGTGTCGATCGCGACGGCGGACTTGCCGGTCTGACGGTCGCCAATGATAAGTTCGCGCTGGCCGCGGCCGACGGGAACGAGCGCGTCGATGGCCTTGAGGCCCGACTGCACGGGTTCGGAAACCGATTCACGCGGAATGATGCCCGGCGCCTTTACTTCGACGCGGCGGCGTTCGGTCGATTCGATCGGGCCCTTGCCGTCGATCGGGTTGCCGAGGGCGTCGACCACGCGGCCGAGCAGGCCCTTGCCGACGGGAACGTCAACGATGGTGCCGGTACGCTTGACGGTATCGCCTTCGCCGATTTCGGTGTCGGCGCCGAAGATAACCGCACCGACATTGTCGGCTTCGAGGTTCAGGGCCATGCCCTGGACGCCGTTGGCGAATTCGATCATCTCGCCGGCCTGTACGTTGTCGAGGCCGTGGATACGGGCGATGCCGTCACCGACCGAGAGAACGGAACCGACTTCGCTGACTTCGGCTTCGCTACCGAAGTTGGCGATCTGGTCCTTGATGACCTTGGAGATTTCTGCGGCGCGGATATCCATGTGTTTTGTCCTTTAAGCCTTCATGGCCTGGGCGAGCGAATTGAGACGGGTACGAATCGAGCCGTCGATACGCTTCGATCCGATGGTGACGACGAGGCCGCCGAGCAGTTCGGGGTCGACCTTCGTGGAAAGTTTGACAGTGCGGCCTTCGCGGGCCGTGAGCTTGCTCTTGAGATCGGCAAGCTGCGCATCGGTCAGCGCGTGGGCGCTGGCGACTTCGGCGGAAACCTCCCCGCGCTGGGCGGCGGCGATGGCGCGGAAGGCTCGGATGATGCCCGGAATCTGGCCCAGCCGGCGGTTCTGCGCCAGCGTGCCGAGGAATTTCTGGGTCAGGTCGGAAAGGCCCATGATCGCGGATACACCCCACAGCGCCTTTTCGGCCTGACCGCGCGTCACGCGCGGATTGGTGGTGAGCAGCTTGAGTTCGGGCGATTCGGCAAGACCGGCCTCGAGCTTTTCGAGGTCCGATTCGACCGCCGTGACGGTCCCTGCCTCGCTGGCCAGATCGAATAGGGCCGAGGCATAACGCCCTGCCAGGCTAGCCTGAATACCGGCGGAAATATCCACGCGTCTCTCGTCCTCTAAGGGTCGGAAAAAAGGGTCTGTCGGTCCCAGCCGTTATCGGACGATTATGAATCGCCCCGGCAAGGTTGGCGCGCGCCTAGCAAAGGGGGTGGAGCAAGGCAACCCGAGTCAAGCGGCTTAATGTTGGGACTTCGGTGCGGCAGTCCATCGATCGGCCAGTATATCGGGCTTGCGGCGAGGCTCTGGCGGAGTGGGGTCGGCGGGCCGGCTCTTCCACGCGCGAGGCGCAGGTAGCCGTTGAGGCCCTCTTATATATCTACTCGCGCGCCTCGCACTGATAGACCAGTCGTTCGTTAGGCTGCTGCGGCAGCTGGCCGAGCACCTCGCCTTGCAGATCGCCCAACTGGCTGGCCGCGCCTTCCTCTCCGCATTTGGGAGCGGTATATTTGCTGCGCGCCTCGCGCGCCTCGCTCATCGCGCTGCGCGAAAGCAGGTAACGTTCGGAACGGAAGATGCGGCGGTCGGGGTCGAAGCTGTTGACCGAAACGGCGTCCTCTTCATTGGGAACGAAGACGCGCGACCAGCTGCCCGAAGCATAACCATATTGCGTACGTTCGTTGACACAGCCCTCGGCAGTCCAGTCGAACTCGATATCAGGCGCTTCGGCGCTGGTGATCCGGCTGCGTTCGGGCAGGAGGCGGCACACCAGCTCGGCATCGCCATTGGAATTCACCGCGAGTGGATCCTTGCCGCCCGAACCCGTGGAGCCTTCCTGCATCTCGGCCGCCACGCGGCGATCGATCTCGTCCAGACCGGGGCGGGTGAGGAAAGCAATGAGGGCGACCACGACCAGGAAGGCGGAAATCCCGAAGGCGATGTTGATTTTCCTGCGATGCAGTTCTGCATTCTCTGCCCCGGCATCGAAACGCTCGTGCCTGCTCCACGCCCAGAGGCCGATCCCGAAGGCGGCGAGCAGAAGAACGAAGGCGAGCGCCATGCGATCCTCGCGGTCCTGCGCCACGCTCAGCTGTGCCTTCAGCAGGGCACGCTCGCGCCGTTCGCGGGTTTCCTCGGCGCGCTGAGCAAGGCTTTGCATTGCTTCCATCTGTTCGCGTTCGAGCCGCTCCTGCTCGGCAGCGTCGAGTTCCTCGAGACTGCGGCAGACATTGTCGTTCAACCTGGGTTCGACGCCGTTGGCCCGCAGGAAAGGCACCAGTTCGCGGTTGGAGACCGCGAAGAAGAATTCGGCATCGCCGCCTTCATTGTCCGCACCGAAGCTGTTGACCCCGACCACACGGCCGCAGGGGTCGAGCAGCGGGCCGCCCGAACTGCCGCGCGCAATCGGCGCGGTGTGAAGGATCGTATCGAACTGGCGGCTCGGACGTTCGCCCGAAACATAGCCGAGGCTTTTCACCGGCGACATGGAGCGGAAGATGTCGGCCAGATCCAGCCCCTGCGCCCGGTCGACGTTCATGGGGTAGCCCACGCTCGTCACCTGGGCGGCGCTTTCGATCGGCCGCCCCACCAGCGCCAGTGGGGGGAGGCGCAGGCTGCCCGTCAGCTTCACCAGCGCCAGGTCGTTGCGGGCGTTCACCGCAGCCAATTGGCCATACACCGCCTCGCCGCCGCCGCTCGGCACGATGCCGATGCGCAGATCCGCATCGTTCATCGCATCGCGGACGACATGGGCATTGGTGACGATCAGGTCCTGTCCGACCGCAAATCCCGTACCGTGGCTGACCGGGAAGATTTCCTCGCCGTCATTGCTGATGATGACCACGCGCACGACGCCGCGCGCCGCGGCATCGATGTCGGCAGGATCGGCATGGGCCAGCGCAGGCGCCAGAAGCGCGAGCAGGGCGGCAATAAGAGAGAGAAGTCGTCCCATCCGCGGCCCTCTTAGCTGGCCCGCGACATTGACCGCAAGCTTCGGGATGCGCCGGTCCGCAGCTTTTGCGATTGCCAAGCTTGCAAGAACGCTATTGGCGATGAAGGATGACAGCCATGACCCGAACCGAGGACCTGACCGATGACGATCGCTGGCGCATTGCGCTGGCCAAGGACCGGCGCTTCGACGGCGTCTTCGTCACCGGTGTCCATTCGACGGGCATCTATTGCCGCCCTTCCTGCCCGGCGCGCGCGCCCAGGCGCGAGAACGTTCGCTTTTACGCAAATTGCGACGCGGCCGAGGCGGCAGGCCTGCGCGCCTGCAAGCGCTGCGCACCGGACCAGCAAAGCCGCGAGGAGGCGGCAGTACTGGCTGCGCTGAAGGCACTGCGCGAGGCGGAAGAGGCGGTTTCGCTCGAACGCCTGGGGCAGCTTACGGACTATTCGCCGACACATTTCCAGCGCATTTTCACCCGGGCGGTGGGCCTGTCGCCCGCGGCATACCAGCGCGCATTGCGCCGCGAACGGGCGGAAGAGGCGCTCCGCGAAAGCGGCAGCGTGACACAGGCGATCTACGAGGCCGGCTACGGCGCACCCTCGCGCTTTTACGAAGACAGGAAGGGCAGCGGTATGAGTGCAAGCGACTGGAAGGACGGCGGCGCGGGCCGCACGATCCACTGGAGCACAGTCGATACTTCGCTGGGAAGTATGCTTGTCGCCGCGACCGAGAAGGGGGTTTGCTGCCTGTCCTTCGGCGAAGGACAGGCCGAATTGCGCGCGCGCTTCCCGAAAGCCAAGCTGGTCGAGGGCGGCGAAGAGTTCAGCGAGCTGTTCGAATCGGTCACTGCCGCGGTCGAACAGCCCGGGGCTGCTACGGGCGCCGATATCCCGCTCGATGTAAAGGGCACCGCATTCCAGCAGCGCGTCTGGCAGACGCTCCGGGAAATTCCTGCCGGCGAGACCCGCAGCTATGGCGAACTGGCCGCCGCGCTGGGCAATCCAAAGGCCAGTCGTGCGGTCGGAGGAGCAAACGGGGCCAACAACATCGCAGTCCTCATTCCCTGTCACCGCGTAATCGCGTCTGACGGAGGGTTGGGGGGCTATGCCTATGGTACGAAGATAAAGGCGGAACTGCTGCGGCGGGAGAAAGGGGAGTAAGGACGATTGCCCACGCAGGCTGGCAAAATCGTGGGCCAGTTGGTCGCCTAGGACGGAGTCTTGCATCTCGATGTATACGCAATCAATGCGTACACATCGATATGCCTAGTAGGAAGAATGCTTTGCTGATCAAACCCTAGTGAGGAGTTCAGGCTTCTCCCACCTCTTCACCACAATCCTCTTTTTCTTCGTCGCTCTCGTCCTTGTCGTCATCCTTGTTATCTTCGGCGGCAGGATGTTCGGGCTTGAGACGCTCGAGCAAGCGCTCTTCCTCCCCTTGCTCGAACAGTTCGAGTTCATGGGCGAGGCATCGGGCCTGACGTGTGCCGTGACCTGTCTGGATCAGGGGGGTCAGGAGCGACTTCGAGATTCCGACTTCGCCTTCTAGAAGGAACATATGGGCCAGTGCCTGGCGGATCGGAGTGTCAAAGGGCGCATATTGATAAGCGCTTTCGAGTGCAGCCTTGGCATTATCGGGCGTTTCCTCGTCCGACAAAAGGTAAGTAAGGTAATAGCCGTAGAGCGGGACCGGGTGGTCCTGCTCCATGTTATTGGCCGTGATGAATCGTTCGCGCGCCTGCTTCATCATCTCCGGATTATCCTGCGAGCGCATCAGCGAAGTGTTGGCAAGGTAGATCGCCGCTTCGGTCGATTCTGGTTCGATCGCCAGTATTTTCTGAGCAAGATCCTCGGCCTCCGAGTAGTTCTTGTTGTCGAATTCGACCTCGGTTGCTGCCAGTAGTACAGGCACGCTCTGCGGATAACGGCTCGCAAGCGAACGCGCTTCCGGAAGCTGCTTTGCCGCCGCATCTTCATCCACGCCGACCTTGGAGCGGATCATCAGGTCAATCCGGGCTTCCTCGTCTTCGCGTAGCTTGCGGATTTCGACGGCCGGTTCCTGCTTGTTCATGTAAGGTGCCTTGAGCACCTTTGCGGCACCACGGCGATAGTCGTTCATGTCTTTTTCCAACTGGTCCAGGTCGCCGAACGCATGTCGGGCAGCCTCAAGCCGGTCTTCACCGCGTGCGAGACGTGTCACATAGTCGGTGATTTGCGGTCGGCGCTCAGGCGTGAAATTGAGCAGACTGGCAAGCAGCCATCCATGCCCATAAGTGCGTGCAACCGTTTCACGATTGCGCTCCCCTGGAGCGAACATTTCCTCGACATCGATGTTCACCGCCATGATTTCATAGCTGCGCCAGGTCGGGGCATCGCCGATTACAAAACGGTCTCCGTCGGAACGAAGGGTGGAAAAAACTTCGGCAAATCCTTCGCGGTACCAGGCGGGGTACGGTGCATTGCGGTGCTGGTACATGAAGTAATGCACATATTCGTGAAACAACACGGCCTTCGGATCTAGATCCATCCCTTCGACGCGACCCTGGTTGCTGCGGCTATAGGTCTTGTTCTGTGTGCGCGGAACAAACGCATAGGAACCGGAAGCACGCGGAATGAAAAAGCCGCCGATCCCGCTTCCTGGTGCACCGGCCAAGCTCGCCATGTCCTTGGTCTGTCCATAGCGGAACACAGTAACTTTGGAGGAATCGGGCAGGCTGCCATCGTCCGGGCCAACGCCGCTGATGATCCGCAGGACTTCGTCCAGCCGTTCTAATTCGCGTGCAAATTCCTCGACCGCGTCGCGATCATCTTCGGCATAAATGTTGAAATGCTCGGTTTCGGCGAGATACCAGTCGGCTGCGGAAGCAGGCGTGGCAAATACTGCCGTCAAGGCAGTGACGATAAAAATAAAAATGCGCATCCTGCAGACCCCAAGTAGTGGGGGCGCACAATCATATAGAAGAACTCCCCCGAATCCCTGCCAGCGAGGCTATTACAACCGGCCAGCAGAATCAAACGAAGCTATAGGGATCGACATCCACAGCCACGCGTACGCCGGGCGGGTGGTCGAGTCTTCCGAGCCATTGGCGGATGACGTCCTGCAATTGCACGCTGCGCCGGGCGTTCATCAGCAGGCGGTAGCGATAGCGGCCGCGTAGCAGGGACATCGGGGCGGGGGCGGGGCCGAGGATCATGCAGTCAGGCACATCGGGCCTCGTATCTCCAATACGGCGTGCGGCTTCGCGCGCTTCGGATTCGTCTTCCGAAGAGACGATGATCGAGGCCCAGCGGCCGAAGGGCGGGGCACCGGCATCGCGGCGCATTTCGGTCTCGGCGGAATAAAAGGCGTCGCGGTCTCCGGCGGCGAGCGCGGCAATGACGCTTGCCTCGGGGTGGCGGGTCTGGATCAGGACCTCGCCTGGCTTCGAGCCGCGACCTGCGCGTCCTGCGACCTGCGCGACCTGCTGATAGGTCCGCTCGCCCGCACGCAAGTCTCCACCCTCCAGACCGAGATCTGCATCGACCACTCCGACCAGTGTGAGCTCGGGAAAGTGGAATCCCTTGGTGACGAGCTGGGTGCCGACGATCACGTCGATCTCCTTCGCCTCAACCGCGGCGATGAATTCCGCTGCCCGGCCGGGCGAATTGAGCGTGTCCGACGTGGCGACGAAAACGCGCGCTTCGGGCAGGCGTTCGGCCACCTCGTCGGCAATGCGCTCCACCCCCGGGCCGCAGGCGACGAGGCAATCGGGTTCGCCGCATTCCGGACAGGCTGCCGGGCTGGGCGTCTCGTGGCCACAATGGTGGCAGGCGAGGCGGCGGGTGAAGCGGTGTTCGACGAGCCAGGCGGTACAATTGGGGCACTGGAAGCGGAAGCCGCAATGGCGGCACAGGGTCAGCGGGGCGTAGCCGCGCCGGTTGAGGAACAGCAGCGATTGTTCGCCGCGTTCAAGCCGTTCCGCGATACCGTCGACCACCCGCTGGGCGAGCCACATGCCCTGCGGCGGTTTCTCCTCGGTCAGGTCCACGATGTCGATGTCCGGCAATTGCGCGCCGCCGAAGCGGCTGGGCAGATCGACCTTCGCGTAAATACCGCTTTCCGCCATCTGCAGGCTTTCGAGCGCGGGCGTGGCGCTGGCGAGGATGATCGGGAACTGCTCGAAATGCGCGCGCATCACGGCAACATCGCGCGCGTTGTAACGCACCCCGTCTTCCTGCTTGAAGCTGGTTTCATGCGCCTCGTCGACGACGATCAGACCGAGGTTGGCGAAGGGCAGGAACAGCGCCGAGCGCGCGCCAACCACCACCTGCGCTTCTCCACTCGAGACGCTCCGCCATGCGCGGCGGCGCTCGGTGGATTTGAGCGAGCTGTGCCACAGCACAGGTGCGGCTCCGAAACGTTCTTCGAAGCGGTGGAGGAAATTCTCGGTCAGAGCGATCTCGGGAAGCAGGACGAGCACCTGCCTGCCCATACGCAGCGCCTCCGCGACAGGTTCGAAATAGGTTTCGGTCTTGCCCGATCCGGTCACCCCGTCGAGCAGGAAGGGCGCGAATTTCTTGGCGCGGACCGCCTCCGAGAAGGTGTTCGCCGCCTCACGTTGCGGGTCGCTCAGTTCGATTTGCGCATAATCGGGACGTGCCTCGTCATATGGCCGATCGCAATCGACCTCGACCGGTTCGAGCACGCCCTGGTTCACCAGTCCGCGCAGCACCCCTTCGGATACGCCCGCGATTCCTGCCAGTTCGCGAATGGTCGCCTGTTCGCCCTCCAGCGCCTCCATCGCCGCCTGCCGCTGGGGGGTCAGGCGTTCGGGCATTCCTCCGGTCAGGCGGTATTCCGTGATGCTCGCCGGACCTTTCAGCGCGCCGCCCGAAGACAGTGCCATCCGCGCAGCGCTGGCCAGCGACGCGACGTAATAGTCCGCAGTCCATTCGATCAGGCGGCGGAGTGGCGCGGGCAGGGGAGGGATCGGGTACAGGCCCCTCAGGTTGCGGAGTTTCTCCGCCGGAACGTCCGTGCCGGGAAGCCGTTCAGCCTCCCAGACGATCCCGACCACGGTGCGCGGACCCAGCGGGCACTCCACCACCTGGCCTAGTTCGACCGTCATGCCGTCCGGCACCTTGTAGTCGAGCGGGCCGAGGGCGGCATTGAGGACGAGGCAGCGGACGCGGTTCATCTGGCGGCTCATATGGGCCGCGTAAGCAACATGAAACAAGGGTGGGACTTTGTGAGGAGACAAGAAATGAACGATATTCTCGTGAAACCCCCAATCCTCGAACGGAAAAGCGGAAGGCGCGCATTCCTTGGTGGCCTGTCCATCGGCGGCGCCGGCCTGGCGCTGTCCGGCTGTGCCAGCCTGCCCGGTTTCAGCATGGTCGACGCGGTGCAGCGCATTCTCTTCCTGTCGAGCGAGCGCGCTTTCGCCCGCATGCTCCAGCCGGATGGATACTGGGACCAGCAGGTTGCAACCGTCGGGCTGGAAAGTCTTCTGGGTGCGCGCGGCGGTGTGCTGTCGAGCATCCTTACTTCGGCCCTGTTCAAGGACCGGCTCTACGATGCCTTCGGCGATATTGCCTATGAAGGGGCCTATCGCGCCGCACCGCTGGTGACCGATGCAGTGCGGGTCATCGGCATCCAGAACGCGATCGACCTGGTGCGCGGCGGCCCGACCGCGGCTACTTCCTTCCTGCGAAATTCGATGGGCACTTCGCTGATCGAGGCGATGGTGCCCGAACTCGGCAATGCCATGCGCGTTGCGCAGGACCCGCTGGTGGGCCAGGCGATTGCCGCCCTGACCGGCGTCGATATCCCGCAGGTGTCCAGCCGCGTGGCCGCGAGCATCGACAACACGATCTGGCGCGAAATTGGGGCGGAGGAAGCAGCCATTCGCCGCGATCCGCAATCGACGCGTGATCCGCTGATCATCGGGGTGTTCGGGGCGGGTTCGCGGCTCTAATTCACTCCGAACGGATCAGCGCCATCAGCGGGCGGATGACAGAGTCGCGCGTGGCCGTTCCGCCGCCGCTGTTGAGTAAGATCCATGCCTCGTTTCGGCGTCCTTCACCGATGAGGCTGATCAATTCGAACCCGCGTTCGGAGCCGTCGACCTGCGCCTGCTCGCTGTTGAAATGGGACTGGTTCATCGGGCCGAGCACATCGCTCGTCGCGAGATAATCGTAGAAGCTTCGCAGGTCGTTGAGGGTCGAGAACATCCCGCCACTGCCTAGCACCAGCCAGGAAGTCGGACCCCAGTTCGGCGGGATATTGGGCAGACCGACCTGCTTGCCGCCGCCGACTGCGAAAGCCTCGAGCGGCAGGCCCCTGCTCTCGCCATAATCGCCGGTCCGCTCCATTCCTGCCGGATCGAAGAAGTTCTCGCGCAGGAATTTCGCATAAGGCTGCCCGCTACGCTTCTCCACGATCGCTGCCAGCACTCCGAAAGCCCAATGCGAATGCGCATCGCCCTCTCCGGGGGCAAACAGAAGCGGTGTCGCCATGGTCCGGGCGATGAACTGTTCGCGCGTGATCCAGGTGAGGTCCGCATCGGCATCGCTGTCGTTCGCGGGGAAGTCCGGTAGGCCAGATTTACCGGTCATCATCTGGCGGATCGTCATGCCCGCGCGGTCGGTGGGTACATTGTCGAAATGGTCGGCCAGCGTATCGTCGAAGGACAGCTTGCCTTGCTTTTCGAGTAGCATCACGGCGGCGGTGGTAAAATCGATCGGCCGTGACCCGATGCCGAAAACCGTATCGCTATCAATTGTGGTGCCGAGCGCGGCGTTTCCGGTGCCGTATCCTTTACTCAGCACTTCCTCACCCCCAAGCCGCACGTGGACGAGGCCGCTGCGTCCCTCCATGTACTCGTCGATCCGCGACTCCAGATCTGCGCGGGTAATCGGCAGGGGCGGAGCGACTTCCTCGATCGACAGGCTGGCAATGCGGAAGGGCGCGGTTTCTTCGAGCGTCATGGCAATCCGGTGCTCGACCGGTCCCATAAGCATGATCTCGACACCGCCCGGCGCAGGCTGGACCATGACTCCACCGGCAGAGGCAGCAGCGTCGCGAATGGCGGTGAGGAGAGACCGGCGCTGGTCTTCGGTGGTCGAATTCTTGAAGTCGGGAGCAAATCTCTCGTTCTCGAATTCGGTAACAAGGTCGTCGATTGGCCGCTGCGCACTTTGTTCCAGCGCTTGCACATGGCCCGAAATGGCGGCCTCGACCGTTTCTGTCTGTGCCTGGGGCATCACGCTTCCCTGCGCGAGCATGCCGCTGGAAGCCATGGCAAGTAACAGTGCGGCGAGGGGTTTGACGACCATGAGGAACTCCCAATGATTACAATTGTAGTTTAACTACAGCTGTAATTATCCCGCTTTCGGCAAATTGCAACCCAGCGCGGGGTGGCGCGGGGCGGACAGCTTCCATATAGCGGTCGGGAATCGAAAACCCGCTTCTCCGGAGCTGATCATATGAAATTCTTCGTCGACACTGCCGACATCGCCGACATCAAGGAACTGGCCGACACCGGCCTGCTGGACGGCGTCACCACCAACCCATCGCTGATTGCCAAGTCTGGCCGCGACTTCATTGATGTGACCAGGGAAATCTGCGGCCTCGTCGATGGTCCGGTGAGCGCCGAGGTCGTCGCTCTGGATCACGACACGATGATGAAGGAAGCCGAAACGCTGCGGAAGATCGCGGACAATGTCTGCATCAAGGTCCCGCTGACGATCGACGGGCTGAAAACCTGCAAGAAGCTGACCAGCGAAGGCACGATGGTCAATGTCACCCTGTGCTTTTCGGCCAATCAGGCGTTGTTGGCCGCGAAAGCGGGGGCAACCTTCGTCTCGCCTTTCGTCGGCCGTCATGACGACAATGGCTTCGACGGCATGGAACTGATTGCCGATATCTTCCAGATCTATTCCAATTACGGCTTCGACACCGAAATCCTCGTCGCCTCGATCCGCAACCCTGTCCACGTGCTGCAGAGTGCGCTGATCGGCGCCGATGTCGCCACCATGCCGCCCAGCGTCATCAAGGGATTGTTCAAGCATGTCCTGACCGAGAAGGGCATCGAAGGCTTCCTCGCGGACTGGGAAAAGACTGGTCAGAGCATTCCGACTTCCTAACTGGCAAAAGTGGCAGACCAGACACCCCTCGACCTGTTCAAACAGGCGCTGACCGGCACGGCACGCGCAATTGCGCACGAGCCGGAGATCGAGGTCGCCTGGAGCGCGGATAGCCCGACGCAATCGGGCAAGAACTTCCGCGTGCCCCTGCCGGGCCGCAATCTTCCGCCCGAACAGGCGCGGGAAGCGCGGGGCTTTGCCGACAGTTTCGCGCTGAAGCTGCGCCACCACAACGAGGCGATGCACGCCAGGGGCGCGCCGCCTGAACCGATCGCGCGCGCCTGTTACGACGCGATCGAGCGGGTGCGATACGAAGCGGTCGGCTCTACCCGCTATTCGGGCATGAGGGACAACCTCGATGCGGCGGTCGAATTGCGCACCGCGAGCGATCCGATCGCACGCGCTAGCGAGGCGAAGGAGGTGCCTCTGCCCACGGCGCTCTCGCTCATGTTGCGCGAGGCACTGACCGGCGAGGAAATCCCCGACCGCGCGAAACCCGGTGTCGAGATGGTACGCGAGGAAATTCTCTCGCGTATCGGGACCGACATGGAAGACCTCGCGGGCGCATTGGACGACCAGCGCGCCTTCCAGGACCTGACGCTCGACATGTTGCGGCATCTCGAACTCACGCTGCCCGAAACGCCCGAGGACGAGGGGCGCGATGATGGCGATGACGAGGAAGGCGAAAAGCCCGAGGACGATCAGGATTCCGACGAGGAAGACGAGGGCGAGGCCCAGCCGCAGGAAAGCGACGCCCGCGGCGAAACCGTCGATGGCGAGGCCGATGGCGATGCCGAGCAGGACGTCGAGGGCGAACAGGAAATGTCCGATGGAGATCCGTCGGACGAGGATGGCGAGGGCATGCAGCCCGTCCGGCCGAACCGGCCATGGACCGACCTGCCCGAGGATTTCGATTACAAGGCCTATACCGACAAGTTCGACGAAGTGATCGAGGCGCCCGAGCTGTGCGATCACGAGGAACTGGACCGGCTGCGTGCCTATCTCGACAGCCAGCTGGCGGGTCTGCAGGGCGTGGTTACGCGGCTCGCCAACCGCCTCCAGCGCCGGTTGATGGCGCAGCAGAACCGCAGCTGGGATTTCGACCAGGAGGAAGGGCTCCTCGACGCCGCGCGACTAACCCGTGTGGTGGTCAGCCCCGGACACGCGCTGTCCTACAAGATCGAGCGCGATACCGAGTTCAAGGATACGGTCGTCACCCTGCTGATCGACAATTCAGGCTCGATGCGCGGGCGGCCCATATCCATCGCCGCGATCAGCGCCGACATCATGGCGCGCACCCTCGAACGCTGCGGCGTGAAGACCGAAATCCTCGGCTTCACCACCCGCGCGTGGAAGGGCGGGCAGTCACGCGAGCAATGGCTCGCCGACGGTCGTCCCGCCAATCCGGGCCGCCTCAACGATTTGCGGCACATCGTTTACAAAAAGGCCGACGAACCCTGGCGCCGCGCGCGCCGCAATCTCGGCCTGATGATGCGCGAAGGCCTGCTCAAGGAAAACATCGACGGTGAAGCGCTGCTCTGGGCGCACACCCGCCTGCTCGCTCGCCCCGAAGATCGCCGGATCCTGATGGTCATCAGCGACGGTGCTCCGGTCGACGACAGCACGCTTTCGGTGAATCAGGCGGGCTATCTCGAAAGCCACCTGCGCAAGGTAATCGAATGGATAGAGAAACAGTCGCCGGTGCAGCTCGCCGCAATTGGCATCGGCCATGACGTGACCCGGTATTACAAGCGCTCGGTGACGATCATGGACGTGGAACAGCTCGGCGGGACAATTATCGAGCAGCTTGCGGGACTGTTCGAGGTGGAGAATTGATGAAAGTTGCCGAAGCCGTCCTCACCCGCCGATCCGTCCGCGCATTCACCGATCAGCCGGTCGAGCGCGAGACCCTTACCCGCGTGCTCGAAAAGGCGCAGCGTGCGCCTTCGGGCGGAAACACGCAGCCGTGGCATGGCATCGTGCTGACCGGCGAGCCGATGCAGGCGCTGTTCGACCGCATCGCGCAGGAATTTCCCAAGGGCCGCGCCGCGCATGCGCCCGAATATCATATCTATCCGCCCGAACTCGACGGGGCCTATGAAAAACGCCGCTTCGGTGTCGGGGAGGACCTTTACGGCGCGCTCGAGATTTCGCGGGAGGAAAAGGGCAAGCGCCTGATGTGGTTCGCCGAGAACTTCCGGGCTTTCGGCGCGCCTGTGCTGATGCTGGTCCACACGCCCAAATACATGGGCCCGCCACAATGGAGCGATATCGGCATGTGGCTCCAGACCATCGCACTGCTGCTGCGCGAGGAAGGGCTCGACTGCTGCTTCCAGGAAGCCTGGGCGGTCTATTCCCCGCAAATCCGCGAGATGATCGACATCCCCGAAGACCACATCTTCTTCTGCGGCATGGCCATCGGCTACCGCGATCCCGAGGCCCCCGTGAACAATTTCGATGTGAAGCGTGCCCCGCTGGAGGAAAGTGTCCGGTGGGAAGGCTGGTGACTTCATTCGTCATCCCAGCTTGCGCTGGGATGACGTGACTGTATCAGGCCCAGCATGACCGACACGCCGCTCAAGCTGTTCAATTCGCTCACCCGCCAGCTGGAGGAATTCCAGCCCGTCCACCCGGGCGAGGCGCGCGTCTATACCTGCGGGCCCACGGTCTATAATTATCCGCATATCGGCAATATGCGCGCCTATGTCTTTGCCGATGTGCTGGGGCGGACGCTGAGCTGGAAGGGTTACGACCTCACCCACATCATCAACATCACCGATGTCGGCCATCTGACCGACGACGGGGATGCGGGCGAGGACAAGATGGAGAAGATGGCTGCCGAAAAAGCGCAGTCGATCTGGGACATCGCGAAGCACTATACGGAAGCCTATTGGGCCGACGTGAAGGCGCTGAACATTCGCCAGCCGGCCAAATGGTCGGTCGCCACCGATTACATCGACGAAATGATCGAGTTCGCGAAAGGCATTGCGGACAGGCACTGCTACGAACTCGAAAGCGGGCTCTATTTCGATGTCACGACGGTGGACGATTACGGGCGGCTTGCGCGCGCTGTGACCGAGGAGGGCGAGGGCCGGATCGACACGGTGGAAGGCAAGCGCAACTCGCAGGATTTCGCCATCTGGCGCAAGACGCCCGAAGGCGAGACACGCCAGATGGAATGGGACAGCCCTTGGGGCAAGGGCGCGCCCGGCTGGCATCTCGAATGCTCGGTCATGGGCGGCAAGCTGCTCGGCTTCCCCTTCGATATCCATACCGGCGGGATCGATCACCGCGAGATTCATCACCCCAACGAGATCGCCCAGAACCAGGCACATTGCTGCACCAATGGCCTCGACAAGGCCGAGAACAGCGGCGCGCGCATCTGGATGCACAACAACTTCCTCGTCGAGCGCAGCGGGAAGATGAGCAAGAGTGCGGGCGAATTCCTGCGGCTGCAACTTCTGGTCGACAAGGGCTACCATCCGCTCGCCTACCGCATGATGTGCCTGCAGGCGCATTACCGCAGCGAGCTGGAATTCAGCTGGGAAGGCCTGCAGGCTGCGCTCACGCGGCTGAAGCGCATAATTATGGCGACGGAGCGGCTGGAGGAAGAACTGGCCGGCGACCCTTCGCACCCCAAGTTCGTCCCCATGCGCGAAAAATTCGCCGCCGCGATATCGGATGATCTCAATACTTCGGTGGCACTGGTCGCACTGGAGGAGGTGCTTGCGGTGAAAAAGGTCGATGGCGGCGTGAAACGCGCGGTGATCGAGGAAATGGACCGCGTTCTTGGCCTGGGCCTGTTCGACCTGACCCGCGCGGACCTGCGCATCCGCCCCAAGTCGGCCGAAATCTCCGAAGCGGAAATCGAAGCCGAAATCATTCGTCGCAAGGAAGCAAAGGTCGAAAAGGACTACGCCGCCAGCGATGCGATCCGCGCCAGCCTTGCAGCCAAGGGCGTAGAGGTTATGGATGGCGATCCGCTGGGATGGGAATGGAAATTGTAATCCTGTCGTCGCCCCGGACTTGATCCGGGGTGGTGCTTTCTTTCGAGAGCAGGCTAGAACGACAGGCACTGGCCCGGATCACGTCCTGGCCGACGAGTTGAGGGGTTAGTTACCAACCATATGACCAAAGCCGTCCTGTCCGCCCTGATCCGACCACTGGTCGAACCGCGCCTGCCCGAATGGGTCGAGCCGCTGTGGTTCATGGATCGGGAGCAGGCGCTGGAGATGGCTCCCGAGGCGGAAATCGGCTGGTTCGACCTCAACGAGAAGGAGCCGATGGTCGAGATTGCGCGCGCCGCGACGAACCTCAAATGGCTCAATTCGATCTATGCCGGGCTCGATTTCATGCCGCTCGACCTGCTGCAGGAACGCGGCGTCACCGTGACCAACGGAGTGGGCATCAATGCGATCACCATCGCCGAATATGTCGTCATGCTGATGCTCGTCCACGCCAAGGGCTATCGCGAGGTTGTGCGTGCGCAGGACCGGCACGAGTGGCTGATGGATAGCCCCGGCAAGCGCGAACTGGCCGGTGAACGGGTATTGCTCCTCGGCCTCGGCGCGATCGGCAAGCTCATCAAGACCCGGCTCGAAGCCTTCGACATGAAGGTGGTGCCGGTGCGCCGGTCGGGCGGGGAGGGGAGCCTGCGGCCCGGGCAGTGGCGCGAGAAACTGGGCGAATTCGACTGGGTGATCCTCGCAGTTCCCTCAACCGAGGAGACCCGCCACATGATCGGCGGGGACGAGCTTGCCGCCATGCGCCCCAATGCCGTGCTGGTGAACATCGCGCGCGGCGATGTGGTGAAGCAGGACGATCTGGTCGCGGCTCTGCGGGAAAAGAAGATCGAGGCCGCCCTGCTGGACGTGACCGACCCCGAACCGCTGCCCGAGGATCACCCGCTGTGGGGTCTGGATAATGCGCAGGTCACCATGCACCTGTCCGGCCGCGCGCAGACCAGGATGTTTCAGCGCAGCGCGGATCGCTTCATCGAGAACCTCCATCGCTGGCACAAGGGCGAGCCGGTGGAACCGCAGATGGACTTGGCCGCAGGCTACTGATCACGCGTCGGCCAGCAACAGCAGCTCGCATTGCACCACCAGGCGCGGGCTGGGCAGGAGGCGATGTTCCACCTCGCCGATAGCAGCATCGGCAACCAACTGCCCCGGCAGCGTAAATTCGTGATCGGGCAGGGCGGCGATGAAACGCTCGCCCGCTTCAATTGCCTCTTCACCTGCGAACAGGAGCGAGAGGCTGTGGCGCGTGCCCGCAAAGGTGATGCTGGCCCAGGCTTTCTCGCTGTGAGTGAGGATCTGTGCGCGGTGCTCGGCAAGCGCGAGCAGGGCACTGCGGAGGCGGTCTCCATCGGAACGACGGGCGCGAGGCGGGCGCGGGGGCTTGCCTTCACTGGACATGGAGCGTCTCCCGCGAGGATTCGCCGCAGGCCGCCTCGAATCCAGACATGAAGCCGCGGATGCGCGCCTCGGTCTGGCCGCGCGGTTCGCGGCCCATCCGAAGATCGAGGACGAAGCGCGGATCATACGCTGCGAGGCGACCGAACTTGGTCGGCGGCATGTCGTGGACGCGAAGAAATTGCTCGATGCTGCGGATCAACATGTTTGTGCTCCCCATGGCTGTATCCGTTCGGGCGAATCGCTCGCCCTGTTCCTGATTCGTTCCAGCCGAAATCCTACTTGTCTAGGAAAAATCCTATGCTATAGGAATTTTCTCGCACAAGCCGCCGGTCATTGGGGTTGGAGGGCTTGGATAGCGGAAGGAGCAAGCTATGGATGGCATGACCGCAGAACGTGCCCGGCTGGTCGAACTGACCGAGAAAAGCCGCACCAGCCTCGCATCCCTGTCCGCCATGTTGGGCCGCAATCCCAGCTATTTGCAGCAATTCGTCCGCAGGGGGAGCCCACGCAAGCTGGAGGAGGCCGATCGCCGCCGGCTGGCCGAATTCTTCGGCGTGGACGAGGTCGAACTGGGGGCGGATCCCGTCATGAGTTCCAAGCGAGAATTTGACGATTTTGTCGCTGTTCCCCGCCTTGCACTCGACGCCTCGGCTGGGCCCGGTGCCTTTTCGGCGGAGGAAATTTCCTTCGACAGCTTCCGTTTCAGCCGCCGCTGGCTGCGGGAAATGGGTCTGGAAGGTGCCGACCTAACCGCGATCCGGGTGGAGGGAGACAGTATGGAACCCTTGCTGCGCAGCGGAGACGAGATTTTTGTCGATCGGAACAAGCGAGCGGGCGAAGGTGTGCATGTGGTCCGCATCGGAGACGTGCTTCACGTAAAGCAGATCCAGGCGAGCGCGCCGGGTCGTATCGCCCTGATCAGCGCCAACGAAGCTTATTCTCCGATCGAGCTGGCCCGTGAAGAGATCGAGATTATCGGGCGCGTGGTCTGGAAAGGCGGGCGGATCTAGCTGACTGGCTACTTTCAATAATCGGCAGGTGGAACAATCTCTTGCCGGGTCCGTATGTCCCATGACTCCCCCGCCTGTGAACACTATGCCGGGGCAGATACGGAGAATTCCGATGCGCAAGACCCTCATCCCTATCGCTCTGGCCGGAACCGCTATGCTCGGTGGTTGCTCAACCTATGGCGGTGGCGGCGGACTGCTGGGTGATATCTTTGGCGGCAATGACTACGGTTACAGCGGCGGGAACGATCTTGAACGCCGCGCAGCCGGTGCCTGCGGGGATGAAGCCTCACGCTATGGCCGCGTTCAGGTTGACCGTGTCGACCAGCAGGACCGTGACTATGTCTATGTCTATGGCCGGATCGACAACCGCGATTACAACCGCGATGAATTCACCTGTATCTATCGCGCGGATGGCCGGATCGTGGATTTCAATCTGAGGTAAGCTATCGCGGGCCTATCGAAGATCCCGCGGAATGCGCACTTGCGACAAGTGGGCGCGTATCTCACATAGGCCCGCATGACCCAAACGCCTTCAACCCCTCCGATGAAAGCCGGTATCGTCCCGGTAACGCCCCTTCAGCAGAACTGTTCGCTGATCTGGTGCACCTCCACCAACCGGGGCGCTTTGATCGATCCCGGGGGCGATCTAGACAAGCTGAAGGCGGCCGTCGCGAAAAGCGGGGTAGAGCTTGAGAAAATCCTGATCACCCACGGACACATGGACCATTGCGGTGAAGCGGGCGTGCTGGCCAAGGAACTTGGCCTGCCGATCGAAGGCCCGCATGAGGCGGACCGTTTCTGGATCAGCCGCCTCGATGAAGATGGCGCGCGTTACGGCATGAATTCGCAAGTGTTCGAACCCGACCGCTGGCTTGAGGATGGCGACACGGTGACGGTCGGCGATCTGACTCTCGAGGTGATCCATTGCCCCGGCCACACCCCCGGACATGTGGTTTTCTTCCACCGGCCGAGCAAGTTCGCCGTGGTGGGCGACGTCCTCTTCCAGGGCAGCATCGGGCGCACCGATTTCCCGATGGGCAATCACCAGGACCTGATCGATGCGATCACCAAGAAGCTCTGGCCGCTGGGTGACGATGTGACTTTCATTCCCGGCCACGGCCCCACCAGCACCTTCGGGCAGGAGCGCAAGACCAACGCCTTCGTCAGCGACGCGGCGCTGGCTTAGCCTCGGCCTACATCACGTCCAGAGAGATCAGCACCGCAATTGCGGCCAGTCCCAGCAGCGTCAGCATGGTGATAATCACTCCGACCTGACGGCCCTTGCCGAGTGCGCCGCCGTCCATCCCGAATCCGTGCGCCACGCGGCCAAGCATGTAGATGCCGGCGACCCATGCGAGCCATTGGTCGCCGCGGCCCGAAAGCTCTATGGCGGCTATCAGCACCAGAACGAAGGCGGTATTCTCGACGAAGTTGAGTTGCGCCCGCATACGCGCGGTAAGCGGGCCGCCCGCATCGTCTCCGATGGAAACCTTGTGCTTTATGCGCATCTGCCCGACGCGGATCGACAGCCAGAGATTGATGATCGCGGCAGCCGCGGCAGCCGTTAGCGTGACCGGAAGGACGATACCCATAGAAATTCTCCCCTTTGCGAACCCTTTCTCCCTTGGCTAGGACCATCGGCGCAGTGCGGCAATCGACCCGTCAGGATTATCCTCCACTCCGCTTGCATCGCGCGTAAAAATCGCTATAGCGCGCGCCTTCACCGTCACGGTCGGGATGTTCGCCGTCATCGCGCTCTTGTGCGTTGCCGGACCATCCCCTAGGGCGGCCACCGAAATTGACTGAAATTGTTTGAGGAACAGGTGCCGAGATGGCCGTCCCCAAGAGAAAAGTATCGCCCCACCGCCGCGGCAACCGTCGTGCACATGATTCGCTCAAGGTCGAAGCGCATCACGAATGCTCGAACTGTGGCGAACTGAAGCGCCCGCACAACCTTTGTCCGCACTGCGGCTATTACAACGGGCGCGAAGTCCTCGCTCCCGAGGGCCTTTAAGCCTCTAGCTTGATTCGGAGAACGTCATGAGCCTGCCGCGTATCGCCATTGACGCGATGGGCGGTGACGAAGGCGTTCGCGTGATGATCGAGGGCGCCGCGCTTGCGCGCAGGCGCCATGATCGATTCAAGTTCCTGCTGGTCGGCGACGAAACGCAGATCAAGGCTGCACTGGCCAACCATCCCGGAATGTCCGGGGCAAGCGAGATTCTCCATTGCGAGGATGTCGTCGCGGGCGACGAGAAACCATCAAGGGCGCTCCGGCGCGCGAAGACCACCAGCATGGGTCTTGCAGTCGATGCGGTGAAGCGCGGCGAAGCCGGTGCCGCCGTATCGGCCGGCAATACCGGCGCGCTGATGGCGATGAGCAAGCTCGCGCTGCGCACCATGCCCGGCCTCGACCGGCCCGCGCTCGCTGCCCTGCTTCCCACGCTTAGCGATGACGATGTCATCATGCTCGACCTTGGCGCGAACCGCGAATGCGACGCGCGCAACCTCGTGCAATTCGCGATTATGGGCGCCGCCTATTCGCGTATCGTGACTGGGCGCGAGCGTCCGCGCGTGCGCCTGCTCAATATCGGCACTGAAGAAACGAAAGGCACGGAGGATATCCAGGCTGCCGCCGATCGCCTGCGCGCCGCCAGTGGGCTGGCGATGGACTTCGAGGGATATGTCGAAGCCGACAAGATCAACCGCGGCGAATGCGACGTAATCGTATGCGACGGATTCTCCGGCAATATCGCCCTGAAGGCGATCGAAGGCGCGGCGCGTTTCGTCACCGACCTGCTGCGCAATGCATTTTCGTCCTCCTTCCGTTCGAAGGTCGGCTTCCTCGTCTCGCGTCCGGCGACCGAATTGCTGAAGCACCACCTCGACCCGAACAACCACAATGGCGCGGTCTTTCTCGGGCTGAACGGCGTGGTGGTGAAAAGCCACGGCAGCGCCAATGCCAAGGGCGTGGCCAATGCGGTCGAAGTGGCCGCTCGCCTGCTGGAGGACGATATCACCAACCGCATCGCGAAAGACTTGAGCGCCGTGGACACGCAAAGCCTGGACGCGAAATGATCCGCGGCGTGATCACCGGCAGCGGCAGTGCACTGCCCAGGAATTGCGTGACCAATGCGGATTTGGAAGCGCGCGTCGATACGTCCGACGAGTGGATCGTCGAACGCACCGGCATCCGGCAGCGCTACATCGCGGGCGAAGGCGAAACGACTTCCAGCCTCGCCACGGATGCGGCCCGCAAGGCGCTCGACGATGCCGGCGTCGATGCCCGCGAGATCGGGCTGATCATCCTCGCCACCGCAACGCCCGACCATACCTTCCCGGCCACCGCCACGCAGGTCCAGCAAGCCTTGGGTTGTCGTGGCGGCGTGGCATTCGATGTCCAGGCCGTATGCTCCGGCTTCCTTTATGCGCTCGCCACCGCCGATTCCCTCCTCCGCACCGGCATGGCGAAAAAGGCGCTGGTGATCGGCGCGGAAACATTCAGCCGTATCCTCGATTGGGAAGACCGTACCACCTGCGTCCTCTTCGGCGATGGCGCTGGCGCGGTGGTCCTCGAAGCGCAGGATGTGACCGAAGACGGTCCCGGTATTCTCGCCACAAGGTTGCATGCCGATGGCGAACACAAGGATCTTCTCTATGTCGACGGGGGGCCTTCGACCACGGGCGAAGTCGGCAAACTGCGCATGAAAGGCCGCGAGGTCTTTCGCCATGCCGTGGTGAACCTCGCCGACGTGCTCAATGAAGTGCTCGGCGATGCCGGGATAACCGCGCAGGAAATCGACTGGGTCGTGCCGCACCAGGCCAATGCCCGGATTCTGGACGCCACCGCGCGCAAACTCGGGCTGTCGGCGGACAAGATCGTGGTGACGGTGGACCAGCACGCCAATACGTCGGCAGCTTCGGTGCCGCTGGCATTCGACGTGGCGCGGAAGGACGGGCGCATCAAATCTGGCGACATGGTAATGTTCGAAGCGATGGGTGGCGGATTTACCTGGGGCGCGTCGCTCGTCCGGATATAACTTTTGATAAATATATAGCGCCGCTCCATTGTGCGACTCGCGGCAAGCTGTTAAATATCCAAGGTTACTTATAGTTAAGTCGCACTCCACTCAGGGTCGCCACTGGGGGGAAGGATAATGGATATGATGCGTTCCGTGGGCACATTGACCCGCGCAGATCTGGCAGAGACGATTAACCGCAAGATGGGGCTTAGCCGTGCGGAATCGCTTGATTTGGTGGAAGAAATTCTCGCCAGGATGTGCGATGCGCTTGCCCGTGGTGAAAACGTCAAGATTTCCGGGTTTGGCAGTTTCGTCCTTCGCGACAAGAAGGAACGCATCGGGCGCAACCCCAAGACCGGTGTCGAAGTGCCGATTACCCCGCGCCGTGTGATGACCTTCCGCGCCAGCCAGCTGTTGAAAGAGCGTATCGCCAACAGCAATTGAAGCTGGTAGCGTCGGCGGCATGGCTGAGTTCGACGATCACAAGGAAACCGGCGCCCTTCGCACCATCGGGGAAGTCTCCAAGGCAACCGGTATCAAGGCGCATGTCCTGCGGTACTGGGAACAGCAGTTCCCGCAGCTAAAGCCACTCAAGCGCAGCGGCGGTCGGCGCTATTATCGCGCGGAAGATGTGGCGCTGGTCGAACGCATCGACCGGCTCGTGAACCGCGAAGGCTATACGCTCAAAGGCGCTAAAGCCGCCCTGCGTGGCACGCCCGACCAGCAGGCTGCCGCGCCGGTGGCGGCTGCGGCGGGGAATGCTGTCAGCGGTGATGTGTTGGCGAAGCTGAAAGCTATCCGGAAGGACTTGCACGCCGCGCTGGCGGGCTGAGGGGAATGGCGGAGCCTTTGTCCGCTTGCGACGCCTTTGCGGACGCTCGCATAAGCCAGCGGTGATGAGTCAATCTACCAAGCAAACACCGTTCGCAGATCGCAATCTGAAGGGTCCTCCCCTTCTTGAAACAAGCGAACTCTTCCTATTGCTGCACGTTGTTCGTCACTGAAGCGAGCAGGGGATTCGAAATAGGCAGCTCCTTGCCGACCGTTCCAAATTGCTATGACGAATTTGCCATCTCGTTTTTGTTGAGCAAATTGTCCTGGTCGGCCTTCAGATGGGTGCACCACCAACTGCCCCTTAGGACGGGTTGCCCAACCGATGCCCCGGACAACCATGGAACCGAAATCACCGTCCCACTGGAAACTACCGCCGTGGATGCCTCCTTGGAGTATCGTAATCTTTTCGCCGGGCCTCAAATCGATGATCGGCGAATAGCCGCAGAATCTGGCCGGCCCTTCGAGATCTGACGCTGTAGCTGGCGATGTGAACACACCAAGCGAAAACAGAATGACGACCCAGGTCCTTCTCATGTTATCCAAGCTAGTCGTTTCACCGTCCGTTTCCCACCCCAAAGCAGACCATTCGTAACCCCGGGAAGCGAAGCTGTGCAAAGCACACTTGATCCGGGGTGGTGCTTCTTTTCGTCGGCAGGATTGAAGTGAAGCACCGGCCCCGGGTCAGGCTCGGGGCGACGGGGTTATGCGGTGGGTGTTTTCGCTTCCGGCTAGCAGAACCGGCGAGGGCGCAAAGCGTGGATCGCCGTCCGTCAGCTGTGCCGTCTGACGCCTCTGTCCTACACGCGCGCCCCGCGGTAATGCGGGGCCTGTTCCAGGATTTTGAGGCTTGGCAATATGGGCCGAAGTTGCGTGCGGCCAGTGTGCCGCGCTGCCGCGAACCTTGGCACACGCAAAGAACAGGACATGGACCGGCCCCATTTTGAAAAGTCACAGTGCCTGCGCCGAAAACGTCCGTAACATCCTGAAATACCAAAAGACCTGCGAAAGGTCACGGGTTCGGGAGCAGCATTGCCCGGTCAATGTGTCGGTGGATCTCGGAATGTCGGGAGCGCTTGGGCCTGCAAACGAAAAGGGCGGACCGATGCGGCCCGCCCCTCTGCGATTGTCGATAAGATACCCGGTCGGCGGCAATCCGCGCCGGTTGGGCGGCCTACAACTGGCCGAGCATGTGCTCCGCGCTGGAGACCGAGAAATCGCCCGGTGCCTCGACATTGAGCTGCTTCACGACGCCGTCTTCGACGAGCATCGAATAGCGCTGGCTGCGATGGCCCATGCCGAAGCCGGAGAAATCCGCATCGAGGCCGGTGGCCTTGGCGAATTCTCCATTGCCGTCGGCAAGGACGGTGATGTCTTCGCTGCCGGCCGACTTGTTCCAGGCGCCCATCACGAAGGCATCGTTGACTGCGGTGGCGACGATTTCGTCGACCCCCTTCGCCTTCAGCTCTTCGGCCTTCTCGACATAGCCGGGCAGATGCTTGGCGGAGCAGGTGGGGGTAAACGCACCCGGCACCGCGAACAGCGCCACGGTCTTGCCCTTGAAATAGTCGGAAGATTGAACCTGTTCGGGCCCGTCGGCGGTCGCCTTGACCAGCTTCACGTCGGGCAGTGTGTCACCCACCGAAATCGTCATCACGCAATATCCTTTCGTAAACTTCCCGTTCCGCGCCCGATATACGGCATGTGACGCGTGCGACAACCACCCAGCATATAAAGATATCTTTATATTTGCGTCATGGAGGCCATATCGCTAGGGCACGCCGCGATTGGCGCATGCATGGCGTCGCACAGTTTCAGGAGCATTACGTGGCCCAGTTCACCGATTACGTCATCAAGGATATCAGCCTCGCCAATTACGGCCGCGAGGAAATTCGCATCGCCGAAACCGAAATGCCGGGCCTGATGGCCACGCGCGAGGAATATGGCGCGGCGCAGCCGCTCAAGGGCGCGCGCATCGTCGGCTCGCTCCACATGACCATCCAGACCGCCGTACTGATCGAAACGCTGGTTGCGCTGGGCGCCGAAGTGCGCTGGGCGACCTGCAATATCTACTCGACGCAGGACCACGCCGCTGCCGCCATCGCCGTGCAGGACATCCCGGTCTTTGCCGTGAAGGGTGAAAGCCTGGCCGATTACTGGGACTATGTCGGCAAGATCTTCGACTGGTCCACCGAGGCTGACGAAGACCTCACCGCCAACCTCATCCTCGACGATGGCGGCGATGCGACCATGTTCGCCCTCTGGGGTGCGCGCATCGAAGCGGGTGAAACGATGCCCGAGCCGCAGAATGCCGAGGAAATCGAGATGCAGCGTGCGCTCAAGGACTTCCTGAAGCGCAAGCCGGGCTATCTCACCAAGTCGGTCAAGGCGATCAAGGGCGTGTCGGAAGAGACCACCACCGGCGTCCACCGCCTCTACCACCTCGCCAAGCAGGGCAAGCTGCCGTTCCCCGCGATCAACGTGAACGACAGCGTGACCAAGTCGAAGTTCGACAATCTCTACGGCTGCCGTGAATCGCTGGTCGACGCGATCCGCCGCGCGACCGACGTCATGCTTTCGGGCAAGGTCGCCTGCGTTGCGGGTTACGGCGATGTCGGCAAGGGTTCGGCCCAGTCGCTCCGCAATGGCGGTGCGCGTGTGCTCGTGACCGAAATCGACCCGATCTGCGCGCTGCAGGCGGCGATGGAAGGCTATGAAGTCGTGACGATGGAAGAGGCTGTGAAGCGCGCCGACATCTTCGTCACCACCACCGGCAATGAAGACGTGATTACCGCCGAGCACATGAAGGCGATGAAGCCGATGAGCATCGTGTGCAACATCGGTCACTTCGACAGCGAAATCCAGATCTCCGCGCTCGACAATTACGAGTGGACCGAACTCAAGCCCGGGACCGATTTGGTGAAGTTCCCCGACGGCAAGGAAATCATCGTGCTGGCCAAGGGCCGCCTCGTGAACCTCGCCTGCGCCACCGGTCACCCCAGCTTCGTTATGAGCTGCTCCTTCACCAACCAGGTGCTGGCCCAGATCGAGCTGTGGAAGAACACCGACGAATACGAGAACGACGTCTACGTCCTGCCTAAGAAGCTCGACGAGAAGGTGGCTGCGCTCCATCTCGACAAGCTCGGCGTCCAGCTGACCAGGCTCAGCCAGGAACAGGCGGATTACATCGGCGTGCCTGTCGAAGGTCCGTTCAAGCCGGAACATTACCGCTATTGATCTGTCGGATTTGGCGGCCCTGCCATCGCGGGGCCGCCAGCATTCCGGTTGCATCCGTGACGCTGGCAGAATAGCTGGCACGTAATGGAAATCTCGCCCGTATTCCTGCCTGTCATCGGCGTGCTGCTTGCGCTGTGGACCGGCTGGGCGGTGTCGCTGATGCTCAAGGCGAGCCGCGACACGCAGAAGGCCGAGGCGCATCGCAAGGCGGCAAGGCGGCTTTCCCGTATGGTCGAGGAGGGCCCCGCCATCCCGCTGCTGGTGCGTGTGGATGGGCGGATCGAGGCACCCGACCGCTTCGCGCGCTGGATCGGGCTCGAGAAGGTGCCCGAATATCTCAGCGAACTGGCCGGTCCCGAGGGGATAGGGCTTTCGGAAGAACAGGTCGAACGCCTGTCCGCGCATGTCCGCCGCACGCAGAAGAGTGCAAGGCCGTTCAAGATGGCATTGCGCCCGCCCGGCTCGCAGAAATCGCTCGCCCTGCGCGGCGCGCTGGCTGATCCCGCCGTCTCGCCCAGCGGCGCGGCGCTGATCTGGGTATTCGATTTTACCGAAACCGAAGACGAGCTCGCCCGCCTGAGCGAGGAGGCGGCCCGCGCGCGCGACGATTTCGGCGCTTTGGTCGGGCTGATCGAGGCCGCGCCCATGCCCATGTGGTTCCGCGGCGGGGACATGCAGCTTCGCCTCGTCAACAAGGCCTATGTCGAAGCGGTCGGTGCACAAAGCGCGGACCAGGTCGTCGCCGAACAGATCGAACTGGTGGAGAAGGTGGGCGGACGCACCGCGGCACAGGTCGCTCAGCAATCGGCCGACCGCCGCCAGCCCATCGAGCGCATCCTGTCCGCCACGATCAACAATGCCCGCCGCACGGTGCGGGTCACCGACTTGCCGCTGATGGGCGAAGGCATCGCCGGATACGCGATCGATATCGAGGAAATGGAAGAGCAGGCGCGCGAATTCCGCGCCTTCCGCGAAGCCCAGCGCTCGATGCTCGACCAGCTGTCCATCGGTGTGGCGCAGTTCGATGCGCAGCAAAGGATGAGCTTCGCCAACCAGCCGTTCCACCGGGTTTTCTCTCTGCCGCCGGGCGTCGTGTCCGAGAGCATCCGCTTCGACCAGATGCTGACGATCGCCCGCGAGAACGGAAAGATTCCCGAGGTCCGCGATTTTCCCGCCTGGCGCAAGGAAATGGCCGAGTGGTTCCTTATGGACGAGCCGGAGGAGGTCAACTGGCCGCTTCCGGACAGCACCCATTTGCGCATCGTCGCCCAGCCGCTGCCGGATGGCGGCCTCGTCCTGATCGCGGAAGACCGCACCGAACAGCTCGCACTTTCGGCCACGCGCGACACGCTGCTGCGCACGCGCACGGCAACCTTCGACAGCCTGTTCGAAGCGCTGGCCGTGTTTGCACCCGACGGCCATCTGGAGTTGTGGAACCGCGGTTTCCCCATCGCATGGGGGCTGGAAAGCGAAGTGCTGGACGGCCACCCGCAGGCCGAGCAATTGCTTGCGGAAATCGCCAAGCAGCTTGCCGATCCGAAGGCTATTTCCGAAATCGGGCAGACGATCCGCGCAGCCACGCTCGACCGCAAGAAGCGCGATGGACGCATCGAACTCGCCGATGGCCGCACGCTGACCTATGCCGGCGTGCCGTTACCGGACGGCAACGGCCTGCTCACAGTGCTGGACGTGACCGCTTCGCAGCAGGCCGAAGAGGCGCTGCGCGAACGCAACCGGGCTCTGGAAGAGGCCGATGCGGTCATGACCCGTTTCCTCGCCAACATGTCCTATGAATTCCGCACGCCGCTGACGTCGATCGGCGGCTTCGCGGAATTGCTTGCACAGGGCATCGCGGGCGATCTCAGTTCGCAGGCCCGCGAATATGTCCAGGCGATTACCACTTCGGTCGGCAAGCTTACCGAACAGGTCGAAAACGTACTCGATCTCTCGCAGTCGGAAGCCGGCCTGATGCCCTTGCGCAAAACGAAGGTCGAACTTTTGCCTTTCATCGAACAGATCGTCAGGAAGCGTGAACAGGCGATAATCGGCGGGGGGCTCACGCTGGACCTCAATGGAAACGCGAACAAGGTGGTCGAGGCGGATCGCCAGCAATTGCAACGCGCGATCGGCCATCTGCTGGACAATGCCATCACGCACACCCCGCGCGGCGGGCGTATCCTGATCGACATTGCCAAGCGGCGAGGGCTCAATCGCATCGCGATTTCCGACAATGGCGAGGGGATGAGCCAGCATGAACTTGCCCGCGCGCTCGAGGGCATCCGTATGAGCGCCGACGGCAAGGGTATCGAACGCCGCCATGGCCTCGGCATCCCGCTCGCGCGTCAGCTGATCGAGGCGCATGGCGGAACGCTCGAATTCCAGACCCGCAAAAATGCCGGCACTACGGCGACGATCACGCTGCCGTGACGGTTCCTCTTCCCGACCTTGCCGCCATGCAGGAATTCGGTGCGCGCATAGCTGCCAGGCTGGAACCGGGCGACGTGGTGGCGCTTTCCGGCGGTCTGGGAGCGGGGAAGACGACATTGGCGCGCGCGATCATTGCCGCGCTTGGGCACGAAGGCGAAGTGCCATCACCGACATTCACCATCGTCGAGACTTATGACCATCTGCCGGTGCCACTGGTCCATGCCGATTTCTACCGGCTGGAACATCCTTCGGAGTCCGAGGAGATTGGCCTCGACGACTACCGCGAGGGAGCCGTATTGATCGCAGAATGGCCCGATCATGCGGGCGGTTTCGAGCATGAGCCGACTTGTCTCGCAATTGCGCTGGAAACGGTGGGCGAGGGCAGGCAGGCCATTGTGAAGCCGGGCGAGGCTTGGCAAAGCCGCATCCCATGAGCGACGCGTTACTCGAAGACATTCACGGCTTTCTCGGTGCAAGCCGCTGGGAAGGTGCCGAAATCGCCCCGCTGGTCGGGGATGCCAGTTTCCGCCGATATTTCCGCATCCGTAGAGGCGACCGAAGCGCGATGCTGATGCATGCGCCGCCGCCGCATGAAGATCCCCGTCCTTTCCTGCATGTCGCGAAATGGCTGAACGACAACGGCCTGCGCGGACCGCAGATTTACCGCGAGGACGCCGCCAATGGCTGGGTGCTGACGGAAGATTTCGGCGACACGCGGATGAAAGAATGGATCGACGACCACCCAGGCGACGAACACGATATCTACGCCAAGGCGATCGATGCGCTGGTCCAGCTTCACCGCCTGCCGTCCGGCCCGTTCGAGCCCTATGATATGACGGTCTATCAGCGCGAAGCGGCGCTGTTCACCGAATGGTATTGCCCTGCAGCCGGCCTGAGTGTCGATCAAGCGGGCTGGACCAGAGCATGGGAGGAGGCGCTCGCGCCAATGCTCCCGCGGCAGGACCCGGGCGTCACGGTCCTGCGTGATTATCATGCGGAGAACATCATGCTGCTCGATGAGGGCAAGCTGGCTGGCGAACAGGGACTAATCGATTTCCAGGACGCGCTGGTAGGACATCGCGCCTATGACATCGTCAGCCTTCTGCAGGACGCTCGGCGGGACGTATCCGAACAGCTCGAACACGATATGCTATGCCGCTATCGCGCCGCGGCCGATCCCGGCGAGCATTTCGAGGCCGATTACGCGCGGCTCGGCGCGCAGCGGAATGCCAAGATCGTCGGCATCTTTACCCGGCTTTACAAGCGTGACGGAAAACCGCGCTATCTCGGCATGATCCCGCGCGTCTGGAAGGCGATGGAGCGCGATCTTGCGCATGAGGCGATGGCGCCGGTCGCTGCATGGTTCGATGCGAATATCCCGCAGGCGCTTCGCGATGCCCATGGTGGAGAGATCGCTTGAGCAAACTTGTCACCGATACGGCAATGCTGATGGCTGCTGGTCTCGGCAAGCGTATGCGGCCGCTCACGGCCTCCACGCCCAAGCCGATGGTTCGCGTCGCCGGGAAGCCTTTGATCGATCGTGCACTCGACCGGCTGGAGGATGCGGGAGTCGAGAAGGCGGTGGTCAATGTCCACTATCTCGCCGAATCGATCGAAGCGCATTTGAAGCCACGAAAATGTCCGGCGGTGAGTTTTTCGGACGAGCGCGAGGAATTGCTCGAGACCGGCGGCGGCATGGTGAAGGCCAATGACGCCGGCCTGCTGCCCGATCCGTTCTACGCCTGCAATGCGGATAGCGTCTGGCTTGACGGGCCGCGCAATGCCTTCGCCGATCTTTCCGATGCCTGGGATCCTGAGAAGATGGACGCGCTGCTGCTGGTGGTGACGCATGCCCGGGCAAAGAATTTCGACGGTACGGGCGATTTCTACATGGACGGTGCGGGTCGACTTACGCGCAAGTTGCCGGGCCGCATCGCGCCCTTCATCTACACTGGCATCCAGCTCGTTTCGCACCGTCTCCTGCGCGATGCGCCCGAGGGCAAGTTCTCGACCAATATCCTGTGGGACCGCGCTATCGGGGAAGGCCGCCTTTACGGCGTCGCCTTCACCGGCATGTGGTACGAAGTCGGCACGCCCGCACACATCAGACCGACCGAAGAGGCCCTGACGGGTGGCTGAAGGGCGGGCCGGGCCGCGTGTCTATTCCATAGCCGCGCACCGGGGCTTTGCCGATGCGCTCGTCGCGGGTCTGGTACCGCGTTATTCCGATCCCGAACTCGGGTTGGCGAGGCTCACCTTGCTTTTGCCAAGCAGCCGCGCGCGGCGCACCGTGTCCGAGGCTTTCATTCGCCACGCCGGAGAAGAGGGGCGGGCGGGCCTGCTGATGCCGCGCATGGCGGTGGTGGGCGATCTCGATCTCGACGAGGCGATCGGGCCACTGCTCGATCCTCTGGGGGCCAGCGAAATCCCGCCCGCCATCGACCCGCAGCGCCGCATGTTCGCGCTTGCCCGCCTGATCGCGGAGGAGATGGGGGAAGAAGCTCCCAAGGGCGCGACATTGCTGCGGCTGGCGCGCGAAGCTGGGGCGACCATGGACCGCCTGCTGGTCGAGGATGTCGGGCCGGAACAACTGCTTGACGATAAGGTCGTCGGCATTTTCCCGGACCTGTCGAGGCACTGGCAGGATTCGATCCGGCTCTTCGCCAACGTCCAGGTCAAATGGCTGGCATGGTTGGGCGAAAACTATGTGCTCGACGCCGCCGCGCGCCGCAACCGCCTGTTCGACAAGGCGCGCGAGGCGTGGAAGGCGAACCCGCCCGCATCGCCCATCGTCGCGGCAGGTGTCACCAGCGCCGCGCCCGCGCTCGCCAAGCTGCTACGGGTTGTGAGCGAACTGCCGCAAGGTGCGGTAATTCTTCCCGATTTCGATCTCACCATGGATGCAGCGGTGTGGAACGAGCTTGGCCGCGCAGGCGATCGCCCGACGCCGGAAGACACCGCCTTCGCGCGTGAGGACGCGGTGACGCATCCCCAGTATCACCTCAAGCTACTGCTGAACCGCATGGGCGTGGCGCGCGAGGAAGTGCAGCCGTGGCACCGCAAGGGCATGACCGCTGCGCCGCCCGAGCGCAGCCATGCGATCTCTGCGCTGTTCCTCCCTCCCGAAGCGAGCAAGGTCTGGGTCGACCTGCCATCCGAGAAGCGTCGCCTTGGCGGCGTGCGCATCATGGAAGCCGCCAATCCCGAGGAGGAGGCGCAGGCGATCGCGCTGCTGGTGCGCAAGGCGCTGGCGGAGCCGGAAAGGCGCGTCGCCGTGGTTACGCCCGACCGCCCGCTTGCAAGGCGCGTGGTGCATCACCTCGCGCGCTGGAACATCGTTGCCGACGATTCCGCCGGACGTCCGCTTTCGCACACTGCCGCGGGCCGTGCTTTCCTGCTCGCTGCCGAAGTCATGGCCGAAGGCGCGCGGGCGGTGCCGCTGATGGCACTGCTCGGTCACCCACTGGTCGATGGCGGGATGGAGCGCGGCGTCTGGCTGCGGCGCCTGCGCAGGCTGGAGCGCGAATTGCGCGGACCGCGCCTCACGCCCGGGCTCGAACCGGCACGCGCGGAAATCGCCAGGCTCTCCCGGCGCCACCCCGAAATGGCGGAATGGTGGGCGATTGCCGAGGAGCGGCTGGTTCCGCTGGTCGAGATCGACCGTGAAACGCCCGCCAGCCTCGCCGAATTGATCGATACGCTCGCAGCCAGTGCCGAGGCGCTGTGCGGCGAAAAGCTCTGGGCGCAGGAAGATGGCCGCACGCTCGCCGGATTCGTCGAGGAATTTCGTCTCCACGCACGCGAATCCGGTTTTGCCGTCGCCCCCCGCGATGTCGCCGCGGTGCTTGCCGATGCGATGGAAGAACGTGCGGTGCGCCCGCCCTATGGCGGCCATGCGCGGGTGCAGGTGCTGGGCCTGCTCGAAGCGCGGATGAACCGGGCGGACCTCGTGATCTGTGCTGGCCTGAACGAGGGGGTGTGGCCTGCGCGGGGGAGTATCGATGCCTTGCTCGCCCCGCCGGTCCTGCGTGCGCTTGGGGTGCCGGGTGGGGACTTTCGCATCGGTCTATCCGCGCATGACCTGGCGGGCGCGATGGGTGCGCCCGAAGTGGTCTTGAGCCGATCGAACCGCGACGAGGGCGGCCCTGCTATTCCCAGCCGCTTCCTCCTGCGCGTGCAGGCGCTGCTCGGCGACCTCCTGCCTCGCCATCAGGACAGCGAAACCATCGCGCTCGCTCGCGCCATGACCCGTGCCGAGCCCGCCCCCGATTACCCGCGCCCCATGCCCAGGCCCACTCCGCAGCAGCGCGACGTCGACATTTCCGCCACCGCGCTCGATAGGCTGCTGGGCGACCCATACCAGTTCTTCGCGCAGAAGATCATGGGCCTGTCCGATCTGGATGCGCTCGATGCCGATCCGAATCCGCTGTGGCAGGGCAATATCGCGCATGAAATCCTCGAGCGCTGGCACAAGGCGCAGAAAGTCGATCCCGCAGCGCGGATCGCGCCTATCATGGAGCAGGTGCTCGACGAGGAGAACGCCGATCCGCTGGTCCGAGGTCTTTGGCAGCCGCGCCTGCAGAAGGCGCTCGAATGGATCGAGGAAACTGTCACAAACTATTCGGATCGCAAGGTTTTGGCGGTCGAAGCGAAGGGCTCGATGCATTTCGAGGATGTCTTCGTCCACGGCCGCGCCGACCGGATCGACCGGCTGGAGGATAGCAGCCTCGCCATCGTCGATTACAAGACCGGCAAGCCGCCCAGCGCGACCATGGTGGAGCAGGGCTTCGCGCTCCAGCTCGGCATCCTCGGGCTGATCGCCGAACAGGACGGCTTCACGGATGCGCCGGGGCAGCCGGGCGCGTATGAATACTGGGCGCTTGGCCGCGCGAAGGACGATAACCCGCACGGCTTCGGCTATGTCGAGGTGCCGCTGAAGGTGGGCAAGAAGCGTAGCGGCATCGAACCGGAAGAATTCCTCCCGCTGACCCGCGCGAAACTGGGCGAGGCCATCGGCAAATACATCAAGGGCGATGCGCCGTTCACCGCGCGCGAGAATCCCGACTATCCGGCCTACGACACATATGACCAGCTGATGCGGCTCGAAGAATGGCTCCCGCGCCAGGCCGATGAGGGGGATGCGCCATGAGCGGCAAGGTCTATCCCCTCGAGGGTGCGCAAGGCCTTAGCGTGAACCCGCTGGAAAGCGTCTGGCTTTCCGCCAGCGCCGGGACGGGCAAGACGCAGGTCCTTTCCGCACGAGTGCTGCGGCTGCTGCTCCAGCCGGGTGCAGACCCCTCGCAGATCCTCTGCCTCACCTTCACCAAAGCGGGCGCGGCGGAGATGGCGGTGCGCGTCAACGCGGTGCTTGCGCGCTGGGTACGCATGGACGCGGGGCAACTGGCGAAGGAACTGGGCCATCTCGGCGCGTCCATCGATCCCGAAACGCAGGCGCGCGCCCGCTCGCTCTTCGCCCGCGTGCTCGATTGCCCGGGCGGCGGCCTGCGCATCGATACGATTCACGCCTTCGCCCAATATCTTCTCGGCGCCTTTCCGAGCGAGGCGGGCGTGCTCCCCGGCAGCCAGCCGATGGAAGACCGCGACCGCGACCTGCTCAGCCGCGACGTGCTCTCCGACCTGCTGGCGCAGGGCGATGCGCAGATTCGCGAGGCAGTAGCCGAAATGAGCCGCCGCAAGGGCCCCGATGCGGTGCTCGGCTGGCTCATGCGCTGCGCGCGCCACAAGGAATTGTGGGACCAACCGGGCTGGCAGAATGGCCTAGATCAGCCGGTACGCCGCCTGCTGGGTATCCCGGTCGATGCGGACGAAGGCTGGGTGGCGGACGCCTGTTCGGATGACGTGTTCCCTGTCGCCGACCTGCTCGCCTGCAGCCGTATCAATGCGGATTGGGGCAGCAAGACGGGTCTCGACAATGCCGATTTCGCTGCCGGGTGGCTGGCGGCGGGTGAGGGCGAACGCCTTGCGCGGATCGACCAGTTCCTCGGCACGCTGCTGACCAAGAAGGGGGAGCCGAGCCGCCTGTCGAATCTCGAAAAGGTCGATCCCTCCTACGGCCTCCATATCGCCCGTGTGGTGGAGGGGGTCGAACAGGTGCGTGAACGTGCCTCCCTGCTCGATCTCGCTGCCTTCCTCGCGCCGCAATTGACCGCCGGCCGCGCTTTCGCCCGGCGCTGGGAAGAGGCCAAGGCACGCGAAGGCCTCGTCGATTTCGACGATCTCATTCACCGCGCCGCGCGGCTGCTCTCCTCCAGCCAGATGGCCGACTGGATCCGCTACAAGCTCGACCGCAGCTTCGATCATATCCTCGTCGATGAAGCGCAGGATACCAACCGCGCGCAATGGGCCATCGTGAAGGCCCTGACGGACGATTATTTCGACGGGCTGGGCGCGCATGGGAATGCCGTGCGAACCATCTTCACCGTTGGCGACTACAAGCAGGCGATCTTCGGTTTCCAGGGCACCAACCCGGAAAACTTCCGCGAAGCGCGCGACTATTTCCGTGAGCGAATGGAAGCCGCAGCCCTCGCCGCCGAACAGGCGCGCGCCGATGTGAATGCGGGGCGATTACGCGAATTCGACCTCGAGCGCAGCTATCGCACCAACCAGACCGTGCTCAACTTCGTCGACGATGCGATCCGCACGATCGGGCCGGAGGGTCTGGGCCTCGAGAAGAGCGATGGCGAACATATCGGCAGCGAAACGCCCGGTCTCGTCACGCTGTGGAAGGATGTCCGCGTTGCGGAGGGCGAGGATGACGACGGCGAGCAGGAGAACGGCTGGCTCGCCCGGCACGACCGGCTGATCGCGGATCGGATCGCGCGGCAGGTCGCCGAATGGCTCGATCCCAAGGGCGAAGGCTTTACGCTGGTCAAGGGTGACAGGCCCCGCCGCGCAGGCGCGGGTGATGTCATGGTGCTGGTGCAAAAGCGGCGCGAGCTTGCCTCGCTGATCGTCGCGCGTCTCTATGCGCATGGCGTGCCGGTGGCGGGTGTCGACCGGCTCAGGCTCGGCAATCCGCTGGCGGTAAAGGATCTGATGGCGGCAATCCGTTTCGCCGCGCAGCCGCTGGACGATCTCACCCTCGCCAACCTCCTCGTTTCGCCGCTGATCGGCTGGAGCCAGGAAGACCTGCTCGCCTATGGCTGGCGTGAAAAGGGCATCCGCTTGTGGGAGCATCTGCGCGGTTCGGGCGAGCCGCTCGTGGCGCAGACCGTCCACACTTTGCGCGAAATTCTCCGCCGCGCCGATTTCGACAGTCCGCAGCAATTGCTGCACTGGATTCTCGTCGGCCCGATGGATGGACGACGCAAGCTGGTCGCAAGACTGGGACGCGAGGCGAACGACCCGGTGGACGAACTGCTCAACGCGGCCAATGCCTATGCCAGCAGCCATGTGGCAAGCCTGCAGGGTTTCATTCGCTGGTTCGATGCGGGCGATGGCGAGCTGAAGCGCGAAGCGGGTGAGGGCGGTGATCAGGTCCGCGTCATGACCGTGCACGGCTCGAAGGGATTGCAGGCTCCCATCGTGATTCTCGCCGATGCGGCGATCCGTCCTGATGCCTCGGGCGATCTGTCGCTGGAGGAAACACCGCTCGGCTCGGCCGAGAGCAACGTCATCCCGCTTCCTTCGCTGACCAAGGACGAAAAGGTCGGCCCGGTGCGCGCGGTGGAGGAAGCGAATGCCGCACGCTCGATGCAGGAACATTGGCGATTGCTCTATGTCGCCATGACCCGCGCGGAGGAAGCGCTGTTCATCGGCGGCTCGCTCGGCCCGCGCGATGCGAAGAACGGTCCGCATGAAGACAGCTGGTATGCGCGGCTGGCGGCGTTGTTCGATGCCGATGCGGCGCTTGAAGACCCGATCTGGGGGGCGCGCTGGGAAGTGGGCGAACGCGCGCCTTCCGTATCGCCTACGGACAAGCGCGCGGCTGCACCTGTCTTGGAACTGCCCGACTGGGCCCGGCAGCCCGTCGGCCCTGAGCCGCGCCCGCCGCGTCCGCTTGCGCCATCGGGCCTTGGAGAGGTCGAAGGCAGCGATCCGCCGCTCCCGCCCGAAGTGGCGGCAGGGGCTGCGCGACGCGGCGTGCTGATCCACGCGCTGCTCGAACGCCTGCCCGAGGTGACGAGTGATAAACGCGAAGAGCGGGCGCGTGCCTGGCTCGCACATCAGGCACCCGATCTGGCGGAGGAAGAACGGGAGGAAATGCTCGCCCGCGCGCTTGCCGTGCTTGCCGAACCCGGCTTCGCCGAGATTTTCGGAACGGGAGCGCTGGCGGAAATCCCGCTTGCCGCCACGGTCGATGGGCAGGTCGTCATGGGTACGGCCGACCGGCTGCTGGTGACAAGCGAAAAAGTGGTGGTGGTCGATTTCAAGACCGCCCGCCGCCCGCCGACCTCGATAGACACCATACCCGACAGCACCATGCGCCAGATGGCCGCCTATGTCGCGGCGCTTGAAGCGATCTATCCCGGGCGCCCGGTCGAGGCCGCCGTGCTCTATACCCAGACGCCGCAACTCATCGCCTTGCCTGCCGATAAACTCGCCGCTTACAAGGCCGCGTTTGCGGATCGGCAGGAAAGCTTTCCTGTGAGCACCGTTGAGTAATTGACCCCCGCGCCCATATGAACGGGCAAGACATCAGACTTCAGGAGTATCCCATGGCCACGATCAACGTCACCGACGAAGGCTTCCAGACAGACGTTCTCGATAGCGACAAGCCCGTCCTCGTGGATTTCTGGGCCGAATGGTGCGGGCCGTGCAAGATGATCGCTCCGGCGCTGGAAGAACTTTCGGACGAGCTGGCCGACAAGGTGACTATCGCCAAGATGGACATCATGGAAAACACCGGAGTACCCGGAAAGATGGGCGTGCAGTCGATCCCCTACCTGGTATTGTTCAAGAACGGCGAACCGGCGGCACACATGCGCGGTGCGGCACCCAAGGGACAGCTCAAGCAGTGGCTCGAAGCCGAGCTTTAAGCCTGCCTTTCGCACCATCATGCCGCCGCAATCTTGTTTTGCGGTGCAACATTGCTAAACGCGTGAGACCATGAAGCGCACGCATCTGCCCCTCAACGCCCTGCGCGTCTATGACGCAGCGGCCCGCCACCTCAGTTTCACCCGCGCCGCGGACGAGCTGGCGGTGACGCCGGCCGCGGTCGGCCAGCAGATTCGCGCGCTCGAAGATCACCTCGGCACCGTGCTGTTCCGCCGCACCAGCAAGGGGCTGGAGCTGACGCAGGAAGGCGCGGCGGGGCTCGACGCTCTGCGCGAAGGCTTCCTCAAGTTCGAGGAAAGCGTCTCCGCCATGCAGGCGGGCCAGGCCAGCGACAGCTATACCATCGCCTGCCCGCGCGAATTCTATGCGCAGTGGCTCGCCCCGCGGCTGGCCGCCTTCGCGAAGGAAAATCCCGACATCCGCTTTGCCTTCGTGGCAGACGAGAATGCCGATTTCACCGAAGCGAATCTCGACTGCGCGATCCGCTTGGTCGATGGCCCGGGCGATTTGCAGGGCGTCGAACTCGCCGCCGCGCGCCGGGTGACGGTGGCCGCGCCGGGTGCGCCGGACAAGTGGATCGACTGGGGCCTGCCGCTGCAGGACGGCGTGCAGGCGCATGTCACGGTGAGCAATGCCGGACAGGCGCTCTCGGGCGCGATGGCGGGGCTGGGCAAGGCGATCCTGCCCGAACTGCTCGCCAAGGAAGCGATCGAGGCAGGCCAGCTCGAAGTGCTCGATGGACCGGAACAGGGCACGCGCGCCTACTGGCTCGTCGCTCCCACGCCGCAATGGCGCACCAAGAAGGTGAAATCGCTGGTGGCCTTCCTTTCGGCCTGACCGGCCCGGGGGTTTCTTCGCTTATTCCCCCTGTGCCCGGTCTTCGACCGCGTCTTCCTTGTACTCCTCCATCACGTCGCGGGCTTCCTCGCGGTCATCCGCATCGGCGTCTTCCGCTCCGTCATTTACGGCGCGTGCGGTGGCGGGGTCGAGGCACAGCCTCGCGATGATCGGCCGGTGGTCGGAATTGACCGATGGCAGAACCTGCATCTCCCGCATCAGGAATTCGTCGGTCAGGAACAGGTGATCGAGCGGCCAGCCGAGCCAGATCATGTTCGCCGGAAAAGTGGCGAAGGTGCCGCGGCCTACGCGTGGATCCAGAAACTCGCCAGTTTTCATGAACAGCGAAGTGGTGTTCGACCAGGCGACATCGTTGAAATCGCCGATGGCCATGACGGGCATGGATGATTCCCTGGCGTGGCGGGCGGCAACCACCAGCTCGACATCGCGTTCCTCCGTATCCTGTCCGGGATGCGGTGGGCGCGGGTGCAGCGCGATCATGCGGAAATCGCGTTCGCCTGCGGTAATGGTTGCGAATATCGAGGGCGTATCGGCCTGCGCCAGGTCACGGATCATCGCATCGCGCGTTTCCAGCCGGGTATAGAACGCCATGCCATAGGTATTATCGATCGGCCGTTCGAGTTTCGTAGGGTATCGAGCCACCGCAGGCTGCACCGCATCGAGCCATGCCTGATCGGTTTCCATCAGCAATAGTATGTCGGGATCGGTCCGCTCGATCAGATCCAGCGTCGCGCCATAATCGCGGTTTTTCTGCAGGACATTGAGCGAAAGGACGGAGAAGCACGCATCGCCCGGTTCGGTATCGACGTCCATCTGCGCCACCGTGGTCGGGGAAAGCGGGGTATAGGGGTAGATGCGATAGATTTGCCACAGGGTCAGCGCCGCCATGGCCAGCGGCAGCCAGGGCCTCCAGCCACGATCAACCTGCCACATGATCAGCCCCAGCAGCACCATCGCTGCGACCAGCTGGACGCGGGGGAAATCCCACATGCGAATCCACCACTGGTTCAGATCACTGGTGCTCAGCAACACGCCGCCGATCAGGATCACGGAAACGATGCGCAGTCCCCACAGGATTGCGGGGTGCACGGCGGAAGGCATTGTTTTGTTGATCGCTCTTCCCCTCACTCAGGTGCCTGGACTATATCACCGGCGCAGCAGGGTTGAAGCGAAATATCGGATTCCTTCCGCGCGCCATGTCGGCCTGCTCATGCTGCGGAAGCTGTTGGCCTCTCTATCGGCCTGACTAACCGGGTTTAGCCCCGGAACGCCGCATATACCGCGGCGATGCCCGGAGGGTCGCCGGCCGCTTCCAGCCGTTCCAGAGCCTCGTCCACGCCGAGCGTATAGGACAGCACCGTGCCGTCCGATCCGTTGCGTTCGCCGCCCAGCAGGCGGGCGAAGGCGATGGCGCTGCGGTTTTCCGCCAGCGTGTCCATGCTGAAGCGCGCGATGCCCTCTGCCCGCGCCTCGTGCAGCAGCGTGGCGGTGAGAATCTTGCCCAGTCCCATGCCGTGCCATTCGTCGAGTATGCCCACGGAAAACTCCGCACACCCGCGGTCTTCGGCATCGCGGAAGGCGTGGACCGCACCGATCGCGGGCTCTTCCGCGTCGGATGTGTCGATCGCCCCCCAGGCGAGGTGCATGTCGCCATCGGCATCGAGCAGCCGGTCGATCACCCAGTCGGGCGGGGTGGAGGCGCCGGAGAAGAAGCGCATATAGCGCGAATGCGGGCTCATCCGTGCGATGCCCTGCCTGATGCGCGCCTCGTCATCGCGCGTTACGCGGCGCAGGCAGACGGGGGTGCCGTTCTCCAGCCGGGTTTCGATGATGTCGGGCATCGGGGTGGTCATGACGGGGGCAGCATAGCAGCGCTGCGGCGCGGGGGGAGGTCTAATCGTCGCCCGGCTCAGGCAGCGCTCTGTCGCGCTCGTCCTCACGCACAGCCTCCCGCGCCAGCCGGTCGGCGAAGTGGCGGGAAAGGGCGCATTCGCGGGTTTCCCCGGCCTGTCCCTGCGCGCCGTGGGTGCGGGCGGGCAGGCTCGCCAGAACTTCGCGGCGGATGCGTTCATAGACGGGGTGGCCGGGGCGGATATGCTCGGAATAGCGATCGGGGCGGCGGTTGCGCAGGAAGAACATCACCAGCGCCTCGTTATGCTTGGTGCCATAGGTGACCAGGCCGCCGTCGCCATCGGTCTTCCATACGGGCGTGTCCTGGATAGCACGGGCGAGCGCGCTGTCCTCCAGCCGCTGCACCCCGCGCTCCAGCGCCGCATCCCAGGCCGCCGCAAAGCCCTCCGCGCCCGGCTTGTTGCGCAGCTTGTAGAGCGCCTCCATGCTCTTGCCGATGGAGAGCGCCGCCTGCGTGACGATCCCGGTGGCCGCGAGCGAGGCGACAAAGCGCCGCTGGAGCGTAGGTGTGATGGAATTGGAACGCGGCTGCTTATGGAGATAGGGCGCGAAGGCGAGCAGGGGATCGTCGTCTTCCGGCAGGGGCGAGATATGCGCGGCGGCGGAAGTCGCCTGACGGGCGATCTTGCGGGTCGGTTCAGTCATGTTGCTTCCCGTCATTGCGAGGAGCCGCAGGCGACGCGGCAATCCATGGCGATGGTCTATGGATTGCTTCGCTACGCTCGCAATGACGTGTAGGAAAACGCTTTCGATCTGGCGCTTTATCCTAATCCCCGTTCAGCCACGCCAGCGCGCCTGCTTCCATCCCCTTGAACTTGGGCCATTTGTCGGGTTCGTCCGCCAGCGGCGCGCAGAGGAGGGCGGTGCCTTCGGGCAATTGCCACTTGATCCGGTGGTAGAGCCTGGAGCGGGTGAGGGCGGAGCGCACGAGCCAGAGGCCCTCTGCCAGCGGATGCCCGTCCCCATGCAGGTCGAGCGGCTGGGAAGGAGCGGCCCCGGGTTCGTGCCAGATCAGGTAGAGCGAGGTTTCGTCGGCCATACCGGATCAATGCAGCGGAGCAGAGAAAGTTCGGGCCAATGTCCATAACCCATCTTCCTGGAATGGCCCGGTCGGCGACTAGCCGACCGCAAGGCCGACCGGCCGCCCGAGCTTATGCGAGGAAGCCAAGGAGCGCGGATGCGCTCCGCCCGGCGTTTGAGGGTCCCCAACAAAAAACCAAAAAGCCACAACGCTCTATTTCAGGTTCCCCTAACCCAACACCCCGAACACCAGCGCGAGCAGCGCAAACCCCACCAGTCCGGCGATAAAGATCGCCCGGTTGCGGCGCTTGGTCAGGATGATCCTCGGGCTGCAATCAGCAGCCCGCAAGGGCGACCGCCCGCCGCGCGTTAGCGCGAAGCCAAGGCGGACGGATGTCCGCCGCCCGGCGTCTGAGGGTCAAACAAAAATGCCCCGCGCGCCTTGTCGGCATCATAGTGGATGGGTTCGTCGTCTCGGCCCTGTGGTGTGGGCATGGCATTCTCCTTGCCGAACCAACGGGTGAGGGGAGGGGGGAGGTTCCGGAGAAAGAAGCAGACCAAAAGGGCTGCATACCTCCACGCCTCTGAAATCGGCTTCGTCGTGCTCAAGTTGAACTTAGCGTTGTGCAGCGATGGCGTTTGACGAGTTAGCTTGTCGCCCCCACGATATCTCTAACGCGTTTTGAGCGTTGGAGGTAATCTACTCGAATGGATTGGGCAGAAGCCACCAGCGCCAGCAAAAAAGTCGAACGAAAAGCTAGAAATAGTGTTGAGCTTCCATGCGCGCTCAGCGTATGAAGGTGGCAGGGGACGACAAGCTATCTCGTCAAGACCTTTGGAAAGGTCAGACTGCTTAGCAAGGCATGGAACTTGTGTCCCACCACACTTCTGGTTTGGACCCAGCGCGTGTTGCCAATTCCTTCGTAGCAGCCCTTATGCTCAAACGGGAGAATTGTTCTCCCCACGTTCTCCACAAGTCGGACTGACCACTAGATACTGAATCAGAGGGGACTCCTGCGCAAGAGGGTCAATAAAGATTTAACGCGTCGGATGAGGACCTATATCCGCCGCTTTGCATGGGGTGACGCTGCGAAGCGTGGTCAAAGCTGGCTTTGCGAAATCGCAAGGCCAAAAGCGCAATGGGTGAAAATATTTTGCGGGCAATGAATTCGCATCGGGGTTTGCGAGTCATTCGAATCAAAGCGAGAAATTTTCGCAATATTTGCGAATCTACTAATCACCCTTTTCGACGAAGCGCAGCGAATAGCGCTTGATCAGCGCGGGCCTTTTCATTTGCGGCTATACCCATTCCGTCGCTAACCCGTACCCATGTGCAATCTGTATCGTATGACCAAAGGACATGCAGAGGTCGCCAACTGGTTTCGCGCTGACGATCAACTGGGCGGCGCGAACTTCGGGGACGAGGTCTATCCCGGATATCCCGGTGCGGTGATCGCGCAAGGCGCCCTCGTGTCGATGACATGGGGCTTTCCCCTTCAGCGCAAGGGGGCGAGGGGACAGCCGCTCAAGCCCAAGCCGGTCAACAATACGCGCACGGACAAGCTGGAAAGTTTCTTCTGGCGCTTCAGCTTTGCCGAGCGCCGCTGCCTCATCCCGCTTTCCGCATGGGCGGAGGCAGAAGGCCCGAAAGGTGGCAAGACGCGCAGCTGGCTTTCGCTGCCCGATGCCGACCTGTTCGCTTGCGCGGGTATCTGGCGCGACAGCGAGGAATGGGGGCGCTGCTATTCCATGGTAATGACCGATGCCTGCGGCGCAGCGGCAGAGTGCCATGACCGTATGCCCGTCATCCTGCGCCCGGAGGATTATACGGTCTGGACCGATGCCGATCCCGAAACTGCGCGGAGGCTGTGCAGGCCGTGGGAGGGCGACCTGGTGCTCGACCGGACGCCGGAACCATGGGCGCGCGGCGGAGCGCAGACCTCGCTCCTGTAGGAACTCTCGTCGGCCAGACCGCCGCCACCCGTCACCCCGCCACCCACCTTGCGCTCTCCACCCTTTCACGTTATAACACCCGTATGAACACGACGCTCAAGATAACCCGCATCGGCAATTCCGCCGGGATCGTCCTGCCCAAGGAAGTGCTGGCCCGCTTGCGCGTCGGGCCGGGCGATGCGCTGCATCTGACCGAAGCGCCGGACGGAATGCGTTTGACCGCGCACGATCCCGATTTCGCTGCGACCATGGACCTTGCCGAGGAAATCATGCGCGAGGATCGCAATATCCTGCGCGAACTCGCGAAATAAGTGTCCAAACAAGTCACCGACCGCAGCGAACCCCGCTGGATCGACGAGACGGTCATCCTTGCCGTGCACGACCGCCAGCTCGGCGAGCATGGCGGACCTGCTGGGGTGCGCGATGCCGGTGCGCTGGCGAGCGCGCTCGCCCGGCCGGTCAACCAGTGGCACTATGGCACGGACGACGCTTGCGCGCTGGCGGCGGCCTACGCCTTCGGCATTGCGCGCAACCATCCCTTCGTCGACGGCAACAAGCGCACGGCCTGGATCGCCGCGCGGCTGTTCCTGCGGCTCAACGGTTACAAGCTGACCTTTGCGGAGCGGGATGCGCTATTCACCGTGCTCGCCCTTGCATCGGGCGATCTTGCCGAGGATGAACTGGCCGACTGGCTGCGCGGGCATTGCACCGGCGCTTGACCAATCTCCGGCAGCGGTCCTGCTTACCCCACGCGTTCGCGCATGATGTCGAGAATGCCGGGCAGCTTCTCCTTCTCGCGCTTCATCATCCATGCGGTCGCGATACCGGCCCCGGCGAACATGCAGATCATGAAGCCGACAAGGCCATCATCCTCGATGCCGAACAGCAGGGCGCCGATCAGCCCGCCGCCAATCATTCCGGCGAAGAATACCGGCATTCCCGTGAGCGTCAGGTTGCGCCGCAGCGCCTTCTGCCTGCGTGCCGCATCATTGAAGGTGACTTCGAATTCGTTGGGGCCCAGTTGGGCGAGGGTGCTGTCCGGGTCCGTGCGCTTGATGCGTTCGTATTCCGCCTGAACGGCAACCCCTGCATTGCGCTGTCTGGAAACTGCGTAGGCAACTGCGGACGCAACGACGATAAAAACCAAAACCCAGAACATCCGCCCCCCCCTGATTTGACGAATACTCTTTGCAATAAAAAGCCGAGCCCTTAACATTTGTCAAACGGCTGGCGGGACTTTGCAAACCCGAACCGTCTTGACCAATCCCCCCTTCATCAGTAAGTGCGCGCCCATCCGGTGTAGGATTCGTCCAACAGCGGTCAGATAGAGCTGAACATTGCCGGTCATGTCCCGGGGGCCTGTCGCACATGCGATAAGGCTCTTTTCTATTGCGGCAGCTCTGTGAGGATAGCGGTCCCCGCTTTCGCGAGGACTGCGCGCTTCCGCAAGGAAGCCTTGCAGAAGCGCTTGGGGCAGCCGTCAAAGTAACCCGGTGGCCGTGTGGCCGCGGGTGGAGTGATTTCAGCTTAGACGTCATTCCAGCGAAAGCTGGAATCTCGTGCCGCAGGTGCAACGCTTGTGGGCAGCGATCCCAGCTTTCGCCGGGATGACGGGCTAAGCCAGTCACACCACCCGAAACCACTAGTCGTCACTTTCATGGGAAAGCGGTCCGCCCCTTTTCCGTTCGCCCTGAGCTTGTCGAAGGGTCGTACTGTTTTTGGTGAAGCCTCTCCTTTCAGGAAGGACGGTGCTTCGACAAGCTCAGCACGAACGGAACAGGAGCCAATCGCCGGACCACCAACGGTGAAGAGAAAGAATTCTATGCCGACGATCAACCAGCTGGTCCGCAAGGGCCGCGTTCCGCAGAAGGCCAAGTCCAAGGTCCCTGCGATGGAGCAGAACCCGCAGAAGCGCGGCGTTTGCACCCGCGTCTATACGACGACCCCGAAGAAGCCGAACTCGGCTCTGCGTAAAGTTGCCAAGGTCCGCCTGACCAACCAGCGCGAAGTCATCTCCTACATCCCGGGCGAAGGCCACAACCTGCAGGAGCACAGCGTCGTGCTCATCCGCGGCGGCCGTGTTCGCGACCTTCCCGGCGTTCGCTACCACGTCCTTCGCGGCGTGCTCGATACGCAGGGCGTGAAGGATCGCAAGCAGTCGCGCTCGAAGTACGGCGCGAAGCGTCCGAAGTAATCCACGGGACTTAGGAGATAATCAATGAGTCGTCGTCGTCGTCCCGAGAAGCGGGAAATCCTGCCTGATCCGAAATTCAACGATCAGGTCCTTTCGAAATTCATGAACAACCTGATGTATGACGGCAAGAAGGCCGTTGCAGAAGGCATCGTCTATACCGCGCTCGACGTGGTCGAGGAAAAGTCCAAGGCGAACCCGGTGGAGGTGTTCCACTCTGCGCTCGAAAACATCAAGCCGCAGGTCGAAGTGCGCAGCCGCCGCGTCGGCGGTGCGACCTACCAGGTGCCGGTGGAGGTGCGCCCCGAGCGTGCCCAGGCACTGGCGATCCGCTGGCTGATCTCGGCCGCGCGTGGCCGTCCGGAAACCACCATGGCCGCACGCCTTTCGGGCGAGCTGATGGATGCCTCCAACAACCGCGGCAATGCCGTGAAGAAGCGCGAAGACGCCCACCGCATGGCGGAAGCGAACCGCGCCTTCTCGCACTACCGCTGGTAAGGCGTTCCGTATCGGGGCTCTCCTCCTTCGCCCGCTCGTCCTGAGCCTGTCGAAGGATCGGAGGGCCTCGAAACGGTCACATTAATCCCTACATGGGGGCGCAAGCTAGCTCACCCCCGACTTACGAGGAATTCCACATGGCCCGCGAATATCCGCTGGAGCGGTACCGCAACATCGGCATCATGGCTCACATCGATGCCGGCAAGACCACCACGACCGAGCGTATCCTCTACTACACCGGCAAATCCTACAAGATCGGCGAAGTCCATGACGGCGCCGCCACCATGGACTGGATGGAGCAGGAGCAGGAACGCGGCATCACCATCACGTCCGCCGCGACGACCACGTTCTGGGCAGCCGAGGACGGTGAAGGTCCCAAGCACCGCATCAACATCATCGACACCCCCGGCCACGTCGACTTCACCATCGAAGTCGAACGCTCGCTGCGCGTGCTCGACGGCGCGGTAGCCGTCTTCGACGGCGTCGCCGGCGTAGAACCCCAGTCCGAAACCGTGTGGCGCCAGGCCGACAAGTACGGCGTGCCTCGGATGTGCTTCATTAATAAGTTGGACCGTACCGGCGCCGACTTTTACTACTGCGTCCAGTCGATCATCGACCGTCTCGGCGCGAAGCCGCTTGTGCTGTATCTTCCGATCGGCGCGGAAAGCGACCTCAAGGGCGTGGTCGATCTCGTGAACAACCGCGGTATCGTGTGGGAAGACGATGGCCTCGGCGCAACGTTCAACTATGTCGACATCCCCGCAGAGCTCGCCGATAAGGCTGCCGAATATCGCGAAATGCTGATCGAGACCGCCGTCGAACAGGACGACGACGTGATGGAACAGTATCTCGAAGGCAATGAGCCCGATGCGGCAACGCTCAAGAAGCTGATCCGCAAGGGCACCATGGCGCGGGACTTCGTCCCTGTCCTGTGCGGTTCGGCGTTCAAAAACAAGGGCGTCCAGCCCCTGCTCGACGCGGTCGTCGACTACATGCCTTCGCCGCTCGACGTTCCCGCCATCAAGGGCGTCCTGCCCGATAGCGACGAAGAGCAAACCCGTCCTTCGAGTGACGAAGCGCCGTTCTCCGCGCTGGCGTTCAAGATCATGAACGACCCGTTCGTCGGCTCGCTGACCTTCACCCGCATCTATTCGGGCCAGCTCTCGAAGGGCAGCGTCCTGAACTCGGTGAAGGACAAGAAGGAAAAGATCGGCCGCATGCTGCTGATGCACTCGAACAACCGCGAGGACATCGATGAAGCATTCGCAGGCGACATCGTCGCCATCGCAGGTCTGAAGGAAACCACCACCGGCGACACGCTTTGTGCGTCGAACGCTCCGATCATTCTCGAGCGCATGGAATTCCCCGAGCCGGTTATCGAACTTTCGGTCGAACCGAAGACCAAGGCCGACCAGGAAAAGATGGGCGTCGCGCTCAACCGCCTGGCAGCTGAAGACCCGAGCTTCCGCGTCACCACCGATCACGAATCGGGCCAGACGATCATCAAGGGCATGGGCGAGCTTCACCTCGACATCCTCGTCGATCGTATGAAGCGCGAATTCAAGGTCGAGGCGAATGTCGGCGCACCGCAGGTGGCTTATCGTGAATATCTCGGCAAGCCGGTCGACGTGGACTACACCCATAAGAAGCAGTCGGGTGGTTCGGGTCAGTTCGGTCGAGTCAAGGTCAAGGTCGAGCCGGGTGAGCGCGGCCAGGGCTTCGTCTTCCAGGACGAAATCAAGGGCGGCAACATTCCGAAGGAATACATCCCCGCGATCGAGAAGGGTTTCCGCGAACAGGCCGAAAGCGGCCATCTCGTCGGCTTCCCCATCATCGACTTCACTGTAACCCTTTACGACGGTGCCTACCACGACGTCGACTCGAGCGCGATCGCGTTCGAAATCGCCGGCCGCGGCGCCATGCGTGAAGTGGCCGAGCGTGCCGGCATCAAGCTGCTTGAGCCGATCATGAAGGTGGAAGTCGTGACCCCCGAGGATTATCTCGGCGACGTCATCGGCGACCTCAACTCACGTCGTGGCCAGATCCAGGGCACAGACAGCCGCGGCAATGCCCAGGCGGTCGAAGCCAACGTGCCGCTTGCGAACATGTTCGGTTACGTGAACGAACTGCGTTCCTTCACCCAGGGTCGTGCACAATACACGATGCAGTTCAGTCATTATGACGAAGTTCCGGCCAACGTGGCGCAGGAAGTCAAGGAGAAGCTTGCGTAAGCGAGCCGACAGGTCTAGGGGCGGCGCCTGATTCAGCGGGCGCCGTTTCCTCCCCGCAGAAATCCCAAATTTTAAGACAGAGGTTATTGTAAAATGGCGAAGGAAAAATTCGAGCGTAATAAGCCGCACGTTAACGTCGGCACCATCGGTCACGTTGACCACGGCAAGACCACGCTGACCGCGGCGATCACCAAGGTCATGGGTTCGGCCGTCGATTTCGCCAACATCGACAAGGCTCCCGAAGAGCGTGAGCGCGGCATCACCATCTCGACTGCGCACGTCGAGTACGAAACCGACAACCGCCACTATGCGCACGTCGACTGCCCGGGTCACGCCGACTACGTGAAGAACATGATCACCGGTGCGGCCCAGATGGACGGTGCCATCCTGGTCGTGAACGCTGCTGACGGCCCGATGCCGCAGACCCGCGAACACATCCTGCTCGCTCGCCAGGTCGGCGTTCCGCAGCTGGTCGTTTACCTGAACAAGGTCGACCAGGTCGATGACGAAGAAATCCTCGAACTCGTTGAACTCGAAGTCCGCGAACTCCTGAGCTCGTATGACTTCGATGGCGACAACATTCCGATCATCAAGGGTTCGGCTCTGGCTGCACTCGAAGGTCGTGACGAAGAAATCGGCGAAAACTCCATCAAGGAACTGATGGCAGCCGTCGACGAATACATCCCGACCCCGGATCGCCCGGTCGACAAGCCGTTCCTGATGCCGATCGAAGACGTGTTCTCGATCTCGGGTCGCGGTACGGTTGTCACGGGTCGCGTTGAAACCGGCGTCGTGAACGTTGGTGACGAAGTTGAAATCGTCGGCATCAAGGACACTTCGAAAACGACCGTCACCGGCGTCGAAATGTTCCGTAAGCTGCTCGACCGCGGTGAAGCCGGCGACAACATCGGTGCCCTGATCCGCGGTGTGGCACGGGAAGACGTTGAGCGTGGCCAGGTTCTGGCGAAGCCCGGTTCGGTTACGCCGCACACCGAGTTCAGCGCCGAAGTCTACGTCCTTTCGAAGGACGAAGGCGGCCGTCACACGCCGTTCTTCGCAAACTATCGTCCGCAGTTCTACTTCCGCACCACCGACGTGACTGGCGAAGTGATCCTTCCCGAAGGCACCGAAATGGTGATGCCGGGCGACAACGTGACGATCGATGTCAAGCTGATCGCACCGATCGCTATGGACGAAGGTCTGCGTTTCGCAATCCGTGAAGGCGGTCGTACCGTCGGCTCGGGCGTTGTCTCGAAGATTTCGAAGTAAGCTTCGACTGTAAATTCAGGGACCCGCTCTTCCTTCGGGAGGGGCGGGTTTCTGCTGTTTAGTAGGGACGTAAAGCTGCCGTCAGGCACATTTCGTCACTCTCGATGACTGCAAGTTCGACTTGGCGGAATTCGGGGGTTGCCAGATCGGGGTCTCCCCCGTATATGCGCGCCAACAGACGGGGATTCGTCCCTGATAAGAGAATTCATGGAAGGTCGCCCGCATCCGGGAAACCGGGCTCGCAAGCGGGGCTGACCTTTCTTTTTGTTTGCGGGCCACTTTCTGGCCCGTTTGGCTCTTTCGCATCGGTGTAGGTAATGGAAGCACAGAATATCCGCATTCGCCTCAAGGCGTTCGACCATCGCGTTCTCGACCAGGCAACTGGTGAGATTGCAGACACCGCGCGTCGCACGGGTGCCCTTATTCGTGGTCCCATTCCCATGCCGACGCGTATCGAAAAGTTCACCGTGAACCGCGGCCCGCACATCGACAAGAAGTCGCGCGAGCAGTTCGAGGTGCGCACCTACAAGCGGCTGCTCGATATCGTGCAGCCCAACGCCCAGACCGTCGACGCGCTGATGAAGCTCGACCTCGCGGCAGGCGTTAACGTCGAAATCAAGCTGGCCTGAGCCAACTGATTTCGGTCCACCTGCCGGACCTTAAGCTGCAGGAAAGCTCAGGGGCGCTCGATAGCCCCGCCGGATCGCAAGGTCAGGCAAGACATCGGGATACCGCCGGATTTGATCCGGGACTGCGTCCCCCGTCTGCTTCCCCAGGGAGGCAATCAGCCCGGACGGGGCACGCATCGCACAATCGGGCTGGCAAGCACCCTGGGGATGGGCCCTTGGGTGCCTCTGTTGAGGAGTTTGACGATGCGCACAGGCGTGATCGCAAAGAAAGTCGGGATGACCCGCCTCTTCCAGGAGGACGGACGGCACGTACCCGTGACCGTTCTTTCGCTGGAAGATTGCCAGGTTACCGCACATCGCACGGAAGATCGTAACGGCTATTACGGCGTCCAGGTCGGATCGGGCGAAGCGAAACAGAAGAATGTGAACAAGCCGCAGCGCGAAGCCTTTGCCAAGGCCGAGGTTCCGCTGAAGATGAAAGTCGCGGAATTCCGTGTGGATAGCGAGGAAGGTCTTCTTCCCGTCGGTGCCCGCATTTCCGCCGAACACTTCGTCGCCGGCCAGAAGGTCGACATCACCGGCCACACTCAGGGTAAGGGCTTTGCCGGCGCCATGAAGCGTTGGGGCTTCGGCGGTCTGCGCGCCACCCACGGTGTTTCGATCTCGCACCGCTCGCATGGTTCGACGGGTAACCGTCAGGACCCGGGCCGCGTGTTCAAGGGCAAGAAGATGGCCGGTCACATGGGTGACCGCCAGCGTACGCAGCAGAACCTCGAGATCGTGCGCACAGACGCCGATCGCGGCCTCCTTTTCGTCAAGGGCTCCGTCCCGGGCGCGAAGAATGGCTGGCTGATGGTTCGTGATGCCGTGAAGGTTGCGATGCCGGAAAATCTCCCGTTCCCGGGCGTGATGTACCGCAATCGCGAAGAGTTCGAGCACCAGGAAGCTGATGCCGGCCTCGTCGAAAGCGCAGCCGAGCACGAAGTCAGCACCGAAGTCTCCGCTGAGCAGCAGGAAAAGCTGATGCAGCAGCAGGAATCGGGTGCGGACGCCGAAACCACCACCGACGGCGCTGCCGACGGTGAAAGCAAGGAGTCCTGATCGTGAAGGTCAAGGTCCAGAAAATCGACGGCAAGGCGTCGGGCGATATCGAGCTGAACGACGATGTGTTCGGCGTCGAGCCGCGCGCCGACATCCTGCACCGCGTTGTCACATGGCAGCTCGAGAACCGTCGCGGAACCGCACGCCCCACGCGTGAGCGTTCGGACGTTGCTCGCACGGGCAAGAAGTTCGGTCGCCAGAAGGGTTCGGGCGGCGCTCGTCACGGTGACCGCGGCGCTCCGATCTTCATCGGCGGCGGTAAGGCTCATGGTGCGCGCAAGCGTGACTTCGAGCAGTCGCTGAACAAGAAGATCCGCGCGCTCGGGCTCAAAATGGCGCTTTCGAGCAAGGCGAAGGACGGCCTCATCGTCGTTGACAGTCTTGAGCTCAAGGATGCCAAGACCAAAGCGCTCAAGGGCATGTTCGACAAGAATGGCTGGGCCGGCAAGGTTCTGGTCATCGACGGCGAAAGTGTGAATGACGGCTTTAAGAAGGCTGCCGGAAACCTGCCGGGCGTCAACGTCCTGCCGGCGATGGGTGCCAACGTCTACGACATCCTGAAGCACGACACGCTGGTCCTCACCAAGGACGCGGTCGAGAAGCTGGAGGGCCGTTTCAATGGCTAAGAAGCAGGCAATCGAAGCGCGTCACTACGACGTGATCCTCGCTCCGCACATCACCGAAAAGTCGACCATGGCTTCGGAGAACAACGCGGTCGTATTCAAGGTCGCAGGCGATGCGACCAAGCCGCAGATCAAGGAAGCTGTTGAGGCGATCTACGCCGAGCAGAAGGCCAAGGTCGTCGCGGTGAACACGATCAACGTGAAGGGCAAGACCAAGCGCTGGAAGGGCAAGCCCTACAAGCGCAACGACGTGAAGAAGGCGATCGTCACCCTCGCTGAGGGTTCGATGATCGACATCACGGAAGGTGTAGGCTGATGGCACTCAAGAATTACAAACCGACGAGCCCCGCGCGCCGCGGCCTCATCCTCGTCGACAAGTCGGGCCTGTATAAGGGCAAGCCCGTCAAGTCGCTCACGGAAGGCAAGCGCAAGACCGGTGGCCGGAACAACAAGGGTCATGTCACCTCGCGTGGCATCGGCGGCGGTCACAAGCAGAAGTACCGCTTCATCGACTTCAAGCGTCGCAAGTGGGACGTGGAAGGTACCGTGGAACGGATCGAATACGATCCCAACCGCACCGCTTTCATCGCCCTGGTGAAGTACGAAGACGGCGAGCAGGCCTACATCATTGCTCCGCAGCGCCTCGCTGTCGGCGACAAGGTCATCGCGGCCGAAAAGACCGACACCAAGCCCGGTAACGCCATGTTGCTCGGTCAGATGCCGGTCGGCACTATTTGCCACAACGTGGAAATGAAGCCTGGCAAGGGCGGCCAGATCGCCCGTTCGGCAGGTGCCTATGTTCAGTTGGTCGGTCGTGATCGCGGCATGGTCATCGTGCGACTCAACAGCGGTGAGCAGCGTTATCTGCGTGCCGACTGCATGGGTACCGTCGGTGCCGTATCGAACCCGGACAACCAGAACCAGAACCTGGGCAAGGCCGGTCGTCGTCGCTGGATGGGTATCAAGCCGCTGACCCGCGGTGTCGCCAAGAACCCGGTCGATCACCCGCATGGCGGTGGTGAAGGCCGGACCTCGGGCGGCCGTCATCCGGTCACTCCGTGGGGTAAGCCGACCAAGGGCGCCCGTACTCGCAAGAACAAGCAGACGGACAAGATGATCATCCGTTCGCGCCACGCGAAGAAGAAGAGGTAATCCGACATGGCTCGTTCCGTCTGGAAAGGTCCGTTCGTCGAACTCAGCCTTCTTAAGAAGGCAGAAGAGGCGCAGGACGCAAGCAGCACCAAGCCGATCAAGACCTGGTCGCGCCGCAGCACCATCCTGCCCCAGTTCGTCGGTCTCACGTTCAACGTGTACAACGGCCACAAGTTCATCCCGGTCTCCGTCTCGGAAGAGATGGTTGGTCACAAGCTCGGCGAATTCGCGCCCACGCGCACTTTCCCGGGTCACGCTGCCGACAAGAAGGGTAAGCGCTGATGAGCAAGCAGAAAGCACCCCGTCGCGTCGCCGACAACGAGGCTCTGGCTGTGGGCACCACCATCCGTGGTTCCGCGCAGAAGCTGAATCTCGTTGCCGAGCTCATTCGCGGCAAGAAGGCCGAAGAGGCCCTCAACATCCTCGCCTTCTCGAAGAAGTCGATGGCTAAGGATGCCACGAAGGTTCTCGCTTCGGCGATCGCCAACGCGGAAAACAACCACAACCTCGATGTCGACGCGCTGGTCGTTGCAGAGGCTTCGGTAGGCAAGTCGATCACGATGAAGCGCTTCCACACCCGTGGTCGCGGCAAGTCGACGCGCATCCTGAAGCCGTTCAGCCGCCTTCGCATCGTCGTCCGCGAGCAGGAGGAGGCGTAAGATGGGCCATAAGAGCAATCCGATCGGTCTGCGCCTGCAGATCAACCGCACCTGGGACAGCCGCTGGTACGCCGAAGGGCGTGATTACGCCAAGCTGCTGGCCGAGGACATCGAGATCCGCAAGTTCATCCTCGAGAACGCTGCCCAGGCTGCAATCTCTAAAGTTGTGATCGAGCGTCCGGCGAAGCTGTGCCGCATTTCGATCTATGCGGCGCGTCCCGGCGTCATCATCGGCAAGAAGGGCGCGGACATCGAAAAGCTGCGCACGAAGCTGTCGAAGATGACTGCAAGCGAAGTGAAGCTGAACATCGTCGAAATCCGCAAGCCGGAAGTCGATGCGAAGCTCGTCGCTCAGGGCATTGCCGATCAGCTGATCCGCCGTGTGGCTTTCCGCCGTGCGATGAAGCGCGCCATGCAGTCGGCCATGCGCCTTGGTGCCGAAGGCATCAAGATCATGTGCGGCGGCCGTCTCGGCGGTGCGGAAATCGCTCGCGTAGAACAGTATCGCGAAGGCCGCGTTCCGCTTCATACGCTTCGCGCCAACATCGATTATGCCGAAGCCGAGGCGCTGACCGCCTATGGCATCATCGGCATCAAGGTGTGGGTCTTCAAGGGTGAGATTCTCGGCCATGACCCGACCGCGCAGGATCGTCTGATGATGGAATCGCAGACCTCCGGCGTCCGTCCGGCTCGCTGATTGCAGGTATAGGAAAGAACCATGCTGCAACCGAAGAAAACCAAGTACCGCAAGGCGTTCAAGGGCAAGATCCATGGCAACGCCAAGGGCGGCACCACGCTCAATTTCGGCTCGTACGGCCTGAAGGCCCTTGAGCCGGAGCGTATCACCGCACGCCAGATCGAAGCGGCTCGCCGTGCGATCACGCGTCACATCAAGCGCCAGGGTCGTCTCTGGATCCGCGTTTTCCCCGACGTGCCGGTTTCCAAGAAGCCTGCCGAAGTCCGTCAGGGTAAGGGCAAGGGTTCGGTCGAATACTGGGCAGCTCGTGTGAAGCCGGGCCGCATCCTGTTCGAACTCGACGGCGTCGCCGGCCCGCTGGCCGCCGAAGCGTTCAGCCGCGCAGCCATGAAGCTGCCGGTCAAGACCAAGGTCGTTGCCCGCCTGGGCGACACCTCGCACCTCGGAGGCGAATAATGAGCAAGATCGAAGATCTGCGCCAGAAGAGCGATGACCAGCTGGACGAAGAACTGACCAGTCTCAAGCGCGAGCAGTTCAATCTGCGCTTCCAGGCTGCGACCAACCAGCTCGAAGCTCCGGCTCGCATCCGCGAAGTCCGTCGTTCGATCGCCAAGATCAAGACGCTGCAGGGCGAACGCGCCCGCGCAGCGGCAGCCAAGGCGTAAGGAGTAGTAGACCATGCCCAAACGTATCCTGATCGGGACCGTCACCTCCGACAAGACCGACAAGACCGTGACCGTGCTCGTCGAGCGCAAGGTGAAGCACCCCCTCTACGGGAAGATCATCCGTCGTTCGAAGAAGTACCACGCCCATGACGAGAAGAACGAGTACCAGCTCGGCGACGTCGTGCGTATCGAAGAAACCAAGCCGATCTCGAAAACCAAGACCTGGATGGTCAAGGATCGGGTGACGGCAGGCGGAACCCAGGCTGTCGAGGCCGACCTCGAAGTCGAAGCCGCAGGCAACTGACGTTTAGGAACTGCCGGACTGGTTCCGGCAAGCCAATTGAGAAGGAACGGGATCGATGATCCAGATGCAATCCAATCTCGACGTCGCGGACAATAGCGGCGCCAAGCGCGTCCAGTGCATCAAGGTACTGGGCGGCTCGAAGCGCCGCACCGCGTCCGTCGGCGACGTGATCGTGGTTTCCGTCAAGGAAGCCCAGCCGCGCACGAAGGTGAAGAAGGGCGATGTCCATCGCGCCGTCATCGTGCGTACGAGGAAGGATGTGCGCCGCCCCGATGGCAGCGTGATCCGCTTCGACAGCAATGCCGCTGTTCTCGTGAACAAGAACGAAGAACCGATCGGCACCCGTATCTTCGGCCCGGTGGTCCGCGAACTGCGCGGCCGCGGGTTCATGAAGATCATCTCGCTTGCTCCGGAGGTGCTGTAATGGCTGCCGCTAAGATCAAGAAGGGTGACAGCGTCGTCGTCCTGTCCGGCAAGGACAAGGGCAAGACCGGCACCGTCGCGAAGGTCATGCCGAAAGAAGGCAAGGTCGTCGTCGAAGGCGTCAATATCGCTGCACGTCACCGCAAGCCGACCCAGCAGAACCCGCAGGGCGGCATCGACCGTTTCGAAGCGCCGATGTCGATCAGCAAGGTTGCTGTTGCCGATCCCAAGGATGGCAAGCCCACCCGCGTCCGTTTCGAAGAAAAGGACGGCAAGAAGGTGCGCGTTGCCGTGAAGAGTGGGGAGACCATCGATGGCTGATTACACCCCCCGTATGAAGCAGCGCTTCGACGACGAGATCGTCAAGGCGATGACCGAGAAGTTCGGCTACAAGAACCGTCTCGAAGTTCCGAAGCTGGAAAAGATCACGCTCAACATGGGCGTGGGCGAAGCCAGCCAGGACAAGAAGAAGGTCCAGACCGCTGCGGAAGAAATGGCCAAGATTGCCGGTCAGAAGCCGGTCATCACCAAGGCCAAGAAGTCGATCGCGCAGTTCAAGCTGCGTGAAGGCATGCCGATCGGTGCGAAGGTGACCCTTCGCCGCGAGCGCATGTATGAGTTCCTCGACCGCCTCGTGACCATTGCAATGCCCCGCATCCGCGACTTCCGTGGCCTCAACGCCAAGTCGTTCGACGGTCGCGGCAATTACGCAATGGGACTTAAAGAGCAGATCATCTTCCCCGAAATCTCGTACGATCAGATCGAGAAGGTTCGGGGCATGGATATCATCGTAACCACCACGGCGAAGACCGATGAGGAAGCGCGCGAACTTCTGCGTCTCTTCGGTTTCCCGTTCCCGGCTGAAAAGTCGGAAGAGAAGGAGGCGGCGTGAGCCGCCCCCGGATCGCAGGATAAGGAAGGAACTTAAGTCCAATGGCGAAACTGAGTTCGATCAACAAGAACGAGCGTCGCAAGAAGCTCGTCAAGCAGTATGCGGAAAAGTACGCGAAGCTTAAGGCAATCGCTGACGACGAAAGCCTCGATGAAGGCGAACGTCTGATGGCGCGCCTCAAGATGGCCGAGCTGCCCCGCAACGCTAATCCCACCCGCGTGCGCAATCGCTGCGCCACCACCGGCCGCCCGCGCGGCTACTACCGCAAGTTCGGCCTCAACCGCATCGAACTGCGCGACCTCGGCAACAAGGGCCTGATTCCAGGCCTGACCAAGTCGAGCTGGTGAGGTACTGACAGATGGCTATGACCGATCCCCTGGGTGATATGCTCACCCGTATCCGCAACGGCCAGCAGGCGAAGAAGGACAGTGTCCTTTCGCCGGCTTCCAAGTTGCGTGCGAACGTCCTCGAAGTGCTCCAGCGCGAAGGCTACATCCGTGGCTACAGCGAAGACGCTTCGGGCAAACACCCCGCGCTGCGGATTGAACTGAAATATTTCGAGGGCGAACCTGCGATCAAGCATGTTGCCCGTGTCTCCAAGCCTGGCCGCCGCGTCTATGCGGGTTCGAAAGAACTTCCCGTTGTGCGCAACGGTCTCGGCATCACCATCGTCTCGACGCCGAAGGGTGTGCTTTCCGATGCGGAAGCCCGTACCGAAAACGTCGGCGGCGAAGTGCTGGCGGAGGTGTTCTGATGAGCCGCATCGGCAAGAAGCCGGTAGCGATCCCGAGCGGGGTCACTGCCAATATCGAAGGCGATACTCTGTCGGTTAAGGGTCCCAAGGGCACTCTTTCGATGGGTCTTTCCGAACTCGTGACCTACAAGCTCGAGAACGACGAAATCGCCGTCACTCCGGCCAACGATACGCGCGCCGCCCGTAACCACTGGGGTATGCAGCGCACGCTCGTGTCGAACCTGGTCGAAGGTGTCACGGAAGGTTTCACCAAGGTGCTCGAGATTTCGGGTGTCGGCTATCGTGCGCAGGCGCAGGGCAAAAAGCTCAAGCTTCAGCTCGGTTATTCGCATGACGTCGATCTCGATGTTCCCGAAGGTATCGAAGTGAAGACTCCGGACCAGACGACCGTGGAAATCAGCGGTATCGACAAACAGGCCGTGGGCCAGTTCGCGGCGAATGTCCGCAAATGGCGCAAGCCCGAACCCTACAAGGGCAAGGGTATCAAGTATCGCGGCGAGTATATCTTCCGCAAGGAAGGGAAGAAGAAGTAAGATGGCAAAGCTTTCTCTTTTCGAACGTCGCCGTCGCCGTGTCCGTACTGCGCTTCGCAATCGTGCCGGTGGCAAGCCCCGTCTGTCGGTGCACCGCACCGGCAAGCACATCTACGCACAGATCATTGACGATGCTGCAGGCAAGACTGTTGCCGCAGCTTCGACGTTGGGTGCGAAGAGTTCGGGCGCGAATGTCGATGCGGCCAAGCAGGTCGGCACCGACATCGCTGCTGCCGCCAAGAAGGCCGGCGTGACCACCGTGGTGTTCGACCGCGGCGGCTTCCTGTTCCATGGCCGCGTTAAGGCGCTGGCCGACGCCGCCCGTGAAGGCGGGCTGGAGTTCTGAATGATGGCTGACGACAAGAAAAACGAAAATGCCGAGGCGGAGAACGCCGTGGCTGAAACTCCTGAAGTGGCAAAGGCGAAAGCCGATGCCGGTGTGGCGGAAGCCGAAACCGAGCATGCCGTGACCAAGGAAGAGCCGGCAATCGCCGACACGCCTTCGGAAGCAGCTGCCAACCAGGATCCCGCCCAGGGCGCCGAAGGTCAGCCGCGCGAGCGTGGTGGGCGTGGTGGCGGTCGCGGTGGGAACCGTGACGGTGGCCGTGGCCGTGGTGGTCGCGACAATCGTCGTGGCAATCGCCGTGAGGAAGAAGATGACGGCATCATCGAAAAGCTCGTTCACATCAACCGCGTCAGCAAGACGGTGAAGGGCGGTAAGCGCTTCGGTTTTGCTGCTCTCGTGGTTGTGGGTGACGGTTCGGGCCGCGTCGGTTTCGGCAAGGGCAAGGCCCGCGAAGTGCCGGAAGCGATCCAGAAGGCTTCGGCCGCTGCGCGCAAGAAGATGATCCGCGTTCCGCTGAAGGAAGGCCGGACCCTCCATCACGACGGTAACGGTCGCTTCGGTGCTGGCAAGGTTACCCTGCGTACGGCGCCTCCGGGTACCGGTATTATCGCCGGTGGTCCGATGCGTGCCGTGTTCGAGAGCCTCGGCGTTGCCGATGTGGTGACCAAGTCGGTCGGCACCTCGAACCCCTACAACATGATCCGCGCCACGTTCGACGCGCTGACCGAACAGACTTCACCGAAGTCGGTTTCCCAGCGTCGCGGCAAAAAGGTCGCAGACCTGCTTGGCCGTGGTGGCGCATCGGAGGCAGAGGCTGAAGCCGACGCCGCCGCTATCGCGGAGTAATTGAGATGGCAAAGAACAAGACCATCAGGCTCAAGCAGATCGGTTCGCCGATCCGCCGCCCAGAAAGCCAGCGCAAGATCCTCATCGGTCTTGGCCTCAACAAGATGCACAAGATCGTCGAACGCCAGGACACCCCCGAGGTGCGCGGTGCGGTTGCCAAGGTCCCGCATCTGGTTGCGATCGTCGAAGACTAAACTCTTCGGCAAAGACATTTGACGGGGGCGGCCTGCTGCTTTAGCGGGCCGCTTCCATTTTACAGCGCGAACAAAAGCGAAAGCGAGTGCACACTATGAAACTGAACGACATCCGCGACAATCCCGGCGCCCGCAAGGAGCGCATCCGTGTCGGCCGAGGCATCGGTTCGGGCAAGGGCAAGACCGGCGGCCGGGGCCAGAAGGGCCAGAAGAGCCGTTCGGGCGTCGCCATCAAGGGCTTCGAAGGCGGCCAGATGCCGCTCCACATGCGTCTGCCGAAGCGCGGCTTCAACAATCCGTTTGGCAAGGATTATGCCGAAGTGAACCTGGGCATGGTCCAGAAGTTCATCGACGCGAAGAAGCTCGACGCCAAGAGAGACATCGACCATGCAGCGCTGAAGGCCGCCGGCCTCGCACGCGGCGGCAAGGATGGCGTCCGTCTGCTCGGCAAGGGCGAACTCAAGACTAAGGCGAAGTTCATCGTTGCCGGTGCTTCCAAGGGTGCCATCGAGGCGGTCGAGAAGGCCGGCGGTTCGGTCGAAGTGATCGACCGCGGTGAGAGCGAAGCCGAGAAAAAGGCCAAGCGGACCGAAGCCAACAAGGCCAAGAAGTCCAAATAATTGATGGAAATCGGGGAGCAGGGTTCGACATTCGTCGTCCTGCTCCCTATCTGTCCGGTCTACGCCGGGACGGGCCGGCGACAAGCTAGGATCGAAGACGACCAATGGCATCACGCGCCGATAGTTTCGCGAGCAACATAAGCCTCGCCAATTTTTCCAAGGCCACCGAGCTGAAGAATCGCATCTGGTTCACGATCGGTGCGCTCATCGTCTTCCGATTCCTGAGCTTCGTGCCGCTGCCGGGCATCAATGCCAGCGCATTGACGCAGCTTGCTGATCAGACCCGTGGCGGCGTGCTCGACATGTTCAACATGTTTACCGGCGGCAGCCTCGAACGCATGAGCCTCATCGCGCTCGGCGTCATGCCTTACATCACCGCTTCGATCGTCGTACAGATGGCCTCGGCCCTGCACCCGACGCTCGCCGCGATGAAGAAGGAAGGCACTGTCGGTCGGCAGAAGCTCAACCAGTACACGCGCTACGGCACCGTTTTCCTTTGTACCATCCAGGGCTGGTTTCTCGCCGCAGGGCTCGAAAGCTATGGTGCATCCAGTGGTATCGCCGCCGTGGTCGATCCTGGTTACATGTTCCGCATCGGTGCGGTCATCAGCCTCGTGGGCGGAACGATGTTCCTGCTGTGGCTGGGTGAGCAGATCACCAGCCGCGGGATCGGCAACGGCGTCTCGCTCATCATCATGGCCGGCATCGTCGCCCAGTTTCCGACTTTTGTCTCGAACATGGCTTCGGGCTACAGTGAAGGCTCGATCGCCACAGGTATCCTGCTCGGCTTCATAGTGATGGTCGTAGGCCTGATCCTGCTGATCAGCTTTTTCGAGCGTGCCCAGCGCCGCTTGCTGGTCCAGTATCCCAAGCGTGCGACGCAGCGCGGCATGATGCAGGCGGATCGCTCGCACTTGCCGCTCAAGCTCAACACCGCTGGCGTGATTCCTCCGATCTTCGCCAGCTCGCTGTTGCTGCTGCCGCTTACGATCACACAGTTTGCGGGTAATTCGCTCGACACCGAAAGCACCACCGGCGGGGCGTTGCAGACGGTTCTGCAGTACCTCCAGCACGGCCAGCCGCTCTACATGACTCTCTATGCAGTCGGCATCATCTTCTTCTGCTTCTTCTACACCGCGGTTGTGTTCAACCCTGAAGAGACTGCAGAGAACCTCAAGAAGAATGGCGGCTTCGTGCCGGGCATCCGTCCTGGTAAGCGGACCGAGGAATATCTCGATTACGTCCTCACCCGCATCACCGTTATCGGCGCGATCTACCTGACATTCGTCTGCGTGGTTCCCGAATACATGATCGCCCAGACCGGCGTTCCGCTGTTCCTCGGCGGCACCAGCCTGCTGATCGTCGTGAACGTCACCGTCGATACGATCAGCCAGATCCAGTCGCACCTTCTGGCACACCAGTATGGCGATCTCATCAAAAAGGCCAAGCTGAAGGGCCGCCTGCGTTAAGGCAGGACACTCGGGGAAGGGGACCTCTCTCGATGGACATCATTCTTCTAGGCCCTCCGGGCGCAGGCAAAGGCACGCAGGCCCAGCGGCTTGTGGAGCATCACGGGATGATGCAGCTGTCGACCGGGGATATGCTTCGCGAAACGCGCAAGGCCGATACGGAGCTGGGCCGAAAGGTTGCCGACATCATGGATTCAGGTGGCCTCGTTTCAGACGATATCGTTTCAGCGATGATCGACGCCAAGCTTGAGGATATGGGCCCGGAAGTGGGCGCTATCTTCGACGGTTATCCGCGCACGGCGGCACAGGCCGAACAACTCGATGAAATTCTTGCCAAGCATGGACGCAGCCTCGACCATGTGATCGAGCTCGAAGTCGACGAGGATGCACTGGTCGAACGCATTACCGGTCGCTTTAGCTGCGCTAACTGCGGCGCGGGTTATCATGACACCTTCAAGCAACCGAAGGTGGAAGGCGTGTGCGACGAATGCGGCGCAACAGAATTCAAGCGTCGTCCCGACGATAACGAAGAAACAGTGCGCCACCGCATGTCGGTCTATCGCAACGAGACGGCGCCTATCCTTCCGGGCTACGAAAAGCGTGGCATCGTGAAGCGTATCGACGGCATGGGCGCCATCGATGAAGTGACCCACGCGATCGACTCGATTCTCGGCTGAGGCTTTCCAAAAGACCTACTCCGCAATAAGCCTATCTTGGATATAGGGGAGATGGGCATGAAGCATTTTTGGGCATTGGCAGTCATCTGTTCGCTGGGCGGGGCCGTTCCTGCGTCAGCAGAGGTTGTCGCCAAAAGTGAGCATGGCTTCGTCACGAAGGAAACGGCCTCCATTGCCGCAACGCCGCGGCAGGTCTGGCTAGCGCTCATCAAGCCGGGCACGTGGTGGAATGACGATCACAGCTGGTCGGGCGATGCGTCGAACATGACATTGGTGCCTAGCGCGGGCGGTTGCTTCTGTGAGACGATTCCTGGGGACGGAGATATTCCTCTGGACGGAAGCGCACAACATGCCGTGGTCGTTCAGGCAGTACCGGACAAGGCGCTTCGTCTCCGGGGCGGGTTGGGACCATTGCAGGCAGTCCCTGCTACCGGTGTTCTGACCGTTACTCTGAAGCCGATCGAGGGCGGCACTCTGGTCGAATGGGAGTATAATGTCGGCGGACCCATGGGGTTCGAGATCGATACGATATCCAAAGCGGTCGACAGCGTGATGACTCAGCAACTTCACGGTCTGCGCGATCACTTGGGTGCACTCGCCATGCCCGAGGCAGCAGACACTGCCGAGCCCGATTAGCAGTTTCAAGACGCCGATGCCCTGTTCGACCCATAGGCCAGCTTCTGGGCATTTTTGACCTGCGATAGGCATTCGTCTATATAGGTACTTGAACTCGGCACCGGGCCAACCATATCGACGGCTACGGTGATTGCGCGCGCTGACGGTTGACGCTCGGCGCGAATCCTACTAAGCGCGCCATTCATTCGACACTTGCGGTGAGTCCGGCAGGCGCCAGCCATTGTGCACGCCATCCGGGCTTTTTGCGCTAGAGGCGTCCGTTAATGTCAATGAAAACAAAGCGTTGAGATGGGATCCCGCTTGAAAGGATCCTGTGGAGCATGGAGATTTAAGTGGCTCGTATTGCCGGGGTAAATATCCCCACCAACAAGCGCGTTATCATCGCGCTCACCTATATTCACGGCATCGGTCGTACAACCGCCGTCGAGATCGCTGACAAGCTCGGCATCGATCACGCTCGCCGCGTCCAGGATCTCACCGACGAGGAACTGCTGCGCGTTCGTGAAACGATCGACGAGGAGCATATGGTCGAAGGTGACCTTCGTCGCAATACTGCGATGAACATCAAGCGCCTTATGGACCTGCGTTCCTATCGTGGCCTTCGTCATCGTGCCGGTTTGCCCGTTCGCGGCCAGCGCACCCACACCAACGCCCGTACCCGCAAGGGCAAGGCCAAGCCGATCGCCGGCAAGAAGAAGTAAGCTTCGGCCAGTCCGAACGCTTTTCCCTTCTTGAGAATATAGAGGAAGATACACCATGGCACGCGAACCCGGCCGCGTTAGGCGCCGCGACAAAAAGAACATTTCGAGCGGCGTTGCGCATATCAACGCCAGCTTCAACAACACGATGATCACCATCACCGATGCACAGGGCAATGCGATCAGCTGGTCCAGTGCAGGTATGATGGGCTTCAAGGGTAGCCGCAAGTCGACTCCCTATGCAGCGCAGGTCGCCGCCGACGACGCGGGCCGCAAGGCCGCCGAACACGGTGTGCGCACCCTGGAAGTCGAAGTGAAGGGCCCGGGCTCGGGCCGCGAGAGCGCACTGCGCGGTCTTGCTGCAGTGGGCTTCACCATCACTTCGATCCGCGACGTGACGCCGATCCCGCACAACGGGGTTCGTCCTTCCAAGCGTCGCCGCGTCTGATCCGTACCTGCCTGGTGGCTCGGATCCGCTGAGCCACCGACACTTTCCACGGACCGGACGCTCGATTGAGAGCTCCGGTCCTGCCCGCATCCACACCAGGGGAAATCCATGTCCGTCAACATCAAGAACTGGCAGGAACTCAAGAAACCCAACACCCTCGACATCAAGGACGGTGGCGACAAGGCGCGTAAGGCGACCTTCGTGGCCGAACCGCTCGAGCGCGGCTTCGGCCTCACGCTCGGCAATGCGCTTCGCCGCGTGCTCCTGTCCTCGCTCCAGGGCGCAGCGATCACCTCGATCAAGATCGAGAACGTGCTGCATGAATTCTCCTCGCTCGCCGGCGTGCGCGAGGACGTCACCGATATCGTCCTCAACGTGAAGCAGATTGCGCTCAAGATGGAAGGTGAAGGCATGAAACGCCTTCAGCTTTCGGCCACTGGCCCGGGCGAGGTGAAGGCAGGCGACATTGCCGTGTCGGGCGACATCGAGGTCATGAACAAGGACCTCGTGATCTGTCACCTCGACGAAGGTGCGACGCTCAACATGGAGTTGACCGCCGATACCGGCAAGGGTTACAGCCCTGCCGTGATGAATCGTCCGGTCGATGCGCCGATCGGCCTCATTCCGGTCGACAGCCTGTATTCGCCGGTTCGCCAGGTGAGCTACAAGGTCGAGAACGCCCGCGTCGGACAGGAACTCGATTACGACAAGCTCTCGCTGACCGTCGAAACCGATGGTACCGTCACCCCGGAAGACGCCGTGGCTTATGCTGCGCGCATCCTTCAGGACCAGCTGACGCTGTTCGTCCACTTCGAGGACGGCATCCCGCAGCCGACCAGCGGGATGATCGGCCAGGCTGCCGAACCGCAGGAAAGCGACACCAACCAGCTCAACCGTTACCTTCTCAAGAAGGTCGACGAACTGGAACTGTCGGTCCGTTCGGCCAACTGCCTCAAGAACGACAATATCATCTACATCGGCGACCTGGTCCAGAAGACCGAGGCCGAGATGCTCCGTACGCCGAACTTCGGCCGCAAGTCTTTGAACGAGATCAAGGAAGTCCTGAGCTCGATGGGCCTGCGCCTCGGTATGGACATCCCGGGCTGGCCGCCCGAGAACATCGAGGAAATGGCCAAGAAGCTCGAACAGGAGCTGCTGGGCTAAGACCTTGCATCGGGGATTGGGCCGGACCCCTTAATCCGGCCCGTATCGGGCTACCTAGAACGGGCCCCCTACGAACGAAGGAAAGTTGAAATGCGTCACAAGATTTCCGGCCGCAAGCTGCAGCGCAAGACCGGCCACCGCAAGGCCCTGTTCCGCAACATGAGCGCTGCGCTCATCAAGCACGAACAGATCCTCACCACGCAGGCGAAGGCCAAGGAACTGCGTCCCTATATCGAAAAGCTGATCACGCTGGCTAAGCGTGGCGGTCTTTCGAACCGCCGCCTTGCGATGAGCAAGCTCGGCGATGAAACGCAGCTCAAGAAGCTGTTCGACATCCTTGCAGAGCGTTACTCGGACCGTGAAGGCGGCTACACCCGCGTCATCAAGGCCGGCTACCGCGGCAGCGACGCTGCTGCTATGGCCGTTATCGAGCTCGTCGATCGTGACGTGGACGCCAAGGGCCAGGACAGCGGCCCTGTGATGGCGGAAGAGGAAATGGAAGACGCGTAAGCGACTCCATATCGAGACAAGCGGGGCCGGGGGAGAAATCCTCCGGCCCTTTTGTTTGCATCGATACGAACCCGTGCCATGAGTGACGGCATGATCAGGACAGCTTTTGCAGCCGCCACGCTCTTCGCCGCCGTGCCTCTCTCGGCACAGTCGGCTACTCAGGAAAAACTTGAGGAACGCCATGATCGTGCGCTCGCGGCGGGCTACAAGGCGCTGTTCCTGTGCAGCGCGATTGCCAATGCCGAGCGTAACGGCGCGACCCGCACTCCGGAAAGTATAGAGCGGTGGGAATTATCGGGCATTCAGGAGCCTCTGGACGGATTGATTGCGGCGATGCCCTACGAGATCGAGCGAGATGCCGACGGGGAAATTGCAACGGTCTCGGTGGAATGGGCCGAGCAGTCTCTCCCCCGCATGGCGGTCCACGATTCCAGGAGGGGTTGTTCGCAGCTTCCTGTAAATGGCGTCCGGCTGCCCTTTGCGACCAAAAGACCCGCCTCTGAATTCGAACGGGTTTCACTGGTGTCACCGGAACCGAAGATCGCCCCAGTATTCGGTCGGGCATTTGAAGAAGCCTATGGCGAGGGGACACGAACCACGGCGGTCTTGGCAATGCGTAACGGTGACGTGATCGGCGAAGAATATGCTTCCGATTTCGGCCCCGCGGTTCCGCAGCGTACCTGGTCGGTGGCCAAGAGCATCGCGGCTACCCTGGTGGGCGCGGCCGTTCAGGCTGGCGAAACGGATATCGAAAAATCTGCAGGAATCGGTCTATTTCCCAGCGACCGGCGCACGCTGATTACCATCGATGATCTCCTGCGAATGGCATCGGGCCGCTATTCGGATACTGCAGGAAATCGAACCGATCCGCTCTATTTCGGCGGGGCGACCGTAGAAGAAACGGCTTTGCATTGGCCGCTGCTGCATCAACCGGGCTCAGTCTATCGATATGCCAACAATGACACACTGGCTGCCGTCAAGGCGATCGAGGGTTATTTGGAAAGGCAAAGCCCTGCGGAGCTTTTTGCCAGGATCGGAATGGACCACACCGTGGCTGAAACCGACTGGCAGGGCGACTATGTACTCTCGAGCCAAGTCTGGTCCACTGCGCGCGATCTTGCGAAGCTGGGTCAGCTGTATCTGGACGAAGGCGTCCTTCCTGGGGGTGAGCGGATCCTTCCCGGGAATTGGGTCGATTACGTTTCGTCGCCAACCGGTCCGCAGCCAGACGGTCCCTTCGGCTACGGCGCGGGGTTCTGGCTGCTGAACAACTCCGAAGGCGTTCCACCCGACACTTTCGCCGCGATGGGTAATCGCGGACAGTTCATAGTAATCGTGCCGAGTATGAACATCGTCATCGTTCGCCGAGGCGAAGATCCAGTCGGTTCGCGCTTCGATATCGCTTCGTTTACGCGCGATGTACTTGATTCTCTGAGAAATTAGGCATTCATAAAACTTTCCTGTAATCTGAACAAAAGCTGCAATCGCGATTCAGCGTCATCTCACAGCGAATCACCTAAAACCTCAATCAACCGAGGCAATCCCGCCCCGGTAGAGATGAGGAGAACCTCACGTGACCAACTATTTCAAAAATTTCGCGAAGGGTGGGATCGCAACCGCTACCGTTGGTGCCATGGCACTTGCCGGGGCTACTCCCGTGCAAGCCCAGGGCTACGACGATGACGATGGAATTTCCGTCGGCGACGTGATCGCCGGCGCAGTAATCATCGGCGGTATTGCCGCTATTGCCAGCGCTGCCAGCAAGGATCGCGATCATTATCGCGACGGACGCTATTACCGTGATGGACGCTACTACAACAGCGGCCGAGATTATCGCCGGGACGCCTATCGCTATCGTGGCAATCCGCGTGCTGCGGTAAACCAGTGTGTCGCTGCCGCAAAGCGCGACGCGAGTCGGTACGGGGGCTATCGCTATGCGCAGGTGACCGAAATCCGCGATGTGGACGACACCCGTTACGGCTGGAAGGTCAAGGGGCGCATCGTAGTCGATGGCAGCTACCGTGGCGGTCGTTACGATCGTTATGGTTATCGTGATCGCAACAATCGGTATCAGCGCTGGAGCAACCGCGATAGCGGGAAGTTCACCTGTTACATCGAGCGTGGCCGGGTAAGCCATGTCGATTACAGCGGCATTCGCGGACTTCGCTAAGACATCTTAGAATCAACTTCGGCCCGGGCTTCATTGTCCGGGCCATTTTTGTGGTTCAGCCGCGCTAAAGCCTTGCACGCGCATGAACCGGATATCGTTATGCGAATCGCACCAGGTGGGGGTGCATTCAACAGGGATTGGCCATGCCGCAATTGAAGAACCTCGCCGCCGCGCCTGCCATGTTTGCTGCGCTTTCTCTTACCATTATGCCGGCTCAGGCTGCAGAACTGCCAGCATCGCCTTTACAGCCCGCATATGCCGCAGCCGTACCGGTACTCGATGTGGAAGCTTCGCAGACTGCCGAACATCGCCGCTATCACCGGTACCGCTATCGTCGCGGGCCTGGGCTGGGGGATGTGATCGCAGGCGTGCTTATCGTCGGCGCGATCGCGCATGTGGCCAAGGCTGCCACGCGAGACGACCGCCGTGACCGCGAGCGCGACTATCGCCGCGATGCACAGTGGGACGGTGCGCGCGGTATCGATCGCGCAGTGGAGATGTGCGTCGATGCCGTCGAGCGGGACCGCCGTGTCGATACGGTTGAGCGCGTGGATCGTGTTGCGCGCGGATGGATAGTCGAAGGCACGATATTCAACGGCGACCGCTTCAGCTGTTCCATCGACGAGAACGGTCGGATCGACAGCATCGATTTCGGAAGCCGTGATGGAGGCTATGAATACGACGAGCCCGACTATGACGATGAGTACGAGGGCGCGGAATACGGGTACGAAGATCGCGGCTATGCATCCGAAACCCGCGACGAAGACGACCGCCAATGGGATGATGATCGCTACGCGTCCGAATGGAGCCGCGTGGAAAGCGAAGAGAGCAGCGCGCCTGTTCCTGCGCAGCCTGCCTATCCCGGAGGCCCTGTCGATGCGGACGAGGATATCGAAGGCGATCTCGAGATCGGCACCGGCTACCCGGGCGCCGGCGCCTAATCGGCTTTTTGCCCCCGCTCGTGATAGGCTGGAAGGGCCAGGTTTAACAGGATCGCGGCCAGTCTAAGGGCGAAACCTGCAAGCGCAGCCGCGATCCAGGTCCACCAGTTCATGATACCTGCAAGCGTACCAGCGACCGTCAGGCTGGCAGAAAGCGCGGCTGCGGTCACATAGAGTTCGGGACGCATGAGGATCGACGGACGGCCTGCCAGCACATCGCGGAGCATCCCGCCGACAGTTCCGGTGATCACGCCCATCAGCACGCTGGGGATGGGCGGAACACCATATTGCAGCGCCTTGGCCGTCCCCAGGACCGCGTAGGCGGCCAGTCCGGCACCGTCGGCAATGGACAGGAACTTTCCTTCCCACCAGCGGGTCGGTGTGAACCAGGCGAACAGGGCCACGCCCAGGCAGATCGCCGCGACCCAGGGGTCGGTAATCCAGAAAACCGGCGCACCAATCAGCAGGTCGCGCACCGTTCCTCCTCCCACACCGGTCACAAGCGCAAAGAAGGCCAGCGTGACGAAGGTCTGCCGCTCCTTGGTTGCCACCAAGGCGCCCGTGAGCGCGAAGATCGCCACGCCGGCGAGATCGAGCCAGTCCAGAACAGGGGTGAGGATTTCTTCGTTCACGACGGAACTGCCACCCGCGCCTTGCGCCGCCGGAACATGAGCACGCAGCCTAGCAATGCACCGAGTATCGAGAGCAGAGCGAAGATGATCAGCACCGGGTGGCTGGTATCCTCACGCGTTTCCAGATCCATGATGTGCAGGCCCCACATGAGGTCGAAGGTGCGCCACCATTCGGTGCGCACCGCCTCGATCGCGCCCGTTTCCGTGCCGACATAGACATGCGTCCCGTCTGCCAGAGCGACCTGCCACACGGGTATCGGCCGGCGGAAGTCGAACGGCACGTTTTCGGCTGCGTAGCGAGCAGTGCCCACCACCTCGTCACCCCCCACGATGCCTTCTTCGACGATCATGCGCGCTTCGATTTCCGAAAGCGGCGCCATCTTCGCGCCGTCCGCGCGGTAACGCTCGCTTGAGCCATCCATATAGGTGATCCGCGTCACCGTTTCGCCCCGCTCGACCTGCGTGGTTACCGAGCGCACCGGTGCAGTGCTCTCGGCGGGCAGCGAAACCGCGATATGGGTATCGCGGGGAAGGGCGGTTTCGGCCACCTCCTTGCGCAAATGGTCGCCGCGCACTTCCTCGATCGGCTTGATCACCATCACCAGGCCGGTCACTGTCCACATGAGGACCGGAACCCCGACCAGCCAGCCAAGCCATATGTGCCATTTCGCAAAGCGCTGCATCATGCGCTGGTTAGCCATTCAAATTGCTCCCGTCGTGCGGGTGGGAGGTTTGGGCACTTGCGCTCAGGAGTGCAAGACCCGGCCGATCTCTTCCGCGGCCTGGATGCAGGCAAAGTCTGACCAACGCGGGCCGATCACCTGCATTCCGCAGGGAAGGCCGCCGTTTTCGCCGATGGGCAGGACAGTCGAGGGCAGGTTGGGGAAAGTTGCGAGGCCGGCCCAGCAGAGGCCCGCCGCGCCGGGAACGTCCCGGCCATCGATCTCGAGTGTGCCGTCGAACACGCGCGTCTTGCTGTTCGGGACGGCGAGGACCGGGGCAGGCGGGGCGAGGATGAAATCGTAATCTTCGAACAGGCGCTCCCATGCCAGTTCATTGCGAGCCTGCTTGTCCAGCAAGTCGAACCAGTCGGTTGCGCTGGCCCGCTTGCCATCTTTCGCCGGAGCGCCGCGTGCCATCGCGATATTGAGCATGCGCATGTAATCGCCGTGCTGGCGTTCCAGATCGGGTATGAGGTCGCTCGCCCGATCTACCCCGACCCCGACAGATTCCAGGGCGGTGGCGGCCTGCTCCATCAGAGTCCGCACCGCGCTGTCGGTAGGGCAGGACGGGTGCTCCGCGATCACGAGCAGACGGCAATTCTTGAGCGGCTTCTTGCGCTCCGGAAGCGGCAGGCTGGCGGTGATTCGAAGCAGGGCGGCAAGGTCGGCGGCGCCACGTGCCAGCGGTCCCGCAATCGATAGAGCCCCGTCATGCGCGCCGCGACCGGCCATCAGCGGATGTTCGTGACCCTGCTTGCTGATCAAGCCCCAACTCGTCTTGTGCCCCCAGACGCCGCAGAAATGCGCCGGAACGCGCACCGATCCACCAATATCGGTGCCGAACTCGCAAGGCACCATCCCGCTGGCGACCGCCGCTGCAGAACCGCCGGAAGAACCGCCGGGCGAACGCTCGTGATCATGAGGGTTGTGGGTTCGGCCATAGACGGGATTGGCGGATTGCCAGTCGGCAAGGTCGGGCGGGACGTTGGTCTTGCCCAGGAAAATGACGCCAGCCTGCTTGAGCAGGCGCACGACGCGGGCATCGGCGCTGGCGATATTGCGGGCGAATTCCTCGTGACCCCAGCATGTTGGGAGCCCCGCAATATCGAAGCTTTCCTTTATGGTCATGGGGACGCCGAAAAGAGGCTGGTCCTTGCCAGCGCCTGTGCGGGCCATCGCCTGCGCCGTGTCCCGGGCGCGCTCGAAATCGCACACGACCACCGCGTTGATATGCGCATCCAGCTTCTCGATCCGCGCAATCGCCGCGTCCACCACCTCAGGCGGGGAGAGTTCCCCGCGCGCGATCATCGCTGCGGTTTCCAAGGCTCCCGGCTGGCTGGTCAGCACTGGAAAGTTCATGCCCATGTTTCCTCCCGACTTTCTCGTCCCGATTCGGGGAGACATGGACCGGGTGTTACACTGTCCTGAGCCAAAATAACCTGCCCCAGGCTACACGTGACTTCAGGGGAGGGAATAACGCCGCCTATCGCGGTAGGACACCCCTCTGGTCTCGCAGATAGCCTGACGGGGCCGCCCATCAGGTGAACCGTCCCCTGCCACTGCCCTCTTTCGGCGCCGGAGGATCAGATGTGGATCGGTTTTCCCTGAACTGCCATCGCCGCTTCCTTGATCGCTTCCGAATGGGTCGGGTGAGCGTGGCAGGTGTAGGCGATATCCTCGCTGGTGGCACCGAATTCCATCGCCTGCGCCGCCTGCGCGATCATCGTACCGGCAACGCTGGCGATGCACCACACGCCCAGAACGCGGTCGGTTTCGGCTTCGGCGATGACCTTCACGAAACCGTCTGGCTCGTGATTGGTCTTGGCGCGGCTGTTGGCCATCATCGGGAACTTGCCGACCTTCACCTTGGCCTTGTCGCCGCCCATCTTCTCGATGGCTTCTTCGGTAGTGAGGCCGACACCGGCGAATTCGGGCCAGGTATAGACCACGCCGGGGATGACATCGTGGTTCACGATGCCGGTCTGCCCGGCGATGTTCTCGGCGCAGGCGATGCCTTCGTCTTCGGCCTTGTGGGCCAGCATCGGTCCGGGGACGACATCGCCGATCGCCCACACGCCGTCGACCTTGGTGCGGAAATCGTGACCGGTTTCGATCTGGCCGCGCTTGTTGGTTTCGAGGCCGATGGCGTCGAGGCCGAGACCGTCGGTATTCGGGCGGCGCCCGATCGAGACCAGCACGCAATCGGCTTCGAGCGTTTCCTCGTCACCGCCAGCAGCCGGTTCGAGCGTAAGTGTGGCTTTCTTGCCTTTGACGGTGCAACCTGTGACCTTGGTCGACAGGCGCAGTTCCATGCCCTGCTTCTTGAAGATCTTGGCTGCTTCCTTGCGGACATCGTCGTCCATACCGGGCAGCAGCTTGTCGAGGTATTCGACCACGATCACTTCGGCGCCAAGACGGCGCCAGACCGAACCGAGTTCGAGCCCGATCACGCCGCCGCCAATAACGACCATCTTCTTCGGCACGGAGGCAAGTTCGAGCGCGCCGGTGGAATCGACCACCACCTGCTTGTCGTTATCCACTTCGACACCCGGCAGCGGGGTGACCGAGGAACCGGTCGCGATGATCACGTCCTTGGCGGTGACCGTTTCGTCACCCACCTTGACGGTGTGCGCATCTTGGAAGGTGGCATGACCCTTCTTCCAGTCGACCTTGTTCTTCTTGAACAGGAATTCGATACCGCCGGTCAGGCCCTTCACCGCATCGCGGCGCTGGTCGTGCATCTTGTCGAGGTTCAGCTTGGGAGTGACCTCGATGCCCATGTCGGCCATTGTGCCGTTCGATGCGGCGTCGAAAAATTCGGACGCGTGGAGCATCGCCTTCGACGGGATGCAGCCCACGTTGAGGCAGGTACCGCCCAGCGTCTCGCGGCTTTCGGCGCAGGCGGTCTTCAGGCCCAGCTGTGCAGCGCGGATCGCGGCAACATAGCCGCCGGGGCCGGAGCCGATGACAAGGACGTCGTAGTCGTAATCAGCCATATTCACCTTCCGAATTTTCGCGCTCCTGCGCAAGCAGGAGCCCAGGGCGTCAGTGTTCGATCTTGTCGGCCAAATCCCGCCATTGCGGATTGTCCTTCTCGATCAGTTCAAGCTTCCACGCCCTCTTCCATTTCTTCATTCTCAATTCGCGTTGCCGCGCATCTTGCAAATCGTCATGCCGCTCGAACCAGACGAGAATGTGGCAACCGTGCTCCTTTGCAAATCCGGCCAACGATCCTTCGCGGTGCTGGTATAGCCGGTGAGCAAGGTTGCTCGTGACACCGAGGTAGATCGTGCCGTTGCGCCGGTTGGCGAGGATGTAGACCCAGCCTGGTCGCGATGTGCTTCTCCACTCTGGGCTCCTGCGTTCGCAGGAGCGCGGGGTTGGTGTTAACGTTACAAATCGATCAGCATCCGGGTCGGATCCTCGATCGCTTCCTTGATGATCTTCAGCGCCGTAACCGCTTCGCGGCCATCGATCAGGCGGTGGTCATAGGACAGGGCGATATACATCATCGGGCGGATAACGATTTCGCCATCGACTACGACCGGGCGGTCTTCGATACGGTGGAGCCCCAGCACCGCGCTCTGCGGCGGGTTGATGATCGGGGTGCTCATCAGCGATCCGAACACGCCGCCGTTGGAGATGGTGAAGGTGCCGCCCTTCATATCTTCCATCGTCAGCGTGCCATCCCTGGCGCGCTTGCCGAAGTCGGCGATGTCTTTCTCGATCTGCGCGAAGCCCTTGTCCTGTGCATCGCGGATAACCGGGACGACGAGGCCGTTGGGAGCCGACACGGCGACCGAGATATCGACATAGTCGTGATAGACGATCTCTTCGCCTTCGATATAGGCGTTGACAGAAGGCACGTCCTTCAGCGCGAGGCAGGCGGCCTTGGCGAAGAAGCCCATGAAGCCGAGCTTGATATCGTGCTTCTTGGCGAAGAGGTCCTTGTACTTCTCGCGCGCTTCGATGACCGCGCTCATGTCGCAATCATTGAAGGTGGTGAGCAGCGCGGCATTGTCCTGCGCGCCCTTGAGCCGCTTGGCGATCGTCTGGCGCATGCGCGTCATCTTGACGCGTTCCTCGCGGCGTTCTCCCGTTGCGGCAGGGGCCGGTGCGGGAGCGGAAGAGGTCGGCGCCGGGGCAGGCGTATCGCCTTTCACCTTGGCGGCGGCAATCACGTCTTCCTTGGTCAGGCGGCCGTCCTTGCCGGTGCCCTTGATGGTCGAGGGATCGACCCCGTGTTCGAGCACTGCGCGGCGGACCGCTGGCGAAAGCGTCTGCGAGCTGTCGGAAGCGGTTGCTTCCTTGGCCTGTGCCGGTGCGGCCTTCTCCGCACCTGCGTCGGGTGTTTCTGCCTTGGGTTCGTCGGCGGATTTGGCTGCCGAAGCATCTTCATCGACGATGGCGAGCACTGCGCCGACTTCGACGGTATCGCCCACGGCGACCTTGAATTCCTTGATCACCCCGGCAACCGGCGAGGGGGCTTCGACGGCCACCTTGTCGGTTTCAAGGCTGACGATCGGCTCGTCCACTGCCACGCTGTCGCCGACACTCTTCAGCAGTTCGCCGATGGTGGCTTCGGTAACGCTCTCACCGAGCGTGGGGACTTTGATTTCGGTGGCCATGTATTCGGTTTCCTCTTCAGGCCTCGATCAGTTGCAATCGCTGCGGACGTTGGGGACATCGCCGCCATTGAGCCCGAGCGCAATATTGACGAGCGCTTCCTGCTGGACCTGGTGGCGGCTGGCAAAGCCAGTGGCGGGCGAAGCAGCCACTTCGCGTCCGGCATAGCAGGGACGCATGCCCTTCTTGCCGGCCTTGTCTGCGGCTTCTTCGATCAGGCGATCGACGAAGAACCATGCGCCGTTGTTCTTGGGCTCTTCCTGGCACCAGACGATGGTTTCCAGATTGGGCATGCGTTCGAGCCGCACGGCGAGAGGCTCGCCCGGGAAGGGGTAAAGCTGCTCGATCCGGACGATGGACACGTCATCGAGTTCTGCCTCGTCGCGCCGCTGCATCAGGTCGTAAGCCACCTTGCCGCTGCACAGCACCAGTCGGCGGACCTTCTTGTCGTCGATCCTGGTCAGGTCCGACTTGATGCGCATGAAGTGATGGTCGCCCATGAAGTCTTCGGCATTCGACTTCGCCAGCGGGTGGCGCAGCAGCGACTTGGGCGTCATGATGACCAGCGGTTTGCGGAACGGGCGCAACATCTGGCGGCGGAGAACGTGGAAATAGTTCGCCGGCGTGGTGATATTGCAGACCTGGATATTGTCGTTCGCGCACAGTTGCAGGAAGCGTTCGAGGCGTGCCGAGCTATGTTCCGGCCCCTGGCCTTCATAGCCATGTGGCAGCAACAGCACGAGACCGTTCGCACGCAGCCACTTGACCTCGCCCGCAGCGATAAACTGGTCGATCATGATCTGTGCGCCATTGGCGAAATCGCCGAATTGCGCTTCCCACATCACGAGGCTTTTCGGGTCCGCCATGGCGAAACCGTATTCGAAGCCGAGCACGCCGTATTCCGACAGCGGGCTGTCATAGACCTCGAACTTGCCATGGGGGAGGGTGGTGAGCGGGATGTATTTGTGTTCGTCCAGCTGGTCGACCCAGACGGCGTGACGCTGGCTGAAAGTCCCGCGACCGCTATCCTGACCCGACAGGCGCACGCCGAAGCCTTCAGTCACGAGGCTACCGAAGGCCAGTGCCTCGCCGGTCGCCCAGTCGAACCCTTCGCCGCTGGCGAACATTTCGCGCTTGGCATCGAGTACACGGCCGAGCGTCTTGTGGATCGTGATGCCCTCGGGGACGGTGGTCAGCGTCCGACCCAGACTGTCGAACAGCTTCTTGTCGATCGCGGTTTCCACGTTGCGACGCGCGGTTTCCGGATCGGCCGGCTTGTTCATGCCGGCCCAGCGACCGCCGAACCAGTCGGCCTCATTGGGCTTGTAGTCCTTAGCGGCGGCGAATTCTTCCTCGAGATGCGCGTTGAATTCCTGGCTCAACTTGTCGCCATAGCCAGGTTCGATCACGCCCTCTTTCTCAAGCCGCTCGGCATAGATCGTGCTCACCTTGGGGTGGTTGCGGATCTGCGAATACATCAGCGGCTGGGTAAAGCTCGGCTCGTCGCCTTCGTTATGGCCGAAACGGCGATAACACCACATGTCGATCACGATGTCGCGGCCGAAGGTCTGGCGGTATTCGATTGCCAGCTTGCAGGCGAAGGTCACCGCTTCGGGATCGTCGCCATTGACGTGGAGAATCGGCGCCTGGACGCCTTTGGCCACATCGGAGGGGTAGGGCGAACTGCGAGCGAACTGCGGGCTGGTGGTGAAGCCGATCTGGTTGTTGATCACGAAGTGCAGGCAGCCGCCGGTATTGTAGCCGCGCACGCCGGAGAAGCCGAGGCATTCCCACACGATGCCCTGTCCGGCAAAGGCGGCATCGCCGTGAAGTAGCACCGGCAGCACCTGCTCGTGCTGCTTCAGATCGTCGCGGATAGCCTGCTGCGCGCGGGTCTTGCCGAGCACGACCGGGTTCACCGCCTCCAGATGGCTGGGGTTGGGCACGAGGCTCATATGCACATCGATGCCGTCGAAGGTGCGGTCGGTGCTGGTGCCGAGGTGGTATTTCACATCGCCCGAGCCGCCGACATCGTCGGGGTTGGACGAACCGCCCGAGAATTCGTGGAAGATGACCTTGTAGGGCTTGCCCATAACGTTTGCGAGGACGTTCAGCCGGCCGCGGTGGGCCATGCCGTAGATGATCTCGCGCACGCCGAGCTGGCCGCCGTACTTGATCACGGCTTCAAGTGCGGGAATCATGCTCTCGCCGCCATCGAGGCCGAAACGCTTGGTGCCGACGTATTTCTTGCCGAGGAACTTCTCGTACTGCTCGCCGCGGATCACGGCGGCGAGAATGGCGCGCTTGCCTTCCTCGGTGAACTGGATCGTATCCTCGGGCGTCTCGAACTTGTCCTGCAGGAACCTGCGTTCCTCGGTATCCGAGATATGCATGTATTCGAGGCCGACCTTGCCGCAATAGGTCTCACGCAGCACGCGGTAGAGCTCGCCCACCGTGACCCATTCGAAACCGAACACGCCGCCGACATAGACCTCGCGGTCCTCCTGCCCGGCGAATTCGTGCCATTCCAGCGTCAGGTCTTCAGGGATATCGCGGTGCGACAGGCCAAGCGGATCGAGATCGGCCGCAAGGTGCCCACGCACGCGGTAAAGGCGGACCAGCAGCATCGCACGGATGCTGTCGTCGGCAGCCTGCGCGATCGCCTTCTGATCGGTCGGCTTGCCGGCCTTTTCGGATGCCTGCGCGACCGCAAGCCGCATCTGCGTGGGATCGAGCGCCGCGGTCAGATCCGCGCCGCTGTCGACCACCTCTGCCAGCCAGCGGGGGTTGCCCCAGCTAGGTCCGGCTTGCGGGCCTTCCTGGTCGCCCATTTCGGGCAGGAAGTTCTGGCTCTCGTTACCCATTGTCAGTCCTCATGGAGAAGGAGCGTTTGGCGGTTACGCCAGTTCCTTCAGCATCGCATCGAGCGTCGTGCCGAGTTCGCTGGGGGAGGGCGACACGCGGATGCCCGCGGCTTCCATCGCAGCGATCTTGTCGTCCGCACCGCCCTGGCCGCCCGACACGATCGCACCGGCATGGCCCATACGGCGGCCCGGAGGCGCCGTGCGGCCCGCGATGAAGCCGACCATCGGCTTCTGGCGGCCCTTGGCGGCCTGTTCCTTGATGAATTCGGCCGCTTCTTCTTCCGCGCTGCCGCCGATTTCGCCGATCATGATGATCGACTTGGTAGCGTCGTCGTCGAGGAAGAGATCGAGCACGTCGATGAAGTTGGTGCCGTTGACCGGATCGCCGCCGATGCCGACCGCGGTGGTCTGGCCGAGGCCGACCATAGTGGTCTGGTGGACGGCTTCATAGGTCAGCGTGCCCGAGCGCGAGACCACGCCGACGCTGCCCTTCTTGAAGATGTTGCCCGGCATGATGCCGATCTTGCATTCATCCGGCGTGAGAACGCCGGGGCAGTTCGGGCCGATCAGGCGCGACTTGGAACCTTCGAGCGCGGCCTTGACCTTGACCATGTCGAGCACCGGAATCCCTTCGGTGATGCAGACGATCAGTTCCATCTCGGCATCGATCGCCTCGCAGATCGCGTCAGCGGCGAAGGGCGGCGGGACGTAGATGCACGAAGCGGTCGCGCCGGTTTCGGCCTTCGCTTCGCGCACGGTGTTGAAGTTCGGCAGGCCGATGTGCGTGGTGCCGCCTTTGCCGGGTGTCACACCCGCAACCATCTGCGTCCCGTAATCGAGCGCCTGCTGCGTGTGAAAGGTTCCGGTGTCGCCGGTCATCCCCTGCGTGATGACCTTGGTGTTCTTGTCTACGAGGATGGACATCAATTGCTCTCCATGCGGGTCCCTACGACAAGGCGCAGGCTAGGTTTTTGTTTGGAGCCGGTCGGGGCCATCTGCACAGCCCGGCCTTCTGCGAAGAAGGTTATTTGACCATTCTTGTCCGGTTTCGGGAGCTGGTCGCCCCAAGCGGACTTGAATTGATCGAAGGCCTTCGAATTCTTGATTCTGGCAATCACGACGCAAACACCGTCGCCCTCGAGGGCGCTTAGCATGATGATGGGCGCCCGTTCGGGATTACCGAAAATAATCGGTCCATCGCCTATTGCTTTGCCTTTGCTATCCGACATGCTGGCACGCTGCCAGCCCTTGGCAACGAGTGCGTCGGGGGCAAGGGCGCCGCTCTCCGTGACCGCAAAGCAATCGTTGTAGCTCTCGTAAACTTCGCCGAGTTCGGCCACGCGCATTTCCGCGTTGGCCGGGGCAACGACAAGGGCAACGAGTGCTGCGCTAGCGGCGACGCGCTTAAGCAAGGCTGCTATCCAAGTCCCTGCAAGCTTCCAACAGTTCCTCGACCGCGTCGGTCGAGACCTTGAGGTTGGCCTTTTCCTCGTCCGACAATTCGATTTCGATCACTTCTTCGGTGCCGCCCGCGCCGATCATCGTCGGGACGCCGACATAGAGCCCGTCGAGGCCGTATTTGCCTTCGACATAGCTGGCGCAGGGAAGGATGCGCTTGGTGTCGCCGAGATAGGCTTCGGCCATGGCGATGGCGCTGGTAGCGGGGGCGTAATAGGCGGAGCCGTTGCCGAGCAGGCCGACGATTTCGCCGCCGCCCTTGCGGGTGCGGTCCACGATCTCGTCGATGCGGCTTGCCGATACGCCCTTGATCCTGGCGAAGTCGTTCACCGGGATGCCGTTGATCGTGGTGTAGCTGGTGACGGGGACCATGGTGTCGCCGTGGCCGCCGAGCACGAAGGCGTTCACGTCCTTCACCGAAACGTCGAATTCCCAGGCGAGGAAGGTTGCGAAGCGCGCGCTGTCGAGCACACCGGCCATGCCGACGACTTTGTTGTGCGGCAGTCCGCTGAATTCGCGCAGTGCCCACACCATCGCGTCGAGCGGGTTGGTGATGCAGATCACGAATGCATCGGGGCAGTTGTTCTTGATGCCTTCGCCGACCGCCTTCATCACCTTGAGGTTGATGCCGAGCAGGTCGTCGCGGCTCATGCCGGGCTTGCGCGGCACGCCGGCGGTGACGATCACCACGTCTGCGCCCGCGATATCGGCGTAATCATTCGTGCCGGTGATCTTCGCGTCGAAGCCTTCGATCGGGCCGCACTGGCTGAGATCGAGCGCCTTGCCCTGCGGCATGCCTTCGGCGATGTCGAACAGGACGATGTCGCCCATTTCCTTCTTCGCGGCGAGATGGGCGAGGGTGCCGCCGATCATGCCGGAGCCGATAAGCGCGATCTTCTTGCGTGCCATTAGGGATGCGTCCTTCCGAGCGTCGCGGGACCGTAATGCCTGGACCGCTATGGCGCACGTAAGTCCCGCGTGGGTACGCGCGCCCGGTGTTCGGGAGGCGACCTAGGCTTGGGATGAAGGGAATGCAACCGCAAAGACCAACCATCGGCGAACTATCTTTGCAAATAGTTCGCAGTAGCATTAGACTGTTTGAGGGTTGTCCTTGATGGGTAGACGTCTGGGCAGCCGCACAGGTTCCCCGGCGCCCGGAAAGATACCCGATGCGGGTCTGGATGGAACCGGACTTGCGACCGGAGGAAACGATTAGCCGATCAGGCGATCCTCGACCGGACGGCGCAAAGTTTCGAACCTTGCCGCAGCGCCTGCGTCGAGTTCACGGGCGATGCCCACCCAGTGGCGATAGTCTTCCTCTTGGGCTGCCGAGGCCGCCAGGGTCGCATTGTTCAGGGCGACCGGAACGGCGCGGAGCCCGTGTTCGGCAAAATGGCGCAAAGCAGCCTTCGTCGTGTCGCTCATGATCTCCCGGGCCTCTCGTCCCGCACTATCGTTTGCGACCGCACCGATTTTTCCTCGGCTCAGGACCCTGGCAAGGGGCGAACGCACGGCGCAGCGCGCAGACGCAAAACGGACGGTCATTTCGATCATGCTCCCCGTGGTGGCCGCTGGCTGATCCAGCGCTCCGGCTGAGGTACCTTATACTGCGGTCTCGCTAAACATCCGTTCCACAGCATGCTTGCCACGATGTTAAAGGTTCTGCCGGTGCTATTACGGAGCGGCGTCGATCTGCGAGGCCGGTTGGAGAGAACCATGCAAGCGTCTTGTCCTTCGGCCATCGCATGGCTAGAGGGCGCGCATTGGTACGGGTCAAGGGAACGCGGTGCGATACCGCGGCTGCCCCCGCAACTGTAACCGGCTAGGCGCGCTCCGAGGTGCCACTGCGAAAGCGGGAAGGTGGAGCAGGGCCGATGATCCGGGAGCCAGGAGACCTGCCTGTACCAGTCGTTCGGCCGCGGGCGGGGTGTACCGATGGCAAGCGGGGACGGAGTCGATCCAGACTTCCTCCCGTCATGAGCGGCGTTCGTTCGTGATAGGAGGAATTGTGTACAAGTACCTGTTTTTGCTCACCGCTTCGGCGGTTCCTGCAACCGTGCATGCGCAGACTGCAAGCGAAGAAGCGCTGGCCGAGATCATCGAGCGCCAGGACGCCGAGGGCGAGCCTGAGCCGAGCGGCGAGGAAGCCTATGTTCACACGCCGCAGCCCGCCAGCGAATCCGTCATCACCGTGACCGCCAACGGTCTGGGAACGGACCTGCGCAACACCGGCCAGTCCATCACCGTGATCGACCGCAAGGAGATCGCGACGCTCCAAGGCGCCGATCCGGCCAATGCGCTGGCCCGGGTGCCGGGGCTGTCCTTCTCGCGCAGCGGGCCGGTGGGCACGGTGACCAGCGTCAATGTTCGCGGCGCGAATGCGGACCAGCTCCTGGTACTGGTCGACGGCGTGCGCGTGGCCGATCAGGCCAGCCCCTCGGGCGGGTTCGATTTCGGCAATCTCCTGCTCGGGACGGCAGGCAAGATCGATGTCCTGCGCGGCTCGAACAGCACCATCTGGGGCTCGGAAGCCGTGGGCGGTGTGGTCGATATCTCCACCCGCACCGAACGCGGCATGACCGGCAGCGTCGAATATGGCGCGCGTGACACGCTGTTCGCCAGCGCCGCCGCCGGGACAGGCAATGACGATGTGTTTTTCGGCCTGACGTCGTCATGGTACGAGACGGACGGATTTTCCGCCGCCGCATCGGGGACGGAAGCCGACGGCTCTCAGCAATTCGCCATCGGCTCGACCGCCTTCGTCAACCTTACGCCCAGCCTGGAAGCCTTTGCTCACGCCAATTTCGCCGAAGGCGAGGTCGAGATCGACGGCTTTTCCTCCACCGATTTCAGCCCTGCCGATAGCGACGACATGCAGAAAACCACGCGCTATTGGGGCGACGTGGGTCTTGCCTATTACGGCAACGACCTGACCCTGCGTGCGGCCTACAGCCTGTCGGATACCGAGCGCAGCAATCGCGATGGAGACGGCGCGGAGACCTTCGGCAGCGACGGCCATTCGGAGCGGCTCTCGCTGCGCGGCGAATACCGCCTGCTCGGCGGCCTATCGCTGGCTTTCGGCGGCGATCACGAATGGACCAGCTTCGTCACCAGTTTCGACAATGCTGCCGAAACCGAAATCAGCGGCGCCTATGCGCAGCTCGGCTGGGTCATGGGCAATCTCGCGGCACATGCCGGGGCCCGCATTGACGACCACGAACTGTTCGGTTCGCAGACCAGTTTCGGCGGCGATTTGAGCTATGGTCTCGCAGGCGACTGGCGCGTGCGCGCGAGTGTCGGCGAAGGGTTCAAGGCACCCACGCTCTACCAGCTTCTGTCATTCTACGGAAACGAGGATCTGGAGCCCGAGGAAAGCACCAGCTTCGATCTGGGCGTGGAAAAGGGCCAGCGCGGATCGGGCCTCCACCTCGCGCTCACCGGTTATCGCCGTGATAGCGACAATCTGATCGGCTTCGGCTTCACCTCCGACCGGCCATCGGGCGTCTATCTCAACACGGCGGAAGCCCGCGCGCAGGGTATCGAGGCCGAGGCGGGTATCGACCTGGCACCCGGCCTGCGCCTTGCGGGCATCTACTCCTATGTCGAGGCGGAAGACCGCACGACCGGATTGGACCTTGCGCGTCGGCCCGACCATTTCGGGACCATTTACGCCGACTGGGAAAGCAGCTTCGGCCTCGGCCTTGGCGCGGACCTGCGTATCGTCGGCCCGAGCTGGGACAATGCTGCGAACACCAACCGGCTGGCCGGATACGAGCTGCTCGATGTGCGCGCATCGTTCGACATCGGCGACAATCTGGAATTGTTCGGAAGGGTCGAGAACGTCTTCGACACCGAATACCAGACAGTTGCCGGTTATGGCACCGCCGGGCGCGGCGTCTTCGGCGGAATACGGGCGAAGATGTGATCCGCTTGCTGCCCGTTCTGGCCCTGCTGCTCGCCGGTTGTGCGGGGGCGGGGCCGGGGCGCAGTTCTCCGGACTATCGCCCGACGGTCGTCAGCCTCAACCCCTGCGCCGACGCGATCCTCGCCGAAGTGGCCGAGCCGGGGCAGTTGCTGGCGATTTCGCACTACAGCAAGGACCCGCGGGCAAGTTCGATGTCGGTGGAGGACGCCGCGCGCTTTCCCGCGACCGGCGGCACCGTTGAAGAAGTGCTCGCGCTCGATCCCGACGTGGTCGTGGCGAGCACTTTCATCGCGCCCGCTACCCGCGCCGCGCTGGAGGATCTCGGTCTCCGCGTGGTGACCTTCGGGGGCACTGCGGATATTGCGTCCAGCATTGCCCAGATCCGCGAACTCGCTGCTTTGGTGGAGAACGACCGGGAGGGTGAAAGGCTGGTAGAGCAGATAGAGCTGGCTCTTTCGGAAGTGGCGGACACCGCAGAGCCTGTCGAAGCTGCGCTGTGGCAGCCCGGCGGAATCGTGCCCGGTGAAGCCTCGCTGGTGAGCGACCTGCTGCGGCGCACGGGGTTTGCCAGCTATTCCGAGGCGCGCGGCATGGCACAGGCGGACTATCTCTCGCTCGAGCAGGTCGTCGCCGATCCACCGCAAGTGCTGCTGGTCGCCGGGAGCGAGGCGGGTCAGCGGCACCCGGTTCTGGACGAGGTCGATGGCATGGCCCGGGCAGATTTCGACACGCGACTTATCTATTGCGGCGGGCCCACGATCATCCGCGCTGCCCGGCGACTGAAAACGATCAGGGACACAGTCTCGTGAACCGCGCTACATTCGTATTCGCCCTGCTGCTCGCGCTGGCCCTGCCGCTTTCTCTCTTGGCTGGCCGTGTGTGGCTGGACCCGGCGACCACTCCCAATGCCGCGCTGATCCTGGGCGAACTCCGCCTCCCGCGCGCAGTGCTCGCTGTCATCGTGGGCGGCGGACTGGGCGCGGCTGGCGCTGCGATGCAGGGCTACCTCCGCAATCCGCTGGCCGATCCCGGCCTGTTCGGCATCGCCCCCGGCGCGGCGCTGGGCGCGGTGGTGGCACTCTGGTTCGGCTATACGGCGAGCGCGTGGCTGCTGCCGCTCTTCGCGCTGATCGGCGCGGGCGGGGCCATGGCACTGCTGGCTGCGATTGCCGGGCGGACGGGCGGGATTGCCTTGTTCACGCTCGCGGGCCTGATGGTGGCGAGCCTCGCCGGGGCATTGACTGCGCTTGCCATCAGCATGGCGCCGAATGCCTTCGCCATGAGCGAGATCGTCTTGTGGCTCAACGGCGCACTGACCGACCGCAGCTGGCGCGAAGTCTGGCTCTCCGGGCCGCTGGTAGCGCTTGGCGTGCTGCTGCTCTGGCGCACCGGGCGCTCGCTCGATGCGCTGACGCTGGGCGAGCCGGTTGCCCGGTCGCTGGGGATAGACACTTCGCGCCTGCTCTGGCTGCTCATTCTCGGCATCGGACTGACCGTCGGAGCCGGCGTAGCGGTAGCCGGGATCATCGGCTTCGTTGGCCTGATCGTCCCGCATCTCGTCCGCCCCCTGACCGACAGGAGACCTTCGCAATTGATCGTGCCAAGCGCGCTTGCCGGTGCATTGCTCGTTCTTGTTGCGGACAGCCTTGTGCGCATCCTGCCGTTAGTGACCGAACTGCGGCTGGGCATCGCACTCAGCCTGCTTGGAGCACCTTTCTTCCTCTGGCTGCTGCTGCGCATGAGAAGGGGGCTGGCATGACGCTCGACGCCTCTGCGATCTCACTGACAAACAGGTTGAGCGAGATTAGCTGCAAGCTGAAACCGGGCGAAATCACCGCGATCTGCGGTCCTAACGGCGCCGGGAAATCCTCTCTGCTACAGGCTCTGGCAGGCTTGCTGCACATCGATGCGGGGCAGGTCTCCCTCGACGGCCAGCCGCTACCTCAGCTGCCGGATCGCGCCAAGCGCATCGGGTATTTGGCCCAGGCCCCGGAGATTGCCTGGGATGTGACGGTGCGAAGCATCGTCGAGCTGGGCCGCATCCCGCATCGCGACACATTGCCCGGCCCTGTCGATGCGGCGCTGGAAGCGCTTGAATTGACAGGGTTCGAGCAGCGGCGGGCGCAGGCCCTGTCGGGCGGCGAACAGGCACGGGTATTGCTGGCACGGGTGCTGGCTGGGCAGCCCGACTGGATTTTGGCCGACGAACCGCTTGCCGCGCTGGACCTGGCGCACCAGTTCCATCTTACCCGGTATATGGAAGGCATCGCTGCCAGGGGATCAGGGGTCGTCGTGGTCCTGCACGATCTCGCCATCGCGATGAATCATGCGGACCGCGTCCTCGTCCTCGACCGGGGCCAGCTTGTAGAGGATGACGTACCGGAAAAGGCACTGTCCGCCGAACGTATCGAAAAGGTCTGGGGAACGAAGATGCGCTGGCTTGGCGAGCCCGGCGCCCGGGCACTTGCACCCTGCTGACACTGGTGCCTCGTTGAGGAAAGGGCGGGGTAAGCCGAACCGCTCACCCCGCCTAAAACCCGATTAGTCGACCGAAGTATCGCCAGTGCTACCGACATTGGCCGGGCCGTCGTCCGACACTTCGCTATCGGCTGCTTCATCGCCCGGGACAAGGCCGCGTGCTTCGAGCATCGGGGTAATCTCCGGCTGGCGACCGGCGAAGTTCTCGAACATCTCGAAATAGTCCATCGTGCCGCCGCGGCTCAGAACGGTTGCGCGGTAGTGGTCACCATTTTCGCGGGTCAGCCCGCCATTCTCGCGGAACCACTTGCGGCTGTCGCGATCGAGCATCTCGGTCCACAGATAGCTGTAATAGCCTGCCGAATAGCCGGCCGGTCCGCTGAAGATGTGATTGAAGTAGGTGCTGCGATAGCGCGGGGGAACGAGGTCGATTTCGAGACCCAGTTCTTCCAGCGAATTGCGTTCGAAGGCATCGACCTTTTCAGGCGTGTCGAGCGCAGCGGCTTCTTCCTTGCTGAGCGCAGCCCATTTCATGTCGAGCAGCGCGGCAGCGACGGTTTCGCCGAAATCATAGCCCTGGTTGAACTTCGAGGCGGCTTCGATCCGGTCCACCATCGCCTGCGGGATGGTCTCGCCGGTCTGGTAATGCTTGGCGTAATTCCTCAGCACCTCGGGCCAGGTCGCCCACATTTCATGGACCTGGCTGGGATATTCCACGAAGTCGCGCGCCGTGGCCGTGCCGGACAGGCTTTCATAGCGCTGGTCGGCAAAGAAACCGTGCAGCGCGTGGCCGAATTCATGGAAGGTGGTGTTGACCCAGTCGAAGCTCACCAGTTGCGGCTCGCCCTCGGGTGCCTTCGGGATGTTGAGCACGTTGTAGATCACCGGCTTGGTGCCCCACAGATCGCTCTGGTCGACGAAGTTGCTCATCCATGCGCCGCCCCGCTTGGAGGGCCGCTGGAACGGATCGAAATAGAACAGGCCGAGTTCGCTGCCATCGCGGTCGAAGACGGTGTAGGTCCACACGTCCGGGTGATAGACGGGCAGGTCGGTACGGCGTTCGAAGGTCAGGCCATAGAGCTTTTCCGCCATGTAGAAGACGCCGTCTTCCAGCACCTTGTCGAGCTGGAAATACTCCATCATCGCGTCTTCATCGAGATCGTAACGCTCTGCCTTGATCTTGTTGGCATAGCGATACCAGTCCCAGGGCTTCACCTCGTAATCGCCGCCGTCGGCTGTGATCGCCTCGGTAAGAATGGCTGCTTCGCGGCGCTGCGTAGCGGCTAGGGGAGGGACCATCTGCTCCATGAAATCGAGCGCGGTCTTCGGGGTTTCGGCCATGCGATCCCACATGGCGTAGGTCGCCCAGTCGGGTTCCCCGAACAGGGCTGCCTTCTCGGCGCGCAGTTCGGCGATCCGCGCGATCAGCTGGCGGGTATCGATATCGGTCGTGCCGTCGGCGCGGTGGAAGCTCGCCATAAACAGCTTCTCGCGCGCGGCACGGTTTTCCATGCTGGGCAGGAGCGGCTGCTGCGTGGTGTTCTGCAGGGCAATGGCGTATTTGCCGGGGAAGCCCTTCTCGGTTGCCAGATCTGCGGCAGAGCGGATGTCGCTTTCCGACAGGCCTGCAAGATCGCTGCGATTGTCGAAGATTACGGGCTGGTCGGACATGGCGGCCCGTGCGTCCTGGCTGAATTCGGTGGTCAGCGTGGAAAGCTCGGAATTGATTGCCTTGACCCGTTCACGCTGCGCATCGGTCAGCAGCGCACCGGCATGGACCATCCCCTCATAGGTGTTTTCGAGCAGTTTCGCATCTTCGGGCGTCATCGTCATGGCGGCGCGGTTGTCGTAAACCGCCTTCACGCGGGCGAAGAGTTCAGGGTCCAGCGTGATGCTGTCGCCATGCGCGGTGAGCTTGGGGCTGATTTCCGTGTTGATCTCGTCGAGGCGGTCGGTGGTGTTCGAACCGGTCAGGGCGAAGAAGACGCGGCTGACGCGGCCCAGCATCCGGCCCGATTTTTCGAGCGCGACGATGGTGTTCGCGAAAGTCGGTTCGGCAGGATTGGCCTTGATGGCCTCGATCTCGGCCTTCTGGATGGCCATCGCCTGTTCGAAGGCGGGGATGTAGTCATCCTCCGACACGGCGCTGAAGTCCGGTGCCAGGAAGGGCAGGTCGCTGTCGGAAGCGAAATAGCCGGTACCTTCGGGCACGGATACCCCGGCATCTACTGCGGCATCGGCGATCGGGTCCATTTCTCCTCCGGGTGCGGTGGTGCAGGCTGAAAGAAGGGCGGCTGCGGCGGTCGTGGCCAGGATATGGGCCTTCATGGTCTCTCCAGTATTTCTTACGGTTGCTCAACGCTAACGCGCGAGTGAGCAGCTTGGTTACATTTGCGACGATTGCAAGAGACTGAACGCCGCTGGCGAACAACCTTCCCCGGTCGAACGATCAACGAGCATCTACGAAATGCGCGGGCATGATCAATCGAGCGGCCTTCCAAGGCCGCGTTCTGCCTGGTCGCGCGCAGTTTCTGCAGCTTCGTCCAGCGCCTGCCGATTTACGGTCATGACCCGGGGTCGGCCCTGTTCGTCGACGACCAGCCAGAGCGAGCCGAGTTCGAAAAAGGCCCCCTGGTCCTTTTCTACGGTCATCCTCGACAGATCGAGGCGCTGGAGCACCGAGAGCATTTCTTCGTCGAAAATCTCCTCGAACAGTGTGTCGATCTGGTCTTCGCTCAATTCATGCCGCTCGCCGTTCTCGTCGATATACAACAGCGGAATACCGACTTGTTCGAGAATGCGGCCCCGGTCGCCGCCGCGAGCCGCGTCGCGCAGGCTGGCTATCGCCGCTTCGAACTGGCTGGGGCTCGCGCCGGTGGCGCAGGATATCGCGCCGCCTTTCACGGCATCGTGGGCGCGGTCGAATTCGACATTCGGATCGTCCTGTTCGGACCATACCATCAGCAGGCAATTCTCGCCCGGATCGGGAGTGGCCTGTGCCTCGACCGTCTGCAACAGTTCCTGCCCCTTTGGGTCATCCGATGTCGTACCGCTCGACACAGGAGAGCAGGCGGTGGCAAGCGCGCCTAGCAAAAGCGCCGGAAAGGGTCGTAAGCGGTATGCAGTCATTGTGCCCCGGCGGAGTAAGTGAGGACGGGTTCGTACAGCGAACCCTGGTCCCGCAAATGGCTCTGGTACAGGATATAACTATCGACCAACCACGGGCCAAGGGAGAGGCCCGCGCACGATACTAGAAAAGGCGTCGCTGGCCCGCTGGACAGGTTGAGCCTCGCCAGGGTTATATGGGGCTTGAACTTGCGCCCTTCCGGGGGAAGCCCGCATCCTGTGCAGGCCAGTTCGACCTTTCGCTGGAGCCTGACGAGCGGATCGCTCGGCTCGATTCCAGCCCAGATCGAGGTGGGCCGCCCCTTGCGCTCGAAAAAGCCGCAGCCCGAGATGCGAAGTTCGAATGGCTCGAAACGGATGGCTGCGGCTGCTTCGGCGAGATCGTCCGCCATATGCGTCTCGACCTCCCCGACATAGCGCAGGGTCAGGTGCAATTGCCCATCGTCCTGCCACCGGGCATTGTCTATTCCCGTCATGGTTTCGAGAAGTCCGGCCCGAATTGCGGCTGGCGGCCGGATGCCGAAGAAAAGGCGATAACTCATAAATCTGCTTCACCTCCGGCTCTTGCACCGGAAGCATTCAAGTCAGGTTCGACGAACCGGTTTCGCGAGGATCCTCGTAGGATGCATCCATGAAGATCTGCGCCCGTCGCTCCGACCGGAACTCGAGGCCGCGGGCGTACCTGCCACCGGCATGCGTATAGTTCAACTCTGCGGCAATTCCCTCGTAATCGCCCGCCTTGATGGCGGCGTTCAGCCGGGGGCTTTCATTCTCCGAGACATTGCCGAGGCCGACATTGTATACGAGGTCCAGCAAGGCGTCGAATTCGTGCTGGAACAGGGGCAGGGTGCCCACCAGGATACGCACGCCCCGTTCGGCGGTTCTCAGGTCGCGTTCGAGGAAATCGAGCGCCTGTTCGTCGCTGATGCGGTCGCCCACGCGCAGATTGTCACCGGGTCTGACCAGATGCCCGACGCCGACGGTCGGATATCCCGCCACATCCCGATAGACGGTGTAGCGGACACCTTCTTCCTCGATCAGGGCTTGTTTGAACCGGTCGCTCGCCTTCAGCAGCGCGGCAGGTTTGCGCACATTGTCGGCAGCGTTAAGCTCCAACTCGATCGGATTGGTCTTTCGTGAGCTGGGCTTGTGCGCGGGTGGCCCGGTAAATGCGGCAAGGCTCATGGCGCCTGCTCCCATAAGCAATGACGCGCGCTTGCGTGTCGAAAGCCTGGGCTTGACGCTGAAGACCTGTCCAGCGGCACGGCGGGCACGCTTCAGGTCCTCGCGATGTCTGCGATGCCTGCGGATTTTGGCAAGAAGACCACGCGGCCCCTTGCGATCATCAGCGCGGGGCTTGGAGGTCCAGTTTTCGTCGTCGAGCGGCCGGTTGAGTTCCGCCATGATCGCCTCCAGACGCTCGCTCTGGATCGAGTCCTTCCGAGGGGGGCGAAGATGGGGAATGTCAGCGGGCGCGTCTGTTCCATTATGCTTCTTTTCTGACATGAATGTCGTGCGCCTCGTAAACTGTTATTCGGGCCGTAATGGAAGAATATCCCCTACGGCGGGCCTCCGGTGCGCGGACTGGAATCGTTGCGGGCACCGGGCCGTGTACAGTTATCCAACGGCTGGAATGGGCGTTCGGTCCACGCTTCACCGTCCCTGCACAACGCATGGCAGGCGAACGGCGGGCTTCAGGCGGCAGCCCGCGTGGGTGGAATCCTTCTCCGGGATGCCATCTGGCGCTAGCGAGGGGGCGGGCGGCTGCGCCCCGCCAGTCCTGCCTCCGGATACAGACGCATCCCGGCGGCGGTAAATACCGCCGCCGGAGAGTTTCACAGTATCGCCGTTCTCAGAAAGAGAAGCCCGCGCCGGCGGCCACGCCACCTTTCCCGTGGGTGTCGAGAGTACCGGAGACTTTGACAACCCCGCGGCCATCGTTGAACGCCCGCGAGTAGCCGAAGCCGAAAGCGGTTTCGCCCCGATAATGGCCGATTCCCCCGCCGACCATGGAGCGGTCGGCTTCGATCGCCTGGGGAATGCTCGACATGGCCATCGCAGCCGCAGTTCCCGAGAATGCATCCTCGCGCAGCTCGGCCAGATCGAAGCCGATTTCAGCAACTCGGAGGTCCGTATACTCGATTGCCTCGGCAAAACGCTGGTCGGTATACCCCATCGTTTGCTCCATGACGTTATTCAGCCCCGATTGGAGCTGGCCCAGATTGACCGCATCGGTAGCGGCCATCCCGTTGGCAACGTTGTGCAGCCTGACCGGAGCGCTTGCATCGGCCCCGACAAGGGTGACGTCGTTCGTAACTGTGCCGCCATTGCTTACGGTCGGATCGTCAGGATCCGAATATTGCACGGCTACGACCGTGCTGCCGGACAGGTTGTTGTTGATCGTTTCGATATCGGCGGCGTTTTGCGCCACGTTCTGGTTCGTCTCGAAAAGCTGGCTTCCGTTGACGGCCTCGGTGGAATCCGCGGAAAGCGTCCCTGCCGCCACATTGGTAACCGTTACGGCTCCCCCGCTGGCACCTACGAATGCCGCAGTATCGGTCGGCACATCGCTGGGCGTGGTGCCGTCCGCATCCGAAACGTAAGTGACCGGTACGTTGGCTAGCTGGACCTGGATATCCGTAATATTCGTAGTGTTCGTTTCGACGCGGGTATCGAGATTTACGATGTCGCCTTCGTTGACGGTAACCCGGTCGTCGATCGAAGCGATGTCGCCCTCGTTCACGGTGACCCGGTCGTCGATTGCAGCGATGTCGCCCTCGTTTACGGTGACCCGATCGTCGATCGCGGCAATATCTCCTTCATTGGTCGTGACACGTCCGTCGAGATCGATAATATCGCCCTCGTTGACGGTTACACGGCCATCCAGATCGGCGATATCGCCTTCGTTCACCGTGACCCGCCCGTCGAGATCGGCAATGTCGTTCTCGTTCTGGGTTATCCGTCCGTCGAACTCACCCACGGTCACCTGGATATCGCCAACGTCCGTCTGGAGATCGGCTATCGCCGAAGAATTGTCGGCAATATCGGCTTCGTTTTGCGTTACCCGTCCATCAAGCGCCGAAACCGCCTGATTAGTTGCAAAAAGCTGGGATCCATTGACGGCATCGGTCGAGGTCGCATCCAGGGCGCCCGGTGCAACATTGGTGATCGTGGTGCCACCAGCGCCGCCCAACGTCACACTCGCCTGGGTGGCATCGTCATATTGCACGGCTGTGTCCTGCAACGCCGCGATATCGCCCTCGTTTGCGGTGACCCGTCCGTCTATTGCCGCGATTTCGCCCTCGTTCACGGTAACACGACCATCGACAGCGGCAATGTCTCCCTCATTGACGGTCACGCGTCCATCGAGTGTGGCGATATCATCGGCATTGGCGCCCACTGCCTCGTTGGTGGCAAACAGTTGCGACCCGTTTACCGCATCGCTCGAACCGGCTGAGACAGCGCCCTCTGCGACATTGGTCACCAGCGTGCCCGATGCGCCATCGAGCGTAACCGAGCCATGGCTTGCGTCATCGTACTGGACCGCATCCGCCGTTGCGGCGGCGATGGATGCATCGACCTGACCGACCGTCGCAGCATCGGTGGCCGCCGTTCCATCGGCTACATTGACGATCTGGCGTTCGGCACCGACAGCACCCACCGAAACGGTGTCGGCCCGATCGGCCACGGACCCCGCTCCCAGGGCCACGCTGTTCGCGGCAGTCACGGAAGCATCGGTGCCGATGGCGACCGCACCCGTAGCGCCAACTGCCGTGCTGGCATTGTTGCCGAATGCAATGGCATCGACTTCGCCTGCCGAAGCCACCTGTCCGTTGGCCCCGAGACCGGAAACCCGGTTGCCACCAATCTCGATACCGCCTTCCTCGTCGAGCGTGAGATTGTCAGCCGTAATATTGCAGTCGTCCGAAGCGGTAATGACGTTCCCTTCGGTGTCGAGTATCTGCAGGCTGATGGGATCGCCTTCCGCTGCATCCGCCAGGATCGAGCTGAGGTCGATGTCGAGATCGGTAATCGTTGCGAGCGGTGCCAGGATCAGCGTTATGGTCGTGATATCGTTTACCGTCGTCTCAAGTTGATTCACGATCGGCTCGTTTACCGCTCCAATTACTTCGGTCACCGCAGATCTGGGCAAGGTGATTCCGGAACAGACATCTACGACCGGCTGTAGTTCTTGGGCTTGCGCCGGAGTGACAGTGGTCGTTCCACCGACCAATACAAGACTCAGGGCCAGTGTACTGACCCCGGTTGCACGAAAAGTGTTATGGATAATCACTAAAAGACCTCATGCTTAAGTTTATACGCCTATTTGTGACTTATAATTCTCAGCAGTAATCAAAAGGTACTTTGGGGATTTTGTAAATTAGGTGATGATACCTAAATCAAATGTTATATTTAATTAGGGGTATGATCTTATTTACGGACATTTGCCGGTCGTAGTACCGTCAGTTTCGATATTCTCCCGGCGTTCGGATCTGTCTTCGTCCCACGCCTTTGCAATCGGGGAGAGGGTGCCTATTTTGTGAAGCAACCGGGAAGGGCATCGATGCCGAATTGGTATCGGTCGTGAACGACCTCCCTTGACCCAGGCGAACAATTCGGGAACATGCTTCCTTCATGGCACTAACCAAAATCTCTGTCCGCGGCGCGCGGGAGCATAATCTCAAGGGCGTCGATATCGACCTGCCGCGCGATGCGCTGATCGTGATCACGGGCCTTTCCGGCTCGGGCAAATCCTCTCTCGCCTTCGATACGATCTATGCCGAGGGGCAGCGGCGCTACGTGGAATCGCTCAGCGCCTATGCGCGCCAGTTCCTCGAGATGATGCAGAAGCCCGATGTCGAGCATATCGACGGGCTCAGCCCCGCCATCTCGATCGAGCAGAAGACCACCAGCCGCAATCCGCGTTCGACCGTGGCGACCGTCACCGAGATCTACGATTACATGCGCTTGCTGTGGGCGAGGGTGGGGGTGCCGTACTCTCCCGCCACCGGGCTGCCGATCGAGGCGCAGACGGTCTCCAACATGGTCGACCGGGTGATGGCGTTGCCCGAAGGCACGCGGCTCTACCTGCTCGCGCCGGTCGTGCGCGGCCGCAAGGGCGAATACCGCAAGGAACTGGCCGAATGGCAGAAGGCCGGCTTTACCCGCGTCCGTATCGACGGCGAAATGTATCCGATCGAGGAAGCGCCCGCGCTCGACAAGAAGTTCAAGCACGACATCGAAGTCGTGGTCGACCGGCTCGCGGTCAAGGAAGGCATCGAGACGCGGCTGGCCGACAGTTTCGAACAGGCGCTCAAGCTCGCTGACGGACTTGCCTATGTGGACTTGGCCGATGGCGTGGTGCCGGGCCGCGAGGGCGAAACCGAAGGCGGCGGCGCGATGAAAGGTGCGGGCATTCCCGCCAACCGCATCGTGTTCTCCGAACGCTTTTCCTGTCCGGTCAGCGGGTTCACCATCGAAGAGATCGAGCCGCGGCTGTTCTCCTTCAACGCGCCGCAGGGGGCCTGCCCGACCTGTGACGGGATCGGCGAAAAGCAGCTGTTCGATCCGCAGCTGGTTGTGCCGAACGAGGCGCTGAGCCTGAAGAAGGGCGCTGTCGTGCCCTGGGCGAAGAGCAACCCACCATCGCCCTATTACATGCAGGTGCTCGCCAGCCTGGCGAAGGAATACGAGTTCGATCTCACCACGCCGTGGGAGGATTTCGACAGCGAGATCCGCGACATCATCCTCTATGGCACCAAAGGACGCGCGATCCCGCTGACCTTCAAGGACGGGCGCAAGCAGTACACGGTGAAGAAGCCGTTCGAAGGCGTGATCGGCAATCTCAACCGCCGCATGCTGCAGACCGAAAGCACCTGGATGCGCGAGGAGCTGGCCAAGTTCCAGACCGCGCAGCCGTGCGAAACCTGCAATGGCAAGCGCCTCAACGAGAAGGCGCTGGCGGTGAAAGTCGCGGGCACGGACATCGCCACCCCCACCAAGATGAGCGTCGCCGATGCGAAGGACTGGTTCCTCGCGCTGCCCGATCAGCTGGGCGACACGCAGCAGCAGATCGCGCGCGCCATCCTCAAGGAAATCAACGAGCGGCTGGGCTTCCTCGACAATGTCGGGCTCGATTACCTCAATCTCGACCGGACCAGCGGCACGCTGAGCGGCGGGGAAAGCCAGCGCATCCGCCTCGCCAGCCAGATCGGTTCGGGCCTCTCGGGCGTGCTCTATGTGCTCGACGAGCCCAGCATCGGCCTGCACCAGCGCGACAACGACCGGCTGCTGGAAACGCTGAAGCGCCTGCGCGATCTCGGCAACACGGTGATCGTGGTGGAGCATGACGAGGATGCGATCCGCGCCGCCGATTACGTCGTCGATCTGGGCCCCGGCGCGGGCGTCCACGGGGGCGAGGTGGTGGCCGAAGGCACGCTCAAACAGGTGCTCAAGTCGAAGAAATCGCTCACCGCCGCCTATCTCACCGGCCGCCGCGCGATCGAGGTTCCGGCCAAGCGCCGCAAGGGCAACGGGCACAAGCTCACCGTCCACGGTGCACGGGCGAACAACCTCACCGATGTCACCGCATCGATCCCGCTCGGCACGTTTACGTGCGTCACCGGGGTGTCGGGCAGCGGCAAGTCGAGCTTCACCATCGACACGCTCTATGCCTCCGCCGCGCGCACGCTCAACGGCGCGCGCGTTGTGGCGGGCGCGCATGACAAGGTCACGGGCCTCGAATATTGCGACAAAGTGATCGAGATCGACCAGTCGCCCATCGGCCGCACGCCGCGTTCCAACCCTGCGACCTATACCGGCGCCTTCACCCAGATCCGCGACTGGTTCGCCGGCCTGCCGGAAAGCCAGGCGCGCGGGTACAAGCCCGGGCGCTTCAGCTTCAACGTCAAGGGCGGCCGCTGCGAGGCGTGCCAAGGCGACGGGCTGATCAAGATCGAGATGCACTTCCTGCCCGACGTCTACGTCACCTGCGAGGAATGCCACGGCAAGCGCTACAACCGCGAAACGCTGGAGGTGAAGTTCAAGGGCCTCTCCATCGCCGACGTGCTCGACATGACGATCGAGGATGCGGAGGGCTTCTTCAAGGCCGTCCCCCCGATCCGCGACAAGATGCACATGCTCAACGAGGTCGGGCTGGGTTACGTCAAGGTCGGCCAGCAGGCGACCACGCTGTCAGGCGGCGAGGCGCAGCGGGTGAAGCTGGCGAAGGAGCTGTCCAAGCGCAGCACCGGGCAGACGCTCTACATCCTCGACGAACCGACCACGGGCCTGCATTTCGAGGACGTGCGCAAGCTGCTCGAAGTGCTTCACCGGCTTGTGGACCAGGGCAATTCGGTTGTGGTGATCGAGCACAATCTCGACGTCATCAAGACCGCCGACCACATTCTCGACCTTGGCCCCGGCGGTGGGGTGCGGGGCGGGAAGGTCGTGGCGCAAGGCACGCCGGAGGAGGTGGCCGAGGTGCCGGAAAGCTTCACCGGCCACTACCTCAAACCGATGCTGGAACGCGCCGGAGCGGCCCCCACGCCCGCGAAGAAGGCGAAGCGCCAGCGCGAGGCGGCGGAGTAGGGCGGTCAGGCCCCACCCCCCGTTCCGGCACGCCCGCCGGCCCGGGGGTCAGACCATGCCCAGCTTGTGCGCCACCAGCACGGCCGACACGCGGTCGTGAACGCTCAGCTTTGCGAAGATGCGTTTCAGGTGCGTGGCCACGGTGGGCATGCCGATGCCGAGGATGGTGGCGATGTCGGGGTTGGTCTTGCCGGCGGCCACCCACTTCAGGATTTCGCGCTCCCGCGGGGAGAGGTGGTACACCTCCTTGCCCGCATCCACCCCCAGCTGCTCGAACTTCCAGTGCGTATGCTGGGCCACCGCGTGCATCAACGACCTGTCGGCCGCGGCAAGATCCTCGTCGCTCACCTGGGCGATGCCGAAAAAGCCGCGCGCGTGGGTCCGGCCATGGGTGGGCATGCCCAGCCCGTTGGTCACGCCCGAGCTGTAGAATTCGTCCAGATAGCCCCGCTGTATGTCGGTAACATCGACCTTCTCCAGAATGCCGTGGAGCGTATCCACCTCGCCCGTTTCGATCACATAGCTGGGGATCGGATCGACCAGCGAGAAATTCATCTCGAGATACCGCTTTATCCATTCCTCGGGCATGCCGCGTTCGAACATCTGGAACTGGCCGGGTTCCGACAGCGACGGCAGCACATAGCAGACGGCATGGAAACCGTGATCGGCATAGAACCCGCTCACCGTCGTCAATAGCTCCACAGGGCACTGCGCCTGGTCGATCTCGCTGAATATCCCGGTCTCGTGCATAGGCTCCCTCGCTGCCAGATGCGCCCGATATGGGGTTATTTTCTTACTCTTCCCCTACCGCCACAGCCCCCTTCCCGGCACATGGTTCCCGCCTGTACGGGACATTAACGTCGCCGCCGCGTCGTATCGGCGTCATCCAACCGGATGACACTCGATCGGATGACTGTTCATCTAGTTGAAAAGACGTAGTTTTCACGGACATATCGAAGCTGCGCGGGACACCTCCAAAAAGGGCAGGGACCGCGTGAAAAAAATCTTGGCCGGGGGGCTCGCAACCATGTCCGTATCCAATTTCATCGTCGTCGATGCCGATTCCGGCCGTGCCAACGGCCTCAGCCGTGCGCTGTCCGCGCTGGGCTATGCCTTTCCCGTCACCCGGCTGGAGGAGGTGGGCGAGGCCTGGCCCGACGAATGCGCCATCTTCGTGGCCGATCACGAAGGGCAGCTTGCCCGCGCGATCGAGTTCATCCGCGAACGCGGCATCTTCTATCCGATCATCGCCTTCAGCCCGTCGCCCACCGCCCAGCGCGTTGTCGAAACCGTCCGCTGCGGCGTGATGACCTATCTCGACTGGCCCTGCGACCAGGCGCAGCTCGAACGCACGCTCTCCTCTATCGGGGACAGCTGCGATATATTGTTCAAGGAAGGTATCCGGCGCGCGCAGGCCTTCGAACTGATCCGCACGCTGACCGAACGCGAAAGCGAAGTGCTCAACCGGCTGGCCAGCGGCGCATCGTCGAAGATGATTTCCGGCGAACTCGGCATCAGCGCGCGCACGGTGGAGGTCCACCGCACCAAGATCCTGTCCAAGCTGAAGGTCCGCAACGCCATCGGCGCGGTGCGGCTGGCGCTGGAACTCAAGCTGCCGGAAGTCCCGTCCGTCCATCATTGAGCGCCGGTGCGCGGCGGCGGGGCAGGCTGCACAAACGCGATTTTAACCCCTCCGGCCTATCGTCGCCGCAATCTCGTCCAGCGATGCGTGGAGGGCATGGGCATGAAATGGCTGGTACTCCTGGGCGCGGGCGTGATCGGTTTCCTCGCCGCCTTCGGCTTTACGAACAGCGACGAGATCGGGGCGGAGGTCGACAAGCGGCTGGACGAAGATTTCGTCGCCCAATGTGTCGCACGCGCGCAATTCCCCGCCGAACTCCAGCCGAAAGCACCGGAAATCTGCGGCTGCATGAAGCGCGAGTTCGCCAATCGCGGGATGAAACTGACCGACGCCTTCGGTGAGAAGAAGGCCGAGATGCAGACGATTACCCAAGGCTGCGCCCGAAACGCGATGATGTAGGCCTGCCCGATCTGCATGTAGTGGTGGGCGGGGGCGATCCGGCGCGCGAATACACGCTGCACGGCGCCCGGGTGACCGATTGCGCGGCGGAGCAGGTCTCCTTCGCTTACGAGCGTGTGGGGTAGTGATGATCCTTCGTAAAGTTGGATAGTCAAGCAAGGGGCGCGAGGGCGCGACGTTAGTCTAACGATCTCGGCCACTCAAAGGGAGAAAACTGGACACTAGTTAAGCCAGTATATCCGAGAAAGCTCGCCGCGAGATCAGCCTTTCCTGCGGTGAGCTTTTCTTGCGCCATTTCTGTAGCCTTAGAAGAATAATCTAGGTAAACTGAAGAAATCCTTCGGTCTACGTTTCTGATGGTTTCTAAGTCGTTACAGAAGCGATAATGGTTGGCCCAGCCCCGCGACATACCCGAGATTTTATAGAGAGTTTTCGGGATGGAATATTCTGCCTTGAAGTCAATGAGGGATTGAGCGCTACGAATAGACTGTAGTGATTTCGCTGCCACTTCGGTGGCTCTTCTGACAATACTTGACCTCGATTTCTGAGATGGTCGCAAAAGTCCGTTACAAAAATCTATACCTAGATATTCAAAATTCTGAGAGATTTCGATGGGCGCTGGAGATGTTTTATCAGAAGCGAAACTCATGCCTAACTCGTTCAAAATTCGTTTGGCCTGTCTGAAGCGAGCATTGGCGGCGCGAGCTGACGGGGCGATTATTATTATGTCATCTACGTATCGGATGCAGGAACAGTCACCCACATTAAGCTGCATATCGAAATCGCTAAGGACTAAATTACCAAGAAAGGGCGACAGACAAACGCCTTGCCCAACACCGACGTCACCATAGGGGAATGCATCTTTGTGCCGCCACAACTCTTCATGGTTGGCCAAGTCGACGTCGATAGCTTCTTCAAAGAGCTTAATGAATTTTGCGTCGCTTGAATGAGCGGTTACACGCCTTACTGCATCGCTTTTTCTAATATTTGAAAAAAATGACGAAATATCGGCGACTATTACATGGCTGCCGCCCCCTTCGATCGCTTTCAACACGGCTCGTACTGCGGCGGGTACTCCGCCAAACTCATCGCCCTCCCGTTTGGGAATTCCTCCAAAGCTCGCCGGTTGGAAGGCGGCGGTCTTTATTGTCGGATCGGAGATCAAAGCATCCAGAATGCAACGTTGAACAACGCGGTCTGTTGCTCGAGGTATTACGATTGGTCGAACGCTACCCGGCTTGTTAGGCTTCTCTAGGCCCTGTTGACAAACTGATTGGTCCAGAGGCGGGCGGCGGCGATATGTATGAAGCCGAGATAGCTTGCTGAG
>NZ_JAIGNT010000004.1 GCF_019711635.1 Qipengyuania huizhouensis | reverse complement strand
AAACCTCAGCAAGCTATCTCGGCTTCATACATATCGCCGCCGCCCGCCTCTGGACCAATCAGTTTGTCAACAGGGCCTAGATTAGGCTTGTCGAGGCTATAGATGAGGAGAGGCATGCCAGTGAAAGCCTTCGTTACCGGTTCACTCGTGACACTCATGATCATGGGGGTAGGGCTTTTCTGGTGGCAGGGGCGAGCCGAGGTGGAAAAGGCCGCGCCGCCGCCCGACCCTCTTGCGCTGGCCGAGGAAATGGCCGATCCCGATGCGCTGCCCATCACCGATCCTGGCGAAATGCAGGGGCCGGCTCCTCCGGAAGCGAGCGAACTAACGAAAGAGCAGCGGCGTTTCTTCCGTTACGATCGCAACCGGGACTGGCGCATAACGCGCAGCGAAATGCTTTCTTCTCGCAGCGATGGGTTCAGAAAGCTTGATAAAGATGGCAATAATCTTCTCACTTTCGAGGAATGGGCTGTAACTACGGTCGAAAAATTCGAAGGGGCGGATGCCAATGGCGATCGTGAATTGTCTCCCAGCGAATTCGCCACGACCAGGCCCAAGCCTTCCAAGAAGCGGCGTTGTGCTTGCTGATCAGGCCGGAACCACCTCTAGTCCTTTCAACCAGGTACCAAACTCTTCCTTTGCGCGGGCGGTGTAAGCCTCTTTGCGCTGCTTCTTCTTGATATCATGAAGGGGCGGAAAGAGGCCGAAATTTACATTCATAGGCTGGAAGGTCTCGGCTTCGGCATCACCCGTGATGTGCGAAAGTAGCGCTCCTAAGGCCGTGCTACGTGGGGGAGGGGACCAGTCACGACCCGCCAATTCACACGCCGCCATTATTCCTGCCATCAAACCGACAGCGGAACTTTCGACATAACCTTCGCAGCCAGTAATCTGGCCGGCGAAGCGGATATGCTCACCGCCGCGCAACCGCAACTGCCTGTCGAGCACCAGCGGGGAGTTGATAAAGGTATTGCGGTGAAGGCCACCCAGGCGGGCGAATTCGGCGTTCTCGAGCCCCGGGATGGTGCGAAACAGCTCAATTTGCGCACCATATTTTAGCTTGGTCTGAAAACCCACCATGTTCCAAAGCGTACCCAGCTTGTTGTCCTGTCGCAGCTGCACGACTGCGTAGGGCCAGCGACCTTGCGGGAACTCGGGAGTGGCGTCACGAGGGTTATCAAGACCGACTGGTTTCATCGGCCCGAAGCGCAGCGTATCCACGCCCCGCGCTGCCATCACCTCGATCGGCATGCAGCCATCGAAATAAGGCGTGTCGGCCTCCCATTCGCGAAATTCGGTCTTTTCGCCGTCAAGCAAGCCCTGGTGGAAGGCGAGATACTGCTCTTTCGTCATAGGGCAGTTGATATAATCGCCCGCCTCGTTCGAGGCTTCGTTGCGCTTGTTCCAACGGCTCTGGATCCAGCAGATGTCCATATCGATACTGTCGCGATGTACGATAGGCGCAATGGCATCGAAGAAGGCAAGCCGGTCCTGACCGGTTACCGTGACAATACTCTCCGCCAGAGCTTTTGCTGTGAGCGGACCGGTGGCGACAATAGTCGGGCCTGAGGCGGGAAGTGTGTCGATGCGCTCGCGCATGACAGTAACATTCGGATGATCTTCAAGCGCACGCTGCACCTCGGCAGAGAACACATCGCGATCCACCGCCATCGCGCTACCAGCGGGAACACGCGCTTTCTCACCAGCGAACATCACAAGACTGTCGAGGCGGCGCATTTCGTGATGTAGCAAACCAACCGCATTCTTATCGCTATCATCGGAGCGAAAGCTGTTCGAACAGACAAGTTCAGCCAAACCGTTCGTCTGATGAGCGGGCGTCGTATCGCCACTCCCACGCATTTCGGACAGGCGAACCTTGAAGCCTCGTCGAGCGAGTTGCCAGGCGGCCTCGCTTCCCGCGAGGCCGCCACCGATGATCTGGATGTCATGAGTCATTGCGCCTGTGCACCTAGTGCTTGCGCATGGCCTCTATCAAGGCCTAGCGGGAGCCGGGAGAGGGGAAAAGACTATATGCCCAAGCACGCACTGATAGAACATCGGCCTTACCTGGTCTTGAGCCTGCTGTTCGCGATTACCTATTTCTTCATGATGGACGGTAAGGTCGGAGGCAGCTGGCTTGCTTTGTGGAAGGGAGCAGGCGTCGGTTTCTTGGCGATTTACGCTGTTCACCGCGGGCCGGGTCGGGATGGCGTTTTGATATCTATAGTCATGACCCTTTGCGCGTTGGCCGATGTGACGATCCAGTTCAGCTTCCTGGCCGGCGGCGCAATTTTTGCAATCGGCCACATGGTCGCTATCGGGCTCTACGTTTCGAACCGCCGTGAGCGCACAAGCAGTAGCCAAAAGGCGGCCGGTGTGGCGTTGCTAGTGATTACACCCGTTCTGGCAGGAACTCTTACATATCCGCTCGATAATTGGTGGCTCGCAGCGCTTTATGCGGCCCTTGTAGGCGCTATGGCAGGAGCGGCCTGGACAAGCCGCTTTCCGCGTTATCGCGTGGGGGTTGGAGCACTTCTCTTCGTTGTGAGCGACTTGGTTCTTTTCGCCCAAGAAGCAGGACATATCTCGCGTGATCTGTCCGATTGGCTTGTCTGGCCACTGTATTACAGCGGCCAGTTTCTGATCGCGACGGGAGTGATCCAGACCATCCGCAAAGAAGAGGTCTGACCCGACCTCTCGCCCTATCCGCCCGGCTCCCCTTCGATATTCTTGTCCGAATGCGGAGTTGTGTGCGGAGATGTCGGATTCAAACCTCCTCCACGTGCAGCAATCTCGTCCTGAACGAGTTCTTCGGCCAGATTTTCCGGTTCCTCGGATTCATCGATCAACGCCGCCCCGACGATATGCTCGCCCTTGGCGACATTGAAGATGCGGACTCCTGAAGACCCACGGCCTGAAATCGAGAAGCCTTCGTGATTCTCGAACCCGCCTTCAATCATATGACGAAGACGGATCGGCAAGCGGATCAACTTGGCTTGATCGGTCACGAGCATCAGCTGCGAACCGTGCTTGACCGGGAAGCTGGCGACTACCGGGCCATTGCGATCGGGATTGCTCGAAGGTTCGCCGATGTTCGTCAGGCCCATGCCTCCGCGTCCAATGGTCCGATATTCGTAGGATGACGAAATCTTCCCATAGCCATTGGCGGTCAGCGTTAAGATGAATTCCTCAGTCTCGGCGAGTTCAGCTGCCTTCTCGGCATCGAGAGTCGGTTCATTGTCGTTATTCTTCCAGTCGGCTGCGCGAAGATAACTTTCACGGGTTTCCGTGTCGCGCTCGCCAGCGTCGAGCACCGCCATCGACACGACTTTTTGGCCTTCCTTCAGCTTCATGCCGCGCACACCGATGCCGGTACGGCTCTTGGTTTCGCGCGCATCTGTTGCAGAGAAGCGGATCGCCTTGCCCGAATCCGAGGCAAGGAAGATTTCCTGCTCTTCGGTCAGCAACTCTACGCCGATCAATCGATCACCGCTCCCTTCCACGAAACCCATGGCATACTTGCCGTTGCTGGGAACATTGGTGAAGGCATCCATCGAGTTGCGCCGCACCATACCCTGTTCGGTGGCGAAGACGATGTTGAGCTTGGACCACTCGTTCTCATCCTCTGGCAGCGCCAGAACATTGGTAACGCGCTCCTCGTCTCCCAGCGGTAGGAGGTTGACCATAGGGCGGCCCTTGGTCTGGGGACCACCTTCAGGCAGTTTCCACACCTTCATTCGGTAAACGCGACCTGTATTCGTAAAGAAAAGCACTGGGTTGTGTGTCGAAGTTACGAACATTTCGACGACAGCATCCTCATCCTTCGTCGCCATGCCGCTACGGCCCTTGCCGCCACGTGCCTGAGCGCGGAAAGCATCCAGCGGAGTGCGCTTGATATATCCGCCATGCGTGACGGTGACGACCATCTCCTCACGCTCGATCAGATCTTCGTCATCGATACCATCCCATGCGGGCGCAATTTCGGAGACGCGCGGTGTAGCATAGGCCGCCTTGATCTCTTCCAGCTCACCTCGCATCACACCATAAAGCTTCACCCGATCGCCAAGGATCGAAAGATATTCCTCGATCGAAAGCGAGAGTTGCTTGAGCTCATCACCAATCTCGTCACGTCCCAGTGCAGTCAGACGGTGCAAGCGCAGATCGAGAATGGCTTTAACCTGACGTTCGGACAGGCGGTAGGTCCCGCCGTCCTGCTCCGCGCTCGGCTCGATTGCCTCGACCAAAGCAATATATTGAGCAATATCCCCGATCGGCCATTCTTTGGTTAGCAGGCGTGCCCGCGCTTCGGCCGGGGTGGGCGCACTGCGGATCATCGCCACCACCTCGTCGAGATTGGAGACGGCGACCACAAGACCAAGCAAAATATGTGCCCGGTCCCGCGCCTTGTTCAATTCGTATTTGGTACGACGCGTAATCACTTCCTCGCGGAAAGTGATGAACGCCTGGATGAATTCACGCAGTGTCAGGACTTCGGGGCGACCGCCACTAATCGCCAGCATGTTGGCCGGAAAGCTGGCCTGTGCCGGTGTGTAACGCCAGATCTGGTTGAGCACGACCTCTGGCGAGGCATCTCGCTTGAGATCCACAACCACACGCATACCCCGACGGCTGGATTCGTCGCGGATGTCGGAAATGCCCTCGATCCGCTTGTCCTTTGCGGCCTCAGCGATCTTCTCGACCAGTCCGCTTTTGCCAACCTGAAAAGGAATAGAAGTCAGCACGATCGATTTGCGGTCGCCGCGCTTGTCCTCGATTTCGTGGCGCGCGCGCTGCAGGATCGAGCCGCGGCCTGTCGTGTAGGCCGCGCGTGCGCCCGATTTACCGAGGATCAGTGGGGCCGTAGGAAAATCGGGGCCCGGAATGATCTCGAACAGTTCCTCGTTCGTGATCGCGGGATTGTCCATATAGGCAAAACAGCCATCGATAACCTCGCCGAGATTATGAGGCGGAATATTGGTTGCCATCCCGACTGCGATACCGCCCGCACCATTTACAAGCAGATTTGGAAAGCGCGCCGGAAGGACTGTAGGCTCCCGTCGCGAACCATCGTAGTTGTCGGCGAAATCAACGGTATCCTTGTCGAGGTCGTCCAGAAGCGAGTTTGCCACTCGGGCAAGCCTTGCTTCGGTATAACGCATCGAGGCGGGCGGATCCGGGTCCATCGAGCCGAAGTTTCCCTGACCATCGATCAGAGGTACACGGAGCGACCAGCTCTGGGTCATGCGGGCGAGGGCATCGTAGATGGCAGCATCACCGTGCGGGTGATAGTTACCCATCACATCGCCGACGATCTTGGCACTCTTGCGGAACGGTCGCCCTGCAACGAACCCACCTTCGTTGCTGGCGTAGAGTATCCGACGGTGGACCGGCTTCAAGCCATCGCGCACGTCGGGAAGAGCCCGGCTCACGATCACGCTCATTGCGTAATCGAGATAGCTGGTCTTCATCTCTTCGACGATGTCGATGCGGGTGTGTTCTTCGCCGCTGGGTACGGGGGAATCGATCAGATCGATGTCGTCAGCCAAAACTCGGGTAATCCATGTGCTGTTAGTGACAGATGTGCAGGCAACGAAGCTTAGGGGAGGGGGCCCGGTAGCGCCACTGATTGCGGGAACCGAAGCACAGTTTCGTGCGCTTTTTCCACATATGGGTGCCTGTTGCACCGATAGAAAGGATTAACCGAGGGACAGGTCTGCATTCAAACACCGTTCACCGCATTCCGGCTACACCATTTGCAATGAGAGCGCAGAAGCGGCAATGGCCGCATCCATTCTTGAGATTTGCGCCTGCTGCGCTCGTACCCCTATCCACTCTTGGGAGTTTTCGAATGATTTTCACACGCCAAAACAATGCTTCGCGTTCGGCCTCGGCAGTCGCGCTGGCACTTATAGCGGCCACCGGCACGCTAGGCATAACAGCCATCGCGGAGCCTGCGCACGCCCAGAACAAGGAAGAAGAGCGCAAGCCCGAGTATTCCAAGGAATTTATCGCTGCCTATCAGCCCGTAGACGCGGCTCTTAAAGCAGAAACATCAGATCCCGCTGCGGCGAAAGCGCTGATCCCGGCTTTGGTCGCCGCTAGTCAAAGTGCGGACGAAAAGCGGGCTACTGGCGGGGTGATGCTTAATCTTGGCAACGAAACCGATGATGCCGGGCTTCGTCTCCAGGGTATCGAGATGATGCTCGATAGTGGCATTCTGGAGCCCAATCTGGAGGGCCAGCTGAGCTTTGCGGCCTATCAAGCCTACCGGGATCAGAACAATATCGCGGCAGCGCGCACGGCTCTCGAGCGGGCGATCGCAGTGAATCATACGTTCGAAGCGACCATGACCGACGGCAGCCAGCGAACTTTTGGCGCGGACGACATGCGCACCATGATTGCCGACCTATATTTCGATCAGGAAAATTATGCTGAAGGGCTTAACTACCTGTCGACCCAGATCGATGAACGCCGGAGTGCTGGTGAGAAAATTCCGGAAAGCTGGATTCGCAAGGGACTTTCTGTTGCCTACGAAAACGAGATCAACGATCAAACTCCGAAGTACGTTGCCCTCCTCGCCGAAAACTATCCCAGCGATGTCGTTTGGGGCGACGCAGTAATCGTTACCTTGAACGCCAACAATTACCAGAATCCGGAAGTTCTGGACCTCCTGCGCCTTTCGCGACGTACGAAGGCCTATAATGATGCGCGCGTACTGTCAGAGTACGTCGAAATCCTAGATCCCCGCCGTTATCCTGGCGAAGTTGTCTCGGTGATCGATGAAGGCAGTGCGCTCGGCGTAGTCGACAAGTCCGATCCTTTCATAGCCGAAACGCGCCGCGAGGCTGCAGGCCGCGTCGAAACCGATCGTGCTGATTTGCCGAGCCTTGCCGCTGATGCTCGATCATCGGGAGCCACTCTCAAGACCCTGGTGGTCGCTGGCGACACTTTCCTTAGCTATGACCAGCCAGGCGAGGCAGAGGAATTCTACACGAAGGCGCTAGGAATGACCGGCGTGGAAACGCCTTTGATCCTGACCCGCCTCGGCATCGCGCAGTATGACCAGGGCAAGTATGCCGAAGCCATCGAAACCTTCAAGAAGGTGGAAGGTGCACGCAAGGATATCGCCAATCTCTGGGCAATCTATACGGCGCAGAAAGCCGGCGCGTAATCGCAATTGAAAACCAGATAAGTATGCGGCGCGGTGTCCATTAGGCATCCGCGCCGCATTCACATCTAGCGAAGGCGTTTTACATATAGGGTGTTGTCGCGCCTTTCGACTTTGAATTGATCCATCGACTGGAAAAGGTCCGACAGGCGTTTAAATCCGTAGTTTCGAACATCGAAGCTCGATCGATTTCCCGCGAGACTTCCCACTTCGCCCATTTGAGCGAAACCATCCTCGTCTCGGTTTGCAGCCTTCCACGCAGTCCCTAGGAGCTCAACCAGCTCCTCGTCGATAGCAGCCTTGGCCTTTTCTCCCGGTGCTCTGGACGGGGTGGCTTCGTCCGATGCCCCCGCAATTAGCGCATCGATATCGATAAAGCGTGTGCAGGCGCTTTTGAAAGCGTCCGGCGTCTTGTTCTTGCTGCCGAAGCCGTAGACGATAAGGCCATCCTGTCTGAGCCTGGTTGCTAGAGGGGTGAAGTCGCTGTCGGAACTCATGATACCGAACCCGTCAACCTTGCCCTGATAAAGCAGGTCGATCGCGTCGATAGTCATCGCCATATCCGTCGCATTTTTACCCGCGGTCAGATCGAATTGCTGCTGCGGACGGATGCCATACTTGTGCGTGATCTTATCCCATTTGGCGAGGTTGTTCTTCGCGAAATTGCCGTAGGCGCGTTTGATATTAACTTGGCCCAGTTCCGCCATAACGGTGAGGACCGGATCGATCCCTCGAGGGGTCGTATTGTCCGCGTCGATCAGCAGGGCGATGTTGTTCAGGTCTTTGTCTGCCATGCCGAACACATGGCGAGCAGTGACGACAAGGGCAAGTCAATCCGCTGCAACGAATTTGCCCGTATGATTGTCCAGCACGCGCAGAATACCGTCTGAGATCGCAAAATGTGCGCCGCGAAGAGTTAGCTCACCGCTATCCACTTTCTCAGCCACGTAGGGGAACGTTACAAGATTGGCCAAGCTGACCTTCACTGCCTCCAGTTCCATCGCAAGTTCCGCATCGCGGCCCTCCGTTCCGAGAGTGGCGGCAATCGGTTCGCGAGCCTCGTCGAGCATATCTACCCAATGGGCGACGAATCCGCCTTCGCCAATCTCGTTTCCGTGCAGGTCTTGTGTCAGCGCTGCCTTGCAGCCGCCGCACAAGCCGTGACCCATGACAACGATTTCTCGTACCTTGAGAAACTGGACAGCGAATTCGACTGCAGCTGAAACACCGTGCCGACCAGGTGTCGTCTCGAATGGCGGAACCAGAGCAGCAACATTCCGTACAACGAAAATTTCGCCCGGAGCCACGCCGAGTATCTGCGCCGGATCTACCCGGCTGTCCGAACAGGAAATCACCATCACCTGAGGTGACTGGCCTTCGGCAAGCGCTTTCCAACGCTCCCGCTCTTCCCGCCACTCGGTAGCGCGAAATTTACGATAGCCCTCGATCATCTGCTCGAATGTTTTCATGTGATCGCTGCTGCCCAAATTCGTCGGGCGTGGCAAGACCGACCATACCAATTCGGCAAGGCGATCCAAGGTTGCGGGAAAGGGGGATGAGGCCTAGATGGGCCGCGCAATGAATGACCTCTCCTCTACGCCCAATCCCGCTGATAGCGGAGGCGAACAGCCTCGCAAGCAACGCAAGCCTGACTGGATCCGTGTAAAGGCACCCGTCAGCAAGGGATATCACGAGACGCGCAAGTTGATGCGCGACCTGTCGCTCAACACCGTGTGCGAGGAAGCGGCCTGTCCGAATATCGGCGAATGTTGGGACAAGAAGCATGCCACGGTGATGATACTTGGCGATGTCTGTACGCGTGCCTGTGCTTTCTGCAACGTGAAGACAGGGATGCCGAGGCTGGTCGATCCGATGGAGCCCGAGAACGTCGCCATTGCAGCTGGCCAGATGGGCCTCAATCATATCGTCATAACCAGTGTAGATCGTGACGATTTGCCGGATGGCGGCGCCGACCAGTTCGTGAAGGTTATCAAAGCGCTTCGCCGTGAGACTCCTGGAACGACTATCGAGATTCTTACACCCGATTTCCGCGGCAAGATGCGCACGGCGGTCGAAAAGATCTGCGAAGCAGGCCCAGACGTTTACAACCACAACCTCGAAACGGTGCCGCGCCTTTATCCCACGATCCGGCCCGGAGCGCGCTATTATGCCTCTCTCAGGTTGTTGGAAGAAGTGAAGGCGCATGATCCGCTGATCTTCACCAAGTCGGGGATCATGCTCGGACTGGGCGAACAACGCCTCGAAGTTCATCAGGTCATGGACGATATGCGCAGTGCCGATGTCGATTTCATAACTATGGGGCAGTATCTTCAGCCAACACCAAAACATGCGAATGTCGAGGATTTCGTCACCCCTAAAGCCTTCGCCGCATATGGGTCGATCGCGCGGGCGAAAGGCTTTTTGCAAGTCGCATCGAGCCCGTTGACGAGGTCGAGCTATCATGCGGGCGAGGATTTTGCAGTCATGAAAGCTGCACGTGAAGAGCGGCTGGCGAAGGAGCAGGCAAGGACCAAGGCCTGATGCCTGGAATACGCGAAACGCGCCGTCTTCCCTATAGTCGCGAGCAAATGTTCGACCTCGTTGCCGATGTGGCGAACTATCCCAAATTCCTGCCTTGGGTCGTCGCCACACGGGTGCGTAGCGATAGCGAAACCGAGATGGAGGCCGACATGCTGGTCGGCTTCAAGGCAATCCGTGAGCGTTTCACTTCTCGCGTGATCAAGAACCGTCCCGAGCACATCGAAGTATTTTACGTGGATGGGCCGCTAAAGGACCTCGATAACAACTGGGTTTTCAAGAGTTTACCGGACGGTGGCTGCGAAATAGACTTTTGCGTGGAATTTACCTTCCGTAATGCCGTCTTCGAAGCGTTGGCCGGGCAATATTTCGATCGCGCATTCCGTAAGATGGTCGAGGCATTCGAAAACCGTGCGGACGAACTCTACGGCCGTGAAAACGCGGCGGCCAATCTTTAGGGCAACAGCAGTTCCAGCGCACATATGGTGGCTTCGCTACGAATGTCAGCGCGCGAAGTCGGTTCGAACTTCTTCAGTTCGCCTTCCGGTGCTCCCTCATGGCCTCGCACCACCCGCGCAAACACAACTGTTCCCACAGGTTTGAGCGCTGTTCCGCCGCCAGGACCGGCTACGCCGCTGATTGCCACTGCAACATCCGCATTGCTCGCCGCAAGAGCGCCTTTCGCCATGGCCCAGGCACAGGCGATTGAGACCGCGCCAAAGGTTTCGATGATATCCAGCGGGACGCCGAGCGCTTCCATCTTAGCTTCATTCGAATAAGTAACGAAACCACGATCGAAAATGGAAGATGATCCAGGGATTTCGGTAAGTGCCGCCGAAACCAGCCCCCCGGTACAACTTTCCGCCACCACTATCTTGCGACCAGCCGCTTTATTCTCGTCAACCACGCGTTGGGCGAGCGCTTCGATCTCGTCGGGAAGGAGTTTCTGGAGCGTCATGCGCGTCTCCAATTTATCAATTGCGGATTACGGTGGCGACAGCCTGGGCGGCAATTCCTTCGCCTCGGCCGGTAAATCCTAGTCTTTCGGTTGTGGTCGCCTTTACCGATATCGCGTCCATGTCAACGCCCAGCAGCTCTGCAATTCGATGCCGCATGGCATCCCGGTGCGGGCCGATCTTGGGTGCTTCACAAATGATTGTCAGGTCGATATTGCCTGTACGATAGCCCGATTTTCCAACCAAATCAGCGGCATGAGCAAGAAATTGACTGCTATTTGCTCCTTTCCATTGGGGATCGGAAGGCGGGAAATGACTGCCTATATCGCCTTTGCCAATGGCGCCGAGGAGGGCATCTACAATCGCATGGAGCGCCACATCGGCATCGCTATGGCCAGCAAGCCCCTTGTCGTGATCAATTCTGATGCCGCCCAGCCAGAGATCTTGCCCTGTGACCAGCTTATGCACATCGAATCCGGTACCGATCCGAACCGGAAGTAGGTCGGATAAGAAATCCTCCGCGAATGTGAGTTTATTCAGCCGCTCATCGCCATCGACCAGAGCAATCGAGCCACCTGCAGCGTCAAGGACCTGAGCATCGTCACCTGCCGTCAAACTGCCCGTCCACGCACGGTGGGCCTCGAGAATGTCCTGAAAACGAAAAGCCTGCGGCGTCTGCACCCTACGCAGCTTCTCTCTCGCCGCAGTGCCTGCCATTACGCCATTTTCACCTACGGCGAGGCTGTCGACAACCGGAAGGACCGGGATGGCACCGGGATAATCGTCCAAGGCCTTCAGGAGCGAGTGGATGACATGATCCTGCAGGTTTGGGCGCGCCGCATCATGGATTAACACCCTCTCCGCCGTTTCAAGAGCCTCCAGTCCTCGTGCTACGGATTCCTGACGCGTCTCGCCACCAACAACCGCTTCCCAATTCGAAAGCCCGGAGAGCGCTTTTCTTATCGACTCCTCGCCCCCTTCAGGGATCATCACGATCAACTGATCCGCCCCGGCGTTTAGCAGAGCCTCGACCGAGTGTCGGACCACGGGCTTGCCCCGCCACATAGCGAATTGTTTCGGAAGCGGCAGACCCGCGCGCAGTCCCTTGCCTGCCGCCACCACGATGGCTGCGAAGGAGGGGAAAGGAGGGGGTGCTTCCAGCATAGCTATGCCTCGCGCTAGCGGCTTGAGGTTTTCACCGCAACGCACTATGTGCTGCCCAAAATTTAGGCATTTTGATGAATATAGGCGCGCAAACCTCTCCTCCGGCTCCGCCGAAGCCAATCCACGTCGGCAACGTGTCTATCGACACGCCGGTTATCCTCGCGCCGATGACGGGCGTGACCGATCTCCCGTTTCGGAAACTCGTGCGCAGATACGGTTCGGGACTCAACGTCACGGAGATGATCGCAAGCGAGGCTGCGATCCGCGAAACACGCCAATCGTTACAAAAAGCGGCTTGGGACCCGATCGAGGAACCTGTCTCGATGCAATTGGTCGGTTGCGATCCTCTCAGCATGGCTGAAGCTGCCAAGCTCCAGCAAGGCAATGGTGCAGATATCATCGACATCAATTTCGGTTGCCCGGTGCGCAAGGTCGTAGGGCAGCTCGCAGGTTCAGCCCTGATGCGGGAGGTTGCCCTTGCAACAAAGCTGATGGAAGCGACGGTCAAGGCGGTAGATGTGCCGGTTACCGTCAAGATGCGCATGGGTTGGGATCACGGCGACCTCAATGCGCCTGAATTAGCGCGGATTGCCGAAGACCTTGGCGTGAAGATGGTCACCGTTCATGGACGCACACGCAACCAGATGTACAAAGGCAGCGCCGACTGGGGATTTGTGCGCAAGGTCAAGGACGCTGTTTCCATTCCAGTCATCGTCAACGGCGATATTTGCACCATTGAAGATGCCGCGAATGCACTCGAACAGTCAGGTGCAGACGGCCTGATGATCGGGCGCGGAGCTTACGGCAAGCCTTGGCTGCTGGCACAGGTGATGCATTGGTGGCGCACGGGTGAGAAGCTCGAAACCCCCAGCTTCGATGAGCAGTATGAGGTCGTGATCGAACACTACCGAGAGATGCTCGAACTTTACGGCGAACAGGTCGGAGTCAAGATCGCGCGCAAGCATCTCGGCTGGTACACAAAGGGAATGCACGGTTCCGCCGAGTTCCGCAATCGGGTTAACTTCATTGATAAAGCAGCTGAGGTCGTTGAGGAATTAGAGCGCTTCTACGAACCATTCCTTCGTCGACGGGCTGCATGAACGAGACCCCGGGCGCACCCGATGCCGCTGCACAGATCTCCGGGCTGATATTTGCCGTATTGCTGCTCGATGATAGTAATCATATTGCAGAGGCCAACCCGGCTGCGGAAGAGCTACTAGGGCAGAGCGCTCATAGATTGTTGGGTTCGCGCATCGAGGAAGTTATCAGAATTGACAACGAGCGGGTGCGCGAGAGCCTGCAAAATTGCGGTACGCAGGTCATCGCCCGTGGCATATCCGTTCAGGCGGGGCAGGGTGCTCGACACGTCAATATAACAAGCTCTCCTATGCACGCGCATCCCGGGTGGCGTGTCATAACGCTATCCGAGGCGGGCCAAGAGGGACAGGACGACAATGGAAACGACGAGCGGGTCGAACTGCGTGCACCTGCTGTACTTGCTCATGAAATCAAAAATCCGCTTTCCGCAATCCGCGGAGCTAGTCAATTACTAGCCCGACGTGCATCGGAACGCGACCGACCGCTCGCCACGATGATCGAAGGTGAGGTCGACAGGATCGCTCGACTGATCGATCGGATGCAACAACTTGGTAGCCGCAATCGGATTGAAACCGGTCCTTGCAACCTGCATCAAGCAATCCGTAACGCGATGGCGACCGTTCGTGCAGGACGCGAGGACGGGTGTGAATTGGTCGAGGAATTCGATCCTTCCCTTCCTGCGGTAGAAGCGGACCAAGTGGCGCTTGAACAGGTGTTGATTAACCTCTTGGCGAACGGGTGCGATGCCTGCGCGGGAATGGAAAAGGCGCAGATCGTGATACGCACGCGCTTCGTCAGCGGACTGGTTTTCTCGGCTATCCGATTCGGCAAGGCGACGCGGCTTCCGATCGAAATTACGGTCTCCGACCCCGGACCCGGGCTTCCGCCCGCCTTGCGCGATCATGTGTTCGAGCCATTCGTATCTGGCAAACAAAATGGGCAGGGGCTTGGTCTTGCGCTCGTCCGAAAATTGCTGCGCGACATGGGCGGACGCATCGTCCACGAGCGCGACGAGCGCGCAGGCCTGACCCACTTTCGGATCAACTTGCCCGTCGCAGACAGGAAATCGTCATGAGCCGTAAGGTCCTGCTGGTCGAGGACGACCGTGCCATTGCTACTGTAATCACCGAAGCGCTACGCGATGAGGGATTCGACCTGACAGCATGCACCAGTGTGGCTGAGCGGGACGCACTGCTCGCAAAGGAAAGCTATGATGTTATGCTAACCGACATCATGCTGGAGGATGGTGACGGTCTCGATACCATCGATCGTGTACACAAATGCGCTCCTGATATGCCGATAATTGTTCTGTCCGCCCAGAACACGCTCGATACCGCGATTCGCGCCAGCGATAGCCAAGCGTTCGAATATTTTCCCAAACCTTTCGACCTCGATCAGCTGACTCACGCTGTCCGGCAGGCGGCCGAGCGCATTCCCCGAACCGAAGTTGAAGAGCGCAACGATGTGGGTAGTGAACTCCCATTAATCGGGCGCAGCCGCGCAATGCAGGACGTTTATCGCATGATCACGCGCGTCTTGCGGAACGATCTCACCGTGCTTGTGACCGGAGAGAGCGGCACGGGAAAGGAACTGGTAGCAGAGGCCATTCATCAGTTGGGATCTCGCCGCACAGGCCCATTCGTGGCAGTCAACATGGCTGCAATCCCTCGTGACCTGCTCGAAAGCGAACTTTTCGGGCATGAGCGGGGAGCTTTCACGGGTGCCCAATCTCAATCCATTGGAAAATTCGAGCAAGCGAATGGTGGCACGCTGTTTCTCGACGAGATCGGCGACATGCCCGCCGAAGCACAGACGAGGCTGCTCCGTGCGTTGCAATCGGGCCGGATTCGCCGCGTGGGCGGACGCCAGGAAATTGCAGTCGAAGTGCGCATCGTTGCAGCAACAAACCGCGATCTAGCACCGATGATCGCGAGCGGGCTATTTCGGGAAGACTTGTTCTACCGTTTGAACGTGGTTCCGATCCACTTGCCGCCTCTTCGCGAACGGACAGACGATATCGGCGCCCTTACCCGTCATTTTCTGGCAGAAGCTAGAGACGAAGGACTTTCGCTCCATACCATCAGTGATGATGCGATTTCCCGGTTGTCCGAATGCGAATGGCGCGGCAACGTCAGAGAATTGCGAAATTTCGTCTTTCGGATGGCTCTCATGGCACGCAACGACGTAATCGAAGCGAGCCTTGTTGACGAACTTCTACCCCCAAAAACACTGGCCAATGCTGGCAACACTCAGATCGCTCTCGAAATCGCACTGGCAGAATGGCTGGAACGGGAAAAACCCATAGAGGGGACCGTTTACCAGCAGACGCTGGCTGCTTTCGAAAAACCCCTGATCGAGCACGCGCTTCGGGAGACTCACGGCAATCAACTGCGTGCGGCGCAGTTTTTGGGCATCAATCGCAATACATTGCGCAAGAAGCTCGGCGAGCTGGACATACGGCCGCAGCGCTTCGCACAGCGAACTTGACGCCCAGTTCGTCGTTTTTATGCTTGCAAATCTGCAACAGTAGCGATGTAAGGCCGCCACGATGGCGACGCAGGCCGCTCCTCAGACCCGACGGACCCCACGCTGGTGGCGCAAGTTCGTCGTGACGTCACGCAGAGCGAACTTGATCTCTCTGATAGAAATCGCTGCAGCGGTCACGTTTCTCGGGATGGTAGTTATGACGTGGGCTGCATTCACGTCTGCACCACCAGACGGCCAATTGCTCCCGAGCAGCCAGGTGGCGGTGCTTCTGATCGGCACATTGATTCCGGCTATGGCCCTTTTGGTTCTGGCGGGACGAAGGCTCGCGTTAAGACGTGCGGCGGGCAGCACGGCGCGGCTCCATGTCCGTCTTGTGTTTTTCTTCTCAATGGTCGCCGCCGTGCCCACATTGCTGGTCGCCGCTTTCGCTGCTGTATTATTCCAGTCGGGAGTCGACTTCTGGTTCTCCGACAATTCCCGCGGATTGATGGAAAACGCCAATGCGCTGGCGGAAAGCTATTACGAGGATAACCAGCTGGATCTTGCGCAGGAAACGATTTCGATGGCGATGGACATGCGTGCCAATCTGCAGCGAATTTCCGTTACCGATCCCGATTTCATGCTGGTTTATGAATACCAGGCACAGCCGCGAGATGTAGTCGAAAGTGCAATCCTGCAAGCCATGCCGGACGGCACTGCACGTACGGCAGTATTGTACAATATTTCAGAGAGCAGCGATCCCGTTGCCTTCACCGAGGAAAGCCTCGGCGACCTACGCAGGGGCGAGCAGGTGGCGGTGCGGGGCAGCTCAGAGCGGATCGAGGCCATTGCACCGATCGACAGGGTTGCAGGCATCTATCTTTACACAGCGCGAAATGCGGAAGGGGCGAGCTTTCGTAGCTGGGAACGGGCCCGCACAATCTCAGGTGCGTATGACGAATTGACTTCTCGTGCCCGCGCGCTCCAGCTCCGCTTCAATCTTGCGCTATTCTTCGTAAGCCTTGCCCTTGTAGGCATTGCCGTCTGGTTTGCTCTACGTTTTGCCGATCGACAAGTTGAGCCGCTCACCGACCTTGTCGCCGCTGCGAGGAAAGTCGGCGCGGGCAATTTCGGTATGAGGGTAGAAGGGCGCACAGGCGCGGATGAAATCGGATTGCTGAACCGTGCCTTCAACCGCATGACAGCTCAGCTTGAGCGCCAGACCGACGCGCTTGTTACCGCCAACGCCGAGTTGGAGGATCGTCGTAGCTTTATCGAAGCCGTTCTCGAGTCAGTCAGTGCCGGGGTCATTACTGTTGATGGCCAGCGCCGGGTCTTGCTGATGAATGCGCCGGCGCAAGCTACTCTGCTAGAAGGCGGGCAGGGAGGTAATCAACCAGAAACCCTGGACGAAATGGCACCTCAAATTGCCGCAATGGTTGCTGCGAACCTCGAGCGGGGTGTTGTCAGTCATAGCCGGCAGGGGGAACTGATGACGCTCGCCGTCAAGCTGGTCAAAGAGGGCGATGGTCACGTCATTACCTTCGAAGACATTACGCGCCAACTGCTCGATCAACGTCAGGCTGCCTGGTCCGATGTAGCAAGGCGCATCGCCCACGAAATCAAGAATCCGCTCACACCCATCCAGTTGGCGACCGAGCGCCTCAAACGCCGCTATCGCAAGCAAATAGAACAGGACGGGGAGTTGTTCGATGAATTGACCAGCACGATTGTCCGACAGGTCGGCGACTTGAGAAAAATGGTCGATGAATTTTCCAGTTTCGCGCGTCTTCCCAAACCGGTTTTCCGTCCGGAGGACGCACTGGATTTAATACGACAGTCAATCTTTCTCCAGGAAGTCGCCAATCCTGAAATCAATTATGGCCTGTCCACTACGCTGGAAGGGCCCCTCAAGATCCAGGCGGACCGCCACCAATTAGGGCAGGCCGTTACCAACATTCTCAAGAACGCTGCGGAAGCGATCGAAGCGCGCACTGCCCATGCAGATGCCGACTATCGCGGACAAATCGCGGTGGATGTGAGCGAGGACGAACATACGATCGCGATCGCAATCACCGATAACGGAATTGGACTCCCTCAGGATAGGGAGCGTATTCTCGAGCCGTATGTGACAACGCGTGACAAGGGCACCGGGCTGGGCCTCGCAATCGTCAACAAGATTGTCGAAGAGCACGGCGGAGAGATGAGTTTTTCCTCGGTCGAGGGCGGTGGGACTCGCGTTACCCTTCGTTTTGCGAAGGACCCCCATGGTGTCCCTGCAGCCGACGCCGATGCAACCAACGATGCAAGAACAGGAAGCTGAGTAATGGCATTGGACATTCTCATCGTAGATGATGAACGCGATATCCGCGAACTTGTAGCCGGTGTGTTGAGCGACGAGGGCTATGAGTGTCGGACGGCGGCGGACAGCGCTTCGGCTCTCGATGCCGTGGATGAGAAGCGTCCGAGCCTCGTATTGCTCGACGTGTGGCTGCATGGAAGCCAGATGGATGGCCTGGAAGTGCTCGACGCGATCAAGGCCCGCGAACCCGAACTTCCGGTTATAATCTTCTCCGGTCACGGCAACATCGATACTGCAGTCAGCGCCGTCAGTCGCGGGGCGATGGACTTCATAGAAAAGCCCTTCGAAGCAGAACGCCTGCTCCATCTCGTCGAGCGTGCCACTGAAACGGAGCGGTTGCGGCGCGAGAACACACGCTTACGCGAAGGTTTGGGAGAAGGGGGCGAATTCACAGGCAATTCCGCCGTAATCAACACGGTACGCGCCACGCTCAAACGTGTGGCGCAAACAGGTAGCCGCGTCCTCATCAGCGGGCCTGCCGGCTCCGGAAAGGAAGTCGCCGCGCGCTTGCTTCACAGCTGGTCGGCGAGGGCGGACAAACCGTTTGTCATCGTGAATTCCGCACGCATTACTCCCGAACGCTTCGAGGAAGAGTTGTTCGGCGAGGAAGTGGATGGAAAGCTGGTGCGGCCCGGCTTGCTCGAAACCGCCGATGGCGGCACACTTTACCTCGATGAGGTTGCCGACATGCCCCTCTCAACACAGGCGCGAATACTACGCGTGTTGACCGAACAGAGCTTCGTGAGGGTTGGGGGATCGCGGCAGATCGGCGTAGACGTAAGGGTGGTGTCGTCTACAGCACGTGACCTTGCCGGCGAAATGGAAGCCAAGAACTTCCGGGAAGACCTCTTCTATCGGCTCAATGTCGTGCCGGTCGAGATACCTTCTCTTTCCGAGCGGCGGGACGATATTCCGGCACTCGCCGAATATTTTTTCGCTCGATATGCCGCAGAGCAGGGAATTCGCCCGCCCGCAATCAGCGAAGAAGCGATGGCTGCACTCCAGGCCTATGATTGGCCTGGAAATGTGCGCCAGCTGCGCAATGTGGTCGAACGTACAATTATTCTCACACCCCGCGATCAGCTGGAAACGGTTGAAGCCGAAATGCTTTCCGAAGAGATTTCAGGCGGAAATGCAGCAGGCAATGGTGGTATGGCGGCACTGATGGGCGCGCCTTTGCGCGAAGCGCGCGAGAGTTTCGAGCGGGAATACCTCGCGATCCAGATCCGGAGATTTTCGGGCAATATCTCGAAAACCGCGAGTTTCATCGGAATGGAACGCTCAGCTTTGCATCGCAAACTCAAACTACTTGGGATGGCCCAGCGCAAGGGCGGTGAGCGCAAATAGCACGCCAGCAATTTCGCTCGGAACCCCCAGAAATAATTATTTATTGCGGTCGGGCACCGCAATCGCCACATTGCGTTTCAAATCCGGACTAAACAACCGGTGCCCGGACGCGGTGGGAGCGTCCAGACCGCGGCTTTAGCAATAGCCGCCAACAACAGGAGACACGCAAGATGTCTGGCGAACGTACGCTTTCCGCTCGCCCCAAGCCGAACAAGTCGGCTTCTTCGAATGGCAAGCAACCGAGTTTACAGGACGCATTTCTCAACCTTCTTCGCAAGAACAAGACTCCGGTGACGGTATTTCTTGTGAAAGGCGTGAAACTCCAAGGGATTGTGACGTGGTTCGACAATTTTTCGATTTTACTCAGGAGAGACGGTCAGTCCCAACTGGTTTATAAGCACGCTGTCAGCACCATCATGCCTGGCCAGCCAATAGATGCCGAACAATTCGCAAGTCAGGGCTCAGGTGCCAAACAGCGGCTCCTCCAAGATGTTTTTCTAAGCCGGGTTCGTGAGACAGAGGCACAGGTGACGATGTTTCTCGTCAATGGCGTGATGTTGCAGGGGAAGATCGCCGCCTACGACCTGTTTTCCATGTTGCTCGAGCGGGACGGTTTCGTGCAACTCGCTTACAAGCACGCTGTTTCTACCATTCAACCTGCAACTCCGGTCGATCTGACCGAAGATTGGGACGAGGACGACAACTGAGCTTCGACGACGATCTCCTCGGCGAGGTTTCGCGCGGTGCGCGGGCCCTTGTCATTTGCCCCGATATTCGGGGAAAAAGCTATGACCTCGACGCCGAAAGCCGCCTGCGCGAGGCCGAGGGGCTGGCGCTCGCTATCGGTATCGAGATCGTGGACAGCTTCGTTCTTCCGGTGCGTGAAGTTCGGCCGAACCTCCTGTTTGGGGCAGGACAGGTCGAAAACATCCGGATTGCCTGCGAACAGAACGATGCCGAACTGATTGTTGTCGACGGTGCGCTGAGTCCGATCCAGCAACGTAATCTCGAAGAGAAGCTGTCGCGTAAGGTCATCGACCGCACGGGCCTGATCCTCGAAATCTTTGGCGAGAGGGCAGCGACCGCAGAAGGCCGATTGCAGGTCGAACTGGCGCATCTCGACTACCAACAGAGCCGCCTGGTCCGCAGCTGGACTCACCTTGAACGCCAACGCGGGGGCTTCGGCTTCCTAGGCGGCCCCGGCGAAACACAGATTGAAGCCGACCGCCGAATGATCCGTCAGAGGATGGGCCGTTTACGCAAGGAGCTGGAACAGGTTCGTAAGACTCGGGGCCTCCACCGGGAGAGGCGCGAGCGCGCGCCATGGCCCGTTATCGCCCTGGTCGGTTATACAAACGCTGGAAAGTCCACGCTATTCAACCGGCTGACTGGGGCCGAGGTCATGGCCGAGGATCTACTCTTCGCTACACTCGATCCGACTATGCGGGCCATTTCCTTGCCGGGTGTGGAGAAAGCTATTCTCTCCGATACAGTCGGCTTTATATCCGATCTGCCGACCCAACTCGTTGCGGCTTTCCGAGCGACGCTGGAAGAAGTGACAGCTGCTGACGTGATCTGCCATGTTCGCGACATATCCAACCCCTCTGCAGAAGCCCAAAAAGCGCAGGTCCTGGGCGTCCTTACCGAGCTCGGTGTTATCGGGGATGAGGGCGGGGGGAGTTCGATCCCGATCCTGGAAGTCTGGAACAAGTGGGACCTTCTGGACGAAGATCGAGCCGAGGAACTGAGCTATAACGCAGCCTCCAGCGACGATATTGTGCCAGTATCGGCCATCAGTGGCGAAGGCATCGACGAATTGCTGGAAAAACTGGGGGAGATGCTTACGGTAAAAGCATCGATCCACGAGTTCGAGCTTTCCGCAAGCGACGGGAGGCGTATCGCCTGGCTCCACGCACATGGCGAAGTCTTGGTCGAAGAGGATGCGGGGGAGGGCAAGGCCGGTCCGCAGCGGCGCTTTATCGTCAGGCTCAACCCCAAGGAACTGGGCCAGTTCGAGACCTTATGAAGCGGACTTCTCGCGCCGCTTGACCTCCTGCCAAAGTCTTTCCTGCGCTTCCAAATCCCTATCGGAAAAATCGCCGCCGGATAGATCTTCCATTGCACGGAATCGGCGTTCGAACTTCGCGTTTGCTGCCCTCAATGCAGCCTCGGCATCGACGCCATAAGCTCTCACAAGGTTGACTGCAGCAAAAAGGAAATCGCCAGCCTCCTCTTCGACTTCATCTGCGGAAGCCTCGTCAAGCTCCTTTATTTCTTCAAAAACTTTACTGCGCGGTCCATCAACGTCGGGCCAGTCAAATCCATGACGCGCCGCACGCTTCTGAAGCTTCTGCGCACGCAAGAGTGCTGGCAGTGCCAATGCTACACCATCGAGCGCGCCAGTCGTTCCCGAAGCTTCGCGTTCTGCGGCCTTGAGATCTTCCCACCGGCTTTTCATCATCACACCGGTTTCATTTCCAAAGATGTGAGGGTGACGCGCCTCCATTTTGTCCGCAATGTTGCGTGCGACATCGCTAAAGGAAAAATGTCCGGACTCTTCTGCCATGCGGGCGTGAAAGACGACTTGGAAAAGTAGATCGCCAAGTTCTCCTTCAAGATCGGCCATGTCCGAGCGCTCGATCGCATCGGCCACTTCGTAAGCTTCCTCGATCGTATAAGGCGCAATCGTGGCGAAGTTCTGCGCGGTATCCCACTCACAACCATGATCCGGGTCACGCAGGCGTGCCATAATTTTAAGGAGGCGGTCTAATTGTTCAGACATACGGAACGCTTAGAGAGCGATCCCCGAAGGGGAAAGAGGCTAAAGTTTTTACCTAGGTACGTAGGTGGAGATGGCTCTTTCCCTCTGGCAGAACCCCTTTAGATTGATAATATATATTATGTTAATTATAAGGACTCAACCACTGAGGCTGGAGACAGGAAAATCAGTTACTGTCGCAGACGGCTCAGAATGCCCGCAGACGAAGTAAATCTCCACAATAGTTTTCAGTCATACTGAAGCAAAAAAACCAAAAAAGAATTAGGTATTTGAATTCTTGAAATCATTATTCCATTAGACTAATTTATAAAATCCACTATCTATAATATAGATATGGATATATTTAAATTTAACTGAATCTAATTTGTGTAATTTAAGCAATCTCTACTTCTTGTTGTAGTTAAGCAACACCCGTCCATTCTTTTTCAAAATTGACGACGACGTGGTGGATGCCCCATAGTCTGCCACTTATTAAGATCGAAGAACGAGATTTTTCAAAGAATCTTGTCGTCAATACTAGCCCAGTCATCGGCGGGCTTTTCAAATGATCCGGTTGGGGGATTTCCACTCATGAGAATTTTCGTCAGCGGTGCGTCGGCCAGCGCACTCGCCATCGCCGTCGCAACGCCAGCTGTAGCGCAGCAGACTACCTCGTCTTCAGCCCAGCAACGCCAAGGCGGCGTTCAAACAATCGTCGTGACTGCGCAGAAGCGCAGCGAAGATCTGCAAGACGTACCCGTCTCTGTTGCAGCCATAGGCGCAGAAGATCTCGACGAACTCGCCATCGACACATTCGAGGACTATCTCGATCAGCTTCCCACCGTCACCGCAGGCGGCAGTGGTCCCGGGCAAAGCACGATCTATATTCGCGGGCTCGCATCGACCACGCCGAACCTGACTACCGCCGGCGTGGCGGGTCTCGCCCCCAATGTTGCGCTTTATCTGGACGAGCAGCCACTGTCGCAACCAGGCCGTAATCTCGATGTCTACGCCGCGGATATGGAGCGTATCGAGGTTCTCTCCGGTCCGCAGGGAACACTGTTCGGAGCCAGCTCTCAGGCCGGTGTCGTCCGATTAATCACGGCCAAGCCATCATTGGCAGGTTTCGATGCCAGCATGGACGCAGGTCTTTCCTTCACCAAGGGCGGAGAGGCAAGCTACAAGGCTGAGGCAATGGTCAACGTGCCGGTGGCGAACACGATCGCGCTGCGCGCGGTCGCCTATTACGACCATCAGGGCGGTTATATCGACAATGTCGCAGGTACGCGCGATGCCAGCGAAAGCGCGCGCTTCCGCCCCGAGGGGACTGTCCGCGACAACGGAGTTCCGGTGAACTCTCTGCGGGCGGGCTTTCAGGCAGAAGCAGACCTTTCGGATGTGACGTTCCTCGATGCCGATAATGCCGCCCTCGTCGAAGACGATTTCAACGACACGCAATATATGGGTTTCCGCGGAACCGCTCTTTGGGAAATTACTCCAGACTGGAACCTGACCGTCGCGCATACACGTCAGCAGGTCGATAGCGACGGCGTTTTCTTCGCCGATCCAGAACTCGACGGACTGGACGATCTCGAAATCCAGCGATTCGAGGAAGATACGCTCGAAGATGAATTCTCGAACACCAGCTGGACGATCGAAGGCCGCCTTGCCGCGCTGGATATCGTCTATACCGGCGCCTATACCGACCGTACTACCGAACAGCGGATCGACTATTCCGATTATCTCTTCGTCGGCCAGTATCTGCCTTATTATATCTGTGACGGCAGTGTGACCTATCCGGGTAACGCCGCCCCCAGCGGGACCTGCCAGGAACCAAACCTCAACGTTACCTCGTTCAGCGATACCAAGGTCTTCACCAACGAGTTTCGCTTCAGCACCGATGCCGATGCCCCGATCCGTACCACGGGGGGGCTGTTCTTCTCCGACCTGGAATTGGAGGAGCGCAACGACTTCAATTATCCGGGCAATATCGAGGCGGAGCCCTTTGGACCTTTCGCCCCGAACTTCCCGTTCCCCGGGTTCAACTCCGATCCGGGACCTTTCGCGCCGGAAACCATCTTCCGCAACGACATTCGTCGCACTGACAAGCAGTTCGGTATCTTCGGTGAAACCAGTGTGGACATCGTACCGGATCTGCTGACTATCACCGGCGGCATTCGCTACTACAACGTCAGGGTGGATTTCGAAGGCAGCGCAAATGCCAGCTTCTGTAACAGCGGCGCAGCGGAAGACGCGAATGCATTCGGAACCAATCTTTCCGATCTTTACGACGGAGACGGGCAGTATACCTTCATTGGATCGTGCGACCCCGCTTTACGCCAGACATTCACGCGGGCCGATAGTATGCAGGACATTCAGGCAGCCGGCCTCAGCGCTTCGCAAGCGCAACAGGTATTCAACGCGGTCCGGGCACCTGACGAAGCCAAGGCCGAAGGCGTAATCTACAAAGGTACTTTAACCCTCACTCCGACGCCTGATCTGATGTTCTATGGGACCTATTCTGAAGGTTTCCGCCCTGGGCTGCTGAACCGTCCAGGTGGCGCCACGAATGGCGCAGGCTTTGTGGTTCCCTTCGAACTCGATACGGATGAGGTGAAAAACTACGAACTCGGCTGGAAAACCGAACTCGTCGACGGGCAACTGCGTTTCAACGGCAGTGCGTTCTTTGTCGATATCAGCCGTCTGCAAACAACGATCTTCGACCCTTCGATCACCAACCTGTTCTTCTCGGCCAATGCGGCCGATGCAGAAATCAAGGGAGTTGAGGCAGACTTCACTTTCGCGCCTTATGCCCTTCCCGGCCTGACCCTGACAGGCGCGTTCTCCATCCTCGATACCGAGATCACCGATGTGCTCATCCCTACCAATGACGTCGTCGAAGGTGGGGAATTGGCCTTTGCTCCTTCGTTCCAAGGCAACCTGCGCGCCCGGTATGAATGGTCACTTTCAGGCGATTGGGATGCCTTCGTTCAACCGCAGGTCTCGCATTCGGCATCGAAGTTCACCGATGTAGTCGAGATCAACAAGCTCGAACTCGACAGCTACACGATATTTGATTTCTCGACCGGCATTCAAAGCAGACAGTGGAGCTTCGAGCTGTTTGGTAGCAACATCTTCGACGAACGCGCCCAGATATCGGGCAATTTCGTCAACGACCGCAAGCGTATCGCCACCAACCGTCCTCTGACTGTCGGTCTGCGCGTCGGTTTCGACTACTGATCTAGCGGGAAGCGCAAGTATTTGCGGCGGGAGCGGGCTTTAGCATCGCTTCCGCCACTCTTGCTTGTTAGGAACGTGGACATGATCGCCCGCGACGAGACCTTGAAAGCTGCGCAGGCTGCACTCCAGTCGGGCGATTTCACTCGTGGCTCTCAGTTGGCTGAGAATGTGCTGTCCGAGACGCCCGAGGATGCCGAAGCGTTATACATGGCGGCAGTCGCAGCGCGTTACCTCAAACGGTTCGACGAGGCGCAAGGACATTTGCAGGCACTTCATCAGGCAATGCCGGAATATGGCCGGGCATGGCAGGAAGCCGGTCATCTCGCGCGTTCACGCGGGCAGCGTAACATCGCGATCGCGGCTTATACACGTGCAACCCGCTTCAACCCGTCACTCGAGGCAAGTTGGGTTGCATTGACGGATTTGCTGGAAGAATCCGGTCGGACCGCAGAGGCCGGCGCTGCGCGCGCACAGGCGCAACGGATCGCAACGTTGCCGCGAGAACTGGTCGCCGTTACGAACCACCTGCATGAAAGCCGCCTTCTCCGCGCCGAGGAAATCTGCCGTCAGTTTCTGCGTGCCAATCCAAGCAACGTTGAGGGCATGCGTCTGTTGGCGCAGATTGGCATCAAACTGGGCATACTCGACGATGCCGAATTCCTGCTCGAGAGCGCGACAACGTTCGAACCCGAAAATGTGCAGGTGCGGCTCGACTACATAGATGCACTGCGCCGTCGCCAGAAATACGAAAAAGCAAGGCATGAGGCAGAAGCGCTGTACATGCGCGATCCGGAAAACCCACTCTTTCAGTCACACCTAGCTATCGAGAGCATGCAGACCGGCGATTACGACAGTGCCTTTGAGCTGTTTGACGCGGTGCTGGAAAAAATTCCCGGGGATCCCGCCACTTTGACCAGTCGAGGCCACGCGTTCAAGACTATTGGCAGCCAGGAAGAAGCCGTGGCCAGCTACCGCGCCGCTATAGATGCCAAGCCTGATCATGGCGACGCCTATTATGCGCTTGCCAATCTGAAGACCTACAAATTCCGTGACGACGAGATTGCCGCAATGCGCGAGCAGGTTGCACGGAGCGAACTGAGTTTCACCGACCGTGTCAATCTCTGCTTCGCTCTGGGAAAGGCCTATGAAGATCGCCACGACAACGCGGAATCATTCCGGTTCTACGACGAAGGCAATACTCTCAAGCGTACACAAACCCGCTATAGTGCGGACGCCATGACGAATGAATTGTCGAAGCAAGCGGAATGCTGCACGCACGATTTGTTCGAAAGATACTCAGGCGCTGGCCATTTGTCGCCCGACCCCATCTTCATCGTTGGGTTGCCGCGCGCCGGCTCGACGCTGCTGGAACAGATTCTCTCGAGCCACAGTCAAGTCGATGGCACCCTCGAGCTACCCAATATTCTCGCCCTCGCCCATCGGCTGCGTGGTCGCAAGGCAGGGCAATCGCGCTATCCGCAGGTACTCCATGATCTGACGCGAGAGCAACTTGCGAAGTTCGGTGAGAAGTATATCGAGGACACACGCGTTCATCGGCAGGGCGCACGCTTCTTCATCGACAAGATGCCCAACAATTTTCGGCATATCGGCCTGATCCATTTAATCCTGCCTAATGCAAAGATCATCGATGCGCGCCGGGCACCGATGGACTGCTGTTTTTCCGGCTTCAAGCAGCTCTTTGCCGAAGGGCAGGAGTTTACCTACGGCCTAACCGAGATCGGACGCTATTATTCCGATTACGTCGCGCTGATGGATCACTGGGACCGTGTGCTGCCTGGAAAGGTTCTGCGCGTAAACCATGAGGACGTTCTTGATGATCTAGAAGGCCAAACGCGCCGTATGCTCGAGTATTGCCGTTTGCCTTTCGAAGAAGCCTGCCTCGACTTTCACAAAACAGACCGCGCAGTGCGTACGGCAAGCAGCGAACAGGTGCGACGCCCAATCAACCGCAGCGGACAGGACGCGTGGAAGCCTTATGAGCAATGGCTCGATCCACTCAAGGATGCATTAGGCCCGCTTGCGCCCTGATCCGGCCAATCCCGTCTTGATGGGCGCTGGTCTGCCTTATGGCTGACCGTTCGACTCAATACATTCCCGTAAATGCTCTCACGAGAATATAGGCGACCCCGATTATGGCGACCCAGATCAACGCGATCTTGATCATCCGGTTACTGTTCAAGCCGGAATCGCGCCTCATTCCCCACAAATAAGCGACAACCAAGGCACTCATTAATGCCGCCCAAGCGATCGTTCCTCCGTCCGCGTTCATAGCGACACCTCCATCCCATCGAATCCGACTGCTACGTCCTTCGGGATCTTCCCGCCGATAGTGGCGTAGTCCATGGACTTGTCCAGATGCGTCAGCACTGTACGCTTCGCTTTGCATCGTCTTGCGAGGTCCAGCGCCATATCGAGATGGGCGTGCGTTGGATGAGGTCGCTCGCGCAAACAATCGACCACAAGCAAATCGCAAGATCTGAAGCATTGGATCATTGCGGGAGTGATTTCGCTGAAATCGGTAGCATAAACTATCGACTTTCCATCCGCTTCGAAGCGGAATCCCGTGCTCTTCACAGGACCGTGCGGCATTTCCACGCTATCGAAAGAAAATCCTGCAACCAGCTGAACTTGTGAACATTCCCTGAGTTCGACGATCGTCGGATAACCGAACTGACCTTCGAAAACGTAATCGAACCGCCGCCGCAATCGTTCGCAGGTAACTCGGCTTGCTATACCGGGAAGCGGGTTGGAGCGATCATACCGCATGACGCGCAGGTCATCGATACCATGACAATGGTCGGCATGGTCGTGAGTCCAGAAAACGGCATCTACCTTGGGAATGTTGGTCGCTAGCAATTGCGCGCGCAGATCTGTCGAAGTGTCCACAAGGATTCGCTGGCCTGCACCGTTTTGGACGATGATGGACACGCGGCTGCGGCGGTTCCTGGGTTCCTGCGGATCGCATTCACCCCAATCGTTGCCAACACGCGGCACGCCCGTCGACGTGCCCGAGCCGAGCATTATGAGCTTCACGAAGCGGCCTTGCTGAACAAGCGGTAGAAGTTGCGGGTCGTGTATTCGGCTAATTGGTCCAGCGGTTCGCCACGCAGCTCTGCCAGAAAAGTAGCGGTGTCGCGCACGTAACCGGGTTCGCAAGCCTTCCCACGATGGGGGACCGGAGCAAGGAAAGGACTGTCGGTCTCGACCAATAGCCGGTCTTGCGGGATAGCTTTGGCAACTTCCTGCAAATCCACTGCATTCTTGAAAGTCACTATGCCCGAAAGTGAGATCGAAAGACCGAGATCGAGAACCTTTTCCCCAAAAGAAGCGGAGGCAGTGAAACAGTGGATCAGCGCTGGGAAGCCACCCTTTTTCATCTCGTCCTCGAGGATGACGATCGTATCGTCTTCGGCATCGCGGGTGTGAATGATGACAGGCAGCCCTGTTTCGCGGGCAACTTCGATATGGATGCGGAACAATCGCTGCTGCTCGGCGCGATCGGAATGGTCGTAATAATAGTCGAGCCCGGTTTCGCCGATTCCAACGACCCGCTGATTCCGGGTTGCTTCGAGCAGCTCTTCTCGGGTCAGGTCTGGATGACCGTCGGCGTTGTGGGGATGGATGCCCACACTGGCCCAGACATCGGACTCGGTATTGGCCGTCCCGACGACCTGGTCCCATTCCGCCCGTTTCGTCGAGATATTGAGGAAGGCCCCAACCCCTGCTTCACGAGCTCGCCCAAGCACCTCGGACTGGCTCTCGACCAGTCCTTCGTATTCGAGATGACAGTGACTGTCGACCAGCATCAAGCGGCAGCCTCCGCTTCCGGCAGTTCGAGGCGCGGGAAGGCAGGTGTCGGCTTCTCGATCACGTGTCCGGCTGCGATCAATTCTGCGAACCAGCTTTCATCCGACAAATCGGCATAGGTCCGCTGCCGTGTCGTGACGCCAAGCTGGTCAAGGACTACCGCAGCTTTGGTCGGAGTGACTGGCTGAATAGCGATGGCGAGATCCCGAATCGCGAGGAACAGCGTTTGCAGCACTGCCTTCATCCGCTGAGGATCCGATTTCTTGAGTGCCCAGGGAGCCTGCTCGTCGACGTAGGCATTGCAGGCAAATACCGCCTTCAGCCAGGCTTCGATCCCTACGCTGAAGTTGAGCGCCTCGAATTCGCACGGAAGCACCGCCCCGCACGCATCGCGTACGGTGGCGAGCAGCGCCTTGTCGTCGCCGGTCGGCTCGAACGCCTCGAGCTTGCCATCCATGTTCTTGTGGATCATCGAAAGTGTACGCTGCACAAGGTTGCCGAAGCTGTTGGCCAGTTCGGCATTTACCTTGTTAACAAGCGCTTCTGCCGAATAGCTTCCATCTTTTCCGAAGACAACCTCAGCCATCAGGAAGTAGCGCAGGGAATCAACCCCAAACAGATCGATCAACTCGTTGGGATCGGTGACATTGCCAGCCGACTTTGATTCCTTGACGCCGCGATTGAGCAGGAAGCCGTGGCCGAATACCCGCTGCGGCACCGGGATTCCCGCGCTCATCAGAAAGGCGGGCCAGTAAATCGTGTGGAAGCGCACAATATCCTTGCCGATCAGGTGCAGGCTGGCAGGCCAGTATTTCTGCCACATCTCGCCGCCATCGGGGTAACCTACGCCGGTGATGTAATTGGTCAGAGCGTCGACCCAGACATACATCACGTGATTGTCATGCCCGGGAACCTTTACGCCCCAGTCGAAACTTGTGCGGCTTACTGAGAGGTCCTTTAGGCCGCCTTCGACAAAAGCGATCATCTCGTTACGGCGGCTCGCCGGTTCGAGAAAGCCGGGTTTGTTGAGCAGTTCGAGCAGAGGTTCGGCATATTTCGACAGGCGAAAGAACCACGTCTCTTCCTCGGTCCATTCGACCGGAGTGCCTTGCGGGGAAAGTTTCTGCCCCCCCTCCCCTTCGACGAGTTCCTTCTCGTCGTAATAGGCCTCGTCGCGGACTGAGTACCAGCCTTCATAGCGGTCGAGATAAAGATCGCCCCTGGCTTCCATCGCTCCCCAGATGGCGCGGCTCGCCTTGTGGTGATGCTCATCCGTCGTGCGAATGAACCGATCGTAGCTGATATCGAGCCGGTCGAAGAGATCCCGAAACGCGCCCGACATATCATCGGCCAACTCCCGCGGGGTTTTTCCCAGATCACGCGCCTTCTGCGCCATCTTGAGCCCGTGTTCGTCGGTGCCGGTCTGGAATCGCACATCGCGGCCCATCAGGCGCTGGAAACGCGCGATGACGTCGGCGGCGATAGTTTCGTAGGCATGCCCGATATGCGGCTTGCCATTGGGATAGTGGATCGCGGTGGTGATATAGTAAGGTTCAGCCATTGCCGCGCTCGCTAGCCGCGCCCGCTTGTGCGAGCAAGGTCCCGATTTCCATGCCGAGCAGGCCTGGATCGAAATTGTAGGTCGGTTGCTCTCTTGTCAGACGAACCAGTTCCGTATGCGTATCTATCAATTTGCGGGGATCATCATGAGAGTCGTCGATCCGTTCCGCAAGGATCGCGCGGGCAAGGTCGAGTATGGCCTGGAGACGCGGAATGTCCTGCTTGGCGCCAATTACGCCTGCGAGTTCGCCCCGCAGGGCAAAATCGGGATCCCCATGCGTTGCGATGGCGCGCATCAATTGCGCGGCTTTACCGAGTTGAAGGTCGACAAAGGAAAGCGCCGCTCCCGGAGATCCCGCTGCAGCCGCGATCGCGGCGTCTCGGGTGGCGATGTCCGCGCCGGGAGCAAGTTCGCGTAAAAGTCCATCCATTTCTTCGTGCGCAAGAGCCGGAAAGCGCACCGTGCGACAGCGTGAGCGGATGGTGGGCAGGAGCCGTGCCGGGCTATGCGCGATAAGCATGAAATAGGTCCCCCGAGGTGGTTCCTCGAGACTCTTGAGCAGCGCGTTGGAAGCCGAAACTTCCATATCGTCCGCGGGATCGATGATTACGACTCGCTTCGTTCCCATCGTGGGCCGCGTAGTAAGCCTGCGCTGGATATCGCGCACCTGGTCCACCTTGATGCCGCGCGCCAATTCAAAAGGTTTTCCATCGTCCCGCTTCTTGGCTTCGTCCTTGTTCTTTGCGCCGTAAGTAAGCGTCAGGATGTCCGGGTGCTCACCTTCCCAGTCCGCATCCACGAGCAATCGTGCAGCTGCTCGTGCAAAATTCGCCTTGCCCAGCCCCTTCTTGCCCGCCAGAAGCCATGCGTGATGCATACGATCGCCAGCCATGGCACTCCGCCATGCATCCCAGGCCTTCTCGTGACCAAGTAACATCACGAGGCAGCAGTTTCGAAAAGCGGCGAAATCGCTGCCACCACGCGGGAATGTACTTCCTCGATCGTGCCGCTTCCGTCGATCCGAACGAAGCGTCCCGGCTCCTTTTCGGCGAAAGTTTCAAAAGCCGAGTTTACTGCAGCGTGATAGTAATCATCCCTCCCGCCTATTGCATCTGAAGACCCGCCGTCACGCGCTCGAAGGCGTTTTTCGACCTCGCGCGTGTCAGCGCCGATGAGCAGCGTCAAATCCGGTAGTAGTGCGTCGCTGCCGATCTCGTGCAATTTGCGGATCGTATGATCACCGAGGGAACCCGCAATTCCCTGATAGGCTCGGCTGGAGTCGATGAAGCGGTCGCACACGACCCACTTTTTCTCTTCGATCGCCGGGCGGATCAATCGTGCAACATGATCGGCACGTGCTGCGGCAAAAAGCAGGGCTTCAGCTTGCGGTCCCCAGCCCTCGCCGGGAGGATGCAGCAGCAGATCACGGATCGCCTCAGCGCCCGGTGTCCCGCCGGGTTCGCGGGTCAGCACAACCTCGATGCCGCGCTTCTCGAGATAGTCGCGCAGCAGGTGTGCTTGGGTGGATTTGCCCATGCCCTCCCCTCCTTCGAACGCGATGAATTTACCGCGCATCAGGAAACCCAGCCCAGCAAGCCGTTCAACATCCGGCGTGCGAAACCAGCCTCGTTCACTTCCTCACGGGCGACCAGCGGCACGCGATAATCGGGCATACCGTCGATCGAAACCGCAAGCTCCGCGACTCGCTCACCCTTCCGGATCGGAGCGCGTAGTGGCCCCTCGTAAACGAGCCTCAATGTGACGTCTCGCGACGCGCTTTTCGGCAGATCGACATATACTCCATCCGCCGCAACAAGCTCGACCTCCCTCGTGCTTCCACCCTGGACCTGCGCCGATGCAACGGGTGTATCAGGGGTAAACAGGCGAACCTGCTCGAAATTCGAAAACCCCCATTCGATCAAATCGCGCGATGCACGGGTTCGATCACGCGGGTCAGGGCTTGCTGCAACGACCATGACGAGCCTGCGCCCGTTCCTCGCTGCAGAGCCCAGAAAGCCAAACCCGGCCTGATTGGTGAAACCAGTCTTGATCCCGTCTGCGCCCTCTACCACGCCGCTGATCGGATCGTGGTTTGGTTGGGTGATCCCGTTATAGCTATATTCGCGATGCCCCACGAAATGGCGATATTTCGCCGGGTGGCGCCGGAGCATGGCCGTCGCCAAAGTGGTCAGATCCCGTGCAGTCGTGAATGTACGACCTTCATCCATCCAACCGTTTGCCGTTCCGAAATGGCTATCACGCATGCCGATTTCGCTGGCCTTTGCGTTCATCGCGGAAACCCACTTCTCGATCGAGCCTGCGGCACCGTCCGCAAGGGCAGCGGCACCGTCGTTGGCCGATACAGTGGTAACGCCGTGAACGAGATCATCCACCGTTACCCGTGCATCATGGGGCAGGAACATGGTGGATCCGACGTTATTCCACTTCTTCCAGACTTCCGGCCTGATCGAAAAGCTTTGCTGCGGCGTAATCTTGCCCTCTTCCATCCACTCGAATGCAAGAAAGGTTGTCATGACCTTGGCGATCGATGCGGGCATGAAGCGCCGGTCCGCTTCGCGTTCGAACAGCACCTGGCCGCTGGTCACGTCGAAAAGAAACGCAATCGGCGCTTCCTTCGCATTCGGAGGAGTAGGAAGTGGCTCCTCCTGCGCGGAAACCGGTGCAACGGCGAATGATATCGCAAGACAGAGCGCAGAAAATTTTCGCAATTTCGGACCCAAGCGGTGTGCGGCGCCGCTCTTCGACGACGCCTCCCTGATCAGAGTTTCAATAGCGGGCTGTTATAGCCAGCCTGTCACCCCTTGGCGAGCGCACCTAAGGCGTTTCCACCGAAGCAGATTATCGCGCGATCTCATCAGCCAACAGTCCGACGCTCATCGCATAGTAATTCGAGCAGTTGTATTCGAGGATGACGCGGTAGTTGCTCGTCAGCAACCAGGCGGGCGTACCGGGTCCGTCAGGCTGGAAAAGCGACGCCAACGTATCGTCCGCGAGCGGACGCTGGGGCTGCACACCGAGAGAGCGCCATTCGGCTGCGGTCTTGTATTGGCTGTGTCGCTCGTGAACCCGGGGGCAGACCGGAGCGACCAGATCGGTTCGATACAGGTCGACATCGAAGCCGGAAGGTACGTAGGCCCTTACACCCCAAGGCTGTCCCTCGCGCCAACCCGCATCGCGGAAATAATTCGCGATCGATGCCAGCGCGTCGGCGCTGTTGTTCATGATGTCGGCTCTGCCATCACCATCGCCGTCGGTCGCAAGGCGAAGGTAAACGCTTGGTAGGAACTGCGGATTTCCGAACGCGCCAGCCCAGCTTCCTTGCAGCTCTCTGCGCGAGTACCCCTTGTCGGCCACCTTCATGAGATCCACCCACTCGGAGGAGAAAAGCTCGCGTCGGCGACCTTCCCAGGCGAGGGTCGCCAGGGCTCGCGACAGATCGAACCCGCCTTTGACCCGGCCATAGGCGGTTTCGTGCCCCCAGATTGCGACGATGATCTCGCCCGGCACGCCATACTCGCGCTCGATTGCGGAAAGGGTGGTGCGCCAATTGCCAAATTCGCGCCGCCCGCCGCTAATGCGCGCATTGTCGACATGGGTTGCGATATAGGGCGCGAGGGGGGGATAGCCGGAACCGCTGGAAGAGCCAGGCTGAGTCTGATCCAGCTCGATCACCCGCTGATTGGGCGTAAGGCCCGCTGTCATGCGCTGGATCGTCGCTTCGCTTACTCCCTCTGCCCGAGCCCGCGCCATCAAAAGCTGTAAATAGGCGTCGAAGGACATGTCCTGCGCGGCCAGGGGAGCAGCTGGCAGCCCGAGAAGCGCAGCACTGGCGAGAGTAAGTAGCTTTCGAAATTTCATGAGTGTGTTCTTGCAGGCCCTAGATGAATGGCAAATGTCATAGAGCCTTACGCTGGGAGGCAGAACTGGGTTCCGACAATTCGCAGGTGACATTCCAATTCGATTTGGCTAGCCCGCCTTTCGCTCGCGGACAGGTGGCAGAGCGGTTGAATGCACCGGTCTTGAAAACCGGCAAGGGTGCAAGCCCTTCGTGGGTTCGAATCCCACCCTGTCCGCCAGCTATTCCGCCTGCTTGGGTACGATGAGTGAGCCATCGCGGCGATCCGGACGGGGATAATCTTGCGGCCCCACGTTCGATTGATTCTTCAGCGCAATGTGGTCTTCGATCAGGCCGCCGTCGCGCGTTGCTTCGTCGTCCTCGTCGAGGCCCTGCGGTTCATCCAGAATTTCGTATTCCATTGCTCTAACTCCTCGAAAACCAAACGGTTGTCGGGGAGAACGGCGCCAGAGACTGCGACCAGGCGTTATCGGGCAGCGCCTAATTGCACGCAGGCCGCTAGTGGCCCTCGCGCCTGAGAATGGCATCCATCTGTTCGCGCAGCACCGGGTCCCAGTCCTTGCGCAGTTCCTTCACCTTGGCGATCAGTTCCTCGTTCTCGTGATAGGGAATGTCGAGCCGGTACAGCTCTGCGACCTGCCGCATGGATTGCCGGTCCATGTCCTCGAATGCATCCTTGGCGGCCATGGCCTGCTGGCGTGTCATGCCCAGCGCCTCGTAGGCGGAACGCCCGATGCGCAGACTGCTGTCGTAGGTTTCACGGATGACGTCGCGGCAACCATAGGCCCATAGCTCGTAGACATGGTTGCGGTCGATGGCGCGCGCAGTGACATGTACCTGCGGGTGGTTCTGGATAACGTACCTCACAAGCCGGTCGATCTGCTCGCGCTCGTCGAGGGCTACCACCAGTAACCTGGCCTTATCGATCCCCGCCGAATGCAGCAGGTCGGGCCGCGTGGCATCCCCGAAATAGGTGCGGAAACCGAACTTGCGACCGATTTCCAGCTGCTTGCTGTCGTAATCGATCACCGTCGTCGAATAGCCCGCCGCCTGCAGCATCCGGTCGACTATTCCTCCAACGCGCCCGCGGCCCGCGATGATGACGGGGTTCTCCTCCTCGATCGTATCGGCCTCTCGCCCTTCCCCTTCGCACAGCGCGCGGGCGATGACCTTATCGTACAGGATGAAGAGCAGCGGGGTCACCAGCATGGTCAGCGCGACGACGAGCAGCAGGAGGTCGGCAAGCGCACCGGGGAACACGGCATTGCCCACCGCGAAGGCAATCAGCACGAAGGCGAATTCGCCTGCCTGGGGCAGACTGAGGGCGAAGAGCCAGAGGGCCTGCCTGCGCAGACCGTATAGCCATCCTACCGAGAGCAGGACAGCGAACTTTGCCGCAATGATGACGGCGGCCCAGAAGAGCACGCTGCCCCACATCTCGCTGGCCAGTGCGAAGTCGATGCCCGCGCCCACGGTGATGAAGAAGAGCCCGAGAAGCAGGCCCTTGAAGGGATCGATATCGCTTTCGAGTTCGTGGCGGTACTCGCTCGTCGCGAGGACCACACCGGCCACAAAGGCGCCGAGTGCGGGCGAGAGGCCGACCAGCGACATGAGCAGCGCGATGCCGATCACCACCACGAGGGCCGCCGCAGTGAAGAGTTCGCGCAGGTTTGCAGCCGCAATATATCTGAACAGCGGACGGATCGCGAATATGCCGATGGCGATGACTGCCGCGACGGCGGCGATGCGCGATACGGCGGCGAGCCAGACGGGCATCGGTTCGGTCAGGTCGATTCCACCATGCCCTCCGCCCCCGTGTGCGGCCCCGCCACCATAAAGATCGGGCATGGCGAGCAGTGGCAGCAATGCCAGGATCGGGATGACGGCCACGTCCTGCACCAGCAGCACGGAGAAGCTGGCCTCCCCGCCCTCGCTCTTCAGCAGCTTCTTCTCGGTGAGCGTCTGCATGATGATTGCCGTGGAGGACAGCGCCAACACCATGCCGATAGCCAGCGCCGTCTGCCAGGGCTGCGCATCGAGCAGGGCAATCCCGGTAATTGCCAGCGTAGTCAGCAGCACCTGCCCCCCGCCAAGGCCCAGCAGCTTGCCGCGCATGGCCCAGAGGCGCTTAGGCTCCATTTCAAGCCCGATGATGAACAGCATCATCACCACCCCGAATTCGGCAAAAACCTGCAGCGCCTCCACATCGACACGCAAAGCGCCGAGCAGCGGGCTGATCGCCATGCCGGCCAGGAGATAGCCGAGCACCGAGCCGAGTCCGAAGCGGCTGGCCAGCGGAACCGCTACCACCCCTGCTACGAGCAGGACGAAGGCGAGTGTCAGGAAGCTGGTCATTCTAGTCTTGCCCTCACCCGATCAGGCTTCAGATATGCAGCGCCCTGCCGTAGCTCGCAAGCACGCTTTCATGCATGCTTTCGCTGATGGTTGGATGCGGGAAGACCGTCTGCATCAGTTCCGCCTCGGTGGTCTCCAGCGTCTTGCCGACGACGAAGCCCTGAATCATCTCGGTCACTTCCGCGCCGACCATATGAGCGCCCAGCAACTCGCCTGTCTTCGCGTCGAACACGGTTTTCACGAAGCCTTCCGCCTCGCCCAGCGCAATGGCCTTGCCATTGCCGATGAAGGGGAAAGTGCCTGCCTTCACTTCGTGGCCAGCTTCCTTCGCCTTGGCTTCGGTCAGGCCGACGCTGGCGATCTGCGGGTGGCAATAGGTGCAGCCCGGGATGTTGTTGCGGTCGAGCGGGTGCGGGTGGACGTCCTTGTTGCCCAGTTCCTTGGCAATCGCCTCGGCAGTGGTGACGCCCTCATGGCTCGCCTTGTGCGCCAGCCAGGGGCCGGGGGTGCAATCGCCGATGGCCCAGAGGCCCTTGGACTTCGTGCGGCCGTAATCGTCGATCTGGATGAAGCCGCGGTCCATTTCGGCCAGCTTGTCGATGCCGATATTCTCGGTGTTCGGCACGATGCCGATGGCGACAATGCAGTGGCTGAACTCGGTTTCCGAAGTCTTGCCCTTCGCGTCTTTGATCTTGGCCTTCACGCCACCGTCCGAAACTTTCAGGTCTTCCACGCCCGCGCCGGTCATGATCGTCATACCCTGCTTGGTCAGGTTCTTTTCGAGGAAGGCCGAGACGTCCTTGTCCTCCACGGGAACGATCCGGTCGAGCATTTCGACCACGGTCACGTCGACCCCCATGTCGTTGTAGAAGCTGGCGAACTCGATCCCGATCGCGCCGCTGCCGATTACCAGCAGCTTCTTGGGCATTTCGCTCGGCGTCATCGCGTGGCGATAGGTCCACACGCGCTTGCCGTCTGCTTTGGCGAAGGGCAGGTCGCGCGCCCGCGCGCCGGTGGCGACGATCACGTGCTTGGCGGTGAGCTTTTCCTCGCCCTTTTCGCCTTTCACCGTCAGGCTGGTCGGGCCGGTCAGCGTGCCCTCCCCCATATGCACCGCGATCTTGTTCTTCTTCATCAGGTGCGTGACGCCCTGGTTCAATTGCTTGGCCACGCCGCGGCTGCGCTTCACCACCGCTTCCAGGTCGGCTTCGATCGCGCCCGCGATCTTGAGGCCGTAATCCTTCGCGTGCTGGGCATAGTGCAGGATTTCTGCCGAGCGCAGTAGGGCCTTGGTCGGGATGCAGCCCCAGTTGAGGCATATGCCGCCCAGCAGTTCGCGTTCGACGATGGCGGTCTTCAGCCCCAGCTGCGCGCAGCGGATCGCCGAGACATAGCCGCCGGGTCCGGAGCCGAGAACGATAACGTCATATTGGGTGTCAGCCATGATTCGTACCTGTCAGTTGCGTGTTCGCCCGAGACATGGACCGGGTGTTACACCTTCCAAGGGCAAAAGAAGTCGGCTTGCGCGCATCAGCGTCGGCTTGCCGGGAATTGGTGTCGGCTTGCGGAGCAGGCATGTCGGTTTGCAGGCCGCGACTGTCGGCTTCGCAAACTGCCGTGTCAGCTTGGCGAAAGCGACTGGCGCCGGTCGCCAAGGGGGTGGATCCGCAGGTCATCACCGCAGTCATGCCAGATGGCCCGCCGTGTAGGACAGCCGATCAGCCATTGTCGTTCTCGCGCTGGCGCGACAGCGTGGCTTCGCGCACCGGGCGCGGGCGATCTTCCTCGTCGAGCAGGACGAACTTGAACGTCCCTTCGGCGACGCGCGTCGTCACCTCGCTGTTCCGCTTGCGCGCAATGGCTTCGACCTGCACGGTCATCGAAGTGGTTCCGGTTGCCGTGACCTCGCCGAAGACCGAGAGTTCGTCCCCCACCGCCATTGCGCCGGGGAAGGCGAAATCGCTGGCCGAGACGACGACCGCCTTACCCTGCCCCAACCGGCTGGCGAGCGAGCCTGCGCCGAGGGCCATCTGGCTCATCAGCCACCCGCCGAAAACCCCGCCATAGGGGTTGGTGTCGGCAGGCATGGCCGTGACGCGAATGAGGGGGGTGCGGTCAGGCATTTTCGAGCTCGCGGCCGATGATTGGCAAAAGCACTTTTTCTAGCTTTAAGATCGCGTCCTTGAGGCTTGTAGAGATGGAGTCTTCGTCTTCCTCTCCCCATGATCCGAAGACATCTTTACGGATATTGATTGAAAACTTGTCGTCTTCGTCTCTGCCTCGCCGCTCAACCATGTAAAGCATATCAGCACTGCTTAGAATGCGATTGCGAGCCTTCGGAAAAGCTTCCATCGCCTCGACCAACTCTTTGCCAAAGTAGGCACGAACAGACGGGATTACTGCGAATACGGCGTCAAAATCGTCCTTAAAATATTCGGCCCGGCGATAGACCACACCTTTTGTGATCTGCGCCGACTTTAGCTCGTCGGGCATACCGTCTAGCTTCATTCCGAGCTCTTTCAGTTGCTCCTCAGTCGCATGCAATTCTGCGGCAGGCATCCAACGCGCCCTCATTCCTCTGATCGCATCCAACGCGCGATATGCGCCGGTGAGAGCCCTATCTGCCACCTCGATCTGGTTGTCCGTGATGCGTTGCGCTCGGTAGTCCGAAAGTGCATTTTTTCCGAGAAGCGCTGCGACCAAAATTGCCCCGGCACCAGCAAAAGTGCCGAGACCCGCTATCATCGCGCCAGTTGCAGCCCAATCGATCGAGCTCAAACCACCAGTCCCATCGGGTTCTCGCAAAGCTGCCTGAACGCTTCCATCAGCTGCGCGCCGTCGGCGCCGTCGATCGCGCGGTGGTCGAAGCTGCCGGTGGCGCTCATCACGGTGGCGACGCCCAGAGCGCCGTCGATCACATGGGGACGCTGTTCACCCGCGCCGACTGCAAGGATCATCGCCTGCGGCGGGTTGATCACCGCGTCGAACTGCTTGGTGCCGAACATGCCGAGGTTGGAGAGCGAGGCGGTGCCGCCCTGGTATTCATGCGGCTGCAGCTTGCCGTCCTTGGCCTTGCCCGCCAGCTCCTTCATCTCGGTGCTGATCTGGGCGAGACCCTTCTTGCCCGCATCGCGGATGATCGGAGTGATCAGGCCCGAAGGCGCGGCAACCGCGACCGAGATATCCTCGCGCGTGTACTGGTACAATTCGTCGCCCTGGAAGCTGACATTGCAGGCCGGGACACGCTGCAGCGCGCGGGCGAGCGCCTTGATCAGCAAATCGTTGACCGACAGCTTCACACCGTCCGCCTCGAGGCTCTTGTTGAGTTCGCCGCGAAGCTTGAGCAGCGCATCGAGGCGCACGTCCACGGTGAGGTAGATATGCGGGATGGTCTGCTTCGCCTCGGTCAGGCGCCTGGCGATGACCTTGCGGACATTGTTGAGCTTCTGCGCTTCGTAAGGCGCATCGAGATCGCCGCCCTGCGTCGCAGCCTTGGCCGGAGCCGGTGCGCCGGATTCTGCCGAACCCTTCGCCGGAGCTTCGCCGGGCTTCGCGCTCTCGACATCGGCCTTCACGATACGGCCATTCGGGCCGGAACCGGTGACGGCGCTCAGATCGATGCCCTTCTGCTCGGCAATGCGCCGCGCGAGCGGCGAGGCCTTGATGCGTGCGCCGCTGTCGTCTTTCGGTGCGGCTGGAGCCTTGGTGCCATCATCCTCGGTGGCGCGCGCGGGTTCAGCGCTTTCGCGAGGTTCTGCCTTAGCCGGCTCGGACTTCGCTTCCGGCTTGGCGGCGTCCTGTTTCTCTTCCGCCTTCGCATCACCCGAAGGCGCAGCCTTGGCGGCCTCTTCCACATCCTCACCCTCTTCGGCGAGCATGGCGATGACCGTGCCGACCTTCACGCCTTCGCTGCCTTCCTCGACCTCGATCGAAGCGAGCGTTCCTTCGTCCACCGCTTCGAATTCCATCGTCGCCTTGTCGGTTTCGATCTCGGCCATGATGTCACCGGCGGAAATGGTATCGCCCGGCTTTACCAGCCATTTGGCGAGCGTGCCCTCTTCCATGGTGGGCGACAGGGCGGGCATCTTTATCGGCGTGGGCATGTTCTGACGTTACGTCCTCGCTGGGGAGAGTGTTCCGGGCGTCTCTGGCCAATTTGCCGCGCGCCCGCAAGGTCCTTGCACAGAATACGAATTAGCCTGTAGTCGGTGCGCGGAAAGGGAGCCGGGGACATGCGCATATATCTGGTCGTCATGGACGAGACGGAGGAGGCCAAGCAGGCGCTCCGCTTCGCCTCCATGCGTGCGATGAAGACGGGCGGTTCGGTCCATATCCTCGCGCTCGTGCCGCAGCAGACCTTCAATGCCTTCGGCGGCGTGCAGGCCACGATCGAGCAGGAAGCCCGCGAGCGGGCCGAGGTCATGGCCAATAACGCCGCGGGCAACATCTTCGGCGAAATGGGCAAGATGCCGGTGATCGCCGTACGCCCCGGATCGCCGGCCGACGTGATCGCGAAATATCTCGAGGAACACGGCTCCATCGCGGCGCTGGTGCTCGGCACTGCGAAGGAAGGCGGAAAAGACCCGCTGGTGGCGCATTTCGCCGCGCATGCCGCCAGCCTGCCCTGCCCGCTCTATCTCGTGCCGGGCAACCTTACCCGTGAACAGCTGGACGAGCTGGCCTAACGCTTCTTCCCGCGGCCCTGACGGCGGATGTTCTTGGGCCTGCCGCGTTGCCCCTGGGCATGCTTCTGACGCGGGGCGCCCTTGTCCTTCTGGAGCGGCTTTTTCTTGGGCGGCGGGCGATGACCGCGCTTTTCGATCGGTGCGCCCTCGCTGTCGGGTATCTCGAATTTGAGCGCACCGGTCAGCGGGTTGGATTCGGCCAGCTTCAGCTTGAGCCTGTCGCCTACGGCATAAGTCGTGCCGGTACTTTCGCCGACAAGTTCGCGCGCACCTTCGTCATAGCGGAAATACTCGCGGCCCAAGGTCGAAACGGGGACGAGGCCGTCACCGCCCAATTGCTCGATGGTCGCGAAGAAGCCGAATCCTTGAACGCCGGTAATGCGCGTGTCGAACACTTCGCCCACGCGGCCGGAGAGCCAGGCGGCGACATAACGGTCGATGGTATCGCGCTCCGCCTCCATGGCGCGGCGCTCGGTCTGGCTGATCGCATCGGTAATCTGGTTGAGTGCCGTGCGGTCCCGGTCCGACAGACCGCTGTGCTCGGGAATATCGCCTTTCGGCTTCGGCTGTTCGAGCTTGTAGGCATCGACCAGCGCACGGTGGACCAGAAGGTCGGCATAACGGCGGATAGGCGAGGTGAAATGCGCATAGCTGCCCAGCGCCAAGCCGAAGTGCCCGGCATTGGCGGGGCCATAATAGGCCTGCGTCTGGCTGCGTAGAACTGCCTCCATTATCAGCGCCTTTTCAGCGGGTTCGGATATGTCCTTGAGCATCCGGTTGAAGAGACCGGGGGTAATTACCTGCCCCATGGCGAAGGACCGGCCCTGGCTCGCAAGGTATTCCTTGAACGCCACCAGCTTCTCGCGGCTTGGCGTTTCATGGACACGGTAGACCACCGGTGCGGCCTTTTCCTCCAGCGCCTTTGCCGCAGCGACATTGGCGGCAATCATGAAATCCTCCACCACGCGGTGCGCGTCGAGGCGTTCGCGCACGGCGATTTCCTCGATCACGCCCTCGTCGTTGAGGCGCACCTGGCGTTCCGGCAATTCGAGATCGAGCGGATCGCGGGCATTGCGGGCCTTGAACAGCAGGTCCCAGGCGCCCCAGAGGTTCTTGAGGTTTTCGTCCGCGCTGCCATCATCGATGGCCTTCTGCGCGTCCTCATAGGCGATATTCGCTGCGAGCTTCACGATGGCGCGGGTAAAGCGCCACTTGGTGATCTTGCCATCGGGCGCGATGCGCAGGTGACATGCCATCGCCGCGCGGTCTTCGCCCTCGACCAGCGAGCAGACGTCAGCGCTGAGGATTTCCGGTAGCATCGGCACGACGCGGTCTGGGAAATAGACCGAGTTGCCGCGCTTCCTCGCTTCACGGTCGAGCTGGCTGCCGGGGCGGACGTAGAAGCTGACGTCGGCAATCGCGACGATGGCCTTGTAGCCCCCTTCCCCGTCCGGCTCGGCCCAGATCGCGTCGTCATGGTCGCGCGCGTCGGCAGGGTCGATCGCCACGATGGGCACGCCGCGCAGATCTTCGCGCTTGTCCTCGCTCAGCGGCAGTTCCGAAACGGCCTGTGCTTCCGCCAGCGCCTCTTCGGGGAAGATGTGCGGGATGCCGTGCTTGGCGATGGCGATCAGGCTGAAGCTCTTGGGCGCCAGCGGATCGCCGATAACCTCGACCACCTTTACCGCAGAGCGGGCCGACTTACCGGCCTTTTCCGCAAGGACCAGCTCGCCCTCTTCCGCACCGCCGAGATCGGAAATGGGCGAGGAATTGCGCACGCGCTTGTCCACCGGAGCGAGCCACGGCTTGCCGCTGCCGTCGAATTCAACGACGCCCATCAGGCCTTCGGTGCGGGCCGGCAGTTTCTTCATCGGGTGGGCGATCCACCCGCGCGGTTTTTCTTCGGTCCGCGCCAGGAAGCGGTCGCCGCGCTTGAGCGCAGCAACCTTCTTGCTTTCCTTGACCGTCAAACGAGGCGGCTTCTCGTTGCTGTCGGGGTCCCAGCTTTCGGGCACGGCGATGGGCTCACCGTCCTCGATTTCGAGAACCTTGAGCACGGTCACCTTCGGTAGGCCGCCCATCTGGTGATAGGCGGTCTTCCTGCCGTCGATCAGGCCTTCTTCGGCCATGTCCTTGAGGCGCTTCTTCAGCGCGATCTTTTCCTGCCCCTTGATGCCGAAAGCCTTGGCGATTTCCCGCTTTCCGGCCGGCTTTTCCGAGGTCTGGATGAATTCGAGTATTTCTGTCTTGGAAGGAAGCCCCTGCTTCCTTCCGGTTCTATTCTGTCTTGTCATCCCCGCCATATGGGGACGCGCTTACTCGCTGTCATCCTCTGGCGCCGCAAGAGGCGCGAATTGACCCGCAGGAACTGCGCTGGAGACGGGCCCCATAACCCCGCTTTCGCCGGTCGCGCTAACCCCGAATATCCAGTCATCCCCGCGAACGCCTTCGAGCCTGGCGTTGGTGGCGACCACGTTCTCGATAACCGGCTCGTCGCGCCAATAGGGCTCGTCGGTCCGGCGCTGCCACACGGTATAGCTTACCGCACCGGGCACTTCGCTCCAGCTGATGTCGGTATAAGTCTGCACGGCCGCTTGGGCACTGGTGGCTGGCGGCGCAGGGGAACGGGCAAGCTTGTCCAGCGCGCGGATGTTGAACTGCGTCACTTTGGCCAGATAGGCGAAGTCCATTTCGTCCGCAGTGTCTCCGTAGACGATCCCGTCTTCGGTCCGCAGATCCTGGTGCTGATGTTCGTAATCCTCGACCGCCACCGCGATGCGGATTGCGGGATAGCCCTTTTCCATGAAGGGAATCTGGTCGCCGCCGCGGCCCATCCGGTCGACCCGCCAGATCTGCCGCACATCGAGCCCGCCTTCGGTCTCACTGGCTAGATTGTCGAGCCAGCGCGAGAGATTGCGGCTCGGGCTGTCGTTCTCTCCGCCCTCGCGCCGCTGGGCTGCGCGAATGGTATCGGTCAGGTCGGCGCGCGGCCCCTCGGAGAAGACGCGGACATGGTCGGGGTCGCAATAACCATCGCTGCCGCAGCTGTTGCCGACGACATCGTTGTTGAGCACGGCCTTCACGTCCCAGCCCTGTTCCTCGGCATAATCGGCCATCAGACGTCCGCCGAACAGGCCCTGCTCCTCGCCCGAAAGCAGGGCATAGACGATGGTCACAGGATAGCTGTTACGCGAAAGGTTTCGGGCAGCCTCCAGCACGAGCACCGTGCCCGAACCATCATCGTTCGCGCCCGGGGCATCGCTTTCCCAATCCATCACGTCGCTTACCCGGCTGTCGATATGCGCCTGGACGATAATGACCTCATCCGGGCGTTCGGTGCCTCTCTGTATGGCCACCGCGTTGCGGATACGGGTCGGCCGGGGCAGGCGCCCGCCTTCAGGTTCGGTGCGTTCGGGCGCGAGGACTTCGAGGCACGATCCGCAATCTTCGGAAATCCGGCCAAACTCTGCCAGGCCCCAATCAACTGCGGCCCCGATACCGCGTTCGGGATCGTCCTGTGCCGACAATGTATGGCGGGTACCGAAACCCACCAGCGTATCGATATCGGCCCGCAATCTCTCCTGTGAAACGCCGGCAGCCGGATCCGACGGTGACGTTTCCTGCGCAGAGATCGGGAATGCGACGAGGGCGACAAGCGGGATGAGTTTTCTCATTGCCCCTGTGTCGAACAGAAACGCCGTCAGATCAAGCTAGTAAGCCTTGGCCAGAAGCACACGCTCCACCGCCGGTTCACCGGTGAAAATACAGGGTCCGTCCACCGGGACCGCATCCATCGGCACATTACGGATGGTGAGCTTGTGTTCCTTGAGCCGCTCGACGATCTTTTCGAGCGCCTCGCCGGTCGGCTTCGACCACTGCACCTCTATCCAGCCCGGATAGCGCGAAGCGGCAAAGTGTTTCTCGACATCGGTGAATTCGGTCACGCCCCGCGTGATATTGGCATCGCGGCGTTCCTGCGTCTGCGTCAGCAAGGCATTCTGCATGTCCGCGAGGACATCGGGAATGGTTTGCCCGGCCACTTCGCGCGTCGGGGTCTGGAAGGCAGGCTTGCCCGTCTCTTCATCCCAAAGGCGATCGCGGCGCAGCATCGAAACGACACCGTTCTCCATGTCACGGCCACCAACCTCGATGATGATCGGCGCGCCCTTGCGGACATAGTCCCAGCGCTTCTGCGCTGCCTTGCCGGGACGCGTATCGAGCAGGACGCGCAGCGGTTCGCCCATGACGTGCTGGCTGGCAAGCGTGGCGCGCAAGGTCTCGCAATAGTCGATCAGGTCCTGGTCTTCGGGCTTTTCGCGCAGCATGGGCAGGATCACGACCTGCTGCGGTGCGATCTTGGGCGGAAGGCGCAAACCGTCATCGTCACCGTGGGTCATGATGACGCCGCCGACCATGCGGGTCGAAACACCCCAGCTGGTCGTATGCGCGAGGCTTTCGCTGCCCTCGCGGTTCTGGAACTTGATGCCCGAAGCCTTGGCGAAATTGGTGCCCAGATAGTGGCTGGTGCCGGCTTGCAACGCCTTGCCATCCTGCATCATCGCCTCGATCGACCATGTCTCGACCGCGCCCGGGAAACGCTCGTTTTCCGGCTTCTCACCCGGAATTACCGCCAGCGCGAGGTCTTCATCGGCAAAGGCGCGATAGACTTCGAGCATGCGCAGCGTGTGCTCCTTGGCCTCTGCCTCTTCCGCATGGGCAGTATGCCCTTCCTGCCAGAGGAATTCGCTGGTGCGCAGGAACATGCGGGTGCGCATTTCCCAGCGCACGACATTGGCCCACTGGTTGAGCTTGAGCGGCAGGTCGCGCCAGCTCTGCACCCACCGCGCCATGGCATCGCCGATGATGGTTTCCGAAGTCGGACGCACGACCAGCGGCTCTTCCAGCTTCGCTTCGGGATCGGGAATCAGGCCGCCATCCTTGCCCGCGATCAGGCGGTGGTGGGTGACAACCGCCATTTCCTTGGCAAAACCTTCGACATGTTCCGCCTCCCGCTCGAAGTTGGAAAGCGGGATGAAGATCGGGAAATAGGCGTTCGAATGCCCGGTCGCCTTGATCCGATCGTCCAGCAGGCGCTGCATCCGCTCCCAGATGCCATATCCCCATGGCCGGATCACCATGCAGCCGCGTACGCCAGATTCCTCGGCCATTTCGGCGGCGGAGATGACTTCCTGGTACCAAGCGGCGAAATCGTCGGCACGGCGGGTGGTGAGGGCATGGCGAATGTTGGACATTGAGAGACGAGCCTTGTTTTCGGCACTGGCGACAAGCTCGCAACCCAATCGTGCCGAGCCTTTCGAAGCACCGTCCTTACTTCTGGCGCCGCCCTTAAAGAAAACAATGACCCTTCGACAAGCTCAGGGCGCACGGAACCAGAGATTTTTCCGGGGTTGGGTCATTTGCTCAGCTCGTCGAGCTTCTTCTGCATTGCCGCCATTTGCTCGCGCATCTGGGCGAGTTCGTCCTTCTCGTCCTTCTTCGGAGCATCCGCAGATTTGCGGGTGGCCGGGATGAAGGCTTCCGCCGCATTCTGCATCATCTTGAAATTGGCTTCGGCCATCTTGGCCAGCGGATTCGCCTCGAGACCCTTGGCAAAAGCCGTCTGCAGCTGTTCGCGGTTCTTGCGGAAGTTCGCCATGCTGGCTTCGAGATAGCTTGGCATCATCGACTGCATCGAATTGCCGTACATCGAGATCAGGTCGCGCAGGAAACTGACCGGCAGTAATTGCTGCGCGCCGCTGCTTTCTTCCTCCACGATGATCTGGGTGAGGATCGTATGCGTAATGTCCTCGCCCGTCTTGGCATCCAGCACCTGGAAATCGACATTCTCACGGACCATTTTGGCAAGATCATCGAGCGTGATGTAGCTCGATGTGTCGGTATTATAGAGCCGCCGGTTGGCATATTTCTTAATGATGATCGGTTCGCCCTCGGCGGTCCGTTTAGCCATGATGCGCGCTCTCCCCATTGTGCGATGCAAGCAGGCTTAGCACTTGCACAATGTGCAGCGCAACACGCGTCTCAGCGCTGGAAGCGATTGCCCAGCACGGTGAGCAGTTCATATTGGGAAACAGAGGTTTGCCGCGCAGCATCGGGGAGGTGGTACGGTAGCTCCACCCAATCGCCCTCCCCCAGTTCGGGCGCATTGGTGAGGTCCAGCACGATCATATCCATCGAGACCTTGCCTAGAATGGGGAGCACCTTTTCGCCATGGCGAAGGGCCGCCCCTCCCCAGCTGCGCAATATGCCGTCCGCATAACCGAGGGAGATTACGCCGATCCGCATATCCTGCGGTGCGGTGAAGGTGGCGTTATATCCCACGGTCTCACCCACCGAAAGCTGCCGCGTCTGGATGATCGCAGCTTGTGGCCGAGCCACCTGCCGGATTTCATCCTCCAGCTCTTCGCGCGGTATGCCGCCGTAGAGTGACAGCCCGGGCCGGGTAAGATCGAAATGGTAGTCGGGACCGAGCGCGATACCTGCACTGTTAGCGAGACTCGTCTTACTATGCCGGATGCGCTGAATGGCATCGCGAAAAATTTCGAGTTGGCGCGCATTCATTACGCTGTCTTCGTCGGCACAGGCGAGATGGCTCAACAGGATTTGAACATCGAGTTGCTGCACCGAAGGATCGGAGATTTCACGCGGAGAAATGCCGAGGCGGTTGATACCGCTATCGACCATGAGATGGCAGGGCCCGCCTCCGCCCTCCAGCCAGAGCTTCGCCTGCCGAACGGAATCGATGACCGGCCGGACACCTGCCTGCCGGGCGTAGGAAACTTCGCCGGCATCGAGCGGGCCGTGCAGGACAGCCAACTGGTCCGTAGGCACATGCTTCAGAACCGGTTCGACTTCGCTCCAGTGGGCGACGAAAAAATCCCGGCAGCCAGCATCGCGCAGCACCGGCACGCATTGATCGACGCCGAGCCCATAGCAATTCGCCTTTACGGCTGCTCCCGCTCTTGCCTTATCCGACATGCGATCGAGCGCCCGCCAGTTATGCGCGAGTGCCTGACGGTCGATATCGAGCCGCAAAGTGGGGGACGGTGGCACAATCAAATGACAGTCACGGAATAGCCGGGCCTACGGGCGGTGCCTCGTCGGATTCCTCGAAGTCACGCGGCGGCCCGCCAGAAAGCCCCCACCAGGCGACGAGCAGGCCGAAGCCGACTACGGCCATCGTATACCACAGTCCCGCGTAAACATCGCCAGTACGCGCGACGATGATACCGGCGATAAGCGGCAGGAACCCGCCAAGATACCCGGCTCCGATATGGTAAGGGATCGACATCGAGCTGTAGCGGATCTTGGCAGGGAACATCTCGGAAAGCAGTGCGGCGACCGAACCGTAGGTCAAGGCCGACAGCATTCCCATCACCAGTATCAGCGCCCCGATACCCAGAATATTGGCCATGGGCGGCGTCTGCTTCGCAAAGTCGAAACCGCGCCCGGCGAGAGCTGTCTGGATACCATCGCGGCGGGCGGTTGCATCCTCCAGCCAATCGGCATCGATTGCCACTTGCTCTCCGCCAACGGCCAGCCCAAGGTCATCCCCCGGCTCGACGCTATAGGCGACGCCGCTCGCAGTCAGCGTTTCGAGCACTTTTCCGCAATCGGTCTGCTCCTTGTCGAACAGTACGGCGAAGGGATCGGTAGTGCACTGCCGACCCGTAACGACTACCGGATTCTCCCTAGCCGCCTGCGCCAGGCCCGGATTGGCGAGATTGCCCATCGTCCAGAAGATCGGAAAAAGCAGCGCCAGCGCGGCCACGGCACCGATAATGATCGGTTTCTTGCGTCCCACACGGTCGGACCATTTGCCTACGATCACATAGAAACTCATCGAGATGAATCCGGCGATCAGCAGAATCCATTCGACCGTGCTTTCATCCACCCGCATATCGCGCCGCAGGAAGCTGAGCGATGAGAAGAAGGCGGTATACCAGATAGTCGTCAGCACGCCGGTGATGCCGAACAGTGCCACAAAAATGCGCTTGGGGTTGCCCGGATAGGTCAGGCTTTCCTTGAACGGATTTGCGCTCGTTTCGCCGGCTTCCTTCATCGCCTGGAAGACCGGGCTTTCGGAAAGCTTCAATCGCATCCAGAGCGAAATGCCCAGCAATGCGATCGAGAGCAGGAAGGGTATGCGCCAGCCCCATTCGGTAAAATCATCGGCCGGGATAATGGCGCGACACGCCAGCACGACGAGGATCGACAGGACGAAACCGCCGACCACGCTGGCCTGGATGAAGCTGGTGTAGAATCCCCGCTTCTCGGGCGGAGCATGTTCGGCGACATAGATCGCCGCACCGCCGTATTCCCCGCCGAGCGCAAGGCCCTGAAGGATGCGCAGGCAGATAACGATAATCGGCGCAGCGATACCGATGCTCGCAGCGCTTGGGATCATGCCCACGCCTGCCGTGGCGACACCCATCAAAGTGACGGTAACGAGAAAGGTGTATTTGCGGCCCAGCCTGTCACCCAGGAAACCGAACAGAATCGCACCAAGCGGACGGAAGCCGAAACCTACCGCAAAACCCGCCCACACGAGCAGGATCTGCAGCGTTTCGTTCCCACTCGGGAAGAAGGCTGCACCAATAAGCCCGGCAAGTGTGCCGTAGATGAAGAAATCATACCATTCGAAGATCGTGCCCGCGCTGCTCGCGGCGATGACCAGTCGGATTTCCTTTTCGGTCGGTTCCCTCTGCATGCCCTCCGCAGCCGCCATTTTTCCAGTCCCCTCTCCTGTACGCCTGGGCGGATTTAGCGCCGGTCTGCGCCATTGGAAAGCGCGGCCAGTGCGGCCTTCCACGGCAACAGGATCGCGCCATGCCGTCCCGGATAATCACGCGCCGGTTGGATCAGATGAATATCGGGCCAATTCGGCAAACTCGCATTTCCTTCGAGCCAGCTTTCGATCTGTGCCAGGAAGTCCGCCAACTCTGCTTCGCTTTTGCCGAGGCAGTGACGCACGAAGATTGCTGCGCTGGCCTGCCCGACGGCACAGGCCGAAACTTTCACCCCGACATCTCTCATGTCGCCTTCGAATGACATGCGGATGCTGCTGCCGCAGGTGCGCGAGTTCGCCTCCCCCAAACTGGGAGCTGAAGGATCGAAGGGGTAGTCGGCCAATTCCACCGCAAGGGCGAGCAATTGCGGGGAATAAAGCGCGGCGCGAGTACTGCCGGTCACTCGGCCCCTGCTTCCACGGGTTCCATTGCCGCGGGTTCCTCACCCAGCAATTTCGCGCGACGCTGCGCCAGCACTTCGACCAGCGAGCGCGAACCGGCATCGACCAGCTCGTAACTATGGGCGGTTGTTATCCAGACCGGCCGGCCGCGATAGTCCCAGACCGTATCGTAACCCAGCACCAGCACCGAAAAGGCGATGATGACGATCAGCAGGCCCTTGAGCGAACCGAAGCCGAACCCAAGCACGCGGTCTATTGGACCGAGGACGGAATTGCGGGAGGCCTTACCGACGTTGTTCGCGATCAACTTCATTGCGGCGTAGGGAATGAGCAAAAGGAAGGTAAAGGCGAGCACAGAAGTGGTCACGCCCGAACCCAGAAAATCCTGCATCGTCAAGGTAAGCGGTGTATGGAGATAACGGATTGCGAATGCAGCCAATATCCACGCGCCCAGCGACAGGACTTCCTGCACGAAACCTCGCAAAAAGCCGCCTACTGCTGCCACACCCACGATGAGCAGAACAATGAGATCGAAACCCGTCATAAAACCCATATAAACCCAAGGGGTTTTAGGTGTATTAACTGCTCATCACGCGGTCAACGAGGTTTGCCAGTTGTCCCACGCCCACATATTCCAGTTCCGCCGAGCTGTTCTTGGCATCGGGCGGGCCGAAGCCACGGTCGAAACCGAGCTTGGCTGCTTCGCGCAATCGCACGCCGCCATGGGCCACCGGACGGACCTCTCCGGCCAGACTTACCTCGCCGAGCCATGCGCTCCGCTGAGGCAGAGCCTTGTCGGCCAGCGCGCTCACCAGCGCAGCTGCTACGGCAAGATCTGCCGCCGGATCGGATAAACGGTATCCGCCGGCCACGTTGAGATAAACCTCGGCCGAACTGAAAGACAGTCCGCAACGCGATTCAAGTACGGCCAGCAACATCGCCAGCCTGCCGGTGTCCCAACCCACGACCGCGCGGCGGGGGGTGGCACCCGATTGCAGGCGCACGATCAGCGCCTGTATCTCGACCAACACGGGGCGCGTGCCCTCCATTGCCGGAAATACCGCGCTGCCCGCCATCGGCTGCTCGCGCCCCGAGAGAAACAGCAGGGAAGGATTGTCGACTTCCTCCAGCCCGTCACCTTCCATGGCAAAGACACCGATTTCGTCGACCGCGCCGAACCGGTTCTTGAGCGCCCTGAGAATACGATACTGATGGCTGCGTTCCCCCTCGAAGCTCATCACCACATCGACCATATGTTCGAGCACACGAGGACCGGCGATATTTCCGTCCTTCGTGACGTGGCCGACCAGTACCAGCGTGGCGCCAGTTTCCTTGGCATAGCGGATCAATTCGAATGCGCACCCGCGAACCTGACTTACGGTGCCGGGAGCTCCTTCGATCGTGTCGGAATGCATGGTCTGGATCGAATCGATAACGAGCAATTTGGGCGTATCCATCCCGCCGAGCGTGGTGAGGATATCGCGCACGCCCGTAGCAGCTGCGAGTTTGACCGGAGCGTCCGAAAGGCCAAGCCGAGCGGCACGCATGCGCACCTGGCCGGCAGCCTCCTCGCCGCTGACATAGACTACGCCATGCCCTTCCCGCGCTACCTTGGCCGCTGCCTGCAACAGCAAGGTCGATTTTCCGATGCCCGGATCGCCACCCATCAGAATCGCACTACCCGGCACCAAACCACCACCAAGAGCGCGGTCGAATTCCGCGAGACCAGTTTTCTGGCGCACAGGCATTGCGCCGGGTTTGTCGAGATCCACGAACTTGACCGCCCTGCCCCCGCTCGACAGGTCGTGTTTCAGTGAGAAGACCGTGGCCGGTGCGTCTTCGACCAGCGTATTCCACTCCGCACAGTCGGCACATTGCCCCTGCCAGCGGTGAGATACGGACCCGCAGGCCTGACAGACATAGCGTTTCTTGGGTTTCGCCATAGGGATTCACTAACAGAACATTTGTGGAACGCAATTGCCTTCGATAGTGATGCTGTGCAGAAGGTAGAGCGATGCGGCAGAAGGAACTCAGGATTGCGCTCGTCTGTTACGGCGGGGTCAGTCTGGCCATCTATATGCACGGGGTAACCCGCGAGTTGTGGCAACTCGCCAGAGCCAGCCGCGATTTTCACGCTGGCGGTCCGGATCGCGGCGGCGTCCATTCGGTTTATCGGGATATCCTCGAACACATTCAGGAACATCACGAGCTCAAACTGCGCGTCATTCCCGATATCATGAGCGGCGCAAGCGCGGGCGGGATCAACGCCGTCTTCCTGGGCCAGGCCGTGTTTTCCGGCCAGAGCCTCGAACCGCTGACCGATCTCTGGCTGGAGGTTGCGGATGTCGATGAACTGACCCACCCCGATGCAAAGCTGCGCTGGTCGGGCAGCAAGATCTGGGCGCAGCCATTGGCAAACTGGTTGCTTAGTCGTCCGGGCAACGAGATTGCGACGGAAGTGGCACCGGAGACCCGTGACGAGGTCCGGCGCAAGGTATCCCACCTCATCCGCGGGCGCTGGTTCGAGCCGCCATTCTCGGGGCTCGGCTTTTCCAAACTACTCGAACGCGCGCTCACGGCGATGTCTGAAACCGAGCCCGAAGCACCGCTTCTACCACCGGGTCACCCGCTGGATCTCTATGTCACAACCACCGATTTCCATGGCTATCTGGAATTGCTGCATCTCCATAGCCCCCCGGTGGTGGAGGACAGCGAACACCGATTGCCGATCTCGATCCGAAGGAAAACGCCCTATGCTGGCGGCGAAGATCTAGCCAACCCTCTTGAGCTCGTATTCGCGGCAAGAGCGACTGCGAGCTTTCCCGGTGCCTTTCCTCCCTTGCAGGTCACGGAAATCGATAGGCTCTCTTCGGAGTCGGGACGGTCCTGGGATTCGCGGGAAGAGTTCCTCGAACGGATAATGCCGGTTCACGTGATGCGGGACACCGTTTCAAATGTGTCCTTGATCGACGGTTCGGTACTCGTGAACAAACCCTTTGCCGGGGCCATCGCCGCCTTGCGGGGGCGGCCTGCCCAGCGTGAGGTTGATCGGCGGTTCGTCTATGTCGATCCGCGCCCCGACCGCTTCAGCAAACGCCATGCGCAAGGGCAAGCAGAAGTCGGGTTCTTTTCCGCAATCTTCGGATCGCTTTCGACGATCCCCCGCGAGCAGCCAATACGCGACAATCTCGAACAGCTTGAACAACAAAGCCGCGAGGCCGAAAGGCTCGGCAGGATAATCGCTGCGCTACGCCCGGAAGTCGAACGGACGGTCGAGAGGCTGTTCGGCTACACACTGTTCCTAGACAACCCCACGCCCAAGCGGCTCAAGGCGTGGCGGCAAAAGGCACAACAGGCCGCCGCCGAACAAGCCGGTTACGCTTTCCACTCTTATGCGCAGAGCAAGCTGAGCGGGATTGTGACCCGGCTTGCCAAGCTGGCCTGGGAGGTCGCCCCGCCACTTCATTTTTCGGACCATGCGCCGATTTCCGAGATCTTGCGCGAAGAGTTGCGGCGCCGCGGCCTCGACAGCCTCGGCGCGCCCAAGGGCGGCGCGACGCCCGAAGCGATCCTTTTCTTCCGCGAACATGACATTGGTTTCCGTATCCGCCGCCTACGCCTTCTGGCCCGACGGCTCGCACGCGACTGGGAAGCCGATCCGGAAATTCCCGACGAGGCGCTGGAAGCCGGCCGCGATGCCATATTCACGATCATGGCCATGTACTTCGAGAAGGAGGGCCTGCCAGCCCTAGGGGACGAATTCCAGAAGATCGCCGGGCAGGTATTGGACAATCCGGGCGCGCTGCTTGACCATGTAGAGGCAAGGAGGCTCCTTCCAGAAATCGACGAACGCGCGGAAGAATTGTTGGCGGACGCGCTTTCGGCCATGCCCGCAAACCTCAAGCGACGCATATTGTTCGCTTATCTCGGTTTCCCCTTCTACGATGTCGCGACCTTGCCATTGCTCCGCCATGAGGGGTTGACCGAATTCGACCCGGTCAAGGTCGACCGCATCAGTCCTGACGATGCCAAAAGCATTCGCGAAGGCGGCACCCCGGCCACCCTGCGTGGGATCGAATTCTACAATTTCGGGGCCTTTTTCAGCCGGGCTTATCGTGAGAACGATTATTTGTGGGGCCGCCTCCACGGGGCCGAGCGAATGATCGACCTCGTCTTTTCGACGCTGGAAGGGAAAGTCGACGACGCTGCAGTGCGCGACTTCAAGCGTCGGGCTTTCCTCGCCATCCTCGACGAAGAGGCCGAGATACTGCGCTGCGACGAGGCTCTGATTGACCAGATCCGAAGCGAAGTGCTTGCAAGGATGATCTGACGGTCAGCTTCCGAAAGCGCTTCGTATCTTGTCGAAGAACCCTTGGCTCTGCGGGCATTCGTCGCCCGTTTCCAGTTCGCGGAACTGTTCGAGCAGACTCCGCTGTTCCTTGCTGAGCCGCGTCGGGGTTTCGACTGCGATCTCCACCACCAAGTCTCCGCGGCCGCGGCCCTGGAGGACGGGCATGCCTGCACCGCGCTGGCGCAATTGCTTGCCCGACTGGATGCCTGCTGGAATCTCCAGGGTCAGTTCTTCGCCATCGATGCCGGGTATCTCGATCGAGCCGCCCAAAGCGGCCTTGGTGAAGCTGATCGGCACGCGGGTGGCGAGTGTGGTCCCCTCACGTTGGAATATCTCGTGCGGCGTCACATGGACGAAAATGTACAGATCGCCTGAAGGCGCGCCCCGGGGCCCGGCCTCGCCCTTGCCAGACAGGCGAATGCGTGTGCCGGTGTCGACGCCCGGCGGAATATCCACCTGGAGCTTTTGCGGTACATCGACCCGCCCTTCACCTCGGCAATCGCGGCAGGGACTCGTGATGACTTCGCCTGCACCGTGACAATTCGGACAGGGTCGTTCGACAACGAAGAAACCCTGCTTTGCGCGAACATTCCCCTGTCCGCCACAAAGGTTGCAAGTGCGCGCGTGCGTTCCCGGCTGGGCGCCTGACCCGTGACATGTGTCGCAGGACTTGCTGACTTCGATCTCGATCTCTGTCGATTTGCCGTGAAAAGCCTCTTCGAGGCCGATCTGCATGTCATAGCGAAGGTCCGCGCCGCGCCGCGGCCGTGGGCGACCCCCGCCACCGCCGAAAGCAGATCCAAAGATCGTCTCGAAGATATCGCCAATATCTCCGAAATCGGCATTGCCGTGCGCACCCCCGGGACCGCCGCCGTTCTGGAAAGCAGCGTGACCATAGCGATCATAGGCAGCGCGTTTCTGCGGGTCTTTCAGGCAATCATAGGCGACGCTGATCGCCTTGAACTTGGCTTCACTCTCGCTGCAGCCGGGATTGCGGTCCGGATGATGCTTCATCGCGAGTTTGCGGTAGGCGCTCTTGATCGCAGCGCCATCCGCATCGCGGCTGACACCAAGTAATTCGTAGAAATCGATTTCGGTAGCTGACATTACTTTCCCCGCCCAAAACTCAGCCGCCACCGGCGCATATCGGCACCGGTGGCGGCAGTGTTTCCATCAGGCGTCTCAGTTCTTGGCGTCTTCGTCGACTTCGGAGAATTCGGCGTCGACCACTTCTTCGTCAGACTTGCTGTCGGAAGCGGCGTCTCCGCCCTCCGGCGCGTCGGAAGCGGCTTTCGCCTGCTCCTGCTCGTAGATCGATTGGCCCATCTTCATCGCACTCTGCGACAAATCCTGGGCCTTGGCGTTGATATCGGTCGCGTCGTCGCCTTCGAGCGCCGTCTTGAGCGCCGCAACCTTCTCTTCAACTTCGCTCTTCAACGAAGCGTCGATCTTGTCGCCATGCTCTTCGAGCTGCTTTTCGGTCGCGTGGACGAGACTGTCGGCCTGGTTGCGAGCCTCGGCGCTTTCGCGGCGCTTCTTGTCCTCGTCGGCAAATTTCTCGGCGTCCTGAACCATCTGTTCGATGTCGCTATCCGACAGCCCGCCCGAAGCCTGGATGCGGATCTGCTGTTCCTTGCCGGTGCCTTTGTCCTTGGCCGAGACGTTGACGATGCCGTTGGCGTCGATGTCGAAGGTGACCTCGATCTGCGGCACGCCGCGGGGTGCGGGCGGGATACCGACCAAATCGAACTGACCGAGCAATTTGTTGTCGCCGGCCATCTCGCGCTCACCCTGGAACACGCGGATGGTCACCGCCTGCTGGTTGTCCTCTGCAGTGGAGTAGGTCTGGCTCTTCTTGGTCGGGATCGTCGTGTTGCGATCGATCATCTTCGTCATGATCCCGCCAAGCGTTTCGATACCCAGCGAAAGCGGGGTCACGTCGAGCAGCAGCACGTCCTTGACGTCGCCCTGAAGCACGCCGGCCTGGATGGCGGCACCCATGGCCACGACTTCATCTGGATTCACGCCGGTGTGCGGCTTCTTGCCGAAGAATTCTTCCACGACTTCGCGCACCTTGGGCATGCGGGTCATACCGCCGACGAGGATGACTTCGTCAACGCCGCCCTTGTCGATGCCGGCATCTGCCAGTGCTTTTTTGCAGGGCTCGAGCGTGCGCTTCACAAGGTCGCCGACAAGCTGTTCGAGCTTCGAACGCGTCAGCGTTTCCACGAGGTGCAGCGGGGTCGAGCTGCCGCCTTCCATGCGCGCAGTGATGAAGGGAAGATTGACTTCGGTCTGGGCCGAGCTCGACAGCTCGATCTTGGCCTTTTCGGCTGCTTCCTTCAAACGCTGCAGGGCGAGCTTGTCCGTCCGGAGATCCATGTTCTCCTTCTTCTTGAACTCGTCCGCGAGATATTCGACGATAGCGCTGTCGAAGTCTTCGCCACCGAGGAAAGTGTCGCCATTGGTCGACTTCACTTCGAATACGCCGTCCCCGATTTCGAGGATCGAAACGTCGAAAGTACCGCCGCCAAGGTCATAGACCGCAATGGTCTTACCGTCGTCCTTGTCCATGCCATAGGCCAGCGCGGCCGCAGTCGGCTCGTTGATGATGCGCAGCACTTCGAGGCCGGCGATCTGGCCCGCGTCTTTCGTCGCCTGGCGCTGTGCGTCGTTGAAGTATGCGGGCACGGTAATGACCGCCTGCGTCACGGTTTCGCCGAGATAACTTTCGGCTGTTTCCTTCATCTTCTGGAGGATGAAGGCGGAAATCTGGCTGGGCGAATAATCTTCGCCGCCAGCTTCGACCCAGGCATCGCCGTTCTTGCCCTTGACGATGTCATAGGGAACGAGATCCATATCCTTCTTGGTCATCGGATCGTCGAACCGGCGACCGATCAAGCGCTTGATGGCGAAAAGTGTGTTGTCGGGATTGGTGACAGCCTGGCGTTTGGCCGGCTGACCGATCAGGCGTTCGCCATCCTTGGTGAAGGCTACAATCGAGGGCGTCGTACGCGCGCCTTCGGAATTCTCGATGACCTTGGGCTTGCCGCCGTCCATCACGGCAACGCAGCTATTCGTGGTGCCGAGGTCGATACCGATAACTTTGCTCATGGATTCCCCATCTGTTTCAAATCGTTGGACGCCGCACAGCTGGTTTCCCAGAACTGGCAAAACCGGTCGGCGGCTCATTAAAACGGTGTATTACAGGGGCGATATAGGTTCGCTTTTCCTTGGCACAAGAGATGGGTCCCGCTAGATTTTCGACCAATTCACAGGAGGGATATACAATGACCAAATCGATCTACGCCGCCCTGCTCCTTGCCGGAACATCTCTCGGGCTGGCATCCTGCGGCAACGAGACGGAGGAGCCCGCCGCAATTGTCGATGAAAATGCGATAGCCGGGGTCGAGATAACGAATGCGCGGCTTGTGCTTCCGCCCGTTGCCGGCAACCCTGCTGCTATCTATTTCGACCTCGCCAACAATGGCGACCGTAACCTGGCTTTCCGCAACGCCGAGGTCGCCGATGCCGGTCGCGCCGAAATACACGATACGATCATGGAAGATGGAAAGATGGTGATGGGAGAGGCGCCTCCGATCCTGGTGGAAAGCGGCGGTACCGTGAGCTTCGAACCAGGCGGAAAGCACATCATGGTCTTCGAGCTTGCCGAGAATATCGCAGAAGGCGCTACGACCGAAGTCACTCTCATCGCCGCGGGAAACAGGCGCCACACGTTCGAGGCGACTGTACGGTCCGCCGGGGACGATCGCTGAACGACCTGCGCGACAAACTTGGCGTCGAAAGCCACGATGACCCTCTCCCGCCGCAATGCGCGGCGGGCGGGGAACGCAGCCTGACAAAAGGCGAAATTGCTTTGGCCCGGACAGTTTTCGGTGACGCCATCGACTATGACCGGGTCACCATAAGGCGACGAAAGTGGTTTCCGTTTCAACCTCGCCGCGTCACCATGGCTCCGCGCGGGCACCTGCATTTCCACCCCCGATCTGAATATTATTGCGATGATTTCTCTCGTGAAGGGCTGATCCGGCAAGGCCTGCTGATCCACGAACTGGTCCATGTCTGGCAAACCCAGACAAGAGGTAACTGGTACCTGGTTACCCACCGAATGCCGTGGGCGCGTTATGATTATTCCCTCAAACCTGGATGGCGGCTCGAGCAATATGGGATCGAGCAACAGGCGGAAATCGTGAAGCACGCCTTCTGGTTGCGCAATGGCGTGAAGATTGCAGGTGCCCCATCGGCCGAAGCATATGAATTGCTGGTAAGATTTTCGGAAAAAGCTGCCTGACGTTACGGCGTTCGGAACTTTTCCACGCCGATGCTTGAGAAGATCGCCACGGATGGATACGAATGCGCGCATTGATCGGGCGGCCCAACCCGCGCCCGGCGATGAGTCATCACATGGAGCTTAAAGATTACGGTATGAGCCGCGAACGCGGCTATCTTTCGCATTACGAAATCGACGAAATCACCCTTCCGGAGCAATTCGCTCCCATCCTGGACGCTGCGGGCAAACTCTCCGCACTACTGACCACCGGCCGCGTTCGTCACTGGCTCGACGCGCTGCCCGATCCGCTAATCGGCGAATGGGTCAAGACTGCGCCGGAAGAAGAAGTACGCACTGCGATGGTGCATTATTCCTTCCTCGTGCAGGCCTATGTTTGGGGAGAACCAGAACCACCGAAGCATTTGCCCGCGAATCTCGGCCGCCCCATGTGCGAGATTGCCGATCGCCTAGGCCAGGCGCCACTTCTTCCCTATTCGGGCTATGTACTCGACAATTGGTACCGGCTCGACAAATCGGGGCCGATCACACTCGACAATATCGCAATGTACCAGAACTTCTTCGGCGGGGCCGATGAGAACTGGTTTGTGCTGGTCCATGTCGCAATCGAGGCCGAAGCTGGCGTGCTGCTGGATAATGCGGCGAAACTGGTCTCGGTTGCCAAGGATGGCAACGCAGCCGAGGCCACACGCCTACTCAGGGAAATGGACCAAGCATGGGAAGGCATCTACGCGCACTTTTCCCGCATGCCCGAACAGTGCGACCCATACATCTATTTCCACCGGGTGCGCCCCTATATCCACGGCTGGGCGAACAATCCCGCGTTGGAAGGCGGCGGTCTTATCTACGAGGGGATGGACCGTTACGAAGGCAAGCCGCAGGCTTTCCGCGGGCAAACGGGTTCGCAAAGCTCGATCGTTCCGGCGATGGATGCGCTTTTCCAGGTCGATCACAGCGACGATCCCCTGCGCCAGTTCCTCGACGAACTCCACCAGTATCGCCCCGTCGAACACCGTCGCTTCATCGAGGATCTCGCCAGGCAGTCGACACTGCGGGACTTCGTCAGTGGCAGCGATAATCAGGAACTGAAGGATGCCTTCAACGCCTGTCTTGAACAGTCGGCGCGTTTCCGCACACGGCATCTCGAATATGCGGCGAGCTATATCAACAAGCAGGCCGGCTCAATCGCGGGTAACGACCCCGATGTAGGTACGGGCGGTACGCCCTTCATGAAATACCTCAAAAAGCATCGGGACGAAAACCGCGCTCAGGTAGTCTGATCAATCAAAAAGGGGCCGCTCCGTTGGGAGCGGCCCTGTTCAAAGCTTGACCAGTTCTACCAATAACGTGCGTAACGGTCATCATAACGGCAATCGTCGTCCACATAGCGACCATTGCCATAGTAGCCATCGCACCGATCGTTCTTGTCCGTAGCGTAGCCGACAACTCCACCGATTGCCGCACCGGCAAGCGCATAGGTCTCAATATCACCATCGGTGATTGCAGCCAGACCCGCACCGGCAGCTGCCCCGGCAACCGCACCTTCAACGCCATAGTTCTGCGCACAAGCGCCAAGGCCGAGTGTCGAAAGTGCGAGCGTCGGCACGATTAGTATCTTGCTTCTCATGGCATTTCTCCGTCAATTTCCCTGTTGGTCAAACTACGGAGTGTTGGCCAGACCGTTCCCGATCAGTCGTAGCTTACCCCCGGCAAACCTTGCCCACCATCAGCGATAAAGGCGTCGATGCGAGCTTCGAGCGCAGGCAGGGGGACCGAGCCCAGCGATAGAACGACATCGTGGAACTTGCGGATGTCGAAGTCTTCCCCAAGCGCGTTCTCCGCTTTCTGGCGCACACGCCGAATGGTCATCTCGCCCAGCTTGTAAGCCAGAGCCTGTCCCGGCCAGCTTATATAGCGGTCGATCTCGGTCCCGACTTCGCGATCCGAAAGCGCCGTATGACTGGAAAGATATTCGACCGCCTGCTCACGGGTCCAGCCATAGTGGTGGATGCCGGTGTCGATCACGAGCCGTGCCGCGCGCCACATTTCATAGGACAGCTGTCCGAACCGTTCATAGGGGTCGCGATAGATGCCCATCTCATTGCCGAGATATTCCGTGTACAGGCCCCACCCCTCGCCGAAACCTGAGAAATAGGTCTGACGGCGAAAGCGCGGTGCATCCTCACGCTCGAGCGCAATCGCAGCCTGGAAGGAATGTCCCGGCGCGCATTCGTGCATGGTCAACGCCGGGATGTTGTACACCGGTCGCGACGGCAGGTCATGCGTGTTGATCTGGCAATATTCGAGCCCTCCCCGCCCTGCAGTGTAAAAAGGTGCGATCGCGGGATCGACCGGACGTAGTCCATGACGGTAACGCGGAAGGAAACCGAAGTACTCATCCAGTTTGTCGTCGACACGCTTGGCAGTGTAAGCGGCGACGCCCATCAGCTCATCGGGCGTATCGGCCACGAATTGTTCGTCGGTGCGCAGGAAAGAGATGAACTCCGCCAGCGTGCCTTCGAAACTGGCATCCGCCTTTGCCTGCTCCATTTCCGAAGTGATTCGAGCGACCTCTCCCAGACCGATACGGTGGATTTCCTCTGCGGTCAGGTCGAGCGTGGTATATTGCCGTATCTGCTGCGCGTAATAGGCCGCGCCATCTGGAAACTCGCGAGCACCCAATGTGGTGCGGGCGTTGGGCAAATAGATCTCCCGGAAGAACGTCAGCAACTCGCGATAGGCAGGCGTGACGCTTTCCTCGATCGCAGCGCGACCTTCTGCCACCAGCCGCGCGCGATCCTCGGCCGAGAACCGTTGGGGCAAGCTCTCGAAGGGCGTCCAAAACGGGCTCTCTTCGGGGGAATCGACGACATATGCCTCGATCGAAGCATCCCGACCTTCGAGCGTTACGCGCGGAACACTGAAACCTCGTTCCAGCCCTGCACCGGCATTGGCGATCTGTTCATCGAAATAGCGCGGCAAATCGCGCATGCGCCCGATGTAATTCTCATAATCCTCGACTGTATTGAAAGCACTTCTCGCAGCGAGATAGGACCAGAAGTTGCTGTCGCTGTCGAAGGGCATTTCCCATTCGGCAAAGCGCGCATCGCCGATGTCGCTTTCGAGAAGTGTGCGAAGGACCATCGCATTGGTGCGGGCTTCCGGCGACAAGTCCGAGGAATTGATGTTTTCGAGACGTTCCAGGTAGCGGGCGAATTGCGCCGCGCGTGCGCGATGCGCTTCGGGAGTCACCGACCATAGCCGGTCGCCCTGTTCGGTGCCTCCGTCGTCCCGTTCCGTCAGTCCATATTCCGCCAACTGGAAGTCATGATATTCGTCGGCCAGTGCCATGAGCCGCTCGTCGGCTGTGTCCTGAGCTGCAAGCGGGCTAGCGAAAGCGGAGACGGCGAGGACCGCCGCTCCGAAAATGGCAGTCCTCATCGATTCTCTCCCGAAAGTGTTCTGATCAGTCCGGCTTCTTTGCTACGCCGACCATTGCCGGGCGCAGCAGACGATCCTTGATCATGTAGCCGGCCTGCATCTCCTGAACGATCGTGCCGGGTTCGACCTCGTCGGTTGGCACTTCCATCATTGCCTGATGCTGGTTCGGATCGAGCGGCATACCCTTGGCGGCTATGCGCGTAATGCCGTTCTGCGAAAAAACCTTCTCCAGTTCGCGTTGGGTTGCCTCGATACCCGCGATAAAACCCTTGAGCTTCTCGTCTTCCCGCTGTTCGTCCGGGATCGCATCGAGTGCGCGCGCAAGGTTGTCTGCCACACTCAGCACATCGCGCGCGAAACCGGTGGCAGCATAATTGCGGGCGTCCTGAATATCCTTCTCCATGCGGCGACGCACATTCTGTGTCTCTGCGCGAGCATAAAGTACGTCCTGCTTCGCTGCTTCAAGATCTCCGCGAAGGCTGGCGAGCGCATCTTCCAGCGCTTCCTCCGCGTCTTCACCTTCGCTTTTGTCTTCGTCCGCGCCTTCGCGCAGGTGTTCCGGCACGCCTTCCATTTCGCGCGCCACTTCATCGTCGACCGCCTTTTCCTGCGGTTCGTTCGTGTTCTCGTTGTTCACTTGAAAACCCTGTCAGCCAATTCTCTTGCCCAAGGATCGGGCCGTGAAATCCACCATGGGGACGACACGCGCGTAATTCAACCGAGTTGGACCGATGACACCGAGTACCCCGACCACTTTTCCCTCCCGGTCGCGATAGGGCGCGGCGATGACGGACGAGCCCGAAAGCGAAAACAAGCGATTCTCGCTACCGATGAAAATTCGCATGGCTTCCGCTTCACGCGCATTTTCCAGCAACGAGGCAACCGACTGCTTGTTTTCGAGGTCGTCCAGCAACGAACGGACCCTTTCGATATCGGACAGCGCACTTTCGTCGAGCAGGTTAGCCTGCCCCCGCACGATCAGGACCGGACGGTTCGAGGCATCTTCGGTCCACACGGCGAGACCGCGCTCCACCAGGTCGCGACTGGCTTCGTCCAATGCACTGCGACCGCTGGCGATTTCGCGTTCTATCAGCTGTGCCGCCTCTGCCAACGTCCGGCCCGCAGTCTGGGCTGTAAGGAAATTACTCGCCTGTTCGAGCGAGGTGCCGAGCGCTTCGACCGGCATAGGCAAGACACGATTTTCAACATGCCCGTCCTCACCAACCAGCACGGCGAGAATCCGGCCGGCATCGAGCGGGGTAAGCGAGACCTGCGCAAGGCGCGGCTCTCGTCTCGGCACCATGACCATGCCCGCCGCACCCGAAAGGTCGGAAAGCAAGGCACTGGTCTGCTCCAACGCACGTTCGATAGGACCCGGCTGTGCGATGCGTTGTTCGATGGCGGCGCGTTCCTCCGCGGTCGGTTCGGCCACCTGCATCATCGCATCGACAAAGAGACGAAGTCCGCTGTCCGTCGGCATACGGCCTGCGCTGGTGTGCGGAGCGGCAAGAAGCCCGCGCTGTTCCAATTCCGCCAGAACGGACCGGATCGACGCGGGTGAGAGGTTCACACCTCCCTCGCCCGAAAGAGCTTTCGAACCGACCGGCGAGCCGCTCTCGAGATATCCCTCGACCACGAGGCGAAATATCTCGCGAGCACGGTCGGACATGTCAGGTAGAGGCGGCGAGTTCATTGTTCCTATCTAGCCGCTCCCCTTGCGGCCTCAAGGGGCTTCGGCCAAAGCCTGCCCGAGAGATTCGACTGCATTGGAGATTTTATGCGACCTTCAGGACGTGCGCCCGATGAAATGCGCGCCATTACCATCGAGACCGGTTACACCAAACATGCCGAGGGCAGCTGCCTGATCGGTTTCGGCGATACCAAGGTGCTGTGCACCGCCAGCGTCGAAGAACGCATACCGCCGTGGCTTCGCGGCAAAGGCGAAGGCTGGGTCACCGGCGAATATTCAATGCTGCCACGCGCAACCCATACTCGCGGCCAACGTGAGGCAGCCAAGGGAAAACAGAGTGGAAGAACTCAGGAAATACAGCGCCTTATTGGTCGTAGCTTGCGTGCTGTAGTCGACCACAGGAAACTTGGCGAACGTCAGATTACACTCGATTGCGACGTCATCCAGGCCGATGGCGGCACACGCACAGCCTCGATCTCCGGCGCATGGATCGCCCTGCGCCTCGCCGTGAATGCGCTGATGAAGTCGGGCGACATCGTCGAGGATCCGATTACTGCCAAGGTTGCCGCGGTATCCTGCGGAATCTACAAGGGAACACCTGTGCTCGACCTCGATTATCCCGAAGACAGCTCGGCAGATGCCGATGCCAATTTCGTACTAATCGAAGGCGGCAAGATCGCTGAAGCACAGGCAACCGCAGAGGGCGCGCCCTATGACGAAGAAGCCTTCCTGCGGCTCCTCCGTTTGGCCCAGATGGGCTGTGCCGAAATCTTCAAGGCGCAGGACGAGGCTACGCGCAAATGACACGCCGCATCGGTTCGGGCAGCCTGGTGATCGCCACGCATAATGCGGGCAAGCTCAAGGAGATTTCCGCGCTGCTCGCCCCGCATGGGGTGAAGTGCATCTCCGCAGGCTCTCTGGGCCTGCCCGAACCGGCGGAAACGGGGACGACTTTCGTCCAGAACGCTCTGCTAAAGGCGCGCGCAGCAGCCGAGGCCTCGGGCCTCCCTTCCCTTGCCGACGACAGCGGTCTTTCGGTCGATGCACTGGACGGACGCCCCGGCGTCTATACCGCAGACTGGGCGGAACGGCAGTGGTTCGAGGGCAATCCGGGCCGCGACTGGTACATGGCCATGGGCAAGGTCGAGGGAATGCTCCAGCGGAAAGGCCCCGATGCCGATCGCTCCTGCGCGTTCCACTGTGTACTTGCAATCGCCTGGCCCGATGGCGAGCACGCCGTCTATGAAGGTACGGCACCCGGAAAGTTGACGTGGCCGCCCCGCGGGGAAATGGGGTTCGGCTACGATCCGGTTTTCGTTCCCAAGGGACGCGAGCAAACTTTCGCAGAGATCGCACCGGAAGAAAAACACGCGATCAGCCATCGCGCCGATGCCTTCGCCAAACTCGTAAACGAACAGTTCGGTCAGTAAGCCTTCTGACCCCAAACATTGCCGGCGGGCCAGTAGCGACACACCAGCACGTCCCAGCCCCGGTCGTTGACTACCGAACAGCCAACTTCCTTGGTGTCGCGCCAGACTATCTGGGTATAATGCGCTACGTCGGCCCACTTTCCCGTCGAGGAAATTTCGGGAAAATTACCGTGCCTGTAATGCCTCTTTTCATCGATCATCATTTCGAGCCCGACAAGCACGTCCCATTGGCCCTGACTACCCATCCATAGATTCTCGCCCGTGCTGTTGCGCGTGCGGCGGTCGGCATGTTCTAGCCGTCCACGTCTGGCGAGTTCGCGGCCCCATTGCTGTGCCTCGCGCTCCAGCGCGCGGTTCCATTTCAGCTTGGGCAAGCCGAGGCGCTGCCGCTCACGATTATGCGCGTCGAGCATGCGCAAGGCGAGCCTATCATCCATGCGATTGTCGTAAGCTGTTCCGGTTCGGTACCCATTGCCGCTGTTGCTAGCGCTTGCGGCAACCGTGATGCCCGTGGCACATAGCGCAGCGAATGCGGCGCTTGCCGCAATCAGAATTTTAGACCCGTCCATGGCAATGCTATAACCGTATTCCTGCTTAATTTGAGGTGAAGCCAAGAATTGGCCCGTTCTCTCTACATCCACTGGCCATTCTGCTTGGCGAAATGTCCCTATTGCGACTTCAACAGCCACGTTCGCGGACGCACCGACATGGCCGTATGGGAAGCTGCATTGCTGGCCGATATGCGCGCCGAGTTTGCTTCGGTAGAAAATGAAGAGTCGCTTCTAAGTATCTTTTTCGGTGGAGGAACACCTTCGCTCATGCCGCCTGCCCTCGTGGCGTCTCTCCTGCGAGAAGCTGAAAAACTGTGGGGCTTTGCGGAGAACATCGAGATTACACTCGAAGGAAATCCCTCATCGGTGGAAGCCGCGAACTTTGCCGATCTTGCTAGCGCGGGGATCAACCGTGTCTCGCTTGGTGTACAGAGCCTGCGTGACGACGTGTTGCGCTTTCTGGGGAGGCTCCATGGTGCGAATGAAGCGCTTGATGCGCTCGAAACAGCGCAGAAACTGTTCAGCCGCGTTTCGATCGACCTGATCTATGCCCGGCCCGATCAGACGCCGGACGAATGGCGGCAGGAACTCTCGGAGGCGCTGGCGCTGGGAACGTCGCATATGTCACTGTACCAATTGACCATCGAGCCTACGACGCGCTTCGCCACGGATGTTAGACTGGGGCGTTTCAATCCGTTGGAGGATGATCCGGCGGCCGACCTCTTCGCCCTTACCCGCGCCATGACCGACGAGGCTGGCCTCCCGGCTTACGAAATCAGCAACCACGCGAAGCCGGGCGAGGAAAGCCGTCACAATCTCACCTACTGGCGATACCGCGACTACCACGGCATCGGTCCGGGCGCGCATGGGCGGCGCGGCGGTATTGGAACGACACGCCACAAGAAACCCGAGAATTTCCTCGCCTCCATCGATAGGCAAGGTGACGGTATCGCCGAGCACAGAATTCTGGATAATCGCGAACAGGCCTCGGAAGCCATACTCATGGGCCTGCGCCTCGCCGATGGCATCGACCTCGCCGAATTGGAATCCCGCTTCGGCATTTCCCGCGGTGGCCTGATCGATGAAAAGAAGCTGGCTCTTTATCGAAATCTCGGACTGATATGGACCATGGACGGTCGGCTGGGTGTGTCCGAAGCGGGTATGCCGCTGCTAGATGGGCTTCTCGGTGAACTCGTACCCGAGGAGCTCGTGAGCAGTTGAGCAGGCAGGATGTTCTTGGCGCGTGGCATGACCATCTTGCGCTCGGCCTGCGGCGGTCACCACATACCGTGCGCGCCTATCACAAGGCCGCCGAGCGCTTACTGACCAGTCTCGAAATAACCGGGTTCGAACAAATCGCCAGCCTTTCGACTGCCAAACTGCGCGCCCACTTGGCTGCACGGCGGGTCGACGGACTGTCCAACGCCTCCGCCGCGCGCGAACTCTCGGCGCTCAAAGCTTTCATCGGCTTTGCCCGTGCGCAGGCGGGATACGAGGTGACCGAATCCCCTCGCATCAGGGGACCGCGCCTTAAAAAAGGTTTGCCTCGCCCGGTTACCCCCGACGACGCGATCGGACTGGCCGAAACGGTAGAAGCGCTCGCCGCCGAAGGCTGGGTCGGCGCACGCGACCGGGCAGTGCTGTTGATGCTTTATGGCGCAGGTATGCGCATTTCGGAGGCGCTTTCGCTCAAGGGCAGCGACTTGCCGCTGGGTGAAACGCTCACGGTTACCGGCAAGGGCAACAAGCAGCGGATGGTCCCGCTCGTCCCACTGATCCGTGAGGCGGTCGATGCCTATGTGCGCCAATGCCCGTGGTCTCTTTCCGGCGAAGATCCGCTCTTTCGCGGCATCAAGGGCGGGCCGCTCTCACAAGGCGTGGTGCAGAAAGTCACCGCCCGTGCGCGGCGTGTGCTTGGCCTTCCCGATACCGCCACTCCTCACGCGCTGAGACATAGTTTCGCAACGCATTTGCTAGGCGCCGGGACCGATCTACGCAGCCTGCAGGAGCTGCTCGGCCATGCCAGTCTCGGGTCGACCCAGATCTATACGAAGGTCGATGCGGCGAGCTTGCTGGATACCTACCGCAGCGCCCACCCGCGAGAGACGGACTAGGACTTTCTGCTCGCCGGTTTCCACGTGGCCACCCGGTACACATACCAGGCTACACCCATGGCAATGAAACCGCCGACCGCCCAGCTCGCATAGACATCGTACCGGTCGATCAGGCCGGACAGAGCACTGCCGCCAAGGATCAGCGCTCCATTCCAGATCAGCGATCCGAGGAAGGTGAAGAGGAGGAAGCGCCAGAGCTTCATCCTGGCAAGCCCGGCAGGCAAAGAGATAATGGTGCGAAGGAACGGCGAGAAGCGCAGCAGGAAGACGATCCAGTCACCGTGGCGACGGAACATGTGGCGCGCCTTTTCGAATTCTTCCCATTCGAAGGTCAGCCAGCGCCCGCGCTTTTCGATGAAATTCTTGAGGTGATCTTCATCCCAGCGATAACCGAGCCAATACCAGAAATAGTTTCCCGCCACCGTGCCCAGCGTGCCGATCATCAGAAGCGGCATGAAGGACATCTGCTCGCGTGCAACCAGCACACCGCCATAGCCCATGATAATTTCCGACGGCATGGGCGGAAAGATATTCTCCAGCGCCATCAGGATGAAGATGCCGAAATATCCGCCGCTGGCGATAGCACTTAGGATGAAATCGTTCACAGTGCGTCTAACGGCCGATCGGAGTTATTGGTCCGCGTATCTGCGCTCGATCGCTTCCCAGATAAGGCTGGCCGTGTCGGTACCGTTGAATCTGTCGATTGCAACGATTCCGGTTGGCGAGGTAACGTTGATTTCCGTCAACCACTTCCCGCCAATCACGTCGATCCCGACAAATACCAGACCGCGCTTCTTCAGTTCGGGCCCCATTGCAGCACAAATTTCCTCTTCACGCGGGGTCAATGTCGCAGCCTCCGCATGACCGCCTTGCGCCAGATTCGAACGAAACTCACCTTCTCCGGGAAAGCGGTTGATTGCCCCGGCAAATTCACCATCGACGAGGACTATACGCTTGTCGCCTTCCGCCACTTCCGGGAGAAATGGCTGCAACATATGCGGCTCTGGCCAGGTAAGGTCGAATACCTCGCTGAGTGCCGACAGGTTTGTACCGCTCTCATCAAGGCGGAAAATCGCCTTGCCGCCATTGCCGTGGAGCGGCTTTACAACCACCGAACCGTGCTCACGCTGGAAGGTCTTGAGGTCGTCAAGATGCCGCGCGATCATGGTCGGTGGCATGAACCTGGCATAATCGAGCACGAACATCTTCTCGGGCGCGTTCACCACTTCGCGCGGATCATTTACGACCAGAGTAGTGCCCTTCAACCGATCGAGCAGAAAAGCGGCACTGATATAGCCAAGATGGAACGGGGGATCCTGCCGCATCAACACGACGTCGATATCCCTTGCAAGATCGATACGGCGGCGTTCCCCGGCAGTGAAGTGAGCGCCTTCGACCCGCTGAACCTTGACCGGTGCGGCATGCGCTGTGATTTGGCCCGCGGGCGTACCGTCGCTTTGCCAGGCGAGACTTGCGACATCGTAATGCCAGACCTCATGCCCGCGCTCCTGCGCTGCGAGCATCAAAGCGAAGCTGCTGTCTCCCGCGATCTTGATGCTTTCGAGCGGGTCCATCTGTACGGCGACACGTAGGGTCATCTCAAACTCCGGTTATACTGAGCCCGCCGCAGGATCAGGGCTGCCAGGCGTTGGCGATGTGGCGAGGGAAGGCACCAGGTGCAAGCAGGATTACATCGACACGGATATCCTCCCCCTCCTGTGCATATCGATGCGCCACGGCCTCGGTCGCTGCGGCAACGCGGGTCAAGCGCGTCTGGTCAATCGCGTAGTCTAGTTCCTCGCGCTTCTTAAGCCATTTCACCTCGACGAAAGCGATCAGCCTGCCGCGTTTCGCCACGAGATCGATCTCTCCTGCCGGCGTCTTGATGCGCCGGTCGAGAATCTGCCACCCCTTCGCCCGCAGCCAGAGCGCCGCACGCGTCTCGCCATCGCGACCGCTGCGCTCGGCCTGCTGACGGTTCATTCGGACTTCAACTCCATCGCGCGAGCATAGAGCGCCTTGCGATCCAGACCGGTCGCCTTCGCGACCTGTCCGGCGGCCTGACTTGCCTTCATCGTCTGCATGGCTTCACGGAGCATATGGTCCGCATCCGCATCACTGGGAGCATGATCTTGCGGCGGTCCGACGAGAAGCACGATTTCTCCTTTCGGAGGATTAGCATCGTAATAGGCGATCAATCCGTCGGACAGTCCACGGCGGCACTCCTCGTGCAACTTGGTGAGTTCGCGCGCAACTGCGATTTCCCGCTCGGGCAGGACCTCGCCCAGTACCTTCAGCGATTTGAGCAGGCGTGGCCCTGTTTCGTAAAAAACCAGTGTCGCATTGGTGGCAGACAGTTCCTCGAGTGTTTCGCGCCGGGCCTTGTCCTTGACCGGCAGGAAACCGGCGAAGAGAAATCGGTCGTTCGGCAAGCCGGAAAGCGTCAGCCCTACGATCGCAGCGCATGCACCGGGCAGGCTCGTGATAGGAATGCCTTCCGCACGGCAATCGTTCACCAACCGGTATCCTGGATCGGAGATCATCGGTGTCCCCGCGTCGCTCACCAGCGCGACCGCGCGCGTACGGACGGATTCGACAAGGCGGGATCGGTCGCGATGCTCGCTGTGATCGTCGTACCGCCAAAGCGGTTTGGAAATACCCAGATGCTTCAAAAGCTTGCCGGTGACCCGCGTGTCCTCGCAAGCAACCGCGTCGCAGCGTGACAGAATGTCCACGGCTCGCATGGTGATATCGCCCAGATTGCCGATAGGGGTGGCAACAAGGTAAAGACCGGGTGTAAGGCGGTCCTGTAGAGGCTGGGCGGCATCGCTCACTCTCTCCCCATGAACTACCTTAGAGGGACGCGGCAAGAATGAAGCGCGCATTTGTCACCCGGCGTAACGTAATGATGGCGGCAGGCGCAGTCCTGCTTTCAGGCTGTTCGATAATTCCGAAAGGCGGCGATGCCCCTACCGTGGGCACCCCCACACCGGAGCCGAGCGCGACCACCCTTCCCCAGGACGAGAACCTGCACCGAGTTGCACTGCTGGTGCCCCTTTCCGGCCAGAACGGCGAAGTGGGACAATCGATCGCCAACGCAACGACCATGGCGATCCTCGACACTGAAGCGAGCAACTTGCGCATTACCACCTATGACACTGCCGAAGGTCCGCAGGCAGCGGCTAGGCAGGCGATTGCCGACGGCAGCAAGCTGATAATAGGCCCCTTGCTGGGCAGCAACGTCGTTTCGGTCCGCGCCGAGGCCGCTCCAGCCAACGTGCCGATTATCAGCTTTTCCAACGATGCGACTGTGGCCGGCCCTGGCGTATTCGTGATGGGTCATATTCCCGAACAATCGATTGCGCGCAGTGTGGAATATGCACGCGACAATGGAGCCGACAGTTTCGCCATACTCGCGCCCGACGGTGATTATGGAGTGCGCGCCGACGCAGCGCTGCGTTCGGCTCTTTCCGAATACGGCGGGAACCTCGTCGCGAGCGAAAACTATACCCGCAGCAATACTTCGGTCGTCAGTGCCGCGGGCCGGTTGAAGCAGCGCGGCGGCTTCGACACGATCCTGATCGCTGACGGAGGTGCCAATTCGATCCGGGGTGCGGAAGCCGTGAAGTCTGCTGGCCTCCGGATTTTGGGGACCGAACGTTGGAGCGGCGACAGTGCGTTACTACGGTCTTCCGCACTGCGCGGCGCGCTCTTCTCCGCTGTCAGCGATGCTCGCTACGCCGGCTTTGTGCGTAGCTATCAGGAACGGTTCGGCGGACAGCCTTATCGCGTTGCGACGCTTGGTTACGACGCTGTCCTGCTGACGCTTCGGGCAGCACGCGAATGGCGCTTCGGCCGTCCATTTCCTACCGATGTTCTGTTCCAGTCGGGGGGATTCGACGGTATCGATGGCCCCTTTCGCTTTCAACGGAACGGCGTGATTCAGCGCTCGATGGAAGTACGCCGGGTAACCAATGGCGACGTAGAGGTTGTCTCGGCTGCCCCCAAGGGCTTCTGACAGGCGGATAACCTTACCGTCCAGCTTGCGGCGAGCACTGCGAGCGATATAGCCTGCGGCAATGTCCGACGACCTGTTCGAAAATACGCCGACATCTTCCGGCGACTATGATGCTTCTTCCATCGAGGTCCTCGAAGGCCTTGAGCCTGTGCGCCGACGCCCCGGCATGTATATCGGCGGGACTGACGACCGGGCTTTGCACCATCTCGTCGCCGAAGTGCTCGACAATTCGATGGACGAGGCGGTCGCCGGCCATGCCAGCCGGATCGAGGTCCGGGTCGAGGAAGGCAACCGCATCACCATCTCTGATAACGGGCGCGGGATGCCGGTGGCAGAGCATCCGAAGTATCCGGGCAAGTCGACGCTGGAAGTCATCCTCACCACGCTCCATTCGGGCGGCAAGTTCTCGGGCAAGGCCTATGCTACCAGCGGCGGTCTCCACGGCGTGGGCGTCAGCGTGGTCAACGCTCTGTCGGACTACACACGGGTCGAGGTAGCGCGCGACAAGACGCTGTATGCGCAGGAATTCTCCAAGGGCGCGCCCAAGGGCGATATCCAAGAACTTGGCCCTACCCCAAATCGGCGCGGGACAACGGTAACTTTTGTTCCCGACAGCGAAATCTTCGGTGACCGCAAGTTCAGCGCCAAACGGCTATTCAAGCTCGCCCGCTCTAAGGCCTATCTGTTCGCGGGCGTGGAAATCCGCTGGAAATGCACCGAAAGTCTGGCTTCGGAAGAAGTCCCTGCAGAGGCAATTTTCAAGTTTCCAGGTGGCCTGGCCGATCACCTCGCCGAGCAGATCGGCGGACGAGAATGCGTCACTGCCCAGCCATTCGCCGGATCGCAGGACTTTCCCGAGCAGGACGGCATGGAACAGGGCCGCGTCGAATGGGCGATTGCATGGCCACTCTATTCTGACGGTTCGACGAGTTGGTACTGCAACACGGTGCCCACGCCCGACGGCGGTACGCACGAGCAAGGTGTCCGTGCGGCCCTTACCAAGGGGCTGCGTGCGTTCGGCGAACTGACCGGCACGAAGAAGGCAAAGGACCTCACGGCTGACGATATCATGGTCGGTGCCGAGGTCATGCTCAGCGTCTTCATCCGCGATCCGCAGTTCCAGAGCCAGACCAAAGACCGCCTCACATCACCCGAGGCAGCTCGACTGGTAGAGAACGCAGTGCGCGATCATTTCGATCACTTCCTTTCCGACAACATGGACCGAGGCAAGGCTCTGCTGGGCCAGGTTATGGAGCGGATGGACGAGCGCCTGCGCCGCAAGCAGGAACGCGAGATCAAGCGCAAGACCGCAACCAATGCCAAAAAACTGCGTCTGCCCGGAAAGCTTACCGATTGCTCCGGCGAAGGCGACGGAGAAACCGAACTGTTCATTGTCGAAGGCGACAGTGCAGGCGGCAGCGCCAAACAGGCTCGCAACCGCAAAACACAGGCGATCCTGCCTATCCGCGGCAAAATTCTCAACGTCGCCAGCGCCACTGCCGACAAGATCCGCGCCAATAGTGAAATAGCCGACCTGACGCTCGCCATGGGCTGCGGCACACGCAAGGATTGCGACCCGGAGAACCTGCGTTACGACCGCATCATCATCATGACCGACGCCGATGTCGACGGCGCGCATATCGCCACGCTGCTTATGACGTATTTCTTTCAGGAAATGGCCGAAGTGGTACGCGGCGGACATCTCTACCTCGCACAGCCTCCGCTCTACCGTCTCACATCAGGCAAGGAGAGCCGCTATGCGCGTGACGATGCACATCGCAAGGAGCTCGAAGAAACCGTATTCAAGGGAAAGAAGGTAGACGTCGGCCGCTTCAAGGGTCTTGGCGAGATGAATCCTCAACAACTACGCGAGACCACGATGGACCCGGATACGCGCAGCCTGATCCGCATCACGCTGCCTGCCGAATTCGAGCAACGTGCAGTGGTTAAGGAACTGGTCGATCAACTCATGGGCCGCAATCCCGAACACCGTTTCAATTTCATCCAGAACAATGCAGGCGAGTTCGACCGAGAAATGATTGATGCCTGACACCCGTGATCCGGAAGGGCCGTATGGGTATGCCCGAAATAATTAGTTATTCGGCAAGCCGCGTCTTTACGTAAATCCTACCTTCCAGGGTCTTGTGAACCGGGCATTTGTCGGCAATTTCGAGTAAACGTGTCCGCTGCTCCTCGGAGAGATCATTCCCGCTAAGAACGATTTCACGGGTAATGAGCTGATGCGGCATTCCCTCTTCTTCCGCCAAGCATTCTTCGCAATCCTTGGCATGATTGCTCGAGTGAACCAGATTGATTTTAACGCCCTCGAGCGGCCATTTCTTGCGCTCGGCGTACATCCCCAGGGTCATCGAGGTGCACGCGCCCAAGGCGCCTAGCAACAGATCGTATGGCGTGGGGCCGGTATCGTCGCCACCGTAGGATTTCGGCTCGTCGGCGATGAACCGGTGGCTGGTCGTGTGGATTTCCGTGCCGAATTTGCCATGACCCATACAGGTCACCACGCCTTTGTCAGGCATCGGCCAGTCCTCGCGAAGCGGTAGATAGCGCCCGGCCCAGCCAGCGATGACGCTCGCGGCGAATTTCGCGTCTTGCTCTTTCAAGAGGAGATGGTCTGCGCCTTCCAGGCTGATGAAGCTCTTCGGATGCCGGGCCGCCTGGAACAGTGCACTAGCGTGTTCGATACCGACGATGTCGTCTGTCGGGGAATGGAGAAACAGGAGCGGCTTCCGTAAGCGACCGACTTCGGCCAGCAGGTCCGTATTTTCGACCTTTTCAATAAACTCGCGGCCCAAAGTAAATTCGCGGCCGCCAATTTTCACCACGCCCTCACCCTTGTCGCGTATCCTTTCGAGATCACCATCGATATTCGATAGGACATGAGGCACATCCGATGGTGCCCCAATGGTTGCAATCGCCGCGACCTTGTCGAAGCCGAGTTCGTCCGCAGCAGCAAGGACTGCCGCACCGCCGAGGCTGTGTCCCACAAGCAGGATTGGCTGAGGGAATCTGTCGATCAGTTCCTGGGCGGCTGCCACCAGATCTGACACGTCGACGGCAAAGCCCGCTCTTCCGAAATCGCCGCCACTCCCTCCAAGCCCCGTGAAGTCGAAGCGCAAGCAGGCGATGCCCTGGCCAGCCAGCTCTCTTGCCACGGCAACTGCCGCTTTGCTGTTCTTCGTGCAGGTGAAGCAATGGGCGAAAAGGGCAGCCCCTCGCACCAGTCCGGTAGGAAGCTCAAGCGAACCGGTCAGGTCGTGTCCCGCATCCGTGGTAATCGTGATATTTTCCGTCGGCATGATCCCTCCGTCGTTCCTTGGCCTTGTCACTACAACGCCCCCTTGCCCTTGAAGTGCCAGCGCCCTAACGCATCCGTAAAGTTGCAAGGGAAAACCGATGTCCGAAACGACCCGCTTCGAAGGTACGCAGTCCTATATCGCCACCGAAGACCTGAAAGTCGCCGTCAATGCAGCCGTTACGCTTCGTCGTCCGCTATTGGTCAAAGGGGAGCCGGGGACGGGCAAGACCGTACTGGCTCATGAAATTTCGAAAGCGTTAGATGCTCCGCTGATCGAATGGAACGTCAAATCGACGACAAAGGCGCAGCAAGGCCTCTATGAATATGACGCGGTAGCTCGCTTGCGCGACGGCCAGCTTGGTGACGAGCGTGTTCACGACATTTCGAATTACATCAAGAAAGGCAAGCTGTGGGAGGCCTTTACTTCACCCGAGCTGCCAGTCCTATTGATCGACGAGATCGACAAGGCCGACATCGAGTTTCCTAACGACCTCCTGCAGGAGCTCGACCGCATGAGTTTCGATGTCTACGAGACGCATACGCGGATCGAGGCGAAAGAACGGCCTATCGTGGTCATCACCTCGAACAACGAGAAAGAGCTGCCCGACGCTTTCCTGCGCCGCTGTTTCTTCCACTACATCAAATTCCCAGACCGCGAGACGATGCGTGACATCATCGAGGTCCACTTCCCCGGTATCCAGAAGAACCTCGTCAGCAAGGCGATGGAAATCTTCTACGAACTTCGCGACGTACCCGGCCTCAAGAAAAAGCCTTCGACCAGTGAACTACTCGACTGGCTCAAGCTACTGCTGAACGAGGACATGCCGCTGGAAGTCTTGCAGGACAGCAATCCGAACAGCGCCATCCCGCCACTCCATGGTGCATTGCTGAAGAACGAGCAGGACGTGATGATGTTCGAGCGGCTTGCCTTCATGGCCCGGCGTCAGACCTGAGGCCGATCAACATTCAAACTCCGCCGCCTCAGGCACGCGGCTGAAGGCAATTTTCACGCCGAGATAGTTGAGATCGAGTCCATATTGTGAACTCAGGACCACGGCTTGTTTGCGATAGCGGCGGTTGAGGTCGTCGATGCAGCACCATAGCGCAGCCTGGCGGGCATCGCGGGCATCTTCTTCGCGCGAGACAAACAGGTCGAGCGGCGGCGGTTCCGCGCGTAAATCGTGAAGATAGCATGATACCAGCTTGAGCTCCGCGTTCGCGCCATCGCTACTGCGCACAACATCCATTATTTGCGGCCAGAATGCGTCAAGTTCGCGCAGAAAACGCCAGCTATTCTGCGTTGGACGGAAAACAGCCTCATGGCCAAGCGCGATCCCGCTTGCGAGCTTGGCGGTGAAATGCATGGCGCCTGCGTGGAGGTCGTAATATCGCAACCTGCTCGCCGCCTTGAGGATCAGCGCGCGGGCGACGATCCGCGCACCGTCGGACCGTCGGTATTCGCCCGAAAGGACGCGACTATGACCGATCATCCGTTTTGCGGCAGGCGTCTCGCGTCGAATGTCGTATCCATGCAGGCCGTAATAAAAGCGCTCTCCTTCGACCGAACCCCATAGCGCGCGCGCCTGTTTTGGCTGAAGCTTCCACAGACCCGTGAAATCGTTCACTCCCGCTCGGGCGAGACGTGTCTCGACGCCTTCCCCGATACCGGGAATGGCACGCAGCGGTAAATCCACCAGCGCGTCGGGCAGCATGGAATTGTCGATCAGTGTCAGCCCATCCGGCTTGACCAGTTCGCTGGCGAGCTTGGCAAGGAGCGGGCTTGTCGACAGGCCGATGGAAGCCTTCAGCATCGGACCGATATTGCGCGCGATCCCGCGCTTGATATCCCGTGCCTTTGCCTCTGCAGCAAGTCTCGTCGTCTCGGTCCGGTCCAGCTCGCACAAGCATTCGTCGATCGAGCAAACTTGTTCGACCGGGATGTGCCGTTCGATTTCCACCATCAGCTCTTTGTGGATCGCGACATAGCGATCATGGCGTGCCGGACGCACGGCTATGTCTGGACAGAGACGGCGTGCCTCGGCCACCGAAGTGCCGCGGGAAATACCCAATGCCTTGGCTTCGTAACTGGCCGCAATTGCACCGCTATACTCGGACTTCAGCGGCGTGACGATGACTGGTCTGCCGCGCAACGCAGGCTCGTCATGCTGTTCGACACTCGCAAAATAGGCATTGAAGTCGATGAACAGGTACCGCAATTCGTGCGGCCCGGTACGGGCAAACATTGTCGCAATCGTCCTCCTTCGCGAATCGCTCGCGATGAGAACATATTGAGAACAAGTTGCGCTGTCAGCTCATTTCGAAAAGCACCGCTCTGATCAACGGAAGCTATACGCCAGTTCGAAATCACCCCAGCGGCGACCGTTGATTACGATTGGCACATAGACGTTGCGAACGACGACATAATTCTTCCCGTCGCCTTCCTGGCGATAGACGGCCATCATATAGGCATCGTTCTGCTGCTTCGCTTTCTTGTCGATCGCGTAGAGCATGATCCGCCCGTTGCGGCAGTAGGTGGTATCATGTGTCAGATCGCCGGTCGGCTTGCGACACCGGTCGGTGATGTGCGTGGGCAGGAAGCCTTTCATGTCGGCCTGCGAACACATCATGATCGGACCACCCTCGCCTACGACCCGGTCGTTGATCGGGCGCCAGTGGGCATCGGCCCAATCGCTCAGCGCCGTGCGATACTGCTTCGGGTTGGTGCCTTCGAGGAGCCGGTAGTTGTCGTCGAACAACTGGTCCATGCTCAGCGAGCCGCTGTTAATGGCTTTTTCCGCGGTCGCGATGACTTCGGCAGCGAAGTGCTGCGCTTTTTCAACCATCTGACTGTCCTGCGGAGATAGGCCGGCCTTCACGATCTGGTCGAACATTTCGCTGGCGGTCAGTTCGAGCTCCTCGATCCGCTCGTGCGCGGTTTCAAGCCGGTGCTCGTTTTCATTGGCAGCCCGGTCGAAGCTATCGATCACACTGGATACCCGGTCGACGTGTTCGGTCATCATACCGGTGGCGCGAGTAATCTGGTCGTTCTGCTGGTCGACTTCCTCGACCAACTGGCTAACGCCAGAAATAGTTGCGTCGATGCTGGCAACCGAAGTCTTCGCTTCATTGGATGCCTTGGCACCCGCTTCGATCCTTTCGATGACGGTTGCCGCTTCGCTTCCCAGCGTTTCGATGACGTCGCTGATCTCGTCGGTCGCCTTGCGTGTCTCGCCGGCGAGGGTCTTCACCTCATTGGCAACTACCGCAAAGGTACGCCCCGCATCACCCGCACGCATAGCCTCGATAGTGGCGTTGAGCGCGAGGATGTTGGTCGTCTCCGCGATCTGCTCGATATCCTGCGAGCATCGCTTCACCTGATCCATCGCAGCAGCGAAACCGGTGACATGGGTGGCAAGCGTTTCCACGAGATCGAGCAGATTGGTAATTTGCTGAAGCGAGGACTGGATCTGACTGGTGCCCATGTTGAGCCGCTCGATCGCCCGCGCCGAAAGCAGTCGCGCCTCGTCGCTGGCCTCGGAAACCTTGCGCTGATCGGCTTCGAGCTCCTTGACCGTTCCCTGAAGCTCGATGTGCTCTGCCCGCAGGACACCCGAACTGTCGAGAACCGCCTGGACGATACCGGCGACATCGGAGCACCCGACTGTGACCTTGCCGCAGGCTTCCGGAATGCGGTCGAGGGCCGATGCTCCCCGTGCATCGATTGCGCTCACTTCCATCTGTCGTGACCCCTGTTTTGGAATGTTCGCCCTGCACTCTAGGGGCGAATGGTTAGGGGAGCGTTAAGTCTAACTGCACATTCGAAGAATTGGTGGCTGGCGGGGGCTGGCGCGTCGGCGATGTGCGGGTTAGGAAAGAACGATGTTCTTCAATTTCGTCGACGAGCTGCGCGCAGCAGGCATTCCCGCGAGTTTCAAGGAGCACCTTACCCTGCTCGAGGCGCTCGACAGGGAAGTGATCGGGCAATCCCCGGAAAGCTTCTATTATCTGAGCCGCGCGACGTTCGTGAAGGATGAAGGCCTTCTCGACCGGTTCGACCAGGTTTTCTCCAAGGTCTTCAAGGGAATCATGACCGATTACGGCCAGAATCCGGTGGATATTCCGGAAGACTGGCTGAAGGCAGTCGCCGAGAAATTCCTTTCCGAAGAGGAGATGGAAAAGATCAAGAGCCTGGGAGACTGGGACGAAATCATGGAGACGCTTAAGAAGCGGCTGGAAGAACAACACGAGCGTCACCAGGGCGGCAATAAGTGGATCGGCACCGGAGGCACCTCACCCTTCGGCAATTCGGGCTATAACCCCGAGGGTGTGCGTATCGGGGGCGAAAGCAAGCACAAGCGCGCGATCAAAGTGTGGGACAAGCGAGAGTTCAAAAACCTCGACAACACCAAGGAACTGGGCACGCGCAATATCAAGATGGCGCTGCGCCGCCTACGCCGCTTCGCCCGCGAAGGTGCGGCGGACGAGTTGGATCTCGATGCGACGATCGAGGGCACGGCCAAGCAGGGATGGCTCGACATCCGCATGCGGCCAGAACGGCATAATGCGGTGAAGCTCCTGCTTTTCCTCGATGTCGGAGGATCGATGGATCCTTTCGTCAAGATTACCGAGGAGCTTTTCAGCGCCGCTACGAGCGAGTTCAAGAACCTCGAATTCTTCTACTTCCACAATTGCCTTTACGAAGGCGTCTGGAAGGACAACCGACGCAGGTGGCAAGAACGTACCAAGACCTGGGATATACTCCACAAGTACGGACACGACTACAAGGTCGTCTTCGTCGGCGATGCCGCGATGAGCCCCTACGAGATTACCCATCCCGGTGGCAGCGTCGAACACATGAACGAAGAAGCCGGCGCCGCCTGGATGCAGCGGGTGACAAACACCTATCCGGCAACTGTATGGCTCAATCCCGTGCCGGAAAAACAGTGGGGTTATTCGCAATCGACCAAGGTGATGAAGCACCTCGTCAACGATCGGATGTATCCCCTCACACTAGACGGATTGGACGATGCGATGCGCGAACTCAGCCGAAAACAAGGCTGAGAGGCAGTCGGATCCCACTCGATAGGGGGTCAACTGTAGATCAGATGCGGCGCGATTGTTTCGCGCCAGCTTTCCTCATCGGTTCCGGCAATCTCTTCAAGATCGCCCGGTTCGGCCTCGGTATCGTCGACCCATTCGCGCAAGACTGGACCGCCGTTGATCACATCGATGGCAAGGCGATCAAACTCGTACTCGTAAGGGAAATCGCGCCAGAGTTCGTAATCCGGATATAGGGTGCGGATCGCCTTGAAGGCCAGCGCCTGCAAGCGCCAAGGCTTGAATTCGTGATGATCGTAAAACGGCGCTTCAGCGTGTATCATCAAGCCATTGCATAGGTTGCCTGCGTGCTTGTGGAAGGTCGGTTCGAACCAGCATTCGCGTAGGCGGCATCCACGCAGCCACATGGGCGAAACGCGCTTCATCTCCTCCAGCACGGCATGGGCATCGATATCGGGCGCACCGAAAAGCACTTCGAGTGGCCGGGTCGTCCCCCTGCCCTCGCTCAGCGTCGTGCCTTCGAGCATGACCGTACCGGCATAGGCTCGAGCCATGTTCAGATTTGCTGCGTTGGGACTCGGATTGATCCACACGCGGTTGTCGGGCCAGCCAAAGCCGGGCGCCTTGCCCGGTTTCCAGCCTTCCATCTCTATGACGCGGTAATCGACATCGAGCTTGAAATGCTCGACGAACCAGTGGCCCATCTCTCCCATCGTCATGCCGTGGCGCATCGTCATGGACGCAGCGCCAACGAAGCTTTCCTGTCCGGGGAGAAGCAGTGTGCCTTCGACGGGGCCTCCCGCCGGGTTGGGCCTATCCAACACCCAGACCGACTTGCCCGTTTTCGCAGCTTCCTCAAGCAGATAGAGCAGCGTTGTGACAAAGGTATAGATCCGACAGCCAAGATCCTGAAGGTCGAAAAGGAAGACATCGGCGGTCGACATCATCTGGCCAGTCGGCCGGCGCACTTCGCCGTAAAGGCTGAAGATGGGAATGCCATATCGCGGATCGGTCTCATCCGCAGTCTCGACCATGTTGTCCTGCTTGTCGCCCTTCAGGCCGTGCTGCGGACCGAAAGCAGAGGTCACGTTGATCCCGCGGCCTATTAGCGCATCGAGCGAATGCTCGAGCTGAGCAGTGACCGAGGCTGGATGGGCGACAAGCGAAACGCGTTTGCCTTCAAGGGGCGCACGCAATTCGTCTTCAGTGATGAGGCGATCGATCCCGAATTTCATGCGGGCGTGGGTGCAACAAGGCGAGCGGTGAAGCAAGCGTGATCATGGAAGTCCGGTTCGTCCTGTGAATGTGCGAGCGCCCAGAAGCTCTTGATCCCGCCTTCTTCTTCCAGCACGCAAGTTATTCCGGCAAAACAATCGCCTGCGGGCAGAGCGCCCGCAGGTATCGCCGCGTCGAAGATTGCAAAGCTGCTGCCCTGCCGCATGGTACACTCCGGTTCGCGTGGAGAAGACCTGTCCTTCATGCCTTCCCTGGGCGAGGAGAAGTCATAAGCCGCCCAACGCTCAGATGGGGAAAGGTTGAACTCGCAATAGGCATCCCCGCCATCGGGTTTCAGGAACAGTTCGAAGCAGGTTGTACGCCACAATTCGTCAGCTCGTCCCTTCCCCGCGAAGGGAGGCACCATCAGCTTGCCTGAACCCTCGATTCTCCAGCGTAGTCGCAACCAGTTGCCATCTAGCGAGACGACCCGCGCGGATACGGCAGATACCTCCAGTGGCGGGTAGGCCCCGTGAGCGATGAGTTCATGCGTTTGCAAAGCCAAATCCCCATGCTAGCGGGCGCTCCATCATGAGCACCTACCAATCCGATCTCCTGCGTCTGCTCGAAGAGCGCGGCTATATCCACCAGATTACCGATGCGGAGGGATTGGACGCCCTTGCCGCACGGCAGATCGTTCCTGGGTATATCGGATTCGATCCCACCGCACCGTCGCTTCACATCGGCAGTCTCGTGCAGATCATGATGCTGCGCAGGCTCCAGCAGGCCGGGCATAAGCCCATTGTCGTTATGGGCGGTGGAACGGGCAAGATCGGTGATCCTAGCGGACGCGACGAAAGCCGGCGCCTGATGACCGACGAGATCATCGCTGAAAATGTTGCCGGAATCCGGCAGGTGTTCGAACGCCTGCTTACCTTTGGCGACGGTCCGACCGATGCAATTATGGTCGACAACGACGAGTGGCTCAGCAAGCTCGGCTACATCGAACTTCTTCGGAGCGTCGGACCGCATTTCACTATCAATCGCATGCTTACATTCGATTCGGTCAAGTTACGGCTCGATCGGGAGCAGCCGCTGACCTTTCTCGAATTCAACTACATGATCCTCCAGGCCTACGACTACCGAGAACTCGCACAGCGTTATGACTGCCGCCTGCAAATGGGCGGAAGCGATCAGTGGGGCAACATTGTCAACGGTATGGAACTGGCGCGCCGGATGGACGGCAGCGAACTTTTCGGCCTCACCACGCCGCTGTTGACCACTGCGGACGGAGCAAAGATGGGCAAGACCGCTGCCGGTGCGGTCTGGTTGAACGAAGCCCAACTCCCCAACTACGATTTCTGGCAATACTGGCGCAATGTGGACGACCGGGATGTGGGCCGTTTCCTGCGCCTGTTTACGGACTTGTCACTTGACGAGATTTCCCAACTCGAAGCTCTCGAAGGAGCCGAAATCAACGAGGCGAAGACGGTTCTCGCCAATGAAGTCACGGCACTGGTCCGCGGACGGGACGCAGCGGTATCGGCAGAGAAAACCGCAGCAGAGACCTTCGCCGGCGGCGGAACAGGCGAAGACCTTCCTTCGATCACTGTCGGCACTGAAGGAATGCGGATCGGTGCGGTGCTTACTGCGCTGAATTTCGTTGCCTCTGGCAAGGAAGCCAAGCGCAAGCTGGCCGAAGGCGCCGTGAAGATCGATGGTGTCGCAGTGACCGATCCGGGGCATCTTGTCGAGATTGCAGCAGGCAAAGAGGCCAAGCTGTCACTGGGAAAGAAGAGACACGCGATTATCAGACAGTAGCAGCCCTGCGGGTACCAAATCCTTTAGAAAATCGCCCTTTCGGTTTACTATTTCTTCGGCATTTTGAGCGATAAGGTGCGGGTCACGAGAACATCAAAAGGGTCACACCGCATGAGCGCCGGAGCACAACTCAGCGTAACCGACCAGCGCCGGATGGCGCGGCACCCGGTCGACCACCCGGTCATCGCCGAGCATTTCGGCAAGGGCGACATGCGGATGCATATCGCGAACATTTCCGCCAACGGTTTCATGATCGACGATGCCGATGCCATCAATCGGGGCGAGCGTGTCGTCGTGCGCCTGCCGGTCATCGGCCGCATCGAAGCCTATTGCATCTGGTGCCGCGACAACCGTGCCGGATTCCAGTTCGAACGCATCATCCGTGTCGACGATTTCCTGTCGATGATCGACACGCTGCAGCCGAACCCGCGCCTGCGCAAGCTGCGCTGAACGCCAACATCTCTTTTTAATCGAGCAAGCAGGCGTCTCTTCACAAGCGAAGGGGCGCCTGCCATGCGTCTGGGGTGACGTTAGACATCGCCTCCCCCAACACATCGCCGCTTCGCATAGCCAATTTTCGCGCCTACTGGCTTTCACGCCTGTCGATGACGCTGGCGCAATATGCGATGATGCTGATCATCGGATGGCAGACCTATAACATTGCGCGCGACGGCGGGATGTCCGTTGGTGAAGCCTCCGGCCAATTGGCCTTGATCGGCCTGCTGCAATTCGTCCCCTTGTTCCTGCTGACGCCCTTTTCCGGTTGGGCAGCGGATCATTTCGACCGCCGAAACCTCGGGCGACTGACCGTCCTCCTGCAACTGCTTTGCGCAGCAATTCTGGCGTGGCTGACATGGACCGATGCCATTGCTCTGCCCTGGATTTTCGGCGTCGCAATCCTGCTTGGCATAGCCCGCGCATTTGCAGGTCCCGCGCTGTCGGCGCTCGCTCCGAATCTCGTTCCCAAGGCGATTCTTCCCAATGCCATCGCCCTTTCGAGCATTTCATGGCAGGTCGGCATGATTGTCGGTCCCGCGGTCGGCGGCTATTTTTATGCCGTCTTTCCTTCCCTGCCCTACATAGTCGCCGGCGGGTTGTTTCTGGTCTCGATCACCGCGCTTTCCTTTATCGGCAAGGTTCCGCAGCCGCCCCGTCCGCAGAATCAGCGCCCGATCCACGCGATGGTCGAAGGGCTGCGCTATGTCGTGCGCAACAAGATGGTTCTAGGTGCAATTACACTGGACCTCTTCGCAGTATTCCTCGCAGGCGCGACGGCGTTGTTTCCCGTTTATGCCCGCGATATTCTACAAGTCGGAGAAACCGGGCTAGCGCAATTGGCAATGGCGCCCGCTGTCGGAGCTGCGCTCACGGCGCTATGGTTCAGCTTCCGCCCGCTCAGGACACAGGTCGGGCCCAAGATGCTCTGGGCCGTCGCTATTTTCGGTGTGGCAACGATCATTTTCGGCATTTCGACCTCGATGCCGCTTAGCCTCGCCATGCTCTTCATCGTCGGCGCGGCCGACATGTTCAGCGTGTACATCCGCCAGTCGCTGATCCAATTGCACACGCCAGACGAAAAGCGAGGGCGGGTATCTTCGGTGAGCCTGTTGACCATCAGCGCCTCGAATGAATTCGGCGACTTCTTTTCCGGCAGCCTGGCATATGCGATAGGCCCGGTAGCCGCGGTCGTGAGCGGCGGGGCGGGTGCGATCATCACGGTGGCGGCTTGGACAAAGATTTTTCCCGTTCTTCGCACCACGAGGACCTTCGACCCGCCTGAAGAATTGCAAGAACAGACACCCGAAGAAAAGCTGCAGGAGCAGATCCCATGAAAGCCCAGTCAGTCCTAGAAACCATTGGCGGTACGCCGCACATTCGCCTCGCTCGCCTGTTCCCCGACCACGAGGTCTGGGTGAAGAGCGAGCGTGCCAATCCGGGCGGCTCGATCAAGGATCGTATCGGCCTCGCAATGGTCGAAGATGCGGAAAAGGACGGCAAGCTCAAGCCGGGCGGAACGATCATCGAGCCGACCAGCGGCAATACCGGCATCGGTCTGGCCATGGCCGCCGCGGTCAAGGGCTACAAGCTTATCCTTGTGATGCCTGAAAGCATGAGCCTCGAGCGTCGACGACTCATGCTGGCATATGGCGCGACCTTCGACCTGACACCCAAGGAAGGCGGCATGAAAGGTGCGATCGAACGTGCGCACGATCTGGTCCAGCAGACCGAGGGTGCATGGATGCCGAGCCAGTTCGACAATCCTTCCAACTTCGAGGTGCACAAGCGCACCACGGCACGCGAGATCCTCTCGGATTTCGCTAACGAGCCGATCGACGTAATGATTACCGGCGTCGGCACCGGCGGCCACCTCACCGGCTGCGCCGAGGTACTGAAGGAAACCTGGACCGGCATGAAGGCCTATGCCGTAGAACCGACCGCCTCGCCCGTAATCAGTGGCGGTCAGCCGGGCCCCCATCCCATCCAGGGTATCGGTGCAGGCTTCGTGCCGGAAAATCTGCACACCTCGGCAATCGACGGGGCAATCCAGGTCGAACCGGAGGATGCCAAGCAGTGGGCTCGCCGGTGCGCCGCAGAGGAAGGTTTGCTGGTAGGCATCTCGAGCGGCGCCACGCTTGCCGCGATCGCCAAGAAACTACCCGAACTCGATGCAGGCAGCCGTATCCTCGGTTTCAACTACGACACAGGCGAGCGTTACCTATCGGTGCCGGACTTCCTGCCAACCGAATAGGATTTGGCAGACTTTCAACGCAAAGAAAGGGCGCCCTCCTCGCGGAAGGCGCCCTTCTCTTTTGCCATAGCTCGCTATCAGGCGGCCGTCTGGAAGGCATCCTCGCCCAGCGCCATCAGGCTGTCGCTGCCGGCTTCCAGCTTGCGGCGCAGCGCACCAGCGTCGGGCAGATAACGGTCCATGTAGTAGCGTGCAGTGGCCAGCTTCTGCTCGTAGAACGCCTTGTCATCGCCGGCGCTGCCGAGCTTCGCTTGCGCCACCTTGGCCATTTTCAGCCACATCAGGCCCAGGGTCACGATGCCCATAATGTGCATATAATGGTGCGCACCTGCGCCAAGGTGGTTGGGGTTCTGCATGGCATTCTGCATGAACCACATGGTCGCTGCCTGCTGCTGCCCAAGGGCCTTCTCAAGCTGTTCGGCCATGTCCTTCAATTCGTCGACTTCCTTCGCCGCAGCGATTTCCTCGCCCACGTGCTTGAAGAAAGCCTGCACCCCGGCCCCGCCCTTCTGGGCGAGCTTGCGACCGCAAAGATCCATCGCCTGCACGCCGTTGGTGCCTTCGTAAATCTGGGCGATTCGCGCGTCGCGGACGAACTGGCTCATGCCCCATTCCTCGATGTAGCCATGGCCGCCGAAGACCTGCTGCATGTTGGTGGCGACTTCATAGCCCTTGTCGGTGCCGTAACCCTTGATCACCGGAGTCATCAGCCCGAGTAGCAGGTCGGCTTCTTCGCGTTCTTCCTCGGTTTCGGCCTTGTGGATCAGATCGACCAGCAAACCGCCCCACAGGGCGAGCGCGCGCATGCCTTCGGTGAAAGCCTTCGCGTCCATCAGCATGCGGCGGACGTCGGGGTGGACGAAAATCGGATCGGCCTGTTGATCGGGTTCGGCCGGACCGGTCAACGCGCGGCCCTGCCGACGGTCGAGCGCATAAGCGACTGCGTTCTGATAGGCGACTTCGGCCTGGCTCAGCCCCTGGATGCCGACGCCGAGGCGCGCGGCGTTCATCATAATGAACATGGCGGCAAGCCCCTTGTTCTCCTCACCGACTAGCCAGCCCTTTGCGCCGTCATAATTGAGGACGCAGGTCGAATTGCCGTGAATGCCCATCTTCTCTTCGATCGAGCCACACATCACACCGTTACGCTCGCCCAGCGAACCGTCCTCGTTCACGAGAAACTTGGGCACCACGAAAAGCGAGATGCCCTTGGTGCTGTCGGGCGCGCCCGGGGTCTTGGCGAGAACGAGGTGGATGATGTTCTCGCTCATGTCGTGCTCACCGGCCGAGATGAAGATCTTGGTGCCTGTGATCGAGTAGCTGCCATCGCCCTGTGGCTCTGCCTTTGTACGGATCATGCCAAGGTCCGTTCCGCAATGCGGCTCGGTCAGGTTCATCGTACCCGTCCACTCGTTCGAGATCATCTTGGGAAGGTACATCGTCTTTTGCTCGTCCGAGCCCTTCGCGATAAGTGCCGAAATCGCGCCATTGGTGAGACCCGGATACATGCCGAAGGCCTGGTTGGCGCTGGAGATGAACTCTTCCATCACAAAGCCCAGAACATGCGGCATGCCCTGTCCACCGAACTCTTCGGGAGCGGAGATCGTACCCCAACCCGCTTCGCGAAACTGGTCGAATGCTTCCTTGAAACCTGGAGGCGTGGTGACCGACCCGTCTTCATTGCGGACACAGCCATGCTCGTCACCGACGCGGTTGAGCGGTGCGAGCACCTCGGCGCAAAACTTGCCGCCTTCGTTGATGACGGCTTCCACGACATCTTCCGAGACCATTTCGAATCCCGGCAGGTTTCCATAGCTGGCCAGATCCAACAATTCGTTGATGATGAAACGGGCATCGCGGGCGGGTGCAGTATAGGTGGGCATTGTTCGTCCTTGGGAGAGAGTGTCGTTCGGGTGGCGTCTCGCCGGGGAGTAAGCGGGGTCAGTCGAGCTGGTCTTCGACCAGCTTTATGAATTCGGAGAGCTCCTTGATCGAGCTGTCGATATCGGCACGCTGCGCCTTCAGTTTGGCGACATGCTTGCGGCATTTTTCCAATGTCACGCGGCGCTGCTCGGCGCGGCCATCGTCGAGATCGTAAAGATCGATCATCTCACGAATCTCGGTGAGCGAAAAGCCCACGTTCTTGGCCCGCATGATCCATGCCAGCCGAGCACGATCGCGCTTCGAATAAATTCGCGTCAGCCCCACCCGTGATGGTGCGATCAAGCCTTCGTCTTCGTAGAACCTGAGGGCCCGGGCCGTACAATCGAATTCGCTGGTCAGGTCCGAAATCGAAAATTGCTCGCGCTCGAGCTTGTCAGGTCGGTCGAGATGGGCACCGGCATGGCGGCGTTCGTTATCGGTATTGGAAAGCGGCTGGGTCATGTCGACATCTCTAACCCAACGTTTACGTAAGCGTCAAGAATTGACGGGCCGGAGAATGCCATCTTCCAGCAAGCGATAGAAGCAGCTGACTTTGCCGGTATGACAAGTCGGCCCCGCAGGGCGGCAACGCAGGACCAGCGCGTCCTGGTCACAATCTACCAGTACTTCCTCGACATTCAGAACGTTGCCCGAGCTTTCCCCCTTCTTCCACAGCCTCCCGCGCGACCGGGAGTGGAAGTGTACCACACCTGTGGAAATGGTCGCATCGAGCGCTTCCCGGTCCATGTAGGCGATCATGAGGATTCGATCCGTCGTAACGTCCTGCACGACCGCGCTCAGCAGGCCCTGCGGATCGAATTTCGGTACAAACGTAGTGCCTTGTTCGATTTCTTTTTGATCTCGGGCCACGAATGCTCCTGAAATTGTATATATGCGACAGGTTGTTGCAGGATCACCACAAGAGATGTCCAAAATCGACACTAGCGGCAGATCGCTGTTTGATGAACGCAAATTTTAGAGGATGTATCACCCAGCAAGCACGTGAGGCTTGCCCGCCGGAGCATCGGTGCCAGCAGAGCGCCAGGTTCAGGGGGTCCCGGATCCGCAGCCGCATGGGGGTTTACACGCGGCGCATCCGGTAACGATGAGGGATAGGATCTGGTGCATGCTGGGGGGCTGCACTTAGTCGCAAGACGGGTCCGGTGTATTTCGTCACGTGGCGCCCGGGGTCTTCGGACTCCGGGCGTTTCGTTTATCGCGCATGATCGAGCGCCTCGTCGAGAACCCGCGCGAAGCACGCTATGACGACGCTTTTCGCGCCTGCACGCTTCAGCGCTTTGACGCACGCCGTACTGGTGGCGCCGCTGGTGAGAATATCATCCACAAGGAGAATATGGCGCCCTTTGACCGCATCGGGCCTGCGCACTGCAATTGCACCGGCCAGAGCTCTCGCCCGCGCTTTCGCACCCATCCCGCCGAGACTCGGGGTGCGCTTTGTCCGCACAAGACCGTCGACCGTCAGGAGGCCGTGTCCTGACTTCTCCAGTTCGCGGGCTAGCAGTGCCGCTTGGTTGAACCCACGGTGCCACAACCGCCAGCGATGCAATGGAACCGGGATCAGAAGCCGCTCTTCTTCGCATGACACGATTCGGGCGGCGATCAACCGGGCGAGCAGCGGAGCAAGCGCGATTCGTCGGCCGTGCTTGAGCGCCAGAACCAGCTTGCGCGAGGTATCGGTGTAGAGTGTGCCTGCTGCTATACCGTCGTGAACCGGCGGATTACCCAGGCATGGCGCGCAGATCGCACCTTCCGCTGGCCCGCTATCCCCGAATGGCCGCTGGCATAACGCGCATGAGGGATTTCCGGGAATGGCGAGGTCCGACCAGCAGGTGACGCATAGTCCGCCCTGTTCGCCAGTGCCTTCCCCGCACGCCGGGCATCGCGGCGGATAGACCAGGTCCACGAATGGGGCCATGCCCTCCCCCACAGCCCGCCGAAGCATGGTTACTCTCCCCATAGGAACTCGCTGCACGGCTTGCACGGCAGTTGCAAGCGCGGCATCGGGGGCGGCGATGGATACCAAGGCACCTCCTCGCATATTCAGTCGCCAGCGTCGCAAGGCAGGATATCGCCGCGCGCTCGTCCGTCAGTCCCAGCGCGATGCGGCGCGGTATGTACTCGACGACATGGTCGAGGATGTGCTCGACCGGCTGGAATTCATGCGCTTCGAACCCGCCAAGGTCCTTGTGATCGGCGACTGGACGGGCACTCTCGCGCTTTCGCTGCGCGGACGGGGATCGTCCGTCGAGGAAGCCGATGTCCGCACCATCGACGAAGAAGCCCCGCTGGAGAGCGGACCCTATGATCTGATCGTCAGCCTCGCGTCGCTGGACCGGGTCAACGACCTGCCTGGCGCCCTTCTCCATCTTCGCGCCGCACTGGCGGAGGGAGGCATCCTCATCGCTTCCATCATCGGGGCGGGCAGTCTTGCCAATCTGCGCCGCGCAGTGATTGCAGCGGAACCGGACCGCCCTGCCCCGCGCATGCATCCGCTGGTCGACAATGCGGCGGGTTCTGCCCTGATGCAGCGCGCGCTGTTCAGGCGGCAGGTGGTCGACAGCCGGAGCCTGGAAGTCGCCTTTCCATCGCTCGATCGGCTGGTGTCCGACCTGCGCGACCAGGGGCTGACATCAAGCCTCTCGAGCGCCGCTTCTCCGCTGGGCAAGGCTGCGCTGGAGCGGGCCCGATCTGCATTTCTCGACACGCGCAATGGCAACGGACGGGTACTCGAAAATTTCGAGATAATCACACTAACTGGTTGGAAAGATTAACGAAGACTCGCCTGTGCTGCGGCAAGCCGTGCGATGGGCACGCGGTAGGGCGAAGCGCTGACGTAATCAAGGCCGGTCTTCTCGCAGAACGCGATACTGGCCGGATCGCCGCCATGTTCGCCGCAAATGCCGAGCTTGATGTCGGCGCGGGTCGTCCGTCCGCGCTCCGCCGCCAGTTCGACAAGCTGCCCCACCCCGTCGATATCGAGGCTGACGAACGGGTCGCGCGCGAAAATGCCCTTGTCGACATAATCGGTGAGGAAGCGGCCGGCATCGTCGCGGCTCACGCCGAGGGTGGTCTGGGTAAGATCATTGGTACCGAAGCTGAAGAATTCGCCGACTTCGGCGATTTCCCCGGCCATCAGAGCGGCGCGCGGCAGTTCGATCATCGTTCCGACGAGATATTCCACCGTGCAGCCGGTGGCTTCGAACACTTCGCCTGCCACACGGTCGACCACGTCTTTGAGCAGTTCAAGTTCGCGGCGCGTCGCCACGAGCGGGATCATCACCTCGGGCACCGGCGCTTCGCCGCTGTCCTTGGCAACCTGACATGCCGCCTCGAAAATCGCGCGCGCCTGCATCTCATAGATTTCGGGATAGGTGATCCCCAGGCGGCATCCGCGATGGCCGAGCATCGGATTGAATTCGTGCAATTCGCCCGCGCGGCGGCGGAGTTGGTCCACGCTCTTGCCGGTCGCTTCGGCGAGTTCCGCGAATTCGGCATCGCCCGAGGGCAGGAATTCATGGAGCGGCGGGTCAAGCAGGCGAATGGTGCACGGCAGGCCTGCCATCACCTCGAAGATGGTCACGAAATCGCTGCGCTGCTCGGGGAGCAGCTTGGCGAGCGCCGCCCGGCGCCCGGCTTCATCGTCGGCGAGGATCATCTGGCGTACCGCGCTGATGCGGCCCGCGTCGAAGAACATGTGTTCGGTGCGGCAAAGCCCGATGCCCTCGGCGCCGAACTGGCGCGCCATGCGACATTCGGCCTCGGTTTCCGCGTTTGTCCGCACCTTCATACGCCGATGCTTGTCCGCCCATTCCATCAGCGTGCCGAAATCGCCGGCCAGCTCTGGTTCGTTGGTGGCGACTTCACCTGCCATCACCTGCCCGTTTCCGCCATCCAGCGTGATGACGTCACCTTCCTTCAGCTCACGATTTCCGATGGTTAGCGTGCGCCCTTCACGCGCAATGGAAACCTGCGAGGCACCCGATACACATGGACGGCCCATCCCGCGCGCCACCACGGCGGCGTGGCTTGTCATCCCGCCGCGCGCAGTCAGGATGCCGGTGGCGGCATGCATGCCGTGAATATCCTCGGGCGAAGTTTCGACACGCACGAGGATGACCTTCTCGCCCCGCCCCGCCCAGAGTTCCGCCGTATCGGCATCGAGCACGATCTTGCCGCTGGCCGCCCCCGGGGAGGCTGGCAGGCCGGTGGTCAGCACGTCGCGCGGTGCGTCGGGATCCAGCGTAGGGTGGAGCAGCTGGTCCAGCGCCATCGGATCGATGCGCAGGATCGCGGTCTTTTCGTCGATCAGCCCTTCGGCCACCATGTCGACCGCCATCTTGAGCGCGGCCTTTGCAGTGCGCTTGCCATTGCGGGTCTGCAGCAGCCACAGCTTGCCCTGCTGAACGGTGAACTCGATATCCTGCATGTCCTTGTAATGCTTCTCGAGCAGCTCGAAGACATGCGCCAGTTCGGCGAAGGCTTCTGGCATGGCTTCTTCCATGCTCGGCTTGTCGGCCCCGGCGGATTCGCGGCGCGCCCTGGTGAGATATTGCGGCGTGCGGATGCCCGCGACCACATCTTCGCCTTGCGCATTGACCAGCCATTCGCCGTAGTAGGCCTTCTCGCCGGTCGAAGGATCGCGGGTGAAGGCAACGCCGGTGGCGCTGGTATCGCCCATGTTTCCGAAGACCATTGCCTGCACGTTGACCGCCGTGCCCATGTCATGCGGAATGTTGTTGAGCCGTCGGTAGATCTTGGCGCGTTCCGTATCCCAGCTGTCGAACACGGCCGCGATCGCGCCCCATAGCTGTTCGACCGGGTCCTGCGGGAATTCATGGCCCAGCTCACGCTCCGCAATAGCCTTGTATTCGGCGACCAGCGCCTTCCAGTCCTCCGCACTCAGTTCCGTGTCAGAATAATAGCCATTGTCTTCCTTGGCGATCTCCAGCGCTTCCTCGAACAGCCCGTGATCGAGGCCGAGCACGACATCGCCATACATCTGGATGAAGCGGCGGTAGCTGTCCCAGGCGAAGCGTTCATCGCCCGACGTCTTCGCCAGGCCCTCTACCGTTATGTCGTTGAGGCCCAGATTGAGGACGGTGTCCATCATGCCGGGCATCGAGACTGCGGCACCGGAGCGGACCGAGACGAGCAGCGGGTCCGACGCATCGCCGAAACCCTTGCCGACAGTCCTTTCGACGTGGCTCAGCGCCTCGGCAACGTCGCCGCGCAGCTTCTCGGTGAAGTCGCTGCCGCCGGCGAGGTATTTCAGGCATTCCTCGGTCGCGATGGTGAAGCCGGGAGGAACCGGCAGTCCGATACTCGCCATTTCGGCAAGATTTGCGCCCTTGCCCCCGCTAACGGTCTTGTCCTTCTGCCGTGCATTCGAATGCGGGGCATTGCCGCCGAAGGTGAAGACTGTTTCGTTCATTTCGCTTCCGGTTTTTGCTGGGCCAGGTTGACACAGTTGACAGTGTCCTGGGAATTGAATTCGCTATCCCTCGATACGAGAGAAATCCGCCACTTTGTGCACTGCAGCACGGAAAGCCGCAAGCAGATCCAGCCGATGTGCCCGCTTGTTTTCTTCATCCGCATTTACCGTCACTTCTTCGAAGAAACGGTCGATGGGTGCACGAAGCGCGGCGAGCGCCGCCATTGCGCCGGAGAAGTCTTCCGCATCAATGGCCACAGCGGCAGCAGGTTCCGACTTTGCGAGAGCATCCATGAGCGCCTTTTCGGCAGGCTCCGGCTCGTAGGAAAGCTCTTTCGCATGGCGGTCCGACATCTTGGCATCGATGACAGCCTTCATGTCGGGATCGTCGACCTGGCTCAGCGGGTCTTCCTCACCGGTATGCGCGATTTCGCCCTCGATACCGTGCCAGTCTTCCTTCTTGAGGATATTGGCAGCGCGCTTGTAGCCTGCGAGGAGGTTGGCGCCGTCTTCTGTTCCGAGAAACGATTGCAGTGCGGCAGCGCGTCGGCGAACACGCCAGACATCTCCATCAAGACGAGTACCAAGATCAGTGGAAGCCTGCACAACGTCGTAACGTACACCGGCGTCTTTCATCATCACGCCGAGGCGGTCTTGCAAAAAATCTTCAACTTGCAGCCCTGGTCCAACGGTTTTGTCGGTGCTCCATGACCGTGCGATTTCGCTCACCAGCGCGCGAACCTGATTGGCTTCCACAAGGCGAATGACCGCGATAGCCGCACGACGAAGTGCGAACGGGTCCTTAGAGCCCGTCGGCAATTCTCCAATCTCGAAAAACCCGAAAAGCGTATCCAGCTTGTCCGCCAAGCTCAGGGCCACCGTCACCGGCGCGGTGGGCACGTCGTCGCCCTGCCCGACCGGCTTATAGTGATCGCGGATGGCGCCGGCGACTGCATCAGGCAGCCCCTCGGCACGGGCGTAGTAGCCGCCCATCAGGCCCTGCAGTTCGGGAAACTCGCCGACCATTTCAGTGACGAGGTCGGCCTTGGCGAGGCGTGCGGCCTGTTCGGCCATGTCCGCCAGTTCCGAAACCGTTCGTGCTGAGCTTGTCGAAGCACCGCTCTTTTCTTCCGGCGCAGACTCTGCAGTGAAGGACAGCCCTTCGACAGGCTCAGGGCGAACGGAAGTTGGTTTTACAATCCCTTCTTCCACCAGCCAGCGGGCCAGCTTGGCCACGCGCTCGACCTTGTCGGCGACGGTGCCCAGCTTCTCGTGGAAAGTGATGCGCTCCAGCCCCTTGGCGTGCTCGGCGAGCGACTTCTTACGGTCGACATCCCAGAAAAAGCGCGCGTCGGACAGGCGGGCGGCGAGGACCTTGCGGTTGCCGTCGACCACGCGCGCGCCGCCGTCTTCCGCCTCGATATTGGCGGTGCAGATGAAGGCGTTGGCGAGGTTGCCCCTGTCGTCTTCGCAGACGAAATACTTCTGGTTCACGCGCGCGGTGAGCTGGATCGTCTCGGGCGGAACCTCGAGGAAATCCTCCTCGAACCGGCCGAGGAGCGGGACCGGCCATTCGGTCAGGCCCGCATTCTCGATCACCAGCCCTTCGTCCTCGACCAGCTTGAGGCCGGCTTCCGATGCGACCTTTGCTGCGCCGGAGCGGATCAGGTCCTGCCGCTCTTCGTGGTCCACGATCACGTGGCAGGCGCGCAGCTTTTCGGCATAGTCGGCGGCGCTGCCGATGGTGATGTCGCCAGAGTGGTGGAAGCGGTGGCCGAGGGTGACCCAGCCCGAAGTGGCGCCGTGGACCTCGCACTCGACCAGTTCCTCGCCCAGCAGCGCGACGATGCCCGATAGCGGGCGCACCCAGCGCAGGCTCTCGGTGCTGATGGAGGCCGCGCCCCAGCGCATCGACTTGGGCCAGCTGAAATCGCGAATGATCGCCGGGATCGCCTCGGCCAGCAGGTCTCTGGTGGCCCGGCCGGGGATGTTCTTCACGGCGAAATAGGTCGCCCTGCCCTTCACGTCGCGCGTCTGGAGATCGGCCTTGTCGACCCCTGCCTTGCGGCAGAAGCCTTCAAGCGCCTGATCCGGCGCGCCGACCGGCGGGCCCTTCAATTCCTCGCTGACCGCCTGGGTGGCTTCGGGAAGCCCGCGCGCAATCAGCGCGAGGCGGCGCGGGGTCGACCAGACGGTGACCTCGCTCGGAGAAATGCCTGCGCCTTCCATTTCACGACGGAACAGCTTTTCCAGTTCGGCGCGTGCACCCGCCTGCATGCGGGCGGGGATTTCTTCGCTGCGCAGTTCGAGGAGAAAGTCGCTCATGCGCTCCACTCCGGATATTTCTCGGCCCAGACGGGCGCTTCCTTGGCCATGTGCGCTTCGCAGCTGCCGCGCGCCAGATCGCGGACGCGGCCCATGTAGCTGGCGCGTTCCTGCACGCTGATCACGCCGCGTGCCTGCAGCAGGTTGAAGATGTGGCTGGCCTCGACCGCCTGTTCATAGGCGGCGATGGGTACTTCATTGGCAAGCGCGTTCCTGCACTCGGCCTCGGCCTTGTTGAACAGGTCGAACAAGGCATCGGTTTCGGCGACCTCGAAGTTCCACTTCGACATCTGCTTCTCGTTCTCGAGAAACACGTCGCCATAGGAAACGCCGTGCCCGTTGAAGTCGAGATCGTAAACGTTGTCGACGCCCTGGATATACATGGCGAGGCGTTCGAGTCCGTAGGTCAGTTCGCCCGCCACGGGCTTGCAGTCGAAGCCGCCCATCTGCTGGAAATAGGTGAACTGGGTGACTTCCATCCCGTCGCACCAGACCTCCCAGCCCAGCCCCCATGCGCCCAGCGTCGGGCTTTCCCAGTCGTCTTCCACGAAACGAATGTCGTGCTTCAGCGGATCGATGCCGATAACGCGCAGGCTTTCCAGATAGAGGTCCTGTATGTCCGGAGGGCTCGGCTTCAGGATGACCTGATACTGGTAATAGTGCTGCAGCCGGTTCGGGTTCTCGCCATAGCGCCCGTCGGTCGGACGGCGGCAGGGCTGCACGAATGCCGCATTCCACGGCTCCGGCCCCAGCGCGCGCAAGGTGGTAGCGGTGTGAAAGGTGCCCGCGCCCATACGCATATCGTAGGGCTGCAGGATGAGGCACCCGTTCGCGCTCCAGAAATCATGCAGCGCGAGGATCATGTCCTGAAAGGAATTTTGCGGATTACGGTCCATGCGCGGGGCAATGGCGGAAGCGTGAAAACGGGTCAATGCCGCAGTGTGGCGGGAGAGAGAATGACAGGTTTTCGCGACACGATGTCAGGTAGTGTTGACATTGTCAGCGAATCGCGACATATAGTCAGGATAACCTGACATCTGGCCCCGTTTCTTATCGACTTGGCCAAGGAAAATTATCGAGGCGATAATGCAATGAAGAACCGCCTCCGCGTCCTGCGGGCCGAGCGTGAATGGAGCCAGGCCGAACTCGCCGTCCAACTCGATGTCTCGCGCCAGGCCGTGAATGCCATCGAAACCGGCAAACACGATCCCTCCCTGCCACTCGCATTTCGCATCGCCCGACTATTCGACATGCCGATCGAGGACATTTTCGATGATGAACAAGCCTGATATCGACGCGGAGAACTCCAGCCTGCGCCCCGCAGTTTTGCGCGTCACGAAGTTGGTAATCGCCAGTGCCCTGTTCCTGTTCTCTGCTGGATTGGTCACCGGTGGGACAATGGCGGTCGTGGACGGAACAGCGAATCCTTTAAAAGCAGCCGGCATTCTTTCGGTCGGCACCCTCATTGTCGTGGCCTCTGGATGGTGGTTTTGGAAGCTGAAGCCATTGGGACCTGCCGACGAGCCGATTTCGGCCTCTACCCGGCGCACACGCAGGTATTTTGCCCTTTCGCTCGGATTTGGTGTACTCTTGGGGATGGGTTTTGCGATGAGCGGATTGATAAATGGCGACCCCGCCAGCCTCCTCAGCAACGAAGCTATCCCGCGCACTCCTGCCCTTGCACTTTCGGCTGCTTATATCGTGGCGCTACCCATTCTCGGATGGCTCTGGCACCGTTCGATTGACGAACACGAGAATGCCGCCAACAGCAAAGGAGCCCTCGCCGGGATCTACGCTTACTCGATGATCGCGCCAGTATGGTGGGTGGGTGAGCGTGCAGGCTACCTTCCTCCGCAACAACCGATGACCGTTTTCGTCATCGTGATGATCGTATGGGGGCTGGTTTGGGCAGTATCCCGCCGTGCCTGAATTTGATCAAGTACCCATTATGCACACTAATCTCCTGGAAAAGAGAGACAATCCTATGAAACGTTTACTTCTTGCTTCATGCACAGGCCTTGCACTCGCGCTTGGCGGTTGCGCCACGGCGAACGCCCAGGATGTCGAGACCGCCGCTGCGGCAACCGCGCCTTCACCCGCACCCGCTGGCCCCGCTCTCTGGAAAGTGAGCGACGAGGACACGACCATCTATCTGTTCGGGACTGTCCATGTCCTTCCGAGGGACGTCGAATGGTATGACGAGGACATTGCGGCCGCTCTTGAAAGTGCCGACACGCTCATCACCGAAATTCCTGCCGATGCCATGAACGACCCCGCGATGCAGGCGTCCATCATGACCAAGGCAATGCTGCCCGAGGGCCAGACGCTGCGCGAACTGCTCTCCGACGAGGATCGGGCGGTCTATGAGCAGGCGCTCGGCAAGCTGGGGATGCCTCCTGCCGCGTTCGACCGGTTCGAGCCGTGGCTTGCCGGCATGACCATGGCGGTACTGCCGCTGATGCAGAAGGGTTACGATCCGGCCAGCGGTGTCGAGCGAGTGGTAGAAGCGGCGGCCTCCAAAACCGCCACCCGCGGCGCGCTGGAAACCGCAGACCAGCAGATCGACCTGTTCGATACGCTGCCGCAGGAAAGCCAGATCGAATTCCTGATGGCGTCGGCGCGCGACATGGATGGCCTCGTCGCCATGATGGACGAAATGGTCGCCGAATGGCTGGAAGGCGATGCCGATGGCCTGGCAGAGATCATGAATCGCGGACTTACCGACCCGGTCGTGGCAGCGGCGCTCCTCTACCAGCGCAACGAGCGTTGGGCCGAATGGATCGACGAGCGGATGGACGAACCGGGTGCAGTTTTCATCGCGGTCGGTGCAGGCCATCTGGCGGGTGAGAAGAGCGTGCAGGATTACCTGCGTTCACGCGACATCGAGGTGACCCGCCTCCAGTGATCCCTGGCCGACTGCTTGCCGCAACTCTCGCATTGCTGCTCGCGTCATGCGGTAGCGATGCATCGGAACCCTCCGCCGCGGCTTCGGTGGAGGGTTTTCCTGCATTCTACGAAATCACCGGGCGAGACGGAGAGTTGGAGGGCTGGCTCTTCGGAACCGTCCACGCCCTGCCGCCCGATGTCGAATGGCGATCGCAGCGTCTCGATGCCGCTATCGATCAGGCCGACCTGCTGCTGGTCGAGGTGGCCGACCTTTCCGACAGCGAAGGAATGGCACGGATTTTCCGGTCCATGGCATTCGACGCTGTTCCCGCCTCCTCCATCCAAGCGAGGATTGGATCTTCTGCACGAGCGGAATTGGACCTGCTCCTTGCCGAAAGCGGAATTCCGCCCGACCAACTCGACAGGATGGAGAGCTGGGCTGCGGCCCTCACGCTTGCCCAACAGGTTTCCACAGGTGAGCCGCAATATGGCGCCGATCGCGCACTAATCTCCGAATTCGCCGGGCGAACAGTGGTGGAATTCGAAGGTGTACGCGGGCAGCTGTCCCTGTTCGACAGCCTGCCTGAAACCGAGCAGGTCGACCTGCTCGAAGCGGTGATTGCGGAGGCTTCCGACCGCGAAGACCGCGCCTCCGAAATGACGGTAGCATGGAAAACCGGGGACCTCCCTGCCCTCGAAAAGGCTTCCGGCGAAGGATTGCTAGCCGATCCCGAACTCCGCGCGGCATTGCTTACTTCGCGCAACGAGGCCTGGATGTCCCGCCTGCTGCCCTTGCTGGAGAGAAACGAACGACCCCTGATAGCGGTGGGCGCGGCACATCTTTTGGGTCAGGAGGGATTGCCTGCCCTTCTGGCACGCGAAGGTTACACCGTTCGGCGCGTCCAATAGCCTTCGCGCTTGCTTTTCCACCCGCCGCCGCTATAGGCGCGCGCTTCGGCGTCATGGTCATCCCTGGAGGCGTGGCGGACCGAGTAACCTAATTGCATTCGAAAGGTAAGCGACATGAGCGATGCTCTGACACTTCCGGCCGAGACGCGCGAACGGGCTGGCAAGGGAGCCTCCCGTGCACTGCGTCGCGAAGGCCGCGTCCCCGCCGTGATCTATGGCGGCAAGGAAGAACCCACACTGATCCACGTGGAAGAGAAGGAGCTGGTCAAGCAGCTCGGCACCGGCCACTTCATGAACTCGATCGTCGAAATCGAGCTGGGTGGCAAAAAGGTGAAAACCCTTCCCAAGGACGTGTCGCTTCACCCCGTCAACGACCGCCCCGAGCACGTCGATTTCTTCCGTCTTGCCAAGGGTGGCAAGATCGAAGTGCAGGTGCCGGTGGTCTTCATCAATGAAGAGAAGAGCCCGGGTCTCAAGAAGGGCGGCGTGCTGAACATCGTCCGTCACGAGCTGGAACTGGTCTGCGAAAACGACAAGATCCCGGGTGAAATCGAAATCGACGTCACCGGCAAGGAAGTCGGCGATTCGATCCACATCAGCGAAGTAACGCTTCCGGCTGGCAGCGAAAGCGCCATCACCGACCGCGACTTCACCATCGCCACCCTCGTCGCTCCGTCGGCGCTCAAGAAGAGCGAAGGCGCCGAAGGCGAAGATGAAGGCGATACCGATGCGCAGGATGTTCCCGCAACCGAACAGGGTGCGGACGAGGACGCCGAGCAGGAACAGGAAGACAAGAGCGAAGACTAATCCGCTTCTTGCATTCGCAAATCACCAAGGCGCCGGTCTCGAAAGAGGCCGGCGTTCTTGTATTCCGAACCTGCATCCGCAGCTTCGTCCTCGCTAGATGTGCGGCAAGCCGCACCCGTTGCGGGCGGGCAGTCGCCCTTGCCGGGCCTCCCGTCGGCCCGGTTCTTGATCACGGCAGTCAAAGCGCGCCTGCGCATCGCCGCCGCTACCCACCGAGATGCTGCGCCCGGCGCTTGAGGGGCACGCGCAGCATGCTAAGGGCGACACATGCAAATCTGGACAGGCCTTGGAAATCCCGGACCGCAATATGCGATGCACCGGCACAACATCGGTTTCATCGTGTGCGATGCCATTGCCGAAATTCACGCCTTCGGCCCCGTCCAGAAGAAGTTTTCCGGCTGGGTGCAGGAAGGCCGTATCGGCGGCGAGAAGATCGTTCTGCTCAAACCTGCGACCTACATGAACGAGAGCGGTCGCGCGGTGGGCGAGGCGATGCGCTTCTACAAGCTGGAAATCGAGGACCTTACAGTCTTCCACGACGAGCTCGACCTTGCGCCCTTCAAGGTGAAGGTGCGCCGAGGCGGGGGGCTGGCGGGTCACAATGGCCTGCGTTCGATCAACCAGCATCTGGGCCCGGATTTCCGCCGCGTCCGCATAGGCATCGGTCATCCCGGCAGCAAGGATCGGGTTACCGGCCATGTTCTTGGCAATTATGCGAAAGGCGAGATGGACCAGCTTGCCACCATGCTCGGCGCAATCGCCGCAGAGGCCGAATGGCTGGCGAAAGGCGATGATGTGCGCTTCATGAACGACATCGCCCTGCGTATGCAGGAATGATCTGCTAAGGTTCTCCCGAACAGAGGAGACCCGCCCATGCCTAATCTCGATCGTCGAACCTTGCTCGTCGGTGCCGCCGCAACTGGAGCGATCGCCGCGACCGCGGCTCGCGCCCAGTTGGATCAGGTAGAAGCCCCCGCTCCCGACCTGTCGGGTAAAGCCATTCTCATTACCGGCTGCTCATCCGGCTTCGGTCGCCTTTCCGCGGAGCATTTCGCGCGGCTCGGCGCGACGGTCTTCGCGACCATGCGCAATACGCCGCGGCCCGAAGCAGAGGAACTCAAGCAACTGGCCAGCGACGAGAAGCTGGACATTCGCGTCATGCGGCTCGACGTTCTGCTCGATCAGGAGATAGCCGATGCAGTCGGCGCAGCCGAACGCGAGCTGGGTCGCGGGCTGGACATTTTGGTCAACAATGCAGGCATCGGCATCACGGGCCCGGCCGAGGTCCAAGACATGGAGGCGACCCGGCTCGCCTTCGACACCAATGTCTTCGGTTATCACCGCATGGTGCGCGCAGTGCTGCCCAAAATGCGGGCGCGCAAGCAGGGGCACATCTTCAACATCTCGAGCCAGTTGGGCCGCGTGATCGTTCCCTATTCGGGGCACTATTCGGCAACGAAATTCGCCGTGGAAGCAATGGGCGAACAACTGGCTTATGAGCTGGTGCCACACGGCATCGGTGTCACGATCATCGAACCGGGCGGCTATCCGACCAAGGTCTGGGTAAACCGTAATCGTTATTCCGCCGAACTGAAGGCGCGCGCGGCAGAGCAGCACCTCGAAGGCTATCCGCAGGTTGTTGCCCGGATGGGCGAGGAAGACGGTTCGGGCCGCAGTGCCGATCCGATGGACATACCCCGCGCCATGGCCCGCGTCCTCGGCATGCCGCCCGGAACGCGCCCGGTCCGCCTGCCGGTCAGCGGAGGCGACATCCCGCAGACCGCGATAAACGAGGTAACGGCGAAAACACAGGTCGGATGGCTGGGAGAAAGCGGGTATGGGCCGCTGATCAAGGCGGTGCACAATGTCTGACATGCTGGCATTCCCCGCCTGTCGCCGCTAAGGGCGCGGCCAGACCATTATTTCCGGAGTTTTAGATGGGTTTCCGTTGCGGGATCGTCGGCCTGCCGAATGTCGGCAAGTCCACCCTTTTCAATGCATTGACCGAAACGCAGGCCGCACAGGCTGCGAACTATCCGTTCTGCACGATTGAACCGAATGTAGGCCAGGTCTCCGTACCCGATCCGCGTCTGGACAAGATCGCTGCAATCGCGGGTTCGGCCAAGATCATCCCGACACAGCTTGCTTTCGTCGACATCGCTGGCCTCGTCAAAGGCGCCAGCCAGGGCGAAGGCCTCGGCAACCAGTTCCTCGGCAATATCCGCGAGGTGGACGCCATCGTCCATGTCCTGCGCTGTTTCGAAGACGATGACATCCAGCATGTGTCGAACAAGGTCGATCCGATTGCCGATGCCGAGGTGGTCGAAACCGAACTGATGCTGTCCGATCTCGAAAGCCTGGAAAAGCGAGTCCCCGCTGCTGAAAAGCGCGCCACGGCCGGCGACAAGGAAGCGAAGATCACCGCCAGCGTGCTGGGACAGGCGCTCGCCTTGCTGCGAGACGGCAAGCCCGCCCGCCTGACCGAACCGAACGACGAGGAAGAAGCCCGCGTCCTTCGCCAGGCGCAGCTGCTCACCGCCAAGCCGGTGCTCTACGTCTGCAATGTGGGTGAAGAAGACGCGTCCAAGGGGAATGCCTTCTCCGACCTCGTGTTCGAAAAGGCCAAGGCCGAAGGTGCGCAAGCGGTGGTCGTATCCGCCGCGATCGAAAGCGAACTGGTGTCGATGGATGCGGAAGACCGCACCGAATATCTCACCGAGCTTGGCCTAGAGGAAAGCGGGCTCTCCCGCGTGATCAAGGCGGGCTACAAGCTGCTCGGCCTCAACACCTTCTTCACCGCCGGGCCGAAGGAATCACGCGCATGGACCTTCCCCGAAGGCGCCAAGGCCCCGCAGGCGGCGGGTGAAATCCACACCGATTTCGAGCGCGGCTTTATTCGTGCTGAAACAATTGCATACGATGACTACATCGCGCTGAACGGCGAAAGCGGTGCACGCGAGGCGGGCAAGCTGCGCCAGGAAGGCAAGGAATACCTCGTCAAGGATGGCGACGTAATGCTGTTCAAATTCAACGTCTGATAGCGGGAAAACAGGTCGCCATGAAGAAGTTCGTCACTGCCCTCGCCCTTGCTGCGGCTGCTGTTCTCCCGGCCTGCGCTCCGCAGGTCGAAAGCGTCTCGTCGGTACAGGCGGAACAGCGCGAACCGGTGACGATCCTCGTCTCTATCGACGGTTTCCATCCCTCCTATCTCGATCGCGGAATTACACCGACGCTTTCCTCGCTTGCAGCCGGCGGCGTGAGCGCGGCGATGCGTCCGTCCTTCCCCACCAAGACCTTCCCCAATCACTGGACGCTCGTGACCGGGCTCGTGCCCGATCACCACGGTATCACCGCCAACCGCATGGAAGACAAAACCCGTCCCGACGAGGTTTTCACCATGGCCACCGTAGATCCCTATTGGTGGAACGACGCCAAGCCCGTCTGGGTCGAAGCGGAAGAAGCGGGTATCCGCTCCGCGGCCATGTTCTGGCCCGGTTCGGCTGTTCCGTGGGGCGGCACTGCGCAGGGCTGGGGCCCGGTCGAAGACGGAACCTTGCCGAGCGACTGGCAGCAGTTTTCGATGCAGGTCTCGAACACCCAGCGCGTGAACTCCGTACTCGACTGGCTGCGCCGTCCGGCGGATATCCGGCCCGAGTTCCTGACGCTCTATTTCGACACGGTCGACACCGCGGGCCATGATGCAGGGCCGGACAGCGAGGAAGTGAACGCCGCGCTGCGCGATGTCGACGCGCATATCGGCATGCTCGTCGAAGGACTGCGTGAATTCGGCCAGCCCGCCAATCTCGTGATCGTATCCGACCACGGCATGGCCGCCACGAGTTCGGATCGCGTGATCGCACTCGACGAAATCCTCGACAGTTCTCTCTATCGACTGGTGCAAGGAGGCGCCTATGCCACTTTCGAACCGGCGGAAGGGAAAGCCGACGCGTTCCGGGAAGCTATCCTTGCGGACCACGAACACATGACCTGCTGGGCGAAGGAAGACATTCCCGCCCGCTACAACTACGGCACGCATGACCGCATCCCGCCTTACCTGTGTCTTCCGGAGACAGGATGGACGATAACGCCCACCGCACCTACCTCCAGCTGGACGGGTGGCAACCACGGATACGATCCTTACGCGCCAGAGATGCTGTCGCTTTTCATCGCCAACGGTCCGGCTTTCCGGAACGGCGCCGCAATGCCAGTTTTCGACAATACCGATGTCGCCCCGCTGTTGCGCCATCTCGTAGGCCTGCCTCAGGCCGCCCGTGCCGACGGCTCGATTGACACCTTTCGTCCCGCCCTGTCCACAGGCAATTGATCACCGAGGCGGAACGCACATCCTCCCCTGCCGTTAGCCGTGCAAACCAGGGGAGATTCCAAGGTGATAGACAAGTCCGAAAAGTTCAGCTGGCTCGTGCGGGTCGGGTATTTCAGCCGTGCGATCCTGTATTTCGTACTCGGGCTCATCGCCCTGACAAGCTCCAGCAAGATTGCCGAAGGCACCAACGGGATCTTCCGCGCGATTGATGATTACCCCGCCGGGACATTGATCCTGTGGATCATGGTCGTCGGACTTGTTGCCTATGCACTGTTCCGCTTCTGCTCCCCCCTGTTCGATATCGAGAACACCGGATCGGACAGCAAAGGTTGGGCCAAACGTATCGGCCACGCCGGTAGCGGTATCGCTCACCTCGTACTTGCCTATTCCGCCTACAAGTTCGCCACCAGCGGCAGCCCCGGCGGCAATGGAGGTGCACAGGAAGCTGCCTCGGGCGTGCTGTCGATGGAGTTCGGCGGAGCAATTCTTGGCCTGCTTGGTGTCGCCTTTTTCGCCGCTGCCGTCTTTCAGGTGAAGAAGGGCATGACCGGCGAATTCATGAACCGCATTTCAGGCCGCGCCCCTGACGCGACGCGCTGGCTCGGCGGCGCAGGCTACATCGCCCGCGGCGTGGTCTATACCGTTATCGGCTGGTCGCTGTTCAAGGCGGGCTTCATGTCGAGCGGCGCAGGCCAGGTGAAAACGCTGGGCGATGCCGTGGCAAGCCTTGCCGGGGAAGGTTTCATCTTTACGCTGACCGCGATCGGCCTGATGCTGTTCGGTCTCTTCAGTCTGGTGCTCGCTCGCTATCGTATCATTCCGGAGCTCGACAGCAGTGCCGGTGTCCCCAAATTCCGCGCTTGAAACTCACTTGACCAGACAGCGGCCAGCAGGGTGAACACATTCGACCAGTTTATCCTGCTGGTTCGCGCCAGCTTTCGGATACAGGATCGGAGCCAACGCCTTTATAAATTGCATATTGCAACGCATCTCGGACTGGACCAAAGATCGACGAATGAAATTTTACGAAGATCTCGAAATCGGCGCGACCAGCAACTTCGGTGTTTACGAGGTTACACGCGAAGAGGTGATGGAATTCGCCTCGAAATACGATCCCCAGCCATTCCACCTGGACGACGAGGCCGCCGCACAAACACATTTCGGCAGGCTGTCGGCCAGCGGCTGGCACACATGTTCCATGACCATGCGCATGATGGTCGAAAACATGAAAAGCGAAAAATCGGCCGGTCTTGGTTCGCCGGGGATCGACCAGCTGCGCTGGAAAAAACCTGTCTATCCCGGCGATACACTGCGCTGCGAAACCGAAGTGATCGAAAAGCGCCGCAGCGCGTCACGGCCAGAAATGGGCATTTTCAAAAGCCGTATCCGCACCTTCAACCAGAACGATGAAATCGTGCTTGAAATGGTTTCCAATGGCCTGATCCGGACCCGTGATCCGGAAGGTTCTGACTAACTCAGGCTCCGCACTGGGTCAGGCCTTTGGCCTTGTATACCACAGCGTCGGTGCCATCCCTGACAGTCAGCGTGCCTCGATAATCGGTGGTCTCGTGCCCGCTTTGTGTTCCGCCCGCTTCCTCGAGATCGAGCACAAAGGAATATTCCCGGCCATCGTATTTACGCCGCGCCAGGTACGGTAGCTCGTCACTACCCATATCCGCCGCGAATATCATCAATTCACCTTTGCGAATCATGTAACCCTTGTCCGCCATCCCGATCGCAACCGCTCCGAGCCCGCCGCCATCGGGCACGAAGCTGCATCCCGCACCATATAAATCGTATTTTTCAATTTCCGGATAGCGGATGGGATCGAGCACGAGTTCTTCCGGCGGCGGTTTCTGATTGGCTTTGACCTCCGCCACGGCCTGCTGGCGCGCAGCTTCTTTTTCGGCAGGCGTAGGTTCGTCGCAGGCCAGAAGCGCGAAGGGCAGTGCCAAGGCAATCCAGCGCATCAATGTCTCCCGAACAGCTTTTCGACATCTTCCATCGAGAGCTTAACCCACGTGGGCCGTCCATGGTTGCATTGGCCCGAGCGCGGGGTGCGTTCCATCTCGCGCAAAAGAGAATTCATCTCGTCGACGCGCAATACGCGCCCTGCCCTCACTGAACCGTGGCAGGCCATCGTGGCGAGCACGAGGTCGAGCTTCTCGCCAAGATGCAGCGCCTCCCCGTTCAGGGCCAGATCGTCGTCGATATCGCGCAGCAATTTCTCGGGATCGGTTCGCGCGATGGCATGCGGCAGGCTCCGCACCAGCATGGCCGAGGGGCCGAAGCGTTCGATGACCAACCCGTGTTTCGCCAGACTTCCTGCCGCTTCTTCCAGCCGGTCGCAGCTTGTTTCTTCCAGTTCCACGACTTCGGGAATAAGCAACGCCTGGCTGCGGGCCACCGCTTCCTCGGCACCCGCCGCCTTCAGCCGCTCGAGCACAAGGCGCTCGTGTGCAGCGTGCTGGTCGACGAGGACCAGGCCATCCTTCGCTTCGGCCACGATATAAGTGTTCGCCACCTGTCCGCGTGCGATGCCCAGGGGATAGTCTGCTTCTTCCCTTGCCACCGGAGCCGCTTCCTCTGCCCGGCCGCGCGGCGCGGCCATGACCTCGGTATCCGGGCCGCGCCAGGTGGAACCCGGTTCGGAAACCCCCTGTCGCGGCGCCGACCAGTCGCGCCCTTCGAAGATGGAACGTAGCGCGGGCGCCGGTTCCGCCCTTTCCGGTTCCTGCTGCCAGCGCGACATTGCTCCCGCATCGGGAGACTGCGCGCTCCGCTTGTCGCCGGTTGCCAGCGCCTGCCTGAGACCGGAGACGATAAATCCGCGCACCACCTGCGCATCGCGAAAGCGTACCTCGGTCTTGGCGGGGTGGACATTTACGTCCACTTCCTCTGGGGGAAGGTCGAGGAACAGCGCCAGCACGGCGTGGCGATCACGCGCAAGCATATCTGCGTATGCGCCGCGCACTGCGCCTGTCAGAAGCCGGTCCTTCACCGGACGGCCATTGACGAAAAGGTATTGGTGATCGGCGATGCCACGGTTGTAGGTAGGCAGACCCGCGATCCCCGTCAGTCGCATCGATCCTCGATCCAGATCGATAGCGACGCCGTTTTCCTTGAGTTCGCGAGCAACCACCTGGGCAACGCGATTGGCCAGCCCTTCTCCGGCCCGAAGGCCAAGGATGCGGCGATCCCCGTGGTCGAGCGTGATTGCAACATCAGGCCGCGCCATCGCGAGGCGTTTTACCACATCCAGACAGGCTGCATACTCGCTGCGCGGGGTACGCAGGAACTTGCGGCGCGCGGGAATCTTGCCGAACAGATTCTCCACCCGCACTAGCGTCCCCGGTGGCAGTGCAGCCGGACCTTCGCTGATCAATTCGCCATGATCGACCACACGCTTCCAGCCCTGCTCCGCACCTTGAGGGCGGCTCTCCAGCGTGAACCGTGAGACGCTGGCTATGCTTGGCAGGGCCTCTCCGCGAAAGCCAAGCGTCGACACCTGTTCGATGGCTTCATCGGGTAGTTTCGAGGTCGCATGTCGTTCCAGCGCCAAAGCCATTTCATCCGGATTCATTCCGCAGCCGTCATCGGTCACTTCGAGGCTCGCCAGCCCGCCCTCGACCAGCTTGACCGCGATGCGCGAAGCACCTGCGTCGATTGCGTTTTCTACCAGCTCCTTGAGCGCGGAAGACGGGCGCTCGACCACCTCTCCGGCAGCGATGCGGTTGACGAGAGTATCGGGCAGGCGTCGTATTTCAGGCATGGACAGGCAACGATAGCGACGAAGCGCGAGGAATCCGAGACGGCGCGTTTGCCTATCCCCCAATTGCCCTAAGGAAATTTTTGGCTTTCGGCGCGTAATATCGCTAAGGCTCCGCCACCGTTTCCTCACGGGTGGATGCGCGCGGCTCCTCACAACCGTCGACTGACCCCGACATCACACGGATTATCGAACGAATATGGGCCTCTGGAATAATATCTTCAAATTTGGCGTGCAGAACATGGCGATCGATCTCGGGACCGCCAATACGCTGGTTTACGTACAGGATCAGGGCATCGTCCTGAACGAACCGAGCGTGGTTGCGCTCGAAACGATCAACGGCATGAAGCGCGTCAAAGCCGTTGGCGATGATGCGAAGATGATGATGGGCAAGACGCCCGACTCGATTGAAGCCATCCGCCCCCTTCGTGACGGCGTGATCGCCGACCTCGACGTGGCAGAGGAAATGATCAAGCACTTCATCCGCAAGGTGAATGGCCGCAAGAGCCTGATGCGTTATCCCGAAATCACCATCTGTGTCCCCTCGGGTTCGACTTCCGTCGAGCGTCGCGCAATCCGCGATGCGGCATCGAATGCCGGTGCCAGCCAGGTCTATCTGATTCTCGAGCCCATGGCTGCGGCCATCGGTGCCGACATGCCGGTTACCGAACCAGTCGGCTCCATGGTCGTCGATATCGGCGGTGGGACGACGGAAGTCGCGGTGCTATCGTTGCGTGGTCTCGCCTACACCACTTCGGTCCGCACCGGCGGTGACAAGATGGATGAAGCCATCGTCTCCTATGTCCGACGACACCACAACCTGCTGATCGGCGAAAGCACTGCCGAGCGTATCAAGAAGGACTATGGCGTCGCACGTCCGCCCGAAGACGGTGTTGGCGAACAGATCACCATCAAGGGCCGCGATCTCGTCAACGGCGTGCCCAAGGAAATTACGATCAACCAGGGTCACATCGCCGAAGCGCTCAGCGAACCGATTGGCGCGATCGTCGAAGGTGTGCGCATCGCACTGGAGAATACGGCGCCAGAACTGGCGGCCGACATCGTCGACCAAGGTATCGTGCTCACCGGCGGCGGAGCGCTGATCGGCGGGCTCGACGAATATCTTCGCGAAGAAACCGGTCTTCCCGTCACGATCGCGGAAGACCCGTTGTCCTGCGTGGCGCTGGGAACGGGACGTGCGATGGAAGATCCGATCTATCGCGGGGTCTTGATGACCGCATAAGGGGGACCCGGCCATGGCGCCGAGCGGCCAGCGGCGCTCCAGCTATTCCAAGCGAGCGCAATACAATCTTTTCACCGGCTACATCGTCGCCGGGGCCGGTGCGCTGATCGGTGCGGTTCTGCTTGGCATATCCTTTTTCCAGCCGGATATATTCGACGGACCGAGAGGTGCCGCGCAAGATGCCGCCTCTCCGGCCACGGAGACGGTCGCAGTGGCACGAACCGGCTCGAAATCTCTGTGGGATTCGATCAGCGGCTATTACCGCGCTGGTTCGAAGAACGCAGAATTGAAGCGCGAGATGGAACTTGCGCGCATTCGCCTCGCAGAAGCAGAGGCACTCCGGCGCGAGAATGTACGTCTCAAAGGCCTTCTCGATCTGCAGGACGAAGAGCGCAAGCCCGTGGCAGTGGCGCGGCTCGTCGGTTCGACTGCGTCGAGCACGCGCCGCTTCGCCTATCTCGGTGCAGGCTCCGAGGACGGAGTAGAAGTGGGAATGCCGGTTCGCTCGGCGCGGGGCGTCGTGGGTCGCATCCTCGAAACCGGGACGACCTCCTCGCGTGTCCTGCTGCTGACCGACAGCGAAAGCGTCTTGCCTGTGATCCGCGCCGGCGACGAAACCGTCGCTTTCGCCGAAGGCCGCGGGGACAGCTTCCTGCGTATCAAGCTCATCAATCTCGGCATCAACCCGCTGGCGGTGGGTGACATGTTCGTGACCAGCGGTGCCGGTGGCTATTATCCACCGGGCATAGCTGTCGCCATTGTAACCGAACTGACCGACGACGGGGCACTCGCGCGCATCGTAAGCGATCCTGCGGCGACCGATTTCGTCTCGGTAGAACCGATCTTCGAACCTGAAGCCGTAGTCGGCTCGCAGACACCGATCGAAGAAGAGCTGGGCGACTGATGGAGCGGATCGAACCGCGCGCCCGGAGTGATGCCTACGGCAGCCGCATCAATCGTTCGCATTCGCCGCTGCTCGCCAATATCATTCCATGGGGCTCTATCCTGATCGGTTCACTTCTGCCGATCTTTCCGATTGCCTCTGCTCTGCCGATAGTACCCCCGCTGGGCTTTCTCATGCTTCTTGCCTGGCGGCTCGTCAGGCCTGGATTGCTCCCCGTGTGGGCCGGTTTCCCGCTTGGGCTGTTCGATGATCTCTACAGCGGGCAACCCTTCGGCTTCGCGATCCTTACCTGGTCCGTCACTCTACTCGTGATCGAAGCGGTGGAAATGCGCTGGCCATGGCGCGCATTCTGGCAGGACTGGTTCACAGCCGGTATATTGGCGGGCAGCTATCTCTGCGCAGGCTGGCTACTTTCCGGTGCCACGCCCACCCTGCCCTCGCTCGTCGCTATCGTGCCCCAACTCGTGTTTACAGTTTTGATCTATCCACTCGTAGCCGTCTTCGTATCCCGTCTCGACGAACTCCGTCTGAGGCGCTGGAGGCGGGTCTGATGGGTTTGTTCGGACGCCGGAGAACTGGTGCGAAACCGCGCGAACTGGTCAGCCAGACCACTCTCGACAACACTTTCGATCGGCGCACCTTCGTGATCGGTGCGGGCATGGGCGGGATCGGGATGATCCTCGCGTCCCGCATGGCCTATATCGCCATTGCAGAAAATGAACGCTGGGTGCTGGAGTCCGAAAGCAACAGGGTGAACCTGTCGCTCATCCCTCCCCGGCGGGGTTGGATACTCGATCGGAACGGTGCGCCGCTAGCCTCCAACCGCGCCGACTTTCGCGTCGATGTCATTCCGGATCGGTTGGCTGATCCGGAAAAGACGCTCGGCGTGCTGTCAAATATCCTCGATTTGTCGACAAACAATTTGGCCGACATATCGAAGCGTATCGAAGAGGCGCGCGGGTTCCAGCCAATCGAGGTGGCTACCGGGCTCAATTACGATCAATTCGCTGCTATAAGCGTTCGCCTTCCCGATCTGCCCGGGGTCGTGCCGCAGCGCGGCTTCTCACGGTTTTATCCCACAGGCCCCAGCGTCGGCCATCTTATCGGCTATGTGGGACCGGCCTCGGCGGAGGAGTATGAGGAAAATCCCGATCCCCTCCTCATCACTCCCGGCTACAAGATCGGGAAGGACGCGCTCGAAGCGCAATTCGAGGAGGAATTGCAAGGTGAACCCGGCGCGCGCCGTGTCGAGGTAACTGCCTCGGGCCGGATTGTACGTGACCTCGAAACGCGGGAAGACAGGCAGGGCGCTTCGGTACGGCTGACGATCGACGGGCCTTTGCAGGATTACGCCGCGCGCCGCATCGGACTTGAAAGCGGCTCCTGCGTCGTCATGGATTGTGAAAGCGGCGACATACTGTGCATGTCTTCCATGCCGAGCTTCGATCCCAACAGCTTTTCTGCTGGGATTGGCCGGGTCGAATACTCCATGCTGCGCGAGGACGAGCGCGTGCCACTGCGCAACAAGGTCCTCAAGGGACTTTACCCGCCCGGTTCTACCGTCAAGCCGATGCATTGCATGGCTTTCCTCGATGCAGGTGTGAAGCCGGACGAAGCGATCATGTGTGGCGGCGGCCGAAGGATCGGAAACCGGTTCTTCAACTGCTGGAGCAATCATGGCCGGGTCGACATGGCCAAGGCCATTTATCAGAGCTGCGACAGCTATTTCTATCACTTCGCGCAACAGATCGGCTTCCAGAAAGTAGCCGAATGGGCGCATAAAATGGGCCTGGGCGAAGAATTCGACCTGCCCGTTGCCAGCCAGTTCTACGGAACGGTCCCGGACCCTGCGTGGAAGCAGCGGAAATACGATCAGGCCTGGCAACCTTACGATACCGTCAACGCTTCGATCGGACAGGGCTATTACCTTGTGAATCCACTCCAGCTTGCCGTGATGAGTGCACGACTTGCGACTGGGTACAAGGTGATGCCGCATCTTCGGATGGATGATCGCAGGCCAAAGTTCGAGCACTTCGATTTCAGTTCGGACGAAATCGACTACGTTCGTCAGGCAATGAGCGATGTGGTCAACGGCCCAGGCACTGCCGGCCGCGCAAGATTGCCGATCGAAGGCATCCAGATGGCGGGCAAGACGGGAACGGCACAGGTCGTCTCGCTCAGCGTTTCGGACGGTAGGAGTGGCCCGTGGAAATATCGCGACCATGGGCTCTTCGTTTTCTTCGCGCCCTTCGACAAGCCGAAATATGCTGGCGCCGTCGTGATTGAACATGGCGGAGGATCGGGCGCAGCCTATCCAATCGCTCGGGATGTGATGACTTTCCTCTTCGACCCTGTGAAGGGAATGGAGGCCTTGCGTCCTCTGGAAGAACAATGGGGTGGCACCGCCTCGCAGCGGCTCGAGGCCAAGTACCGCGCGTACGCCGCAGCAGCTGGCGAAGTTGTGGAACCCGTACCGTTGCGCACCGAACAGATCTTCGATCAGGTTGATGCCGAAGCGCGTCTGGCGCAACGTCAATCGGAAGAACTGGCTCAGCAACAACGCAGCTCCCGGGCCGAAGGTTCGCCGTCTCCTTCAACGCCCAGCGGCCCGTCCTCCATGACTGAGGATCAGGTCGAATGAGCAATATCGTTCCAGCGCCCGTGGCCCGGCAGCCGTGGATGATGCTGTTCCCGCTGTTCGCGCTGATTGGTTTCGGTGCACTTGTTCTCACGTCGGCGGCGGCCGGCAACTTCGAGGCTTACGCGCAGTCGCATTTGATCCGTTTTGCCATTTTCATTGTCATGGCAGTCGTTATTTCACGGTTTGGAAGAGATGTAGTCGGGCTGCTCGCCTACCCGGCCTATATCGCCATCCTGCTGCTCGTGATCGCAGTCGAAATCGTCGGTCAGGTCGGAGGCGGGAGCCAGCGCTGGCTTGAACTCGGCCCGATCCGCATTCAGCCTTCGGAACTCATGAAACCGGCAGTCGTGCTTGCACTGGCTCAATACTACGGCTCGCTTCCCGTCGGCATGGTGCCGACGTGGCGAGCTCTCATGCCTGCCGCCGCGATCATCTTGCTGCCAATGGCCTTCGTACTTCTGCAGCCCGATCTCGGTACGTCGCTTGCCATAGCATTCGGCGGCTTTGTCGTTCTGTTTCTGGCTGGCCTGCCACTGCGCTGGTTCGTGCTCTCGGGCATAGCGGCAATCGCTTTGGCACCCGTCGCATTCTTTGTGGGGCTTCAGGACTATCAGCAGAAGCGCGTTCTGACTTTCCTCGATCCTGAAAATGATCCCTTGGGCGACGGCTATCAAATCACCCAGTCAAAGATCGCAATCGGATCGGGGGGCATGTTCGGCAAAGGCTTCAATGAAGGTTCGCAAAGCCACCTCAACTATCTTCCCGAGCCGCATACGGATTTCGTATTCGCGACCATGGCCGAAGAATGGGGTTTTGCCGGCGGCCTGTTCACAATCGGCGCCTTTGGCCTGATCCTATTCTGGGGTCTCAAGGTAGCGAAAGCGAGTACCGACCGGTTTGCCAAGCTGCTGGCGGCCGGCATGACCGCCACGATCTTCTTCTACGTCGCGATCAATCTGTTAATGGTAATGGGCTTCGCCCCGGTGGTGGGCATACCGCTGCCCTTCATCAGTCACGGCGGCAGCTCGATGATGACCAACATGATCTGCATCGGCGTGCTGATGATGGTTCACAGATGGAACCAGAAGTCGCCTCGGACGGGCCTGATCCTCAGCTGAAGCCTAGAGCTTCACGAGACCGAGTTTCAGTGCCCGAACGGTCGCTGTCACCCGGTCATTCGCTTCGAGTTTTCGTACACCCGCTTTACATAGGTTTTGACCGTCTCCGGCGAAATGTTCAGAATTTCCGCAGTCTCGGTCGCCGATTTGCCGCGCCCCATCCATGTGAGAACTTCTCGTTCGCGCGCGGACAAAATCACTTCTGGCTCTGCATTATCCATCACCTTGCATATCAGGAGATGTGCCGTTTGGAGCAACGTGTGCAGATGTGCCAGACGCCCTGCTTCGAACAGTTCGGGATCTTCGAGGAAAGTCAGCGCAGCGAACGCATCCCGGTTGCGTGGACCGTATAGCGCGAAACCCGCCCAGTTCTCGATCCCGAACTCCTCGATATATCGTTTGGCAGTGGGATCGCCTTTGGCAAGCTGCATTGCTTTTCGCCAAGTAAGTATGTGGCCATGCTCCAGGGTCAGCCGCGGAACCGGATCGATTTGGCGATATCCCTCTCCGAAATACTTTTTCTGGAGATCGAGAGGATAGCCCCGCGCCCAGATGAAAGCGTTATGCGAAGTGGGTGATTCGAAAATTGGAGTGAAATGATAGCTGAACCAGGCCGCGCCCTCTTCTCGGCAAGAATAGTATACGTATTCAAGGATTGCCTCGCAATCCTCCATCCGTTCGATATCTGCCGAAAATGTTCGCATTCGCGCTGAACCGCCGTGGCTGTCCCCCAGCCGCGTGACTATCTTAGCGCATATCGGCGACTATGTGGACACCCGATCGCAGGAGCCCGGTGGAATCCGGACCTTGTGAAAAGGGATCGCGCAATGAAAACGGACAACTACACCTTTGCAGGGAGAGTGGATTCTCGCCATCAAGGGGCAGACGACCTCCACCCGGATCATCAAGGCCAAGATGACGAAAAACTTTCGAACACCATCCTGCGGATCCTGCACCGGAGCGCCGAACAGGGTTTCGCCCTTCCGGTCTACGATCTGCCGCAGATAACCGGCTTCACCCTCAGTGAATGCTTCGGAGGTGTCCGCAAGCTGGAATTCGAAAGACTGGCAAGAATCGAGGATGACCCAACAGACCCTTTCGGTGCCAGGTTGATCCTCCTGGATGACGGAGCAGCTGAGGCCTCGCGCCGGTAAAGGTCGAAATGCCGACTGAAAGTCCACATTGAGACTTTTCATTCGCAGAACAGCCGCTATATGAGCGCCTCCCCGAGTCGGGGCCGCCCGTACCACCGGGCCGGGCACGGAGACATGCCGTGAGTGTGGACGCATAGCTCAGTTGGTAGAGCAGCTGACTCTTAATCAGCGGGTCCTAGGTTCGAGCCCTAGTGCGTCCACCAAACCTTTCAGATACTTATCCCCTTTTAGAGATGTTGGCCAACGTCTGTTTTCTTGCCCAGCTAGTCGGCGCCAAGAAACTCACTCCTCCCCTGGAAACTCACCCTACAAGCCGTGATCGCCACGCCACGATGGCCGCGAGGCCAACGAGCAATAGGACTTTAAATGCATCGTAATGTGATTTGTGAATTGAATTCACATTGTGATGTGATATATGGGCGGGTATGGATACGATCGAAAAAGTTCGCACCCTGGTCGGCAACGGGTTGATGACCCGGGCTGGCCTCGCACGTGCGGCAGGGCTTCACGCCAATACTTTGCGCGACTGTACGGATGATGGCTGGAACCCGACCACTGATACGCTCAACAAATTGGCCGCTTTTCTAGAGGCCAATGACGAAACGCCGGTCATAGTCGGTGCCGAGGAAATCATCGACGAGGCGCGCAACGGGCGGATGTTTATCCTTGTCGATGACGAAGACCGGGAGAACGAAGGCGATCTCATTATTCCGGCCCAGATGGCAACGCCCAATGCCATCAATTTCATGGCCACCTATGGCCGCGGGCTGATCTGCCTGTCGCTGGACAGCAAGCGCGTGAAGGCGCTTGGCCTCCAGCCCATGAGCCGCGACAACCGCGAAAGCATGCAGACCGCCTTCACCACTTCGATCGAGGCGAAGACGGGCGTGACGACCGGCATCAGTGCCGCGGATCGTTCGCGAACGGTGTCGGTCGCCATCGATCCTACCAAGGGTCCCGAGGACATCGTTACCCCGGGGCATGTCTTCCCGCTTACCGCACGCGACGGAGGCGTTCTGGTCCGCGCTGGACATACCGAAGCTGCAGTCGATATCTCGCGCCTTGCGGGGCTCAATCCATCGGGCGTGATCTGCGAGATCATGAAGGACGATGGTACGATGGCCCGGCTTGACGATCTCGTCGCCTTCGCGCGCAAGCATGACATGAAGATCGGGACGATCCGGGATCTGATCGAATACCGCATGCGGTACGATCATCTGGTAGAACGCATCGCCGAAGACAGCTTCGATTCCGATTACGGGGAAAGCTGGCGGATGCTGACCTACCGCAACAAGATCGACGGCAGCGAGAGCTATGTCCTGCAGAAGGGCGAGGTGCAGGAGGGAAAGCCCACCCTCACCCGTGTTCACCCGATCTCGATTTTCGACGACGTGCTCGGCAAGCCTGGTCCGCGCAAGCGCACACTCCAGCGCGCCATGCAGGCGATGGGCGAACATGGCTCGGGCGTCATCGTGATTATCACCGGCCGGCCCGCTTCGGGCTATGGCCAGAACGAATCCGAACGTAACGTGGGCATCGGATCGCAAATTCTTGCAGACCTGGGTGTGGAAGACATGATCCTGCTCAGCAATTCACAACCCAATGTCGTCGCGATCGAAGGCTATGGCCTGAACATCGTCGATCACATGCCCATTCCGGAGTAAGCCTTTGGCCAATTTCCTGATTGTCGAAGCCCGTTTCTACGACCATCTCAACGACCAGTTGATAGCAGGTGCGAAGTCCGCGCTGGAGGCCGAAGGGCATTCGGTAGAGGTCCTGACCGTCCCTGGCGCGCTGGAAATACCCGGCGCGATCTCTCTTGCTGCGGACAGCGGACGCTATGACGGCTTTGTCGCCATCGGCGTGGTGATCCGCGGCGACACCTACCACTTCGAGATCGTGGCTGGGGAAAGCGCACGCGGCATCATGGCACTGACGATGGACGGTATTGCGATCGGCAACGGCATCCTCACGGTCGAGAACGACGCGCAAGCTCTCGTTCGCGCCGATCCGAAGCAGAAGGACAAGGGCGGAGAAGCTGCCAAGGCTGCCCTCGCCCTGCTCGAACTGCGGAGCCGGTTCGCGAGCTAGGTCGAACCGAGGCCTGAATAAACAGCGGTTTTTGGAACACAATCACGCCGCGTCCGTCCTCGGCTCTATGCGAGACAGAAAATCATGAACGGGCCGCTGGAATGGATTGCTTCGATCGGCACGGTCGCGGCGGCCTCGATGATCGCCTTCGACCTGGGACGGCGGGCGACCGCCTGGGGCTTCATCCTGTTCTGTATCGTCTCGGCGCTCTGGATCTACATCGGTCTGACCGAGGACGCCATTCCGCTTGCCACGATGAACGGCGTCCTCCTGCTGATCAATGCCTGGGGGGTGTACCAGTACTGGCTACATCCCAAGAACCGGAAGGAAGATTGATGGTCAGCAGATGATCTTGCCGAAGCAATCTCGACCGGCATAGAGAGCGCTGTCACCCAGTTCTTCCTCGATACGGATGAGCTGGTTGTACTTCGCGAGCCGATCCGACCGTGCGAGGCTGCCGGTCTTGATCTGGCCGCAATTGGTGGCAACCGCCAGATCCGCAATCGTCGCATCCTCTGTTTCACCCGAGCGGTGCGACATGACGGCCGTGTAGCCCGCCCGGTTGGCGATGGTGACTGCGTCCAGTGTCTCGCTGAGCGTGCCGATCTGGTTGACCTTCACAAGCAGGGAATTGGCGAGGCCCTGGTCGATGCCTTCGCGCAGACGCTGCGGATTGGTGACGAACAAGTCGTCGCCGACGAGTTGGATGCTCTTGCCGATGCGATCGGTCAGCGCCTTCCAGCCCTCGAAATCGTCCTCGGCCATGCCGTCCTCGATCGAACGGATCGGATAATCACGGCAGAGCTTGTCGAGATATTCGGCCATTTCGGGCCCGTCGAGGGAGAGGTTCTCGCCCGAGATCTCGTATTTGCCGTCCTTAAAGAATTCGGTCGAGGCGCAGTCGAGCGCAAGTACCACGTCATCACCGGGCTTGAAGCCGGCCTGCTCGATCGACGCCATGATGAAATCGAGCGCGTCTCGGGTGCTCGCAAGATTCGGGGCGAAGCCACCTTCGTCACCGACCGAGGTCGCCAGCCCCTTTTCGCCCAGCTTCTTCTTGAGCGTGTGGAAAATCTCCGCCCCCCAACGAGCCGCTTCGGCGAAGCTGTCCGCCCCCACCGGCATGACCATGAATTCCTGGATGTCGATCGGGTTATCGGCATGTTCGCCGCCGTTGATGATGTTCATCATAGGAACCGGCAGGACATGCGCGGAAACACCGCCGATGTAGCTGTAGAGTGGCAGGCCGCGTGCGTTTGCCGCTGCCTTGGCGGTCGCCATGCTGACGCCGAGAATGCCGTTCGCGCCGAGACGCCCTTTGTTGTGCGTATCGTCGAGCGCGATCATCGAATGGTCGATGTCGCGCTGATCTTCGGCATCGAAATTGCCGACGAGAAGATCACGGATTTCGGTGTTCACCGCGTCGACTGCCTTGGTGACGCCCTTGCCGAGATAGCGGCCTTTGTCCCCGTCCCGCAGTTCGACCGCCTCATGCGCACCGGTCGATGCACCGGAAGGTACTGCCGCGCGGCCGAAGCTGCCGTCTTCCAGAAGTACATCGACTTCCACCGTCGGATTGCCCCGGCTGTCGAGAATTTCGCGAGCGTGGATATCGATAATTGCGGTCATTTCGGAACAGTCTCCGGCCTCTGGTGTTGTAATGGTGTAAAACACCCCCAAATCGGGGAATACGCGAAGCGCTCTATGCGCCGGAACACACCCGCGCAAGCCGCGTTGCACCATAGAAGACCGGGCGCTTTCCAGAGCCCGGATACGATCACGAATTGAGGGCTAGGACAGAAGCATGGCCGATACGACCGCAGGCGGAACGCCAAAGAAACGCAAAACTACCACCGCAAGTAAAACCAGCACCGCGAAGAAGCCGCGCAAGACCGTGGCCAAGAAGGGTGCAGCCAAGGAGATGACCCCCGTGACCAACACTGCCACGACACAGGAATCGAAGACCGGCGCGTCCAATCCGCACCGCGCCGAAGCCAAGAGCCGTTTCAACGCCGCCCTGGAAGAAGCAAAGGCCGGTGCCGCCGCGCTTAAAGCTGAGGGTCGCGAGCGTGCCGCTTCCTATCGCGGTCAAGCCAAGGACAAGAGCCAGGACTGGGTCAGCGAAGCCAAGACCTACGGCAAGGACGCCAAGGTCAAGGGGCGGGAGCTTGCCACCGAAGGCAAGGTCAAGACCAGCGAAGGCCTCCGTTCGCTCAGCCGCACGATCAATGAGAACGCGCATCAGGTCGACGAAAAGCTCGGCGCGAAATATGGTGAATATGCCCGCAGCGCGTCCACTGCGCTCGAGGACTATGCCGCCAAGCTCGACCAGAAGAGCGTCGACGATCTTGTCGAAGATAGCCGCGAATTTGTCCGCAAGAGCCCGGGAACCGCGATCGGCATCGCGGCCGTGGCCGGTTTCTTGCTCTCGCGCCTGTTTCGTCGCTGATCGCTCCGGAAACAGGGAGCGGGATGCTGGACGAAGAACCAAGGGACCGGGCGGGCTACGAAAGCCCGCTCGACACGCCTGACGAGCACGATGTTCATCACGAGGACGAGGCGCCACACGGCCCTTCCCTTGCCGATGATCTTCTTGCCCTGTTCGAAGATGGCAAGACCTACGCCGAGGCGGAGGTCGCCTATCAGAAGAGCCGTGCAGGCTATACCGCCAACCGGCTGAAAAGCGCCGTCGCCCTCGGCTTCGGCGCTTTCGGCGTGTTGCACCTTGCGCTGATCGCCCTCACCGTAGGTGTCGTTATCGCGTTGATGCCGCTGGTGGGTCCGTGGATCGCCACGGCCATTGTCTCGCTCACACTCATCGTGGTGGGCATCGTGTTATTGCGCATGCTCAAGAAGCGGATCGACGACATTCGCGCGGCTTTTTCGGATGAGGAAAAATGAGCGATCGCAAGATCCGCATGCTGGAAGACAAGTACCTCCGTGATTCCGCGCGGGCCCTTCTCGAAGCCGACATACAGCACCTCAAGACGGACCTTGTTCAGAAGAGCATCGGAACGCGGATCATCGACCGCGCCAAGGAAGGTGCGATCGATCTCTATGAAGAGGCGATCGATGTGGCGGAAGATAACAAAGGCGCCCTTGCGGCCCTGGTCGCCGCCATTGTGGTGTGGTTTGCCCGCAACCCTATCCTTTCGATCTTCGGATTTGGTCCCGAGGCCGAAGAAGAAGAAGAAGGCGACGGGTGGGACCTTCGGGACGAACCGGCGGAACACTTCGGTCGCTGAAACCGTTGGGTTAGCGAACACGAAATAATGAGGAAAATCATGGCAGACACCGCCGAAACCAACGTCACCCCGATCAGCGCCGACGGCAAGCTTACCGATCAGGAAAAGCGTGACCAGCTCCGCGCCCGTATTGAAGCAGGCGAGCAGCGGAACGAGGAACGCAGCTTGATGAACCAGGCGAAGGATGTCGCGGACAGTGCCGTCGATTTCGCCAAGCGGCACCCGGTGGCCACCATTGCCGGTGCAATCACCATAGGTCTCGTTATCGGTGCGATGACGCGCCGTGGACGCGATCTCGGCAGGCGCGGTGGTGCATTCGCGGCCTATGCAGCGGATACTGCCCTCGCCTACGGGCTTTCGATGCTGGAAGGAGCGGGCGACAAGATCGAAGACTTCGGCGATGCTGCCGGTACGCAGGCCCGCCGCCTCAAACGCGACACCGGATACCGTCTCGATTCCATGGGCGACAAACTGCGTTCAAGCAAGCGCCGTGCCGGTCGCAAGTCGTCGCGTGCCTATCGCGATCTGCGTGCGCGCCTGACGGACTAAACGCTTCCTAAACCAACTTGCAGTAGCGGCGTGACAGGGTTGCCTGTCGCGCCGCTTCCGCTATGGGCGTGGCCGTTATCTCCTCCCTTGAGAAAGAACGGACCAATGGAAGAAAAAGAGAGCAAACAGACGCTCTACCTGGTGATGGGCGGCCGGGTTACCGATCCGCGCAGCGTCACCTTCTCCGACCCGGAGAGCATTCATGTTGCGGGCGTTTACTCGAACTACGACGACGCCGAGGACGCCTGGCGCAGCAATGCCCAGCGCACCGTGGACGATGCCGAAATGAAGTACGTTATCGTCCACCTGCACAAGCTGCTCGATCCGGAAGCCTGAGGGTTCGGCAATGGGCTATTCGATCCGCTCGTTCGAAGAAGGCGATGCCGAAGCGCTCGCCGAGCTCGGACGCGCGGCCATCGGCGCAATCGGCCCGGACGCCTACAGCGAAGAGCAGGTCGAAGCCTGGCTGTCGAATTTCGCAGGTCCGGAAGTCTATCAGGCGCAGGCGGATGCCGGGACACAGATATTCATCGCCACGGACGACCACGAGGTCCCGGTCGCCTATGCCATGCTCGAGCAGACCGGCCACCTCGATCATCTCTACTGCCATCCCGACCATACCAACGAGGGCATCGCCTCGAGCCTGCTGGAAACGGCAGCGCTATATGCGAAGTACCACGGGATCACCCACCTCTTCACCGAAGCGAGCGAGATCGCGAAGCCGGCCTTCGAAAGCGCGGGCTATACGGCGATGAAGAAGCGCACCTTCGAGATCGAAGGCGTCGAGATCACGAACTGGGCGATGGTGAAGACCATCGAACCCGTAAACAGGGCCAAGAATACCGCTTGATCGGAAAGCGCCGCATGGTCGGCGGCGCTTCATATATGGATCAGACGAATTCGATCTTGTCGATCAGGTAGAACTTGTCCCCGCTCGGCACGGTGACTTCGACTTCTTCCTCGACCTGCTTGCCGATCAGTGCGCGAGCGATCGGCGAAGTGTAGCTGATCCGGCCCTTGCCAGCATCGGCTTCGGTCTGTCCGACGATCTGGTACTTCACCGGCTTGTCGTTCTCGTCGAGCAGCGTAACGGTCGCCCCGAAAACGACCTTGTCGCCGGAAAGCGTGGTCGGATCGATGATCTGCGCGCGGCTGATCTTGTCTTCCAGATCGCCGATCATCGCTTCGACCTGGCCTTGGCGTTCCTTGGCGGCGTGATATTCGGCGTTTTCCGAAAGATCGCCATGCGCACGCGCCTCCTCGATCGCATCGACGATCTTCGGCCGCTCGGCACGCAATGCCTTGAGATCGGCGGTCAGCTTTTCATAGCCCTCGGCCAGCATCGGCACTTTTTCCATGGGCTTCAATCCTTCCTGCTTTGCCTACCGATCCGGACAATTCGACCGTGCACCGCGAACTTGCGGTGCGTATCGTGACCGAATGTTTGGAGGGTACGCGTTTGTTTCTTGTCAGCTATAATAGTCTTGCAGGGAACGCACTTCAAGTTGCTCGGTCGAAACCTCCGCAATTGCCCGCGCTGCGGCCAGGCTGCCCGCCGCCGTCGTATAGTATGGCAGCTTCTTTTCGAGAGCGGCCTCGCGGATCGACTGACTGTCGAGCAGCGACTGCCAGCCTTCGGTCGAGTTGAAAATCAGCGCGACCTCTCCGTCGATAATCGCATCGACGATATGCGGACGACCTTCGGCTACCTTGTTGACGCGCTCCACTTCCAGGCCCTGTTCTGACAGGAACCGCTGGGTGCCTCCTGTCGCGATGACGCGGAAACCCTTCTCGATGATCGTCTTCACGGCGGGGAGGATGACCTCCTTGTCGCTGTCCTTCACCGAAACGAACACCGTTCCCTGCGTGGGCAGCTGCATTCCCGCACCGAGCTGCGACTTGTAGAACGCGGCCGGGAAGCTGCGGTCGATGCCCATCACTTCGCCGGTGGATTTCATCTCGGGCGAAAGCACTGGGTCAGAACCGGGGAAACGCGCGAAAGGAAAAACGGCTTCCTTCACCGCCATGTGGCCCGGCTTGAGGTCGAAGGGCTCGAAGCTGGACAGGGGCTCACCCGCCATCACGCGGGCAGCGATCTTGGCGATGGGCCGCCCGATGGCCTTGGCGACGAAGGGCACCGTGCGGCTCGCGCGCGGATTGACCTCGATCAGGTAAACCTCGCCATCCTTCACCGCGAACTGGACGTTCATCAGGCCGCGCACTTCCAGCGCTTCGGCGAGCGCAGTCGCCTGACGCTCCATCTCCTCGATGATTTCCGCAGGAAGGCTGTAGGGCGGCAAGGTACAGGCGCTGTCACCCGAATGGACACCCGCCTCCTCGATATGCTGCATGACGCCTGCTATGCGGACTTCATTGCCGTCGGCTACCACATCGACGTCGCATTCCACCGCGTCGCGCAGGTACTGGTCGACCAGCACTGGGCTGTCGCCCGAAACATTAACCGCGGTCGCGATGTAATCATCGAGCTGCGCTTCACTGTCGACGATTTCCATGGCTCGGCCACCAAGCACGTAACTCGGGCGAAGGAGAACAGGATAACCGATGCGCGAAGCGGCAGCCACCGCCTCGTCGCGGCTCTTTGCTATGCCATTGAGCGGCTGCTTGAGCTTCAACTGGTTGACTAGGCGGGCAAAGCGTTCGCGGTCTTCGGCGAGGTCGATCGCATCGGGACTGGTGCCGAGGATGGGGATCCCCTCGCGCTCCAGCGCGGCGGCCAGTTTCAGCGGGGTCTGCCCGCCGAACTGAACGATCACACCGACCACTTCGCCCTTGGACATTTCGACGCGCATGATCTCCAGCACGTCTTCCTCGGTCAGCGGTTCGAAATAGAGGCGGTCGGAAGTGTCGTAATCGGTGGAGACCGTTTCCGGGTTGCAGTTGACCATGATGGTCTCGAACCCGGCTTCTGCCAGCGCGAAGCAGGCGTGGACGCAGCAGTAATCGAATTCGATACCTTGCCCGATCCGGTTGGGACCGCCGCCGAGGATGACGATCTTCTTGGCGTCGCTCGGCTCGGCCTCGTCTTCGGGCTCACCGAAACTTGGGGCCTCGTAAGTCGAGTACATATAGGGCGTCACCGCTTCGAATTCGGCGGCGCAGCTGTCGATCCGCTTGTAGACCGGATAGACGCCGAGCTTGTGGCGCAGCTTGCGCACTTCCTGCTCCGAAGTCGCACCGGCCATGGCGCGAAGGGCATCGTGCAGCAGGCCCGAACGCCGCGCCTGCGTTTCGGCCATGCCGCCCGCAACACCGACCGAACGCACCGCCAGCGTGGCGAGGCGCTTGTCGGAAAAGCCCATTGCTTTCAGGCGGCGCATTTCCGCCTCGTCACGCGGAAGACCATTATGGCCCAGCATGTTCTCTTCGTAGATAATCGCTTCGATCTGGCGCAGGAACCACGGGTCGAAACCGGTGATTTGGGCCACTTCCTCGACGGTGAATTCCTCGCGGAAAGCCTGCGCGATCCGGAGGATGCGGTCGGGTGTGCGCTGGCTCAATGCAGCGGTGATCTTTTCCCGGCTGACGCCTTCGAGTTCTGGCACGCGGTTGAAGCCGTCGAGGCCGGTTTCGAGGCCGCGCAAGGCCTTCTGGACCGATTCCGCAAAACATCGGCCGATCGCCATCACCTCTCCGACCGATTTCATTGCGGTCGACAGCTCAGGCTTTGCCCCCTTGAATTTCTCGAAGGCGAAGCGCGGGATCTTGGTGACGACATAGTCGATCGTCGGCTCGAAACTGGCCGGAGTCGCGCCGGTGATCTCGTTCTGCACCTCGTCCAGCGTATAGCCTACCGCCAGCTTCGCAGCGACCCGCGCGATGGGGAAGCCGGTGGCCTTGGATGCCAGTGCGGAAGATCGCGAAACGCGCGGGTTCATCTCGATGACGATCAGGCGCCCGTCCTTCGGATTGACTGCGAACTGTACGTTCGAACCACCTGTTTCCACACCGATTTCACGCAGCACCTCGATGCTGGCGGTGCGCATGATCTGGTATTCCTTGTCGGTCAGCGTCAGCGCCGGCGCGACGGTTATGGAATCCCCCGTGTGCACGCCCATCGGATCGACGTTCTCGATCGAACAGATGATGATGCAATTGTCCTTGCGGTCGCGCACCACCTCCATCTCGTATTCCTTCCAGCCGAGGAGCGATTCCTCGATCAGGACTTCGGTGGTGGGCGAAGCGTCGAGACCTTCGCGCACGATCCGCTCGAACTCGGCCCGGTTGTAGGCAATGCCTCCCCCGGTCCCGCCAAGCGTGAAGCTGGGCCGGATGATGGCAGGCAGGCCGGTGCGTTCCAGCACGGCGTAAGCCTCGTCCACGGTCTTGGCCACGCCGCTGCGCGCGCTTTCGAGGCCGATCTTGTCCATTGCCTCGCGGAAGCGCTGGCGGTTCTCAGCCTTGTCGATGGCGTCCGCATCGGCGCCGATCATCTGGACCCCGTATTTCTCCAGCGTGCCGTCATGATAGAGCGCCAGCGCGCAGTTAAGCGCGGTCTGCCCGCCCATCGTCGGCAGCACCGCGTCGGGCCGCTCCTTGGCGATGATCTTGGCTACGATCTCGGGCGTGATCGGCTCGACATATGTTGCGTCGGCCATTTCCGGATCGGTCATGATCGTGGCGGGGTTGGAGTTGACCAGGATGACCCGGTAGCCCTCCTCCTTCAGCGCCTTGATCGCCTGCGTACCGGAATAGTCGAATTCGCAGGCCTGGCCGATGATGATCGGGCCAGCGCCGATGACGAGGATAGAGGAGATGTCAGTGCGTTTGGGCATTATGAAGAGCTTCCCAGCGTAGGAGGGGGAGGCGGCAGGTCATTTATCCAGTGCCACACGCTTGAAGGGAGAGAACCGCCCATGAAATGAGGAACGGCGTAAGTGAGTGTGAAAAAAGTCTCTCCGAAAAATTGCCGAAACTCGGGTGCCAGCTCCTGCACTCCGCGATGAGACTTAAAAATGTATGTACCCAAAAACGGCAGATACCACCTATCGATGTCACGGTGTGACTTCATAAAAATCTGTACTTGGCTATCGCTTGGGTTAGCCGCGAATGCCTTGTAGGAAAGAACGTAGACAAAATTTGTCATTGCGCTTGCTCCCCCTGTCCAAGTCGGGGGTTTGCCACAGGAGTTTCGTCCATAATCGCTTCGATGATCGGCTCTTTTCCGTCGCGGTTTTGTCCCATCAAAGAGATAGCTGCCATGTTTTCTGTGTGTTCTTCCGTGGGAAGATTTTTGCCTTTCAATTCTTTATAAAACCACAGACCAAACGTCCCGAGGCCCACGAGCGAAATTATCGAGAGCAACCAAATTGCCATCCAACCTTCGACGACGAACAATGGTGCCGCACAAATTGCAAGAATAATTCCACACAACTTCGACCCTTCAGAGAGTGCGCTAGTTCGCTTTGTTGAAGTCTGACGAAGAATAGTTGGCAGATTCATCATACCAACATCCCCACAAACTTCTCGAACAGGTAGAAGCTATCCTGCGGCCCCGGCGATGCCTCGGGGTGATACTGCACCCCGAACGCCTTCTTGCCCTTGATGCTGATCCCGCAATTGGTGCCGTCGAATAGCGAGACGTGGGTCTGCTCCACACCGTCGGGCAAGGTTTCGCCGTCGACCGCGAAGCCGTGGTTCATGCTGGTGATCTCGACGAGGCCGGTGCTTTCGCCCCACCCTTCCCCGACCCGCTGGACGGGGTGGTTTGCGCCGCGGTGGCCCTGGAACATCTTGGCGGTTTTCGCCCCTACGGCAAGTCCGAGCATCTGGTGGCCGAGGCAGATACCGAATAGCGGCACGTCGCGCTCTAGCAGTCCCTTGATCACCGGCACGGCATATTCGCCTGTCGCCGCCGGATCCCCTGGACCGTTGGAAAGGAACACGCCGTCCGGTTCCAGCGCGAGAATGTCATCAAGGCTGGTGCGTGCCGGCACGACCGTGACCTTCGCGCCCGCTTTCACGAGGTTGCGGAAGATATTGTCCTTCGCGCCATAATCGATCGCCACCACATGTGGTTTTGCATTGTCGGCTTCTGCATAGCCGGTGCCGAGCTGCCAGTAGCCGCCCTTCCAGTCTTCGTGCGTATCGCGGGTCACGCCGGGCACGAGGTCGAGCCCTTCCAGGCCGCTCCATTCGGCGGCCTGCTTCTTGAGCGCCTTCATGTCGAACTGGCCGCGCGGATTATGTGCGATTACGGCGTTGGGTGCGCCCTGAATGCGGATGCGCCGGGTCAGCGCCCGCGTGTCCACGCCGGACAGGCCGATCTTGCCGTGCCGCACGCACCACTCCACGAATTCGTCGCGGGCACGGAAATTCGAATGGCGGGTCACGTCCTGCCGCACGACGAGGCCGACTGCGCCCAGCCCGCGGCTCTCCACGTCTTCCTCGTTCGCGCCGACATTGCCGATATGCGGGAAGGTGAAGGTGACGATCTGGCTGTCGTAGGAGGGATCGGTCATCACCTCCTGGTATCCGGTCATCGCGGTATTGAAGCAGACTTCGCCCACCGCGCTGCCGGACGCGCCGAAGCCCTTGCCCCAGATGCAGGTGCCATCTGCCAGAACGAGGACTCCCGTCGCATCTTTGGGTTGCGCGTGCGAAAATGCGGACAGGGCCATGGGCGCTCCGGGTAAGGGGTTTCCAGCGATGTGTGCTAAGTCCCAGCCGCTAGGGCCAGCGACGAGTCCCGTCAAGCGCCGCTTTATGACCTTGCCCGGCGGAACACTTGGCTTTCCGCGACCTTCCATTAAATGAAGGGCGAAACATCCACAGTTTAAACAAGAAGAGACAAAATGCTCCGCGAACAGATCCAGTCCGAAACAGTCACCGCCATGAAGGCCAAGGAAAAGGAGCGCACCGCGGCGCTCCGCCTCATCGGGGCGAAGATCAAGGACCGCGATATCGAGCTGCGGACTTCGGACAAGAAGCCGGGTGATGACGAGCTGGTCACCGATGTGCTGATGAAGATGGCCAAGCAGCGCCGCGAATCGATCGAGATGTATGAAAGCGGCGGCCGCCAGGAACTGGCGGACAAGGAGAAGGCCGAACTCGCCGTCATCGAGGAATTCCTGCCCAAGCAGATGAGCGAAGACGAAACCCGCGCCGCCATCGCGCAGATCAAGGCCGATACCGGTGCGGAAGGTATGAAAGACATGGGCAAGGTCATGGCCGAACTGAAAGCGCGCCACGGCGCCACCCTGGATATGAGCAAGGCGAGCGGGCTGGTGAAGGAGGCCCTGTCTTGAGGAAGCTGCTACTGATCGCGCCGCTTGCCCTTGCGGCCTGTTCCCAGAGCGAACCCGAGCCTGCACCCACCCCGACGCCCACGGTCGCCCAGCCCCGTACGCTGGCCGCGGCCGACCTCGACCTGTCCACGCTCGGTGCGAAAATCGTCGGGCCTCAGGGCCCTGAGGTGGAAACCGTATTGAGCGCCGGAAATCGTGAAATCGGCAAGATGGTGAGCTTCGTCGCCTGTCCCGAGAGCACCGAGGAATGCAAGCCGGGCGAAATGCCCGAAGGCACCATCTACACCTATGTCCACCGCGTGACGCTTATCGATATAGAGGAACCCGAAGCGGAGCCGACCGAAGGGCCCGAGGTGGTCGAAAGCCCGCCTACTCTCTTTCGAACTACGGAGAGAGCCCACGGCTTCAACCGCGCAGTCGGCTATTCGAATGCCGAGGCGATGGCAGCGCTCGGCAGTGAGGATGCGATTTCCATCACCAGCGATGATGGACGCATCATCTGGCGTGTGACGCAGGGCAGTTGGGAGCCGGGTTCGTCGCTGACGTTCTGGTGGCAATCCACCCTGCCCCCTGCGGGTCCCGCCGATGCCTATCTGCTGGAGGTCGATGGCAATCAGGCGGTCGCCAAGGGTCCCTTCCCCGCCGAAGAAAAACCGGCAGGGGCACCGCGCGCGAACTAGCGATTGGCAGCCCGCCGTTGTAGGGAAAGGGCATGGCCCTCTCACCCCAATGGCTGGACGAATTGCGCATGCGGACGACGCTGTCCGCTGTGATCGGCCGCACGGTCAGGCTGACCAAGGCGGGGCGCGAGTTCAAAGCCTGCTGCCCCTTCCACAACGAGAAGACGCCCAGCTTTTACGTCAACGACGAAAAGGGATTCTACCACTGCTTCGGCTGCGAGGCACATGGCGACGCAATCCGCTGGCTGACCGACCAGCGCGGCATGCCCTTCATGGATGCGGTAAAGGAACTGGCCGCCGAAGCCGGGATGGAAGTTCCGGCACCCGACCCGCGATCTGCGGAAAGGGCGGAAAAGCGGGCGAGCCTGCATGATGTCACATCCGCGGCGCAGCAGTGGTTCGTCGATCGACTCTCCTCATCCGAAGGCGCCGAGGCGCGGACCTATCTGAAGAACCGGGGCTTTTCCGACAGAGTGGTGCGCGAATTCGGCTTCGGCTTCGCACCGTCCGACCGGCAGGCTCTCAAGAACGCCCTGCCCTTCGATGAATCCATGCTCGTCGAAGCGGGGATGCGGATCGAGGTCGAGGGCAAGGATCCCTACGACCGTTTCAGGGACCGCCTGATGCTGCCCATCCAGGACACGCGCGGCCGGGTGATCGCATTCGGCGGACGCATCCTGGATGCGGAGGCGCATGGGCCGAAATATCTCAACAGCCCCGACACGCCGCTCTTCGACAAGGGACGCACGCTCTACAATCTGCACCGCGCCGCGCCTGCCGCCCGTCAGAGCGGACGTATCGTGGTCGTTGAAGGCTATATGGACGCTATCGCGCTCGCGAATGCCGGTATCGCGGAAGCCGTCGCGCCACTCGGCACGGCGCTGACCGAGCACCAGATCGAGCTTCTCTGGCGCCAGGTGGAACGGCCGATTCTGTGCTTCGACGGCGATAACGCCGGGCAACGCGCAGCCATGCGCGCAATCGGACGCGTGCTTCCGATGCTTCGTCCGGGCCATTCGCTCGCCATCGTGCGCATGCCCGCAGGCAAGGACCCGGACGATCTCCTGCGCGAGAGGGGCACCGCCGCAATGGAGGAACTTCTCGCCAATCCCGAAAGCCTGCTCGATACGCTTTGGGCCTTCGAGCGCGATGCCATGCCGCTCAATTCTCCCGAAGAGAAAGCCGGGCTCAAGGAGCGCCTGCTGAACCATGTCGACGCAATCCAGCACCCCGATATCAAGGCGCTCTACAAGCGCGAACTGCTCGAGCGATTCTCCAATTTCGCCTTTCCGCCCCGCCCTCCCCGGGAATTCAAGCCGCGTGGACAATGGCAAGGCGGTTTCAAACCGCCCCCGCCCCGCCTTTCCCCCGAGACTGCTGCCCGGCTGAAACACGCCATGTCGGGCGGTTCGCGTGACACCCTTTCAAGCGCTGTAATCCACGGACTTTTGCGCCATCCCGGCGAGATCGCCCGGCACGAAGCGGCCCTTTCGCGCTTCGCCGCGCGTGACCGAAATGTCGGCCCTGCGATAGATTCCTTACTTGCCGCTGCGGAAATGCTTGATTCGCACGCCCAATCGCCCATATCGCTGCCAGAAGGCCTACCCGCCCCACCGGCAAACACCCGTTTCGCTTTTCTAGATAAAGGCACCGACCCGGTTAATGCGCGCGAGGATCTGGCTGAAGCCGTGTCGTTGCTGGTCGAAAGGCCGGCGCTCGAAGCTGCGCTCGCAGAGGCGACTGCGCGATTCGAAACCGACCCCGAAGGAGCTTTCGCCGAACAACAGCGTTTGTTGAAGCGGAAGCTGGAATTCGAGGCGCGACTCGGACACATGGCAAGTCGAAGGGCCGCTTCGTCGGCCACGAAGGATAGAGACAGCGCGCAGGGTACAGAACCTGCGGGCGGTGCATAGAACGGACCGATTGCAGTTTATGGCCACCAAATCGAAGTCTGGCGACAAGGACGACGCTCCCCTCATCGATCTCAATGAAGCGTCGATCAAGAAGCTCATCACCAAGGCGAAGAAAAAGGGCTACGTCACCTATGACGAGCTCAACGATGCCCTGCCGCAGGGCGAGATGAGTTCCGACCAGATCGAGGACATCCAGTCCGCCTTGTCCGAAATGGGCGTGCAGATCGTCGAGAACGACGAGGATGCCGAACAGGAAGACGAGATCGAGGAAATTGCGCCCGCACCTTCCTCCGCGAAGGAGAAGGAAACCAAGAAGGCCGCGCCGAAAAAGCTCGCCGCCGGCGAACGGACAGACGATCCGGTCCGCATGTATCTGCGCGAAATGGGCGCGGTGGAACTGCTCAGCCGCGAGGGCGAAATCGCCATCGCCAAGCGGATTGAAGCCGGCCGCGACATGATGATCATGGGCCTGTGCCAGAGCCCGATCACGTTCCACGCCATCATCCAGTGGTCCGAAGCGCTCAACAACGAGGAAATGCAACTGCGCGAGATCCTCGATCTTGATGCCATGCTTTCCAAGGAGCCACCGGCAGACAAGCTGGCAGAAGGCGCGGAGGACGATGACGACGACGGCGAGATTTCGGAAGAAACCGCCGGTCCGACCATCCGCGACGATGACGAGGAGGAGGATGACGATTCCGATTCCGAGAGCGAAGACGGCGAGGAAGGTTCGTCCAAGTCAGACGACGATGACGACGAGGACAACACCATGTCGCTCGCCCAGATGGAAGCGGCGCTCAAGCCCGATGCCATCGAACGCTTCGCGCGGATCAAGGACCTGTTCGGTAAATTCGAGAAGCTCCAGGCCGAGCGCGTCGATGTGCTGGGCCGCGGCGATGCTTTCCCGCCCGCCAAGGAAAAGAAGTACGAAGCGCTTTCCGACCAGTTGACCGCAGAAGTCGAAAGCGTCCAGTTCCATGCGACCAAGATCGAATTCCTGGTCGACAATCTTTACGCCTTCAACCGCCGCCTGACCGCACTCGGCGGCCAGATGCTGCGCCTGGCCGAGCGTCACAAGGTCAAGCGCGTCGATTTCCTCGATGCCTATATCGGTAACGAACTCGACGACAACTGGATGGACGACCGCGTCAAGAAGGACAAGAAGTGGGCTGCCTTCGCCGATAAGGAAGCCGACGCGATCGACCGTATCCGCACCGAGATTTCGGATATCGCCAGCGCCACCGGCATGGCCCTGCCCGAATTCCGCCGCATCGTGAACATGGTCCAGAAGGGCGAGCGCGAGGCGCGTATCGCCAAGAAGGAAATGGTCGAGGCGAACCTGCGCCTCGTGATTTCGATTGCAAAGAAATACACCAATCGCGGGTTGCAATTCCTCGACCTGATCCAAGAAGGCAACATCGGGTTGATGAAGGCGGTCGACAAGTTCGAATACCGCCGCGGCTACAAGTTCAGCACCTATGCGACCTGGTGGATCAGGCAGGCGATCACCCGCTCGATCGCCGACCAGGCGCGCACGATCCGCATCCCGGTCCACATGATCGAGACGATCAACAAGCTGGTACGCTGCTCGCGCCAGTTCCTGCATGATCAAGGCCGCGAACCCACGCCCGAAGAGATGGCGGAGAAACTCTCCATGCCGCTCGAAAAGGTTCGCAAGGTGATGAAGATCGCCAAGGAGCCAATCAGCCTCGAAACCCCGATCGGCGACGAGGAAGACAGCCACCTCGGCGATTTCATTGAGGACAAGAACGCAATCATCCCGGTCGATGCCGCTATCCAGGCAAACCTCAAGGAAACGGTCACCCGGGTCCTGGCCAGCCTCACCCCGCGCGAAGAACGCGTGCTGCGCATGCGTTTCGGCATCGGGATGAACACGGACCACACCCTCGAAGAGGTGGGCCAGCAGTTCTCGGTCACGCGCGAACGTATCCGTCAGATCGAGGCCAAGGCCCTGCGCAAGCTCAAGCATCCCAGCCGCAGCCGCAAGATGCGCAGCTTCCTCGATCAATAGTAGGACTGCACCGTCAGGACGATTTGTGACCGAAGTGTCACACTGCGCCGACCTGCTTATCAAAAGACAGGAACGGTATTCTCTCCCGCGCTTTCCTCACTGCATGTGGTTGGGCGAATTGAGCGAAGGCTTTGTGGCAGACCGCAAAGCCTCGCCAGACTGGTGCCGGGAATGAATATCGACTTCCAGAAAGTGCTTGCCCATTCCCCCAACCCCTATGTCATCCTCGATCCATCGCTGAACATACTTTGGGCCAACAATGCCTATCTGAGGGTGACGGGCAGGAATTTGGGCGAAATCGAAGGCAGGGGCATGTTCGAAGCCTTCCCCAGCGAAGGCGAGAGCTATCGCCAGTTGAAGTCGTCGTTCGAGAGAGTTCTCACAACCGGCGAACCGGACGAGATCGCTCATATCCCTTACCAGATACCGAATGCAGAAGGCGGTTTCGACACGCATGTGTGGAGCGCGACCCATACGCCCTTTCTCGACGGTGAAGGGAACGTCGAATACGTTCTCCAACACACCGTTAAGATCACGGGTATGGATCAGTCCGGCTCCGAGCGGGATGCTGCCGGGGTGGCACGCCGTGCCGAGGCGGTCGAACAGCGATATCAGGGTGCGACAAAACAGCTCGAACGCTTCCGCGCGCTCCTTGAACAGGCACCGGGCTTCGTGGCGGTGGTCAGCGGCCGGAGCCATCGGTTCATCATGGCGAATGCCGCATATCGCCAGTTGGTCGGTCAGCGCGACCTCGTCGGCAAGACCGTGGCAGAGGCCCTGCCCGAAGTTATCGACCAAGGCTTCGTCACCCTGCTCGACAAGGTCCACGAGAATGATCGGCCCTACTTCGGCAAGAGGGAAAGGGTCCTGCTCAAGACCGGAGACAATGACGAGCTGGAAGCACGCTTCCTCGAGTTCATCTACCAGCCGATCCATGGGGCGGAAGGCTTTCGGGGGATTCTGGTGCAGGGCCACGACGTCACCGAAGAGGTCGCCTTCGAAGAGCACCAGCGGGTTCTCATCAATGAACTGAATCATCGGGTAAAGAACACCCTGGCGGTCGTTCAGAGCCTTGCGCACCAATCATTCCGTGACAACGGAGGTTCGCACGGCCTGAAAGTATTCACGGATCGTATCGCAGCTCTGGCGAGCGCGCATAATCTTCTTACCGAACGAAGCTGGGAATCCGCCGATTTGCGAACGATCGTCGAAGGCTCGCTCGAAGCGGCTGCAGGTTTCGATTCCGCACGCTATTCGCTCGATGGCCCATCCGTCGTGCTCGCCCCTCAGGCGGCTGTTGCACTTTCCATGATCGTTCATGAACTGAGTACCAATGCCTTGAAATACGGGGCGCTTTCAAATGACGAGGGATTCGTCGATATCACCTGGAACACCGAGAATACGGGTAAGGAAAAATCCTTGATTATCGACTGGCAGGAGCATGGCGGTCCCGTTGTCGACGAACCGAGCAGGAGTGGCTTCGGTACGAGGCTGATCAAGCGAGGGCTCGGAAGCCCTCAGAGCCGCACGAGTATCGATTATCGCGACACCGGTCTTCACTGCCGTATCGAGGGTAGAATATGAATCTGTCCGACAAGCATGTCCTGATCCTGGAAGACGAACCGATCATCGCTTTCGCTCTTGAAGATATGTTGATCGACCAAGGTGCAACTGTAGTGGTCGCCAGTTCGTTGAGCGAGGCGACGGAAACTCTCTCGCATGAGAATTACGATTTCGCGATTCTCGACGTGAACCTACATGGAGAGAAGAGTTATCCTCTCGCCTATCAACTGAAAGACAAGGGAATCCCCTTTGTTTTCGCAACCGGCTATGGCGATGCGGAACACCCGGAAGACTTCGCCCAGGTTCCCACGCTGACCAAGCCATATTCGCTGGTGCAGATAGTGCAGACCGCAGACGAAATTTCCGGTAGGAATTGACGCGAATGAAAAGCGGTCTCCCCTCACGGGATAGACCTCTGCAAGTTGGTCAGTTTCTCTTCAGGTACCGAACAGCTTCCTGAATCGGCATCGGCTTCGCGTAGAGATACCCCTGCCCGTATTCGACACCCAGATCCTGCAGAACGGTCGCCTCGGCAGGACACTCGATGCCCTCGGCAATGAGTTTCGATCCTATCGCTTCGGCGAAACGAACCATTGCTCCCACTAGCGCGCGTCGGGCCACATCTTCATGGATATCGCGCGTCAGGCTCATATCCAGTTTCAGCAGGCCCGGTGAAAGATCGACCAAATGTCGCAATCCGGCATATCCCGACCCGACATCATCGATCGCGATGCGGGCGTAGCGGGAGATCGGCTCGAGAGCCTCGCGCAATGCTGCAAAATCGCTGACCTGCTGATGCTCGGTTACCTCGACGACGATGTTTCTTGGACCTGCGCTTTCAAGAATGGCCTCTAGCGCGCCGGACATTATCGCTTCAGGCGACGCATTGACCGAGACGTAGAAATCGGACGGGATCAGATCGGCACTGGCAAGCGCGCACTGAATTGCGAGCAACTCGAGCTCCACTCCTCGCCCGATCTCCGCAGCCTCGTCGAACCACTTGTCGGGGCTGCGTATCATCGCGTCGGGAAAACGAGCGAGGCACTCCACCCCTACCGGCTTTCCCGCCCCGATCGAATGAATCGGTTGCTGGACGATCTGCATCCCGCTGCTCTCGATCAGCCCGCTGATCCGTGCGTCCAGCCTGCTCAGGCGCTGGTCCTTTTCCAGATTGTCCTCGATCTGCTCGACTGCCAGGGCGGCGAAGGCTCGAAGCACATCGACATCGCGCTGCGTCATGCTCCGGTCGGGATTTCGGCTCAGGCAGCAGAAGCTTCCGTATAGCGTGCCATCGGACAAGCGCAGCGGCGTATTGAGGTGGCAACCTACCGGCAGGAATTCGGTGATCGCCATGGTGCCGGTAAAGGGATGGTCCGCCGGATCCTGTATCAGCTCGGGCAGCCGCCCCTCCGCGATATGCCAGCAATAACTGTTTTCGCGCGGATCGCGGAAGCCCGGCCCCATCGGCAAATCAAGATCGGAATCGACATGCGTCAGTTCCTTCTCGTTATTTTCGACATAGCGCGAAACGAAGGCGATCTCGGTACCTAGATGCACACGAACGGCGTGCAGGATCCTGTCGATCGACGAATTCTGGAGCGGTTCGACCGAGAGTCTCGATGCCGCGGCGGGCACCAGCATTGAAGGAGCGAGCATCGTCATACCTATGGCCCTAATCGCAATTTATTAAGGAATTTGACCAAGTTCTGCGTCCGGCGGCATATTCGTGTGTAAGAGGGTAGCGAACGGGGTGGAGAGAATCGCCGTCAGCACCTATGGGGCTCACCATGCGTATCGCCCTTGCATCCGACCATGCCGCCATCGAACTGAAAGAAGTTCTGCGCGACTGGCTTATCGAGATGGGTCACGAAGTCGCCGACCTCGGGCCCGAAACCACCGACAGCGTCGATTATCCCGACTTCGGTTACAGGCTGGCAGAAGTCGTGGCAGACGGCACGGCAGAACGCGGCATCGCGCTGTGCGGCAGCGGCATCGGCATTTCGATGAGCGTGAACCGCAATCCGAAACTCCGGTGCGCACTCGTTTCCGAACCGCTTTCCGCCAGCCTGTGCCGCGAACATAACGACGCGAATTGCATTGCGCTGGGCGCGCGGCTCATCGGGGTGGACATGGCCAAGGCCTGCGTCACCGCCTTTCTCGAAACCGAATTCACCGGCGGGCGCCACCAGCGCCGCGTCGACAAGCTCTCGAACCCAAGTTGCTAAGGACAAGCATGACCGACAACCGTTTCTGGAACGACACGCTCGAACAAGCCGATCCCGAAATCCATGCGGCAGTCCGCAACGAACTGAAGCGCCAGCAGGATAAGATCGAACTGATCGCGAGTGAGAACATCGCGTCCACCGCGGTCCTCGAAGCGACCGGCAGCGTGTTCACCAACAAATATGCCGAAGGCTATCCGGGCAAGCGTTATTACGGCGGCTGCGACTATGCCGACGTGGTCGAAACGCTGGCGATCGAACGCGCCAAGGAACTGTTCGGCTGCAATTTCGCCAACGTCCAGCCGAACTCCGGCAGCCAGATGAACCAGGCGGTATTCCTCGCGCTGCTGCAGCCGGGCGATACCTTCATGGGTCTCGACCTCAATTCGGGCGGCCACCTGACGCACGGATCGCCGGTGAACATGAGCGGCAAGTGGTTCAACCCGGTCAGCTATGGCGTGCGCGAAGGCGACGAGCTGATCGACATGGACGATGTCATGGCGATCGCCAAGAAGCACAAGCCCAAACTCATTATCGCGGGCGGCACCGCCTATTCGCGTATCTGGGACTGGGCAGCCTTCCGCAAGGTCGCGGACGAGGTCGGCGCCTATCTGATGGTTGATATGAGCCACATTGCAGGGCTGGTTGCAGGCGGAGCGCACCCCTCGCCTATCCCTCACGCCCATGTCGTGACGACTACCACCCACAAGAGCATGCGAGGCCCGCGATCTGGCGTGATCCTGTGGAATGACGAGGAATTGACCAAGCCGATCAACATGGCGGTCTTCCCCGGCATGCAGGGCGGCCCGCTGATGCATGTCATAGCGGCCAAGGCGGTCGCTTTTCGCGAAGCCCTGCGGCCGGAGTTCAAGAACTATGCCGCCAATGTCGTCGCCAATGCGCATGCGCTGGCGAAGAGCATAGAGGCGAACGGCCTACGCGTCGTTTCCGGCGGAACGGACAATCATTCCATGCTGGTCGATCTCACGGCCAAGGATGTGACCGGCAAAGCGGCGGAAACCGGCCTCGACCGTGCCTGGCTCACCTGCAACAAGAACGGCATTCCCTACGACACGCGCAGCCCCTTCGTGACCAGCGGCATCCGTCTCGGCACGCCCGCCGGGACCACGCGCGGCTTTGGCGAAGCCGAGTTCACGACCATCGGCAAGCTGATCTGCGAAGTCGTCGACGGCCTGTCGCGCAACGGACCCGAAGGTGATGGCCAGATCGAACAGAGCGTGCGTGACCGGGTGGCCGAATTGTGCGATGCTTTCCCCGTCTACCCCGGACGCTGAGGAGAATTTCATGGCCATAGATCCAGACGACCGCGAGCCGGAAGATCGCCGCACCAAGCATCAGGACCACGACCTTGTTCCGGACGCCACTGCAGAGATCAAGGGCATGGCGAAGGAAGGCCTCAATCACCCTTCGACCAAGCCTGTGTTGACTGGTGCCGCCATCGGCGCAATTGCAGGCGGCATCCTGCCCGTGGTTACCTGGCCCATCGGCCTCGTCGCCGGTGCGGGCTTCATGCTCTACAAGCGCCTGCGCCCCTGATTTACGGATAAGAAATGCGCTGCCCATTCTGCGCCCATGACGACAGTCAGGTGAAGGACTCTCGTCCGACCGAGGATTCGACCTCGATCCGCCGCCGCCGCCAATGCTCCAGCTGCGGCGCGCGCTTCACGACGTTCGAACGCGTGCAACTTCGCGAAGTCACCGTGATCAAATCGGGCGACCGCCGCCAGCCATTCGACCGGGGCAAGCTCGAACAGTCGATCTCGCTGGCGTGCCGCAAGCGCGACGTGGCGCATGAACGGATCGACCAGCTGGTGAGCGGCATCCAGCGCCAGGTCGAAACTGCCGGCGAGGCGGAAATCGCTTCGCAGCGTATCGGCGAAATGGTGATGGACGGCCTGCGCCAGATCGACAGCGTGGCCTATATCCGCTTCGCTTCCGTCTACCGCGATTTCAGCGAGGCACGCGATTTCGAGGAATTCGCCAGCACGGTGCAGGAAGCCGCGAATGAACGGGCCTGACAGCCGCAAGCCCGTCATCGTCCTCGTCCGTCCGCAACTTGGCGAGAATATCGGCAAGGCGGCGCGGGCGATGCTCAATTTCGGGCTGACCGAACTGCGCATGGTCGAACCGCGCGACGGCTGGCCCAATCCCGATGCAGGACCTGCCGCCGCCGGGGCCGATGTCGTGCTGGAGAAGGCGCGGGTCTTCGCGAGCACTGCCGAAGCCGTGGCGGATTGCGCGCATGTCTATGCCACCACCGTCCGCAAGCGCGGCGTCACCAAGCCAGTCTATACGCCCGAGGAAGCGACCCTCAAAATTGCGAAGGCCGAGGGGCGCAGCGCGATCCTGTTCGGCCCCGAACGTTCAGGGTTGGAGACCGAGGATGTCGCGCTCGCCCGCGCGATCCTCACCGTGCCGATCAACCCTGAATTCGGATCGCTCAATCTCGCGCAGGCGGTGATCCTGTGCGCCTATGAATGGTCGAAACACGAAAGCCTCGTCCAGCCGACGCAGGAAGAAATCCTGCCGCCCGCGCCGCAGGAAGAGCTGGAAGGCCTCATCGCCCATCTCGAAGCTATGCTCGAACCGAAGGGATATTTCCTCCCCGAGCCGCGTGCAGATGCCACCCGCAGGACACTTCGCGGCGTGCTGACCAAGCCGGGCTGGAACCACCTCGAAGTGCGCACGCTGCGCGGAGTGCTCTCCTCGCTCGGTCGCGGGCCTAAGCCCTGATCCGGTCCCACTCGGCGAGTTCGTAAGCGATCGAGGTTTCGACCAGAAGTTCCCAAATTTCGGCGATTTTTTCACTAGGCAATTCGCGGTTTGCAGCATCGACCCGCGCATTGTCGATGACCTCGGCCTTGCGCGCTTCATCGCGGACCACATTGCGGTCTTCCTTGATACGAGCCGCCGCGCGCATATAGCCGAAACGGCGGTCCAGCAGTTCCATCAGTTCGCGGTCGGTCGTATCCACGCCGATCCGCACTTCGCGCATGTCGGTGCAGTCTTCGGGCAGTTTGAAATCGTTACTCATGGCCGCGCCGCATGGCGAAGCGATTGCCCCTTGTCGAGGGGAAACGAAACCCACTCTCGACTTGCGCGCGGCACCTCGGCATGGGGGGTCCCATGTCGAGCAATCCCAACTCCTTCCGCAACCAGCCTGACGAGCGCGGGCATTTCGGCGATTACGGCGGGCGCTATGTCGCCGAGACGCTGATGCCGCTGGTCCTCGATCTCGAGCGCGAATACCGCAAAGCGCAGGCCGATCCCGAATTCCAGCGCGAGTTCGACGACCTGCTGGAACATTACGTGGGCCGCCCTTCCCCGCTCTATTTCGCCGAACGGCTTACCGACGCGATCGGCGGCGCACAGGTGTGGTTCAAGCGCGACGAGCTCAATCACACGGGCGCGCACAAGATCAACAATTGTATCGGGCAGATCCTGCTGGCGATCCGCATGGGCAAGACGCGGATCATCGCGGAAACCGGCGCCGGCCAGCACGGTGTCGCCACTGCCACCGTCTGCGCGCGGTTCGGCCTGCCCTGCGTGGTCTATATGGGCGCAGAGGACGTGCGGCGGCAGTCGCCCAATGTCTTCCGCATGAAGCTGCTTGGCGCGGAGGTCGTGCCGGTCACCAGCGGGCGCGGCACGCTCAAGGACGCGATGAACGAAGGGCTGCGCGACTGGGTCGCGAACGTCCACGACACCTTCTACATCATCGGCACCGCAGCCGGGCCGCATCCCTATCCGGAGCTGGTGCGCGATTTCCAGAGCGTGATCGGCAAAGAAGCGCGCGCACAGATGCAAGACCGCATCGGCCGCCTGCCCGATCTGCTGGTTGCAGCTATCGGAGGAGGCTCGAACGCCCTCGGCCTGTTCCACCCCTTCCTCGACGATCCCGACGTAAAGATGCTCGGTGTCGAAGCGGCGGGTCACGGATTGGATGGCGACGAGCACGCGGCAAGCCTGCTCGGCGGCTTCCCCGGCGTGCTCCACGGCAACAAGACCTATTTGCTACAGGACGATGACGGCCAGATCACCGAGGGCCACTCGATCAGCGCCGGGCTGGACTATCCCGGCATCGGCCCCGAACACGCCTGGCTCAAGGACAATGGCCGCGTCGAATACACCGCTATTACGGACGAGGAGGCACTGGAGGCCTTCCAGCTCCTCTGCCGCACCGAGGGCATCATCCCCGCGCTGGAGCCCAGCCACGCCATCGCAGCGGTGCAGAAGCGCGCGAAGGAAATGCCAAAGGACAGCGTGATCCTCGCAAACCTGTGCGGGCGCGGGGACAAGGACATCTTCACCGTGGCCGAGAGGTTGGGAGTGGAGATGTGAGGGGAGTTGCGCTTCTCGCGACCGTATTGTTCTTCATCCTGCCGATTTTCATCATAACAGGCGAAATCGATGGTGAGGCAGCCGCAAAGATCGCATTGCCTGGTATACTGACTTTGGTCGTTCTTCTAGCTTTACTCGCAGCCTTGGACCGGCTGGTTAGCTACATTTCGGCCAACGCTCCAAGCGACAATAACGAGGGTTCCGCTTCCAATCCGCCGAACGCAGCAGCGCTTGGACTGTACTTCGGCTGCGTTCTATTGGGTGGTCTCGGTCTAGTCCTCTATTTTCAAGAACATCCGATTGTAGCCGATCTCATCGCTTATGACCTCTCAGGTCAAAGGCCCGGTTTCCTGTTAATTGGTCTCCCCGTGCTGCTCTTGCTTGGCTATGCGAGATGGATCGACAACCGTCCCTCATGACTGACTGCCTCACATCCAAGTTCGCTAAACCGCCCCCCATCAGCGTCACCCCGGACTTGATCTGGGGTCCGGCTTCTTCCAGCGTCGCGCAAAAGGCAGCGGAATCCCGGCTCGGGGGCCGGCGTGACGATAACGGGATGGATACTGTCCTACAGCAGCCCATTCGTGCGACTATAGTCGCATGACGACCACCAAACACACCCATTATCGCCGCCTTTTCAGGGGTCCGCCGCCCCTGAACTTTTTTGCCATTGGACAGTGTAACACCCGGTCCATGTCTCAGACTTCTGCCGGATTAAGGGAACGAACCTGACACCATGCCCACACCGAATCGCCTCTCCTCCGTATTCGCCAAGCCCCACCCCGCACTCGTCTGCTTTATAACCGCAGGCGATGGCGACACGGCTGCCAATCTCGACGCATTGGTCGAGGGCGGCGCGGACGTGATTGAGCTGGGCATGCCCTTCACCGATCCGATGGCCGATGGCCCGGCGATCCAGGCAGCGAATATCCGCTCGCTTGCCGCGGGCACCACTACGCATGACGTGTTCGCCATCGCCTTCGAATTTCGCGAGCGTCACAAGAGTGTGCCGCTAGTGCTCATGGGTTACGCAAATCCAATGATCCGACGAGGTCCGGAATGGTTTGGTAGTCAATGCGCTGCAGCTGGAGTCGACGGAGTGATCTGCGTCGATATTCCACCCGAGGAGGACGAGGCCTTAGGACCGATGTTGCGCGAGTTCGGTATCGCGCCCATCCGGCTCGCCACCCCGACCACCGATGCGAAGCGCCTGCCCAAGGTGCTCGAAGGCTCGGGCGGGTTCCTCTACTATGTCTCGGTCGCCGGGATCACCGGCAAGCAGCAGGCCGCGCAAACCTCCATCGAGGAGGCAGTCGCCCGCCTGAGATCCGCAACCGACCTGCCCATCGCAGTCGGCTTCGGCGTGCGTACACCGGAACAGGCAGGCGAGATCGCGAAGGTCGCCGATGGAGTCGTGGTCGGATCCGCACTGGTCGAACTGGTCGGTGAACACGGCTCCGGCGCACCGTCGAAACTGCGCGAATATACGGCAGGCCTTGCCAAGGCGGTGCATTCGGCGGCAAAGGCCCCCTCGAAAGAAGGTTAGGCATGAACTGGTTTACACGCGTCCGTAACAATATCAGCTGGCTTCCCAAGCGCGCGACCGAGAAGGATCTCTGGGTCAAATGCCCCGGCTGCCAACAGATGGTCTTCGGTCAGGAATATGCCGAGAACATGGATGTCTGCCCACGCTGTGACCATCATGGCCGTATCGGCGCGGACAAGCGGCTCGCCATGCTGCTCGATGAAGGCTTCGAGACGCTTCCGATCCCGGACGTGAAGGAAGACCCGCTCAAGTTCCGCGACTCGAAGAAATATACCGATCGCCTCAAGCAAGCGCGCGCCAAGAGCCCGCACAAGGATGCTTTCCTCGTCGGCGCAGGCGCGATCGAAGTCAAGCCGGCAGTCGTGGGCGTGCAGGATTTCACCTTCATGGGCGGCAGCATGGGAATGGCGGTGGGTACGGCCTTCTGCCAGGGCGCCGAACGTGCGCTGACGCTGCGTGCGCCCTATGTCGTCGTTACCGCTGCGGGCGGGGCGCGGATGCAGGAAGGCATTCTCAGCCTGATGCAGATGCCCAAGGCGACTGTGATGACGCGCCGTCTCAAGGAAGCCGGCCTGCCCTATATCGTGGTACTGACCGATCCGACCACGGGCGGCGTCACTGCCAGCTATGCCATGCTGGGCGACGTCCATATCGCGGAACCGGGCGCGCTCATCGGCTTCGCCGGGCAGCGCGTGATCCAGGATACCATCCGCGAGCAATTGCCCGACGGTTTCCAGCGCGCCGAATACCTCCACAAGCACGGCATGGTCGACATGGTGGTCCACCGCCACGATCTGCGCGATACGCTGGCGACGGTGCTCGATTACCTGGCGCCCGCCAAGGCGGCCTGACCTTTCGCATGCGGGATTTTGCCCGCTCCGACGATGCTTCGGTGCAGGCCCAGCTCGACCGGCTGGCAAGGCTGAGCGTGCCCGACGGGCGGTTGGGGTTGGAGACGATCCGGGCTTTGCTGGAGCGCCTCGGCAATCCGCATCTCCGGTTGCCGCCAGTGTTCCATGTCGCCGGGACCAACGGCAAGGGATCGACCTGCGCATTCCTGCGCGCGATGCTGGAGGCTGAGGGGTACAAGGTTCACGTTACCACCAGCCCGCATCTCGTCCGGTATAATGAGCGTATCCGTGTTGCGGGCGACCTGATTACGGACGCGAGACTGGCGGACCTCCTCGCCGAAGTGCTGGATGCGGGCGAGGACCTGAACCCCAGCTTCTTCGAAGTCACCATCGCCGCCGCATTCACCGAATTCGCGCGCGTCCCCGCCGACGCCTGCGTGGTGGAGGTAGGCCTCGGCGGCCGCTTCGATGCGACCAATGTGCTGGAACCGGACGTGCTGGCCGCCTGCGGGATCGCGGCGCTGGGGATCGATCACGAGCGCTTCCTGCTCGCACCCGAGTACGGGGCGCCGGAAGTGCCTCTCGCCCGCATCGCCTTCGAAAAGGCCGGGATCGCCAAGCAAGGCTGCGCGCTGGTCACGCTGGACTACCCCCAACCGGCGCAGCGCGAGATCGAGGCAGCCGCCGCGCGGACTGGTGCCCGGCTTGCTATGCGCGGGCGGAACTGGTCGATAAATGCCAGCACAAACGGGCTGCATTATACGGATCGGCACGGCGAACTCTCTCTGCCGCTCCCCACCCTGCCCGGCCCCCACCAGCCGGAGAACGCTGGTCTGGCAATAGCGATGCTGCGACATCAGGACCGCATCAAAGTTACGCGCCAAGCCTTTGCTGCTGGGATTCGTCAGGCGTACTGGCCAGCCCGCCTGCAACGCCTTGCTCCCGGTCCGCTGACGGGAGATCGCGAGGTCTGGCTGGACGGCGGACACAACCCTTCCGCAGGAGATACACTGGGGCGCCATTTTGCAGGTCAGCGCCTGCACCTGATCGTCGGCATGCTAGATGCGAAAGACCCGGCAGCGATCGTGAAGCCGCTGAGCGGCGCCATAGCAAGCATCACCGTGGTCCCTGTTCCCGGCCACGACTGGCACGGCCCGGATGTCTTCGGCGCCGGTGTGCCGCTGGCGGAGGACGTGCCCTCAGCCCTTTTGACGCTCCCCGATGATGGTTTGCCGGTCCTGATCGCAGGCTCACTCTACCTTGCCGGCGAAGTCCTGCGACTTAACGGCGAATTGCCCGATTGATCACTTCGGCGGAAGCACCTCTCCGGCTTCCGGCGCGATGATGCCAGCCGCCCTCTTCCCGCGGCTTTCGCGGTACCATTCGAAGCAGACCAGCACTGCAGCACCAAGACCGATCCAGGTCGTGAGGACAAAGACATCGAAATAGCCCTGGTTCTCGATCATCTCCCCCAATGCGCCCCGCCCCAGAGTCCCCACCAGCAGGGTCAGCGAAGACAGGAGCGCATACTGCACAGCACTGAACTTCTTGGACACGATGGAGGACAGCCAAGCAACGTATGCTGCGCCAGCGATACCTATTGCGAGGTTTTCGAAAGCGATAGTTATGGTCAGCTTCGCGAGCGCGGCATCGCCGATGCCCGGCACCTGCTCGATCAGGTAGGTGAAGCCCACGAAATCGCTGAACGCCTGCATGTTCGCGCCGCCAATCGCCATATCGGCATAGAGCAGGTTGGTCAGTGCTGCCATGACGCCGCCGATCAGCAGGGTCGCCATCCGGCCTATGGTGGTCAGCAACAGCCCACCCAGCGCAAGACCGGCGATGATCGCGCCCACGCCGAAGAACTTCGAGGCGAATGCCACGTCATCGTTCGTGTATTCGAGTTCACCCAAATAGAAAGGATAGGCGAAGGTTCCCCAGATCGCGTCGCAGATGCGATAGGTCAGCACCACGGCGAGGATGAGAACCAGCGACCAGCCCATGCGCCCGACGAATTCGACGAGTGGAAGGACGAGCGCGCGATACAGGTGGTCCAGCGCGAACGAACTGCCCGTCGCCGGTTCCATGTCCTGCGCCAGAAGATGCTCTCCCCGGCGCTTCTTGCTGGCCAGCCACCCGGCGATCAGGGCGGGCAGGATAATTGTCGCCACGATGATCCACGGACCGACGTTAATGGTGAATTCCGTGGGATTGGGCCGGTCTTCCGGCGCATAAGTCATCGACATGATCATGAAGGTCAGGACCACGCCGATAGCTCCTGCCCAAAGCAGGCCCACGAACAGCAGCGCACGATTGCGAATCGAAGGTGCCAGCTCCCCTGCCTTGCGCAGCGCACGAACCTGCAATTCGCTCTCGCTGGCCACATCGGCCGCCTCTTCCTTTGCATTCGGCGCCCACAGCCCGACGAAACCGACTGCCAGCAAGATGGCACCCATCAGCGCATAGGTTTCCGGCCAACCGATCCGTGCAGCGATGACCAGACCCAGCGCGCCGCCGACGAGCGAGGACAGGCGGTAGCCCATCTGGTAGACCGTCGAGAGAATGTCGATGGTTGCACGCTCGTCCGCCACATCGATGCGCCAAGCGTTGATGGCGATGTCCTGCGTCGCGCTGGCGAACGCACCAATGCCAGCAAGCAGGCTGAACCAGCCCAGCTGGCTCTTCGGCTCCAGAAGACTCATCGTGACGAGGATAGTGCCGAGCAGAACTTGCGCAGGCACGATCCATTGCTTGCGTCGCCCCAGCTTGCGCAGGATCGGAATGTTCACCTTGTCGATCAACGGCGACCAGAGGAACTGAAAGGCATAGGCAAGCCCGATCAGAGAGAAGATACCCATGGTCTCGAGGTCGACCTCTGCTTCGGTCAACCAGGCGAAGAGCGTGCCGAGGAAGAGAGCGAAAGGAAGTCCGCTGGCAAAGCCGAACAGAAGCATGAAACCGGTCTTGCGATTGGTCAGCGCAAGAGCCAGCACCTTCCACGCGGATTTCTTCTTTTCTTCAACCGCTTCGGCCATGCCCTAGCGTCCTTTCGTTTTGATCTGTTTTTTGCGACACTAGCGCTCGGAGAGAGAAAGGAATAGGCGCGATGGGAGTTCCCTCCACGCTACTCGATGGACGCAGGCCGACCGACGGCATGTTGGCGCTTGCACAGGATATTGCGGACAACAAGGAGCGTGACGGCATCGGTCAGACAAGCGTGCCCGCCCACGTCTATACCGACCCTGAATATTGGGCGCGTGAGAAAAGCGCGATTTACGACCGGCTGCCACAAATTCTATGCCCCAGTGCCCTGCTGCCGGATGCCGGAATGGCTGTGCCGCATGATGCGACAGGACGACCGCTGTTGATCACCCGCGATGCTGCGGGAAAAGCCCACGTCTTCCTCAATGTCTGCCGCCATCGCGGCACCCGTCTTGTCGAAGGCAGCGAGATCAAGTGCACCAAGAAGCTCGTCTGCCCCTATCACGCTTGGACCTATGCAGTGGATGGCCGTCTCCTCGCATTGCCCCGGCCGGACACCTTCCCCCAACTCGACAAGAGCGAGATGGGGCTGGTGGAATTGCCCTCACGCGAAACAGGCGGGGTCATATGGTTCTGTCCGAAAGAGGAAACCGCGGATTTCACTCTCGCCGACAAGCTGGGAGAAGACTTCGACGCTCTCGGCATGGGTGAACACGTTCTCTTCAGGCGGAAAACCCACGAAGTAGCAGGCAATTGGAAGCTCATCATGGATGCCTTCCTCGAAAGCTACCACGTTACGCGCCTCCACGCGCAAACTATCGGCCCATTCTTCAAGGACGGCGTCACGAGCGGTGACATGATCGGGCATCATGCACGCAGCGCCGTCGGCAGGCTCGAGGAGATGGAGGGCGTCGATCTCACTGACATGGCACAACTTCGTCGGGTCGTGACCTTCGCATACCAGCTGATGCCTGGCGCACTTGTCATCCCCAGCCCCGATTACATCAACCTCATGGTCATGATGCCACAGGCCCAGAACCGGACCCTGGTGGAGGACTTCATGCTCATCCCCGAGCATCCAAGTACTGACAAGGCGCGCGACCACTGGGAACGCAGCTGGGCGCTGCTTGACGGCGGAGTTTTTGCCGCCGAAGATTTTCGCGCCGCAGAGCTTGGCCAGCAAGGTCTGGAAACGGGAGCGGTTCCGGAACTGACGCTCGGCACGATGGAAGGCGGAATCAGGCGTTATCACGAGACAGTCGAGGAAGCCTTGCGCGCCGCCAACTGAGGGCCTAACCGCGCGTCTATGTCCGACAACAGACTCCCCGAAGCCGGCGACCGTATCGCCAAGCTGCTCGCGCGCGCGGGTGTTGCCAGTCGCCGCGAAATCGAACGGATGATCGCCGACGGGCGCGTTTCACTCGACGGCAAGGTGCTGGACACCCCGGCCATCAAGCTGGAGAGTCTGCGCGGCGTGTCCGTGGACGGAAAGCCTGTCGGCGATGCTGAAGACACCCGTCTGTTTGCCTTCCACAAACCGTCGGGCCTCATCACTGCAGAGAGGGATCCCAAGGGGCGCCCCACAATTTACACCGCGCTGCGTAATGCACTGCCCAAGGATGCTGGCCGAGTAATGCCGGTCGGTCGCCTCGACTTCAACACCGAAGGTCTTTTGCTCCTTACCAACGACGGTGAAATGAAGCGCGCGATGGAATTGCCCTCTTCAGGAGTCCCGCGCACATATCGCGCGCGCGCCTTCGGCGAGATTACGCAAAGCCAATTGGACGAGCTGATCGAAGGAGTAGAAATCGACGGTATCCGCTACGGGCAGATCGAGGCCAATCTGGAGAGGGGTTCTGGGCGTAACCGCTGGATTGAAATGACACTGCGGGAAGGAAAGAACCGCGAAGTTCGGCGCATTCTCGAGCACTTAGGGCTGGAGGTGAATCGTCTCCTGCGCATCGGGTACGGCCCTTTCCATCTCGGCGACCTACCCCGCGGCCAGGCCATCGAATTGAAACGCGGCGATGTAGAAGCGTTTAAGCGCGACTTGTCGCGCGGAGGGCGCAAGTGAGGATCATTGCCGGGGAATGGCGAGGACGCAAATTGATCGCACCTAAAGGTGATGCCACCCGCCCCACCGCCGATCGTACTCGCGAAACGCTGTTCAGCATGCTCAACAGCCGTCTCGGCAGTTTCGAGGGACTTTCGGTGCTCGACCTTTTTGCCGGTTCAGGTGCACTCGGGCTGGAGGCACTTTCCCGTGGTGCGGCGCACTGCCTGTTCGTCGAACAGGATGCCGACGCAGTGAAGGCGATACGGGCGAATGTAGAGGCTTTCGATGCTCGCGGTCGTGCTCAGGTGCAGCAGGGTTCGGTGATGAGTCTCGGGCCTGCAAAAACTGTCCACGATCTCATTCTGCTGGATCCGCCCTATGAGACAGGAGCAGGCCAGGTGGCGCTGGATCGGATGGTCCGGCTCGGATGGATCGGGCCGGCGACCTGGATTGCGCTTGAAACCCGCAAGAACGAGGAAATCGCGATCAAGAAGCTCGAAATCGAAGCTGAGCGCGTTGTCGGAAAGGCCAAGATTACCCTGCTCTCCCTAGCCAACTGAGAGAGTACGGAAGAAGGGCAGGCCCAACAAAGTGGACCCGCCCCCTCCAAGCGTCGCCGCTAGTAATTAGCGCGGCGGAACATTTCGATCACATATCGTCGTCAGTGTCGGGACGGGTTGCCGGAAGCGGCTCATCGATTTCGCTAGCGGGGCGTCCCGGCCAATATTCCAGCGGACGATTGCCGGTCTTGTTCTTTTCCCAGCCATTAATGCAGCCGTCCTGTTGGTCAGGCTTGCAAATTGGCAGGTCATCGCCATTCGATGTCGCCTGGTAATCGGCTGGCGTTGTCTGAATCACCTCGTTTCGTACGAACCGCGGAGATGCAGAGCTTGTCGCAGAGGCGGTGGTGCGTGCCGTTGTACCAGTTGCGCTCGCGTTATTCTGAGCGTTCAACTGGGCGTTGATTTGTTGCCAGGCCATGGTGCGCTGCTCCGGCGTCATCTCATACACGCGGACACGCTGGTCGTCGTTGAGCACCCACCAGGCGGTGGTTTGGTCATCGTCGAGCGTCCAGTAGTATTCCTGCACCTCGGGTGGCCAGGCATCATATGTCGTACGGCGATCTGTCGGCCAGCCATCATACATCATCTGCTGATCGTCCGTCAGGACGTAAACATCGCCATCGGCATTGACCGCTACCGCATCCTGTGCGGCGGCCGGAGCGGCGGTGAAGGCAAGCGCGGCAGCGCTCGCGAGAATAATGCTTTTCATAGTAATGTCTCCTGAGAGGATCATTGCCACCAATACTATTCAGGAGGGGGCATAGTTCCGAATCTCTTTCGGGCGGCAGGGCTTGTGTTGCGGACGCGCGTTCCCTAGCTGTTCCGGAACGATGCCCGAATTACCAGCCTCTGCCGAAAGCGCCGGAAACGACACGATTCCGCCCTATGCGGCGCGATTGAACCCTCCCCAACGCGAGGCCGTTTTGACAACCGAGGGGCCGGTGCTGATGCTTGCTGGAGCAGGTACCGGCAAGACTGCTGCGCTCACCGCAAGACTCGCACATCTCATCGCAACCCGCCGGGCGTGGCCGAGTGAGATCCTTTGTGTCACCTTCACCAACAAGGCTGCCCGCGAGATGCGCCACCGCGTCGGACGGCATATCGGCGATGCGGTCGAAGGCATGCCTTGGCTAGGGACGTTCCACTCGATCGGCGCGAAGATGCTGCGGCGACATGCAGAACTTGTCGGGCTGCAGAGTAACTACACGATCATCGATACCGACGACCAGTTGCGATTGCTCAAGCAACTGATCCAGGAAAACGACCTGGATGAAAAGCGCTGGCCCGCCCGGCAGCTTGCCGGGCTGATCGATCGCTGGAAGAACCGCGGCCTCAATCCGGGCGATCTCGATGCGGTCGAAAACGAAGCTTATGCCAACGGTCGCGGCACGCAGTTCTACAGGCTGTATCAAGACCGCCTCAAAGCATTGAATGCATGCGATTTCGGTGATTTGCTACTGCACATTCTGAATATCTTCCGGCAGCATCATGACGTGCTGGAGCAGTATCAGCAGCGCTTCAAATACATCCTGGTTGACGAATATCAGGACACCAATCAGGTCCAATACCTTTGGCTGCGACTACTGGCTCAGGCCCGCAAGAACATCTGTGTCGTGGGTGATGACGACCAGTCGATCTATTCGTGGCGCGGCGCAGAAGTCGCGAACATCCTCAAGTTCGAGAAGGATTTTCCCGGCGCAGCGGTAATCAAGCTGGAACAGAATTATCGCTCCACCCCGCAAATTCTTGCAGCAGCATCTGGACTGATCAACGCTAACAGTGAGCGACTAGGCAAGACACTGTGGACCGAACTGCCTGCCGGTGAAAAAGTCCGGATCGTCGGCGTCTGGGACGCGCCCGAAGAAGCGCGTCGTGTCGGCGAGGCGATCGAGCGTCTCGAGAGCGAAGGAGCTCCGCTGGACCAGGTCGCGATCCTTGTCCGGGCGCAATACCAGACCCGCGAATTCGAAGACCGCTTTATCCAGACCGGCCTCAATTACCGCATCGTGGGCGGTTTCCGGTTTTACGAGCGCGCCGAAATCCGTGACGCCCTCGCCTATCTTCGCACCATCGCCCAGCCCGCAGACGACCTCGCCTTCGAGCGGATTTACAATCAACCCAAGCGTGGACTCGGAGCCAAGACGCTGGAGGCCATGCGCCGTCATGCGCGTAAGACCCAGACGCCGTTAGCCGCGGCTTCGCTCGATCTTGCTGATAGCGACGAATTGCCTGCTCGTGCGCGAAACATGCTGATCGGCTTGCTTGGCCAGTTCGTCCATTGGCGGGAGCTGGAGGAAAAGGTCTCGCCCTCCGAACTGTTACGTACAGTTCTTGTCGAAAGCGGTTATGAGGAGATGCTCCAGAAGGATCGCAGCGCTGAAAGCACAGGGCGCCTCGAGAACATGACCGAACTTGCCCGGGCGATGGAAGAATACGAAACCCTCGGCGATTTCCTCGAGCATGTCAGCCTGGTGATGGATAATGATCGGGCAGATGATGGCGAGAAGGTCACCATCATGACTATGCATGCGGCAAAGGGACTCGAGTTCGACCATGTCTTTCTACCCGGCTGGGAAGAAGGTGTCTTCCCCAGCCAACGCGCTATCGAGGAAGGCGGCCTTGCGAGCCTGGAGGAAGAGCGCCGTCTGGCCTATGTCGCGATCACGCGCGCAAAAAGGCGCTGCTCGATCTTTCACGCGGCCAACCGGCGAATATATGGCCAGTGGACCAGCTCCATCCCCAGCCGCTTCATCGAAGAACTACCCGACGAGCACATCGAAAGCGAAACCACCATGAGTGGCGGTGCCTCGCTATGGCGCGCTAACTGGACCGAGAACGAGGACCCCTTCGCACATGTCTCGAACGCGCGCCCTGATCGCAGCACCGCACGCGGACCGGGTTGGCAGCGAGCCCTTTCAACCGGATACGATAGTACACCCAAACGTCTGGCCGAGCCGGGCAAGAGCGCAGCAAGCTTTGCGGCCAAACCCCGCACCGACATCGCTATCGGTGCGCGCGTTTTTCACGATAAGTTCGGTTATGGTGTCGTTACTGACCAGGAAGGAAACAAGCTGGAGATCGAATTCGAAAAAGCTGGTGCAAAGCGAGTGCTCGACAGCTTCGTTAAATTGGCCGACGACTAGATCGCAGGTTCGATTTCGGCCGTCTCTTCTTCGCGCTTTCGACGCCAATAGCGCTGCTCGAAGGGTCTCAGGAGCTCACCGCCCAACCCCCGGGTCCCCTCGGCAATACCGGTTTCACAGTTTAGGTACTGTGACGGGTCGACATAGGTGCCGAACATCTTGTCCCACAACGTGACCGTGTTTCCATAGTTGCTGCCCATCAGCGCTTCGTCACGGATATGATGCAGGCGATGTGCTGCAGGGGAAATGAGGACATGACCAAAGACGCCTAGCGTCCACGGCACATCGGCGTGGATGAAGAATCCCCACCAACCGCGCACGATACCCGCCAGTCCGATCGCCCATTCAGGCACACCCAGCAAGAGCAGCAAAGCAATATCTACACTCACGCTTAGCAACTTGCTCACGGGATGCTTGCGCAGGACCGAGAGCCAATGCATTGCCGTATCGGCATGATGGGTAGCATGGAACGGCCAGAAGAACCTCGTGTGCTCTAACCGATGCCGCCAATAGACGACGAAATCGAAAACGAGCACCGCCGCTGCGAATATCAGGGGATCTGGGATACTGTTCCAGGATGTGGCAAGGACATTCGGGCTTCCAATCGCAGAGCGTAATGCGCCTTCTGGAAATACGAACAGTGGCACCAGCAAGATTGAATTGATGATAGTCAATCCGAGATTTGTGATGAATTCGGATCGCGAGCGAACGACAGCGTCACCGAATGCGCGACGCTTCGTGACAAAGGCCAGTAATCCGAAAACAGTGCCGGTCATGCAAAGCAGCACCAATGTCGACAGCGCAGGTTGAGCGAGGCTTTGCATAGTCCCGCATCATGCGCGAGACATAGTAAGCAAAACGTTAAGTCAGATAGCCGACACTTCGAGGAAACCCGGCTTTGGACCGTTCCATTCACCAGGCGCGGTCGGCGTATCTTCAGCCTCGCTCCTGCTTCGGGCAGGCTTGGACTTTACACCTTCCGACTTTGTCTCTTGCTTCGCGCGCTTTGGCTTGTCCGCACGTTTCGACTTGTTTTCACGTTTCGGCTTATCGTCGCGCGGCCGCTCTTCCGCGCCATCATCCGATTTCGCCGGCTCGATGAGGTCGACCCGAACATCACTCTTCCCAAAAACGGGAATCTTGGTTTCGGTCAGCTTCTCGACGTTATGGATCGCCTCGGCATCTTCCTCGGAAACGAAAGTGAAGGCGCGACCCTTTGCTCCCGCCCTGCCCGTTCGCCCGATACGGTGAACGTAATCGTCGGGATGCCAAGGTGTATCGAAATTGAAAACGTGGCTTACGCCCTTGACGTCGAGCCCACGTGCCGCAACGTCCGAGGCAACGAGGATATTTATGCCCCCCGACTTAAAACGGTCGAGTTCCCTGATGCGGCCCGACTGGTCCATGTCGCCATGGATTTCCCCGCTGGCGAAGCCATGCTGCTGAAGGCTCTTGTTGATTTCCCGCACAGTGGTCTTGCGATTGGCGAAAATGATCGCCGTTTCAACGTGGTCATTTCGCAGCAACCAGCGCAGCGTCTCATGCTTCTGGCGATTTTTCACCGGAATCTTGAAGGCCGTGATGTCCTTATTGGTAGTCGCCGCCCGGCTGACCTCGATCCGCTTGGGATTGTTGAGGAACTTCTTAGCCAGCTTTTCGATCGGCGGGGGCATCGTGGCCGAAAACAGCATCGTCTGACGCGCTTCTGGAAGCTTGGAGCAAATAAACTCGATATCGGGAATGAAACCCATATCGAGCATGCGGTCGGCTTCATCGATGACGAGCAGTTCGCAGCCGTTAAGCAGGATCTTTCCGCGCTCGAACAAATCCATCAGCCGCCCGGGGGTGGCGATCAGAACATCAACCCCATCGTTCAGCGCCTTGATCTGGTCGCCCATCTGAACACCGCCGATCAGGAGCGCCAGCTTGAGGTCATGGTTCTTGCCGTATTTCTCGAAATTCTCGGCAACCTGCGCGGCGAGTTCGCGCGTCGGTGCAAGAATCAAGCTACGAGGCATGAGCGCCCGACGGCGGCCACTCGCCATGATATCGATCATTGGCAACACGAAACTGGCGGTTTTGCCCGTGCCGGTCTGCGCAATCCCGACGATGTCCTTCATCATCAGAACCGGAGGAATGGCTTGCTCTTGAATGGGAGTCGGCACTGTATAACCGGCTTCTTCCACGGCTTTTAGCAATTGTTCGGAAAGGCCGAGATCGGCAAAACTCATGCGGCTATCAAACGCCCCTAATGTTGGAAATGCAAAAGATCGCGAAAAGCTGATCTTCACCGTGCGCGGCTTTTGCGAACTTCCCCGTAGAAGTCAAGGAAATCCGCAGTTCCGACCGTGAGCGGGTTCCATCAGCCAGACTGGGCATCCGGACCTTTGACTGACAGATTAGTCAATTTCTATTGAGCACGACTTCCGATAACGGAGCGGAAATTACGACATTGAGCATTCCGAATTGTAGGGCATTCAACATGCTTCTATTCGATGATTAGGTTTTCGCCCGATTGAGTGCTTAAAGAGCGGGAAACCGTCGCTCCCGAGCACGACTACATACGTATCAATTTCCCTCCGCGCCGAGCGAGAAGAAACAGCATGGTGGGCCAAAAAATCGTATGCAGAATGTCTATTATATATGGCAAAAATCCGGACGGACGATCAGGCTGCCAAAAATCTACTACCTCATTGAATAAAGCGAAAAAGTACACTGCTGCTATTGGTACGTAGGATCTCAGCCGTCGCCGGAACACCAACGCAAACAGAAAGAAGATCGCCATTCCTGCGTGCAGGTGAAGGAGTTCCTCTCCAAGACCTGAATAGGCGGCCACATAATCCTTGAATTCGTCGTATTCTTGCAGCGCGGCATGCATCAGGTCTCGTCCAATCTGCTGTTGAGCAAAGCCCGTTAACTCATTTCCGAGTAAAGTGAAGAGGTGAACATCGGACACGTTAGCAGTTGGAATAAAGTGACCGAAAACTGGTCACTTTCCATTCAAACTCAGTAGGTTTCAATAGGGTTAGTAGCTGCGTTCCAGCACAAGGCGGCTAAATTTTGTCACGCGGCACTTGGCACCCGACCGGCTCATGATCCGGTCTCGCGCCACGCAAAGCTGTCCGTCGTCGCTGCGCTCGACATAGAAGCCGCGATAAAAATCGCGCGGTGAGCAGCCCTTTTCGAGCTGCGCAGCAATTGTTCGTCTGTCGCGCATGAACATTAAAAGATGATCTCCACGATCGGCAACACCGCCGATAGATGCGGCATCGACACATTTGCCTGCAGGTCGTGCAACGACACGGGTACGCGGCTGGCTTGTCACCAAGTCGGTCGTGAAATCGCGTCGGAGCCGGCTTGGAGCCGGCGATATTCGCAATATCACCCGCCGTTCGATCCGGACCTGTTCGCTGGTCGAAGGGCCTATGCCGTCCAAAATCGGCGACCATCCCGGAGCATCCGGCGAAAGCGGCAACGGCGAAACCCGCCTGTCGTTTTCGTCGCTTTGGTTCGCCACCTGTCCACGAACGTCCTGTTCAGCGCCAGGGGCACCAAAAAGTCCCAGTGGCAACAGAAGCGCGAACGGCGCAAAGAGGACGAAAAAGCTTGGCATCGGTGGTGCTGTTTCCCTCCTTCATCCGGTTCATGAGCCCTGCGGCTTGCGTCACGGTGTCCGTTTGATCCCATACGTTTGAATATCGGCTTAATTGGATCGATGCCGATGACAAGAGTTGACCATTGAGGCATGAGCCGATGGATGAAGAATCTCGATCAATTCGTCATGGAAGCCGCCAACCTGCTTGGAAAGCGTGGATTTACGAGGGATCCCGATATAATCGAGCCCTGGTTAACCGACTGGCGTGGGCGGTATACAGGCAAGGCTCTCGGCCTTGCCTCGCCGGCCACAACGGCAGAGGTCGCAGCATTCGTTAGACTTTGCGCGGGACATGGCGTCCCGATCGTCCCCCAAGGTGGCAACAGTGGCATGTCCGGCGGTGCCACGCCGGATTCATCAGGCACAACGGTGCTCCTCTCACTTCGCCGGATGAACCGGATCCGCTCGTTCGACGAAATGGCTAGTCAGATTACGTGCGAGGCTGGGGTTATCCTGCAAACCCTGCATGATGCAGCGCAAGAGCGACGGCTCCGGTTTCCCCTGACGTTAGGCGGCAAGGGATCGGCAACGATCGGAGGCCTTGTTTCGACCAATGCCGGCGGCACCCAGGTCTTGCGCCATGGTACGATGCGCAATCAGGTTCTTGGTCTGGAGGCGGTGATGGCCGACGGCTCCGTCTTCGACACTCTCACGCCGCTCAAGAAGGATAATCGCGGCTTCGATCTCAAGCAGATCCTGATCGGTTCGGAGGGTACCCTGGGAATCGTGACTGCTGCCACTCTTCGATTGCTGCCCGAAATCGGCGGGCGCCGGGTCATCTGGATAGGGCTCCGTTCCATTCAGCATGCCCGTCGGTTGCTGCGGCATGTCCAGGAAATGGCAGGCGATGCGCTTGAAGGCTTCGAAGTGCTCCCCGCACATAGCCTCGCCGCCGTCCTCGACTATCTGCCCGACGCACGATCGCCGCTGCAAGAGGACTATCCATGGAACGCGCTGATCGAACTGGTATCGGGATCGGACCGATCCGATGGACTGGGCACCATCACCGAAAAGACACTCGCCGCAGCTCTGGATCTGGATATCATCGAAGATGCAGTGATTGCCGCCAATGAAACCCAGGCCGAAGATTTCTGGCTTCTGCGCGATTCCATTTCGCCTGCCAAGAGGGCCATCGGACCGGCGATGCAGCACGATATATCTGTTCCGGTGTCGCGAATGGCAGATTTCGTGGAAGAAGTCGCACCGCGTGTGGAAGAGAGGTTTCCGGGAACGAAGGCTGTAGCTTTCGGCCATTTGGGTGACGGCAACGTGCATTTCCACGTCCTTGCACCGCCGGGTTCGCCTCGCGGGGAATGGGAGCGTAACCAGGGAACAAAAATCAGTATCTATGTTCACGATCTCGTGACGGAATGGGGTGGGTCGATCAGTGCCGAACACGGTATCGGGCAGATCAAACGCTCCGAACTGGACCGCTTGGGCGATCCGGTTGCACTATCACTCATGAGGAGCATCAAGCATGCGCTGGACCCGCATGACCTGCTCAACCCCGGCAAACTCGTCCCGCTTGCGCAAGAAGGTCCAACCCCGTAAGGGCCGCACCTTCCGGCGTGTGATGCTCATCCGGCACCGTCCGCCCTACTCAGAAACGTAAAGACACTCGGAGAATTCTCATGGCGAGCGCGCCGCAGCAGCCCCAACTGCCCCTGTTTTTCAACGACTTGATGCCGCTGAACAGCCAGGATCACAAGAATTACCGTACGCGCAGCATTGATGCTGCGCCATGGCTGGCCAAGGCTCATGCCATTCCACTGACAGTCGACGAATTCGTTCAGGCCCAGCGTAATTTCCCGATCGTCTTCTCGAGCGGTGACAATCCGCTGCCGTTGGCTCTCATGGGCCTCAACGAAGGTGTGAACACTTTCGTCGACGAAGCCGGCAAGGTTACCGAGCAGGTTTATCTTCCTGCGTATATTCGGCGATATCCTTTCATGCTCGCCAGACTCAAGGCAGACGCGACGGACCTTTCGCTTATGTTTGACCCCACCAGCGATGCGGTCGGCGAATTCGACGAAGGGGAGCGTCTCTTCGACGACGAAGGCAAGACGACCGATGCGACCCAGCGCGTTCTGGAATTCTGTCAGCATTTCGAGCAATCTGCTCAGCGCACCCAGGCTTTCCTGACCGAAATCAAGGATGCCGGTCTACTGATGGACGGCGAAGTCGCAATTCAGCGCGAAGGCGAAGATAAACCCTTCGTTTATCGCGGCTTCAAGATGGTCGACCAGGAAAAGCTCCGCGAAATTAGCGCCGAAAAAGCTGCGGAGTGGAACAAGAACGGCATCATGATGCTGGTCAACGCGCACATCTTCTCGCTCGAACTGATGCGTGTAATCTTTGCACGGCAGGTTCAGCAAGGCACTGCTCCGAAGCCGAATGCCCAGGCGAATGCTTCAATGTAAGCTTCAATGGTAGCGCATAAATTCTATTCGAAATGGCGCGGGACGCACGAATGCTCGTACGTCCCGCAGAACAGACAGCGCAGCTACCTTGTATTCGCTACCTGTCTGGCGGCGGTCCTCAGTCTTGGCGGTTGTGCGACCACTACTACCGGTCTCGAAGAAGAAAGTCTCGCTGGCGAAAACCACCCGGCCGTCGACTTTCAGATCAAGGAAGACCGATTATACCAAATTGGATATCGTCTGGGTGTTTCGAATGCTCGCTATTGCGATCGGAAACAGCCAACCCTCGGCCTGATGATCCACGATGCGCGCGCCTATGCCGACGCTGACGACGTGCGCTCGGTCTTAGGATTGTCTGGAGACATTGGTATCCAGTCTGTCGCGAAAGGCTCTCCCGCCCATCTGGCAGGTCTGAAGCAGAACGACATTTTACTGGCGATTGATGGCGTCGAAATCGATCAAATCGGCGATCCCGGCAAACCCGCTTGGTATCGCGCGACGGCCCTTCGTCAATTGATCGACCAATCGGCGCTTGACGGTATCGTATCCCTTACTTGGAGAAGTGCGGAAGGCGTGCTGTTGGTGGACGATATTGACGCGGTCGACTCATGTGCCTCCGTTTTCGAATTGATATCGGGAGATGATGGCGCAGCGGCCGACGGAACCCGGGTTCTTGTCGGAGAAAATTTTCCAGGTTTCGCCTATGCAGAAGATGAATTCGCCGCAATTCTTGCGCATGAAATGGCCCATAATTTACTGGGACATATCCCATTTCTAAAACAGCTCGGCAACGGAGAAGGTAGGGCGCGCAATTCTGAACGCGATGCCGACAGGTTAATGCCGTGGCTGTTGACCAATGCCGGTTATGAGCCAGAAGCTGCAATCAGGATGATGCGTCTCTACGGTCCGCGCCATGGCGGCGGGCTATTGCGCAGACGAACCCACGACGGTTGGGATGAGCGGGTTGTCATGATTAGCGAAGAAGTGGAGAGATTGCAGTCTCTGTCTGGCGGAGAAATCAGCGCGCCCCTAGATTGGCGGATGCATTTCGAACCCATGTTGGAAATGCAATAGACCTCGTAGCATGGGATCGTCCGTTCAATAGCTGCGGTATGCTGCTACGCTACCGGATCACCCCATTGAAGCCGACAATGGCGATACCTATGTCCTTGTTACCGGATGGCGTATCCCCTCATGACCCGTCCGGTACGATGCATCTTTGATGCATTTCCTCCCTGAACCTTGGCCACCTCGTGCATGATGCGCGAGGTGGTTTTTTATTCTGTCATCTCTACTCCGCAGCTTGGCGGAAGGAATTGTCCAATATCAGGTCATTTACCTCGCTAGCCAGCGTCCTCACCAACCCCGCGATCAACCGCGCCACGCCTGGCAGGCGGGCGCTCGGTCGATCAAGACCTGAATCCAGATACGTGGTTCGGCATATCTCAACCTGAATTGCATGAATGCCTCTGCGTGGTGCACCGTGCCTGTCGAGGACATAACCCCCCGCATAGGGCCTGTTGTGTGCAACAGGGCGCCCATGTTCTCCAAAGTAGTTGAGAGCGCTGGCGGAAATTCGCCCATCGCAGCTGGATCCGAACCGATCGCCGATCACCACTTCAGGGGCAGACCAATCTGCTTGTGACGGCTTGAGCGGAGGCATGGAATGCAGATCCATCAACAATGCGGATCCCCAGTTGTCCCGCAGCTGCTCGAGCGTTGCCCCCAAGGCCTCGTGATAGGGCCGATGGATTCTATCAATCCGACGGTCGAGTTCTGCACGTTGCAGGGGACGCTTCCAGATCTCGCCGAGCCCAGGGAGCTTGCGTGGTACGAGCCCGAGACCACTACGTGCCCGACGATTGGCATACGAATGCCGCGTGTTTTCCGGACTCCCTCCGATTACCATCGACCAATCGACATCATCGGGCGCGCGGTTCAGGTCGATCATGGCTCGCGGCGCCTCAGCGCACAACACGGCAGCTCCAGTCTGATTCGCTATCTCAAGAGCCAGCGTATCCACATGGCGGTCTTCCAATCGCATTCGCGACATAGCACTTCTGAAATTGGCGGTAACGGCATCCGGGTAATCCCGCCCACCATGTGGCGCGGCGATAAGGATCGGTACGGTGGGTTTCTTGGGGACATGAAGCGAGAATACGCCACTGCGGTGCTGCGTAAGCGGAGAATCGCAAAGAGTGGGCGCCACATCGCTAGGCAACATTGCATCATGCTGTCCCGTACCTGCCGCGAAGTCAAACAGGCTTGCCCCGTTGAGGGACAATGGTGAACAGATCGGAAGATTCTTTAAGCAGTTTGCGCTATGGGAAACTTATGAGTCAGCCACACCAGAAGAAGATCCTGCTCGCCGAGGATGACGACGCGATGCGAACCTATCTCGAACGCGCACTCGATAATGCGGGCTACGTCGTAGATGCAGTGGACCGCGGCACAGCTGCGATCCCCCTGCTTGAACAGGGAAACTACGATCTTCTCTTGTCCGACATCGTTATGCCCGAAATGGACGGGATCGAGCTCGCTCAGCGCTGCAACGAGATCAGTCCAAGCACCAAGGTAATGTTCATTACCGGCTTCGCTGCGGTCACGCTTAAAGCTAGTCGCGAACAGCCGAATGCCAAGGTGCTCTCCAAGCCCTTTCATCTGCGGGACCTGGTTCTTGAAGTGGATCGCGTGCTTGAAGAAAAGATGAGCGCGCAGCTTTGAGAATATAGGCAAATTTGCCCCTTGTGCGGTCAGAAAGGCCTCGCTAAAGGGCACGCCTGCCGATTAAATCGGTAGATCGATGGTGCGGGCGTATAGCTCAGTGGTAGAGCACTATGTTGACATCGTAGGGGTCCCAAGTTCGAACCTTGGTACGCCCACCATCGAACAAAAGATTGCCTGGCGATGCAATTCACGGCTTTGAGTCATAGCAGCTTGCCAGCATAGCGCGACGCAACCGCGCTCCTATATTTACAGAATCTCACTGTGGCAGAACGCCACCCATTTCGCTCACATCGTGAAGCGCGAGATTTAATGTATGAGTGAGCATCACTCGTTGCCTTAGACAGAAAAACGGCAAAGCCATTTCAAATGTTTGCAAGCCACAAAAAAGCCGACCTCGCTTTCGCGAGGCCGACTTCCGTATAATTTGAACAGATTAGACGCTGACCGGAAGTTCCTCGTCATCATCGCCATCAACTGCAATAATGATACCAGCGATTACAGCTGCAGCGGCCAGAATGGCGAGGATCGTAGCAGAACCACCCATTTCCGACACATCTTCAGCCGGCTGCGAACTGCGCTGCGCATCTGCTGCAGTTGCGACGACCGGCGTTGCCGCCATTGCCACTGCGGCGATCGGGAGCATAAACTTCTTCATGTTCTAATTTCTCCTAGGTTCGGCCACCGCGCTGGATAGCCCTCATTCAGTTGATTCTTAGGAAGGTTTATCCCATCCCTTACCAGAGTTCAACCCCTTCCCAACGAAAGAGCACCCTTGGCTTCGCCATATATTCCTGAAAAATGAAGTTATTGTGAACATCAACTTTCTGCTGCATCCCCTTCTCGGCAAATGTGGCGGAAAAATCACACTCTCCAGCCGATCCCAAGAGTAGGGAGGAAATACTTCCCGAAGGGCGGGAAGATTTCCCTGGCTATAGGCCGATCTTCAAGGGTGAGATCGTGCCCTTCAATGCCGCCTGCCCAGACCAAGCGCGTGCTTGAAGAGCGATCTCCATGAAAAGACAACTGGCAGGAAGATTTTCAATAGACAGATTCAGCCCATCCCCACTAAATTCTCCTTGGGAAAATGGCTCAGGATTTTGAGTGCATCTCAGACTAATTTGAACATCTTCGGATAAATCACGGGGGGTGATTTGATGTTCAGCGACAATTGAAAAGGGAGCTTGTGGAGATTTGATAATCCGCGTCGCAAACACGCCTCCGGAGCCTGGACGAACGTAAAGTTCTAAATCCGCACTATTCAAGCTGGGTTGGGCACGAAAATCAGCCGTAGCTTTCAGGTGCCAATCAAATGGAGCATATGTCGATTCCCAGCTCAGGATACCATCCTCCAACGATCGCCTGCCACTTTGAGCAAATTGGGTGTACAGATCATAGCCCGACTGTAGCTCATTCTGCTGAGCCAGGTTGCGCAAGAGCGATTGATCGAACTTCTGCTCGTTAAAGTCTGCTTGTTTACGCAATTGCACAAGATTAGCTAAAGCCGTAGGCTGTTTCACCGCATAATTTAAGAACTGCTGGTGCCATTGGGACGTGCCATCGAGGACCTCGGCAAACTCCTCAACCGCACCATATTGCGCGAACACCGACAGCAAGACTGGAAACAGTTCACTGGATCTTGAAGGTCGGACACGTAAGATGCCATCGAGAGTTTCCACCGCGCCGGCGTAATTCTCCGAGGCGACGTGTTCCTGAAGTACCAACGCCTGAAGTGTCGGCTCACGCCGGTTCAATTGCGCCGCCAGTCCTATAAGGATTGATCTTGCCTGTGAGTCCTGCTGAGCAAGAGCAAGGATTGCATGCGATTCCGGAGTCAGAGGCTCGTACCTATATGATGTGCGAGCCCAGCCCTCACCCAACTGCGCAGCGCTCTGCGGTTCCCCCGAGAGAGCTACTGACGAAGAAAATATTGCCGATGCGACATTCTCTTGCGCCAAACCGTTTAACGGGAACAACCTAGCTGCGTTTTCTGGCGCTTCGCTTGTCAGGGCGATGCTGGCGGTCTGTATAGCTAAGACCACCGCCAATATCAGGCAGAAGACGGAAACGAAAATCAATCGCAGGGGATTTGCTACTTTCATCGAGTAATGTCTCGGCGGTCAAGCCTTCTCCAAACGATCTTCATCACCATAGCCGTAGCCATAGCCGTAACCGTAGCCGTAACCGTAGCCATAGGCTGAATTTTTCTGGCTCACCTTGGTCACAATTGCGCCATAGACTTGCGCTCCCGAACGCATCAAGCGGCCAAGGGCATTCTCGATTCCCCGGAGCTTGATTTTCTCGGTCTCGATCACGAAGATCACACCGTCCACACCCCTCGACATTTCAATCGCGTCAGCCAGTGCCAGCATTGGTGCGCCGTCGATCAGGACCTGATCATAAACCCCTCTGGTAGCCTCAATGACCTGCGCAAACTTATCGCCAGCAAGCAGTTCTACTGGATTGGGCGGCACCTGACCCATTGGAAGGAAATCAAAACCAAATTCCTCCAGGGAGATAATCTGCGAAAAAATGTCTGTTTCCTGGCTGGCGAGCAAGGATACCAATCCACCCTGATTATAATGGTCTATGGCCAGGGTATCGCGAAGCTTCGAATTGCGAAGGTCAGCGTCGATCAAAAGCGTTCGCTTACCAAGTTGCGCAAAACTTGTCGCAACTCCCACACTGGAAATGCTCTTACCTTCGGCAGGCACCGAGGAGGTGAACATCAGGACTTTTGGCGCACCTTGAGGCGTCAGGAGATTCAGGTTCGTTCTTACGGTGGTGTACGCCTCGTTTATCTCCGATGATCGCTCGGTTATGCGCTCAATTATCGCGCCCTCGGCATTACGGGGAATAGCACCCAACAGAGCAAGTCCGAGACGCCTACGAACATCCTCTGGGTCCTGCAAAGTCTGACTCAACGTCACTTTCAGGTAAACCAAACCAGCGGCGAGAACTAAACTCACGACGAGCGCAATCAGCAGATTTTGGACAAGTGAAGGCGCATAAGGATTCAGGGGTGCCTCAGCCAAATCGATAATCTGGATATTGTTCTGGCCAGCACCCGAGGCCTCCAGCTCCTTGAAACGCTGCAGAAGAGCATCATAAATTTCGCGATTCGTATCGACTTCGCGTTTCAGGATTCCGTAGCGAATACCTTGACCCTGCTGCCCGAGAAACCGGCGCTTCACTTCACCAACCTGATCGCGTAACTCCGCTTCCCTGATGCGAGCGGACCGCAGCAGATCCCTGCCACCGCCTGAGATTGCGGAGCGCAGCGAGTTAACTTCGGCTTGCTTCTCCTGAACTTCTGGATATTCCGGTCCGAAGTTGGCACGCAATACCGCAAGTTCGGCCTCTGCTTTACTCAGGCTTGAAAGCAACTCATTGCGCGGATCGGAGCTCGGGAAATTGCCTCCGACAACAGCAGCCTGTGCACTGATCCGATCGGCAACTGCATCTGCAAGTGCAGCGTTAAGAGCTTGCAAATCAGTACCCACCAGAGTCTGGCCCGCACTTTCGGAACCAGCTTCCCCTCCCGCATTCAGGACCAGAATTTCATTAGCGTTTGCATATTCGACGAGTTCTTGTTCGGATTGAGCGAGGCGCTCTCTAAGTTCCGCGATCTGACTTTGTAGGAAATCACGCGCCTCAATATTTGCCCCAAACCGTTTCTCGTAATTAGCCGCCGCGAACTCCTGAACCCAGAGATTTGCAATCTCAGCTGAGACGACACGGTCCGGACTGGAAAACCTAACGTCAACTAGACTCGACTGTGTGATCGGCTCGATGCCTACATTGTCGAGGAGAACTTCTTCGATCGTCCGCCGTAGACTAGCCTCATCCTCATCAAGGGAGAATGCTTTTCGGAATGCTTCGTCGCGCGTTAGATTGCCCGCCTCCATAACTCGTTCGGCCATGAATTTCGACACTAGCAATTCGTACTGTGTATTGAGGTACTGGAGCTCAGAGACAAGATTATCGCCTTGGACGGTATCGAGATTGGTCACGTCGGTGGTGACTTGAGATACTTCGAGGCGTGCACTTGCGCGGTAGAGAGGAGTAGCCAACAGAGTAGCGAGAACTCCGAGCAAAACGCCAAGCCCGACAATTCCGGCGAGCCAATACTTGAGGTCGAGAGCCTCGTGCCAATAGCGCTCAAGGTCTAGCGCGAACACCCCGTCATCGCCCTCAACCACATTCGCAAAACGCTGTGGATACTCATGGCCCTGAAATTCAGGATCGTTAGGATTATAAGTATTCAACGGCCAATCCGATCAATCAAAATAGCTGAACTTGAGAGCAATGGCGCGTATCTTAAAATGCTGTCCAGCCTTCGGCGATTGGGCGAATCACCGACGATAACGATATCATTGGGATAAACGGTCGGGTCCGCATAATTGCCGCGCTGGATTGCTTCAATATTATACGCTCCGATATAGCGCTGCCCCTCAACCGTTCTGAGAATGAGAACGTCATCCAATTTGGCATATTCAGCTACTCCACCTGCCTGATTAACCACACGCAGCAGAGATTGCCTACCGAGCACAGTGTATTCGCCAGGCTTGTTCACCTGACCTCCAACAGAGACTGTGGGGGGTGGGATTTCACTAGGTATGACGCGCACTTGAGGATTGAGCAAATATTCGCCCCTCAAAAGTTGCGCGATGCTATCTGCTGCATCACTGGGCGCCAAACCACCAAGATTAAGCAATCCTACGAGCGGAAATGAGATTCGCCCCCGCCCATCTGTTAGATAAGTGCCGCTTAATCGTTCTGCGCCAACGACCTCGATCTCGAGAACTTCCTGAGGACCGATCACATAGAGATTCTCGGTGGCAGGTGGTGGCAACTCCTCGAGCTCGGCAATCTCGATTCCGGGCGCTGCGCCATAGGATCGGTCGGTTGCGCATGCCGTCAAGAGGAGTGCCGACGCGAGGACAGGTAAAATATTATCTCGTATTCGCACGAACTTTATCTTCTTCATGTTGCGCGCCGTAGCGCAATTCAGAGTTCGGAGTAGCCGCTAAATAGCAAACCGCCCTTTCGCAACCCGCTTATGTTGCTTCTAACTCACCCACATCTCTTGAAAGTGCTAGTAGAGCCCAAACACCATAGAGTTGAAAGAGAGGAGTCCTCAGGGGATAATCTATGAGAGATGCGCCTGCGATCACCGTAAAGATGCTGAGCCAGAATAGCGCTGATACTCTTGTGTTTCGGTTGTTTACCAACTTGACAACGGATCTTCCGACCCAAACTACGAGCCCAACCAGAAGAACGCCCGAAAATGCGCCCCCCTCAATAATCAACTGCACCCAATCGTTGTGAGCCTGATTGATGTACCTCGGCATCAACAGTTCTGATGGTTCGTAAATCTTATATGCCTGTTCAAACGAGCCAAATCCCGCACCGGCGAGCCAATGATCACCTAACATCTCCACAATCACCGGCCAAAGGGACCATCGTAGATCTGCAAAGCTGTCCCGCGCGAGTATGTCGGCGAAGGCCGGCGAACGACCCAGTGCGATAAAAGCCCCGACAGTAAGGAATATCGCTAGAACAGGAAGCAGCGCCAATAGTTTTGGATGCATGTAAGCCCGGTGTCCCACAGAGTCGGCGGATGAGCGCTCTCTGCGAGCTTCAGGGGCTAAAACGAGCATCGTAAATGTAACTACCAGAGTGCCAATTGCTGCCGCGAAACCAGCTCTCGACCCACCCACCAGAGCAGTTAGCAGAATCAATAAAAAGGCGGCAGGAAAAACCACCCTCGTCCATCCAGAGTGACGCTCGAATCGATCCCGCAGTCCAAGTTCGACAACAATTAGCATCGAACAAGCTGCGAAAATGGCGGCATGATTTTCGTTGGCGAAAATCCCGACTGCTCCGCCCCTGTTTGTAATTTCGTATAAATAAAAGACACTGGAAGGCCCTCCGACAATCTGTAACAGCCCTAAGATAGCATTGAGGACACCAAGGGCAGCTAAAAGATGCAGAAGAGCGCGGGAAGTAGCCCCAAGAGCAAGCGCAAGAAATAAACCTGCAAATGGGACGACTAGGCTGCCAAGCGCATTCCAAGTCCGCATTGGAGATAAGGTTAACGGTCGCCAAACGTTTTCCAGTCCAAGTGCAACATCCAAGGATAAAAGCACACCCCTTTCGGGAAAGTTTGGCCAGATCGAGGGCGGTAGAGGCACAAGTTGCGCGGCAACCAAAAATACAAGAAATGCGAAGAGACTAACGAGAAACGCTTCCTTCTTCAAATCTTTCAGCGAGAGATAGTAGAGCGCGGGTATAAGGAACAGTCCGGACACGGCGCGTAGGGGAACGATTTGAATAGCATCATACCGCGAAGCACCCCCGGTTAATGCGACCACCAGCGCAAACCCCCCTAAGAACACCCACGTCTTCGTGCTGAGAGCCATCATGGCTGTATGTCTACGACTGACTGTCATTTGCGCTGACCCAATAATGCCAATTTTAACCAGTGAATCCGAAATCGCGCGCATCTCTTGTAACCGATGGGAGCGCAAAGCAACCTCACTGTTTAAAGTTTGGGGGAGAGCCTAGGATGCACTTATGGGGCGTTTGACGAGCCCTAACGCCCAGCTCACTCCGGGAACACCCATATGGACATGGATGTCTAGCGTTCACTGCAAAGCATACGTCCGATTTGCTTCGAGAATGACCTGTGTACCGAGGGCTGGAGATCGGGTGACTGTCCTGCCCCATTCCCATTGGCAAAGTAATTGATCGCTGCTCAAGGCTACACCGGCAAAAACGGGTGATCAAGGAGGCAGCGCAACGCCGCGGACTACGCGTGAAACAGGTCGCTTTATTCAGCGGGCGCTCGATGCGAGTGGGCGCTACACAGCGCCTATTCAAAAGGGAGTTCGATACAACCCTCATCATGCGGGCGGGCGGCTGGAAGTCGAAAAATGTGCTCGCCCACTTCCTTGAGGAGGCCGAGTATAACGTCTGTGTCTAAAGCCAATGGGCACCAATGCAGACCCAATACTAAGCCGGTTTGTTCACAAGTCAGGTCAAGGGTCTGATCGCAATCAGACACGCTGCAATTTCATTCAAGTTGCGCATTGTGAGATGCTCGGTGATTGAGTTGCGCGCGCCCTTAGCTTGCCCTACCGAGAAACACGTTTTGAAGTGCAAAAGTTTATGCGGAACAATTTGAATGATTGAGCAACTTAGGCTTCTTTCTACCTTAAGCCGCAGGCAAAAGGTGGCGTTGCAGATTGTCGTCGATACTGGGTTGATCCTCTTTTGCTTCCTCGCAGCGATGGCGATCCGGCTGGAGAGCTTTGAATTTCTCTACAATCTGAAGATTTGGCTGCCAGTCTCTATTTCTGCCGGGGTAGCAATTGGAGCCTTTTGGCTGGCCGGACTCTACCGCACGCTTGTCCGCTTTGTGACAGGCAAGATCCTGACATCAATCGCCAAAGGCGTTTTGGTCTTCGCGATTACCTTATTCGTGACCAACAGCTTGCTGACCTCGGGCATTCCGCGATCTGTACCCATTATATCTGGACTGCTACTTTTGTTGGCGATCGGAGGCCTACGGTTTGCGGTGCGCCAAGTTTTCCGCAAGCCGATGCAGGTCACAAAGAGGCCGGTCGTTATCTATGGAGCAGGCGAGGCGGGCCTTGAACTGCTCAACTCCCTTTTCCACGGTCGCGACTATACCCCCATAGCTTTCGTCGATGATGATTGTCACCTCCAAGGACTCACAATCAGTGGGTTTCCGGTCTACTCTCCGCAAGCAATTTCTAAACTCACCGAGGAAGCGGCATTGGAGGTTGTGCTACTTGCCATGCCCAATCTTTCCCACTCTCGGCGCCGTGAAATATTCACCTCGCTTGAGAGCATGAGCCTAGAAGTCAAAACCATACCCGGCCTATCTGACATAATCAGCGGGAAAGCCAAGATTTCTGAGCTGCGCAATGTGACTGCTGAGGACCTCTTGGGCCGCGACGCTGTGGCTCCGAATGAGAAGCTCTTAAAGCGGACTATCACAGGCAAGGTCGTCATGGTTACGGGTGCCGGAGGTTCGATAGGTAGCGAACTGTGCCGCCAGATCCTCGCCCAGAGACCGGAGGAGCTTATCCTCTACGAGATTTCTGAATATGCGCTCTATTCAATTGAGCAAGAGCTTCGCGAAATGGCGAAGACGCTCGGATCACCAACCAAGCTTATTCCGGTTCTCGGCTCCGTCCAAAATGCCAAGAGGCTTGAAACGGCAATCAAGGCATTCAAGATTCAAACGATCTATCACGCAGCCGCCTATAAACATGTCCCCCTCGTCGAAGAAAACGTCGTTGAGGGCATCCGCAACAATGTATTCGGCACCTTGACCATCGCAAGGCTAGCGCACGAGAACAGCGTCACCAGCTTCATCCTCATATCAACCGATAAGGCTGTTCGGCCAACGAATGTCATGGGCGCCACTAAGCGCATTGCAGAACTCATTTGCCAAGCGTTTGCACAAGACGGAAGCGCAACCAACTTCTCAATGGTGCGCTTTGGTAATGTGCTCGGATCATCGGGCTCAGTCATTCCGCGGTTCCGGTCGCAGATTGAGGCAGGTGGCCCTGTGACTGTGACACACCCGGACATCAATCGCTATTTCATGACTATCCCAGAAGCCTCCCAACTCGTTATTCAGGCGGGCGCTATGGCGAGCGGTGGCGATGTTTTTGTTCTTGATATGGGCGATCCAGTCAGGATCGCAGACTTGGCTGTAACTATGGTGAAGCTTCATGGGCTTACGCCATACTTTGTTGATCATCCTGACGAGGTCGCTCCCGAAGAAGGGGATATCCCGATATGCTTCACAGGGCTGCGGAAAGGGGAAAAGCTCTATGAGGAGTTGCTGATTGGAAACAATCCGCAAGCGACAGAACATCCCCGTGTTATGTCTGCCAAAGAGATTGCAATGTCTCCCGAGCAACTCTTGCCATTTCTTAATAGGCTTCTTGAAGCCTGCAAGTCTTTCGATCTTATAGCAATACGGCAAATACTTAGCGAGCTCCCGCTTGAATACACGCCCCTGGAGAAACAGCTAACAGATTTGGTTTGGGAAGCATCGCGCAAAAGCGAGCCTGCGGAAAGGCAAGCCGAGATCACAAGGATCAGCCAATGAATTCCAACCGCAAAGGTATGGTCGAGGGTCTTTGGGTCAAATTTCTCCACCTGCTTTTCCGAATGAGCCGAGGCTTGACTCTGGGAGTTCGTGCAGTGGTCGTGAATGAAGGTGGAGAAGTATTGCTCGTTCGCCATACCTACACCAGCGGATGGCATTTTCCTGGAGGAGGGGTGGAGCCAAACGAAATTGTCGAGGATGCACTGGCGAGAGAGCTTAAGCAGGAAACCGGGCTCCAATTGATCTCATCTCCAAAATTACATGGCATCTTCTTCAATCATGCGGTCAGCAAATATGATCATGTGCTGGTTTACATTTGTGAGACTCAAGGCGAAGTGTCCTGTGACTTGCTCGACTTGGAGATTTCAAAAGTGGGCTACTTTAGAATAGGCGATCTACCGGAAAAAATTGACCCAGGCACTGAGCGTAGATTGAAGGAAATTGTTGAGCTTAAGAAATCAAGCTTCGTTTGGTAGAGTTTCCCGGATCAAGGCGGAGATTGATTGGTCTTAGAAAACAACTTTGAGCGCAGTCCTCCACATTAAGGCGACATCAAAACAAATGTTCTGGTTGCGTTGATAAATGAGATCTAGTTCCGCCTTTCTGGGAATGCACCTCTGACAGTAAACCAAATCAGTTTCTTCGGGGTTCTTGCATTGGCTCAGCAGTTCCCGCTCTCTCTTACTAAAGTTTAAAGAAGCGAGGCCAGTTATTCCTGGTCGTGATTTCAACACCTCATCATAAATTCCGGGAAAACGTTCGACATATTCGCGTAATGGAGGCCTAGGGCCCACAAAACTAATGTCTCCCTTAACCACATTCCATAGTTGGGGCAGCTCATCGAGCCGAGTAGCGCGCAAGAATCGTCCGCTTCGAGTAATCCGATCGGACTTGTCTCCGCCAGAGACACCCCGGTCTTCAGGCACAACCCTCATGGTCCTAAACTTGACCATTCGAAACGCTTCAGTCGGTGCCTTCATGCGCTCAGAAACATAAAATACCGGCTTACCCTCCAACAAAAAGATCCATACGTAGATCAATATAAAAAGGGGACTCAGGATCAAAGCAAGGCCGATCGAACAAATCAAATCGAAGATTCTTTTAGACAATGTCATTTTTCTAGAACGTTCTTCCACTGACGGACCATCTCCGCGGGCTTACATTCTTCTGATGAGAATGAATAAAATTCACCTAACAGAGAGCAATCCAATACAATGCGCTGCGTGCTATTATCAGCTACGTACCGAGGTGCCCATAGATGTCCTGCGCTATTCGCAAGTTCTTCCATAGCTATCGGTGCGGGAGCCGCAATGTTGATGACTGAAGGCAAGCTCCGTGAAGAAGTTGCAAGCGCGCTGAGAACATTCGCCAAACTCTCTGGCCCCAAATATGAACGGATTGGACCCATACCATCATCATAGATATCGATCATCACAGGCGCTCCTTCGTCTGCCTCAATCAAATTGAGCAGCAAAGCATCAGCACCAGCAACATTGCCGATACGAAGACAACTTACATCGACACCACGCTGTCGCCATTCGATGCAGACTCGCTCCATCTCAAGCTTCGCTTCACCATAGGCGCCCAAAGGTTTACAGATGCTCGACTCCAAAATTGGGCCGTTATTACCGCCGATCCCATAGACTGCGGACGACGATGCCATGAGCACACGCGGAACTTCTGCATCGCGACTAGCAACAATACAGCGATCAGCGATGGTAGCGTTGAGCGATAAGTCCTGTCCGGTCCTAGGCGTTGTTCCGGCAAGCACGATCATTGCACTAATTTCGCCGTAAGTTTCGGTCCAATCGCGCAACGCACCCGAGCCTTCCATTGGATCCCAGCTTAGCTGATCGGGTTTATTCGCCACCCCTTCGCCACGAAATTGCCGCACGAATTGTGGTGATTGAAAATTTTGTTGCTGCCAAGCTACCGAAACAAGCTGACCAACTCGCCCCGAGGCCCCGACGAGAACAATCCGTTCACTCATGGTGCTAAACTCATTCCGAGAATTATCTCATTGGCTTGCGCATCAGGCTGAGCTCGGTTGGCAATAACTTCTGGCGTGTCTTCAGAAACCCGTTGAACGCATAGCACAAGAAGTAATAGAGCGCGCTCGGCAACGGCAATTTCTCAACCTCTCGATAGAGCCGCCAGGTATACTTCGCGGCATTCAACTTGTTGTGCGAGATCGACCCGGGTCGCACACGATACATCGCCAGCGTTTCCGTCAACCCTTCCGCGCGAGACACTTGCCTTAAGATGCGAAGCCACAAACCGAGATCCTGCCGCTTTCTGATAAGTGGCATCTTGATTTTGCCAAGCTGGTCAACGTCATACACCGCCGTGAGGCAGCCGATCACATTATTGCGCAACAAGCTCTTGTATGTCGCTTCTTTTGGTACTCGCCCCCTCCCGATCGCCGCACCAGAACCATCGATTAAGTCGTATCTAGAGAAAGTAAATGGCGCGCCCGTTCTCAGCATATAATTGATTTGAATCGACAATTTGTTTGGAAGCCAAAGATCATCGGCATCGAGAAAGGCAATATAGCGCCCCGAAGCGATGTCGATAGCAGTGTTTCTAGCAACTGCAGAACCCGAATTTGTATCAAGCTGGATAAACTTGATCCGGTTATCGATAACCATTTCCTGCTGGATAATTTGCGCAGTGTTGTCACTCGATGCATCATCAACGATGATGTGTTCCCAGTTTCGATAGTCCTGCTTAGAAACGGATGCGATGGTCTCGCCGATATATTCAGCAGAATTATACGTCGGAGTGATGATGCTCACCAATGGCAACTCTCCTGACAGGACTGTAGTCGACGGAACCGAGTTTTCATTGCACATTTCAATCACCACATTGCTATCCTACCGACAACACATCGGCCCAAGAACACTTTCGGCCCTCGTGCGATGCAATCTCAGCCGAACTGAGGAATCAGAAGCACCTCTCATCTTCAAGCGCACTCATTTTTCGCTCTGTTCAAGCAACTTTGTGATTGCTTTGGCAACACGTTCTTTCGCTGATACAATAGAAGATTCGACAGTTGCATCATGATTGGCAAATCGCGCTTTCCAACTTGCATCAAAATGAGCCATAGCAGCTCCAGCATCTTCTAGAAATTGCATGCGGAATTCGGGCAAAACGCCTTCTTCGACGAAACCGTAATAATCCGACGGGAGTTCATCCATCCCGTCCGTAAAGAATGTGGGCCTGCCCCGATGAAGCGCCTCCATTGCAACGCCGCTATTGGGGACCAAAACAATATCAACTTCATCGAGGAACGATGCCAGAGACTGGCCTTGCTCCTGTAGCGAGACCGACGAACCGGCTTGTGATCTGGAAATTTCGAGACGAAATCGCGGGTGACACCTGATCAATACACCAGAAACTGAAGGTTTGCTGCCGATCTGATCCACAAGCTTCGTTACCCGCTCGACCTGCGGAATCGAGCTCAGGCAAATCCCGACCGTGTAGGGTGGCTGCTTCACCTTGGGGTGCTGAAACTCCTCTCCATAGGGCGGCAGAATCTCGATATTCTCATCCATAGCTACGCCGCGCGCGCGCGCAGATCGCTCGTAGGCCGCAACAGAAGACTGATCGTAAAGTAGAGAAAGGTCATAATTGAGGGGAGGGAAACTCTCTGTCACGGGGGCGTGCTGAATGTAACAAGTCTTCACTCCCATACGGCGCGCAAGAAAAAGAAGTGCCATGGCAACTGGTGAGTGGTCCGACGCGACGCATAGCAGGTGAATGTGCAGAAAATGGGGCCGCTGAGTATAAAGCAGGAAAGAAGCAACTGCGATTGCCGATTGAAGGTGCGGGAGGGGATCTGGACTCCGTTTTCGTTGCAACGCGCAAGCAGCACTCCAGACCTTTGAAATAGAGATCGCGGTCGAAATCCGCGCCCCAAACGAAATAGAAAGGCCGTTCAGATCCACCTCGTCAGTCAACTCGTTGGGCAAACAAGCGTTTAAACGATCAAAGGCCGAAATGTTATTTCGAGTGGGTCCATACTCGAAGATCGACTTTCCAGTCTGCGGGCGGGAAAAGTGAGGATGAAAAAGAATCAGCCCAAATAACATACCAAAGTTGCACATCCTGGACCGAGAACCCAGTTCCACAATCGGGAATAGTAGCCGATAGATCAGCCGCTTCTTAGCAATCCCCGATCGCAACCCTTTGTAGATGGATTGCCCGTGGAACGCTTGGACTTCTTCAAGCAGCTGATCAACTTGTAATGACGATTTCATGCCCTGCCCACAGCACCGGCAGTGATGGCTCGGAAAACAAAATTTTTCTTAGCCAGACTCGATTCAGCCCCGGCATATATCGTCCGACCATGAAACGCGTGGATTTGGTCGACGTAACTATTTAAATCAGCACGACTCATGACGTTGTCCAAAAGAAGCAATGTAGACCAAGCCTAATTCCAATCATGGTGGCGCAGCGCCTTTGTCGGAAGGTCCGGAACATGTTTGGCCTGCAAGGACAACACAAAAAACGCTACCAGAGCGATGAACCCAATACTGAAAGGGTTTAAATTATCAGCAATGGAATCGACTAATACTTGAAAGATGACCAGCCCACCTAAATAAGCAGGCGGTTGGTATGGATGTGCACCCATAACATTATCGAATATTCGTACAATAAAAAGTACATAGAGCATATGCAGCGGCAGCATGAAAACACTGCCCGGGAGATAGAAGATCGAACCAAGCAGTCCAGGCGATGCACCGGCATCACCGCCAACTCGATATCCCGAAATCTCAAGATAATTAAGCCTGCTTACGGTCTGCAAAGTCTCGTTTGATACACTCTCCCCCATCAGCACAAGAAATCTGCGCGAGCTTTGGAAGCTGACTATATCAACCGCCTGCCAACCGAGCGCAAGCGAGCGCTTGATGTCGCCTAACTGATAGGCAAGCGAGTAAGAATGGTAGAACAATCGATTCAGAAACAACTCAACGGCAGTCATCAACCCACCGGAGGAGAAGTAGGTAACAGCCTCATCAAAGCCAATCTTGTTCCACATTCCAGCAAATACGACAGCCGGGACAATTGCGACAATGGCGATCGCGCCGAATTTTGAAAAAATCTTTCTTGCGATACGCAATAGGGACGCACCCGAATTCTTGATCAATGCATATAATGCAATAAACCCGTAAATTATATCGTAAGAACCGACGAATGAGAAATAAATAGCAGCCATATATGCGAAAATCGATAATGGCGCGAGATAGATTAAATTCTTGTTCGAAGTCGAACAAAAAACATAAATGGTCGCGATAGTCTTCAAAGCAAAGGTCAGCACCGGAATTAAACCGGACGCTGAATAGGAGGCAGTATGTCGAAAAGAAGTCTCAAACTCCTGTGCGAACTGGTAGGAAATTGCCAAAAATGAGAATATAATCACGTTCACTGTGACAGGAGCGAAAAGAAATTTCAAACGCGACCTGTTGCCCTTTTTTCTTCGTACCCGTGGTCGATACCCAGTAACATCCCTGTCAGCTCGAAGCTTTCGCAAGAAGAGGATCACGATCAAATACACCAACGCAAATAGAAAGGCTCTGGTGAAGTCTTGCCCTCCCACAAGGTAGTATTTGACACGTAGATCGATAAGCCAGTCCGCTATAATCGGAACGAAATAGAATGTTACAAAATATATAAGGAGAATTTTCTCCCCAAAGGTAAACTTTAGCCAACCCATTCTGGAGGTCGGGACGCCGGTTCGCTGCGCTGGTTGCATACGATATATTCGCACTTCAGCCTTTTCGCGGTGCATATTAGTTAACCGCCAAATTTACGCGAACCCAGTGATTGCGGATCAGGTGCCGCATGGGTTGTTCAAATACCTTGTGGACACACCATGCTACGACAATCGAAATTGAAGTGAGTAAGGCAACGAATAATGCTGCGTTGCCGCTGCCTGCCGGCCAAAAGGTGCGGGTCAAAAGAAAATACACGGGCGGGTGAAGTAGGTAAATTGAATAACTTATCGATCCTAGAAAACTGAACAAGGGCAGAAGCACATCAGGGGTCTTCCAGCAGAACACAAGATAGGTTCCGCCCGCAAGCAGCAAAGGCGTTAAAAGCGCACCTGGCCATGCCAGCAACGACGCCGTTGAAAAGTCGGCCAGCAAAGATATCCAGACAACGAGGAAAATCAGCGGTAGTCCTAACCAGCCGAAGGTCATTGGCTTACGTGGGAGCATGGCGAGGACCACGCCCCATGCGAAATAAGCAGCAAAGCTTAATGGCATCACGTAGACGGGCCAGTAACTGGCTTCATTGTACTCCGCGAAAACGAAATAATTATGCGTGAATTGGAGCAGATTCAATGCGATCGCAGCCGCCACAAGGGTTCGGAGCCTAGCGTTATAGGTCAGAACCGCAATTATAGGAAAAACCGCGTAAAATGCGATTTCTATACCTAGTGACCATGCACCCACGGAATTTGAAAGTACGCCGGCTGCAGCAAGGCCGAACGCTCCAGTTGCCGTTAGCAACATCTTGCTACCCTCCACCGATGGCGAATTGCCACCAATGACAGCGAAGGCGAAGCTGAGCAGCGCCACAAATAGTAGCAGCGGGATAATTCGGGCGACACGATTTCTGTAGAATGTCGCAAGAGAGATTGCATCAACTCCAGAGGAGAACCGATTGCGATACACCTTTGCTAACGTCATCGCCGACAAGACGAAGAAAAGATAAACCGCGAATTTACCGACAGAGCTGTAGAGCTTGTCCGAATACCAGTACAGGCCATGATAAATCACGACAGAAATTGCGGCTAACCCACGAAGGCCATCCAATGTCCACATTCGCTCCATAAGTGTCCGCTAGCCTAGACGGCTTGCATTGAGCAATCTGAAATTGAGCCTGATGATGACGATAATCCAAAACAACCCAAGAAGCGTGAACGCCGAAGCGGTAAGAACGATATTCTCACTTGCGACAACGATCGGAAGTTGCAGAAATCCGAGCAGAATGCCGAGAAGCGCGCCGTTTGTCAGGTAGGTCGGCAACAATCTGACTTCGCGCCGGAGCCACTGAAGATAGTCCATATGGACCGCTAGTATTGCGAAGGTCAGAGCATCAGCGACCATCAATGGCACTATGAATGCAGCGAACTGGGCATCGGTCATATGTAGCGGTGAAACCCAAAACGATATCAAAAGCCAAAGCGGCGCGATCAACGCTGGAAAAAGTAGGTAGCGCATCATTAGACGATGGCGCCGACGCTGAAAAAGCGCGGTCTTTTGCGCGATTACCTTTCGGTAAGGTATCTGGAACCTGACATTGAACATGAGTCCCACGGCCTGCGCCAGCTGCGCGGTCGCCAGATAGATGTGCGCTTGATCAGGGAATAGGCGTGTAATCATAATGCGAGGTATCTGGCGATAGGATGCAGGCAGGAAGCTGGCAGCAAGAAAAACAATGTTGGCCCGTATGACGCGCATTCCGGTAAGTTTCGGCCACGGTGTCAGGCAAGTCACACGCATGAACACTGCTAAGGCAATCAGCACAAAGCCGAAAGATGTGGCAAGAAATGCAAGCTGGTATGTCGCCCCGAACTTGAAGAACAGGATTGGGAGGATCAGCCATACTGATCTTAAAATCTGTACAAAGAACCACCCACTGAACTGCCGACGAAATTCCAGCATGCGCGAGCTTTCATCGGACAGTTTCTCGATGAGGAATACCATACATGTCGCAGCGACCAGGACACCACCTAAATAGGCGTCCAAAGCAAGCAGGGTGCCAGCCAGGATTGGAACAGCTATCGCCAAAATAAGGCCTAACGCCGAGGCATACTCTCGAGCTGATGCGGAGGAATCGGCATCACGGCCTTGGTAATACGCCAAGTGTACGGGGACAGACGAAATGGTCAGCGCCAACATTGCTGTCGGAATTACGAGCACCAAGACATTCTGCCCCGGCACCAGCAAGCCTTCTAGAAAAATAGCTAGAGGTCTGATGAAAAGGGGCGCCCCACGTAATGCAAGAAGCTTTAGCATCACAAACGCCATCCGTTAGATACCAAAGGGGCCATAAGCAGATGAATTTCCACTCTCACTCTTGCCGTGCACAAATCGGAACTTGAGCAAGCCACATTATAACAATCCAAATTTCCTGAAAAATCGCAGCAGAAATTTGTCCGGCACTTTTGGAATTCATGCCATACAGCGCAACAATCTTCACTCAATTTCAGCCATCAGAGTCTTACACTTTAGGGACAAATCCTGTACACTATTCATCAAAGACTTTCTGTTTGGGCGGAAAATCCAAACCAAGCCCCCGCAGTTGTCGCTCCCAACCATCTTTGTGGGGTGAAGTGTAGAGAGTAACTGCATAGCGGGAGCCAGTCTCAATGGGTTTCCCGCGATGAATGCACTTGGTGTCGCATACAAGCAAGGAACCTGCATCCGCTAACACTTCCACCAAACGATCATCTTTGTGAATATTCTCAAGCCGATAATGGCCGAGCGGATAGCGGTCACGTGAAGGTATCGCATTGGAGTGCGACCCCGGAATGAATTCGAACGGTCCGTTATCGCTGGCGACATCGGTAAGGTACCAAATGCATTTTACCTGATGTGAGAACGGAGAGTCGCGGTGAAAACCGCCCCCCGAACCTTGGTTGCTCTCTTGAGGCACGACACGATTTGCCATCAGGAACCAGGACCGCACAGGTCGACCAAGATACTTTTCGATCGCTTCAATCCGACGGGAAATCTGAAACTGATCGACAAGGTCGCCAATATCCTGCTCAAATCCCCAGATGCGCGCATCCGAATCCACTTTGTCTCGCCATACTCGAGGTTGGGAGCGGACTGAAAGAATATCGTCGATGCGATCGACTAGCTGCGTACACACCTCCTTAGACAAATCGCCTTCACGGACCAGCGCAGTCCGATCTGCCAGCTCATAAAACTCACCCCTGCCGCCGAGCAGGCGGATCCACGCGCTCGATGCGATCGTCTTCAAATAGCTCTTGGCGGCTTCCATGTTGATCCATTCTGAAAAAGGGGCATCGCTTGAAGGTTATTCTGGTTCAATGCAGGACCATTCAAGCGGTTCGCCAAATTCCATGTCCCGCGCAGCGACCCGGCCTATAACATCATCATAGTGCTTCGGCGCCAGACCATATCCAGGCCGGACAGACCGAATGTTCTGCGAAGTAATCACATCGCCTTTACGGATATCTTGTACGGCACAGAGCGAGCGCCGAAAGATCGCGTTGCCCGTCTCGCTTGATTTGCGCCCATAGTCGATTCCGCCTAGCGCACTCCATGCAGTGCGAGCGCCCTGACAAAGCTGAGCAAGCTCGGGGGGCTCAAGCGAGAAGCTATCGTCTGGCCCGCCCCCCGAGCGATCCAACGTAAAATGCTTCTCGATAATGCTAGCGCCCAATGCGACGCTGGCGATCGCCGTTGTGTTGTCGAGCGTGTGATCTGAGAGCCCAATGACAAGGCCGAACCGATTGACCATATCTGAAACCGTGCGAAGGTTATAATCCTCGGCCGGGGCAGGATACCCGCTCACGCAATGAAGGATCGCAAGTTGCCTGCACCCACCTTCGCGAGCAGCCTCGATTGCCTCCTCGATCTCTTCGACGTTCGCCATTCCGGTCGAGATAATCATCGGCTTGCCAGTGGCAGCAACGTAACGAATGAGCGGCAGATCAACGGCTTCAAAACTGGCGATCTTGTAGGCCGGCGCCCCAAGATCCTCGAGAAAATCAACTGCAGTACAGTCAAATGGTGATGAGAAAATAGTGATCCCATGATTGCGCGCAGCGCCGAATAGATCCTTGTGCCATTCCCACGGGGTATGCGCCTCTTCATATAGATCATACAATCGGCGACCTTCCCAAGGGCCACCTCTGATCAGAAATTCGGGTCGGTTACAATCAAGCGTGATCGTATCGGGCCGATAGGTCTGAAGCTTGACGGCATCGGCTCCAGCCCTCTTCGCTTCACCAATTAGTCTTAACGCAGCGTCGATATTTCCATTGTGGTTCGCCGAAAGCTCGGCAATTACATATGGAGGGTAGTCAGTGCCAATAAACTTACCTGCAATGTTGAGGATGTTTGTCATTCGCCATTAGCTCCGTTGATCGCTACGTCTGTTCGAACAATTTTCTTCGCCAGCAAGATGAAGTCTTGATCATGTCCAGCTTCGCAAAAGCCACAGCTTAGGAATAGCCGATGCGAGGCCACGTTGTCGCTGTGGACGGCAGCGTTTAACTTAGTGAAGCCTCTATCCGCAGCAAAGTTCATCCCTGCGATCAATATGGCTTGTGCCAGTCTCTTGCCTCGAATTCTCGGTGAAATGGAAATACTAACAGTGGCTTCCCTGACTTCTTTCCCGTTTAAATCCAATCGGATATGCCCTATCGACTCCGCACCCTTTTCGACCATCAGAAGGAAACGCCCCGGCGCTCCTATTGCGCCCCTGAGCCAAGCCAAATGCTCTTCATAGGGAGTTTCTTTACCCGATAAATAGAAACGCGCCGCGCCGCCTTCGTGCCGCCACTCCCAGATATCTCTAGAATCACTTTCAACTACTTCACGCACCACCAGCAAGCGCGCGATAACCTCCGATGCGACTCGCGAAGCCCCATAACCATCGACAAGCTCCGCTGCCACCCCAGACATTCTACGCAACTCTTCAGGTCTGGAATACCGCCTCAGCGCTACGACAAGCCTGTCTTCCCAGCCAACAACTTCGATATCCCCGAGTGCAACTGCAGCACCGGCTTCATCCAATGCCTGAGCAGCGGGCCGCTGATTGTCAGCGATATTCAGCAATAAGCTGGGGACACCCAAACAGCAGCGCTCCCAAACACTGCCGCCAGCTGCGCCAATTGCTAAGTCCATGTCCTTCAATAGTGCGGCCATGTCTTCTACATTGGAAACAACTTTCGTGCGAAACGGCAATTGCGTTACCTGCTGACGAACCGCCGCCAGATGTGGTGTCGTAGCGCCCATCACCACCGTAACCGCAATCTGGTTAGAAAGGTCAGACCTCGAAAGGACACCCAAAATTCGCCCAGTGCTGTTGTCACTATCAGTACCGCCCATTGAAATCAGCACCTGCAAAGGACGGGAATTCGAATTGCGATGCGCAACGCTAGCCGCGCGTGCCTTCTGGAATTCAGGCCGCAACAAAGCATAGTCCGGCCCGATCAGTTTTAGAGCTTTAGTCGGCACCAGCCCATCATAATCACGGGCATTTCGACCGAAATTCTGATCCAGTAAAATGGTACAGTCATGTCGCCGATCAGCAAGATCATCGATGGACATGACAGGCCGGCCGCCACAAGTGCGCTGGTGCCACTCATAATCAAGCGCATAGTGATCGACAATGATCATATCGGGATTGATCCGTTCTATCACATCACGACTTTGCTTGGCCTCTTGTTGAGAAGATACTCCGAGCCACCGGATGTCTTTGGCCATCTCTTGGCCGACGCCAAGCCCAACCTCTGGCTCTAAAGAAAGAGCCTCGATTGAGTGGCCCTGTTCCTCAATTCGTGGGCTGATATTGCCCGGCTGATTGCGGGTGATGAAAGTGCATCGGACCCCTCGTTCGCGGAGAGCGTTCGCTAGCGTAAGGCAGCGGATGACGTGGCCGCTTCCAATCTCAAGCGATGCGTCGCAGCGAAATGCAATGTGCACGCCTATATCTCACCAACTTGTCCAGCCGCCATCGACGCACAAGACTGCACCATTTACGAATGATGAAGCTTGCGAAAGCAGAAACACGGTTGGCCCTCCCAATTCGTCTGCCAATCCAACGCGCTGCATTGGCACATTGCGCGCAAGGCGCTCTACGAACTCCGGGCTTGCCTCTTGCGTAGTATGAGAAGGAAATGGCCCAGGTGCCAATGCATTCACGCGAATTCCATACGGTCCGAATTCACATGCCGCATATCGTGTAAACTGAACCAGCCCGGCCTTAGCCGCACCATAGGAAGCCGGATTCGCGACCTCAGGCCTCTCGTAATTCCCAGGTACAGGACTAACCAATCCGTACATGGATGCCATGTTCAGGACGGACGCGGCGCCCGTTTCTGTAACAGCGCGACGTAGGTTGGGCAGGCTCGTTCGCAAAAGTCTGTGCGCCGCAGTCACAGTTACGTCGTAGGCCGCGCCGTAGGCTGCTTCATCAAGGGTTTCGATTGTACCGGCAGCCCCTGCGTAGGCGTTATTTATCAAGCCATGAAGGGCAGATCCGTCAAGTTCGGCAAAGAATTGGGACACTCCTTTCGTATCTGAAACATCGAAAGGCGCCGCGCTAGCAGCAAACCCGGCCTCGGTGAGTTCATCGGCAAAGGCCTGGCATTTCCTACCACTGCGACCATTGATAAGCACATGTGCTCCGGCACCGGCCAAAGCACGGACCATCGCAGCACCAAGGTATCCGTACCCGCCCGTTACAAGCACCTTTCTCCTGGCAAGCGAATACGATTCTGCAATATTGAACTGTCGTGTCAATTTGCCTTCCTCCATTGGGCCGGGTCGAGAGTGGACGAAGAAACCGAAGGTCTTGTGGCGACCAAATGCTCGATCGCTTCGGCAGTCAGCGGCATGCGTCGGCCAAGTTTCAAGTTTTCCGTCAGCTGAGCTAGATTATCTGCACCGACTACCACGCCGTCGACCCAGTTCTGAGCTAGCGCCCATCCAAGACAAAGGTCTGCCTTGTTTATCCTACCATTGACCTTAGTCGCTTCAGTCAGCCAATCTATGATTTGTTCTGGGGCGTGGACATTAGCATTGCGCCAGTCTTCAATCTTATCTGAAAGTAGCAGACCCTGAAGGAACACGCTGCGAACATGCACTTGCAACTTACCGCTGTCTTTTAGCTTTTCCAGACGATCATAGTAAGGCTGCCAGCGTGAATCCAGTAAGTTACAAGGGAGCTGAACATGCTCAACGCCAGGAGTGTTCAGTGCAAGCTCAAGCTCATGAGTGGTTTGTACGGAAGCACCGAGCCGCCCGATCACACCCTGTTCCTGTAGCCGCAAAAGTAAGGCCCAAACCGCTCCATCTGCAACCGTCAAATGCGCAGCACGATGAACCAGCAGAGTATCCAAACACTTGGCCCCCAAAGCGACACAAGATCGCATGACCGATGCCTCTGCTGCGAGTTGCCATTCCTTTGCGCTGTGCGCATTTGTTAGTTCAAGCAGCGGGTCGAGCTTCGTCACAACCTGACAGCGCCCGCTCCATCCGGTAGCCAATACACTTCCGATTACATCTTCACTTTGCCCATAAGCGCGGGCGGTATCCAACGATTCAACACCCTCACCGATTGCTGTCTTGATCATCACCTCACGTTCCGAGCGAGTGACCGCACGGCCAAGAGTCACCCCGTAATCAAGACCAAGTTGGACAGTCCCCATGACAATCTTAGAGAGAGAACCTAGACCTGAAGGCTGGTAAAGCCCACAAGCCGCCTGAGCGACGAGATCAGACCAGTGGACCGTAAGGGGAGTAGTGGTAGTTGCGAAAACGCGTCGCTGAGTCTGGTAGTCGTCAAAGCAATCAACGGTCATCCTGAAGCTGCTCTTCCCGACCGATGCCCTTCCCAAGAATGGCGTAGCACCATAGCGTGCAATCACATCGCTTGTAACATGCTCGCGCGCATTAGCACTGATCACGTTTCGAGCACTTTCTCGAAGATGTCCAGCTCGGGTCACTTCGACACTCACGCCATAGGGCAAACCAGACACCGGGTGCGTTGTAGTTATGTAGTCAAGGTCGCGATCCAGAAATTCCGCCTCGACTTCATCGATCAACGCTCCATCGGGGACGGGGTTGTCACCTGTCAAACGGGTAATTAACGCGTTGTCTGGCAGTCCCTCTATGGCTTTAAGAAATCGCGCAAGCACGTCCTTAAGCGGGCCTCGAACCACCTCGACTCCCCAAGCCGCTGCTTCTTGCGCAAGAACATCGTCGGACTGTTCAACAGAGGTGGCCAATATCACGCGCTTACCTGTGTTTGCGGCGCGCTTTGCGGCAAGTATAGACAGAGGCATTCCACCTAATGGAAGTAGCGCCTTGCCAGGCAGGCGCGATGATCCAGTGCGGGCCTGAAGAACCACAAGGTTGGTCTCCACCGTCATGATCAAGTTAATGCCGCCGAAATTGCGGCTACGACCTTGTCTTGTTGCAAGTCATCAAGGCCATGGAAAAGAGGAATGCTGATAGCTCGCTTGTAGTAGTCCTCTGCCAGCGGGAAATCGCCATCGTTGAAGCCGAGATTGCGATAGTAGGGCTGAAGATGCACGGGTATGTAATGCAAGTTGACACCTATGCCTCGCTCCCGCAAAGCTCCAAAGACTGCGCGATGGCGGGTTTTGTCTTTCAGCCTGATAATGTAGAGGTGAAATGCCGAATAGGCACTCTTCAAACGCCCAGGAAGATAAACCGGCAGATCCAACAAAAGCGTGTCGTACCGCGACGCCAACGCGTTACGGCGATCGACAAATTCAGTCAAATGTGACAGCTGGCTAATGCCAAGCGCCGCCTGCATCTCAGTCATCCGATAATTCCAGCCCAACTCGATTTGTTGATAGTACCAGGGCCCATCTGGTTCATGGGTCATATGCGCGGGATCACGCGTTATGCCATGTGAACGGAGCCGCTCCATCCGCGCCGCAAGCTCCGCATCATTGGTAAGCGCCATACCACCTTCTGCAGTGGTAATGATCTTGACTGGGTGAAAGCTGAAGATGGTAATATCGGAATATCTACATGAGCCAACCGGCTGGCCAAGATAACTGCCCCCTATTGCGTGGCTTGCATCCTCGATGATACGAATACCATATGGGCGTACCAAGTCCGCGATCTCTTTGGCGGCAGTTGACTGACCGCCCATGTGCACCGGGACGATGATCTTAGGGAGTCGGCCAGCCGCTTTTGCCCGCTCTAGCTTCGCGGCCAACGCCTCTGGGCACATGTTAAAGGTATCAGGGTCGATATCGACAAAATCGACATCCGCGCCGAGGTAACGTGCGCAGTTCGCAGAAGCGACGAAAGTTATCGGTGAGGTCCACAACAAATCTCCCGCCCCAATATCAAGGGCCGCACAAGCGATATGAAGCGCAGATGTAGCGGAGTTTACTGCCACCCCGTGTGCAGCACCTACTCGGTCTGCGACTGCCTGCTCGAACCGGGGCACCGCTGGGCCTTGGGTGAGATAATCCGACTCCAATATTGCAACAACGGCATCCACATCCTGCTGTGAAATGCTCTGACGCCCGTATGGTATCACTATATTGTCCCAATTTTCTTCTGGTTCTGTTCAATCCAGGAGGCCAGCTCTTTTGGTGGCATCCACTCGGGATTGTTCTCACTCGTATACGAGAAATCCTCTCTGACCTTTCGACCTTGCTGTATTCGCTTCTCGTCAGCAGCCCAATCGTTGATCGCAGGTAGGATCTTGAAGTGCTCGTCGTATTCAAAGGTAAAGGGCGCATCCTCGATACCGATCATCTGCTCGTGCAGCTTTTCTCCTGGACGAATGCCCACGATTTCTTGCTTCGCTTCCGGCGCGATAACATGCGCGATGTCGGTTACCTTCATTGAAGGAATTTTCTTCACATAAACTTCCCCCCCAACCATGTCTTCGAAAGCGTGCCAAACTAGTTCCACACCCTGTTCGAGGCTGATCATGAATCGTGTCATCCTGGAATCAGTAATTGGCAATTTGCCGTTCTCACGTATTGATACAAAGAACGGGATGACCGAGCCGCGTGAACCCATAACGTTGCCATAGCGGACCACACTGAAGCGGGTTGCATGCTCTCCGGAATAGGCATTGCCTGCGACAAAGAGTTTGTCCGAAGCTAATTTTGAAGCGCCATAGAGGTTGATGGGACTAGAGGCTTTATCGGTCGAAAGCGCCACTACCCCCTTTACCCCCTTGTCAATCGCGGCGTCGATCACGTTCATCGCGCCATTAACGTTCGTCTTGATGCATTCGAATGGATTATACTCGGCAGTAGGCACAATTTTGGTCGCGGCCGCATGTACAACGTAATCAACCCCGGAAAACGCCCGATAAAGCCGCTCTCTATCGCGCACGTCGCCTATAAAAAATCGGACACGATTGTCACCGTTAAACAGCTTCGCCATTTCCCACTGTTTCATCTCGTCACGAGATAAGATGATGATTTTTTTTGGATTATATTTGGCGAGTGTCATCGGAACAAAAGTGTTTCCGAATGAGCCGGTACCGCCGGTAACAAGAATTGTAGATCCAGTTAGCATCTAGGTCTCCTGAGGTGCTAAATTTTGTTGTCTGCATTAAGTTTCACAAATCGTTGTAAGTATTGAGATTAACTTTAATCCTGTGAGGCTGTTATGAAAGTGAACTTTCATTGATTTAGATGTCGCAAATGCCCGATAGCACAAATTATCCGGCGCGCGATCATCGCTGAAATTCTTGATGGGCAGCAAGTGTTCGCGGCGCCCGACCAAAATCCACTGCTTGAGGAGTCGATGATCATATCAGTCATGCCGACTGCACTGATGCGCGCACCCTCGATATTGGTAAAGGTATTTGAACAGTCGAGCAGGTTTACATCGCCGATCGCTACATTGCCGCCTTTGTCAGGCGTAGAAATTTCTACCAAGGCATACCAACTGCCAACATTTGACCAGCCGCAGGACATCGGACCCACGGCTACGTTAAACACCAACTCCATGACAGCATAGTCGTTCGAATTCGAAGGCGATTTGGCAAATTGATTCCCATCAGTGCGCGCTGCCCGTACTGACCCCAACAGCTTTCGCCAACTCTCGTTGGGACAGGTTCGGGTTATCTTCAAGGAGACGAAGCACCTTAAAACGAGCGCTTTCATCGAGTCCTGATTGACGCCTACTCATTAACCGACTCCAAAGCGGGCAAGCTATCACACAGGAAGCTGCAACAGTCACCCCTGCACATAATTCCTACTGTTTTTAATGCATTTGCATCGTTCAATTTTGAGCGATATCAACTTGTACTCAAAACACAATACGCTCGCGCGGCACCCTTGAAGTCGCTCATCTGGCCTTCGCTCAGTGGCATGACCAATGGTCGCCCGTGGCCATCGCAGACTGCATGAAGCTTTGAGTTCAAGCCGACCTTGGTGCGCCCGATACGTCTGGGAAGAACCTCTTTTTTAAACAGCTGGCCGCTGTTCAAGAGCCTTAAGGTGAGTAGCATCAAATCATTAGCCGATCCAGCTTGCCACCCTTCGCAGCCAACGCAGCAAAGATTTTGTTGAACACACCCAGCCGGCCCCAACGGCTGAAGCGGTTGTAATCGTTTTATGCGGACCACACTCGCCTGGCGCGTCCCGCCACCGCAACCCATTCCTGATTACAAAGATGATCCCGCTGACAATCCGCCGATCATCAACCCGCGGCACTCCATACGACAACGGAAAATGCGGATCGATCCGGCTCATCTGCGCCTCCGACAACCAGATCAGGTCACTCAGGACAACGCTTCCTCAGCGTTGACTGTGAATCAGATTATCGACTCCTTGGGGATCCCTTTAATGGGTCCTGAACGTAGCTGAAGGCGATAAGGTTCAAATCATCCACAGCTCCCTTGCGAATTTCATCGGGCGAGTAGAGAGACTCGCAGCCTAATGAGCGGACTCGGTTACTCATCGCCATATGGGAAAAGCGATGCGCTCCTTGCTACTATGTGCCGAACCTAAACTAACAGGTTGATCAAAGCTATTCCGAATAATCGACTTCAACCCTAAGGTCTGTCGGCAACTCCCTACTTTGCCCCGAAGCCGGACAGGACGACCTTCACCGTTCGCAGAGCAATGATAATATCGAGCCAATACGAGAGATTTTTTACGTAGTAGAAGTCGTACTGAAGTTTCTCATCAACCTCACCAACTTCTGCCACATGCCCTTGGTTGACTTGTGCCCATCCACTGATCCCTGGTCGAACCATGTGCCGATAGCGGTAGAAGGGAATTTCGCTTTCATACCACTCCGAAAGGCTCACTGTTTCGGGCCTCGGACCAATCCAACTCATCTCACCCCGAACAATGTTATAGATTTGGGGTAGTTCATCCAGCCGAGTATGACGCAAGAATGCACCGACCTTCGTGATACGTTGATCGGCTGATTTGGTAATCGAAAGATTGCGATTCTTACCGTTGTGCCCTTGCGACATGGTGCGCAGCTTGAGGACTTCAAATTCCTCACCTCGAAAGCCCATCCGCCGCTGACGAAAGAACACTGGCCCTGCGCTGTCGCGCTTGATCATGATCGCGCAAACACCCAGCAGCGGAATGGCTATCGGCAACGCCCCAACGACGAGGACCAGGTCGACCGCGCGTTTTATTTTCTGATATGCAAAGCCAGGCACGAGAGCGCCAAAGCTATTTTCGGATAGGTGGTCTATTTGGACTGTGCCGGTCTCTGCCTCCCATACATGTTTATAGTGATAAACCGGGCGACCCGAAATCGCAGCATCAGCAAGAAAGCGCTCCCACTCATCTCCAATATCTGCGTGAAGATCGGCCACGATAGCGCAATCCGGCAGACCTTCAAGCGATGGAGATTTGAGTGTGATAACCGGAGCCGACCGCAACTGGCTTATTATATCGACCCGACCACCGGGCACTAAATAATAAAGCAACCCCTTTGCCCGGCTGCGCATCGCGGTGATCGCAAAACGCGTGGTGAAGATGCCGAGAAAACACAAGAGCAGCAGTTTATTGTAATACTCCAATCTGAGGCCAGCGATGACGCCGATCAGCAGGCTGAACATCAACGCAAGCACCGGCAAAATCGACCGAGCAACGGCAACGCCCGGATAATAGCGCAACCTTCTTAGAATGATGATCGAAACGATGCCGCAGAGAACGCTTCCAATGAAGGAGTTTGCCACACCAGGCTGGGCGATCCAATTCGCAGCAATGTCAAAACTGACAAATCTGCCTCCTTCCAGAAAGGTAAGAGCCAATAGAGGAAATACTGTTCCAAACAGCAATACGAACACGAGTTCAAAGCGCAAAGAATGCACAAGCCCACGACGAACAATCGGCGAGAGAAAATGTGCTGACAACAGTCTACTCCGAGGCACTCTTCAAGCGTAGATCATAGCTAGCTAGGCGCAATTTCCATGCTGACTAAAGCTTGAGTGAGAGCATTTTCATGCGACACCCAGGATCCCAACAACATTTACTAATCGGAATATTCCGTGCGAAAATGCGATCACCCTGAAGCCCACACCATTACCAGCTTTTTGCACGCGAATTCCAGCAATTTTCTCCACACCACCATCGGACGGCTCAGGAACTTGTGCAAAGGCCTAACGAACTCCCCCTCCTTGCCCTGTTCGCCCGCTCTGCTAAAGCGCCGCCAAATCCATTCGAACTGACAGGAAACCCATGGCCAAGATCAAGGTAGCCAATCCGGTCGTCGAACTCGACGGCGACGAAATGACCAAAATTATCTGGAAGTGGATCCGCGAACGGCTGATCCTTCCCTATCTCGATATCGATCTCAAATACTACGACCTTTCTATCGAGAGCCGCGATGCGACCGACGATCAGATTACCGTCGATGCAGCGAACGCGATCAAGGAATATGGTGTCGGCGTGAAGTGCGCCACCATCACCCCCGACGAGCAGCGCGTCGAGGAATTTGGCCTCAAGAAGATGTGGGTCAGCCCGAACGGCACGATCCGCAACATCCTCGGCGGCGTAGTCTTCCGCGAACCTATCGTCATCGACAACGTTCCGCGTCTTGTCCCTGGATGGACCGACCCGATCGTCGTCGGTCGTCATGCCTTCGGCGACCAGTACCGCGCTAAAGACACGCTCATCCCCGGCAAGGGCAAACTGCGCATGGTCTTCGAGGGCGAAGACGGCGAAAACATCGACATCGACGTGTTCGAGTTCCCCAGCCCGGGCGTTGCCCTGACGATGTACAACCTCGACGACAGCATCCGCGACTTCGCCCGCGCGAGCTTCGCTTACGGCCTTGACCGCAAGTGGCCGGTATATCTGTCGACCAAGAACACCATCCTCAAGAAGTATGATGGCCGCTTCAAGGACCTGTTCCAGGAAGTGTTCGATGCAGAATACAAGGCAGATTTCGAAAAGCACGGCCTGACTTACGAACACCGCCTGATCGACGACATGGTCGCAGCGGCACTCAAGTGGAGTGGCAAGTTCGTCTGGGCCTGCAAGAACTACGACGGAGACGTACAGTCGGACATCGTCGCTCAGGGCTTCGGCTCGCTCGGGCTGATGACCTCGGTCCTGATGACTCCCGATGGCAAGACGGTAGAAGCCGAAGCTGCACACGGCACCGTCACCCGCCACTATCGCCAGCACCAGCAGGGCAAGGCGACCTCGACCAACCCGATCGCTAGCATCTTCGCATGGACGCGCGGTCTCATGTATCGCGGCAAGTTCGACAACACGCCCGAAGTGGTGAAGTTCGCCGAAACGCTGGAGCGGGTCTGCATCGAGACCGTGGAAAGCGGCAAGATGACCAAAGACCTCGCTTTGCTCATCGGTCCAGACCAGAGCTGGATGACCACCGAGCAGTTCTTCGAAGCGATTGTCGAGGGACTGGAAGCGGAAATGGCAAAGTCGGCCTGAAACCGGAACGCCTCTGGGTCATTATCCAGATAAGCCAGATCACCGGGGTCGGCTCGTGCCGGCCCCGGTTTTTCTTTGGGGTCGACAAAAACTGACGGGGTAAAATGGCCAGACAGCCAACAAAGAAGCGCGCAGTTCGCCGGAAGGGTTCGGAGAAATTCGGCCAGAAGCGGCTCGAAATCCGCAACGCGAAAATAAAGGACATCCGCGGCATCGCGGACCTGGTGCGGCGCGTCTACGAAGACATGCCAGCCTATACGCACGGCGAGATTCGCGGCCAGATCAACAACTTTCCCGAAGGTTGCTTTGTCGCCCTGCTCGACGAGAAGGTGGTCGGCTATTGCGCCACCATGCAGGTAGCCGAAGCCTTGGCCTTCCAGGACCACGATTGGGACGAAATTACCGGCAATGGCTACGGCAGCCGCCACGATCCGACGGGCGACTGGCTTTACGGCTACGAAATGTGCGTCGATCCCAAAGTGCGCGGCGTTCGCATCGGAAGACGGTTGTACGAAGAGCGCCGCGCTCTGGCCGAAGACCGCGACCTGACCGGCATCGTCTTTGCGGGCCGAATGCCGAACTATCGCCGCAGTCGGCGGAAGGTCGAAGGGCCGCAGGAGTATCTGGAGAAGGTGGTCGAAGGAAAGCTGCACGACCCTGTGTTGCGCTTCCAACTCGCCAACGGGTTCGAGCCCGAGCGGGTGATGGAGGGCTATCTGCCCGAGGACAAGGCCAGCATGGCAAACGCTATCATGATGGTCTGGCGCAATCCCTATGTCGAGCGCGACCAGCCGGTGAAAAAGCGGCTACCACGAGGGGTCGAAGCTGTCCGTGTAGCGACGTGCCAGCTGCAGGCACGGCAAGTGGCTGACTATGACGAATTCATGCGCCACGTGACATATTTCGTAGATGTCGCAAGCGATTATGAAGCGGACTTCATAGTTTTTCCCGAACTCTTCACGCTGATGCTGCTGAGTTTCGAAGAGAAGGAACTCTCGCCGGTCGAGGCGATCGAGCGATTGTCCGAATACACCCCTCGCCTGCGTGACGATATTTCCGAAATGGCGATGCGCTACAACATCAATATCATCGCCGGCAGCCACCCGACGCGCATGGATGACGGAGACATCCACAACGTCGCCTATGTCTGCCTGCGCGACGGATCGGTCCATGCGCAGGAAAAAATCCATCCCACCCCCAACGAGCGTTATTGGTGGAACATCAAGGGCGGCGACAAGGTCGAGGTAATCCAGACTGACTGCGGCCCGATCGGTGTGCAGATCTGCTACGATAGCGAGTTCCCCGAACTCAGCCGCCGCCTTGCCGATGAAGGTGCTCGCATCATTTTCGTGCCCTTCTGTACCGATAGTCGTCAGGGATATTTGCGCGTTCGGTATTGCTCACAGGCTCGGGCTATCGAAAATCAGTGTTTCGTCGTGCTGTCCGGCAATGTCGGAAATCTACCCAACGTGGGCAATATGGACATCCAGTATGCGCAAAGCTGCATTCTGACACCGTGCGATTTTCCTTTCGCCCGCGATGGCATAGCTGCCGAGGCGACCGAAAACGTGGAAACGTTGACGATCAGCGATATCAACCTGGCCGACCTCCAATGGGCCCGGGCCGAAGGTACCGTGCGCAATCTGGCCGATCGTCGCTTCGACCTTTACCGAATCGAATGGGATGAAGACCGAAGACACCCCGGCAAGCCTCGCCCGCGCCGCGAACCGCTCGGCCCCGCACACCCTGGTGGAGGCTAACATCGTCTACATTCGTGACTTCGCAATGATGGCTGGCTAGAGCTTATTCATGGCTTCGGGCGACCTAGCATCTCCGGCAATATCCGACGCGCTCGTGATCCTCGGCGCGGCGGGACTAGTCATACCCGTTTTTACGCGCTTCCGGATTACTCCCGTTATCGGGTTCATCCTTATCGGCATCGCAGTGGGTCCCTATGGCCTGGGTCAGCTCGTATTCGAGCGACCTTGGCTCGAACACATAACGATATCCGATCCGGAGGCGCTCGAACCTTTTGCGGAGTTCGGCATCATCCTGTTGCTGTTCGCAATCGGGCTGGAGTTGTCCTTCAAGCGCCTATGGCAGTTGCGAAGGCTAGTCTTCGGACTTGGGGCAGCGGAATTACTCATTGGCGGTGTGATTCTTGCAATAGTGCTCTCGATGATGGGCCAGTTCTGGACCGGAGCGCTGGCGCTCGGCTTTGCTCTCGCATTCTCTTCGACTGCAATCGTCCTGCCAATTTCAGGCACCGCGAGTCCCGTTGGCCGCGCTGCACTCTCGATGTTGTTGTTCGAAGACATCATGATCGTTCCGATCGTCTTCATCCTCGGCGCAATGGCGCCCAATGCCGCTTCGGAGGGTTGGGAGGGTCTGCTTACCACGATGTGGCAAGGCGCGGCAGTGATCGCGGTCATGATGATCGCCGGCCGTATCGCCCTGCCGCGTCTGTTTGCCCAGGCAGCAAGGACCAAAAGTCCTGAACTGTTTCTCGCCGCTGCAATGCTGGTGGTTATCGGGGCCAGCCTTGCAACGGCGGCCGTAGGTTTGTCACCGATAGTGGGTGCGTTGCTGGCCGGCCTGCTGATTGCCGAGACCGAGTATCATCAGGAAGTCGAAAGCATTATGGAGCCGTTCAAAGGGCTCGCTCTGGGCATCTTCCTGATTACTGTGGGGATGAGCATCGATCTGGCGACCATCTGGGAATACCTCGGGATGATCGCGACTGCGGTGGTTGGCGTACTCCTGTTCAAGGCAATCCTGACGGGCGTACTCCTGCGATTGATGGGCGCACGGCGTAGTACGGCAGCCGAAACCGGGATTTTGATGGCCAGCCCATCCGAGACAACTCTGATCGTGCTTGCCGCCGCCAGCTCGGCACTCCTGATTCAACCTGGCACTGCGCAGTTCTGGCAGATTGTGACCGCAATCGGCCTGACCTTCACACCGCTCCTGGCACGCCTCGGTCGTATCGTCGCCCGCCGCGTCGAACCAGCGCCGGAGCTTCCACCTGACGACGAAGGCGACGGGAAAGTCATAGTTGTGGGAATAGGGCGCGTTGGCCGATTGGTGGCGCAAATGCTCAAGGCGCATGGCAAACCCTATATCGCAATAGATTCCGATGCCGACCTTATCGAATTTGCCAAACGTAAGGGATATCGGGCGACGTTCGGAGATGCGGCTCGCGGTGGATCGCTGGCCAGATTGGGCGTCGAAAATGCTCCAGCCATCGTGCTTACCATGGACGAACCGGTGCTTGCCGCACGTCTGGTATCCAAGCTTCGTAGCGAATATCCGGATCTGCTTATTGTATCTCGTGCCCGCGACATCGCCCATGCTGCCGAGCTTTATCGCGCCGGTGCCAGCCACGCCGTTCCCGAAACACTCGAAGCGGCGCTACAGCTTTCGGAAGCCGTATTGGTCGACATCGGTGTTGCCATGGGTCCGGTAATCGCTTCGATCCACGAAAAGCGGGATGAGTTCCGTGATCTGATCGAGAAAGAGGGCGCACTTGCCTACAAGCCGAAGCTGCGTTCGAGTACGTTGGACGGTTGAACCCTTCCTTTCCCTATGCGTTGATGAGGCGAAAGGAAAGGATATGAGTGACATCGACCCGACAAAGCCACTTCCAAATGACGAGAAATTCAAGCCCCAGAACGTTGCCGATCCACGAAAGGACAAGGCACCGAACGAAGATCGCGGCAAACCCGGCGACACTGAAGGCTACGACATCGAACAAGGTTCGAGCGGCGTAACCAAAAAGACGCCCGGCGCCTGATCAATTCCGCAGAAATGGAGTAGAACAGGGTAATACCTGACCGTTAGTGCCGGTCAGGCGTCTTCTCTTGTCAAAGTCTCGCGCACAGCGGCGATAGCTTTTTCGGCCTTCGAACCGTCCGGTCCACCGCCCTGGGCCATATCGGGCCGACCGCCGCCGCCCTTGCCGCCGAGCGCTTCCACACCGACGCGTACCAGGTCGACCGCGCTAAACCGGTCGGTAAGATCATCGGTCACGCCAACCGCAAAGGCACCCTTGCCGTCATTCACAGCGCAGATTGCAGCGATTCCGGAACCCATGCGCTTCTTGGCCTCGTCGAGCAGTGGACGTAGCTCCTTCGGATCGAGTCCGTCTATGATCTGACCTGAAAATGTGACCCCGCCGAGGTCCTCATCGGCGGAGCCAGAATTGGCAGAACCTCCCCCACCCAAGGCGAGCGCGCGCTTTGCTTCGGCAAGTTCCTTTTCAAGTCGCTTACGTTCCTCGACCAAGGTCAAGACTCGCGCTGCTGCTTCATCGGGAGAAGTCTTGAGCGCCCCGGCAATGGCCCGCACGGCATCATCCCGTGCCAGCAACCACTGGCGTGCGGCTTCGCCGGTCAATGCCTCGATACGGCGCACACCCGAACTGACCGCGCTTTCGGCAACGATCTTGAACAGGCCGATGTCACCAGTCGCTTCGACATGGGTGCCGCCGCACAGTTCGACCGAGTAATTACGCCCCCCCCCGCCTTTGCGGCCCATGGAAAGGACGCGAACCTCGTCGCCGTATTTTTCACCGAAAAGGGCCAAGGCACCCGCGGCTACTGCATCATCCGGCGTCATGAGCCTCGTGCCAACCGTCTCGTTGGCGCGAATTTCCTCGTTCACCTCTGCTTCTATCGCGGCAATGTCCTCGTCGCTGAGCGGCTTGGGATGCGAAAAGTCGAACCGGAAGCGATCGTCGGCAACCAGCGAACCCTTCTGTGTCACATGTCCGCCCAGGCGATTACGCAGTGCCGCGTGGACCAGGTGCGTCGCCGAATGGTTTGCGCGGATACGGTCACGGCGTTCGGCGTCGATCTCGAGATGCACTGCATCGCCGACTTTCACGCTGCCCTTGCCGACCTTCGACACATGAGCGTGTAGTCGTCCGAGCGGCTTGTTCGTTGTCGAGACGATGATCTCAAGGCCCTCGGGCGTCCAGATTCGTCCGGCATCACCGGTCTGGCCGCCACTCTCGCCGTAGAACGGCGTCTGATTGGTGAGAACGATTACCTCATCGCCCGCGGACGCAGTGTCCACTTCCTTGCCGTCTTTCACCAGCGCCACCACCGCCGCCTCACCCGTGCTGGACGAATAGCCGGTGAATTCGGTCGAACCTTCGCGTTCGACAATGTCGAACCAGACATCTTCGCTGGCCGCTTCCCCGGATCCCTTCCACGCAGCACGCGCGGCCGTCTTCTGCTCAGCCATCGCGCTGTCGAAGCCGGCCCTGTCCACGCCTATTCCGCGTGCGCGCAATGCGTCTTCTGTGAGGTCGTAGGGAAATCCATATGTGTCGTAGAGCTTGAACGCAGTTCCGCCATCCAGCGTGCCACCCTCACCCATCTCGCCAGTCGCCTCGTCGAGCAGCTTGAGGCCCTTTTCGAGCGTGCGACGAAATTGCGCTTCCTCGCGTTCGAGGACTTCCTGGATAAGCGCCTGGCCGCGTACCAACTCCGGATAGGCAGCCCCCATTTCGCTTACGAGTTCAGGAACAAGGCGATGCATCAGCGGCTTACTCGCCCCCAGCAAGTGGGCGTGACGCATGGCGCGGCGCATGATGCGGCGCAGAACGTAGCCGCGGCCTTCATTGCTGGGCAGCACCCCGTCGGCCAGCAGGAAGCTCGTCGAGCGCAGGTGGTCCGCGATGACCCGATGGCTGGCAGTCTGGTTGCCTTCCGCTTTCACTCCGGTGAGTGCTTCACTGGCACCGATCAAAGCTCTGAAGGTATCGGTATCGTAATTGTCATGGACGCCCTGCATGACAGCAGCGACACGTTCGATGCCCATGCCGGTATCGATGCTGGGCTTGGGCAGGTCGCCGACGATTTCGTCGTTCTCCTGCGTGAACTGCATGAAGACGAGATTCCAGATCTCGACGAAACGATCGCCGTCTTCTTCCGGCGATCCCGGAGGGCCGCCCCAGATATGATCGCCGTGATCGTAAAAGATTTCCGAACACGGGCCGCATGGTCCGTCGGAGCCCATGGCCCAGAAATTGTCCTTGGTAGGAATGCGGATAATCTTCTCGTCGGCGAAACCGGTGCGCTTCTTCCACAGGTCGAAGGCCTCATCGTCGGTATGATAGACCGTGACCAACAGCCGCTCTGGATTGAGGCCCCACTCCTTCGTCAGCAGGTTCCAGGCATTGTCGATCGCCTGTTCCTTGAAATAGTCGCCGAAGCTGAAGTTGCCCAGCATTTCGAAGAATGTGTGATGCCGGGCTGTATAGCCGACATTGTCGAGATCGTTGTGCTTGCCCCCGGCCCGAACGCACTTCTGCGCGCTGACCGCGCGCGAGGCGGGTGGTGTTTCAAGACCGGTGAAAGCGTTCTTGAACGGTACCATCCCCGCATTGACGAACATCAGCGTAGGATCGCTGAACGGAACGAGTGGTGCGCTCGGGACCTCGGCATGATCCTTCGATGCAAAATAGTCGAGGAAGGAGCGGCGTATTTCGTTAGTCGACGTCATAGTGCCGCAGTTAGGCAATAGGCACGCGTGCGACAAGCGGGAATGGTGCCGGGGGAAAGTGGCTTACCGAGGGCCGATGACTTTCGATCAAAATCTCTTGAGGGTGATCGTATTCGCAGATCGCATCTCAAAGCCTCAAAGGATACTGGAGATTAGCCTTACTGGACCTCAAATTCCAGAAGGGTGAAGCGAGCCGGCCTTGTCGCGTAAACTCCATGCCCGCGACCCGTCGATCCGCCGAAAGTAAACCCGATCCGAGCAGTATCGGTTAAAGTCTTTGCAAAAGGCCCGGGCAGGGTGTGGCTGTTCCCGCCCATCATTGCGATCCACGGTTCGTCAAGCCCAATGCTGATCTCATGCACACCAGGGCGCAACTTTACGACGCGAGCAGCAGGGGAATACCATCGATAATGGGGATAATCTCGCGTCCAGCGGTCACCGTGACGCTGAAAATACAACGACATCGTCGCTTCCTCGCCCGGAGCTTCCTGAGGTCTGAATTTTACATCCGGCGGCGAATCAATGCGATACCGCATCGTAATGCGTTTTGCCCTGTTCAGCGGACCGGAGGCTATGGTGACATAATGGACATGGCCGTCACTCTTTCTAGGACCGGGAAAGTCGAACCAAGGACCATCCCTGCCCTCGTACAGATAGAGAGGCATATTTTTCGAGTAGCTCCGGCCATCGATGATAGGTCCGATCTGCCATGCGTTGGTGGCCGAATTGGCGGTACTGGTTTCAGCACCAAGCCCAATAGCGAGAAGCGCGAGCACAAAAGAAACCAGAAATTTCATCATGAGTTCGAATTTGGCGAAAGCGAACTGAAGCAGCACTGAACCCTGTTTAAATGCAGCAGAAGACAAGCCAGTCGAAGGCTCTCAAACCCGAGCCCGTTCCACCGAATGTGCATGATTGATAGCCAACCGGTTCTCTATCCTCGATAGAATCAGGAACATACCAGGGTGATTGGTGATTAGCTTGATGGGACAAATCATATTGATGTCCCTAGAGAATTGAAAGGATCGCACATGAGATTTCCGAAAATTGCACTAGCAGCAGCAGCCGGTTCGCTCGCTTTGGCACCAGTAGCCGCCACTGCCCAGACCAGCTCCTACGAGGAAGAAGGCGGAAGTGACCTGGTTCGAGCAGCTATAATCACCGCTATAGCTGGCATCGGGATGATTGTTCTGCTTGTGTCAGACGATGATGATGATGATGAAGCGCCCGTCAGCGTCTAATTTGGCGCAAAGAAGCAAATTAAGCGGCCCGCCTGCGCTTTTGCACAGGCGGGCCGCTTTCGATGATCGTCGAAGAAGTCAGATATCCTTCGCGACCACGCCTTGTTCTTCGAGACCCTTGCGAACGTCTTCTCCGACCTTGGCGTTATGTTCGGCGACGGTCGTTACGACTTCGCCCTTCTTGTCGAGCAACACGGCTTCCTCGTCGCAACCAATACGCGCCAGGCGGATATAGACCGGGTTGGGTGCGAGGTGATTGGCAGCGCCGTTGCTACCATCGACCACGGCCCCAATGCCCCCACCGGCGATAATGTTTCCGAAGGTCGAACCGCCCATGCGGCTCTGCACATAGACGTATTCGGGCTTGTAACCTGCAAGATTGAAGTCGACACGCAGATCATCGCCGCGACGAAGTTCATATGCACACGGTGTGGTGCAGGTCTGGCCCGAGCTAAGCGCGACAACAGCCCCGCCAGGATCGGAATCGAACGCGACCTCCTGGTTGACGCCATTGAGAACGGTAGCACAGCCGCCGAGCGAAACGGCTGCACCCGCGAGTGCGAGCGCGTGAACAGTTTTAAGCATTATACCCCCATTTAGATAGGCCCTGTTGACAAACTGGATTCACAATCGCTGCGAGATGTGATTCAAGATAGCTTTTGCGGAGGTTATCTTGGC
>NZ_JAIGNT010000003.1 GCF_019711635.1 Qipengyuania huizhouensis | reverse complement strand
CGCCAAGATAACCTCCGCAAAAGCTATCTTGAATCACATCTCGCAGCGATTGTGAATCCAGTTTGTCAACAGGGCCTAAGCCCCTAATGATTTCCAGCGTAATTTGGGGGGATTCAGTCAGTACAAAGCTGGGCAGAGGTACCCCGAATGGGTGTAAAAAGTACCGATATAAAAAGGGGAGAGCGAAAAGCCCTCCCCCGAAATACACGACGAGATCGTAGTTTGCGAACGGCGGTCGCCCAATATTTTTGAGCGTCTCCATATCTACTCCGCCGCCACAGCCCCTTCGCTCTCGCCGAACAGGCCCGGGCCGTCGTCGGCGGTCTCTTCCTCGTTCGCGGCCTTGGCGGTGCGGCGCTTGTCGAAGCTCGACCACACGTCGTTCCATTCGCCCTTGGTCGCGCCCTTGGAATATTCGGTGGCGCGCTGTTCGAAGAAGTTGGCGTGCTCCACCCCGTTCAGCAGCGGGGCGAGCCAGGGCAGCGGGTGATCGTCGACCATGTAGATCGGATCGAGGTTGAGCTGGCCCAGCCGCCAGTCGGCGATATAGCGGATATACTTCTTGATATCCTTGGGCGTCATGCCGGACACCGGGCCCATTTCGAAGGCGAGGTCGATGAAGTTATCCTCCAGCCGCACCGTCTTCTGGCAGATGTCGATGATGTCTTCCTTGACCGCCTTGGTCAGGCAATCTCGCTCGCGCACGAATTCGTGGAACATGCGGATGATGCCTTCGCAGTGCAGGCTTTCATCGCGCACCGACCAGCTGACGATCTGGCCCATGCCCTTCATCTTGTTGAAGCGCGGGAAGTTCATCAGCATGGCGAAGCTGGCGAACAGCTGCATGCCTTCGGTAAAGGCGCCGAACATGGCCAGCGTGCGGGCGATGTCTTCATCATTGTCGACGCCGAACTGCTGCATGTAATTGTGCTTGTCGTTCATTTCCTCATATTCGAGGAAGGCACTGTATTCGCTTTCGGGCATGCCGATCGTGTCGAGCAGGTGGCTGTAGGCCGCGATGTGCACCGTTTCCATGTTGGAAAAGGCGGTGAGCATCATCTTGATCTCGGTCGGCTTGAACACGCGGCCGTATTTGTCGTGATAGCAATCCTGCACCTCGACATCGGCCTGGGTGAAGAAGCGGAAGATCTGCGTGAGCAAATTGCGCTCGTGCTCGGTCAGCTTCTGCGCCCAGTCGCGGCAGTCTTCGCCCAGCGGCACCTCTTCCGGCATCCAGTGGATCTGCTGCTGGCGCTTCCAGAAGTCGTATGCCCAGGGGTATTCGAACGGCTTGTAGGTCTTGCGGGCTTCGAGCAACGACATCGTATCAGTCTCCGGAAATTCCAGTCAGGCGGGGTTGCCCCGGCCCGTTATATGCAAGGCGAGCGGCACCGGCCATTACTGGCAGGCGAGGCATTCTTCGTAATCGGTCTGTTCTCCAGCACCTGCGGCCAGTTCGTATTTGGCGGCGTCGGCGGTGTTGTCCGCTTCCACCCCGCCGGCGAAACCGGCGCGCTGCACGCTCTTCGAGCGGAGGTAGTAGAGCGACTTGATGCCCTTCTCCCACGCCTGGAAGTGCAGCATCATCAGGTCCCACTTGTCGACATCGGCCGGGATGAACAGGTTCAGCGACTGGGCCTGGTCGATATAGGGCGCGCGGTCGGCGGCGAATTCGAGCAGCCAGCGCTGGTCGATCTCGAAGCTGGTCTTGAAGGTCGCCTTCTCTTCCGGCGTCAGGAAATCGAGGTGCTGGACGCTGCCACCCTTTTCCAGGATCGAGTTCCAGACCGCGGTCGAATTCTTGCTCTTCTTGTCGAGGATCTTTTCCAGATAGGGGTTCTTCACCACGAAGCTGCCCGAAAGCGTCTTGTGGGTGTAGATATTGGCCGGGATCGGCTCGATGCAGGCGCTGGTGCCACCGCAGATGATGCTGATCGACGCGGTCGGCGCGATCGCCATCTTGCAGCTGAACCGCTCCATCGCGCCCATTTCGGCGGCATCCGGGCAGGGTCCGCGCTCTTTCGCGAGCATCATCGATGCTTCGGATGCCTTGCCCTGGATATGCTTGAACATCTTCAGGTTCCAGACCTTGGCCATCGGACTTTCGAAGCCGATGCCCTTCTGCTGGAGGAAGGAATGGAAGCCCATCACGCCCAGCCCGACGCTGCGTTCGCGCGTGGCGGAATATTTCGCGCGGGCCATCTCATCGGGCGCGCGGTCGATATAGTTCTGCAGCACGTTGTCGAGAAAGCGCATGACGTCCTCGATGAACTGCTTGTCCTCGTTCCACTCGTCCCACTTCTCGATATTGAGCGAGGACAGGCAGCAGACCGCCGTGCGATCGTTGCCGAGGTGGTCGATGCCCGTCGGCAGGGTGATCTCGGCGCACAGGTTCGAGGTCGAGACCTTGAGGCCCAGATCGCGGTGATGCTTGGGCATCATCCGGTTCACCGTGTCGGAGAAGACGATATAGGGCTCGCCCGTGGCAAGGCGGGTTTCGACCAGCTTCTGGAACAGGCTGCGCGCATCCACCGTCTTGCGAACGCTGCCGTCACGCGGAGAGACGAGGTCGAATTCCTCGCCATTGCGGACCGCTTCCATGAAGGCATCGGTCACCAGCACGCCGTGGTGCAGGTTCAGCGCCTTGCGGTTGAAATCGCCCGAAGGTTTGCGGATCTCGAGGAATTCCTCGATCTCGGGGTGCGAGACATCGATGTAGCAGGCGGCCGAACCGCGGCGCAACGAACCCTGGGAGATCGCCAGCGTCAGGCTGTCCATAACGCGCACGAAGGGAATGATGCCGCTGGTCTTGCCGTTGAGGCCGACCGGTTCGCCGATGCCGCGCACATTGCCCCAATAGGTGCCGATGCCGCCGCCCTTGGACGCGAGCCAGACGTTCTCGTTCCATGTGCCGACGATCCCGTCGAGGCTGTCCTCCACGCTGTTGAGATAGCAGGAGATCGGCAGGCCGCGCTGGGTGCCGCCGTTGGAAAGCACGGGCGTGGCGGGCATGAACCACAGTTTGGAAATGTAGTCGTAAAGGCGCTGCGCATGATCCGCATCGTCGGCGAAGGCATCGGCGACGCGGGCGAACAGGTCCTGATAGCTTTCGCCGGGCAGCAGGTAACGGTCTTCGAGCGTTTCCTTGCCGAAGGCGGTCAGCAGATCATCCCGGCTGGTGTCGATCTGCACGTCGAAACGGCGGTCGAGGACTTTCTTGCTGTCTTCCTTGACGGACGCCTTGGCGACTTCGGCCATGGCACCGGCCATCGCTTCACCCGCCTTTTCGGCGACGAGCTGCTCGCTACCCTTGTCCTGGCTTTTCATGCTGACTGCCTTTTCCGGCTTCTTCGTCTCGGTGGGAGCGGCATCTTCGACAGTGTCCTGAGTATCCATGTCCAGTCCCATCGCCGTTTCGTCTCCGCCTTTGAAATCCATCGTGTCCCCACCGTTTGCCTGTGCGACTGCGGCAGGATCGTGCTGCCGTCCGTTCGCTATGTGTTCGAGTCGGCGAGAGCCCTCCCCGCCTAGCACCGAAAGCCGTGGGGCGGGGTGAAAACTTCTCCCCTGTTTCTCCACAGACCGGGGCGAATTCGCGTCTTCTCCTATATGGGGAGCGGAAGCGTTATCGCTAGGTCTTGTAGGTACCCCCAGGCGACCGACCACTAGATACTGAATCAGAGCGGACTCCGGCGCAAGAGGGTCAATGAAAATTTAACGCGCCGGAAGGGGGCTGGTTCGGGTCCGTGCCGATGATGCAATGCAGCGACGCGTGGACCAAGCTGGCTTTGCGAAATCGCAAGACCAAAATCGCATCGGGTGAAAAAATTTTGCGGGCAAAGATTGTGTGACCGGCTTGCGATTCATTCGAATCGCGGTGGGAAATTTTCTTTCCTTTCCCGACCTTTCGCAGTGCAGCCCGGTCTCGACTCGACGAACCCCGGCGGCGCACCCTTCCCGCAGAACGGGGTGCGACGCCAGGGCGTTCCCGGTCGGGACTACTGGCCGGGAAGGGGAGCACCGGTCAGGAAGTGGGACGGGTTTTTCCGGCGCTACCGAAGGCGAGAACCATTCGTTCGGATGGTGAGGAAGCCAATCTGGCCGCCTCCTCGGCTGCCAGCTGTTGTCTCAGCCTGTCGGCACCCCATCTGTTTTCGGCGAAGATGATATTCGCCTGGTACATCTGGTCCCGGTCCACGCTCGGCGGAGCGCTATCCAGCGAGCGCAGACGGCTAACGGCCTTCATGGCGATCCGGTCGAAACCGCGTTTGCCGGAAGCCCGATAGAGCTTCACATTGGCAGCATCGCCATCGTTATCGCGGGTGAAGCGGACGATAGAGATACCTTCGCCATTCGGCGCATCGCCCAGCCGCGCAGCCACCGAAAGTTGCCGGTCCAGATCGCGCGAGACCGTCTCGACGAATTCCCGGTGCTGGGTATCGGGCGTGACGACGATGTTCTGGGAAAGAACCGGCTCAGCGAGCAGGGCTGCCGAAACCGCAGTGGCGAGTGCAAGTGCGAGGATTTTGTACATTGTGATCATCCTTTTTTCGAAACGAAAAGCGAATGATCGGCCGCAGAGAGTTACGCAGTGATCGCGACAGCCCATTTATGATCTAAGCGAAGACGTTCAGTGGTCGATCAAACAACGCCGACTGCGGGATCGGAGCTGTTGCAAGAAGTGATGCGCCCGTGAAACGGCGTTGTCAAACTACGCAGAAATATGCGTCGTAAGGCTACAAATTGGGAATATTGCGTCTTTTTCGAGTAATTCCTTTCGATCGGGAAGGTGCGATTATTCCTGCGCGCGCTTCGGGAAAGCCACGATCGCGCAACAGACTCGCGCTTAAATGGCACCCGACATTCGTCCTGTTCGTCGATCGCAATTGTCCTTCGTCGAACGCCTTTGTCAGTTCGTCGCATTCCGGGCGTGAGAGGTGATTTCGCCGGACAGAATCTCCACCAGTTCCAGCGGCAAATCGTGACCCCAGCCCGGAATCGTTTTGAGTTTCGCACCCGGGATACAGGCAGCGGTGTCGCGGCCTCCTTCGCAAGGCACGAGAGGGTCGTCTTCACCATGAAGCACCAATGTGGGAACGGTGATTTTCCGCAGCATCGCACTGCGATCACCATCGGCTACGATTGCGGATAGGTGGCGCGTGGGACCTTCGGGATAGAAGCTGCGACGCAGATTTGACAGCGTGCGTTCGCGCAGACGCTCTTCCGGGGAAGGATAGCCCGGCGAGCCGATCGTGCGCGCCAGCATGATGCCGTGCTCGACAAGTACCTCTTCGGCATCGCTCTTCGGACGCGTCACGAGAGCTTCAAGGGCTTCCTTGCGGGCCTGCGGCAGCCTGGGATTGCCGGTGGTCGAGAAAATCTGGGTGAAACTGAGGCAGCGTTCGGCATAGTTGGCCGCCACGTGCTGGGCGATCATTCCGCCCATGCTCGCACCGACGATGTGCGCGCGGTCGATATCCAGCGCGTCGAGCAGGCCGATGGCATCGGCAGCCATGTCGCGCAGGGTGTAGGGCACGCGCGGAGTGAGGCCGAGTTTGGACATGAGGGTCATCCTGACGATGCCCGGCGCCCTCACTCCATCGAATTTGTGACTGAGGCCGATATCGCGGTTGTCGTAGCGAATGACGCGAAAGCCGCGCGAGACGAGCGCCTCTACCAATTCGTCTGGCCAGAGCGTCAACTGCGCCCCGAAACCCATGATAAGCAGCATCGCCGGATCGCCGGAATCCCCGTGTTCTTCGTAATGAATGTCGATCCCGTTCGCGACTACCTTCGGCATTGTTCCCCTCCTGTCGTGCAAGGATCGCAATTGACCGTAAAGACCAGCCCCTGTCCAGCGGGAGCTGCAAGGGCATCCGCAGCGTGGCGCCTTGGCAAATCGAAAGTCGCGATCGTTGCATCGACGAGGACCGATCCAGCCCCGTGCAATTCTTGCGCCCGGTTAACCCTTGGCGGGATTCTACAATATCTCTCGGAGCCGCTCTGCCACCGTCAGTTCTGGATTGGAGACCGGACTAAACATGGACAAGCGCCTGTCCAAAAGATTTGACGTGAACGCCGACGTGCTTAGCCGCGCGGGGCACGAAACGTCGCGAGTCACGCTCCGCGACCTTTCGCCCGCTGGTTGCCGGTTGAGCGGCATCGAACAACAGATACCGATCGGCAGCGAATTGCAGCTCACGCTGATTTCCGGCCTCGACATCTCGGGGACCGTTCGCTGGGCGAAAGGCGGCGATGTCGGGATGGAATTCAGCGAACAGCTTTCCGATGCGGCCGTGAAGTATTTCACTTTCGACGACCCCGGCGCGGAGAACGAGTTCGTCACGCTCGATACGTTCGGGCGCAGGCTCCCCCCGTTGAAAGCCTCGAACCTTCCCGAACCTGCGAACCGCTGAGTTTGTTACAAGCGAGCAGTTCGGTCCCTTACGGGATGAGCACAGTGTCGTGCGCAATGGGGTCGGTCTCCGGATAGTCCATTATATAGTGCAGCCCCCGGCTTTCGCGGCGCTTGAGAGCACTGTTGACGATCAGACCGGCGCATTCGAGCAGGTTGCGCAGTTCGATGAGGTCGGTCGTCACGCGGAAGTGCCCGTAGTAATCCTCGACCTCCTCGCGCAGCAGGCGGATCCGGTGCGCCGCGCGCTCCAGCCGCTTGGTCGTGCGCACGATGCCGACATAGTTCCACATGAAGCGCCGGATTTCGGTCCAGTTCTGCTTGATGACCACTTCCTCGTCTGAATCGGTCACGCGGCTTTCGTCCCACGGCCGGATTTCGGGCGGATCGTCGAGCTGGTCCCAGCATTCCAGAATATCCTTGGCCGCCGCTTCGCCGAACACGAAGCATTCGAGCAGAGAGTTGGAAGCGAGACGGTTGGCGCCGTGCAGGCCGCTCTCCGTGCATTCGCCCGCAGCCCAGAGTCCGGGAAGATCGGTCTTCGCGTCGAGGCCGATCTTGATCCCGCCGCAGGTATAATGCTGCGCAGGAACGACCGGGATCGGCTCCCTGGTCATATCGATACCGAGTCCAAGCAGTTTTTCGTGAATGGTGGGAAAATGCTGCCGGACGAATTCGGGAGGCTGGTGGCTGATGTCGAGATGAACGTAATCGAGGCCGTGGCGCTTGATCTGGTCGTCATTCGCGCGTGCCACAATGTCGCGCGGGGCGAGTTCCATCCGCTCCGCGTCATAGCCCGCCATATAGCGCTCGCCGGTTGCTGGGTTGTACAGCCGCCCGCCTTCGCCCCGGACCGCCTCGGTGATGAGGAAATTCTTGACCTCGAGGTTGTAGAGGCAGGTCGGGTGGAACTGCATCATTTCCATGTTCGATACGCGGGCACCCGCGCGCCAGGCCATGGCGATCCCATCCCCCGTCGCTCCGCGCGGTGCAGTGGAGAAGAGATAGACGCGGCCTGCGCCCCCCGCGGCCAGGATAGTGGCCCGCGCGACATGGGTGACGACCTTGCCGCTTTCCGCATCCAGCGCATAGGCGCCCCAAACGCGCCCCGAGCCCGAATATTCCTCCTGGTTGCGCCCGGTGATGAGATCGATGCAGCTCTGGTTCGGAAGGAGGGTGATGTTCGGATTTTCCTCCGCCGCCTTGAGCAATGCCGCCTGCACCGCCCAGCCGGTCGCATCGTTCACATGGACGATCCGCCTGTGCGAATGTCCGCCTTCGCGCGTGAGATGCAGGTCGTCTTCTTCACGGTTGAAGGGCACGCCGAGGTCGCACAGCCGGTCGATCGCCGCCGGCGCGCGTTCGATGACGAACTCGACCGTTTCGAGATCGTTGAGTCCCGCGCCCGCCACCATGGTATCGCGAATATGGTTTTCGAAGGTATCGCCCGTGTCGAGAACGGCGGCGATTCCGCCCTGTGCCCAAGCGGTCGATCCGCTCGTGAGCTGACCTTTGGCGAGGACAAGTACTTTCCGGCTTTCAGCCAGTGCCAGCGCGGCGGTCAGACCGGCGGCGCCGGATCCGATAACAAGGACGTCATGAGCTTCTTTCATGGCCCGCCTCATGCCCACGCAATCACCACGCGGCAAGTAGAGAACGATTCGCCGAAAACGAGGTTAACGGCAGGAGCAAGCTGGCTATGGAGCGACTCGACAGGGGCTTTGAATTTCGGGACTTGGAGGGTCGCAAATAATGAAAATGGGTCTACTCGCCTGCGCTTTCGGGCGCCACTCGGTCGATCATGCCAATATGCGCAAGGCTGGCGGCATGCATGTCGGCAAATGCCGCTGCTGCAGGACGCCGATGGAGGAAATCGAACCGCACGTCTGGGATGTGCTCCGCGTAAAGGACGCCGGTCTCGGACCGCGCAGCTTCGGCTGATGAATTTCCCGGCGCGGTTCAGCCCGCGCCGGTGAGTTGCACGAACACGTCCTCGAGGTCGGCCTCGCGGGTGGTAACGTCTTCAATCCCGTAGCCATGGCTCTGGACCAGCGCGAGGACCTGTCCTGCGCTGGCCTTGTCGCGATCATAGGTAATGTCGAGCCGGCGCGGATCGACCACCTCGGCCTTGAGGAAGGCTTCTTCCATGATCGGCCCGCCAAGATCCTTGTCGACGCTGACCGAAACGATCTTCTCGCGCGCCATGCCCACCAGTTCGCGGGTCGGCTTGTTGGCGATCAGCTCGCCGTGGTTGATGATGGCAATGCGGTCGCACAGCTGCTCCGCCTCTTCGAGGTAATGGGTGGTCAGCACCACGGTCACGCCCTCGGCATTCAGTTCCTGGACCAGCTCCCACAGCTGGCGGCGCAATTCCACATCCACCCCTGCAGTAGGTTCGTCGAGCACGAGAATTGGCGGCGAATGCACCATCGCCTTGGCAATCAGCAGACGGCGCTTCATCCCGCCCGAGAGGGTACGCGCATAGGCATCGCGCTTGTCCGAAAGGTGGACGGCGGCAAGCAGGTCCTCGCTGCGCCGGTCCTTCTTCGAAATGCCGTAAAAGCCGCCCTGGTTCTCCAACACTTCGAACGGAGTGAAGAAGGGATCGAAGACGATTTCCTGCGGGACGATCCCAATGGATCGTTTGGCATTGCGGGGGTTGGCGTCGATGTCGAAACCCCAGATTTCCGCACTGCCACTGGTCTTGCGCACCAGACCGGCCAATATGTTGATGATCGTCGACTTGCCGGCACCGTTGGGTCCGAGCAATCCGAACACGCCGCCCTGCGGCACGTCGAAACTGACACCCTTGAGCGCCAGCTTGCCTTCGTCCCCCGGCCCGCTGGGGGCATAGCGTTTGACGAGATTGTCGATGGAAATTGCAGACGGTGTGGTCATCACTGTGCCCTAGGCGCTTGAGGCGCACAGAAAAACCCATTATCGGCCCTTTCATGAGTTTGCCTCCTCCCGAAGTGTCCAAGGTCACCACGCGGCGCGTATGGTGCGATGGCGCGACCGACATCCGCAGCGGCAGGAACTACAAGCCTGCCGCGCTGGGCCACCCCAAGGTCTATCTCCAGATCGACGAGCATGGCTATGTCGATTGCGGTTATTGCGATCGCCGCTTCGTGCTCGAAGGGGGTCCTGCGGACGGGGTCGACCAGTCGCAGCTGATGGACATCTCCGAAGGCGGCGATCCGGGCCACCTCTAGCCCCTCGCCAATCGGTGCGGTCCTCCCTACATGGGGAGCATGACAGAACCGCTGACCGATCCTCTCTCACTCGTATACGGAAACAAGCTCTCGCCTGAAGAGGCACAGTCGCTGACGCGGCAACTCCTGTCGTCCTGCGATGATGGCGAGCTCTACATGCAGTTCATCGCATCCGAAGCCTTCGGTTTCGACGATGGCAGGCTGAAAACCGCAGATTATTCCCGCGATTCGGGCTTCGGCCTGCGCGGGGTATCGGGTGAGACCACCGGCTTTGCTCACGCAAACGAGATCAGCGCGGCCGCCATCCGCCGCGCGGGCGAAACACTGCAATTGCTCGATGCGACCACCAGCCCGCTCGCCGCGCCGCCCGAGCGGACCAACCGCCATCTCTATACCGACCTTTGCCCGCTCGACCTCGTCCCGTTCGAGGAGAAGGTCGCATTGCTGGAAAAGATCGATGCCGTTGCCCGCGCCAAGGATCCCCGCGTTGCGCAGGTTTCAGCTAGCCTGCTGGCGAACTGGAGCGTCGTCGAGATCGTTCGCCCCGACGGGCATATCGCGCGCGACATCCGGCCGCTGGTCCGCCTCAACATCCAGGTCGTCGCCGAACAGAACGGTCGCCGCGAAACTGGCTTCTTCGGTCTGGGCGGACGCTATCTCTATGACCGGCTGTTCGACGAGGGCGCGTGGATGCGCGCGATCGACGAAGCGGTCAGGCAGGCCTTGGTCAATCTCGAAAGCGTGGCCGCGCCTGCGGGTGAAAAGACCGTCCTGCTCGGCCCGGGCTGGCCCGGCGTCCTGCTTCACGAAGCGGTGGGGCACGGGCTCGAAGGGGATTTCAACCGCAAGGGTACCAGCGCCTTTTCGGGCCGCCTCGGCGAACGTGTGGCGGCGCCCGGCGTGACCGTGATCGACGATGGCAGCATGGCGGAGAGGCGCGGCTCGCTGTCCATCGACGACGAAGGCACGCCGACGCGCGAGACGGTGCTGATCGAGGACGGCATCCTCAAGGGCTATATGCAGGACCGCCTCAATGCGCGGCTGATGGGTGTCGAGGCGACCGGAAACGGACGCCGTGAAAACTACCAGCACGCGCCCATGCCGCGCATGACCAATACCTTCATGCAGAGCGGCGGCGATGACCCCGCCGAACTGCTCAGCCGGGTCGAGGACGGCATCTACGCCACCAGTTTCGGCGGCGGGCAGGTGGATATTACCAGCGGCAAGTTCGTCTTCGCCTGCACCGAGGCTTACAAGGTGGAAAAGGGCAAAGTCGTCGCGCCGATCAAGGGTGCCACGCTGATCGGGGACGGCCCCAGCGTGCTCACCCGCGTCACGGGCATCGGCAACGACATGACACTGGACGAAGGCATCGGGATCTGCGGCAAGGGCGGGCAAAGCGTGCCTGCAGGCGTCGGACAACCGACGCTTCTGATCGATGGCATTACCGTTGGCGGAACGGGCTAGCCCAGCAGTCGCACGAGTCAGCGTGCGTTCAGCGCATGTTTGATATATGTTTCGCGAAGTTAGGAGACTCGCCATGTTCAAACGCCTCGCACTCGCCACCGCCGCTCTTGGATTGCTGGCTGCGCCTTCAGTTCAGGCTGACGAAACCGCCGAAATGACGCGCGGCGAACAGAAGCTGGCCAAGATGCTCGAAGGCCGCGTGGCCGGTGAGCCGCAGAATTGCATTCGCACCATTGGTTCGCGGTCCCTGACCAGCATCGATGACACGGCGCTGGTCTACAAGGATGGGAATACCATCTGGGTCAATTATACCCGTACTCCCGAGAGTATCGATGATAGCGATTACCTGGTCATCAAGAAGTTCAGCGCCACGTCGCTCTGCCGCACCGACCAGATCCAGACCTACGACCGGACGGGGGACTTCTTCTCGGGTGTGATCATGCTCGACGAGTTTGTGCCCTATCGTAAGGCTGAAGAGGGCTGAGCAATTGTCAGAAGCCTGACGTCAACTCTTCGGCTTGAGTAGTTTTTCGGGCCTGATACGCTGGGCTTCGCCGAATAGGCCGTAGGTCTTGTTGACGTAGTTCGACACATCAATAATCGAATCGAGATACGTCTCGAGCTCGTCGGTCATTTCCTGCTCCACCAGCCGGACATGTGCGCCCGGGTTTTCCGTCTCGAAATGGACATAGAACCAGGGATCTCCCCGCTTTAGCACCAGTGGTTTCGAAAGGTCGTACCATTCGAACGCCCATGCCAGCGGTCGGGGCCAGATATGGATCGGATACCGACCGCCCATCGCCACACCTGGTCGTCTTTCCGGAAACCAGTGGAGATAGGGTTCGGTCTGGACCACCCAACATGGTTCGTCTGCCACGAAGACATAGGGCGCGGTGAACTGGAGGATTGGCCGTTCTGGGTCGCGCCATTCAGACTGAGGTTGCAATTGCAGCAAGTTGGCACGGCCCTGCGGTCTCATACCAGATTGTTCGCCATCGGCATCGGTTAGCTGGAGTCGACCCTGTGCATCGCGTACGAAGGCCAAGGTAAGGTCTACCGGGCAGGGAATAACGAAGTGTCGCCGGTCGAAATCTATAGCGGCGGGACAAACCTGAATCGACTTGCCGCTTTTTGACTTCGGTTCAGAGCGGGCGAAGGTCGTCGGCGGGCTCCAGATCGCATCACTTTTCGCGAACCGTACTGTCCAGCCAACGGTGACAGTGCGTTTCTTGCCGCGGCGCTCTGCTTCTGCACTGCCAGCGTCGGCGGCGAAATAGTCATCCCAACTCATTGCTTTCCCTTGCCTGTGTCTAATTGATTCCGCAATGCTGCGCGCGCCTGGATGCGCCCCTCTATCTCTCACCGACATGCCCGAGGCCTGTGCTGCACAGTGACAGTGCGAGACAGTTCGAACATTTTGGCGCGGCGGGGCGGCAAAATGTCTGCCCGAGCTTTTTCATAAGCAGGTGATGCTCGTCGAAATCTCCGCCGTCCCATTCATCCGGCATGGCAGGCATGATCGCCTCGAATGCACGATCGGTGCTGGCCTTTGGCGGAACGAGACCCATGCGTTGCAGAATGCGCCTGTGGTGTCCGTCCAGCACGATTGCACGGCGGTCCAGGGTCGAGGCATTCATCACCCCGGCTGCAATCTTGCGTCCGACGCCGGGAAGACGCTCGAGCCAGCGCATCGCCTCCAGCGTTTCCATCTCCGTAAGATGCGAAAGGTCGACCGCTCCACGAAGTTCGATGAGCCGGGCCAGACTGTCCTTGAGACGTTCTGCGGCGATATTGGGGTAAGTCTGGGTGGAAAGTTCGTTCTGCAGTTCCTCCAGCGGAGCATCCGCCACCGCCTCCCACGAGCCATAGCGTTTGAGCAATTGGTCGGTCGCCGCGTTGGAGATTTCCGACTTCGTCCGTGCGCCGATGACTCCCTGTACCAGCACCCATTCCGGTCGTCGCCATTCCACCGCCGCACGCTCGATCCGTCCGAAGCGCTGGACAAGCAACGCTTGCAAGCGCCGTAAAGTCTCGGAGCGCGGATCGGGTCCCAGTGCTAGTCGCAAATCACTCCCACTCGATCGTGCCGGGTGGCTTCGAAGTGTAGTCGTAGACGACGCGGTTGATGCCCTTGACCTCGTTGATGATCCGCGTCGCAACGCGGCTGAGGAAACCGGCATCGAATGGATAGATGTCGGCGGACATGCCGTCGGTGCTGGTAACTGCACGCAGGCCGCAGACGCTGTCATAGGTTCGCCCATCGCCCATCACGCCGACTGTCTTGACCGGAAGCAGGACGGCAAATGCCTGCCAGATCGCATCATAGAGACCGGCGTTGCGAATTTCCTCGAGGTAGATCGCATCGGCCTTGCGCAAGATATCGCAGCGCTCCTTGGTCACTTCGCCCGGGATGCGGATGGCGAGGCCCGGACCGGGGAAGGGGTGGCGGCCGACGAAGACTTCGGGAAGGCCGAGTTCGCGCCCCAGGTCGCGCACTTCGTCCTTGAACAGTTCGCGTAGCGGTTCGACCAGTTCCATGTTCATGCGTTCGGGCAGGCCGCCGACATTGTGGTGGCTCTTGATCGTCACCGACGGGCCGCCGGTAAAGCTGACGCTTTCGATGACATCGGGATAGAGCGTACCCTGTGCCAGGAAATCCGCGCCGCCGATTTTCTTCGCTTCTGCTTCGAACAGGTCGATGAAAGCGCCGCCGATGAACTTGCGTTTCTTTTCAGGGTCGGTCTGGCCCTCAAGTCCACCGAGAAACATCTCCTCCGCGTTCACGTGAACCAGCGGAATGTTGTAGTGGTCGCGGAACAGGGTGACGACCTGTTCGGCCTCGTTCATTCGCATGAGGCCGTGGTCGACGAAGACGCAGGTCAGTTGCTCGCCTATCGCCTCGTGAATAAGTACGGCTGCCACCGCGCTGTCGACACCGCCGGACAGACCGCAAATGACCTTTCCGTCGCCCACCTGCGCACGGATTTCCTCGATCTTGGTTTTGCGGAACTCGGCCATGGTCCAGTCGCCCGCGAGCCCGCAGACATGGCGCACGAAATTGGCGAGCAGTTTGCCGCCGTCGGGGGTATGGACCACTTCAGGATGGAACTGGGTGCCGTAATAACGGCGCTCGTCGTCTGCAATCAGCGCGAAGGGCGCACCGGGGCTCGTGGCGACGATCCGGAAACCGTCGGCGATGCGGGTGACCTTGTCGCCATGGCTCATCCAGACCTGATGCGTTTCACCGGGCTTCCACAAACCGTCGAAGAGCACGCATTCTTCGGTCACTTCGCAGAAAGCGCGCCCGAACTCGCCGCCTTCGCCGGTCTCGTGACCCGGGCGAACTTCGCCGCCGAGCTGCTGGGTCATGACCTGCTGGCCATAGCAGATGCCGAGGATGGGGACCTTGCTTTCAAAGATCACATCTGGAGCGCGCGGGCTGTCGCGATCGGGCACGCTGGCAGGGCTGCCCGAAAGAATGACCCCCTTCGGCTTCAGGCGATGGAACGCCTCTTCGGCTTGGGTGAAGGGGGCGATTTCCGAATAGACCCCGGCCTCGCGCACGCGGCGCGCGATGAGCTGGGTGACCTGGCTGCCGAAATCGACGATGAGGATGGAATCGGGGAGGTGGGAAGGGTCCATGCGCGGCGGTTAGGACGCGGGCTTGATGCTGTCCAGAGAGGGAGAAAAAGCGCACGCCGGTTCAGTTGCGCAAAACGCAACACTTCCTGATGTTTTCTCACTTTAGTTCACAGGCCTGTAACATTATTTCGCAACCCACACCCGGCGCGGAGATGTCCCTCCCAACTCAGATCTTTGCCCGGGAACGAGATGGCGGCAGTCCCTTCCCAAGAGTTGCTGTCGTCGCCTTCCTCTCGGCGAGCGAGCCGGTCCACATTGGTCCACTCGTGGCTCCTAGCGCGAGCGCCGCTTGTCCGAGAGGCGATATGGCAGCGAGTAGAGACGCGGCCGCCCACACATCTCCTCTCCCCCTCCCCCCAGTGTCGGCGCCGCGTCTCGAATCGCACCTATTCCGGCAATCCCCGACGCTCGGCTTCTTCGCGCAGGCCGGTCTTGAGCAGCTTGCCGATGTGACTACGCGGCATCTCTTCGATTACATGCAACTGTGCGAGTCTTTGGGTTTTTCCGAGTCGCGCATTGACCGAATCGCGAATGTCCTGCGGATCACGCGCATCTTCGGAAAGGCGCACGAAGCCCACCGGCGTCTCGCCCCATTTGCGTGAGGGTACTCCAATCACCGCAGCTTCGATTACGCCGTCCTCTTCCAACAGTGCATTTTCCAGATCTACCGGATAGATATTGAATCCGCCCGAGATGATCATGTCCTTCGCACGGCCGACCAGCTCGACGAAGCCATCCGCATCGACGCGTCCGATATCGCCCATGCGTTGCCAGACCTCGCCCGTTTCGGGATCGGTCCAATAGCCCTCCTCGGTCTGCTCCGGGCGGTTCTTGTAACCGCTCATCATGGTCTGGCTGCGTCCGATGAGATTGCCCGGAGTGCCAGCAGGAACTTCGCGGTCACCGTCGTCCAGCACCTTCAACTCGCTGCCGGGAGCGGGTCTGCCCACCGTATGCAGCTTGTCGGGAAACTTGTGCGCTTCTAGCAGGCAGACCACGCCGCCTTCGGTCATCGAATAGATTTCGATCAGCGCACCGGGCATGCGGCGCAGAACCTCGCGCTTCAGCTCCGCAGGGAAGGGTGCCGAAGTGCAATATTTGAGCTGCAGTGCGGACAAGTCGAAATCGTCGAACTTCGGCTCGTCCATCAAGCGCTGATACTGCACCGGCACCAGCATGGTGATCGTAGTGCGATCGTTCTGGGCGCTTTCGAGCCAGCGCATCCGGTCGAACTTGCCCATCACACGCACGGTACCGCCGGCCAGCAGTGCAGGCAGGAAAGCGACCATGGTGGTGTTCGAATAGAGCGGGGTAGATGCGAGGCTGCGGACCTCCAGCCCGTTTTCGATCCAACTGGCCGCAGTCGATGCGAACTGCCGCCAGCGCATCTGGTGCGAATGGACTATGCCTTTGGGCGTGCCGGTAGTGCCCGAGGAATAGATTATATTGAACGGTTCCCCCGGATCGTGATCGACAACCGGCGCGCGCGTATGCGGCGGCGCCATCCAGCTCTCCAGCTCTTCATCGAGTATGACGCGGCTGAGGCCCGGAAAACATTCTTCTCCCAATTCTGATAATTTTGCGCGATCGATGAAGATATGTCGCGCACCGGAGTCCTCGGCCATGCCGGCAAGCTGTTCGGCACTGGCGCTTGTCGTCAGGGGGGCGGCGACACCACCGGCGCGAATGGCCGCAAGGAATACCAGCGCATAGCCAATGCTCGATGTGCCAAGGATTGCGACCGCCTGTCCGCGCTGGAGGCCGTCTTCCAGTAGCCGCGCCGCAATCCGCTCGACTCGTTCGCCGAGCTCCTGCCAGCTTAGTTCGCCATTCTCGTCGAGCAGAGCGGGCGTTTCACCCAGCCTGGCCCCATTGGCGCTGATGATATCCGAAAACGAACCGAAGGGCCGCTCCAATGCGGCGAGATGCAATGTATCTCCCATGGCGTCACCCTATCGGACCGTGCGACACTGTCGAGTAGCTATCTCAGCATTCGATGACGTTTACCGCGAGCCCGCCCTGGCTGGTTTCCTTGTACTTGTTGCTCATATCGAGCCCGGTCTGGCGCATGGTCTCGATGACCTGGTCGAGGCTGACCAGCGTTTCCGCGCCCGTGCGGTGCAGCGCCAGCCGTGCCGCGTTGACTGCCTTCACCGCACCGATGGCATTACGCTCGATACAGGGCACCTGCACCAGTCCGCCCACCGGATCGCAGGTGAGGCCGAGGTTGTGCTCCATCCCGATTTCGGCTGCCGAGGCGATCTGTACCGGCGATGCGCCCCACAAGGCCGCCAGACCACCCGCCGCCATCGAACAGGCCACGCCGACTTCCCCCTGGCATCCCATTTCGGCCCCCGAAATGCTCGCACGCTGCTTGTAAAGCAGGCCGATTGCGCCTGCGGTGAGCAGGAACGTCCGGCGACTGTCCCGGCAAGGTTGCTCGTCGGCGGTCTGGCAATAGAAGCGAATGACCGCGGGAATGATGCCGGCCGCGCCGTTCGTCGGTGCAGTCACCACGCGCCCGCCCGCTGCATTTTCTTCGTTTACGGCCATTGCGTAGCAGTTCAGCCAATCGAACAGCTGCTCACGTTCGTTCGATTGCGGATTGGCGGAAAGCTTGTCCCAAAGGTCGGGCGCGCGCCTTTCAACCTTGAGCCCGCCCGGAAGAATGCCTCGCTGGGTCAGCCCGCGGTCGATGCATTGGTCCATCGCCTTGGCGACACGGTCGATACCCTCCATCGTCTTCTCGCGCGAGCGGAACGCGTCTTCATTGGCGAGTACGAGTTCGGCTATCGAAAGACCGGTCGATTTGCAGGCCGCCAGCAATTCCTCCGCCGAACCGAAATCGTGCGGCACCTGTGTACCCGTGTTGATCCGGTCGTCCTTCGGCTTGCGCTTCAACTGCGCCTCGGAGGCTACGAAACCGCCCCCGGTAGAGAAATAGGTCCGCTCTGCCAGAACCTTTCCTTCCCCCTCGAGCGCCGTCAGTTTCATTCCATTGGGGTGAAGTTCGGGCAATATGTGGCCGGCAAGGTCGATATCGGCTGCCGGATCGAAGGGGATTTCGCGCTTTCCGCCAAGCGCAATCCGTTTGCTTCGGCGTAGATCGGCCAGCGCCTGCGCGGCATCGTCCGGGCAGGTCCTGTCGGGAGCGAACCCCATGAGGCCAAGCATCGTGGCATCGACCGTTCCGTGACCGACCCCTGTAAGCGCCAGAGATCCCTGCAATTGGGCCGTCACCCGCGCTGTGCGATCCAGCTTGCCAGCCTTGTCGAGCGCACGGATGAAAGTGCGCGTTATGCGCATCGGACCCACGGTGTGGGAGGAGGAAGGACCGATCCCGATCCGGAAGATGTCGAGCACTGATAGCATGGCTGCGTGATGCGCCTTGCCCGTCCCGAAATCAACCGGTTGCAGGTGAAACCTGTCTCTCGATTGTCTGTGGGTAAATCGGGGCCGAAAACTTTGGATTTCCGCCCTTGCACGCCTATATGATGGGCATGGACGAGAACATACCCGAAGCGGGCGAAAACGCCCCGAAAAAGAACGGTTACGGCGCAGATTCGATCAAGGTGCTGAAGGGCCTCGACGCGGTCCGGAAGCGGCCCGGCATGTATATCGGTGATACCGACGATGGATCGGGCCTGCACCACATGGTCTTCGAGGTGTCCGACAATGCCATCGACGAGGCGTTGGCAGGTCATTGCGACCTCGTCCTGATCGAACTCAATCCCGATGGATCCGTAAGCGTGGAAGACAATGGCCGCGGTATCCCGGTGGACATGCACAAGGGCGAAGGCGTGTCGGCGGCCGAGGTCATTATGACCCAGCTTCATGCGGGCGGCAAATTCGAGAATACGAGCGACGATAATGCCTACAAGGTATCGGGCGGCCTCCATGGCGTGGGCGTTTCCGTGGTCAACGCGCTATCGGAATGGCTCGAACTGGTGATCTGGCGCGACGGCAAAGAGCACTGGATGCGCTTCGAACATGGCGATGCGGTCGAAAGCCTGCGCGTTGTGGGCGATGCTCCGCCCGTTGCCTCCAATGGCGATGAGGATGGCCTGAAGAAAGGGACTCGCGTCACCTTCAAGGCATCGGACGATACGTTCAAGAACGTTAGCGAATATGATTTCGAGAAGCTCGAACATCGTTATCGCGAACTGGCCTTCCTCAACTCGGGCGTGCGCATCCTCCTGCGCGACAAGCGGCACGAGGAACCGCTCGAGCACGACCTGTTCTACGAAGGCGGCATCGCGGCCTTCGTCAAATATCTCGACCGCAACAAGCAGGCCCTCGTTGCGGAGCCGATTTCGGTCAGCGCGGAGAAGGACGGCATCGGCATCGACGTCGCGCTCGAATGGAACGATTCCTATTACGAAAACGTGCTCTGCTTCACCAACAACATTCCCCAGCGGGATGGGGGCACGCACCTTGCCGCATTCCGCGCAGCACTGACGCGTACTCTCAACAATTACGCGACTTCGTCGGGCCTGATGAAGAAGGAAAAGGTCAGCCTTTCGGGTGAGGATATGCGCGAAGGTCTGACCGCGATCGTCTCGGTGAAGCTGCCCGACCCCAAGTTCGGATCGCAGACCAAGGACAAGCTGGTCTCCTCAGAGGTCCGCCAGCCGCTGGAATCGCTCATGGGCGAGAAGATGAGCGAATGGCTCGAGGAAAATCCCAACGATGCAAAGCAGATCATCCAGAAGGTGATCGATGCAGCTGCTGCGCGCGAAGCGGCCCGCCGCGCGCGCGAAATGAGCCGTAAGGGCGCGATGAGCATTGCGTCGCTACCCGGGAAACTGTCCGACTGCCGCGAGCGCGACGCGACCAAGGCCGAACTTTTCCTGGTCGAGGGTGACTCGGCAGGGGGCTCTGCCAAGAACGGGCGTGACAGCCAGTATCAGGCGATCCTGCCACTGAAGGGCAAGATCCTGAATGTAGAGCGTGCGCGGTTCGACCGGATCATTTCGTCCAAGGAGGTCGGTACTCTGATACAGGCCATGGGCACTGGACTGCGCGACGAATTCGACTTGGAAAAGCTGCGCTACCACAAGATCGTCATCATGACCGACGCCGACGTGGACGGTGCGCATATCCGCACGCTACTGCTGACTTTCTTTCACCGCCAGATGCCCGAGATCGTCAAGGCCGGTCATCTCTTTATCGCGCAGCCGCCACTCTACAAGGTCGTGCGCGGCAAATCCGAAGTCTATCTCAAGGATCAGGCCGCCTATGATCGCTACCTGATCGAGGCCGGTCTTCAGGGCCGCATTCTCGAAACCGCGGGCGGATCGCGCGCATCGGGAGAACTGGCGGCACTGGTCCAGCACGCACTGCGGCTTCGCAACCACATGAACTTCGTACCGCGCAAGTACAACGCGCCAATCGTCGAGGCGATGGCGCTGGCCGGTGCGCTCGATCCCGAGAGCATAGACAGGCAGGCCGCGCTGGCGAAGGCTGCGGCCCATCTGCAAATGGGCGATCCCGAGGCCCGTTGGTCCGCCGAACTTGGCCAAGACGGACAGGTTCGTTTTCACCGCGTATGGCGCGGGGTGACCGATGTGCACGAGATCGAGGGCAAATTCCTTGATAGCGCAGAAGCCCGCAAGCTGCACCGCGTCGCGCAGGAAAATGCCGACATCTACGCGTCTCCGGTTCGCCTCATTCGTGGGAGTGAGGAAGAGTTCGAGGACCAGGTCGACGCCGAAGATGTCGAAGATACCGAAGAACCTGCTCCGGTGGTCGGCGACGATGCGTTGATCCTTCCGACCCAACTGGTGGATGCGGTGATGGCCGCGGGCCGAAAGGGCCTCAAGGTCAGCCGCTTCAAGGGGCTGGGCGAAATGGACGCGGAACAGTTGTGGGAGACCACGCTCGATCCGGAAAATCGTGCGCTGCTCCAGGTAAAGGTCGAAGATGCCGACGTGACGGACGAGATTTTCACCCGGCTCATGGGCGATGTCGTCGAGCCTCGCCGTGAATTCATCCAGGCCAACGCGCTCAACGTCGCCAATCTCGACGTCTGATCGCCGCAAAGAGGGGCAGTCATGGACGGCAAGACACCGAACCGGCTCGAGCAGGGCGGCTTCCTGCTGTTTCTTGCGCTGGTTTCCTTCGCTCTGCTGGTGGTCGTACTGCCCTTCTTCCAGCCGCTGCTCTGGGCGGTACTGGCCGCGGTCCTGTTCCAGCCACTTTATCTCTGGTTTCTCGTCAAACGCCGGGGGCATGAGACGCAGTCGGCTTTGCTGACGCTCATCGTCATTCTCCTGGCTGTGGTGCTGCCGGCCATGTGGATCGGCTCAGCGGTCGTGGACGAAGCGGCGCAGGTCTTCCTCGCATTCAGGGATGGCGAGATCGATGTCGCCATGTATTTCAGCCAGGTGTTCAGCGCCCTGCCGGCCAATATCCAGGCCTCACTCGACAGTGCCGGCTTCGGGAATCTGGACGAGGTTCAGGAACGTGCCACTGCATTTGTTCAGGCGAGTCTCGGTATGATCGCCCAGCAGGCCTTGGCGATCGGCGGCAGCGTGTTCGGCTTCGTACTGGGCTTCGCCATCGCGCTCTATGTCGGCTTCTTCCTTTTACGTGACGGGCGGGCGGTTGCGGAGCATGTGCTTGCAGCTTTGCCGTTCGAGCGCTCCATTGCGGATCGGCTTGCCGAACGGTTCCTCGTGCTGGTTCGAGCCACGATCAAAGGTTCGGTCGTGGTTGGATTGGTACAGGGTGCGTTAGGCGCCATCACCTTCTGGATCGTCGGAATACCTTCGGTGCTGTTGCTCGGCGTGATCATGGCTATCGCATCCCTCCTGCCTGCCGTCGGTCCCGCCATCGTGTGGGTGCCCGCTGCGATCTACCTTCTGGCGACCGGAGCAATCTGGGAGGGCATCGTAGTCATTATCTCTGGCGTCGCGGTGATCGGAATGATCGACAATGTCCTGCGGCCCATTCTGGTAGGCCGCGATACGGGTATTCCCGACTGGCTGATCCTGATCACGACACTGGGCGGTATCGCATTGTTCGGCCTGTCCGGGATCGTCATCGGGCCGCTGGTGGCAGGATTGTTTCTCGCCTCGTGGAGTATCCTTGGCGAACAGCGTCAAACAGTCACGGCCTGATCGGGCTTTCAGCCCAGCTGCGGATTTAGCGTAGTTATGTAGTTGAGCCAGCTTTTGGGTTTGCGAAGCAGCTTGTCGGGGTAGTTGACCTTCAATCCCATGATCTTGGCGATCTCGCCAACGAAATGAATGCAGTTGCGCGTTTCGAGGTCGTAATATTTTCCAGGTGCGTTGCGCCAGGCCTCGACCAGAGCGCTGACCTTGCGATATTGCTCGTCGGTCATCGATAGGGTGAAATGGCGGTTGGTCTTGCGCAACCACTTTTCCTCTTCGACCAGGATCATGTGTTCGACCGGACCGTTAAGCACAGCCAACGAAGCTCTTTTGGCTGAAAAGCCGAAGTTCTCCTTGACCGGTGTGCCATCCTCCAGAGTGCCTTCCATCGACACAAAGGTATGGGGATAGCGGCCCGCCAGCACCGATCCGTTGAAGGAATGGAAAGTAATGTCGACCGCTGCTGCGGCAAACGATGACCATCCCAGCGCGAGCAGCAGTAACGCCGTGCGAAAAATGCGAACCATGGGCGGCCTTAAAGCAGCCATGCCATGGATTCGCAATGACTTGGGTTATCCGCTTGCCAGCAGCGTCGCATTGCCGCCCGCTGCCGTGGTATCGATGCACACCACGCGTTCGGTTGCGAAGCGGGTCACATAGTTCGGCCCACCAGCCTTCGGGCCGGTCCCGGACAGACCCTCGCCTCCGAACGGCTGGCTTTCCACCACGGCACCGATCTGGTTGCGATTGACGTAGAAATTGCCGACCCTGGCACGTGCCTCGACATAGGCGCGCATGTCGTCGTTGCGGCTGTGCAGGCCCAGCGTCAGGCCGTAGCCGGTGGCGTTGATTTCTTCGATCACGCGGTCGATTTCAGAGGCGCGATATTTCACCACATGGAGGATCGGCCCGAAATTTTCGCGCTTGAGATCGAGGATCGAATCAAGCTCGATGATCGTCGGCGCGACATAGCAGCCCTTGGAAGCGCCGCGATGCAGCCTGCGGCGCCAGACCTGAGCGCCGCCGGTCTTGCGGCGTGCGACATGGCGTTCGAGAGCTGCCTTCGCATCGGGATCGATTACCGGTCCGACATCGGTGGCGAGATTTTCCGGGTTGCCCAGGGTCAATGCCTCGAATCCACCGCGGATCATCGTCAGCATTTCGTCATAGACATCTTCCTGAATATGCAACACGCGCAGCGCCGAACAGCGCTGGCCTGCACTCTGGAACGCAGAAGCTACGACATCGCGCGTGACTTGTTCCGGCAGTGCGGTCGAGTCGACGATCATTGCGTTCTGCCCGCCGGTTTCGGCGATCAGGGTGGCGATCGGTCCGTCGCGCGAAGCAAGGCCGCGATTGATCGCCTGGGCGGTCTGGGTCGAACCGGTGAAGGCTACTCCGGCGATGCGGGGATCCGAAGTGATGAATTCGCCGACATCCCCGGCGCCGGGCAGGATCTGGAAAGCTTCTTCCGGAATGCCCGCCTTGTGGCACAAGTCGACTGCCAGTGCGGCAATCAGCGGGGTCTGTTCGGCAGGCTTGGCAACGACCGTATTACCGGCGGCCAACGCTGCGGCAGGCGTACCGATGAAAATCGCCAGCGGGAAATTCCACGGCGAAATGCAGGCGAATACGCCGCGGCCGTTCAGCGTCAGGCGGTTTTCTTCCCCGGTCGGGCCCGGCAGTGGCGTCGGGGTGGTGAACAAGCGCCGTGCCTCGGTGGCATAGTAGCGGAGGAAATCCACCGCTTCGCGCAATTCGAGCACGGCATCCTGCAATGTCTTGCCGGCCTCTCGCTGGCAGAGAGAGAGGAACTCGTCGGTATGTTCCTCGAAGAGGTCTGCCGCCGCTTCCAGCAGCAAGGCGCGCTTTTCGCCGCCAAGCGCGTTCCAGCCCGGCTGGATCGCTACGGCGCGCGTGATCGCTTCCTCGACCTCGAAGCCGAGCGCGTCGCGGCGTGTGCCGACCTCGGCGGAAAGATCATGCGGCTTGTTGATCGGTGCGACTTCGCCCTCGGCAGAAGACATGAAGGTCGGCTCTGCGCGCCAATGCTTGCTGTCCAGTTTCTTCAGCCGTTCAATCAGCGGCTCGCGGACCAGCGGATCGGACAGATCGATCCCTGCGGAATTGCGGCGGTTGGGGAAGATATCGCTCGGCAGCGGGATTCCCGGATTGCGATAGGGTTTGAGCCCTCGCATATCCTTGATTGGGCAGGTTACCAGCTCTTCTACCGGGATTTCCGCATCCGCCATGCGATTGACGAAGCTGGAATTTGCTCCGTTCTCGAGAAGGCGGCGTACCAGATAGGCCAGCAGGTCCTTATGCGTCCCCGTTGGCGCATAGATACGCACGTTGGTCTTCCGGTTGCCCTCTTCCTGAGTGAGCGCTCCGTATATGTCCTCGCCCATGCCGTGGAGCCGCTGGAATTCGAATTCCTTGCTTCCGGCTAAGGCCTTGACAGCGCCAATCGTATAGGCGTTGTGCGTGGCGAATGCCGGGTAGATGACATCGTCGCTGGCAAGCAGCTTTTCCGCGCAGGCGAGATAGCTGACATCGGTACCCAATTTGCGTGTGAATACGGGGAAATCCGTGAAACCGCCCACCTGGCTGAGTTTGATCTCGGTATCCCAATAAGCGCCCTTCACCAGCCGGACGAAGAACTTGCGATCGTATTTGCGTGCCAGCCGCGCGACCCAGTCGCACATGGGAAGTCCACGCTTCTGATAGGCTTGGATCGCAAGTCCAAAGCCTTCCCAGCGGGTGCCGTCAGCTCGCTTGAACAGGCTGTCGTCGCGTACCAGGGCCTCAATGATGTCCATCGACAATTCGAGCCTGTCGGCTTCCTCGGCGTCGATGGTGAAATGGATATTCGCATCGCGCGCCTTGGTGGCGAGGTGGCGCACGATCGGCAGCATGTCCGCTACCGCCTCGTCGGCGTGCAGGAAACTGTATTTCGGATGCAGGGCAGACAGTTTCACCGAGATACCCGGCGAGGTCGAAACCTTGCCCGATGCCTCGCGCACCAGCCGGTCGATCGCCTTCTCGTAATTGGCAGCATAACGGTCGGCATCGGCATAGGTCATCGCCGCCTCGCCGAGCATATCGAAGCTGTGGGTAAGCCCCTTGGCACGCTCGGGCGCGGCCCGCTTCAGGGATTCATCGATCGTGCGGCCATAGACGAACTGACCACCAAGGATACGCATCGCCTGCAGGGTAGCCCTGCGGATTACTGGCTCGCCCAGGCGGTTGACCGCTCGTTTGAGCGTCGAGCCCATGCCCTTTTGCGCCTCTTCCGGCCGTTCGAGTACTTCGCCGGTCAGCATAAGCGAGAAAGTCGCCGCGTTGACGAAGGTGGATGAACTTTCGCCCATATGTTCGGACCAGTCGATATCGCCGATCTTGTCGCGGATCAGGGCATCGGCTGTGGCCGCATCCGGTACGCGAAGCAGCGCTTCGGCAAGGCACATCAGCGCCACGCCTTCTTCTGTCGCAAGGCCATACTGGTGCAGGAAGGCATCTATACCGCTCGCCTTGCGGCGCCGCGCGCCTTCGATCAGCTTGGATGCCAAAGCTGCCGCTTCGGAATGTTTCGCTTCGGCCTGGGCGGCCTGTTCCATGCGCTGCGCGACGCAGGCGTTCTCCTCTGCGCGATAGTCCTCGCGCAAGGTCTGGCGGGAGATAGGGGAAAGGCGGGCAGGATCGTGCAGGGCCATGCGACTCCGGTGAATCAGGGGTGGTCTGACGAGGCCACTTGGACCTGTCGCGATGCCCTTTCAAGCTTTGTTGCAAGCCGTTGTTCCGAGAGAACTAATCAATCCCGCTGAGCGAACCAACGCGCAACGGAATCCGTAGCCTGTTCAGACAGATGCATACCCAGCTTGCTGCGCCGCCACAGTACGTCGTCGGCTGTTCGGGCGAATTCATGCGCTACGAGATATTCCAGTTCCGCCTCGTAGAGATCGCCACCGAAATGTTCACCCAAGCCTTCGAGAGCGGTCGCCGTACCCACCACCTTATCGATCCGGGTTCCGTAGGCACGCCCGAGACGGAGCAGCATTTCGGGCGGTATCCATATGTGCCGCTCCCCGGCATCCCACAAAAAGCGCGCGAAATCGGCATCTGCAATATCGCCGCCCGGCAAAGGTGCATCGACGGTCCATGCCTCGCCCGGAATATTCATATGCTGCGAGAGCTTGGCCAGCGCATGTTCGGCAAGCTTGCGATAGGTCGTGATCTTGCCGCCATAGACAGACAGGATCGGCGCGCCGCCCGTAGCTTCGACTTCGAAGACATAGTCGCGCGTGACCGTCGAATTGCTCGCCGCCTTGTCCTCATAGAGCGGGCGAACGCCGGCATAGGTATAGACGATATCCTCTTCGGTGACGCCGCTTCTCAGATATTGCGTTACCGCCTCGCGCAGATAGGCGCGTTCGTCGGAAGTGATCTGGACATCGTCCAAATCGCCCTCATACAGCAGGTCCGTCGTCCCGATCAGCGTATAATCGCGCTCGTAGGGTATGGCGAAGACGATGCGCTTGTCGTCCTGCTGGAAGATATAGGCATGATCGCCCGGATAGGCGCGCGGGACGATAATGTGGCTGCCCTTGACGAGCCGCAAGTGCGCAGGTGTTCCCTGTCCGAGAGCCGCTTTTGCCACCTTGTCGACCCACGGACCCGCGGCGTTCACCACTGCCTTGGCAACGATCGTCCGCTCGCCGTTTCCGTCGCGCACAGTGGCCAACCAGTTGGCTTGGCTCCGGACGAGATTCGTGCACTCGGTACGTGTCGATATCCTTGCCCCGCGTGCCTTGGCATCCATCGCGGTAAGGACGACCATCCGCGCATCCTCTACCCAGCAATCCGAGTATTCGAAGCCCGCCACGAGCCTGTCCTGCAAGATCGCGCGATGCGGAGCGATGCGCAGATCCACCTTGCGCGATTTCGGCAGGCGCTTGCGGCCGCCGAGGCGGTCGTACAGTGCAAGGCCTGCCTGCAGCATCCATCTGGGTCGCATCGAGGGTTCGTGCGGCAGAACGAAGCGCAGCGGCCAGATGATATGCGGCGCGTTCGCGAGCAGCACTTCGCGTTCGCGCAGGGATTCTCCAACCAGACGAAATTCGAACTGCTCCAGATAGCGCAGGCCGCCATGCACCAGCTTGGTGCTGGCGGAGGATGTGTGCGACGCAAGATCGTCTTTCTCGACTAGTTCGACCGTCAGTCCGCGCCCAGCTGCATCGCGGGCAATTCCCGCGCCGTTGATGCCGCCGCCGATGACGAGAAGGTCGAGCGGCTCGTTCATCCCGCGCGGAACAGGCGTCCGGCGACCGCATCGAGCTTGGCCATCAGTTCGCGGTCGTGCTTGTCGGGCGCGGTAATGACGCTGTCGTCGAGCGCGCGATCGATCGGCGAAGGCGTCCGCTTTTTCGGCAGACCCTTGCAGAATTTCTCCACGGTCGCTGCGGCGAGATCGGCATTCTTGCCCATCTGTTCGATGATGTCGCTCACGTCGACCGCTGTTTCCCCATCACGCCAGCTGTCCCAGTCGGTTACCATGGCCAGCATGGCATAGGGCAGCTCCGCTTCCCGTGCGAGCTTGGCTTCGGGCATGCCGGTCATGCCGATAACTTCGGCGCCCCAGTGGCGATAGAGGCGGCTTTCGGCGCGGGTCGAAAACTGCGGCCCCTCCATCGCAAGATAGGTCGCGCCCATCGTCACTTCGCCGCCTGCCTTCTCGACCGCTTTCGCAGCATGTTTCGACAAACGCTCGCAAACCGGATCGCCCATGGACACATGCGCAACGAAGCCGCTGTCGAAGAAGCTGGACGGACGACCCTTGGTATTGTCGATGAACTGGTCGACGCAGACGAACCGTCCCGGCGGCAGGTCTTCGGAAAGGGAGCCGACCGCGCTGATGGCAAGGATATCGGTGCAGCCTGCGCGTTTCAGCGCATCGATGTTTGCGCGTGCATCGACCCTGCCCGGGATTATCGGATGGCCGCGGCCATGACGCGGCAGGAAACGCACGCGGACATGTCCGATCTTGCCGCACAGGATCTTGTCCGATGGCTTGCCCCAGGGCGAGCCGACCTCGATCCACTGCTTCTCCTGCAAAGCCTCGATTGCGTAGAGGCCCGATCCCCCGAGGATGCCGATCGTCCAGTCGCTCATGTATTTGCCTTTCGCTTCCCCGTCGCAGTCATGTGCACAGCTTGTCACCACACGGTTGGCGGTCTCGGTTAATGGTCGGTGAGGGGTGGAGAATTGACGGCGACAAGTAAAGTGGCCGTTGCGCAAACCTATTCATGCTGCACTGCAACGTGGCAGGTTGACTCCGCGGGCACTTTCGCGCGCAGTCTCCGTATTGGAGAGAAAGGGGAGTTTCCACGTGCCTGACCTGCAACCGCTGACCTTTGCCACTCTTACCGATGCCTTGCGGCAGTTGCACAAGCGCACGCGGGAAACACCGCTGTTCAATCCGGTCTTCCAGCTGGCGCACGATCTGTCGCGGGTGCTCGAGGCTGGCGAAATATCGCTTGCGGATTTCTCCAGTCTTGTCGGTGAACTGGAGACAAGGTCTCTGGAGTCGCGAGCGGACCGGCTGCGCCGTCTCGTGACGCCCCAGAAAACCGGCGTTCGCTTGTCGGATTTCTGCTCCGGAACTGCCGGTTTTGAAGAATTCCGCAAGCGGTGGTCCCACCCGCAACTCCATGTGGTATTCACCGCGCACCCGACTTTCCTGCTCTCCCCGGCACAAAGCGAGATGGTTGCGCAAGCAGCGGGTGGCGGACACGAAGTAAGCCGCACGGAAACCAAACGTCCCGAAATCACTCTGGAATACGAGCATGGCCGTGCCATGTCAGCCTTGGCCCACGCACAGGAAGCCAGGGATGAGATCAATGTGAGCTTGCTGGAATGTGCGGCAGGACAATGGCCGGATCGCTGGCGCGAGCTGGAACCGTTACCTTTCCGCTTCGCCAGCTGGGTCGGATACGACATGGACGGCCGGACCGACATCAAATGGTACACCTCCATTGCATTCCGGCTCGCGGAAAAGGCGCAGCGGCTGGATCGCTATGCGAATCAGTTGGCCACGATTGACCCGAACCACCCACTGCTCGAACCATTGCGCGCTTCGCAGCAACGCACTGCCGAAAGCGCCGAGGAATTTGCCGGCGACCTGTCCGATCACGCCGACCTTTCGGCAGCGGCCAACAGCCTGACAGGCGGCGACGACAAGCTTCTGAGCCTGGTGTCGGTCATTTCGCGGCTTGAGGAGGAAGCGCTCTCTGCCTCGCAGGAGAAGGCTGTCGCACTGAAAACGCTGGCAGCGGCCATGCGGGCCGACGGACTTGGCATGGGTCACATCCATTTCCGCGTGAACGCCAAGCAATTGCACAATGCAATCCGGTCCCGCATTCAGGGTGGAGCCGATCTCGATCTCGGGAGTCAGGGAGGATTGGCGGCCCTGCGGGACCTGGTGCGCAATGCCGAGCCGCTTACAGCCAATTTCGCCTCCCTCGCTGTCGAGAGTTCGACCGCGGTGCGCCAGTTCCTCGCTATGGCGCAGATTCTCAAGCACATTGATGCCGATGCGCCGATTCGCATGCTCGTTGCCGAATGCGAACAGCCTGCCACCGTGCTCGCTGCACTCTATTTCGCCAAGCTGTTCGGGATCGAGGAAAAGGTCGATGTCTCGCCGTTGTTCGAGACGGAGACGGCGTTGGAACACGGCGGACGTTTCCTCGATGCGCTGCTCGGTGAAGAGGCTTTTCAGGACTACGCGCGCAAGCGCGGGCGCATTGCCATCCAGACGGGGTTCTCCGATGCCGGACGCTTCGTCGGCCAGATTCCGGCGAGCCTCGCTATCGAGCGCCTTCAGGGACGTCTTGCCGATGCCATGTCGGCCAACGGCCTGATCGATGTCGCCGCGCTGGTATTCAATACGCATGGCGAAGGTATGGGACGCGGGGCGCATCCCGCCAGTTTCAAGGATCGGCTCGAATGGCCGATGAGCCCGTGGGCAAGGCGGCGGTTCGCCCGTGCCGGCATCCAGCTCGAACCCGAAGCCAGTTTCCAGGGCGGAGACGGATATCTCTTCTTCGCGACACCCGAACTTGCGCGCGCGACGCTTTCGACCATCGCCGAGCTCGCCCCTGCCGATACCGATCCGGATGCGCCGACCGACCCTTTCTACCGCCGCACGGACCTGAGCCTCGATTTCTATCGCGCGATCAAGGATCACCAGCAGGACCACCTTGCCAGCCGTACATACAGCCGCGCCGTAACCGCTTTCGGGCTAGGTCTGCTGAACTCCACGGGAAGCCGTGTCTCGCGCCGCCAATCAGACCTGTCCGCCGATCGCGAAATGAGCTTGCGCCAGATCCGCGCCATCCCACACAACGCTATTCTCCAGCAGCTGGGCTATCCCGTGAATATCATCGCCGGTGTCGGAAGCGCGGCGGAAAGTAACTACGACGACATCGCCCAGCTGCTGAAGGAAAGCCCCCGGGGCCGGCAGATCATGCGTCTGGTGCGTGCGTCCAACGCGCTTGCCAGCATCAAGACCGTTGCCGCCTATGGTGAGCTGTTCAATTCGGCCTATTGGGCGAGCCGCCCCTATCGGGGAACCGAAGAGCACCTGTCGCAGGCGTGCGAATCCCTGGCCGAATACCTGATCCAGGATGATCGCAACGGCGTTTTCCGCCGCCTCGCTTCGCGGCTGCGGGTCGATGCACTCAAGCTTCACCGTCTTTTTGAACTGGTGCCTGACGAAGATCCTCATCCCGAGCGCGAACAAGTTCGACGTATGATCGGCGTTCTCCAGGCGCTACGTCTGGCATTGCTCCAGCATATGTTCCTGAAGGCGGTGTCGGTCCCGGCATTCAGTCGCGCCAACGATATCAGCAGGCGTGATGTGCTGGAGATGGTTTTCACCCTGCGCATCGATGAAGCACTGGCACAGATGCGCCGTGCATTCCCGGCCAGCTATCCGGTGACCGAGGACTTCGCGATGAACGAGCAGGCACAGTACCCGCGGTCAGGTGGAGACAGCTACGACGCGATCCGGCGAGATTTCATCGATCCGATCGAAGATGCCCACGCGCTCAACCTGCGGATTTCAACCGCCATTGCCAATTTGTTCGGGGCGCACGGCTGACGCGTCAGCGTCCGATCGTGATTGTGGCCAGAACGCCTGTGGCGCGGCGATCGCCCGCTATGCGCTGCCTGGCCTGAACGTCTAAATCGATGAAGCCGCGCCAGGCTGAGGTTTCGGTTTCGTCGAACCAGTGCCGCAGGGAAACCCCCGCGCCCCCGCCAAGCGCGCCCTCATCCTCGCGCCCGGTATCGAGGTCTGCGCGGACCACCAGATAGGGCGTGATTACATTCGAGCGGTTGCCCAGGGCAAACGCCCTGCCAAAGCGGCCTTCCGCAATTCCGAAGGCGACGTCATTCTCGAACAGATAGGACAAGTCGCCGTAATAATGCGCATAGGTCCACTGGCTGCGCCCCACTTCGGGTTCCAGCCCTTCACCCCCGGAGATGGCGCCGCGAACCGACCAGTCGTCAATCGCGTCGCTGTCGAGGGCGATGAGCTTGCTCGCCTCGAGATTGAAGTTGAGGCTTGAAAAGGGCTTGTAACGCGCTCCCATCCAGCCCTGCGTGGCATTGCCGATGACGGCATCATCACCAAGGAATTCCGAGTGATAGATGCGGGCGAAGATGCTGAACGGCTTGCCATTGCGCCAGCCGCCAATTCGCCGCGAGGCTTCTGCGCCGAATTGCATGGCGCGCTCGTCGTCGAGCGGGGCGGCGCTCAGACCCGAGGGCCGCCCTGCGGTGCTGTAACTTCCCTGCGCGATGAAGGACCAATCACGCTCCAATTCACGGATTTCCCTGCGGATACCTTCGCGCTCGACAGGCGAAAGACGTGACTGCTCGCTTTCGTCCAGTGCGAGGCCCAGTTCGAAGAACCGCACGGCCCGCCCGTCAAGCCCACGTCGCTTGGCACTGTATCCGGCATCCAGCGCACTCTGCCGCGTGAAGTCATCATACAGCGCTTCATTGGCAAGTATCTCTTGTGCAGAAGCGTCGTCCCGGGCGGCGATTGCAACCATCGCCCAATCGAGCGAATTGCCGGCATCCAGCGAAGCATCGGCGAGTGACTGCCGCAGTATCAGGCGTGCCTCGGCATGCATGCCCGCCTGGACGAGGTTCAGTGTCTGGGCGCGGCGAAAGTAGCTGCGTCGTACCGCTTCGGGTTCTTCCTCGGCAGCGCGGGCGAAGGCGCCTGCTGCCGATTGATATTGGCCATTCTTCGCACGCGCTTCCGCCAGCAGAGCCCACCAGACCGGATTGTCGGGATCCTGTGCCAATGCGGCTTCCGCTCCGGCTTCCGCATCCGAATAGCGTCCGGCTTCGAAATCGCGGAAAGGTTGGGCTGCCGGATCGTTCGTTTCTTGCGCGTTTGCAGTGGTAGAAACAGCGGTTGCGAGCAGAATGCCTAGCGAAAGATTACGCATCGACGAGTTCCTTTCGTGCCTCTTCGCGCTTCGCTTCGACGAGTTTATGCCTGAGAGCCGACATTTCGTCGAAAGTTTGCTGAGATATGGTTCTATTTGCGACGAGGTAATTGCCGATACTGCCGTGCCTTGCCACATCGTACCCTTCGAGTGCGCGGCGCAGTTCACGCCGCTTGAGAATTTTCTGCTCGATCAGGAGCTCGTGAAGTCGTGGCAGTGTGAAGACCGGGATATCCCAATGCGGCTGCTTTACCAACGCCCCGAGAAACCGCGTAATCTGGCTGTCCGGAACGATATATTGGCGAAAGGGCCTGCCCAAGCGAGTCCGCATCCACTCTTTCTCCGATGGAGGCAGAGGCCGCGACACGGCCAGCATCACATCGCCATTCTGCCCTCTGCCGAAGGGCAGCACGTGCAGACGTGACATGACTTCTTCGTCAAGCAAATCGAGGTTCTCGCGCACCATTTCAAGACTGATGGTAGCCGTCGGCAAGTTGGCCTGTGTTGCCACGGCCTCGACAAGCGTCTGTTCGTCGATCGCCCCGTGACACACGAGCAGGTCGCCGAGCATTCCGCCATTCAGCTTCTGATCGACAAGTGCCTTCTCGATCGCCGGTGGGGTCACCACCTCCCAAGACAACAGTATCTCTCCGATTCTTCGCTTCTCGGTGCCAAGCCATTCGTCAGTCGGGAAGCGATGCATGGTTTTGTCCCAGGCGATCGACTTGCCGCTGAACTTGCTGCCGATAAAAATTCTCATCGCCCGCATCGACGCCGCGAAGTTGATGAGGCTAAGCACGAATATCCGCGGCACCGACATGAAGGCATGGCCCCAGCCATATATCCTCTCGACGAAGAAGAGCCGCTGCAAAATCCGCGCGATCAGCGCGAACAGGTTGAACCACAGTACGACGAATTCGATCCAGTGGCCCGAGAACAGGGGAATGAAGTCGCCACCCGAGGATTTTGACCAGATATTCAGTCCCAGGTAGATAACCACCAGAGCATAGGCGAGGATGGCGAGGGTAGGTGTGAGGAGCGCCTTGCGGTCCCGGAAAAGGAAATAGTTGGCTATGGCCGACCCGCTCCACCCCAATTGCGACCATCCCTGCAACGCAATCCCGAGAATCCAGCGGGCCTTTTGGCGATAGCTGGTCTTGAAAGTGTTGGGAAAGTGTTCGCGCACGCAAAGCGGCATGGAAAATGTAACCATTCGCTCGGGCCCCATGCCGAAGAACGCGCCTCGACGCGTCCGGAACTCGACAGGGTAGAGCGCGATGATCGTGCCCATGTCCCGTTCGGCGAGCCGGTTCCCGATGTCGTAATCTTCGGTCAGGGTATCGGTGTTGAAGGCGTCGCCATCCTCCATCAGGGCCTTGATTGCACGGCGTGAAAAGCAGGTCCCGACCCCGGCAGATGGAACGGTTTTGGCCAGACGCTGTCGCACGACCAGGTCCTTTGCGTGCCATTCGGCGAATTCGTCCATATAGGTTCCGGCGACAAGATCCCGGTAACGCTGTTCCAGGCTGACGACGGGCAACTGGATCATGTCCTTGGCGGGGAGCAGATAATTGAAGAGGTGAAGCTCCAGTGGATGCAGCACGTCTTCGCTATCGTGCAATACCAGCCCGGCGAACGGGACGCCCAGTTCTTCTTCAACCTGCAGAATGTCGGAAACGATATGGTTGAGGCAATCCGCCTTGCAGGTCGGGCCATCGTGCGGCACGCGCACGTGCCGCACCTGTTTGTACCTCCGGGTGACCTTTTCCGCTTCGGCGATGGTCTCGGCATCGTTGGCATAGGTGCCGATGAAGATCATGTAGTTGCGGTAGGCGAGCGTATTGACCGCGCTTTCGACCATGCTTGCAATGACGTCGAACTCCTTCCACGCGGGAAGCATGATTGCGATGGGTTGCTCCGGCTTGTCGACCAGCAATTCAGCCGCAACCGCACCAGGACGAGATTGGCCGAAAATCCTGCGCTTGAGCTTCATCGCCCAGAACACAGCATCCACGAATAGATCGTCCAGCGACGAAAGCGCGATCAGGATTGCAACGACAAGCGCCGTCCATTGCAAAACTGCAACAAAGCTATCCATTGATTATCGACCCGAGCGCCCCGTTTAACCGGCGGTATGATAAGCGAAAGTTCGTAGAGCCGACAATGAAAATTGTGCCAACCGGCGGATTTCAAGGAAATACCGGGAAAAGGGCTGTTGGTGCGCGACGCAGTCTGAACCGAACCCGTCTCACCCCTGATTTCCCTGTTTTACAGGGAATTTACAGGGAAAATCCATTTTATTGGTCTAATCCGCCGCTTTGAAGGTCTTAAAACCCGCGGAATTACGTGACTTCCGGGGCAAAATTCCCTGAGCGCAGAACAGGGAACTTATTCGCTTGAACAGGGATTCAAATCTTCCGGATCAGGGAAATGCTGTTGGCGGAACAGCGTATCGATCGAGCGCGGTCAAACGGGCCTGTTGACCCAGCCTAGTCGGTCTCGACACCTTCCGCGTGCAGCAGGATCATCGCCCACCCGTCGGATTGGGAAAGCACCTGCTCGCTCAACAATTCGGTCTTTCGCGCAGCGCTAGAGCTCAGCCACGTTTCCGGCTCACACTCCTCTAGTTCGGACGCCTGGCCTGGCAGAAGCTGGTGGCCATTGGCGATCGATTCCATCGGGACAGCCTCGCCGATCCTAGGTGCTATCCACGGGAAGTCATCGGGCCGATGGGCTTGAATGAGCCGGCCATCCCTTACGACGATGAGGGCAAGTGTTTCGCGATGCGCGTCAACGTAGCTGCGCGCCATCGCGGCTTTGCTGACATTGAATTCGCGGGCCAGTCTGACAACCTCGTTCAGATCCGGCTGTCGGCTCCCGAGATTGGACCTGATCCGCTTCGGTGGCATTAGAAGTGAAGCGGCAAAGCGGTTTGCCTCGACTTCCATCTTCCTTGCCCGGTTAGCTTCGCGAGAATTAGCGAGGTGAAGGTCGGCATGCGAGCACGCGAATTGATCGCCGTCGCCCGGTCGATGACTGCCGATCAGGAAGTGGCCCAGTTCGTGCCCAATCGAAAAACGCCGCCTGCGGGGAGAGGTGCCTTCAGCTACGACGATCGAACCCCATGCCCTGTCGGGATGCATCAGCAGCATCGCAGCGAACGAGGTTACGGGCTGATCCACAATGTCCGAAATATCGAGCCGGTGGCACACCTCTTCGATAGAGAAATCGAGCGGCAGATCGGGATCAAGCTGGTGAATTCGGGCCGCCAGCGCAGAGGGCGAACCGACCCCGTCGAGCTCCATCCGGCTTAGCGTCAACCGTCTCGTTCCCGTTTCTTCTTCAGGGTCTCCATCATCATCTTGATGGTTTCACGATCGCCAGGATCGAGGTTCTTGAGGTCACGAAACAGGGCGACCATCTCGGCCGGCTGATCCGCACTGTCAGGATTTTCTCCCACCAGATCGGCCACGCGCACGCGAAAGAGCTCGGCGAGCTTAACTACAAGGTCCATCGAGGGGTTCGCGGTGATGCCCTTTTCGAGATTGAAGACATGGGCCTTCGATATGCCGACGGCATTAGCAACATCCTGGAGGGAGAGGCGCTGCGCAACGCGCAGGTCGTGCAGCTTGCTGGCGAAGCTCATCGGAGGTCCGTTCAATCGAGAATGCCGATATTATACGCCGTAGGTTGACAATTGCAAGCGTTCATTCTATAATACCATCTTCGGTCAAAGCGATTCGGGGTCGAAATGGGAACTACACAAATTATCGAGCGGGCGATCACTTCGCTCCGTCCTTATGGACGCAACGCGCGGACGCATTCCAAAAAGCAGGTCAGGCAGATTGCCTCATCGATCGAGCGGTTCGGATTCACCAATCCGGTGCTCATCTCGGACGCCGGCGAGATCATCGCGGGCCACGGCCGGGTCGAAGCGGCCAAACTTCTCAAGTGGAAGACCGTGCCCACCATTGCGCTATCGCACCTCTCCGAGACTGAACGGCGCGCTTATGTCCTGGCCGACAACAAACTCGCACTGAATGCCGGGTGGGATAAGGAAATACTTGCCATTGAGCTCCAGGCGCTGGTCGATCTCCAGTTCGATGTGGATCTGACAGGGTTCAGTCTTGCCGAGGTCGACTTCGCTATCGAGGAAGCCGGCGAGGCCGACCCGGACGGCGTAGATGCGCCTGAGGATGCGGTAGAGTTTGCCTCCGGCAATCCAGTCTCGCGCAACGGGGACATCTGGCATCTGGGACGTCACCGGCTGTTGTGCGGAGACGCCCGGAGTGCGGTGGACTTCGAAGCGCTGATGGACGGCGGACGGGCCGACCTCGTGTTCACCGATCCGCCTTACAACGTGAAGATCGACGGCAACGTCTGCGGACTTGGTACCGTCAAGCACCGTGAGTTCGCGTTCGCGAGCGGAGAGATGACCCGCACCCAGTTCACCGCCTTCCTGTCGGAGACGCTCGGGAACGTAACTTCGGTCATGCGCGACGGCGCGATCGCATATGTCTGTATGGACTGGCGCCACATGGGCGAGCTGCTCACCGCTGGCGAAGAGGCGTTCACCGAGCTCAAGAACCTCGTGGTGTGGAACAAGACCAACGGGGGCATGGGCGCCTTTTATCGCTCGAAGCACGAGCTCGTGTTCGTGTTCAAGAAGGGGACCGCAGAGCACACCAACAGTTTCGGGCTGGGTCAGACCGGCCGTTACCGGACCAATGTGTGGGACTATGCCGGGATTAGCTCGATCGGCGCCAACCGCTCGGACGAACTGGCAATGCACCCGACGGTCAAACCGGTCGCTATGATCGCCGACGCGATCCGCGACTGTTCGCGCCGCGGCGAAATCGTCCTCGATGCTTTCGGTGGCTCTGGTAGCACGCTGATCGCTGCAGAGAAGACCGGGCGTTCGGCGCGCCTGATCGAATACGACCCGCTCTATTGCGACACGATCGTGCGACGCTGGGAAGCCTACACCGGCAAACGCGCAACGTTCGCTGTCACCGGCGAGACCTTCGAAGCGCTCACCGAGGCACGGCTCGGGGTCGAGCTTGCGAGCGAGGCTGCGTAATGGCGAGCAAGTCCAGGCTCACTAAAGCCGATGAAGAGCGCGCCAGTGATAGCGGCCGTCAGTCTCGCTCGTTCGAGGTCGGGTACGGTAAGCCGCCGGTTGCACATCGCTTCCAAAAAGGTCGTTCGGGCAACCCTCGAGGGCGGCCTAAGGGCGCCCTCAACAAGGTGCCGAAGGGCCAGGGTCTCGACTTCGGGACCCAACCCGCGAACCAGATGCTGCTCGAGGAAGCGTATCGCACAATCAGCGTCCGCGAAGGCGACCAGATCGTCGAGCTGCCGGTCATCAAGGCGGTGTTCCGCTCGCTGGGGGTCTCGGCGATGAAGGGCAACCGTTTGGCGCAAGCGACCATGGCAGAACTCGTCAGGGGGATCGAGGAAGAGGATCGCCGTCTGCGGTCAAGCCTGTTCGAGACCGCCTGCGAATACAAGGTCGGGTGGCAGCAGGCCTTCGAGCACGCGCGAAAGCACGGATTGCCGGAGCCCGATGTGGTCCCGCACCCCGAAGACGTCATCCTCGACATGCGTCGCGCAGAGGTTCGGTACGAGGGCCCGATGACGCCAGAGGAAAAGAAGAAGTGGGACCGCATGCTCGAGTTCCGCGACGAGCTCCAGACCGACGTTACGATGCATGCGAATAGCTACCGCGAGTGCGCTACGATGAAGAAACCACCGCTCGAGCACATGCGATCGACGGCAAGCTTCTGGCAACGATACACCGAGATGTACGATCGCATGAACGAGCCGCTTCCTGACCGGTACAAGCGCCGTCTCGAAGATCGCTTCTATCCAGGACTTGTGGATAGCCGCGACGGGAGTGAGGGCCAATGACACCCAGACCAGTCAGGTTGTCGAAGACCGTCCAGAGCGAGCTCCAGCGCATCACCGGAGATCGTGTGGTCGTGGCCGTAGTCTTCGTGGTCAGATTGGCGGACGTAGGAGCATACGCGGATCTTGGACTGCACGTTGAGAAGGGCAGGATCGAAGCAGGAGGCCCCGTCCTTCTTCCGCCTTCGTCCGGCGTCTATGCCCGACGCAATCTCGATGGTTGGAATGAAAAACGCACCGACCTCCCCAAGGAATTGCGCCACGTGTCCACCTGGGCACCGAGTTGGAACAGCGGGAGCTATCACCTCGTCACGCGCGAGATCGAGGCGTATCCGGTCGAACGGCATCCGGCTAGGCTCCTGACAATCTCGACGACCGTCCTCGAACCTCTCGCGGACGCCGCCCTGGTACGGTTCCGTGTAGATCAGCCGCTGCTGCGGAACGACTTAGCATTCGGTGCTGATCTGCGGTTCAACTTGCGCCTGCTAAATGAAGCGGTGGGTGAAGCTCATGTCTTCGACGCGGATCTCAGCGACGAGGAGTTTGCCAGAATGCAACACGTTGATTGGGAACTTCTACCCCCCGGTTCGACCGATCGCGTGCTTGCGCACATTTTCTCCCGAGGCTCGATCGATCCCGAAACGCTGAAGGTCGCACAGGAAAGGCTAAACGTACTCGATCAGCTCGGACATGATGGATTCATCGTCGGCAAGGGCAGGTTCGCGCGCTATTTCGGTGCGCGGTTCGGGGATCGCCTGGTGGTCCTCGAGAACCTCGAGTACGGCAACGCACTCTACATGTTCAAGGAGAACTGGGAGCAACTCACGCAGCTCAGCCGAACGGAGCTTATCAAGCGCCGCGATGGTTCCGTTCAGCGGATACCGCACTTACCGGGCTGGCAGTCGGCAGTTCGCAAACTCGTCAGGTCGTTGTGACTGCTTTGCGCCCCCATATCGGTCATTCACGAAACTGCAGTCGATCTCCAAAAGCTGCCGGTCGTCGGGATGACTGTCACTGATCCGTCCGACCACGGTTCGAAGAATATCAGTCGCCCAACTTGACCTCTTCACGTACGTCCGGCCCTACAGGGCGCTCGAGCGCTTTTTCGGCCTCCTCCAAGAGTTCCGGGGTCAGGTCGGTAGTCCGTGCCGGGAGAGGGGTGCCATCTCCCATCTCACCATTGGTCTCGATGTCTTCGATCAGCATCTTCATCTCGGCGATTTCCTTGACCTGCGCTTCGATGATCGAGTCTGCGAGCTTGCGAACACGCGGATCGGTGATCTCTGCTCGCGAACTTGTCAGAACGGCGATCGAGTGATGCGGGATCATCGCTGCCATGTATTCTTCATCGTTGACGGTCGCCTGGCTGCGAACCAGCCACAGCGCCACCGCGAAGGTCAGGGCACCGACGCCCAGGATGATCAAGTTCTTGGTCTTGTCCTTGTACATGCCCCACATGAAGAGAAGCATTACGATCATCATCATGCCGCCCATCACAAAAGTCATCCAGAAGCGGGTCTCGCTCCAGAATACGTGATCGAGCTCGTACGTATTTAGATACATCAGGCCGAACATGATCGCGGTCGAAGTGGCCACCATCGCCATGAAGCGCCAGTAATTGCCCCCACCGCCGTGGTGCTGCTGGTGATCCGGGTCCTGGTTATCGGCCATTCAATCCTCCTGCTGGCTCATGGTCTTGTATACGTACTGGGCCGTGCATCTGATCAGGATGAAACCCGTCAGCGACGCAATGCCTGCAATCTCCCTGAGGTGATCGGTCGGATAGATGCCTCCCAAGCCCACCGTCGTCACGGTGATCAAGGCGAAGTAATCGTAATCCATGGCCGACATGGCCGGTTCCTTTGCGAACCCGCCAAGCTTTTCCGATTGCCGTAGCCGCGATCATTTCTGACCTTCGGCCAATGTCGGAAGCCTTAGCCCACGCAGCCGCAAGGCATTGGCAATGACCGAGACCGACGAGAGGCTCATCGCGGCGGCTGCGATCATCGGATTGAGAAGGAGGCCGAAGGCAGGGAACAACACACCGGCTGCTACAGGGATACCGAGCGTGTTGTATCCAAAGGCGAACACCAGGTTCTGACGGATGTTCCGCATGGTGGCGCGCGACAGGACGATGGCTTGGAGTACACCGGTGAGGTCGCCGCGGACCAGAGTGACGCCGGCGCTCTCGATCGCGACATCGGTACCGGTTCCCATCGCGATGCCGACATCCGCAGCCGCCAGCGCAGGCGCATCGTTGATGCCATCCCCGGCCATAGCAACGCGCTTGCCTGAAGCCTTGAGAGCCTCGACCTTGCGATGCTTGTCTTCCGGCGAAACGTTGGCTTCGACCTCGTTGATACCGATCTGGCGCGCCACGGCTTCGGCAGTGGCGCGGCTATCCCCAGTGAGCATCACCACGTCGATTCCGCGCTCGTGCAGCGCCCGGATGGCCGCAGCGCTGGTCGACTTGATCGGGTCGGCGACCGCGATAAGTCCTGCCGGTGCACCATCGATGGCGACGAACATTACCGTCTGGCCCTGTGCGCGGCCTGCCTCTGCCGAACCGAGCCATTCCGGATCCTCGATACCCAGCCGACGCATGAGTTTCTCGTTGCCGATAGCAACCATGCGCGATCCTACGCGGGCTTCGACACCCTCACCGGTGGTGGACGAGAGATCCGACGCAGCTTGGAATGTCACTCCTCGTGCCTTGGCGCCTTCCACGATGGCGTGGGCGAGAGGATGTTCGCTTCCTGCTTCGACTGCTGCGACGGCGGAAAGGAAATCCGTTTCATCAAGACCATCGCGAGGGGTCACGGCTACGAGATCGGGTTTGCCCATTGTTAGCGTGCCGGTCTTGTCGACCACCAGCGTGTCGATCTTTTCAAGCGTCTCGAGCGCCTCGGCGTTGCGAATGAGGATGCCGTGCTGGGCGCCCTTGCCGGTGCCGGTCATGATCGACATCGGCGTAGCTAGTCCTAGCGCGCAAGGACAGGCGATGATGAGGACCGCAATCGCATTGACCAGTGCATAGGCCAGCGCCGGGAAAGGCCCCCAGATTGCCCAGACAATAAAGGTAACGACCGCTATCACGACCACTGCAGGCACGAACCAGGCCGCGACTTGGTCGGCCAGGCGCTGGATCGGTGCCCGGCTGCGCTGTGCCTCGGCAACCATCTGGACGATCTTGGACAGCATCGTATCCTTACCGACTGCGCCAGCGCGCATCACAAAGCCACCCGTCTGATTGACCGTTCCGCCGATCACCTGGTCGCCGACCTTCTTGGAAACCGGCAATGGCTCGCCGCTGATCATGGACTCGTCGATGGAGCTCGCGCCTTCGGTCACCTCGCCATCGACCGGTACCTTGTCACCCGGGCGGACGCGGAGCAGGTCACCGCTCGCCAAATGGTCGAGCGACACTTCGCGCTCGTCGCCGGCCCCGAATATCTTGACCGCTGTCGGCGGCGCGAGTTCTAGAAGCGCACGCAGCGCGCTCGATGTCGAGCCGCGCGCCCTGAGTTCAAGCACTTGGCCGAGCAGGACAAGTGTGGTGATGACCGCCGCCGCCTCGTAATAGACACCGACGTGGCCAGAGTGATCGCGGAAGGCGGGCGGGAATATATCGGGCAGGAGCGTCGCGACGAGGCTGAACAGAAAGGCAATCGCAACACCGAAACCGATCAAGGTGAACATGTTGAGATTGCGGGTCTTGATGGATTGCCACGCCCGCACGAAGAAAGGCCAGCCACCCCACAGCACCACCGGTGTAGCGAGAAACAGTTGGGCCCATTGCGCACTTGCCGGCTCGATCAGCCGGTCGAAGCTGATCCCGGGTACCATGTCGCTCATCGCGTAGACGAACAACGGCAAGGTGAAGAGCGTGCTGACCCAGAAGCGCCGCGTCATGTCGACGAGTTCGGGATCGGGTCCATCCTCCAGGCTGACCGTCTCGGGCTCCAGCGCCATACCGCAGATGGGGCAGCTTCCCGGTCCTACCTGGCGGATCTCGGGATGCATGGGACAGGTATAGATCGTCCCTTCGGGAACGTCCTCAACCTGATTGAGATGCGCGCCCGAAAGATAGTGCTCCGGGTCGGCTACGAACTTGTCCTTGCACCGCGCCGAACAGAAGTAGTGGGTCGCACCATCCTGCTCAGCGACATGTGTGGCGCCCTCGATCGTAACACTCATGCCGCAGACGGGATCGATCGCGCTGCCTTCCCCTCTCGCATCCTCCGTGTGATGGGTATCGCAACAGCTCATAGTCGGCCTCCTCTGCGTGGCAGGAGTGTGTGATCGAGATCAGGGATAGGACGCGAAAATCTCACGGCGGCCATTGCCGAAAGCGATGACCTGATAGGGCTGGGTCCGTCCCCCGGCTTCCATACCTGGCGAGCCGAGCGGCATACCTGCGACCGCCAGACCCTGGACCCATTCGGGCCTTTCAGCGAGCAGGCGCTCGACGTCAGTTGAAGGCACATGTCCTTCTATCACATAGCCGTCCGCGATCATCGTATGGCACGAACGCAAGTCATCTGGCACGCCGTGCTCAGTCTTTACCGACGCCATGTCGGGGTGATCGACCGTCTCGACCTCGTGCTTTTCACCGTGGCGCATATGCGCTGCCCAGGCTTCGCAGCATCCGCAACTGGGATCGCGGTACATGGTGAAGTTCGCAGCCTGAGCTGCGCCTGTGCATGCTACGAGAAGTGCAGTGCCGAGCACGGGCAGAAAGGGGCGGCGGGTCTTGTTTCCATTCGAGTTCATCAGTCGTGTCCCATGGTTTTCATGTCCTCTTCCGACATGTTCGACATGTCGTGCCCGGCATGCGGATCCGCAGCGGCCGTTGCGGTCGGGGCAGGTGCAGGTGTCGCCACAGGGGCAGGGCTGGCCTTGCGAGCCGAAGCAGTGGGCGATGAACTGGGCGAAGGAGCCTGGGTAGGAACGGCAATCGGCTCATCCGTTGCGGGCGTGGCCGTAACTTCGGGCTTGGTCGCAGCGGGAGAAGCGATCGTCGTCTCAGCCGCCGGCGCTCCATCATCGACCGGCATTTCGGGGTCACCGCATGCTGCAAGCGTCAACAGGCAGGAAGGCACAACAAGCAACTTTCCAGCGAATGCGAGGGTAACGGGACGCATGAGAGGTTCCTTTAGAGCTTAAGATGATTGAGTCCGTGGGCGAGCTCTCCACCCATGAAGCCTTGAACAATGAGCAATGCGGCAATCGGAAAAAGCAATGCGCGCAGAGCAGCGCGCGAACCTGAAGCGCGGTAAGCAATCCAGGCTGCTGCAATGCCCAGGACAGCAATCAGCATGCCGTTCCAGCGGTGGACTTGCATGACGAAATCGCCGCCGAACCACAGACCAGTGTGTATCCACCCGAAGAGGGCGGCGAGGACACCTCCCGCAGCGCCGCCAAAGATCATGATCCTTACGGCCGCTTCACGTTCGGGTGTACGGTGGGACATAACGAACAGCTCGGTAAGCGCGGCCATCAAGAAGAGCGCTATCGGAAAGTGGACCGTTGCCGGATGCAGGCTCTTGAGAACGCCGATGATACCTTCGCTCTGAGCCTGCTCGTCATCGTGACCTTCCACGGCTTCATTCGAAATCGCAGCGCTTCCCGTTGCCTCCATATCGTGCCCGGGCTGAGCATGGGCGACCTCGCTTGCCGCTGGACGCGCCTCTTCGCCGCCGTGCTTTTCGTCACCGTGCGCGAACGCAACCGTTGCCGAGAGGAAGAGGGCCAGGCTGGCGAAAAAGCGGAGAACGGAAGTCACCGCTTTGCCTTCTCGAACAGGTCGACCAGCTCGCTGAACTTCTGTTTCTGCTCGTCAGCGTCACCGCTGGCAATCGCGTCAGCCACACAGCACGCAGCATGGCGCTTGAGTATCTCGCTCTCGGCCCGACCCAGTGCGGCCTTTATTGCCTGCACCTGATTAAGGACGTCGATACAGTAGCGATCGTTCTCGATCATCTGCGCGACGCCGCGCACCTGTCCTTCGATCCTGCGAAGACGATTGACGATGCGGGAACCATCGGTTGCTGACACGTTTTGCACTCCATCTGCCGCAATACCCCGCGGGGTATCTTGCAATACTCCTGGGGGGTATATATGACAAGGGCCAAAGGAGTTGCAAGACCCATGTCCGAATTGCTGGTTTCACGTCGACGACTGTTAGGGGCTGGAGCGCTGGGCGCAGGTGCATTGGCCCTGCCTGCCTGGGCCCGCGGTGCCGATCTGCACGGTAATGAATCTATCCGCCCCGGTTTCGACGAGGTGTCGGGCCGCGACATCGCTCTGACAATCGGCGAAGGGCCTCGCGTCGTGCAGGGGCGTCGCGGACACGCGATCGCCGTCAACGGCAGCGTGCCGGGTCCGCTGGTTCGCCTCAAGGAAGGTCAGCCGGTTCGGCTCGCGGTCACGAACACGCTCGATGAAGACAGCTCGATCCACTGGCACGGCCTGCTGCTGCCTTTCCAGTTCGACGGCGTTCCCGGCGTCAGCTTCCCGGGGATCAAGCCGGGTGAGACATTCGTTTATGACATTCCCGCGCTGCGACAGAGCGGCACCTACTGGTGGCACAGTCACTCGGGGCTGCAGGAGCAGGCGGGGCACTACGGCCCGATCGTGGTCGAACCCGCCGCAACCGATCCGGTCCAGGCCGACCGCGATTACGTCCTGTTGCTGAGCGAATTCACCCCTCTCCATCCACATACCATCATGGACAAGCTCAAGAAGGGCGAAGGCTACTTCAATTACCAGCAGAATACCTGGACCGACGACTATCCCCTGTCGGGCGAGGACCGCAGGATGTGGGCGCGTATGCGCATGATGGCGACCGACATTCTGGACGTAACGGGTTCGACCTACACCTATCTCGCCAACGGGCGGGGACCGGAAGAAGGGTTGGAGTATCTCTTCAACCCCGGCGAACGGGTGCGGCTGCGCATAATCAACGGCAGCGCCATGACGTTCTTCAATGTTCGTATTCCCGGGGTTAAGTTCTGGGTGGTCGGCGCCGATGGCCAGAACGTGCGCCCGGTCGAAGTTGAAGAATTCCAGATAGGCACGGCAGAGACTTACGACATCGTTGTCGAGCCGACTGGCGAAGCCCGGACGATCATCGCCGAGAGCATGGACCGGTCAGGCATGGCTGTGGCCACTTTGGCATCCCGCCCCGGTGCGCGCGCAAGCGTACCGCCCCTGCGCGACCCGCCGCTGCTGACGATGGCGGACATGGGCATGAACCACGGGTCGGGCGGAATGGATCATGGCGGTGGTGACATGGCCGGGATGGACCATTCGGCCATGGGCCATGACATGCCATCGCAAGGAGCCGCTGCCGAGCCGATGGGCGGGATGGATATGAGCGGCATGAACATGCGTGACACGTCCAAGCTGCCTTCCGACGTAAGGATCGGCCCCGGTATCGACATGGTGTCGATGAACCCTGTCGATCGCATGGGCGATCCGGGTCTTGGCTTGGACAACGTACCCCACAAGGTCCTCAATTACAGGGATCTCGTTGCGCTCGAATCTAATGACGATTTGCGCCGCCCATCGCGTCAGATGGAAATCCATCTGACGGGCAACATGGAGCGCTACATGTGGTCGTTCGATGGCAAGAAGTTCACCGCCGTGAGCGACGATCCCATCCGCTTCGCCTACAATGAGCGTGTCCGGGTGAAGCTGGTCAATGACACGATGATGGCGCACCCGATCCATTTGCACGGGCACTTCTTCGAACTGGTCAACGGTGCACCTGCCGATCGCCAGCCGCAAAAGCATACCGTTATCGTGCAGCCCGGTGGCAGCGCTACCTTCGACCTTACCGCCGACGAAGAGGGCGACTGGGCCTTCCACTGCCACCTGCTCTATCACATGCACTCTGGCATGTTTCAGATCGTGACCGTCGCGCCGCGGGGCAACCAGCCCGATGTGAAGCGGGTGGGAGAAGACTGATGCGCCTGCTTGTCGCCATGCTCTTCGTGAGCACCGCCGCCCCCGCTATCGCACAGGACCATTCGGGCCACGCGATGCCTTCCGCGCAATCACCTGCTCAGACCGAATGCGAAAAAGAGGCCGAACGCCACCGCGCTATGGGCCATTCGGTGCCTGAGGGGGCGTGTGCGCCCAAAGCGCAACCAACCGAACCTGCGCAGGACGGCCATACCGGCATGGACCATTCTCAAATGGACCATTCCCAGATGGACCATAGTCAGATGCAGGGCATGGACCACTCCACCATGGATCATTCCAAGATGGAAGGCATGGACCATTCCGCGATGGGCCATAAAAACACGCAGCAACCCGAACAGACAACCATGGATCACGGTGCGATGGGGCACGGTACCATGGACATGACACCCATCCCGGAAGGGGCGCCTCCGGCTGCGGCAGGATCGGGTCCGCCACGCGCTGCCGATGCGATCTGGGGTGCCGATGCCATGCGAGCCTCGCGCAATGCCCTTCGCACTGAGAACGGCGGCATGAAGGTGTTCTGGTTCCAGGGCGACCGCGCTGAATATCGCGCGCGAGAAGATAGCGATGGCTATCTTTGGGACGTGCAGGGCTACTACGGTGGCGATACCGACAAATTCTGGTTCAAGAGCGAGGGCGAAGGCGCCTTCGGGGAACAGTTGGAGTCCGCCGAGATACAGGGACTTTGGAGCCACGCGATCGGACCGTGGTGGGATCTTCAGGTTGGCGTCCGGCAGGATCTGACCGGTCCCGAGCGCACCCATGCCGTCATCGGTGTGCAGGGTTTGGCACCCTATACTTTTGAACTCGATGCAGCCGCTTTTCTGTCAAACAAGGGCGACCTGACTGCAAGTGTAGAAGGCGAGCTTGACCAGCGCATCACGCAGCGCCTTCTCCTGCAACCTCGGGCTGAGGTAAGTCTTTCTGCTCAGGACATTCCCGAGCTCGGCATCGGTGCGGGCCTGGATTCGGTCGAACTGGGGCTGCGCCTCCGTTACGAAATCGCTCGCGAGTTCGCCCCGTACATCGGGGTAGAGCAGGAATGGAAAGTTGGCCAGAGCGCGGACTATGCGCGTCTCGCAGGGGAAGATCCCAGCGTGACAAACTACGTCGTCGGTGTCCGATTCTGGTTCTAAAGAGAGGACTACAATGAAGTTTGTATATTTTGCGGCTTCGGCTGCAGCCGCACTCGCTGTAGTGCCTGTTGCGGCTCAAGCTCAGCACTCCGATCATTCGGCACACGACACACACGGCGATGTCCAGGACGCGCTCGAGCAAGATGCGCAAGCAACGCTCGTCGCCTACCGAGACGCCTTGGTCGCGCGAGACGAGGCCGCCATGAGAGCGCTGTTCGCAGACGATTCCATGGTGTTTGAGAACGGCAAAGCTGAAGGCTCCTTTGCGCAGTACATGGAGCATCATCTCGGCCCCGAACTGGGCGAGATCACCGAGTTCACTTTCACAAATCCGACGGTGAATGTCCGGATGGTCGGCCATGTAGCGTTAGGCCATGAAACCTATCGATACCGGATTGCCCTTAAGGACGGCCGCGTGATCGAGCGAGACGGGGTCGCCACGTCCGTCCTGACTCACGGGCACAGCGCATGGAAAATCGCCCAGTATCACTCCTCGTCCCGCGCCCCGCGTCCGAACTGATCAGGCAGTCGATTTTAAGATGGCAATTCAACGGTCGCGTAAGCTTCGGCTGCATATCTTCGGTAGCAAAGTCCACAAATGGCTGGCCGTCTTCGTAGGCGTGCAAGCTCTGTTGTGGATGGCCACCGGCACACTCATGTCTTATCTGAAGATTGAGCACGTCCGCTCCGAGCACGTCATCTCGCGCGAGCCTGCGCCATTAAGCACTAACGCGGCACTGCCCGCATGGGCGTCAAATGGCGGAGATCTGGTCTCGGTCACGACTAAAATGATCAACGCTAGACCGATGGTGGAGCTGCGCCGTTCGGACGGCACCACAAGCCTTCATGACCCTTCCACCGGACGGCTCCTCTCGCCCCTACCGCGCGAGACTGCAGAGGCAATTGCCTTGAATGCCTGGTCTGGGCCCAAGGCTACCATCAAGGGGACCACTTCGGTTGCGAAGCCAGTCGGCACCGAATTCAGCGGTCCTTTCCCGGCGTGGCAGGTGCAATTCGGTGACCCGGATGCAACGCGTCTCTATATCGACGCGTCCAATGGCGCCCTACTGGCTGCGAGAAGCGACACATGGCGCTTCTTCGATTTCATATGGGGGCTCCACATCATGGATTGGAACGAGAGGCATCGGATCAATAGCTGGTGGTTGCTATTGTTCGGCATTGGCGGGACCGTCATTGCTGTCTCCGGCTTCGTGCTTCTTGCCAACCGCTTTCCCAAACTACGTCGTCCCCGCGCAAGGCGAGCGTAATTCGCTGCGTCCGGCACACCATTAGAACCCAAACTCTTCGGTCTGCTTAGCTAGTTTATTTGTACAAGAGCCGACGGTCCGCTTCCGGCCCCAAAGCGGTCACGAGAAGAACACTGTTCTGCTATGAGTCCTAGACGCATCCGATCCTATCCATTAGCGGGCCTGCGGTGCGGCGTGGCGCATCTTTCATGGATTCGACCCCATGCCTCCGTCTCGTCGCACACCTTCACCGCCAACCGTTAGACGCTGGCAGTCCTAACGTGTTTTCTCCGCCCATTCGAATGACCAGTCAGGCTACGGTTCGCCCGCCCTCGTGAACCGGTGTGGTGCGATGAAGCGCTCTTCCGCTTCGATCATCGCGGACTAAGATTAGACGCCTTTGCGTAGGCGGTGAATGAGTTATTCCGACCCCCTACAAAAATCGTCAGGGGGCATCGTTTAGTCGATCGATCAGTTCGGCGATCCGCTCTAACGCTTCTCGCGTTTCACCCTTGTATTTCGCCGCATCGAAACGGACATAGTCACCCACCGAGGGATGCGCGAGGTAGGCTACCGCCGCTTGGCGGTACGCCATCATGGCCTGAAGCAGATCACTCATCGCAGAGTCATCGCCAGCGGCGGCTGCTTCAGCGCAGACGGCTACGTCTCGTGCTTTCGAAGCAAGCGACTTGAGTTTCTGTTCCACTGATTTCGTTTTTCCGGTGTTTCACCCTACAGCATGGTCCGCCCCAAACTCGCTTCTGTCAATGGATGCCCCCCGTCGTGGGAAGATGCGGAAGCTAGAGTGCCTAGTGCGCCTTACGAGATGAGGTTGCCGTCTCCGTTTCTCTTCGGCACTTCTCCCGATTGGGACGGCCGGTCTGCTTGGTTCGGAACGACAAATACTGTCCGATATACTGGAAATTAAACTGCGTCCGAAAGCAGCTTGGCATGAGGGTCAATGATGAGACAGTGGGAAGGCTACGCCTCCCCACTGTGAAGGTTAGAAGCGGTAACCGAGGCCGACAACGAGCTGATGGCGTTCCAGGTCGATTTCGCCGAATGCATTGGGATCGATACTCTCACCGTCGTATTCGACATCACCGTCTGAATAGTTGGTGTAACGGTACTCGAGCTTTCCGTAGGCAGCGCCAAAGGAATATTCGTAGCCACCCCCGAAGCGCAGGCCGCTGAAGGAAATGTCGGCGCTATCGGATTCGGTGACGCCGTCGATAGTGGCGCTGCCATCCAGATCGATATTGGTGTGGGCGAAACCGGCCTTGGCATAGATCAAGCCGTTCCCGAACATCGTGCCGATGCGGGCGCCGCCATAGAGGTTCACGCCGTCCTCGAGGCTGACAGTCAGCTCGTCCGCTCCATCGGTGAAGGTCTCTTCAGCGCCATTGCCGGAGCTTGCGATTTCGCCTTCGATACCGACGACGAGACCGACGCTCTGGAAGTCGTAGCCAACCGCCGCACCGTAGAAGATGTCTTCGGAATTGCCGTCGAAATCTTCGCCATCGATGCCCGCGTCGAAACGGTCATAACCTACGAGAACTTCGGCGCGCGGTCCGTCGAATGCTTTGACCTCTTGTGCAGCGGCAGGCGCGGCGATCGCGGCGCAGGTAAGTGCTGCGAGAATTGCAGTCTTCTTCATGATTTCCCTCCGTTGAACCCGCCAGGGCAGGCTCGCGGCAAATAAACGCAAGTCCGCATCGGGAATTGTAGGAAAGCGACGGTGCCGAAAAATAGCGGACACCTTTATCGCCGCCACTTATCCTGCGTACGCTCGACCGCAATCTCACCCGAATATCCGACACACAGCGACCTCGCCTCTTCCGGCGTGCCGACCTGCCATCTCTCGTAGTCTCCAGCGCGCAGTATAACCGGCATTCGGCTGTGAACCACCGACGCCGCACCCACCGCATCGGTCATCACCATCGAATAGCATTCGCCCCATTCTTCGCTGCCGCGCCAGATCCCCGCAGCGGCAAAAATCGGCTTATCGGGCAGCCTCAGCCAGGTCCGCGTCATCGCGCCTTTCGGTCCCTCCGCCTCGGCCCATGCGGTCAGCGGGATCAGGCAGCGCCGCTCCTCGAAGCTATAGCGCCACATGAAGCTGTCGAGCTTGTCGGTGCGCGCATTGTTGACCGGCTTGGGTTTCAGCGGCTTGCCGGTCTTCTTGCTCTTGAGCACGAGCGGGAAGCCCCAGATCATCGAGCGCACTCTTCCGCCTGCTATCACAGCACCGGGGTAGCCGGGATAGACCTCGCTTCCGAGATTGGCCCCGGCCATATCGTTGCGAGCGGCGAACCATTCGGCGACCTCGCCAGCGCTCTTGTCCAGTCGATAGAGATTGCACATTTCTGATCTTCTACTGCGCGGCGAATGCAAAATCACCTTCCCATAGTGTTCCGCTTATGTTCTGCTAAAGGTTCGCCACCGATTCGGAACCAAGTCCCATGCGCCGCCCAGAAACTGTCGAATGCCTCTACCTCGATTTTGACGGGTTTTTCGCCAGTGTAGAACAGCAAATCCACCCGCACCTTCGCGGCAGGCCTGTAGGCGTTACCCCCTTCAAGGGTGACGGCAACCGCACGGTCATTGCGTGTTCGAAAGAAGCCAAGGCCTTTGGCGTGTCCAACGTCATGGACATCGGCGAGGCGCGGCGCATCTGCCCGGACCTGATACTGGTTCCGCAAACCCCCGCGATGTATCGCCGCGCCCATAATGCGCTGCTGTCCGAGATCGAAAGCGTGGTGCCGATTGCGGCCATCAAGTCGATCGACGAACTCACCTGCGACCTTGATCCCGACCAGCGCGGCGATCCGCACGACATCGCCGCGCGCATCAAGGCGACCATTCGCGAGAATATCGGCGACCAGATTACCTGCTCGATAGGCTTTGCCGCCAACCGCCAGCTGGCCAAGATCGCCTGCAAGATGGACAAGCCGAACGGGGTGACCGTCTGGCACCCGGCTGACATGCCCGGCCCGCTTTTCGCTACCGCCTTCGGGGATATCCCCGGCGTTGGTTCACGCATGGAGCAGCGGCTCGCCAAGGCGGGTATCTTCACGGTCGAAGACCTCTATCGAACCAGTCCGAAGCAGATGCGCAGCCTGTGGTCCAATGTCTCAGGCGAACGGCTCTGGTATGCGCTCCATGGTTACGATGTCAGGGCGCCGGAATCGAAACGCGGCATGTTCGGTCATGGGCGTGTCCTGCCACCGGACAGCCGCACCCTGCCGCGAGCGCGGGAGGTCTGCCGGTTCCTGCTGATCAAGGCTGCCCGGCGGCTCAGGAGGGAGTATTTCTACGCGGCGGGCCTGAACCTTCACCTTTCGCTCAAGCATCGCCGCTGGGCGCGCAGCATCAGTCTTCCCATTGTGCATGACGACCAGGCGGTGCTCGAAGGGTTGAACACGCTCTGGCGGCAACTCGAAAGCGAAACCGGGAAGGGCGAGATTGCCTACAAGGTCGGGGTCTATCTCTACGACCTGTCGCCGGCGAACGTGCGCCAGCTCGATTTCCTGCTGGAGGACGATTGCGAACGGCTCAAATGGGAGCGGATCAACGAGGCCGTCGATCGCCTCAATGCCAAATACGGCAAGACGGTAGCGAGCCTCGGCTTCATCCCGCGCAAGAACCTCGACAATATCGGCGGGAAGATCAGCTACACCCGCATCCCCGCAGCCGAGGATTTCTGGTGATGAGTGGCTGGAAGACCAGGCTGCGCGTGAGCGACCTTGCCGATGACGACCGGCTCGAGCTTCTGTGCCGGAAGTGCGGGCAGTCCCGTTACCTGGTGAAAGCCGAACTGGAGGCGCGCAAGGCGGATCAACTGTATCTAGACGAGGTCGAACGCCGCGCCATGTGCCGGGTGTTCGGGTGCAAAGGCCGGATGAGGATGGCGCTCATTCGCAGCCACAAGGTCAGCGCTTTCGTTGGCGGTATGGCGTGAATTCACGCGGCGTTGTTGCTACATCCGGAAAGAGCGGTTGTGGGCTCTAATCGCTGTCATCATCAGAAGTACGGATCCGAATCTCAGCTGGAGGCCGAACCGGAGTAGCTTCTTCTGTAGCATCGGCTGCTGCGGCAGCATTTGCTTCCGGACTGCCAGGAATGAACGTCGCCGTCACTGGCTTAGGCGCGAGGCTGGCACCTTCAGGAAGCGCAACGGGTAGATCGTCCTCCAAAGTTGCCGTAAGTTCACGACCTTGCGGGATGACGCCGCTCTTGCCAGTGATGAAACCAGCAAAAACGCCTGCAAGGATCACTCCACCGACCGTTGCCAGCGTTGCCCCGTCACCTTCCTGGCGGTATGTTCCGTCAATGTCGATGCGGCGCCCGCCCATTTCGAGATACTCAAGCTCGATGTCCATTTTGCCTGATTTCCCAAATGCACCACGGCTGGTCAGCCAGGTGATGCGACCAATGGCTTTGGTGCCCTTCGGAATAACAACGTACTCACCAAGCATAACGGGTGCAGCGACAGTCAAACCGAACTGGTCACCTTCCTCCCATCCGCGGCCTTTCGTTGTTACCATCTGACTCATCACTAGTGGGATTTCTGTACCTGCCGGAAGCACCGTGGCTGGTTGTTCCGGAGCTCGCACGGCTTGAACCGGTAGCGGAGCCTCTTGAGCCGCAAGCGGCATGGCGAAGAGAGCGGTCGAAGCCGCGAGAATGGCTTTAAACATGAATTCCCCCTCATGGCACCGCTCCCCCCTTGGAACGATTGCCACACCGAAGGTGCGAGAGAACTCCGGAAAAATCCAGCCAATTCGCCTTGGACGCTCCAAAATCAGATGGGCAATCGAAGGATCGCCGGATCGAGAGCGCACGATCCAGTGCGTGCTTGGATAAGAACTGGTATCAGAGCGCTATATTCTCGTTGTGGCGAAGCATCGGTGGAGCGAGGAAGCGAGTCAGTAAGATTTGGAGAATTTATCTAGGCTTCTGCTGTCGAGCCTCACCGAACTCGTCAGACATATAGCATCTCGGCTATGCCCACCGAATTCCCCTGGCAGAATTGGGGCCGCTAGCGGACTGACCGCTCTTAGCTGCAATTCGACATAAGCGGACGTTACTGTTTCGTCAGTTTACTCTAATCACGAAGCGTATCGAGAGCTCAAAGGCGCCGCGGTCTTGGCCTTTCTTGTTGTGATTTGATTGGCAGAAACAATGCCTTTAACATTTTCATCTAGACGGCACTCTTGGCCGCATTCTGGGGGCATTGATGCAAATTCTGGTGGACCTCCACCTAGTCGTGTTCGGCTTACTCAGCGCGCTAGCCGCCATCTGCGTAGCTGTTCACATCGCTTTGAAAGCTGGCTCGGCGTTGGCTTGGCTCGCTGCGACACTTGCCTGCGTCGGAGCGGAGACGCTCGTCTTCCGCTATGCAGCTCAGTCCGACGCGGGGATTGCAGCCATAAGCTTACTGGTTCCCCTAGCCTATCTTTGTGCGGGCAATGCCATCCGGCAAAGCCTCAAGCTCGAAATCGCGAATGGTAGGCAGCTATGGGTATTTGCCGGCTTGATAGGTCTTTCTTTGCTAATGATCCCAGCGGGAGCGCCCATTTTCTATCAATGCATCCCTTTCCAGCTTGCTGGCGTTTACATCTTTTACGAGGCAATCCGGATCCAGATGCGCCAGCGCTACCGAAGTCTGATCGACAACGCCCTATTGCTTCTCTGTTTCTGTTCGATGATCGGTGTTGCGATCCGCGCTCCAATGTTTCCTCTTCTGCTCGGCGAACCAACCCCGTTTCAGGTGATGAACGTAGATATATTCGAAAGCATTTTCATCAATGCGCTCAGCTTACTGACCTCGGGTCTGGCCATCCTGCTGGTCGCAAAGATCGTGGCAAACGTCATCGCGTTACACAAACATCGGGCAGAGCACGACGATCTGACCGGCCTCCTCAATCGCCGAATGTTCGATGAGGTCGCTAAACAGGTTGAAGAGGTAGCGGGCTCGGTCGTTATGTGCGACATTGACCGCTTCAAGACGGTCAATGATGTACACGGCCACCAGGTCGGAGACGATGTTATCCGAACCTTTGCATTTATATTGACGCTCTATGGCGACTATGCGGGTCGTATGGGAGGGGAAGAATTTGCCCTTCTTTTAGTCGATACTCCTCAGGAAGAAGCCGCTCTCATTGCCGAAGCAATCCGATTGGAGTTCCATCAATTCCGTCACCCTGCGATCGGCGAGGAAGCAGCACTCAGCGCGAGTTTCGGAGTCGCGAGTTTTGGGGGCGGACAAAATATGAAGACTGCTTTCCAACAAGCAGACAAGGCACTTTATCGCGCCAAGAAGAGAGGGCGCAACCAAGTGTGTAGAGAGGAAACGAGCTCATCGGTCCGATCGGGTCTGGAAAAGGCCGCCTGAAAGATCGGACGGCTCTGGGGCCGTAAGCGGGAAGTCTGCCTTTGGAACCAGTTTGGGACGAGCAGAAGCTGAAAGCCGGTCTGTTTTGTACCTCTAGTGAGTACTAAGGGAATCCTGCCGATCGTCACCGACGGGCAACCTGAAGCTCGTCTGCAACTAATTCGGTTTGATCATCGACAAAGCTTCTTCCAAATCTTCCTGCGAGATAGGCTTACTTAAAATACCGACCACTCGGTCCGCATAATCCTCGGCAAGCTCTCTTTGTCCGGTGACAAATATGGATGGCACTCCTTTCCCACGGAGCCATTTCGCCGCTTCGGGTCCAGTCCGACCATCTACAAGATCGATATCAATGAGCGCACAGTCGGCAGAGAGCTCAGAGACTTTCTTGAGTTCGCTGAAACTGCTGAGAGTCAGCATGGGCACATGACCCAAGTCTTCGATAAGCTGCTCAAGATGGAAGGCTATGAGTGGGTTATCTTCGAGACAAAGCACCCGGAGCGACCTATTTGTAGATTCTAGCATGAAGCATGCAACGAAGCTTTGTGTCGTTAGTTTCTCCGGATGCGATCAACCGGTCCTGTTATCTCTAGACGCAGTCCTTCACTCTGGAATTCGATCTTCGGTGGAACGCCGAACAGACTCGACAAAGCAGATTTAATGTAACCGGTCCCGTAGCCTGATTTTTCAGGTTTTCTTACCGGGGGCCCCGAACTCTCCTCCCAGCGCATTATCACATTGTCGCCAGCTATATTCCAATCAAAACGGACCTCGCCGTCTGGTACTGACAATGCACCATACTTTATGGCGTTTGTCGCCAATTCGTGCAGACACAATGCGAGCGTCGTCGCCGCCTCATGGGTCAGCATGATCTCGGGTCCCTTGAGGATAATTCGGTCGCTCTTCTCAACCCGATAAGGCGCGAAAGTGAGCTCCACGATTTCGCTGATCGGGACGGGTTTGGTCGCTGCTTCGAACACAGCGCCATGTACTTCGGTGAGGGCGCGCAAGCGACCGCTGAAGTCAGACTTAAGTTCATCAATACTTTCTGAACCACGCATAGTCATCTGGAAGATGGACGTCACACTAGCTAGGATGTTTTTGACGCGGTGATTGAGTTCTCGTCTTAATTCGACCTCGCGCTCGACGTAGTTGCCGACTTCTCGCTGCCGGGAGCGCATCAAAAGCGCCGATTGAATTCCGCTGAGGAGTTCAATGGCGCTCACGGGGCGTTGATAGAACAAAAGCCGGGAACGCGGCCACGATACTCCCAATGCTCCTCGTATCCGGTCGCTGGGTGAAGCCCTATCGAGAAGTACCACGATTGGCATTTCCGACCAGGCAGGCTGATCTTCCAGATGCTGCGCTACAGTCTCTATGACGTGATCCGAGAGCGCTTCATGCGTTGCAACTAGAACGCTTGTCGACCAATCGAGATGTTGCGCCAAGCTTGCGTCGTCGACAATCGATACGTCGATCTGCTGTTCACCCAGCAATTGACTTATATAACTGGAATCGCGCCGGTAGGGCGCTACAACAAGCACATGACCCAGCGGCTCGTCAAAGAGCCCTGCGCCATCGTCTGTCACGACTCCGGCAAGGGATTGTATGGAACGACAGAGATGCCCGAACTGCTGATGAAGAGTTCGTGCACATCGAGATCATGGGGTCCGTGCCGCTTTTTCACCACGGTTATGTTGCGTCTCAACCGACCCTCGTCTTCTTCTATGCGGAGAAGCAGTACAGTATCGCCGAGGAAGCTTACGTCTACATCGATGTCAACGTTCTCACCCAAGAGACCGTGCTGTGCCACGATCAGCATCGTCAAAACGCCCGAACGAGCGAGAAATTTAAGCAGCGATTGGATATCCCTGACCGCCTTGTCACGATGTGGCAGGGAATTGAGATAACCGGTGAAACTGTCGATTACGACAACTCTAGTTTCCTCCTCCTGCACGATGGTCTGAACGATCTGAGCAAACTCACCCGGGGAAATCTCATTGGGATTGAAGTCTCGGATGATCAGGCGACCGTCGTCATGGAATTGACGGAGGTCCATGCCAAGGCCTTCGGAGCGCCGAAAAAACGTCTCCAACCTCTCTTCGAATAGGAAAAGGGCGACGCTTTCCCCTCGTTTCAGTGCTGCAGTCGCGTAGAGCGACGCCATGGTTGATTTGCCGGTTCCCGCTTGACCAATCACGAGCGTGGTGGTCCCTGCCTCCTGACCACCGCCAAACATTTCATCGAGTTTCTCCACCCCTGACTTTATGAGCTCGGGTGCCGGGACTTCCCGGGCATCTCCCGGCACGATACGAGGGAAGACAATGACGCCGTCCCCTTCGCGGATTGCCATGTCATGGTAGCCATCAGCCACAGGCACGCCGCGCATTTTACTAACTTCGATACGGCGGCGGATCGGACCATAGTCGTCTAGCGACTTGTCGATCCGGATAACCCCGTGGGCGATGCCCTCAACTTCCGCGCCATCACTTTCACTGCCTCGCTTTGTATCGAGCAACAGCGCCACAATGTTTCGCTTAGCTAGAAAGGATTTGAATCCCAAAAGTTCGCGCCTGAACCGGGGAGTATCACCGGTTATGAGGCGAATCTCGAGCAGTGAGTCATAAACCAGTCTATGGGGCCGGTACTCGTTGATCGCTTGTTCAATAACATTGCGTGTTTCGTCGAGACGTAATTCAGTTGTTTGGAATATGGTTTGATCGGAACCAGCATGTATTGCTTCAGAAGATGAAAGTTCCTCGACGCGGATACCGTCAAGCGTCCAGCCGTGTGAGACCGCAATAGACTCAAGTTCGGCTGCAGTCTGGGACAGGCTTACGTAAATGCATCGGTCGCCCGCTTCCACTCCCGCGCGCAAGAACTGAAGTGCCGCAGTCGTTTTGCCAGCCCCGGGTGCACCTTGAAGCATATACAGGTTGGATTCCGGCAGGCCCCCACGCAAGATTTCGTCGAGACCGGTTACGCCAGTAGCGACACGCGTATCGTCATTCTTTCCAACCAACGACTTTCTCCTCAATGTCCCGCAGGTGGCACAGTTATCATACGGGGACCACGACTGAATCTCGATTTGGGAAGAAAGTTTCCCGGAAAATCTGCTCCGCGCCAGTTGGTAATCACCATTTTTGGCTAAATAGCAGTCGGCTAGGGTAGGGCCTCCAATATCCGACTCTGCGTCGCAACGGTTCGCTCCGCTTCTTACGTTCGCACCATGGATCTATCTTTTCGATGAGTGCACCAGACTTGCAAATGTTGCTCGAACGACGTCCCGCAATGCTTTGCTATACCACCTGAACGAAAATCAGCTTTTGGGACGAGCAAACTGTCTGGCGAACAACCGAATTGAGGGCGCCTAGCTGACCGGCTGCTATCGCCAAGAGCGATCTGACTGCTTTGGGGCCGAAAACCGACTGGCAGCTTTCAGTGGGAGATAACCGAAAAGCTGCCTATCAATTGGCCGAATGTTTCCAAATTTCACTAGTGAGCAGTCCACTTCCATTAGCATGTATGCGGGCCTGCAAGCACAATCGCCTGGCAGTACTACTCCCAGGAAATCACCCCATCTACTGAACGCCAACCCGCCGGTCGGATCATTTTCTCGTGGGCGATACGGACTGACCTTATTTCGGCTTCGATCTCGCGTCGCCAATGTGCAAGGAAATCGAACAGCACCGGAAAATCCGGTGCTGCGTCGTATTCCTGCCAGGCAAAGATCTGCACGAGCGAGGGGTGATCCGGCATGAAATAGCAGATTTCTGCCGTGGTGAGTCCGTACCCCTCCAGTTGAACTAGGAAAGCTCGATCGGTCATTGCAGCGTTGGCTGGCTGCCCGGGCCGTCGAGCGAGCGCAGCGCCGCGAAAACATCATCAACGGAAACCGGACTTTTGAGTTCGGGGGGCTGGCGCATCGCCGGCTGGTTTTCGACGGTATGCCGATCGGACACCCAGGAAGCCAGGATGGCTCGCTTTACTTCGGGCTCAAGCGAGGGATGATGCACTACATCGAATGGATGCAAATATCGTGCGAATGGTTGCGACATAGGAAAATCCTCCTTTCTGCCTTGCCGCTGGTCACTCACTGCGGATTGCTCCGCTCGACGTATTTTGTGAGTCGATTTCAGACCGTCAAGACCCTGATAAGGCCTCCGGAAAGCGCCCATTGGCAGTCGCAATCGGCGAGTGCCAAAAAATTTGATTTGGACCTCTTGAAGCCGTTTCCAGCAAAACTAGATCGCGAAATGCCTCCTGCCGATCATCCGGGGGAGGCGCTATAAGTCATTTCGCTTTGTAATGGAGGTTATGCATGCATTTCCGACCTTTGCACGATCGCGTGCTGGTTCGCCGTATCGAGGCCGAAGAAAAGACGGCCGGCGGCATTATCATCCCTGACACTGCCAAGGAAAAGCCGATGGAAGGCGAAGTCGTCGCCGTTGGCCCGGGTGCGCGTGACGATGCCGGGAAGCTGGTGGAACTCGCCGTCAAGGCGGGCGACCGCATCCTGTTCGGCAAGTGGTCCGGCACCGAAGTGCGGATCGACGGCGAGGACCTGCTCATCATGAAGGAGAGCGACATCCTCGGCATCATCGAAACCACCGCCGAGCTCAAGAAGGCGGCGTAAGCACTATACGTTGAAACTTCTGTTCAACCGAAAGAAGCATAGAAAGGAGCAGGCCAGATGGCTGCGAAGGAAGTAAAATTTGCGTCGGATGCGCGTGATCGCATGCTCCGCGGCGTGGATACGCTTGCAAATGCGGTCAAGGTAACTCTCGGCCCCAAGGGCCGCAACGTGGTGATCGAGAAGAGCTTCGGTGCCCCTCGTATCACCAAGGATGGCGTCACTGTCGCCAAGGAAATCGAACTCAAGGACAAGTTCGAAAACATGGGCGCACAGATGCTGCGCGAAGTCGCCAGCAAGCAGAACGACAAGGCGGGTGACGGCACCACCACCGCCACCGTTCTTGCCCAGGCCATCGTGCGCGAAGGTGCCAAGGCGGTTGCTGCCGGCATGAACCCGATGGACCTGAAGCGCGGTATCGACCTCGCCGTCGGCACCGTGGTCAAGGACCTCAAGAGCCATGCCAAGAAGGTGTCTGCGAACAGCGAAATCGCACAGGTCGCGACCATTTCCGCCAATGGCGACGAAACCGTCGGTCGCATCCTTGCCGAAGCCATGGACAAAGTCGGCAACGAAGGCGTGATCACGGTCGAGGAAGCCAAGAGCCTCGAAACCGAGCTCGAAACGGTCGAGGGCATGCAGTTCGATCGCGGCTATCTCTCGCCCTACTTCGTGACCAACGCCGAAAAGCTGAAGGTGGAACTCGAGGATCCCTACATCCTCATCCATGAGAAGAAGCTGTCGAACCTGCAGGCGCTGATCCCGCTGCTCGAACAGGTCGTGCAGTCGGGCAAGCCGTTGCTGATCATCGCGGAGGATGTCGAAGGCGAAGCCCTGGCAACCCTGGTGGTCAACAAGCTGCGTGGCGGCCTGAAGGTCGCGGCAGTTAAGGCACCCGGCTTCGGCGATCGCCGCAAAGCCATGCTGGAGGATATTGCCATCCTTACCGCCGGCAATGTGGTCAGCGAGGAACTTGGTACGAAGCTCGAGAACGTCACGATTGGCATGCTCGGCCGGGCCAAAAAGGTCATCATCGACAAGGACCACACTACCATCGTCGATGGTGCCGGCAACAAGGCCGACATCGACGCCCGGGTCAGCCAGATCCGTGCCCAGATCGAGACCGCGACCAGCGACTACGACCGCGAAAAGCTGCAGGAACGCGTGGCCAAGCTGGCTGGCGGCGTGGCCGTCATCCGCGTCGGCGGTGCGACAGAGGTCGAGGTCAAGGAGCGCAAGGACCGCGTCGACGATGCGCTGCACGCGACCCGTGCGGCTGTCGAGGAAGGCATTCTGCCGGGCGGCGGTATCGCCCTGCTCCGGGCGCTTAAGTCGCTCGAAGGCCTCAAGGCCGCCAATGATGATCAGCAGTCCGGTATCGACATCGTGCGTCGCGCCCTGCGCGCGCCGGCTCGCCAGATCGCCGAGAACGCGGGTGAAGACGGTGCCTATATTGTCGGCAAGCTGCTCGAAGGCGACGACTACAATCACGGCTTCAACGCCGCGACCGGCGAATATGAAGACCTGGTGAAGTCGGGTGTCATCGATCCGGCAAAGGTCGTGCGCACCGCGCTGCAGGATGCGGCTTCGGTCGCCTCGCTGCTTATCACCACCGAGGCGCTGGTGGCCGAACTGCCCAAGGAAGACACGCCCGCACCGATGCCGGCGATGGACTTCTAACGGGGTGAGGAGAGCGCGGTATCACACCGCGCTCTCCCATCCTCCCGCGCACGCCTGGCGGCAGTGCTGCTCGGGTGCCTGCTGAGCAAGGTAAGGTTGGCGTTCAACCCCAACTCAGACGTCGGATAGACAGCTCCAGCTTCTTGAAAGCGGACCTTCGGCTTTCAGGTCATTCGAGGCTGGCCTCCAATGGCCGAAATGGGGGCGCAAAGCCGCCATTCGTTTGATCCTTCGAATTCCGCTCGACTTCTCCATGGAACGACGCATTGGTGTTTTTGCCTGGTCATGACCGATGAGCGGCTGCTGCCCCAACGCTTGATGCAGTTCGGGGCTTCCGATGGTGGTAGCGGCATCGTGCCGCTTCGATTATCGGAGAACTAAAATGGCACCAGCAACCAAAGAAAAGCAGCCAGCCAAACCCGCGCGCAAAACGAAAATATCAAGCGTCATCGATTTGCTAGGACGGAAGGAAGGCGCAAGCCTGGAAGAAATGATCGAGGCGACCAGCTGGCAGAAGCATACGGTGCGCGCTGCTCTGACGGGCCTGAAGCAAAAGGGCTACGGGATCGAGAGAGTGCTGGTAGAAGGTGTCAGCCGCTACTCGATCACGGAAACGTCGAATGACGGGGCAGCCAAATGACTCGGCTTGCCAACGATCTCGCCGCTCTGCCCAGTATGAATGCCGCTCAGCTCCGTGACCGCTGGGAGCAGATGGGAGAAGGGAAGGCGCCGCGCGTGCCGCCTTCGGTGATGCGGCCATTGCTTGGTCATCGGTTGCAAGAGCGCCGACATGGCGGTCTGCCAGCGCTAGTGATGCGCGAGCTGATGCGAGTGGCGCAGCAAGGTACCGACAGCGTCTCCCCGCCGCCTCGCACGAAACTTACACCCGGAACGAGACTTATCCGTGAGTGGAACGGACGCACGATCAGCGTAGATGTGCTGGAGGAAGGTTTCGCATACGATAACCGAACATGGCGCTCGCTGAGCGAGATCGCGCGGCATATCACCGGCGCGCACTGGTCGGGACCGCGCTTCTTCGGGCTGAATCGCAATGGCTGACAAAAAACTGCGCTGCGCGGTCTACACCCGCAAATCGACCGAAGATGGGTTGGAGCAGGAGTTCAACTCGCTGGATGCGCAGTACGAGGCCTGCGCCGCCTATGCGCTGAGCCAGCAGCATGAAGGATGGGTACTGATCAACGACCGCTACGATGATGGCGGCTACTCTGGCGGTGATATGGAAAGGCCCGGTCTCAAGCGATTGCTGGCTGACATTGAGGCAGGGCAGATCGATATCGTGCTGCTCTACAAGATCGATCGGCTCACTCGCAGCCTTACGGACTTCTCAAAGATCGTTGAGGTGATGGATGCAGCAGGCGCCAGCTTTGTGAGCATTACCCAGAGCTTCAACACCACCACCAGCATGGGGCGGCTGACCCTCAACATGCTGCTTAGCTTTGCGCAGTTCGAGCGCGAGGTGACCGGCGAGCGGATCAGGGACAAAATCGCAGCATCGAAAAAGAAGGGCATGTGGATGGGAGGCCCCGTGCCGCTGGGCTACGAGGTGAAGGACCGAAAGCTGATCCCAGTCAAAGCTGAGGCCAAGCAGGTCCGACATATCATGCAGAGATATCTCGCGCTCGGCAGCGTTCCGGCTCTGGCCGAAGAACTGAACGCTCAAGGATACCGCACGAAGGTCCAGCGCCGCGCCAGCGGGCCGCACAAGGGCGGCTGCATCTTCCGGCGCGGAACACTCTATCATCTGCTCTCTAACCGCATCTATCGCGGCATGATCGTTCATAAGGGTACGGCTTATGACGGAGAGCACGAGGCGATTGTCGATGAGGAACTGTGGGAACAGGTACAGTTCAAACTGAAGGAGAATGCTTGCGGGTCATCGCGCCGCAAGCGGCATCAATATCCAAGCCTGCTGGTAGGGAAGGTGTTCGATGGCGAGGCACGCGCGATGACTCCGAGCCATGCGCAGCGCGGCAAGAAGCGATACCGCTACTATGTGACGAGGCCTGAAGAGGTGGATGGTAGTCCGGCTTGGCGGGTCAACGCGCATGATCTTGAACGGCTGATCTGCGACCGGTTGGCGGAAGAGATCGCAGAGCTGGCTCTGCCTCAAAATCTAAGCCAATCAGAAGAGCTTGATGCGCGGTCGCTGGAGCAGGCGCTGGCCAAAGCAGATTTGCTATCAGCAAACCTGAGAAGCGGGACCGGCGACAAGAAGGCAGGCCTCATCGACGCTCTGGTTGATCGCGTCGATCTGGCTGAAACCGATATCACTGTCCAACTCATCAAAGCTGGCTTGATGGATGCGCTTAACTTGCCTGAATCCACGAGCGAGCCAACGCCGATCTCCATCTGCATCCCAGCGGTCAAGGTCAGGCGCGGACATCAGCTTCGCCTGATTGTTCCTGGCGAAAACACCGCGCGCAACAAGCCAGTGCAGCGTGACCCGAAGCTTATTGCGCTTATCGCCGATGCACTGGCGGCTCGCAAACTGATCGAGGAAAACCCCAATCTATCAATCGCCAGCATTGCGGAAGTGAATGGTCGCTGCCGAACGCGGCTTGGCAATCTTCTCCGCATCTCTTGCCTCGCTCCGGATATCGTTCAGTCGATCGTCGAGGGGCGACAGCCATCATCGCTCAGCGCCAAGACGCTCACGAGAAACCCTCTGCCCAACGACTGGGCCGCGCAACGCAAGTTCCTAGGGATCATATAAGCCGCGACTCCGATTGCAGTCAGAATACCGGGCGCCTGAGACTGGCGCCCTTTTTTGCGTCTAAAGCTGATCAATGGCTCCGGTCTCTGACTGCAGCCCAACGATCCACAGTGCGCGAATGGCGCCGAACTGCCCCATTCCTGGCGGCAGCTCACCCTCCATGAGGAATTTGGTTTGGAGATATGGACTGTTTGGTGCGGTCGAGAAGACTCGAACTTCCACGGCCTTGCGGCCACAACGACCTCAACGTTGCGCGTCTACCAGTTCCGCCACGACCGCACACAGTCTGTATCGGGAACGAATCTCGCGAACGAGACCACCCGCTCCCGCCGGTAGGAGCGCGCCCCTAGCAGCGCCTTTGCAGAGCGGCAAGCACCTATTTTCGGGATCGCGCTTAGAGCGGCGCCCAGCCCACATCGGCATAGACCGCGCCGCGTGGGACATCGGTGCGCGCCTCATCGATGGCAATCGACTCGCCCGGTGCCAATGTCGGTTGCGGCGGCTGTACCACCCAGCTGTATATCTGGTCCTCGCGCTCGTTGAGCATGACGATCAGCACCGGTGGCAGGCGGCGTGGTTCGCGCGCATTGTTGGTCACTTCGATCCGGGCGGTGAACATCCAGGTCTTGTTCTCGAGTTCACGCCAACGCTGTGCGTCGGGTGGGAATGACAGCGAAAGATCAGGCTGCGCTTCCCCGAACAGTGGCTTTTCGACCGGCCACCAATCGGGCGTGCCATAACGCGACATGGCAAAGATCGCCCCCGCCGCAAGCAGCGCGAAAATAGCTGCGGCCCAGGTCCAAAGCTTGAGCGTGTTGCGACGAGGCCCAAAAGGCGGCGACCGGTCGAAGCGCGAAACCAGATCGTCTTCGTGCACTTCACCGTCGAAATCCGGTTCGCCCTGCGTTTCGTCCTTGGGTTTTTCGACGAAGGAAGGCGGCGGGGTCTCGTCGAAGTCCGGCGTCCGTTCGCGCGGCGCATGGGCTGCCCCTGCCACCTCTGCTGCAGAGGCGACATCGCCTGTTTCTGTTGAAGCTTGCGGACGTGGGTATGCCGTTCCGTCGGGTTCGCGACTGGCTTCCGGCGAGACTTTGTTCGCGCCGGCAGAAGGCGTTGGGGGGCTTGCCGGCACGCGAGATGGCGAAACCGATGGCTCCGAAGTAGCGGCTTGCTCGCTTGCCCCGACACCTTCCGCGCTCGCACCTTCCTGGAACCACGAATGTTTGCATTTCGCGCAGCGCACCGTCCGGCCATCGACGCCGATAGCGTTGTCGGGCACGACATAGCGGGTGCTGCAGGCCGGACATGCAATAATCATGGTGGGTCGAGGCTCTATAGAGAGCGGCGAATCACGACAAGCGGCGTAGCTGTGTGCGAAAGGCCCAAGCGGCTTTTTTCCACATCGAAGGACGGTTATAGGCCCGAATTGTACAATGGCGGCTCAAATTCCCCTTCAGAACGACAGCGATTTTCGCTCCACGGGTCCGAGCGAGACTGAAATCGTGCATTTCGACAATGTCGGTCTGCGCTACGGTACCGACCGGGAAGTGCTTTCGAATATTTCCTTCACCCTGTTCTCAAGCCGCTTCTACTTTCTCACCGGGGCCAGCGGAGCCGGCAAGACTTCCCTGCTGAAACTGCTCTATCTGGCGCAGCGCCCTTCGCGTGGAGGCATCAGGATGTTCGGTCGCGACGTCATCACCTTGCCGCGCGATAAATTGCCAGCCTTCCGCCGACGCATGGGCGTGGTCTTTCAGGACTTTCGCCTTGTCGATCACCTTTCCGCCTTCGACAATGTAGCACTTCCCCTACGGGTATCCGGAGTGCGCGAAGCCGATCTGCGCGAACCTGTGTCGGATATGCTCGAATGGGTGGGCCTGGCTCATCGCGCCGAGGCTCGACCGGCCACACTTTCTGGCGGCGAACAGCAGCGTGTCGCCATTGCGCGCGCAGTCATCGGTCGACCCGAAATCCTCATCGCCGACGAACCTACCGGTAATGTGGACCCCGAGATGGCAGTCAAGTTGATGCGCCTGTTCGAGGCGCTCAATCGCTTGGGCACGACAGTCGTCGTGGCGACGCATGACGTGCACCTGCTGCGAAAGGTTCCGGAAAGCCTGATCATGCGCCTGTCGAAAGGCATGCTGGCCGACCCCACGGGTGCATTACGCTATCCGCCGCGGCGTGAGGGCATACGGGGAGCAGCCGGGTGAAGCGGCCTCCGGCAATCGGCAGAACCGTCGATCGTGGTCTTGCGCCTTTTCGCGGCAGGCGGGCCGCGGGCCTTTTGCCACAGACGCGGCGTGGTGGGCCGATGCTATGGGTGATCGCGATCATGGTTATGCTGACCGTCGTCGCTGCAGCAGGTGCACTGGCGCTATCGAACATGGTGTCGGCTGCGCGTGCCGACGTTTCCGGAAGTGCGACCTTGCAAATCGTCGAACCCGACCCTCAGCAGCGGGCGGCACAGGCTGAAGCGGCACAAGGCGTATTGGCGGCGGATCGCGCCGTCGCCGGCTTCCGTGCAGTTCCCGAAGAGGAAATCGCCGAATTGCTTGAGCCCTGGCTCGGGACGGGGGAAAATTCGGAAGCGGTGCCACTTCCGGCCATAATTGATGTCGAAATGCGTTCCGGCGTGCAAAACGCGGATTACGAGCGCCTGGAAACCGCCTTGCAGGAAGTCGCTCCCGATGCCCGGATCGACGCCCAGTCGGAATGGCTTGCGCCGGTTCTTTCGGCGCTTTCGGCGCTCAAGTGGATGGCATTCGCGCTGATTGCATTGCTTGCTTCGGTGAGCGCGGCGGCGGTATGGCTGGCTTCGCGCAATGCCTTGGGGGGAAATCGCGCGACCGTCGAAATCGTACACCTGCTGGGCGGAAGCGACGACCAGATAGCCCGGATCTTTCAGCGCTCGATCCTGATCGATGCCGCAGTGGGCGGTCTGTTGGGGTTCGTCGCCGGAATCCTGATCATATCTTCACTAGCCGCCCAGTTCGCCGCACTGCAATCCGGCATGGTGGCAGGAGGGTCACTTTCAGCGATCGATTGGCTGTCGATTGCTCTGGTCCCGCTTTTCGCCGTCGGAATTGCCGTCTACACGGCGCGCATGACTGTGCTTTCGTCCTTGCGGAAATCATTGTGATTCTACGTCTGATTGCCGCTGTTTTTCTGGTTTACGCATTTGGGTTTCTCGCCTTTGCGCTGACCCTGCCCGCACCTGCAGCCAAGACCGAGACCGATGCCGTCATCGTCCTTACCGGGGGGGCGGGCCGCATCGCCCGCGGTCTCGAGGTGGTCGAGGAAGGGTTGGCAAAGGAGATGTTCGTTTCCGGAGTCGACCCCGAGGTCAAGCCTGCTGAATTTGCCGAACAGTTCCAGGTTTCCGGACGCACTATGGCGTGCTGCGTCACTCTCGGTTTTCTTGCTGTGGATACCCGCAGCAACGCAGGGGAAGTTGCGCAATGGCTGAAGGAGAAGGAATTCGATTCTGCGCGGCTGGTCACGACGGACTGGCACATGGCCCGCGCTTATTCGGAGGTAGCCGACACTCTTCCTTCGGGAACCAGCATCGTGAAGGACGCCGTGACCTCCCATCCCGATATTTCCACATTATTCCTCGAATACAACAAGCTGCTCGTCTCCGAAGTATCGCAAGGTTTGTCGGACGAAACAGATGATACTGCTTCGTAACCTGCTGTTCTATCTGACGTTCTATTTTGGCTCGATCCTCATCACATCGGCCTCGCTGATCTGCGCGCCGTTCTCCGTGTCTGCTTTCCGCCGTCGCGTTCGCAACTGGGCCCAATGGCAGCGCTGGTGTCTAGAGAATATCATCGGCATCAGGCTGGCGATCGAAGGCAAACCGCAGGAAGAACCGGTTCTATACGCGATCAAGCATGAGAGTTTCTTCGAGGCGATCGATGCACCAGCACTGCTCGACTGCCCCTCGGTCTTCGCGAAAAAGGAGCTGTTCTCCATTCCCGGCTGGGGACGGGCGGCGCTCGCCTATGGCCTCATTCCCGTGGCGCGTGACCAGGGCGCCAAGGCGCTAATGAACATGATCCGCAGCGCAAGAAAAATGATCGCGGACGGGAGGCCGCTGGTCATATTTCCCGAAGGCACGCGCATACCGCATGGCGAAAACCGGCCTCTTCAGGCCGGGTTTGCAGGCCTCTACAAAATGCTTGCACTGCCGGTGGTGCCGGTAGCGGTGAACAGTGGCCCGCTCTATCATCGCGGGCTCAAGCAGCCCGGGACTATAACCTACAAATTCGGCGAACCGATCCCGCCGGGACTGCCACGCGGAGAGATCGAGGCGCGCGTGATTCGCGAAATCAACGCTCTCAACTCCTAGTCAAGCGGCCTCGGCGGCCTCCCTCAGTATATCCAAGATCGCATCCATTTGCTCCGGCGTGCCGATGGTGATCCGAAGACCCTGCGGCAGCCCTTGTCCGGGAAGGTGGCGCACGGCATACCCCCCATCAGCAAGCGCGGCGAGCGCTCGCTCCGCGGTCAGCCTGCCTTCGAACAGTACAAGCAGGAAGTTTGCCTTGCTCGGAACGGCTTTCAGGCCATGATTGCCGAACGCTGAAATCGCCTCCGCAAAGCGGGCGCGCCCGCGATTGTTCGCTTCGCGGGACTGTGAAACGAAGGCCTGGTCGTCCAGCGCCGCGATCGCAGCTTTCTGGCCCGAAGTGGTCACATTGAAAGGCCCGCGGATACGGTTGAGCGCGTCTATCAGGTGGGGTGCACCGGTCGCCCAGCCAATCCGTTCCCCTGCCAGCCCATAAATCTTGGAAAAGGTCCGGGTGACGAGAACGTTTTCGTGTGCCGTCGCCAGCGCAATACCGCCATCGTCTTCGTTCTCATCCAGATATTCGCCATAGGCCTGGTCGATCACCAACAGCACATCGGATGGCAATCCTGCATGCAGCCGCTCGATTTCGCTTCTTGGCAAAAAGGTACCGGTCGGATTGTTCGGGTTGGCAAGAAAGACCACGCGGGTGGCTTCTGTCACTGCGCCAAGCAGTGCGTTCACATCCGTGGCGTACTCAACATCGGGCGCTTCGACCGGCGTTGCTCCGCAGCGACGCGCAGCGATCTCGTAGACGACGAAGGAAAATCGCGCATAGAGCACCTCATCGCCCGGTCCGGCGAAAGCCTGCGCGGCCAGATTGAGCAATTCGTCCGAGCCTGTTCCGCAAACGATCCGCGCCGGATCGATCCCGTGGACTTCGCCGATCTTAGTCCTGAGCGCCGTAGCATCGGGATCGGGATAGCGAGCGGGTCCGGCAGGTTCTGCCAAGGCCGCAAGTGCAGCCACGCTGCATCCCAGCGGATTTTCATTGGCCGATAGCTTGATCAGTTCGCGCCCGTCTGCCCCCTTGCTCTTGCCGGGGACATAGGCGTGGATCTTTTCGATCCAGGGTTTCATCGTGGGTCTGTCTGCCATTACGGCTTCGGCGCATGAAAGAAAAACCGCCCTTCGACAAGCGCCTGTCGCACGGCTAGAGGCGGAGCCATGGCCGGGACATCCTTCACGCTGGAATTGCCCCAACCGCTCGCCCTCGATGGCGGGGGCGAACTGGCGTCTCCGCAAATCGCTTTTGAAACCTATGGCGAGCTGAACGAAGACCGCTCCAATGCAATCCTGCTGTGCCACGCTCTGACCGGCGATCAGTATGTCGCTTCACCGCATCCGGTCACCGGAAAGCCAGGCTGGTGGGAGCGGATGGTCGGCCCCGGCAAGCCCATCGACACCGATCGCTATCATGTCGTCTGCGCCAATGTGATCGGCAGTTGCATGGGTTCGAGCGGGCCTGCGAGCGAGGCGAGCGACGGCAAGCCTTATGCAATGCGTTTTCCCGTCATCACCATTCGCGATATGGTCCGTGCACTGGTGGCCTTGCTTGACGAACTCGGTATCGAGCGGCTTCACGCAGTGGTCGGCGGATCGATGGGCGGAATGCAGGCCTTGAGCCTCGCCGCGAACTGGCGTGATCGCGCCGCGAGGGTGCTGGTCATTGCCTCGACCAGCCGCCATTCGGCGCAAAATATCGCGTTCCACGAATTGGGACGGCAAGCGATCATGGCCGATCCCAACTGGCAGCAGGGCGATTACTATGATTCCGCCGAACAACCCGACGCGGGTCTCGCAGTGGCGCGCATGGCGGCGCATATCACCTATCTCTCCGAAGAGGCGCTGACCGGGAAATTCGGGCGGAACCTGCAGGACCGTGAGGCCAAAAGTTTCGGCTTCGATGCCGATTTCCAGGTCGAAAGCTACCTGCGCTATCAGGGCAGTGGTTTTACGCGGCGGTTCGATGCCAACAGCTATCTCTATATCACCCGCGCGATGGATTATTTCGATCTTGCCGAAGAGCATGGCGGAAAGCTCGCCGATGCCTTTGCCGGCACTCGCGCGCGTTTCTGCCTCGTCAGCTTCGATAGCGACTGGCTCTATCCCACCAGTGAAAGCCGCCATGTGGTGCGCGCACTCAATGCGGCTGGGGCGGCGGTGAGCTTCGTCGAACTATCCGCTCCGCATGGCCATGATAGCTTCCTGCTCGACGTGCCCGCGCTCGACCGGGTGGTGAAAGGGTTCCTCGAATGAGCCTGCGCCCCGATCTCGCCGCCATCGCCGAAGCAATCGAACCGGGAACACGCGTGCTCGATATCGGGTGCGGCGACGGGGCGCTGCTGGCCGAGTTGCGAGATTGCAAACGTGTCGATGCGCGCGGGATGGAGATCGACGGCGCTTGTGTCGAACGCTGCGTGGCGCAGGGCCTTTCGGTGGTGCAGGGCGACGCCAATCGCGAACTCGCCGACTATCCCGACAAGGGGTTCGATTACGCAGTGCTCAGCCAGACGTTGCAGACTGCCACGCGACCCGACCTCATGCTCGAAGAATTGCTGCGGGTCGGGCGACAGGCCTTCGTCAGCTTTCCCAATTTCGCGCATTGGCGCACGCGGGCGGCACTCATGCTGGGCGGCCGGATGCCGGTGACGCGGGCGATCCCCGTAAGCTGGTACGAAACGCCCAATATCCATCACGTGACGGTGAAGGACTTCCGCGAACTGGCGCGCGAGAAAGGCGCGAAGATCGAGCGCGAATGGTTCTTTTCCGGCGGCAGGCCCGTGGCTGGGGGCAGCAACTGGCGTGCGGAATTCGCTGTCTTCCAGCTTAGCCGCTAGGCGGCGGTTCGGCAGGCTTTCGCCCGAACAGCCTGCGCACCACCTTACGCGCCAGCCAGATCAGCCAGACGACCAGCGCCAGCAGCACCAGCGCGATGCCGCCGGCAACATAGGGGTATTCGTAAGCGGCATAGAGTAATCCCGCCGTCACCACATCCTCCGCGGTCGATACGGCGACATTGCTGACCGGTTCGGGACTGGCGTTCACCACTCCTCGCGCGCCGGCCTTGCCGGCATGCGCCGTCAGCGCCGCGCCGCCGCCGAGCAGGAAAGCGACCACCTGGGTAGCCGGGTCCGACGGATCGACGATCGCCAGCGCCAGCAGCGCGCCTCCCACCGGACGTACGAACGTATGGACCGCGTCCCAGGCACTATCGAGCCACATCACCTTGTCGGCGAAGAATTCCGCAATCGCGGCGATGGCGGCAATGCCCATCACCCATGGATTGGCCAGCGCATCGAGACTCTGGAGATGTTCGGGCAGAGGCAGCGCGCCGAGCCGCATCGCCAGACCGGTGGCAAAGATACTCAGGTACAGCCGCCACCCTGCCAGCAGGCTGACGCTGCCCGCGATCCCGATAATTTCCATCACGCCCATTGCGCGATCCTGCGCGCAATGGGCGTCGGTGGCAAGTCACCCCTTGCGACAGGCCTCGACATCGTAGGGCTTTCCGAATGTACCAAGCGGAACTTCGAGGGCCTTGCGGGACCAATCGCCGAGATCGGCCACGGCAGCATAGGTACTTTCGAGAAAGGCCATGAGCTCTTGTTCGGGATCGATGCTGTTCCGCACCTGCTCATAGGGCAGGATGAATTCGCCGAGTTCGCCCTGCCAATAGCTTCCCGCAGGCTCCACGGTAATATCTGCAAGGCCATCGGGCGTCGGATAACCATAGGCATAGAAGGCGGCCTGATCGACGCCGCCACCGCCGAGCCAGAAGCCCGCGCTGGCGACCTCGTGGCTATAGGCTTCGCGGGTCACTGCATCGGGCAGGTTGGGAAAACCGCCCGGATGAAGGGGCGCCTCGCGGCCCGAGAAGCGCGTTACGGCCAGATCCAGGCTGCCCCAGAAAAAGTGGCTGGGACTCGATTTGCCGACGAAACCTGTGCGGAAACGCTCGAACACGCGGTTGACATCGGAAAACGCCCGGTGGATGCGGGCGAGAACCGCTGGGTCCCAAATCCTTTCGGTCGTATCTTCGCGAAAGGGAATGGCGGTTTCGACTTCGTTGGGCCTTCCCGCAACCGAGGTCCCGACATCGGCCCTGTCGAGCAGCGAGGAAAGTTGGCCGAAGAAATGCGCAACGCTCTGTCCGGTCACATCGAAACCGTCGACGAGTCCGCCCGATGTCTCGACCATCACCTTGCTCGAAAGGCAGTCGAACAGCACTTCCGCCTCGCCGCTGGCGGTAAACACCGGATAGCTTCGGAAGCCGCGCGGTACCACGCGCAGTGCAAGATGCCAGCTGTGGTTGCACCATGGCAGGGCGCGGGTCGGCAGTTTACCCATGACCTGCAGATAGGCATGGAGACTCTCGATGACCGGACGATCGGCCTCGTAATCGAGTTTGGGCCACCGTTCGGTCATCGAAAGTTCCTTTCGGTCTAGAATATCTCGAACAGGCCGGCTGCGCCCATACCGCCGCCGACGCACATGGTGACGATGCCGTATTTCGCGCCGCGGCGCTTACCTTCGAGCAGGACGTGGCCGGTGCAGCGTGCGCCGGTCATGCCATAGGGATGGCCGATCGAGATCGAACCACCGCTGACGTTGAGTTTGTCATTGTCGATGCCAAGCTTGTCGCGGCAGTAGAGCACCTGCACCGCAAAGGCTTCGTTCAATTCCCAGATACCGATGTCGTCGACATTGAGATCGAACCGCTTGAGCAGCTTCGGAATGGCGAAGACCGGGCCGATACCCATTTCGTCGGGCTCGGTGCCCGCGACTGCCATGCCGACATAGCGACCCAGCGGCTGAAGGCCTTTCTGTTCGGCGACCTTGGCTTCCATCAGCACGCTGGCCGATGAACCGTCCGACAGCTGCGAGGCGTTGCCTGCGGTGATGGTGGTCCCTTCACCCATTACCGGCTTCAGACCCTGAAGGCCTTCGAGCGTGGTTGAGGGACGGTTACCCTCGTCCTTGGCGATGGTGATGTCGACATCCGAGATTTCGCCGGTTTCCTTGTCTTGCACCTTGTGCGTGGTGGAAACGGGGACGATCTCGTCGTCGAAACGGCCCTCTTCCTGTGCCTTGGCAGTACGTTGCTGGCTCTGCAGAGCGTATTCGTCCTGCGCTTCACGGCTGATGCCATAGCGCTGGGCAACCGTTTCGGCCGTTTGCAGCATGGGCATGTAGATGGCGCCGTGCATCGCGATCAGTTCGGGATCGGGCATCACGCGCATTTCCTTTGTCTGCACGAGGCTGATCGATTCCTGACCGCCTGCAGCGACCACATCCATCCGGTCGGTAATGATCTGCTTGGCGGCGGTGGCGATGCTCATCAGGCCCGAAGAGCACTGGCGGTCGATAGTCATGCCACTGGTGCCGATGGGGCAACCGGCGCGCAGCGCGACCTGGCGGGCGAGATTGCCGGCTTGCGTGCCCTGCTGGAGTGCAGCGCCCCACAGCACGTCGTCGACCTCACCGGCTTCGATGCCGGCACGCTCGATCGCGGGCTTTAGCGAATAGGCACCCAGCGTCGGGCCCTTGGTGTCGTTGAACCCGCCCTTGTAGGCGCGGCCGATGGCGGTGCGGGCGGTGGAAACGATGACTGCGTCACGCATGGTCATTCCTTAATTCTCTCAAAGTGTTGAACGTCTGTTCCTCCGGGGGAGGAGAAAGGAATCAGACGAAATACATGGTCATCCATTCGCAGATCAGCGCAGGCTTATCCTCGCCTTCGATCTCGATGGTGATCTCCATGGTCTGTTGCCATTGGCCGGGGCGCTTCTCGGTCATTTCGAGCAGTTTCCAGTGGCCACGGATCTTCTTGCCAGAACGGACGGGGTTGATGAAACGCGTCTTGTTGCCGCCGTAGTTGACCGCCATCTTGATCCCGTCGACCCGCGGAACATCGCTGTTCGCGGTAAGATAAGGGATCATCGACAGAGTCAGGAAGCCATGCGCGATGGTGCCGCCGAAGGGCGTCATCTTGGCCGCTTCCTCGTTCACATGGATAAACTGGTGGTCGCCGGTGGCTTCCGCAAACTGGTTGATACGCTCCTGGCTCATCTCGACCCATTCGCTGGTTCCGACCTGTTCGCCGATCTTGGCTGCTACGTCCTGGGGGGTCATGCCTCGCTCTCCTTCAAATCACCCGAATGCGCGACTCCATGAGCGCGCTTGCGGGCGGACTCATGGCGCATGGAACAGGGGTGCGCAACCGCCCGGAATCTGCCGTTACGGCATCGCGGCTCCCTGCGAATGGGCAATTGCATCGCAGAGGCGGAACAGGCATCGTTAGCGCGAAGTTAACCAAGCGAGCCTAGCGCGGGCGGCGTGCTGGGATAGGTATGAAGCTGACAGGAACCGAATGAGCGATCGTCATGGTAATACCGGCCTGTTGGGCCGGACATGGTTCAAGCCGCTGGTAGGAGCGTGGTTCGCGCTGCTTCTGGGCGGCGGGATGTGGCTGATGCCGCCCCATGTCCATGCGCTGATCGCCCGCAGCACAGGGCTTGCGCAGCTGCACCCGATATTCGCGCCGCCCGTGAGTGGGGCCGGGGTGGCGGTACTTTGCATCGTCGTTGCGCTGTTCGGCCTGCTGTTCGGCATCGCGGTAGCCGGGCGCATCGCCGCGGCTGCTGCGCCCCGCGCCTTTGCGCCGGGATTCGAATTTCTGGAAGACAGCGCCTGGCAGGAGGAGGCCGAAATGCCGGCAGACGGCATGGAAGAACCGCGCCGCCGCCGGGTTTTCTCGGCCCGCGAGGACATTGGCGAGGAAGGCATCGCGATCAGCGCCCCGACCGGGGAAGCCAGCTACGAGAGCGAATATTCCCTCGACGATATCCCGCCGGCCGGCCCGGTAGAGGAATTCGAAGCGGTCTATGCGGATATGGAAGGTGGGGCAAACGTCGCGGAAGAGGGGGCCGTGCAGGATACATGGTCCGAAGAGGACGAGACTGCCGAGAATACCGCATTTGGAACCGAAGATGGCGAGATCGCCGAAGGCGCCGAGTTCGAACACGTGCCGGAATTCGATCCGGGGCGTGAGCCGGTCCCTGCGGATTATGCCGAAGACAGCGCCGAGCCAGACACTCTCGACGAATCGCCGGAAGCATTGGGCGATATGAGCCTCGGCGGTCTGCTCGATCGGCTCGAAGGTGCGCTGGAACAGCACAAGAAAATGGTAACGGAAAGCGAGGAGGCGGCGCAGCAACCCGCTCCGCAACCGGTCCAGATGACGCGCGAAATTCCTGCCGAGGATACTGGTGCTGATGATCGGGATTTGCCCGAAGTTACCGAGGACGATCCGGTCATCGCCTTCCTCCGCCGCGAGGCCAGCCGCCGGATGCCCGAAGCCCCTGACGGCCCCGATTCGCCAGATGAAGAAGATAGCACGGCGGGCGGCGTTGCACCTACGGAAGCGCAGGCCGCGCTGCGGAGTGCGCTCGAACGGCTGGGCCAGGTCAACCGGCGCGACTAGGCTCTTGATCCGAGGCCTTGGCGGAGACGCCTTTGCGATGCTGCATCGCAGCAGGAACCGGCAATTCTTGGCCACGGTGAAATTTTCCTAAACCCTGACGCGGTTGCAAAACCGCTTTGTTGCCTGCAAAAGGAAGCCTCGCGACATTTTGGCGGGCGCCCGTGCGGCGCTGCACAATTTCCGCGCTTCCACTTTCGGCCAGGAGGGCCGCAGGGGGCGCGGGCAAGGAGGACGCTTCGGCGAATGCAGGTTCTGGCTCATCATACCCCCGGTGAAGGCCCTCTTCCGCAGGGCCTCTACGATCCGCGCAACGAGCACGATGCCTGCGGCGTCGGCATGGTAGCGCATATCAAGGGGCAGAAGAGCCACGCGATTGTAACGCAAGCGCTTGAAATACTTGCCAATCTCGACCACCGCGGCGCGGTCGGCGCCGATCCGCTGCTGGGCGACGGCGCGGGTATCCTGCTGCAGATTCCCGACCCGCTGTTCCGCAAATGGGCCGAAAAGGAAGGGCACGACCTGCCCGCACCGGGCGATTACGCGGTCGCCATGTGTTTCATGCCGCAGGTGAATGAAGCGCTTGATTTCGTCGAGAAGCAGCTCGAACGCTTCGTGGCCAAGGAAGGCCAGCGGGTCGTGGGCTGGCGCGACGTGCCGACCACGCTCGACGGGCTGGGCGATGCCGTGGTCGCATCGATGCCGGTCATCCGCCAGTGCGTGATCGCGCGCGGCCAGAACTGCCCCGACCAGGATGCTTTCGAGCGCAAGCTGGTGGTCATCCGCAAGCAGACGCTGAACCCGCTCGCCGCGCTGGAGGCCAAGCACGACATCCCGGGTCTCAGCCAGGCCTATATCCCGAGCTTCTCCAGCCGCACCGTGGTCTACAAGGGACTGCTGCTGGCGAACCAGGTCGGCAGCTTCTACGACGATCTGCGCGATCCCGATTGCGTCAGCGCACTGGGCCTCGTCCACCAGCGTTTCAGCACCAACACCTTCCCCAGCTGGCGGCTGGCGCATCCCTATCGCTTCATGGCGCATAATGGCGAGATCAACACCGTTCGCGGAAATGTGAACTGGATGGAGGCCCGCCGCCGCACGATGGAAAGCGAGCTGCTGGGAGCGGATCTCGACAAGATGTGGCCGCTGATCCCGCACGGCCAGTCGGACACCGCCTGCCTCGACAATGCGCTCGAGCTGCTGGTGACCGGCGGTTACAGCCTCGCGCATTCGATGATGATGCTGATGCCCGAGGCATGGGCGAAGAACGAGCTGATGGATCCCGCGCGCCGCGCGTTCTACGAATACCACGCCGCGCTGATGGAGCCGTGGGACGGCCCCGCCGCCGTCTGCTTCACCGATGGCCGCCAGATCGGCGCCTGCCTCGATCGCAACGGCCTGCGCCCCGCGCGCTGGTGCACGACCAAGGACGACCTCGTCGTCCTCGCCTCGGAAAGCGGCGTGCTGCCCTTTGCAGAGGAAGACATCACCCGCAAATGGCGGCTCCAGCCGGGCAAGATGCTGCTGATCGACCTCGAGGAAGGGCGCATCGTCACCGACGAGGAACTGAAGACCGACCTCGCCGCTGCCGAGCCTTACGAGGTATGGCTGGAAAAGGCGCAGTACAAGCTCGCCGATCTCGACCATATCGAACCCGACCTGTCCGAAATCGCGAAAAGCGACATCGCGCTGCTCAACCGCCAGCAGGCCTTCGGCTACACGCAGGAAGACATCCAGCGCTTCCTCGAACCGATGGCCGCGAATGGCGAGGACCCGATCGGATCGATGGGCACCGACACGCCCATCGCCGTGCTCTCTACGCGCAGCCGCCTGCTCTACGATTATTTCAAGCAGAACTTCGCGCAGGTGACCAATCCGCCGATCGACCCGATCCGCGAAGAACTGGTGATGAGCCTGCTGTCGATGATCGGCCCGCGCCCGAACCTGCTGGGCCGCGACGGGGGCACGCACAAGCGGCTGGAAGTTTCGCAGCCCATCCTCACCAACATCGACCTGGCGAAAATCCGCTCGGTCGAAGTGGCGCTGGACGGCGCATTCCGCACCGCGACCATCGACATCACCTGGGACGCGAGTACCGGCGCGGATGGCCTCGCCATGGCGCTGAAGGAAATGTGCTGGGCGGCGACCGAGGCGGTGCTGGGCGATGCCAATATCCTGATCCTGTCCGACCGCGGACAGGGGCCGGACCGGATCGCCATTCCCGCGTTGCTGGCAACGGCGGCGGTCCATCACCAGCTGGTGCGGCAGGGCCTGCGGATGCAGACCGGGCTGGTCATCGAAACCGGCGAGGCGCGCGAAGTGCACCATTTCTGTGCGCTGGCGGGTTACGGCGCGGAAGGGATCAACCCCTATCTCGCCTTCGAGACGCTGGAGGATTTGCGTAGCCGCAAGATGCCCGATCTCGATCCCGACACGGTGCAGAAGAATTTCGTCAAGGCGGTCGGCAAGGGCATCCTCAAGGTCATGTCCAAGATGGGCATATCGACCTACCAGTCCTATTGCGGCGCACAGATCTTCGACGCGGTCGGCCTGTCGAGCGAGTTCGTCGACGCCTATTTCGCCGGCACCGCGACCACCATCGAAGGCATCGGCCTGAAGGAAGTGGCGGAAGAGACCGTGCGCCGCCACGCGCAGGCATTCGGCGACAGCCCGCTCTATAAGGGCATGCTCGATGTGGGCGGCATCTACCAGTACCGCATCCGCGGCGAGGACCATGCCTGGACGCCGCAGAATATTGCTAACCTCCAGCACGCGGTGCGGGGCAGCGATCCCAAGAATTACGCGGAATTCGCAGCCTCGATCAACGAGCAGTCCGAACGCCTGCTGACCATTCGCGGCCTGATGGAACTGAAGAAGGCCGAACGCCCGCTCGACATATCGGAAGTCGAACCCGCTGCCGAAATCGTCAAGCGCTTCAGCACCGGTGCGATGAGCTTCGGTTCGATCAGCCACGAGGCACATTCCACGCTGGCGATCGCGATGAACCGCATGGGCGGTCGTTCGAACACGGGCGAAGGCGGCGAGGAGCCCGAGCGTTTCCGCCCGCTGGAAAACGGCGATTCGATGCGCAGCCGGATCAAGCAGGTGGCCAGCGGGCGCTTCGGCGTGACCACCGAATATCTCGTCAATTCGGACGATATCCAGATCAAGATGGCGCAGGGCGCGAAGCCCGGCGAAGGCGGCCAACTGCCCGGCCACAAGGTCGACAAGCGGATCGGCAAGGTGCGCCATTCGACCCCGGGCGTGGGCCTGATCTCGCCCCCGCCGCACCATGACATCTATTCGATCGAGGATCTGGCGCAGCTGATCCACGACCTCAAGAACGTCCAGCCTGAGGCCCGCATTTCCGTGAAGCTGGTCAGCGAAGTGGGCGTGGGCACGGTGGCTGCAGGCGTGTCCAAATCCAAGGCCGACCATCTGACCATCTCGGGCTATGAAGGCGGCACGGGCGCAAGCCCGCTGACCAGCCTTACCCATGCCGGATCCCCGTGGGAAATAGGCCTTGCCGAGACGCAGCAGACCTTGTTGCTCAACGATCTGCGCAGCCGCATCGCAGTGCAGGTCGACGGCGGGCTGCGCACCGGGCGCGATGTCGCCATCGGCGCCTTGCTGGGCGCGGACGAATTCGGTTTTGCCACCGCCCCGCTGATCGCCGCGGGCTGCATCATGATGCGCAAATGCCACCTCAATACCTGTCCGGTCGGCGTGGCGACGCAGGACCCGGTGCTGCGCAAGCGCTTCACCGGCACGCCCGAACACGTGATCAACTATTTCTTCTTCGTCGCTGAAGAGCTGCGCCAGATCATGGCCGAGATGGGCTTCCGTACGGTGGAAGAGATGGTCGGCCGCGTCGACAAGATCGACATGCGCCGCGTGCGGCGTCACTGGAAGGCGCATGGCATCGACCTGACGCGCATCCTGCACGCCGTGCCGGTCGAAGAGGGCCGGTCGCTCCATCACACAGAGAACCAGGACCACGGCCTTGCCGCGGCGATGGACGTCGAACTGATCGAGGCCTGCAAGCCCGCCATCGAAAGCGGTCAGGCGGTCCAGATTACCCGCACCATCCGCAATGTGAACCGCACGGTCGGCACCATGCTGTCGGGCCGGATTGCAGAGGCTTATGGCCATCACGGCCTGCCGCAGGACACGATCCGGATCGACCTGACCGGAGTGGCCGGACAAAGCTTCGGTGCATGGCTCGCCCACGGCGTGACCATGAGCCTGACCGGCGATGCCAACGACTATGCCGGCAAGGGCCTTTCAGGCGGGCGCATCGCGGTGAAGCCGCCGCAGGGTGTGCCGCGCGAGCCGACCGAGAACATCATCGTCGGCAACACGGTGCTCTACGGCGCGATTGCGGGCGAAGCCTATTTCGCCGGTGTGGCGGGCGAACGCTTTGCCGTGCGCAATTCGGGCGCGGTCGCCGTGGTCGAAGGCACGGGCGACCATCCGTGCGAATACATGACCGGCGGCGTGGTCTGCGTGCTCGGCAAGACGGGCCGCAACTTCGGCGCAGGCATGAGCGGCGGCATCGCCTATGTCTATGATCCGGACGGCGAGTTCACCCGCCTCGTCAACCACGCGCAGGTCGATGTGCTGGACGTGAAACCGGGCGACGGGGAAGGCGCGGAGAAAAGCTGGGGCAAGCCGCAGCAGCGCGCCGTCAGCGTCGACAATCCCGGCATGGGCGATCCGCTCTACCACGATGCCGAACGGCTCAAGCTGCTGGTGGAACGCCATCTACTTCACACCGGATCGGCGCGGGCGAAGGCGCTGCTGGACAACTGGACGAACGAACTGAAGAACTTCCGCAAGGTCATGCCGCGCGATTATGCGCGCGCGCTCAAGCTGCTCGAGGCCGAGCGTGAGGAAGCGGCGATGGAGGCTGCGGAATGAGCTGCCTCCTCCATCCCGTTCGCCCTGAGCTTGTCGAAGGGCCGTCCTTCTTTCCCGGCGCTGCGCTCAAAAGAAAATGCGGTGCTTCGACAAGCTCAGCACGAACGGAAATTTTGACTTTGGACTTGGTGGCAAGCTGATGGGCAAGGAAACCGGCTTTCTCGAATATGAGCGCGAGGAGCGCTCTTACGTCGCACCGGAAGAGCGGCTGAAGACCTATAAGGAATTCGTCCTTCCGCAGGGCGACGACGTGCTGAAGAAGCAGGCCGCGCGCTGCATGAACTGCGGCATTCCCTACTGCCACAACGGCTGTCCGGTGAACAACATCATCCCGGACTGGAACCACCTGGTCTATGAAGACGACTGGAAGAATGCGCTCGAGGTTCTCCACTCGACCAACAATTTCCCCGAATTCACCGGCCGCATCTGCCCCGCACCTTGCGAGGCGGCCTGCACGCTCAACATCGTCGATGCGCCGGTGACGATCAAAAGCATCGAATGCGCGATCATCGACCGCGGTTTTCGCGAAGGCTGGGTCAAGCCCGAAGTGCCGGAAAAGCAGACCGGCAAGTCGGTCGCGGTGATCGGCAGCGGCCCCGCCGGCCTCGCCGCCGCACAGCAACTGGCGCGCGCGGGCCATGCCGTGACGGTGTTCGAAAAATCCGACCGGATCGGCGGATTGCTTCGTTACGGCATTCCCGACTTCAAGATGGAAAAGCATCTCATCAACCGCCGCGCGGTGCAGATGGAAGCCGAGGGTGTGCAGTTCCGCACCTCCAGCGAAGTGGGCGTGGAAGTCAGCTTCACCGCGCTGCAGGAGAATTTCGATGCCATCGTGCTGGCGGGCGGTGCGGAAGAAGCGCGCATGCTCGACATTCCGGGCGCGGAGCTTCCCGGCGTGCGTTTCGCGATGGAATTCCTGACCCAGCAGAACAAGCGCAATGCGGGCGACGACGAAGTGCGCGCCGCCCCGCGCGGTTCACTCACTGCGACCGGCAAGCACGTGATCGTGATCGGCGGCGGTGACACCGGCAGCGACTGCGTGGGCACGAGCAACCGGCAGGGCGCGGCCAGCGTCACCCAGCTCGAAATCATGCCCAAGCCGCCAGAGAAGGAAGACAAGGCGCTGACCTGGCCCGACTGGCCGCTGAAGCTGCGCACTTCCTCCAGCCACGAGGAAGGCGTCGAGCGCGACTGGGCCGTGCTGACCAAGCGCGTGGTCGAAGACGGCGGCGATGTCGCCGGGCTCGAATGCGTGCGGGTGGAGTGGAAGGACGGCCGGATGGTCGAGGTCGAGGGAAGCGAGTTCACGCTCAAGGCCGATCTCATCCTCCTCGCCATGGGCTTTACCGGCCCCAAGCGCCGCGGGCTGCTCGACCGGGCAGGCGTGGAGCTGGATGAGCGCGGCAATGTAAAAGCCGACACCAGCCGCTATGCCACCAGCGAACCGCATGTCTTCGCCTGCGGCGACATGCGGCGCGGGCAGAGCCTTGTGGTCTGGGCCATCCGCGAAGGCCGCCAGTGCGCCCGCGCAGTGGACGAAGCGCTGATGGGCGTCAGCGAACTGCCAAGGTAGGACGGCGCCCGGTCAGTCGAGTGCGACGATGACCTGATCGCCTTCGCGCGCAGGCCCGCAGGCTTCCGCCGGAAGCGGCTCGAACCGCTCGTCGGTCAGCGCGAGGTCGGACAGGCCGTCGAGCTTGAAATAGCCGAGGCTCGGATCCTCGTCGACGCGGCGGTTCTTCTTCGGGTTCACCGCCCCCAGGTAGAGCGCATCGTTGCGCAGGACGATCTGGTGCGGCGCGAGCGTCAGTTCGGCGGCATTGTAGATCGCGCGGATCATCAGCCGTTCGTGCATCGCCTGCCCGACGACGGCCTGCGTGGTTTGGAAGTTGGTTTCATGCTGCATTGCAACAAAAATGCCGATCCTGCGGTCAAATGCAACTGGAAACGTTCGCAGTCGTATTTCCCGGCAGCCGTCACCCGGCTTGGAAGCTAGAGTTTCCAGTCCACCGCCCCGCGCCCCTGTTCTTCCAGGAAAGCATTGGTCCGGCTGAAAGGTCTTGAACCGAAGAAGCCGCGATGGGCCGACAGCGGGCTCGGATGCGGGCTTTCGATGACGAGATGCGGCCCGCTGCGAAGCTTCGGTATCCGTTTCGCCTTCGCCTGTGCGTGGCTTCCCCAGAGGATGAAGACAGAGGGAACGGGCCGGTCCGCCACTGCCGCGATGCAGGCATCGGTTACCGCGTCCCAGCCGCGGCCCGCATGGCTGCCGGCCCGCCCCGCCTCGACCGTCAGCGTGTTGTTGAGCAGCAGCACGCCCTGCATGGCCCAATTCGTAAGATCGCCATCCCTAGGACGGGCGATGCCGCAATCGGATTCCAGTTCCTTGTAGATATTCGCCAGGCTCGGCGGCGGACGCACGCCCTGTGGGACGGAGAAGCTGAGGCCCATCGCCTGTCCCGGACCGTGGTAGGGATCCTGCCCGAGGATCACGACCTTGACCTTGTCGAGCGGGGTCAGTTCGAGCGCCTTCAGCCGGCAACCGCGCGGCGGATAGACGATCTTGCCGGCCCCTTCCTCCGCGCGCAGCCAGCCGCCCAGCCGGCGCGCTTCTTCGGCCTCCAGCACGGGGTCCAGAACCGGCTTCCAGCTTTCGGGTACGCTGTCACTCATCAGCCCATTCTGCCCGCCCTTGTCGCAGGGGGCCAGTCCGCCCTTTCCTACAATCCCCAATGCATCTAAGGCGCAGGGCATGGCAGTTCATTTCCACGAAGAAGACCTTCCCGCAGGCGTGCTCGCCGATGGCCCGGTGGCCGTCGATACCGAGACCATGGGCCTCGTCACCATCCGCGACCGGCTGTGCCTGGTGCAGATCAGCGATGGCAAGGGTGACGAACATCTCGTCCGCTTCGGCCCTGAAAGCGATTACGACGCGCCCAATCTCAAGGCGGTCCTCGCCGATCCGGAGCGTGTGAAGCTGTTCCATTTCGCGCGTTTCGACCTTGCGGCGATCGAATATTACCTCGGCGTCACGGCGGCGCCTTGCTATTGCACCAAGATCGCCAGCAAGCTGGTCCGCACCTATACCGACCGGCACGGCCTCAAGAACCTGGTCGAGGAATTGCTCGGCGAAAGCATGTCCAAGGTCCAGCAAAGCTCGGACTGGGGCGGCCCCGAACTGAACGAGGCGCAGCGCGATTACGCAGCCTCCGACGTGCGCTTCCTCCACCGGATGAAGGAAGAACTCGACCGCCGTCTCGAACGCGAAGGCCGGATGGAACTGGCGCAGGCCTGTTTCGATTTCCTTCCCGCCCGGGCGCATCTCGATATTCTCGGCTGGCAGGATCACGATATCTTCAGCCACGCGTCAGCCTGAGGGGAGCAGGTAAGCCGGCATGGTATTCCGCAAGCGCAGGATCGAAACGCAGGAGGCGAAGCAATTGCGCTCGCGCCGCCAGCATTTCGCCGCGCCCGGCGGAAGCCACGACCGGCTGGTCAGCTTCCTCGTCCGGGCCCTGCCGATGGGCGTCGGCGTACTTGCCGCGCTGATGATCATCACGCCGCTTTCCCCGCGCGGAGAGATCAGCTTCCTGCTCGATCGCAACGAAGTGGCGGTCATCCAGGAACGGCTGCGCGTCGACAATGCGCTCTACCGCGGGCAGGATGCGCAAGGCCGGCCATTTTCGCTGACCGCCGGAGAAGCGGTCCAGCGATCGAGTATCGAGGGGATCGTGCGGATGGACGAGCTCGTCGCACGGATGTTGCTGGCCGAGGGACCCGCGCGGGTCGAGGCCCCCGGCGGGCAGTATGACATCAATGAAGAAGTGGTCGCCGTGAACGGGACCATGCGCATGGTGGCTGCCGACGGTTACCGCATGCGCGCCAGCGGGGTCTCGCTCGACCTCAACAACAAGACGCTGGAAGGAGCGGGCGGAGTCGAGGGAGCAGTTCCCGCAGGCACATTCAGCGCCAACCGGCTCGATGCAGATCTGGCCGAACGCCGGATAACCCTTTCGGGGAATGCGCGGCTGCGTATGGAGCCCGGAAAGCTAAGGATGCCCTGATGAAGAGTCATTTGCCCACCATGGCCAAGAGCGCGGCTGCAGGCTTCGCACTGACGCTCGCGGCGCTTGCCGGAATGCAGCTGTCCGCGCAGGCGATTGCGGGGCATAATTCGAACGCGCCCGTATCCTACGCCGCCGACCGGATCGAATTGCAGGACCGGCAGAACCGCGTGGTCCTGTCGGGCAACGTCCAGATCACGCAGGCGGGGCTGAACCTCAATGCGGCGCGCACCATCGTGAACTATTCCGATACGGGCAACCTGAGTATCCAGCGCATCATGGCGACCGGCGGCGTCAACGTCACCCGCGGCAACGAACGCGCGCGGGGCGATACAGCGGTCTATGATTTCAATCGCCGGATCATCACTATGGCCGGCAATGTGCGGCTCAATCGCGGCGGTGACACGCTCAATGGAGGACGGCTTGTGATCGACCTGGCCAGCGGCGTGTCGAGCGTCGACGGCCGGGCCAGCGGTTCCTCGGGCGTCACCGGCACCGGATCGACTTCATCGAACGGTCGCGTAACCGGGACCTTCTCCGTCCCGCAGGACTAGGCCGCGCTAACGCCGCCCCGCACCGGCAACGCGTGCGATGCCGGTCAGGCCCTGGGCAAGCAGCAATTCGGAAGACTGGCTGTTCGTCAGCAGTTCACGGTGCAGTTCGGTCAGACGCAGCGTCAGCCGGTCGAGCTTGGGGCCGCGCCAGCGCTGGACCTGCTCTGCTATGTCGCGCTCTTCCTTCCAGAAGATGCCGAGCCGCGCTTTCTCCCCCTTGTCGAGATCCTGGTAACGGCGATTGCCCAGCGCGGCAGAGATACGGGCAAGCTGCGCCGCCCGCCGTTCCACCGCGAGCAGCGTACCGACGGGGTTGAGCCCGATCTGCTTCATCCGCGCGATTTCGGTGGCTACCTTCGCGCCTTGCCCCGCCATCACCGCATTGACCAGCGAGGCGAAGCCTTCCTCCTCGCTCGCCGCGCCGACGGCATCGAGGTGTTCCATATTCGCGGGCTTGGGCGCTTGCGGGCTGGCATCGAGATAGGTCGCAAGCTTGGTCACCTCGCTCTGTGCCAGCCTCACATCCAGATTGGCGCCGCGCGCAATTCGCTCCGCCACCGCTCCATCCAGCCGCACGCCCGCCGTATCGCCCATCCCCCGGACGACTTGGGTGACCGAGCGCAGATCGGGCGGATAGAACATCGCGACAAGCGCATCCTTGCGCTTTTCGAGCAGTTTCGCGGTGCGCGACTTGTCGGTGGCCGAAGTGGCGACGACGATTACCGGGCAAGCTGCGCCCGCGCCCGTATCACCCGTTTCGACGAGCGTCTTCAGCGCTTCATGTGCCTCGTCGCCTGCAACGCGGGACCAGATGTGGCGGCTATCGCCAAAGAGCGAGGTGGAACGTGCTTCATCGCCCAGTTTCGCCGGATCGGCGCGAAGTTCGGCACCGGGTATCTCGACGCGCTCGCCGGGTTCGGGGAGCATAGCGACAAGGTCGTTCGCTGCGGCACTTGCCCCTGCCTCGTCCTGTCCGCAGAAGAAGAATATCGTGCAGCTTTCCGCTGCATTCCGGGCCTTGGCGGCGAAATCGCGGCTGGTGAGCTTCACCGGTCCCGAAGCGTCAACGCGACGCGGGTAACGATGCGGTCGGCGATTTCCTTCGTCAGGTTCTCCAGCGCCGTATTTTCTGCGGCGATGGTCGCATATTCGCTGGAAACGACATCGATTCCGGCATCTGCGCCTTCGGTCGCGTCGAGCAGGATCTCGCCTGTCGAAGCATCCACCAATTGGTAACGCGCGCGCAGGGTGCGGCGTTCGCGGCTGATGGTATCGTCGGCCAGCACGCCGAGACCTGCTAGGCTATCGTCGAGGCGAACGTCGAGCCTGTAGCGGGAGTCTGCGACACCCGCCGCGCCGAGCTTTTCGTTCAGGGCATTGCGGACCAGCCAGCCTGCCTTGCCCTGGATCGGCGGCACGTCGACCGCCGCCAGGCTCTGCGCAACCGCGCCGTTGCTGCCGCCCGCATACATGGGAGACAGCGAACAGCCGGGCAGCGCCAGCGCGATGGAAAGGGCAAGGAATATCCGCATCAGGTGACGATATTCACCAATCTGTCCGGCACGACAATGACCTTGCGGATTTCTGCACCATCGATCGAACGCTGGACGTTCTCGGAAGCGAGAGCCATTGCCTCGAGATCTTCCTTCGAAGCGCCCTTGGGTGCGGTAAGCGTATCGCGCAATTTGCCCTTGTGCTGGACGGCGATGGTCACCTCGTCCTCGACCAGCAGCGCCGGATCGACCTCGGGCCATGCGGCATCGGCGACCATGCCCGTTTCGCCGAGCGTGGCCCATGCTTCCTCGGCGAGGTGCGGCATCATCGGGGCCACGAGCTGGACCAGCGTGCGGATGGCATGGCTGCGGCTGGCGGAAGGCGCGGCCTTTTCGACTGCGCCGGTCAGTTCGTAAATGCGTGCGACCGCCTTGTTGAAGCCGAGCGCCTCGATATCCTCGGCCACGGCAGCGATGGTCTGGTGGGTCTTGCGCGCCAGCGCCTTGTCCTCGCCCTGCGCTCCGGCATCATAGGCTGTGAACAGGCGCCAGAGGCGGTGGACGAAGCGGCTGCAGCCTTCGATGCCCGCTTCGGACCACGGCAAATCGCGTTCGGGCGGGCTGTCGGAGAGCATGAACCAGCGCACTGCATCGGCGCCATAGGTGTCGATGATCGTGTCGGGGTCGACGACGTTCTTCTTCGACTTCGACATCTTGATGACGCGGCCGATCTCGACCTCGCCGCCATCGGCGCTCAGCAAGGCACGGTTTGCCTCGCGGCTGATCTCGTCGGGCGCGTAATAGACGGTCTTCCCGCCTTCCTTGCGGCTGTAGGTCTCGTGCGTCACCATGCCCTGCGTGAACAGCGAGGCGAAGGGCTCGGTCACCTCGATCTGTCCCATATGCGCCAGCGCGCGGGTCCAGAAGCGCGCATAGAGCAGGTGCAGGATCGCGTGTTCGATCCCGCCGATATATTGCTCGACCGGCAGCCACTTGGCGATTTCGTCCTTGTCGAAGGGCTTGTCCGCAGGCTGGCTGGCGAAGCGCAGGAAATACCACGAACTGTCGACGAAAGTGTCGAGCGTGTCGGTCTCGCGTTCCGCCTTGCCGCCGCATTTCGGACAATCGACATGCTTCCACGTCGGATGGCGCAGCAACGGATTGCCGGGCGTCTTGAAATCGACGTCTTCGGGCAGCGTGATCGGCAGGCTATCCTTGGAAGCCGGCACAACGCCGCAGCTCTCGCAATGGATGAAGGGGATCGGTGTGCCCCAGTAGCGCTGGCGCGAAACGCCCCAGTCGCGCAGGCGCCAGACGGTCTTGCCCTGGCCGCGACCCTGCTGCTCGATCCGGCGGATGATTTCGCGTTTGGCGTCTTCGACTTCCATGCCGTCGAGGAAATCCGAATTGACGATCACGCCTTCGCCCGCCTCGGCCTCGCCGTCGAACGGCTTGTCGGCGTCCTCCACGCTGGGCGCGACTACGCGGGGGATTGGGAGACCGTACTTCGTCGCGAACTCGAAGTCGCGCTGGTCGTGCCCCGGCACCGCCATGATCGCGCCGGTGCCGTAATTCATCAGCACGAAATTCGCGATATAGACCGGCAGGTGTTCTCCGGTGAACGGGTGAACCGCACCGATTCCGGTGTCGAAGCCGAGCTTCTCGGCCGTTTCGAGTTCGGCTGCTGTCGTGCCACCCTTCTTACAGGTTTCGATGAATTTCGCGGCATCGCAATTGTTCATCGCCACGCCTTGCGCCACCGGATGATCCGCCGCCACCGCGACGAAGCTCGCGCCGAAAATCGTGTCGGGACGCGTGGTATAGACCGGCAGCTTCTCGCCGTTCGAAAGATCGAAGCTGAACTCCAGCCCCTTGGACTTGCCGATCCAGTTTTCCTGCATCAGCCGGACCTTGTCGGGCCAGTTCTCCAGACTGCCCAACCCTTCGAGCAGTTCCTCGGCGAAGTCGGTGATCTTGAGGAACCACTGGTTGAGCTTGCGCTTCTCGACCTCGGCGCCGCTGCGCCAGCCCTTGCCGTCGATTACCTGCTCGTTGGCGAGCACGGTCATGTCGACCGGGTCCCAATTGACCTCGCTTTCCTTGCGATAGACGAGACCCGCTTCGTAGAGGTCGATGAAGAGCGCCTGCTCATGGCCGTAATAGTCGGGCTCGCAGGTCGCGAGTTCACGGCTCCAGTCGAGCGCGAAGCCGAGGCGCTTCAGCTGCGCCTTCATGTGTTCGATATTGTCGCGGGTCCAGCCGCCGGGATGCACACCCTTTTCCATCGCCGCGTTTTCCGCCGGCATGCCGAAGGCGTCCCAGCCCATCGGGTGCAGGACCTCGTGCCCGGTTGCCTTCTTGTAGCGCGCCAGCACATCGCCCATCGTGTAGTTGCGTACATGGCCGATGTGGATGCGTCCCGAAGGATAGGGGAACATCTCGAGCACGTAGCTCTTGGGCTTTGCTGAATTGCTGTCGGCGCGGAAGGTCTGCGCCTTGTCCCAGGCGGCCTGCCAGCGTGCGTCGGCCTGCGCCGGATCGAAACGGGTGTCACTCATGGAGGACGCCTGTAAGGATTTCAGACGCGAATGGAACCCGCTTGCTTAGTTGGCGATCGCCTGGCGGCGCAGTTCGCGAGCCTTGGTCAGGATGATGTCTTCCAGCTTCTGGACCGTGGCGGCCTGAACCGGGGCATCGACCCAGCTTCCGGCCTGGTTCACCTGGCGGCTGGCGGCAACGCGCAGGGCATCGGCGCGCAGGTCCGTATCGAGGATCGAAACGGTCATCTTGACCCGCTCGCCCGGATTGCTGGGGTTGGCGTACCAGTCGGTGACGATGACGCCGCCTGCCGAATCCGCCTGCAACAGGGGTGCGAACCCGACCGCTTCGAGCGCAGCGCGCCAGAGATAGGAATTCACGCCGATGGTCGAAACCTGTGCCGCAGCGAGATCGGCCCGTGGACGGTCGCTGCTCGAGCAAGCCGCAAGGCCGATGCTGGCCACGCCGAGGATGGCGATGGCGGCGGGACGGCGGAAGCTACGGTGTGCGGTCATGAACGGTCCTCGGATCGGGTAATAACGTTGCGGCTCTATAAAGACTGCGTGGACGGGAGCAAGCATTGGCTTTCCCCACCATCGGCGAGAGTTGGCATAGACGCCCCTCGCGCGTGAATGCGCCCTTAATCGTGTGGCGCCCCTGTGTGACTCGCGCAACACCCTTGTCCCGTATTGGCCCGGCCCTGTGGAAAAGCTGGTCAAGGCAGGGACGAAGCCTTACATTCCTGATGTTTCCGGAGTCGTTCGGGAACGGTTAAGGGGGAAATGCCTTATTAAGGTACGAACTCCGCGAGATTGGGGATATAGAGGCGTTCGATGGGCAATGCGAAGATCAGCAGGAGTAAGGGACGGTTAGCGCCGGCCATGCTTGCTGTCGCAGGCCTTGCGCTGGTTGTTCCGGCAGCAGGTTTCGCCGTCACGTCTTCGGAAAACCTCCCGGCCTCCAATTCGATCGATTTCCTCCCTTTCACCCCAGCCGGTGCGGATCCGGAACTGGCCCAGAAAGTGGCCGAGATCGTCGGGGAAGACGCTCTTCGTTTCACCCCCGCCAGCAAACCGGCACCGCAGCGTGACCGCACGGTCAACTTCGCCGTCCGCGTGAACGAAGCGGCCGTCCGCACCCTCTCCGGTCGGGGCGGATTCGAATCGCTTACCCTGGGCGGCTCCGAACAGGCTGGATTGCCTGTCGCACCCACTCGGTACAATCTGGGTATCGCGCGCGGTTACCAGAGCTTCGCCCAGCCGACGCGGAGCGTTTCCGCTGCCGCTGTCGCCGAAGGGCTGAAGGACATTTCGATGCCCGATCTGTCCAAGTTCGACAGCCGCAAAGATGATGGAAAGCCCGACCGCTTCCAGTCGCGAATTGCGCTGCAGCAGGAAGGTCGTACCGGCAGTGCGCCACGGACGCTCGAAGGTGCGGGCACCCAGCGTGTCGACCTCGGTGGTTCGTACCGCCTGAGCCGCAATCTCGACGTGACGGCCGGTGTCCGGCTATCGCAGGATCGCGACCGCCTGGGACCGCTCACCGACGGCCTGGAAGACGACCAGGCAGTTTACGTCGGAACCCAAATCCGCTTCTGATTCGCGCAGAACGCGCACTCTCCCTCGAAGAAATACGATTGTTCGCCGCCGATCGGAGGCGGTTTGACTTTACGCTGTCGTGTTCCCGTGCGTAGAACACTATCTAACGCTACGGAATGGCCAGGGAGAGATTTTATGGGACGTGTTGCCATCGTAACCGGTGGAACGCGCGGCATCGGGCGCGCAATCTGCGAGAGGCTGCGTGACGAGCGCGATTGCAAGGTCGTCGCCAATTACGCCGGGAACGAGGAAGCGGCGAGGAAATTTACCGACGAGACCGGCATCCCCACCGTCAAATTCGATGTCGGCGATTTCGACGCGGTCCAGGATGCCTGCAAGAAAGTCGAACAGGAGCATGGCCCGATCGAAATCGTGGTCAATAATGCGGGGATCACGCGCGACGGCACGCTCCTGAAGATGAGCTATGAGGATTGGGATGCGGTGATGCGCACCAATCTCGGCGGCTGCTTTAACATGGCAAAGGCCACTTTCGCCGGAATGAAGGAGCGCGGTTGGGGCAGGATCGTCAATATCGGTTCGATCAACGGCCAGGCAGGGCAATACGGCCAGGTCAATTACGCCGCCGCGAAAAGCGGCATTCATGGGTTTACAAAGGCACTCGCCCAGGAAGGCGCGCGCTTCGGCATCACCGTCAACGCCATCGCACCGGGCTATATCGATACGGATATGGTCGCCGCCGTCCCCGAACCCGTGCTGGAGAAGATCGTCGCCAAAATCCCCGTGGGCCGTCTCGGCAAGGCCAGTGAGATCGCACGCGGCGTGAGCTTCCTGGTGTCGGAACATGGCGAATTCGTCACCGGCTCGACCATGAGCATCAACGGCGGCCAGCATATGTATTGAGGCTCGGGGCGGGCTCCCGGCGCGTGCCGGAAGCCCGCCCAGCGTCAGTCAGCCATAATCCCGACGACCTTCCACACGCCCTCTTCCTGTTGGAGGGTGATGGTCTCGATAATCTCGTCCTTGCTGTTTGCGTAACGCGTCGCGAAGGCGACTTCCTGATAACCGTATGGCGGTGCGTTGAGATAGCGGATCGTGAGCAAATCGCGTGAAACAAGAGCGCCGAGCGGGGCGCGTACCTGCTCTGCGGCACTCGTCCAGCCCGTCACGGTATTCACGTCGCGGAAGGCCTTGCCTGCCGCATCGAAGCTGGCCTGCCAGTCGCCTACATCGGTCAATGCCAGCCAATCGCGCGCAGCCGCAACGACGGCAGCATCGCTCGCCGGCGTTTCGATGGGCGCGGTTTGCTGTAGTGGTTGGGCGAAATGTGACGTCAGAATAAGCCCGGCGGCAAACAAGGTCATCATGACAAGAACTCCTGCAAGGATGCGGCGAGCCGGTTTGCTTGCCGCGTTCTGTCCCGTTTCGCCGGATTCGGCGGGACGAGCAGCCCCAAATTCTTTGTCTGCAAGATTTTGAGGTGCGGTACCCTCGCTTTCGAGGAGCATGCGGCCGGCCTCGCGACTGCTGGTGACCCCAAGCTTGCGACGAGCTATCCGGAGGCGCTCGTTGATCGTGTGAACCGAGAGCGAAAGCTCGTTCGCCATCGATTTCGCATCGTGCCCGCGAACGATCAGACGGAGCGTTTCCTTCTCCTTGTCCGTGAGTTCTTCGAGGCCGTCCATCCGGGATATGGTCGCGCAACTTGCCACAATGGGCAAAGGAATATCGACAGCCCCTTCTGCCAGCTACCCCGAAAAATTAGTAGGCGCCCATTCCCTAGCGCTATTCGGGTCCGCGCGAGTCGGGACGCCATTTTCCGCTCCTGCCTTGACGACACCATTGGGTCGCCGGGGAGGTGGCCTGCAGGCCCTGCTCGAATCGCGAGTAGCTGACCTGGCGGCATTCACGGGTTCCGTAGGTAACGATCCCGCTCACCAGTACATAGCCACGTTCGCCATCCTCGCGCCAAAGCTGCGCTTTGCCGCTGCGCAAGGCCCGAGATGTCTCGCGGTCGACCGAGCCTGCTGGGGGGCCCATGAATGCCGGGGCGGGATCTTCGCGGGGTGGAGGGGGGAAATTGAAGGTCTGTTCGGTGGTCCGCAGTTCGCTTTCGTTTCGGTGTCGGTCGGACTGTTCCTGCAGAATTGGGACTGTGTTCTCGCTCTCGTCGACCTGCGCAGGCTCCGGCTCGGCCTCTCCCCAGATGAAAGGCGTGTCGTCCTGCTTTACCGGTTCATCGGGATCAAGCCGCACGTACTCGTCATTTAGTTCGATGTCGTCGGAGAAAATATAGATTGCAAGGGCGGCGGTAGCGATTGCCGCACCGCCGAAGAACAGCATAAGCCACCCGCTCAATCTTTCGCGGCGCTCCATCTCGGCAAGTTCCTTGGCCGTGTAACTTACCGGCCGGGGAGGTAGAGGGCCAGGCGGGAGCGCGGGCTGCCCCGGCGCGCCCCGATCCTTTCCGCCTTTTGCCTTGTCTTCGCTCACATTAAACCGCGCAGTCTGCCGTTTGTAAGGAACAAGGTATCGACGACTGCATGTTTTATCGCAAGTGCGCCCGTGGCAGAAGGTTCGAATGACGACTCCCTATCATCCGCCCGTCAAATACTCGCTCCGTATCGAAGGGCATCGTACGTCCGTCAGCCTGGAGCCGTATTTCTGGGAGTTATTGCGCCAGGCGGCGGCGCGGCGCGGGATTGCGGTCAACACGCTGGTAGCCAGCATCGATGCCGACCGTATTCGCAGCAGTACTCCCCCGGGCCTTGCGGGAGCCATTCGGCTCTGGCTGGTCACGCATGAGCTGGTGCCTTCATACGAAAAGGGCGGCGGAATCGCTCCCGCCGCCCTTCCGGAATAAAGTCGAAACCGTCTGATCAGTATTTTGCGGTCGCGTCGCTTGCCGGATAGGTCTCGTCCAGCGCTTCGTCGATTGAACTCATCCTGTCGTGCGAAGCCGTGGATTCCGATCCGGCATTGCGGAAATTGCCTTCCGGTTCACCACCCGCAAAAGCGACGCCATTTCTGTCGACGCGGTTTTTTTCGTAATAGCGGTAGCCGGCATAGCCGAGGGCACCGAGTGCTGCGAGCTTGAAGATCATGATAACTTCCCTTTCGAGTAAGTGACTTACACCAACCAACGGTCGGCCAGCACGAAAGGTCCACCACAGAGGTTCAGTCGTCGCCAACCCGTTCGATATCCGCGCCGACAAGCTGCAGCTTTTCTTCCAGCCGCTCGTAACCGCGATCGAGATGGTACAGGCGGCGAACCGTCGTCTCGCCCTTGGCGGCCAGTCCGGCAATGACGAGGCTCATCGAGGCGCGCAGATCGGTTGCCATGACCTCCGCCCCGGTCAGCTCGACCGGCCCCCGCACAATCGCGGTGCGGCCGGTGGTCTCGATCTCGGCGCCCATGCGCGCCAGTTCGGGCACGTGCATAAAGCGGTTCTCGAAAATCGTTTCCTGGAGGACGCTGGTGCCCTCGGCCTTGCATAGCAGGCTCATCAGCTGGGCCTGCATATCGGTTGCGAGCCCGGGGAAGGGCGCGGTGGTGAGATTATGCGCCTTGAGCTTGCCGTTGGCCGCGACCGTAATGCCGCGCTTGTCGGTTTCGACTTCGACGCCGATGTTGCGCAAGGCGTGGATAGTCGACCCCATGTCGTGCTCGTCGGCTCCTTCCAGCCGTACCTCACCGCCGGTGATGGCAGCGGCGCAGGCATAGGACCCGGCCTCGATCCGGTCGGGCATCACACGGTAAGTGGCTCCGTGAAGACGGGGCACACCGTGGATGGTGATTTCGGATGAGCCGATACCTTCGATTTCCGCGCCCATGGCTGTGAGAAGGTTGCACAGATCGACAATCTCTGGCTCGCGCGCGGCATTGATGAGTTTGCTCGTCCCATTGCACAGGACCGCCGCCATCAAGGCATTTTCGGTCGCGCCTACAGATACAACGGGGAAGTCGAATTCGCCGCCCGGCAGGCCGCCATCGGGCGCAGTCGCCTTCACATAACCCTGTGCAAGCTCGATATGCGCGCCGAATGCCTCCAGCGCTTTCAGATGCAGGTCGATCGGACGATTTCCGATAGCGCAGCCACCCGGCAGCGAAACCGTCGCCTCTCCGGTACGGGCTAACAGGGGCCCGAGCACGAGGATCGAGGCGCGCATCTTGCGCACCAGATCATAGGGCGCGACAGAGCTGGTGATACGCGTTGCGGCCAGGGTCACATTGCTGCCGAATTCTTCAGGGCGCTTGCCGGGGATCGTGTGACTCACCCCGAATTGCGTCATCAGATGCTGGAAACCGTCAATGTCGGCGAGCCGCGGCAAATTGCGCAGCGTCACCGCTTCTTCGGTCAGCAGGGCACAGGGAATGAGCGTGAGGGCCGCGTTCTTTGCGCCTGAAATGGGAATGGTGCCGGAAAGCCGGTTTCCACCGCGTATGATGAGTTTGTCCATGGGCCCCTGCCTTTAATCCTCGCGGGCCTCGTGGCAAGCGTCATGCACCTGTCACTATACCCGTCAATCGTCCCCTCAACCGACCAGAGATTGACCTGTTCCAGCCCCGGACCTACCCCACTTATCCATGAGCCAGCAGAAGCCAATCAAAAAAGCCGTTTTTCCCGTTGCGGGACTCGGCACGCGCTTCCTTCCAGCCACCAAGGCGATCCCGAAGGAACTGCTTCCCATCGTGGACCGCCCGCTGATCCAGTATGCCGTGGACGAAGCTCGCGAGGCAGGAATCGAACAGATCATCTTCGTCACCGGTCGCGGCAAGACGGCGATCGTGGAGCATTTCGACGTGGCGTTCGAACTCGAGGCCACGATGAAAGAGCGCGGAAAGGACATGAGCGTTCTCGAGCCCACGCGTGCGACGCCGGGGGATATCATCACGGTACGCCAGCAGGTGCCGCTGGGGCTGGGCCACGCCATATGGTGCGCCCGTGCGATCGTGGGCGACGAACCTTTCGCAATCCTTTTGCCGGACGAGCTGATGGTGGGCGAACCGGGCTGCATGAAGCAGATGGTGGAAGCCTATAATGAAGTCGGCGGGAACCTCATCTCGGTCCTCGAGGTGCCGCAGAAGGAAGTGTCCAGCTACGGGGTCATCGCCCCGGGGGCGAGCGTTTCGGATACGCTTACCGAGGTCGCCGGGCTAGTCGAGAAACCGCCGGTCGCCGAGGCCCCGTCGAACAAGATAATCTCCGGTCGTTACATCCTCCAGCCCGAAGTCATGCGCACCCTGGAAAACCAGGGCAAGGGTGCGGGAGGCGAAATCCAGCTCACCGATGCGATGGCGAAGATGATCGGGAACCAGCCGTTCCACGCCGTGACGTTTGCCGGAAGCCGTTACGATTGCGGCAGCAAGACCGGTTTCGTCGAGGCGACGCTTGCCCTTGCGCTCCAGCGGGAAGACATGGGCGAGGAGGTTCGCGCGATAGCCGAGAGGCTGCTGGCGAAATAGAGCGACTTATGCCTCACAAAAAGGGCCGGCTCGCCATGAATGCGAACCGGCCCTTTTTGCGTCAGACTTTATCTGATCAGACGGTTCCGCAAGCGGCGCCTTCTGCGGTGCAGGTCTCGTCACGCGTCGCCTTGAACTCGTCGCCTTCGTTCCAGTTGGGCCAACTGGTGCTCATGCCCAGCATCCGGCCGAGACGGTAGAACAGCTGCAGGTCCGCCATCACGCCCGACCAGTCCCACTCGGGATCATATTCATCCTTGGGTCCGTGATACCGATTGTCACGATAGTCCTTGGCGATCGCAGCACCTGCCTCTGTCCCGCCATCGACGAGATCCTCGCCGCCATCGACGTAAAGCATCGGTACGCCGCGCTTGGCGAAGGCGAAGTGGTCGGAACGGTAATAGTATCCCGCTTCCGGATTGGGGTTGGGCGTGGAAACGCGCCCGTCCGCCTCGAGCGCCGCTTCGAGAAACTGGTCGAGCTGCGATTTGCCCGGTCCCACCACGGTCACGTCCTTGCTCGGCCCGGCGATCAGGAAGGCATCCATGTTGATCCCCCCAACCGTCTGCTCGAGCGGGAAAACCGGGTTGGCGGCATAGTAGTCTGCGCCGAGCAGGCCCGATTCCTCTGCCGTCACCGCGAGGAAAACGAGGCTGCGAGCCGTGGGTCCGGTCTTCGCCTGCGCTTCGGCCAGGGCAACCAGTGCGGCCGTGCCGGTCGCATTGTCGACCGCGCCGTTGCAGATATCGTCGCCGTCGGGAGCCGGCGTGCAGCGGCCGAGATGGTCCCAGTGCGCCGTATGCATGACGTATTCCTCGGGTCGCTCGGTACCCGGAAGAATGCCGATAACATTCTGCGATTCGAAGGTGCGGATATCATTCGAGAAACTGGTCGAGGCGGTCAGGCCCAGCGGTACCGGCCTGAAGTCCTTCTTTTTCGCCGCTGCTGCCAGCTTGCTGAAATCCTTGCCCGCAGCCTCGAAGATCTGCTGGGCGACTTCGTTCTGCACCCAGCCGTTCATCATCGTCAGCGGCGGCGCATTCTCCCCGCGCTGGGCATAGGCCTGCGGACCAGACCAGCTGCTTTCGACTACGTTCCAGCCGTAGCTTGCCGGTTCGGTGTCATGGATGATGATCGCGCCTGCCGCACCCTTGCGCGCGGCTTCTTCGTATTTGTAGGTCCAGCGGCCGTAATAGGTCATCGCCTTGCCGCCGAAGGGGCCATCAAGCGATTGTGTGCCGAAATCGGGATCGTTGACGAGGATGACCGCGGTCTTGCCGGTCATGTCCACGCCTTCGTAGTCGTTCCAGTCCTTCTCGGGCGCGTCGATGCCGTAGCCGACGAACACGAGCTCGCTGTCTTCCAACGCGGTTTCGGTTTCCTCGCGATAGGATACGCCGACCCAGTCGCTGCCATATTCGAATTCCATCGGCTCGCCATCGTCGCCGGAAATGGTCAGCGGGGCGAAGTCTCTACCGGTGATTTCGACCAGCGGCACCTTCTGGGTCCAGCTGCCATTGTTCCCCGGTTCCAGCCCAGCCTTCTCGAACTGTTCGATCAGATAGGCGACGGTTTTCTCCTCGCCCGCCGTTCCCGGCATGCGTCCTTCGAATTCGTCGGAGGAGAGACGCTCGGTTATAGTTTTCATCGTCTCTTCGGAGATTTCGCCGCTGGCGATATCGGGTATGTCGAGGCCTGTGGCGGTATTCGCCTCATCCTCGAGCGAAGCGTTGCAGGCGGCAAGCAGTAGCGCCGATGCTGCAACCAGTGTCGTGCGGATCATTTGGGGGGCAACCTCTCGTTTGCGTTATCCGTGACGCGCTTGTTGCACTGCTCCGCCCGGTGACGCAAGCTTGCGCCGTCCCGCGAGCTTCGGCACAGCGGGCCACGATGCCTGCCGACTGGAACCATGCACTGGATCGCGCGCGGAGCTACGCTCCCTTCCTGGCGCGAGGACTGGAACGGCATCCCGACCTTGCAGAATTGCTCGATCAGGGTGAGGGGGATGCAGCGCTTGCCTTGGCCAAGGCCGCAGGGGAGGGCATCGAAGATACCGGCCTTGCCTTGCGCCGGGAGAAGCGCGCACTGGCCCTGGTGCTGGCGATCGGCGATCTCGCCGGCGAATTCCCGCTCGAAAAGGTAATGCGGGAATTGTCGCTCTTCGCCGACCGCGCTCTGCACAGGGCAATCGAGGCCGCTATCGCGCGGCGGGTCGAAAGTGCCGAGGTGCAGGGCATGATCGGCCTTGCGCTGGGCAAGCATGGCGCAGGCGAACTGAATTACTCGTCCGATATAGACCCCATCCTGCTTTACGATCCTGTAACCCTTCCGCGCCGCGAACGAGACGAGCCGGGCGAAGCGGCACAGCGATATGTGCGCGAAGTGGTGCGAATGCTGTCGGAAGTTACCAGCGAGGGATATGTCTTCCGCGTCGATCTGCGCCTGCGTCCGGCTTCGGAAGTCAGCCCGCTGGCCATCCCGCTCGACGCCGCGATCATGCATTACGAAAGTTCGGCGCTTGCCTGGGAACGGGCCGCATTCATTCGCGCGCGCGCCTGTGCAGGCGATGTCGCGGCAGGCGAAGCCTTTCTCGATCACATTCGGCCCTTCATCTGGCGGCGGAGCCTCGATTTCGGGGCCATCGACGAAGTGCGCCGCCTCACCCACCGGATCCGCGACAAACAGTCGGGCCCAAGCGAGCCCGCGCCCGGGTACAACGTCAAGCTTGGTCGCGGCGGCATTCGCGAAATCGAGTTCTTCGCCCAGACCCACCAGCTTATTCATGGCGGGCGCGACCCCTCGATCCGCCGCAAGCACACCCGGGCCGCGCTCGATGCGCTGGCCGCCACCGGCCGCATCGGAGCAGACGACGCGCGCGCCTTGGGCGAAAGCTACGACGGTCTCCGGCAGATCGAACACAGGTTGCAGATGGTGGCCGACCAGCAGACCCATACGCTGCCCGCGGGCGAGGCATTGGATAACGTCGCCAGGCTGGACGGATTTCCCGATGGAGCGGCGTGGCTCGAACATATCGCCAGCCTTACCGTACCGGTTGCCGAGCGATACGATGCCTTGCTGGCGGAAGACAGGATCTCGGTTCCTGCCGACAGTCCCCACCTTGCTGCCGGCGAAGCCAAGGCTAAGCTCGACCCCGTACTGGAGGAGCGCGTCCTCGGCTGGACCGATGGCAGGTATCCGTCGCTTAGAAGCACCGCCGCCCTATCAGCCTTCGAGGCTATCCGCCCCACACTGATTTCCTCGCTAGCCGCTTCGGACGATCCGGAACGTGCGGTAGCGCGCTGGGAAAGTCTCCTCGAAAGGTTGAGGAGCGCGATCAACCTCTTCCGGCTGCTCGAAGCCCGCCCCGGTCTCATGCAATTGCTGGCCGATTGCCTGACCCTTGCTCCGCCGCTGGCCGATGCCATAGCGCGCCGTCCCGAACTGGTGGATACGCTGATTGATCGCAGCGCGCTCGACCTGCCCGGTAGCCGAGAAGATCTCGCCGCCGCCATGCGCAGAGGCGAACGCGGAGACAAATACGAGGACAGGCTCGACCGCATCCGCATCGTGACTGGCGAAACGCGCTTCGCGCTGGGTGTGCAAATGATCGAGGCCGCGCACGATCCGCTCGATATAGCAGCAGCCCTGTCGCGCGTTGCGGAAGCCGCCCTCGAAACCGCTCAGGAAGCAGCGGTAGAAGAGTTCACGCGAAAGCACGGCAGGATTGATGGGTCCGAATTGCTGGTGCTTGGCCTGGGAAGGCTCGGAGGCGGAGCACTGACCCATGAATCCGATCTCGATATCGTCTATCTGTTCACAGGCAGTCACGAAGCGGAGAGCGATGGCGAGAGACCGCTGGGCGCGACGCTCTATTTCAATCGCCTTGCACAGCGCGTCAGCGCCGCGCTTTCCGTCCCGACCGCGGAGGGGGCGCTTTACGAAGTCGATACCCGGCTCCGCCCGCAGGGTGCCCAGGGCCCACTGGCAGTCAGTCTCGAAAGTTTCGAGCGGTATCAGCTGGAAGACGCCTGGACCTGGGAGCACATGGCGCTGACCCGCGCCCGGGTTCTGACTGGAAGCGATGCAGCCAGAAGCAAGGTGAAGGCCATTCTTGGAGAAGTGCTCTGCCGCGAGCGGGATGAGGTTGCATTGCGCGCCGACCTGCTCAAGATGCGCGCAGAAATGGCAGCGCATAAGCCTGCAAAAGGCCCGCTGGATGCCAAGCTTCTGCGCGGCGGGCTGGTCGATCTCGAATTCCTCGTCCACTTCTTCCAGCTTCGCGACCGGCGGGGACTCACTCCGCGTCTCGAAGACGCTCTCTCCAATCTTCCGGAATTACAGGGGCTCGCGGGCGCGCACCACTTGATGACACGGCTGCTGGTGGGTACCCGACTGCTTGCCCCCGGCCTCTCTGTTCCGGGCGAAGCGCCCTCCAATATCCTCGCGCGGCTGTGCGAGGCGGAGGATCTTGCCGCGCTGCTTCGCAACTTCGGCGAGGCAAGACGGCAAGTTGCAGACACATGGCAATCGGTATTCGACGAGACACTGGAGCTGGACCAATGACTACTTATGCAGAAGGTGATGCCTTTCCCGACTTCGAGATGGAAACACCCGATGGCGGAACGATAACCAAATCCGGCCTGGCTGGCAGGAAGGCAGTCATCTTCTTCTATCCGAAAGATAACACACCGGGCTGCACGACGGAGGCTAAAGACTTTTCGGAACTGAAACCGGAGTTCGAAAAGGCGGGTGCCGTGCTGCTGGGCGTGAGCAAGGATTCTGCAAAGAAGCACCGGAACTTCATCGCCAAGCATGATCTCACGGTAGATCTCGCCACCGACGCAGAGGTGGACGGGCTCTCGGACCGGCTCGGCGTGTGGGGCGAGAAGAAGAATTACGGACGTACCTATATGGGCATGATCCGTTCGACCTACCTGCTGGACGAACAGGGCAAGATCCTGCGCATATGGCCCAAGGTCCGCGTGAAGGGTCATGCCGAGGAGGTACTGGAGGCCGTGCGCACCGTATGACCTCGGTCTCCCGTGCCATCCGTGACGCCTTGCTGACCGGCGACAAGACGGCAAAGGTCTTCGCTGCCCGCAAGGTGGCGCGTGACTGGCGGCTCGGGCGGCTGACTTTCACCTTCGACTGCACCATGCCGGATCGGCCTGCATGGCCGGCCCAGGTCGAACTGCGCTTGCCGCGCGACATGCCAAGGCGCGGACGGGGCGGTTCGGAAAAGGGCCGCATCGCACTGTGGCATTCGCTCGCCCACATCGAGTTCGTCGCCATCGACCTCGCGCTCGACATGGCCGGACGGTTCGGTGAATCGATGGGTCAGGCCTTTGTTTCGGATTTTCTTTCCGTCGCCGCAGACGAGGCGATGCACTTCGCGATTCTCGAACGAAAGCTCGATTCGCTCGGCTCCTTCTATGGGGCGTTGCCTGCGCACGACGGGTTGTGGAGCGCGGCGCGGGACACGGCCCATGATGTTGCCGCGCGGCTGGCCATCGTGCCGATGGTGCTCGAGGCGCGGGGGCTGGATGTCACACCCGCCACCCTGACACGTGTTCGCGCGCAAGGAGATGAAAACGGGGCGAAAATTCTCCAACGAATCCTTGACGATGAAATTCGTCATGTCGCCTTCGGTGCCAAGCATTTCCGTGCAATTTGTGCAGCCCGCGGCGAGAACCCACCAAAATCATGGCGAAATCTGGTCAAAAGACATTTTTCGGGGAGGCTGAAGCCACCATTCAACGACTCAGCGCGTTCGGCAGCCGGTTTATCGCGGGACTTCTATGAAGGTATTGCTTGATTAACCTTTTCCAGCAAAACCCAAACTCACGAGGTGCCGGGGGGTTCCGGCGGAGTTGAAAAGAGATCGAAAAAGGCCGGGACGCCTCTTTCGATCCGGGACGAAAAGGCGCGGGAAACCGTGCCGGATGGACGGGTTTAGCATGATTACCAAGCGTACCACGCTGGCTTTCACCATGGCTGCAGCAGGTCTTACCATCGCTGCTTCTCCGGCGCAGGCGGACACGAATGCCGCTGCCGCAGTGGGTGCCATCGACATGTCGAAGGTAACGGTGCAGGGTTCGGATGACGGTGATGAACAGTTCACCGAACTGTTCGCCCGTTGGGAAAACCCCAGCCAGCCGGTGGCTGCCATTCGTCCCCAGGTTTCGGTTCCTTCACGCATGCCGCTCCAGGAAGCACGCATGACCAGCGGTTACGGCACGCGTACCCATCCGGTGCTCAAACGCCGCATGGGCCACAAGGGCGTCGACCTTGCAGCCGCCACCGGCACGCCGATCTATGCGACGGCGGACGGTTATGTATCCAAGGCCGAACCGTTCTCCAGCTACGGCAATTACGTTTCGATCGAACACGGTGCCCGCATCCAGACGCGCTATGCCCATATGTCGCGCATTGCGGTTGCTGCCGGCACTCGCGTCAAAAAGGGTGACGTCATCGGCTACGTCGGTTCGACCGGGCGCTCGACCGGTCCGCACCTCCACTATGAAGTCCGCATCGACGGCCAGGCGGTGAACCCGGTTCCCTACATGGTCGAATCGCAGGCGCAGCAGGCCTTTGCGCTGGCCATGGCCGAAGGTGGCCAGGGCGGTAACGACGAAGAATAATCCCGGGCGGAAAGCCCTTCGGGACTGCGGAAAAAGGCGGCGGGGACGACCCGGCCGCCTTTTTTCTTGCCCGCACGCGCTGGTCGGTTAGGTTTCTTCCTGCAACCGGACGAGTCCCGTTCAAGTGGACCGCCGGAGGAGAGAGGACCGCCGATGCATCCGATATCGCACGCCAGATCACGCCCCGGCCACCCCGCCATCATTATGGCCGGGAGTGGCGAGACGATGAGCTATGGCGAGATGGACGCCTATGCCAATCGCTTCGCGCAATTGCTGCGCGCCAGGGGTCTTGGGCGCGGCGACCACTTCGGCGTGCTGATGGAGAACAACATCCATTACCTGCCGCTGGTCTGGGGATCGCAGCGTGCAGGCACGATGATGGTGCCGGTATCCACCCGCCTCACCGCCCCCGAGATATGCTACATCCTGAAAGACGCCGGTGTGAAACTGCTCGTCACCAGCCGGAAGTTCGACGACGTCCTGCAGACGATCCGGGAGGAATGCGGCGGCATCGAATTGCTGACCGTCGGCGGCGAAGGCGCGGAAGATTACGAGGCCGCGCTGGACCTGCAGCCTGAAGAGCCGATTCCGGACCAGGCGCCGGGGCAATATATGCTCTATTCTTCCGGAACGACCGGAGCGCCCAAGGGCGTGCGCCCTGCACCACCGGACAGTGACGATATCGAGGCGGTCAACCCGCTGGTAGGCCTGGCGATCATGGGCGCGGGAATGCCAGCCGACGGGAGCATGGTCTATCTGTCGCCCGCCCCGCTCTATCACGCGGCCCCGCTGGGCTGGTGCACAACCGCCCATCGCCTCGGGGGCACGGTCGTGGTGATGGAGAGGTTCGAGCCCCAGCACGCCCTCGACACGATCCAGAAATACAAGGTGACCGACAGCCAGTGGGTGCCGACGCATTTCGTCCGCATGCTCAAGCTCGAGCCCGAGGAACGCGAGGGCTACGACCTGTCCAGCCACCAGCGCGCCCTTCATGCCGCCGCGCCCTGCCCGGTGCCGATCAAGCGCGAGATGATCGAATGGTGGGGCCCGATCATCAATGAATATTATGCCGGGTCCGAAGGCATCGGCATGACGCTGATCAAGGCGGAGGACTGGCTCCAGCATCCCGGCAGTGTGGGCAAGGCCATCCACGGGAAGCTCCATGTCTGCGGCTCCGATGGCGAGGAACTTCCCGCCGGTCAGGATGGGCTGCTGTTCTTCGAGAACGACCAGATCCCGAGCTATCACAACGATCCGGCAAAGACTGCCGAGGCCATGCATCCGAAAGGCTGGATGACGCTGGGCGATATCGGCCATGTCGATGAGGACGGCTATCTCTACCTCACCGACCGTAAGAGCCACATGATCATCTCTGGCGGGGTGAACATCTATCCGCAGGAGATCGAGAACCTGCTGGTCACGCATGACAAGGTGATGGATGCCGCGGTAATCGGCGCGCCCTGTCCGGACTTCGGCGAAAAGGTGGTCGCCGTGGTCCAGCCCAAGGATATGGGCGAGGCGGGCGGCGCTCTGGAAGCGGAGCTGCGCGATTTCCTGGCGCCCAGGCTGGCCAAGATCAAGATGCCCAAGCTGTTCGACTTCCGGCCCGAATTGCCGCGTGAAGCGAACGGCAAGCTCTACAAGCGCGAACTGCGCGATGAATATCTGGCTAAGGCGGAGGTCGAAACGGAACGGGCGTGACAGCGACTGAGCGCACGCCCGAAACCCGGACGCCCCGCCTGGCCACCTTCTGCTTCCCCGCCTGATTCGCGGCGATCGGCGTTCGGCCTCGCGCTGCGAAGCCTGAGACATGGACCGGGTGTTACACTGTCCAGGGCCAAAACCCTGTCGGCTTGTCCAAAAAGCGTCAGCTTGCGGCAAATGCGCGTCGGCTTGCGCAGGAAAGGCGTCACTTTATGCCGCCAGCCTGTCGGCTTGCGCTGGCGGCGTGTCGTTTTGCGAGGGGCGCATGTCGGCTTGCAGCCGGCCGGAGGATGCGCGCGAATGCGGGTGATCGACGGGATGAAAGAGCTGCCGCCAAGCTGACAGACCGTGCGCCAGTAGGAAATACCGCTACTTGCGGCGCGACTCCGCTGCGCTAGAACGGGGGCGACGAGGGGAAATTACAAATGCGTTTAGGGTGGGATGAAATCGCGAGGCGGGCGAAGACCTTTAGCGAGGAATGGCAGGACGCTCATTATGAGAAGGGCGAAACCCAGAGCTTCTACAATGATTTCTTCGAGGTCTTCGGTATTAAGCGCCGCACGGTTGCGGTTTACGAGCAGCGCGTCAAACTGCTCGAGAACAAGCAGGGTTTCATCGACCTTTTCTGGCCTCGCACACTCCTGGTCGAGCAGAAAAGTGCCGGACTAAGGCTCGATCGCGCCCAGGGTCAGGCGCTGGATTATCTGCACGGCGTCCACCCTGCCGAGCAGCCCCGCTGGATTCTCACCTGCGATTTCCAGAGCTGGAACCTGCTGGATCTGGAGACTGGCAGGGAGCTGAAGTTCCGGCTGGCCGACCTGCACAAGCATGTGCAGGCGTTCGATTTCATGCTCGGGCGTCGCGTGAGTTTCGAGCGACAAGAGGCAGTTACCATCAAGGCTGCCGAACTAATGGGTCGTATCCATGATGCGCTGGAAGAGAATGGCTATACTGGCCATAATCTCGAGCGATATCTGGTGCGGCTGCTATTCTGTATGTTCGCCGATGATACCGGCATCTTCCAGCCCAAGGACATCTTTCTCCAGCTCATCGAACATGACACGCTGCCCGACGGCAGCAATGTTGGCCGGGTCATCAACGAACTGTTCGAGGTGCTCGATACGCCCGAGGACAAGCGCCAGTCCAACCTTCCGGGCGAACTCAACCAGTTTCCCTATGTTAACGGAAGACTCTTCCGCGAAAACCTGCGCACCCCCGTGTTTACCGCGAAGATGCGAGAAGACTTGCTCGACGCATGCCGCCACGACTGGTCGGCGGTCAGCCCGGCGATTTTCGGCAGCCTGTTCCAGAGCGTGATGGACGCGAAAGAACGGCGCGCCAAAGGCGCGCATTACACCAGTGAGGAAAACATCCTCAAGGTAATTGGTCCGCTATTCCTCGACGAATTACGCGAGGAGCTAGAGAAGCTGAAGGCCCGCAAGACGATGCGGGACAAGGAACTGACAATTTCCTTGCTCGCCTGTCGCGGCTGCGGTTTCTCGATCCTGCCTGCGGTTGCGGCAACTTCCTCGTCATCGCCTATCGCGAAATCCGCAAACTCGAACTGGAAGCGCTTGAGGCCCGTTGGCCTAAGGCGCGCACCGATATGGGCGAGGACGCGCGGCAGGGCATCCTCGATCCTTCCTTGCTCAGCCGGGTGACGGTCGACCAGTTCTACGGCATCGAATACGAGGAATTCCCTGCGATGATCGCCGAGGTGGCGATGTGGATGGCTGATCACATCGCTAACAATGCGTTCAACCAGAGCTTCTCAGTCAATATCGCGCGCATCCCCCTGACCGGCGGGGCGACCATCCGCCATGGCGATGCGCTGGAAGTTGACTGGAGCGAGGTGCTTCCGGCAGAGAAATGCAGCTTCGTGATGGGCAATCCGCCATTCGTCGGCGCTAAGTACCAGACAGCCGAGCAACGTGCACAAGTGCGCCGTCTCGCAGCGCTAGGCGGCAGCGGTGGGACGCTCGACTATGTCGCGGCATGGTTCCTGAAGGCAGGTGCTTACCTGCAGGCGAACACGCGCATCCGCATAGCCTTCGTCGCCACCAATTCGATCACCCAGGGCGAGCAGGTGGCGCAGCTCTGGCCGCTTCTGTTCGACCGCTACGGGCTGGAAATCGCCTTTGCCCATCGCACCTTCAGCTGGGGCAGCGAAGCGCGCGGCAAGGCGCATGTCCATGTGGTGATCGTCGGACTGACGCATCGCGATTTCGAGCCGAAGGAGAAGCGGCTGTTCAGCTATCCTGATATCAAGGGCGATCCGGTCGAGAGCCGCCACGGTGCGCTGACGGCCTATCTGTTCGATGCCAAAGGCGCGGCGGATCGGCACTTGGTCGTAAAGGAGGAAAGTCGGCCGATCAATGGGACGGTCAAAATGACGTCAGGCGTTCAGATGATCGATAATGGCATCCTGACGTTCACTCATGACGAAGCTGCGGCCTTTCTAGAGGCGGAGCCCAAGGCTCGTCGGTTTTTTCGGGACTTCTTGGGAGGCCAGGAATTCATTAATGGGTTTACCCGAAAAACTCTCTACTTGGCGGATGCAGACCCATCGGCACTAAAGAAACTGCCGATGGTGACAGAGCGAATGAACCTCCTTCGTAAATACCGTGCTTCAAGCTCGCGCCCCAGCACCCAAGCAATGGCCAGCTATCCGACAAAATTAGGTGTCGATAATCGTTTAGGGTCCGATTATCTGGTGATCCCGAACACGAGCTCTGAACGACGAGATTACGTCCCGATCGGATGGCTGGGGCCGGAAGTGATCGCGAGCCAGAAACTGCGTATTGTCGCGGATGCGAGCGGATGGGAATTCGGGATACTAACCAGCGGCATGCATATGGCGTGGCTTAGCCATATTGGGGGTCGTCTCAAAAGCGACTACAGTTATACTCATGGCCTTGTCTACAACACCTTCCCATGGCCGGAAGCGAGCGGCAAGCAGCGAGCGAAGGTCGGGGAACTGGCGCAGGCCGTGCTCGATGCCCGCGCCGCGCATCCGACCTCTAGCCTCGCCGATCTCTACGATCCCGACACCATGCCCGCCAATCTGCGCAAGGCGCATGTCGCGCTCGACAGGGCAGTCGACCGGCTCTACCGGCGCGCCCCGTTCGACAGCGACCGCGACCGGGTGGAGCATCTGTTCGGCCTTTACGAAAAGCTGGTGAACCCGCTGTCCGATGCCGAAAAACGGAACAGGCGCACCGCCCGGCGCGTGGCGCGCAAGTCGGCAGGGGGGTGATCGGTCAGAGATCCGCGCCTTTTCTTCGTCATAACCCCGCTTCTTCGGCGTCCCCTTTTTCGTTGCGCAATCCGCTCCGCTGGCTCTAACCGCCGCGCATGAGCGATACGCCCCGATGGACGATGCCCCCCGAATGGGCCCCGCAAGACTGGCTGTGGATCGGCTTCCCGCACGACGCCGAGGAATGGCCGAAGGTGCTTCCGCAGGCGCAGGAGCAGATTGCTGCCTTCGCCAATGCCGTGGCCGAAAGCGGGCAGGAAGTGCGCCTTCTGGTCCGCGATGCGGCTAACGAACAGCGCGCACGCGATCTGGTGGGCGGCGGCGTAAGGCTGGAGCGCCGGACCTATGGCGATGTCTGGCTGCGCGATACCGGCCCCCTGGTGCTGACCGATGACAAGGGCCTGCGGGTCGCGCGGCGTTTCGGCTTCAACGGCTGGGGCGGCAAGTATCTGATGGATGGCGACCAGACAGTCGGTGCGGAACTGGCCGAGGACGCCGGCCTGCCGCTGGAAGTCTTAGACTGGATCCTCGAAGGCGGCGCGATCGATGGTGACGGCACCGGCCTTGTCGCGACGACCGAGCAGTGCCTGCTCAATCCCAATCGCAATCCGCAGCTCTGCCGCACCGAGATAGAGGACCGCCTGAAGCAGGATTTGGGCTTCACCCGCGTGCTGTGGCTCGGCGATGGATTGATAAACGATCATACCGACGGACACGTGGACAATCTGGCGCGGTTCGTCGGCCCCAATACGCTCGCCCTGCCGCGAGCCACCGGCAAGGATGATCCCAACGCCGGAATCTATGCCGACGCCAGGGCCCGGGCTGAGGCGACCGGAGTGACGGTAAAGGAAATCCCTTCGCCCGGCCTCGTCACGAGCGGCGACCGGATCGAACCCGCGAGCTATGCCAATTTCGCGATTACCAGCCACCTGGTGGTGGTGCCGACCTTCGGTAGCCCGCATGACGAGGAAGGCGTGGCGGCCATTGCCGAACTGTTCCCCGACCGCGCCACCATCGGATTACGCGGCGATGCGGTACTTGCAGGCGGGGGCGGTTTCCACTGCGCCAGCCAGCAAATGCCCCGGCCATAGTGCGGAGTTAACCTTTCGTTAGGAAATTGGGCGGAGAATGCCCGCATGGCAAAGGCTATCGCTCTCGCACGCATTCATGTCCCGGCATTGCCGCTGGGCGAAGCGGCGCGCGCCGTCATGGTGGGCGGATGCGGGCTTGCGCTGATCCTGGCCGGACCCGCGCTTCCCTTCTGAAGATCGCGCGCGGGAAGGCTAGCAAGCTAGCCGAACGCCTTCCACAGCGCGCCCACGGCCGCTCCGCCAAGCACCACGCCTACGCTGATTCGCCAGGTCCGGTCCTCTATCCGGCCCGATGCCTTGTCGCCCAACCGGTTGCCCAGCAGCACGGCGGGAAACAGCAGCGCTGCCAGCGGTACCAGAGACCAGTCGAGAACGCCGATCGCCGCGCCGCTCGCCAATCCCACGCTCGATGCGCAGGTGAAGATCAGCATCATCGAAGCCTTGGCCACCTCGCGCGGGATGTCACGCCCCACGTAATAGGGCACGACGGGCGGTCCCGGCATTCCGGCATAACCGGTCATCAGGCCGCTCAGCACGCCGACACCCGTGGTGGTCGCAGGATGGTGGTCCAGCGCTCCGCGGCGCGGAAGTAGAATGGCCACGAATGCGGACAGGGCGATAAAGGCGATGACCAGCCGCGCCATATCCGGGCTCGTGACGCTGAGTGCATAGAGGCCAAGCGGCGTCGTCACCGCGACCAGCGCGATGATGACCCATGCCGAACGTTCCGCGCCGCGCAGCAGCCGCCGGATTTCAGTGAGGCCGATGAACACCGAGAGGAAGTTCGCCAGTAGCACGGCGTCGACGGGCGACAGTGCCAGCGCGAGGATAGGCACCAGCAGGATCGCCATGCCGAACCCCGTCAGTCCGCGCACGAAGGCGGAACCGAAAGCGGCCAGCAGCGCGGCGATTACTGCCGCCGTGCCATAACCGGCGAACAATTCCACCGGCGTATCAGCCTTCGCGCAGATCCGGCGGCGTAGCCTCGGCGCGCAGCATGGAGATCGCTTCGTCGAGCGGCATCACCTTCTGGTGCTGCTGCCCCAGCGTGCGCATCGCGACGGTGCCTTCCTCGGCTTCGCGCATTCCCACCACCAGCAGGTGCGGGACCTTGGCGTGGCTGTGCTCGCGCACCTTGTAGTTGATCTTCTCGTTGCGAAGATCGCTGGTCACGCGAATGCCCGCGGCTTCCAGCTTGGCGACCGCTTCCTTCGCGTAATCGTCTGCGTCCGAGACGATGGTGGCGACCACCGCCTGCGTCGGTGCAAGCCACACGGGGAGCCGCCCGGCGAAGTGTTCGATCAGAATGCCGATGAAGCGCTCGTAACTGCCGAAGATCGCGCGGTGCAGCATTACCGGGCGATGTTTCTCGCCGTCTTCGCCGACATAGGTCGCATCGAGGCGTTCGGGCAGCACCCGGTCGCCCTGGATCGTGCCGACCTGCCAGGTGCGGCCGATGGCATCGGTAAGGTGCCATTCGAGCTTGGGGGCATAGAAGGCGCCCTCGCCGGGCAGTTCTTCCCAGCCGTAATCGGCGTTGGCCATGCCCGCTTCCTCGACCGCATCACGCAGCTCCTGTTCGGCGCGGTCCCAGTCCGCATCGGTGCCGAGCCGCTTTTCAGGGCGCAGTGCCAGCTTGATTTCGTATTTGAATCCGAAGTCGGAATAGACCTCGTCCGCCAGCTTGCAGAAGGCGCGGACTTCTTCGACCACTTGCGCTTCGGTGCAGAAGATATGCGCATCGTCCTGCGTGAACTGGCGCACGCGCATCAGCCCGTGGAGCGCGCCATGCGGCTCGTTGCGGTGGCAGCAGCCCATTTCGCCCAGGCGGATCGGCAGGTCGCGGTAGGAGGTGATGCCCTGCTTGAAGACCAGCACATGCGCCGGGCAGTTCATCGGCTTGATCGCCATCCAGTCGGCATCGTCGGCCACCTTGGGCGAGGCCGAAGCGGCACCGCTGTCGTCCACCTCGGGCACGATGTCGGGGACCGCGAACATGTTCTCGGCATATTTTCCCCAGTGGCCTGACTGGGTCCACTGGCGCACGTCCATCAATTGCGGCGTCTTGATCTCGCGATAACCCGCGCCGTCCATCTTGCGGCGCATATAGGCTTCGAGCTCGCGCCAGATGCGATAGCCGTTGGGATGCCAGAAGACCGATCCGTGCGCCTCTTCCTGAAGGTGGAAGAGATCCATCTCGCGGCCCAGCTTGCGATGGTCGCGCTTGGCCGCTTCTTCCAGCCGCGTGAGATGCGCGTCGAGCTGCTTCTTGTTGAGCCAGCCGGTGCCGTAGATACGCGTGAGCTGGGCGTTGTTCTGGTCGCCGCGCCAGTATGCGCCCGCCACGCGCATGAGCTTGAAAGCCTGCGGATCGAGCTTGCCCGTACTGGCAAGATGCGGGCCGCGGCACATGTCGAGCCAGTCCTCGCCGCTCCAATAGACCGTCAGCTCCTCGTCCTCGGGCAGTTCCCGGGCCCATTCCGCCTTGAAGACCTCGCCCTCGGCTTCCCACTTGTCGATCAGCTGCTGGCGGCTCCAGACTTCGCGCCGAAGCGGCTTGTCGGCCTTGATGATCCGGCGCATCTCCTCCTCGATCGCGGGGAGGTCGTCCATCGAGAACGGCTCGCGGCTGTCGGGCGCCTTCACATCGTAATAGAAGCCGTCGTCTGTCGCCGGACCGAATGTGATCTGCGTGCCCGGCCAGAGCGACTGCACGGCTTCGGCCAAGACATGCGCGAAATCGTGCCGGGCGAGTTCGAGCGCGTCTTCCTCGTCGCGCGAGGTGACCAGCGCCAGTTCGGCATCGCCTTCGAAGGGGCGGTTGATGTCACGCAATTCGCCGTCGACGCGCGCGGCAATCGCCGCTTTGGCGAGGCCGGGGCCGATCGCCGCGGCCACATCGGCAGGCGTGCTGCCCGGTTCCATTTCGCGCACCGAACCGTCGGGCAGGCTGATCTTCAGAAGTTCCGTCATCGTCTCATCCGTTTGGTTGCACGCGCCATGGCACAGCTAGGCGCAGCCTTGAAGCGGCGTTTGGGAGAATTTCGCGATTTCGAGAGGTAACGCCGTGCCGCCCGAAACCGGGCGGCGGAGTATCGCGTCAGATCGCGACCATCCGCCCCCGGAAAGCCGGGGTGGTAGTAGTCGTAGTCGTGTCGCGCATTTGCGTCATGTCTTTCGCGATAACCGGGAGAGATTAAAATCTCAACCGATATCGAGGCGGCGCGCGCCGGCGAGGGTGGAAATGCTATGGGTAGCGACCACACCTGCCCCCTTTTCGCGAACGCTGGAAAGGAAACGATACTCGCTGGTCGATCGGCCCGGAGTCAGTTCGACGGCCATGTACCCCCGCCTCGACGAATCCATCCATTGGAGTTCCGGATTGCGCGCGACGAGTGCATTGGCGATGTCGCCCGGCGCAACCTGCGGCAGGAAATTCTCGAAGCCCGGCGAAGTTACCGACTGGCCGCCGAATTCCACGCCGACCGCTTCCCCGCCATGAGCCAGGTCGAAAGCCCAGGCATTATGCGTGTCGCCCGCAAGGCAGACGAGGTTGGCATCAGCGGCCAGTGCAGCCTCGTACAGGCGGGCACGGGCGGCGGGATAGCCATCCCAGGCATCCATGTTGAGCGGCAGTTCGGCGCTGCTGGCGAGCGCGCTTGCCCTGACCCTTTCAAGCACGTACTCGGGCAGGCCATCGGGGAGGTTGTCGGTGAGGGATGTCGCGGCGGCGGCCTTTCCCAGCAGCACTTGCTGCACGAGTACCTGCCAGATTTTCCCGTCCCTGCGCGAACGCTTCATGCCTTCGGCAAGCCAGGCCTGTTGTGCCGCGCCCAGGACTTCACGCGAAGGATCGACATACTCGCCGTCACGAAAGGCAGCGAGACGTGCGACGCCTTCTTCGGGGGACGCCATGCCGCGAAGCAGGCTGTTGTAATCGAATTGCTGCGAGCGTGCCGTAAGCCGGGTTTCGAGACGGAACAGCGTGGCAAGGTCGCCCACCTCGTAAGCGGCCCATGGCTCGTCCGATACGGGCATCCATTCGCGATAGGCGCGCATCGCCGCTGCCTTGCGGACCGGCCAGGGCCCTTCGGTTTCCGGCTGGTGGTTTTGCGCACCGCCCTCCCAGCTGTCATTCGTGCTTTCGTGATCGTCCCAGCCCGCAATCATCGGATAGAGCTGATGCAGACGCTGCAAATCCCCGTCGGAACGATACTGGGCGAACCGCGCGCGGTAATCGGCCAGTGCGACCGTTTCCGATGCTGGATCGAGCGTGGCGCGGCCATCCAGGAATTCGCGCTGGGAGGGATAGCTGCCCTGCGGATACTCGTAAAAATAGTCGCCCAGGTGCAGGGCGCAGTCGAATTCGTTGGCTTCGGCTGCATGGCGATAGGCGTTGAACCAGCCGAAACCGATGTTGGAGCAGGAAAATACCGCCATGCGCCAGCGCGCGGTAGGTCCTTCGGGCAGGGTCCGCGTGCGGCCAAGATCCGACATGGACCCGTCCGGCGCCACGAAGCGGTAGTGATACCAGCGGCCCGGTTCGAGCCCGTTCGCCCAGGCCTTGGCGCAGAAGTCGTTTTCAGGAGAAGCCGTGACAGGCCCTTCGGCCACGACACGCATATTCGCGTCCGCCGTCAGCACCTGCCAGGTCAGCGAGGTTTCCTGGCCACCGGCATAGCGCGTCCACAAGAGCACGCGATCCCCGCCCGGCTCGCCGCTCGCGACGCCGTGGGTGAAGCCCTGCTGGCGTTCCGGGATTTGCGCAGCAAGCGGCGCCCCGGCCAATCCAGCGCCAAGCAGGCCACCCTTGAGAAGAGTTCGCCGGTCGAGCGGCGCGAGTTTGGGCGTTTCAGGCGGTTCGGTGAATGACATGCGGCGATACTCCCTATCCGAGCCATGACTGCGCTTGATGGCAGCCAGATGACAAGCCCGGACATTGAGCCATGACAAGGAACCACGCCTATCTGGAAAGCATGCTTGACAAACGGAAGGCGATATGACAAACGTCCTTTACATTGAGAAAAGGACACTTTCCATGACGCAATTACGCAAAGCGCTGCTTCTGTCTTCAGCGATGATCGGCATCGCCTTCCTGGCTATCCTGGACATCGTGCCCCAGGAGGTGGCGCAGTTTTCGCCCTTTCTCCTCCTTGCCCTGTTCTCCGGCGCTTGGCTGCGTCGTGACTGTTCCTGCAATCTTCTGAAGCGAGGTGCAGCATGAGCGCCGCCGCCGGGAAGAGTTTCACGAAGTCGGTCCCCTTCTGGGCGGGTCTCGCCTTTGGGACTTTCGGTGCAGTCATGGGTCTCGCCCTGACGGGCGCCATCAATGCCGCGACCACAATGATCCTGATGATTGTACCCGCCGGTCTGTTCTTCCAGACCATGCGCGCGGCGAGCAGCAAGAGCGCTTGTGCCGTGGCGGGAGAGGCGCAGCGGAGATACCTGAAGCGTGTGGCGATCTTTTCCTCGGCTTATCTGGTGGTACTGGCCCTGCAGGTGAGCCTCTTGGCCGATGCCGATCCTTCCCTCGCAGTTCGCGCGGGCATCTCGGTTCTTCCCGGCCTCGCCGTGCTTGGTATCTTCTGGGCAATCGGACGGTTGATCGTGGAAGAGCAGGACGAATTCATCCGCATGCTTGTCGTGCGCCAGAATCTTGTCGCGACTGCTCTCGCACTAGGATTCGCGACGCTTTGGGGCTTTCTCGAAGCGGGCGAGGTGGTGCCGCATCTTGAAGCCTATTGGTTCGCAGTTGCCTTCTTCTTCGGCCAGTTCGTGGGCGCGGTATCGAACAAGCTCACTTTCGGTTCATGGGGGGCGCTGTGAAGAACCGGCTCAAGGTACTCCGCGCCGAACGGAGCTGGAGCCAGCAGGACCTTGCTGACAGATTGGAAGTCAGTCGGCAAAGCGTGAATGCGATCGAGACCGGACGGTACGATCCTTCGCTCCCGCTCGCCTTCAGGATCGCCGACGTCTTTGAAATGGCTATCGAGGAAATATTCCAGCGCGACTGAAAGAGGGTCGCTTGACTTGGACGGCCCTCCCATCGAATGTCGAACCCGGACGGGGATAGTGAACCGACATTTGACTGGGGGGTCGCCTTTTCATGCATTACGATGACATACAGGCCGAAAGTGCGTTCGGTTTCGACGGCAACTGGAAAGATTTCGCCAAGATCGCGCTGCCCAATCTGCTGCTCACCATCGTGACGCTGGGTATATACCGCTTCTGGGCGACCACGCGCGAGCGGAAGTATCTCTGGTCGCATACGCGCTTCGTCGACGAACGGCTTGAATGGACCGGAACCGGCAAGGAGCTTTTCATCGGCTTCGTGCTGGTGATGCTGCTTTTCGCTATCCCTCTGTTCGGCATCCAGTTCGTTTCGCAGGCGCTGGTGCTGCGTGGTTATGAGGCGGCAGGGATAATACTCGGGCTCTTGCCGCTGTTCATGATCTTCTATCTAACCGGTCTCGCCCGATTCCGTGCGCTGCGTTATCGCCTGTCGCGCACCCGCTGGCGCGGCATCCGTGGCGGTAGCGACGATCAGGGTTTCACCTTCGGCCTTTCCTATATGTGGAAGACCTTCGTGGGCTATCTCGCCCTCGGCCTGCTCATCCCCTGGTCCATGACCAGCCTGTGGAACGAGCGCTGGAGCAAGATGAGCTTCGGCCCCTACCGGTTCGAAGCACATGCCGATGCCGCAAATGTCTTCGCGCGTTTCCTGCTTTTCTATCTGTCTCCCTTCGTTTTCTTCATCGGCGGGGTGATCGCAGCGGCGACCGGCGGACTTGCCGGATACGGAATCGGTGGAGAGGAAGGCGCCGGGATCGGCCTGGTGACCTCGTTCATCCTCCTCGGCCTGTTCTTCTATTTCGGCCTCGGCCTTATCGCAGTGGCCTTCTTCGCCAAGTTCTACCGCGAAGCGGTGGGCTCGACGCACTGGAAGGACCTGCACTTCGGCTTCGAAGCCTCGACCATGGACTGGGTCAAACTACTGATCGGAGATGTATTGATCGTGGTCTTCACTCTGGGGCTCGGTTTCATTTTCCTGTCCTATCGGCACTGGAAATTCTTCGTCACCCACATGGAAGCGGGTGGCGATATCCTGCTGGACGAACTGACCCAGTCCACTACCGCGACCGCCAGACACGGCGAAGGCTTGCTGGACGCGTTCGACATCGGGGCGATCTAGGAGCATGGACGAAGCCTTCCAGACATCCGCGCAATGGTACGACGGCCACACCGCCATCCGCCACAAGGGCGAGGCGGTTTGGGACGGGGGCGACCTGCTGGTCTTGCGGGGCTCCAGCGGTTCGATGGAAGTGCCTTTCGCGGATCTGGAATATGGCGAGGAGCGTGCCGGAGAACTGATCTACACGCGCACCAGCAATACAGACTTCCGGCTCGTTCTGCCCACCGGCCTGCCGTCGGGCCTCGCTTCGAAGCTGCCGGCCAAACAGGTCTACGGAGCCTGGGTGGACAAGCTCGGGATCGGCAAGGCGACGGCGATTTTCGCGGCCGTGAGTATCGCCGCCGTGGCGCTGTTCATGACCGCCCCCGAATGGCTGGGCCCGCGCGTGCCGCAAAGCTGGGAGCGGAACCTGGGCGATGCCTTGGTCGGCGATATGGGCAACCGGTTGTGTCATACCAAGGAAGGCGATGCCGCGCTGGCCAAACTGCTCGAGGCGGTCGATCCGGAACAGGAGAAAGTTCGCGCGGGAGTGGCCAATATCGGGATGGTCAACGCGGTCGCCCTGCCGGGCGGGCAGGTGCTGCTGTTCGATGGTCTGGTGCAGGACGCCGAAAGCCCAGAGGAACTCGCGGGCGTGCTCGGCCACGAGGTCGGCCACGTGCGCGAACGTCATGTCATGACGGCATTGCTGCGACAGTTCGGCCTGTCGATCCTGCTGTCGGGCGCGAATTCGAGCATGGGCGAAACGGTCTTCGGGCTGGCATCGATGGGTTATTCGCGCGATGCCGAGCGCGAGGCGGACGAGTATGCCCGCAATCGCATGGCGGAAAGCAATGTTTCGCCGCTCGGGGCCGCGAGGTTTTTCGAACGCATAGGCGGCGATGCCGAGGGAGAGCAGAATGCCGTGATCGGCTGGGTGTCGAGCCACCCCGACCCGCGCGAAAGGGCGCAGGCCTATCGCGCGGCAGCGAAGGGCGGGAGCTTTATCCCGGTCCTGACCGATGAGGAATTCGCCGCGCTCAAATCTATGTGCGAGGAAGACCCGGACGTGGAAGAGTTCGACTTCTTCTAGACTTGCATTGGCCGGTGAACGGCCCGACATCGTGCCCAGCATGAACGACGTTCGATATCACGCCATGCCCGACGGGCGACGGATCGCTTTTCGCCACCTGGAGGGCAAGGGCCCGACGCTCGTCTTTCTGCCCGGTTACATGTCCGACATGGATGGCGGCAAGGCGACGGCTTTGTTCGACTGGGCGCAGGTACACGGCCGCGCCTGTCTGCTGCTCGATTATTCCGGATGCGGGCGCAGCGAAGGAGATTTCGCCGACGGAACCCTGACTCGCTGGCGCGAGGAAGTGATGGCGCTGGTCGAGGCATATATCGAGGGCGAGGTCGTGCTCCTCGGATCATCGATGGGTGGCTGGCTGATGCTGCTGGTGGGCCGGGAACTGGGAGACAGGCTGGCGGGCATGGTGGGTATCGCCGCCGCACCGGACTTTACCGATTGGGGCTATTCGGACGCCCAGAAGGCGCAGATGGCCGCTGGTGAAACCGTGTTCGAAGCCAACCCCTACGGCCCCGAACCCACACCGACCCATGCCGGTTTCTTCGCCGATGGCCAGGCCCAGTGCCTGCTTGGCACAACGATAGCCATCGTGGCACCTGTGCGCCTGCTGCACGGTCAGCGCGATACCGACGTGCCGTGGGAAACCAGCCAGCGCCTCGCTACCGCGCTGCGTTCGGACAATGTTCAAGTGACCTACGTCAAGGACGGCGACCACCGCCTTTCGCGCCCGCAGGATATCGCCCTGCTGCTGCGCACGGTGGACGGTCTTCTCCAGGATAGGGATACAGTTTGACCAACCTTCTCGCTTCCGTCGCCCTTTCGGTCCTCCAGGTCGGCCCCTTCCCGGGCCATGGCGCCATGCCCGAAGTTCCCGAAGAACTGAGAGACCGGCCGCCGCGTTCCGAGCCTGTCGAGCAGGCCCAGCCATCCGAACTGGCGAAGTGCCTCAGGCAGGCCTCTACGGATCCCGAAGCGGCACTCGATACCGCGCAGCGATGGCGCGAAGGGGCGCAGACCCAATTGGAAATGGCCCAGTCCGCGCATTGCCTTGGCCTCGCGCTAGTTCAGTCGAACCGGATGGCCGAAGCCCGGGAGGCATTCGAACTGGCCAGCGGAGAGGCTCCGGCCGACAATCTTGCCTACAGCGCCAGGCTTGCCGCCATGGCGGGAAACGCGGCCATGGCTCAGGGGGATGCCGAAGCGGCGCTCCCGCTACTCGACCGCGCTGGCGAACTGGCACTTGCAGCGGAAGACGATGAACTGGGTGCGGATCTGCGGGTCGACCTCGCCCGGGTGCTGGTTCGTCTCGGTCGTCCAGAGGATGCAGCCTCGGCGCTTGCCGAAGCGCGCGACGCAGACCCACTGGATGCGGAGGCGTGGCTATTGTCCGCTACTCTGTCCCGCAGGCTGGAACGGCTGGGCGAGGCGCAAGGCCAGATCGAGCATGCAGCCATGCTGGCCCCGCGTGATGCGCAAATCGGATTGGAGGCGGGCGTGATTGCCGCAATGTCCGGCCGCGCAGAGGATGCACGGGCGAGCTTTGAATCGGTAATCGACGTCGCACCTGGCAGCCCGGAAGCCGAACGCGCACAGACCTATCTCGAACAATTGGAAACCCCCGCTGCCGAATGACCCAATATTCCATCCTCGATCTCGTCCCCGTCCGCGAAGGCGGAACCCTGAGCGAAGCCTTCGCGGCCGCCGTCGATTTGGCCAGAGCGGCAGAGAACGCCGGCTGCAAGCGATACTGGGTGGCAGAGCATCACGCGATGGAGGGCATCGCCGGCGGAGCGACTTCCGTAGTGCTCGCGCACATCGGCAATGCAACGAGCACTATCCGCATCGGTTCGGGCGGGATCATGCTGCCCAATCACACGCCGTTCCAGATCGCCGAGCAATTCGGCACTCTGGACGCACTGTTTCCGGGACGGGTCGATCTCGGTCTCGGACGTGCGCCGGGGGCGGGTCCCGAGCTGCAAAGGGCACTGCGCAAGGACCTCCACCGTGCAGCCGAAATGTTTCCGCAGGACGTGGTCGAACTGCAGGCATTCATGGCGGGCGATGGCGCGGTTCATCCGACACCCGGCCTCGGGGCAAAACCGGAATTCTGGATGCTCGGATCGAGCCTTTTCGGGGCGCAACTCGCCGCACGATTGGGCATGCCCTATGCCTTTGCCAGCCACTTCGCGCCCGACCATCTCGATGCTGCGCTGGAACTTTACCGCCGCGACTTCCAGCCTAGTGACGCGTGCGAAAGGCCCCATGTGATGGCGGCGATGAACCTGTTCTGCGCGGATAGCGAAGAGGAAGCCGACACGCTTGCCACCTCGCAAATGCAGGCCTTCGTCGCGCTTCGCACGGGGAAGCCTTCGAAGCTGAAGCCTCCGATCGCGGGTTATCGCGACCAGCTTCCGCCGACGGCGCAGGCCATGCTCGCGCATATTGGCCAGGCGAGCGCCATCGGAACGCCCCAGCAATGTGCGGATGCGGTGCAGGCATTCGTCCAGCGCACCCGTGCCGACGAGATTATTTTTGCAGGTCCCACCTTCGACCCGCAGGCACGTATCGACAGCTTGGAAAGCGCAATGGCCGCATTGGTCTGACGTTACGGCACAGGTCCGCGCATAGGTTTGCAAAAATGCACGAACGGCGTCTTGCAGTGACCTCTCAAGAGGCCTAATCGCCGCCACTTACCGGTCCGGGCACGACTCGGATATTTCAAGGCGCCGCAATTATCGCGCGTCGCAAGCGAGAGGCCCCCGATGGGTTCCAAGACCGCCGCCACCCCCGCCGTCCAGACTAAGGCGCTCGTGCAGCACATGCGCGATTCGCTGCTTCCCGGCGATACCCCCTTCGATGGTCCGCGGATGAAGGAAGCCGCGGAATTCGTTATCGAAACCGCGCAGCAGCGGCAATATGGCGAAGCGGCGATCGCGATCGAATCGGTCACCGAAGGCCAGCGCTACACGCGCATCGCCATCATCAACGACGACATGCCTTTCCTCGTCGATTCGACAGCCAATGCAATCGCCGCCCTGGGCATTTCGATCGATCGGCTGGTCCACCCGGTCGTGCCGGTAGAGCGCACGAAAGACTGCAAGCTTGCCAGCATCCTCGAGGGCGAACCCGACGACGCCTATTGGGAATCGATGATTTATATCGAGACCGCGCGCGTCGATGCAAAGCAGCGGCGCGCACTCGATGAAGCGCTGCAAATTACGCTCGAAGATGTCCGCGCCGCAGTGAACGACTGGCCCAAGCTGCGGGACCAGATGCAATCGGATGCCGCGACAATCGAGGATGCGGAAGGGCGCGCACTGCTGGAATGGCTCGATTCGGGCATGCTGACCCAGCTTGGGCATGTCGTGCGTCTGCGCAACGGAAAACAGGAAAATCCGCTCGGTATCTGCCGCGCGGGCGAACCGCAGCTGTTGGTTGATGCGAATTTCGATCGCGCCTTCAAATGGTTCGAGACCAAGGGTGACAGGCGAACGCCGCTGATCATCAAGGCGAATCACCTTTCGCGCGTTCATCGTTCCGTACCGCTGGACCTCTTCATCCTGCCACGGCGCGAGGGCGACAGGCTGGTCGCGCTATCGGTTCATGCCGGCGTATGGACCAGCGCAGCGCTGGCTGCGCCGCCGCGTGCCGTGCCAATTCTGCGCGAGCGGCTGGACGGTATCCGCAAAAAACTCAATTTCGACGAAGGTGGGCACGCCGGCAAGGCGCTGGTCCATGCGATGACGGCGCTACCGCACGATCTCCTGATCGGTTTCAGCGTCGCCGATACCGAACGTGTCGCAACCACGATGATGGCGCTGGTGGATCGTCCACGGCCGCGTCTTGCGCTGGTCGAAGCGCCGCTTGCGCGGCACCTCTTCGCCTTCGTCTGGTTGCCTCGCGACATGCTGGCGACGCAGGTGCGCCTGCAGATCAAATCGCTGCTGGAAGAAAACGCGGCCGCGCGCCTGCTCGACTGGAGCCTCGAGGTCGAAGGCGGCAATCTCGCCATGTTGCGTTTCGTTCTCGACATTCGTGACGGTGCCAAGGCACCCGACGAGGCGTTGCTGGAAGAACAACTGCAGACACTCCTTCGAGGCTGGAGCGAGGCCGTCGAGAACGAGCTCGGCACGATGGTCGAGAAGGGCCGTGCCGCGGCGCTCGCCATGCGCTTCGCCGAAAGCTTCCCGACCGGCTATCGTGCGCGCTTCGGTCCGCGCGAGGCAGCCGAGGACATCGCCCGGCTGCGCGCACTCGGCATCCATGCCGAAGAGGACGAGGAAGATGACGCTCCGCATCGCGGCGCTCGCCTTTACCTGTGCGAGCGCGACGATCCGGCATGTCTGCGGTTGAAGCTCTACCAGGCCGAAGGCAGCCTGCCGTTGTCCGATGCAGTTCCGGTGCTCGAAAATTTCGGCTTCCACGTTCAGTCCGAAATGCCGACGGTATTGAACGACGGCCAGCTCGGCACGGTTCATGATTTCGCCTTGGAGCTGGCACCGGGAGTGGATTCCTCCGACCTCGTCGAACGATCCGACGCGATCGAGGCTGCGGTGGCCGCTGTGCTCAACGGTCATGCCGAAAACGACGTGTTCAACCGTCTCGTCGCGGAAGCAGGACTCAGTGCGGCTCAGGCAGACTGGTTGCGCGCCTTTTATCGTTACCTGCGCCAGACCGGCATGGGATTTACCATCTATACGGTGGTCGATGCACTGGCCAAGAACTCCGAAATCACCGCCGCCCTGATCGATCTTTTCACCGCACGCCACGATCCCGCATTCAAGGGCGATCGGGAAGGTGCGGTCGAGGATGCAAAGGGCCGCATCAAGCGCGGTCTTGCCAAGGTCAAGGCGATCAACGACGACCGTCTGCTGCGGCTCTACAACGCGCTGATCGATGCCATCCTGCGCACCAATTGCTTTATCCCTGCGGGAAGCGAAGCATTGGCGTTCAAGATCGATTCCTCGCTCGTGCCCAACCTGCCCAAACCGATCCCCTGGCGTGAAATCTTCGTCTATTCGCGCCGCGTCGAGGGGATCCACCTGCGTTCGGGTCCGGTAGCACGCGGAGGCCTGCGCTGGTCGGACCGGCGCGACGATTTCCGCACCGAGATTCTGGGCCTGATGAAGGCGCAGCGCGTGAAAAACGCGGTGATCGTGCCGACTGGCGCTAAGGGAGGATTTTATCCCAAGCAATTGCCCGATCCCGCAATCGACCGCGAGGGCTGGGCAGCCGAGGGCCAGGCCAGCTACGAAGTCTTCATTCGCACCCTGCTTTCGGTCACAGACAACATCGTCGACGACAAGGTCGTACATCCCGAAGGCGTCGTTATCACCGATGGGGAAGATCCCTATTTCGTAGTCGCTGCGGACAAGGGAACGGCGAAGTTCTCAGACGTCGCCAACGCGATTGCCGAAAGCAAGGACTTCTGGCTCGACGATGCTTTCGCTTCGGGCGGTTCGAAGGGCTACGATCACAAGGCCATGGGCATCACCGCCAAGGGCGCCTGGGTCAGCGTCCAGCGTCACTTCCTCGAGATGGGTATCGACGTCCAGGCCGATTCCATCCGGATGGTCGGCTGCGGTGACATGTCCGGTGACGTGTTCGGCAACGGCATGCTGCTGTCGAAAGCGATCAAGTTGGTCGCCGCCTTCGACCACCGCCACATCTTCCTCGATCCCGATCCCGATCCGGCCAAGAGCTGGAAGGAACGCGCGCGTATGTTCGACCTGCCGCGTTCGAGCTGGGAAGACTACAACGCCGATCTCATCTCGCGCGGCGGCGGGGTCTATCCGCGCGATGCCAAGACCATCAAGCTGTCCAAAGCGATGCAGAAGGTGCTCGACATCGACGTGTCCGAGATCGAACCGGAAGAATTGATTTCGGGCATCTTGAAAGCGCCGGTCGACCTTGTCTGGTTTGGCGGGATCGGTACCTACATCAAGGCAGCGGCCGAAAACAACGTACAGGTCGGCGACCCGGCGAACGATGCATTGCGTGTCGATGCGAGGGAAGTGCGGGCGCGGGTTATCGGCGAAGGCGCCAACCTCGGCGTCACGCAGGCAGGCCGGATCGAATTCGCGCAGAGCGGTGGCCGCTGCAACACCGATTTCATCGACAATTCGGCCGGCGTCGATTGTTCGGATAACGAGGTCAATATCAAGATCGCGCTCGCCGCGGCCAAGCGTTCGGGCAAGCTCACCGAACCCAAGCGTGTGAAACTGCTCGAGGAAATGACCGACGAGGTCGCGGAGCTCGTTCTCGAAGACAACCGCCTCCAGGCGCTAGCGCTATCGATCGCCGAAATCGGCGGAGATCGCGCGATGGCCTCGCAACTGCATCTGATCGAAACGCTCGAGGCGGGCGGCAATCTCGATCGGCGGACCGAGGGGCTGGCCGACAACCAGACACTCCAGCGGCGCGCAGCCGACGGCGTAGGCCTGACCAGGCCCGAACTCGCCGTGCTGCTCTCGTCCAGCAAACTGGTCCTGCAGGATGCAATCGAGGCGAGTGACCTGCCCGACGATCCGGTTCTGGAAGATCTCTTGCTGCGCAGCTTCCCGACACCGATGCGCAAGAAATTCAAGGCGCAGATCGAAAACCATCGCCTGCGCCGCGAGATCATCGCCACCAAACTCGCCAACGCCATGGTCAATCGCCTCGGGATGATTCATCCGTTCGAGTTGGCCGAAGAAGAGGGCGTCGAACTGTCGCAAGTCGCCGCAGCTTTCGTCGCCGTGGCACATTTGTTCGATCTTCGCAGCCTGTGGGCTGAACTCGATACCGCCCAGATGGAAGAAGGCGCGCGATTGCTCATGTTCGACCGGCTGGCGGCAGCGACGGGCAATCTCATGTCCGACGTCCTGCGTACCGGCGCGGGTCAGGTAAAGCCGGCCGAAATGGTCGCCCAGCTTGGCAAGGGCGTGCGCGTGCTGGTCGATTCATCGCAGCAGCTGCTCGGCAGCGAGCTCAAGAGTCAGTCTGCCAGGCTGCATGAAACTTTCACCAAGGCCGGAGCCCCGGATGCCGTGGCTGACCGGGTCACCCATATGTTCGATCTCGACGGTTCGGTAGGCCTCGCGCAACTGGCGAGTGACACCGACATCGGAGCGCGGATGATAACCGAAGGCTTCACCGTTATCGGCGGAAAGATGGGTATCGACTGGGCGCAGAGCACGGCAGCGACGATGAACCCGTCCGACGTCTGGGAACGCCTGCTGGTTTCCGGCCTGGCCCGCGATTTCCAGCAGATGCGACTCGAACTTCTGCGTCGACTGTCGCGCCGGAAGGGGGCGAAGGAAGACATGCCGCGGGTCGTCGAAGGCTGGCTGTCCGATCATGAAGTTGCGGTACGCCAGTTCCGCACGATGGTGGAACGCGCACAAGGCCAGACGCCGGTTGCACCCGCCATGCTCGCGCAGATTGCGAGCATGGCGCGCAACCTTCTGGCGCGATGATGCCTCGCTCTTCGCTTGACCGCGCGGCCATTTGACGCCAGCCCTTAGCGCCATGGAGCACTATGACGTCGTCATCGTGGGTTCGGGACACGGCGGCGCGCAGGCGGCGATAGCCCTGCGCCAGGCGGGCCATGAGGATACCATCCTCATGGTCAGCCGCGATCGCAATCCCCCTTACGAGCGTCCGCCGCTTTCGAAGGAATATCTTGCTGGCGACAAGCCCTTCGAAAAAATACTCATCAGACCGGAGGCTTTCTGGGCCGAGCGCGACGTGACGCTGAGGCTGGGTGCCAACGTGAACGAAGTCGATTGGATGAAGCACGTGCTGATCCTTTCCGACGATACCAGCGTAACCTATCGCAAGCTCATATGGGCAGGCGGCGGCGATGCCCGGAGGCTCAGTTGTCCAGGAGCGGAGCTGACCGGGATTCACACGATCCGGGGAAGGCGCGATACCGATGCGCTGAAGGACCAGCTGGATGCCGGAGCGCGGAAAGCGGTCGTCGTCGGGGGCGGTTATATCGGCCTGGAGGCGGCTGCGGTACTTCGCAGCAAAGGCCTCGAAGTGACAGTAATCGAGATGGAAGAGCGGGTGCTGGCGCGTGTTGCAGGGCCGGAAGTTTCAGACTTCTACGCCCAGGAGCACCGGCGGCAAGGGGTCGACCTCCGGCTCCAAACCGCAGTCGAGCGGATCGAAGGCAACGACGAGAAGGTCACCGGCGTTACCCTGTCGAGCGGCGAAACGATCGCCTGCGACTTGGTGATCGTGGGAATTGGAATCGTGCCCGCAGTTGGCCCGTTGATCGCTGCAGGTGCCGCGGGAAGCAATGGCGTTGATGTCGACAGCTATTGCCGTACTTCGCTCGACGATATCTATGCCATCGGCGATTGTGCTGCGCACTCCAATCCCTATGCCGCCAATGCCGTCATTCGCCTCGAATCGGTTCAGAATGCCAATGACATGGCAAGCGTTGCGGCCAAGGCCATCATGGGCGACAAGCAGGATTACGATGCCGTGCCATGGTTCTGGTCGAACCAGTATGACCTGCGCCTCCAGACCGTCGGCATCGCCACGGGATATGATCAGACGGTGATGCGCGGCGATCCCGCAGAGCGCAAGTTCAGCCTCATCTATCTCAGGGAAGGTGAAGTCATCGCCCTCGACTGCGTCAACAACACGCGTGACTATGCCCAGGGGCGGAAACTAGTGATGAACCGTGCGGAGATCGATCCCGAACTGCTGGCGGACACCGGAGTCCCGCTCAAGGAGATGGGCTGAGCTTACTTGCCGCCCAGTCCGCAGCTTCCGCAACGACCGGGTCCGGATCCTGCCTCAACCGTTCGACCATCGATGCCAGTTTTACATTGCCGCTGTTTCCCGCAGCATAGAGACAGTTCCTCACAAAGCGGTCTCTCCCCACGCGCTTGATCGGAGAGCCGGAAAAGAACTGCCGGAAACCGGCATCGTCGAAGGCGAGGAATTCGGCGAGGAGTGGAGCAGTCAATTCCGCGCGCGGGGCAAGTTTGATGTGACGATGCGCGGTATCGGCGAACTTGTTCCAGGGGCAGACCGCCAGGCAATCGTCACAGCCATAAATGCGATTGCCGAGACTTTCCCGGAACTCCTCGGGGATCGGTCCCTTGTGCTCGATGGTGAGGTAGGAAATGCAGCGCCGCGCATCGAGCCGGTAGGGCGTGGGGAAGGCATCGGTGGGGCAAGCATCCTGGCAGGCGCGGCATGATCCGCACATGTCGCGATGCGGGGCATCCGTGGTGAATTCGAGCGTCGAATAGATCGCGCCCAGGAACATCCAGCTGCCATGCTCGCGGCTGACGAGATTGGTGTGCTTGCCCTGCCAGCCGATCCCTGCGGCTTCGCCCAGAGGTTTTTCCATCACTGGTGCAGTATCGACGAAAACCTTGAGTTCGCTCTCCGGCGCACGGGCGATCAGCCAGCGTGCCAGAGCCTTGAGCGCCTTCTTCACGACATCGTGATAATCGCGCCCTTGCGCATAGACCGATATGCGAGCCTTTTCGCTATCCCCCTCAAGCGCCAGCGGATCGACATCGGGCGCATAGCTCATCCCCAGTGCGATCACGCTTCTGGCTTCGGGCCACAGGCCCTGGGGTGACGCCCGTTGATCCTTGCGGCTCTCCATCCACTCCATCGAGCCATGGCGGCCCTTGCCCAGCCATTCCTCGAACCGCTCCGCTCGCAGTGGGTCGACACCAGCGCCCGTAAAGCCGCAAGCCACGAAGCCCAATGCGCGCGCCTCACGCTTCAGCGCCTGCTGCAATTCGGACAATGTGTCTTTCTTAACCAAGCTTGCTGTTGCTCCCGTTCACTTCGGAGGGTTAACTCGCTCACCATTCAGGGGAGCCATGCAGGCGATGTCGCGAAACGACGATCATTACAACCGACCGCTTGCCATCGAGGCGCGCGGACTGGTCAAGAGGTTCGATGACACGCTGGCGGTCGACGGCGTCGATATCAGCGTGCCGCAAGGCGCGATTTACGGCATCCTGGGCCCCAATGGTGCGGGCAAGACTACGACGCTGCGCATGTTGCTGGGTATCATCGATCCCGATGAGGGTGTTCGGCGGGTATTCGGGCACGACCGGCCGCACGAAATCGCCAAATGGATCGGCTATCTCCCCGAGGAACGCGGGCTCTATCCGGCAATGAAATGCGACGAGGCTATCGCCTTCATGGGCGCGCTGCGCGGACTGCCGCTGGACGAAGGCCGCAGGCGGGGGCGCGAACTTCTCGAGGGCCACGGCATGGGCCATGCCATCGATCGGCAGATTCGCCAGTTGTCGAAGGGCATGGCGCAGACGGTGCAGCTTCTCGGCACACTGGTCCACCGCCCCCGATTGGTGGTGTTCGACGAACCATTCAGCGGTCTGGATGCGATCAACCAGGGCAAGCTGGAAGCCATGATTCGTGAATTGGCCAAAGAAGACACGACAGTGATTTTCTCCACCCATGTGATTCACCATGCCGAGCGTCTGTGTAACGATGTCGCAATCATCGCGGGAGGTCGCGTGCCCTATGCCGGATCGGTCGATGCGGCGCGTGACCGTATCCCGGCCCAGGTTCGGCTCGAAACACGCAATGCGACAGGCGACTGGCGTTCCGCCCTGCCAGCCGAAACGCGGCACGATGCGAAGTCTGGCGGTGGTCACTTCTGGTACTTTCCGATACCCGACAGCGGCATCGAAACCTTGCTCAAGCGGTTGATCGACGGCGATGCCGGAATTCTTTCGCTCTCGATAGAACGCGCCGGCCTGCATGATGCTTTCGTCGAGATCGCCGGCGAGGCAGCGGCCAGGCAGCTCGAGGCGGAGATCCAGCAATGAGCGGCGAGAACGAAGCCTCGCGCCTCAGCTTCCTCCAGGCAGCATGGGTTGTCGCGCGCCGCGACTTCAAGGCAATCCTGTTCAGTCGCGCGTTCTTCTTCTTTCTTCTCGGGCCTCTATTCCCGATTATCGTCGGCGCGCTGGCCGGGGGCATCGGCGGACAGGTCCAGCGGGAAGCGATAGTGAACACCGTCGCGCTGGCGATGTCGGATGCGGACAACGAGGCTTTGCTTGCTGCAAGTCGTACCGCGAAGGGCAATGTGGACGGATTGCCAGAGATAGCTGTGATCGAACAGGCCAGTCGCGACAATTCCGATTTCTCGCCCGAGGCCGTTCTGCGCACATCGAATTATGCGGTGGTCGTAACCGGTACGCTTGCAGAACCGGAACTTACCGGCACGCATGTGCAGATCCATCGCTGGGACGGCGCGATATCCCTGCTCGCGGCAATGGCCTCGGGCGCCGCGCCCACCAGTTTTCCGAAGATTATCGAACGTCGGGTGGAGACCACGGCCGCCGCCGCGAAATCCACCCGCATCCGCACGGCACAGGCGGGCCAGTTGCTATTGTTCCTGCTGATGATGCTGCTTGCCGGGATGGTGCTGTCCAACCTTGTCGAGGAGAAGGCGAACAAGGTCATCGAAGTGCTCGCCGCTGCGATCCCGATGGATTCGGTCTTTTTCGGAAAGCTTTTTGCGATGCTGGGCGTGAGTTTTGTCGGCATTGCGGTATGGGGGGTGTTCGGTGTCGGGATCGGCGCGCTGGCGGGGGAATCTCTACCGAGCCTGCCCGAACCTGCGCTTGGCTGGCCGCTCTTCATACTTCTCGGCGTGGTCTATTTCTCGATGGGCTATCTCATCCTCGGTTCGCTGTTCCTCACGATCGGCGGCATGGCAACCACCGTACGCGAGGTCCAGACGCTCTCGATGCCGGTAACGATGGCACAGCTGATGGTCTTCTTTCTCGCCGCCTTCGCGATGACGAATCCTGGATCGCCGCTTGAACTCACTGCGGCGATCTTTCCGCTTTCCTCTCCCTTCGCCATGCTGGCCCGCGCTGCGCAGTCTGGCGAAATCTGGCCTCATCTGCTGGCAATAGTCTGGCAGGCCCTTTGCGTCGCAGTATTCGTCAAGGGCGGTGCCACCTTGTTTCGGCGCCGCGTAATGAAGTCGGGCAAGGGTGGGCGCGGACCGAGAGGAAAAAGAGCGCAGCCGGTCTCCGCCCCCACGAAATAGGGTCATGGGGCAGGCGAATTTGCGGACCGATCAGATTAGGTTCGCTTTTAAAACGCACTATTGACACACCTGTCAGTTAAGGCAGGATGCGCACGAGAGAGAACGATGCGCATCCGAACAGGCGCGCGCCAAACGGGAGAGATGACGATGGCAACAACCGCGCCGGAAAGACCGCAGGTCCGCACGGGCCCCACAGCCTACGAATCGCTCAAGAAGCATTTCGACGAACATCCCGAAGACCATCTGCGGCACACGCACAAATGGGATGTAAGCCGCTCGGACATCTATGCCGAGGACACCTGGCACCCGATTTTCAGGGAAATGCGCGAGGCGGGCCCGATGCACTATATCCCGGAAAGCCCCTACGGCCCCTATTGGGCGGTCGTTCAGCACAAGCCCATCCAGCATATCGAGGCCCTGCCGGAACTGTTCTCCTCCAGCTGGGAGCATGGCGGGATCACCATCCTCGAACGTCCCGATGACATTCCCGAGGAAGAGCGGCTCGAGCTCCCGATGTTCATTGCGATGGACCGGCCCAAGCATACCGGCCAGCGCCGCACCGTCGCACCCAAGTTCACCCCATCGGCGATGACCGATATGGAGACGGAAATCCGGCGGCGCACGGGCGAGTGCCTCGATTCGCTGCCGCGCGGGGAAGTCTTCGACTGGGTCGACAAGGTTTCGATCGAACTGACCACCGGCATGCTGGCGATCCTGTTTGGCTTTCCCTGGGAAGACCGCCGCCTGCTGACGCTGTGGTCCGACTGGTCCGGGGACACGGAACTCGCCAGCGTGCGGGCGCTCGACGATCTTCGCCGCGGTTTCCTGCACGAAATGGCCGGGTATTTCATGTCGCTCTGGGGCGAACGCGCGCAGAACCCCGAGGGCGAAGATCTCATCTCGATGATGATCCGCTCCGAAGCGATGAACCAGCAGAGCCCCGAGGAATTCATGGGCAATCTGGTGCTGCTGATCGTGGGCGGCAACGATACCACGCGCAACACGATGAGCGGAATCATCCATGCCTTCGACAAGTTTCCCGATCAAAGGAAACTGTTCGAAGAGAAGCCCGAACTGATCCCCAATGCGGTGCAGGAATGCATCCGGTACCAGACCCCGCTTGCGCATATGCGCCGGACCTGCACGGAGGATACCGAGCAATTCGGGCAACAGATAAAGAAGGGCGACAAGGTCGTCCTCTGGTACCTATCCGCCAATCGCGACGAAGAAGTCTTCGAAAACCCCGACAAGCTCGACATCACGCGCGAAAACGCCCGCCGCCACCTTGCTTTCGGCTATGGCATACACCGCTGCGTGGGCGCGCGGCTGGCAGAACTGCAACTGCGCGTCCTTCTTGAAGAAATGCACAAACGCCGCATGCGTGTGCATGTTGCAGGCGATGTCGAACGGGTACGGGCGAACTTCGTGCATGGCTTTCGCAAGCTCGAAGTGGAGATCACCGAGTTCTGACGCCGAAACCGGCTGTTCATGCGCAGTATGCTAGGTGTGCCGCATGACCGAACTTGCCGATATCCGTCCTTCCCGCCGCGGCCTGCTGGGCTGGATCGGTGCAACCGCCAGCTTTGCCGCACTCGCAGCCTGCGGGTCGGGCCGGGCTGAGGCCAAGAGCTTCCCCGTCAAGCTGTCCGAGGCGCAATGGCGGGAGAAGCTGACCAAGAGCGAGTTCAACGTCCTGCGAAATGCGGCGACCGAACGCCCCTATTCGTCACCGCTTAACGACGAGAACCGGGCGGGGACCTTTATCTGCGCTGGTTGCGAAAACGCGCTTTACAGTTCCAAAACGAAATACGATTCCGGTACCGGCTGGCCAAGCTTCTGGAAGGCGCTGCCGGGTGCGGTCGGCACCACCACGGATTTCAAGCTGGGTTATCCCCGAACCGAAGTGCACTGCGCCGATTGCGGCGGACACCTCGGCCATATTTTCTCCGATGGCCCGAAACCGACCGGCAAGCGCCACTGCATCAACGGCGCGGCAATGGATTTCAAGGCAGCCTAATCGATCACGCGGCAGACTGTGGATTCGGAAAAGGGCAGTATCTCCCTTCGGACAATGCCTCCCGGGCGATATCCCGGTCAAAGAAGTCGAAAGCTCGTCTAACAGCCAGCACTGCCCAATGGATTGAGCCCGGGAGGCCGTGAGGAATATCGGTGGAACCGCTGCCGGGTTCGAGATGAGCGGCTACTTTTACGATGCCAAGAAGTACCCGTTCATCGGCGGAGAGATCTTTTGAGCAGCAGCATTCGCGGATCCATGCCTCTCCATCTCCCAAAGCCTGAACAGGCGTACAAAGATGGTCTCGGCATAATCTCTGCACACTTCCCGGACCATTCCTCATCCTCCTTACTCATATGTTGAAAGCTATCTGCCAACTCAGGGGTTGTAAATGCTACTCATTCGCAATAGCGGAGGCCGGCAAGGTCGCATCACGCGACTCGTGAATAAGAAGACAGGGATAAATTGAGATGAGGCTTTCGCTTTTAGCCACAACAGCGCCGCTCGCCGTACTGACCGCAACACCCGCATTTGCACAGGAAGCCCAGACCGGGGGCTCCGATGAACGAGACGAGCATACAATTGTCGTAACCGGGGCCCTGACCGATTTTGGCGCCACCAAATCTGATACCCCGATCGTGGAAACCGCGCGTTCGATCTCTATCGAGACGGAACGCGACTTCGTGGTTAAAGGGTCGCAGTCGCTCGACGATGTCCTGACCTACTCTGCCGGCGTTACCGCAGAGCCTTTCGGCTTCTCGACCCGGGGCGATTTTGCCCAGGTACGCGGCCTCGATGCACCGGAATACCGCGACAACCTTCAGTATCTGTTCGGCTTCTACAACAACACGCGCCAGGACATTTACACATTGGAGCAGGTCGAAGTGCTGAAAGGTCCGGCATCCGTCCTTTACGGGGCAGGATCGCCTGGCGGGATCATCAACGTTGTGACAAAGCGCCCGCACGGCACAACCGAAGGCGAGGTCCGGCTGGATTATGGCAGCTTCGACCGAAAGCAGATTGCAACGGATTTCAACATCGCCATTCCCGGCGCCGAAGACAGTGCGCAATTCCGCTTCGTAGGCCTTTTGCGCGATTCGGATACGCAGATTGAGGAAGTGGCTGACGATAAGCTGGTGATCGCCCCGGCATTCACTGCCCGGCCCGCGCCGGGCACGGAAATCACGATTCTTGCCAATTATTCAGACCAGGATTCCGATACTGCGCACCAGTTCCTGCCGGTCACGGGCACGTTGTTCCCCTCCGCAGACGGACAGGAAATAGATCCATATGTCTATCACGGTGCACCCGGGTTCAACGCTTACAATACTGAAAGCTTTGCCCTCACACTGATCGCGGAACAGCAAATCAGCGAAGCAATCTCTATCGAAGGTATAGGGCGCTATCTCGATACTCAGGCAGATTACCGCCAGGCTTGGATAGCCTTCACTGGCAATGGCGTGCCGCGCATCGATGCCGATGGCAACGGTGGCTGGACCTTCTACCTGGCCGATAACCGCAGCGAGCAATTGGCGTTCGACGTGCGCGCGCGGGCCGACTTCGCCACAGGACCGATAGAACATGAACTTCTGGCCGGGGTCCAGCATCAGAACGTCTTCACGGATTCCGATACGGCTTATCTGTATGCCTACCGCACCCTCAACGCGTTCAATCCCCAATATTTGGATGTACCGACGGTTGCCGAAGTCGAGCAGTTCAAGGGCGACGGTCCCAAGAATTATGTAGACTCCACGGGCTTCTACATATCCAACCAGATGAGCTTCGGCGATTTTGTCGCCAATGCTGGCATTCGCTTCGATGATGTGACCAACCGCGTGCAGAATGGCAGCACGCAGAAAGATGACGCAACCAGTCTCAGCTTCGGCATTCTGTGGCGCGGCCCGGAAGGTATCTCGCCTTACGCCAGCTATGCGGAGAGTTTCGAACCCGTCGTCGGCGTCGATACGATCACGAACAAGCAGCTTCTCCCGCAAGAGGGCCGTCAGTATGAAGTCGGCGTCAAATATCAGCCGCCCGGCGTAAATGCTCTCGTCACTATGAGCGCGTTCGACATCGAGGTTTCCAATCTTCCCAATCCCAATTCTTTGGTCGGGGGCAACAGCCAGCAGGAAGGTGTTTCAAAGGTCCGCGGCGTGGAACTGGAAGCTAACGCATTCCTTGGCGGCCTCCGGCTCGATGGCAATGTAAGCTATCTCGATGCCGAAGATCCCAACGGCCTCCGCCTGACTTCGATTGCCGACTGGCAGGCTTCGCTGTTCGCGCTCTATTCCTTTTCGGGTGCGCTGGAGGGACTCAGCCTGGGCGGCGGCGTGCGCTATGTCGGCGGCAATGAAAGCAGCGGTCTTTCGGCGATCGACGGCAGCCTGCTGACCTATCGCGTTGACGGCCGAACGGTTGGCGACCTGTCCGCAGGCTATGATTTCGGTCCGTTCGAATTGCGGGTGACCGCACGCAATGTCACGAACGAGGAGTATTACTCTGTCTGCCTCGTTCGCGGCGATTGCTTCCCCGGCGAAAAGCGCAGCATCAACGGCGCGCTCACCTACAACTTCTGATGGGGAATCAGGTCTACATCTGGCTGGGCACCTGCCTCGCGATTACCGGGATTGGCGTATTACGCCTTTCCTGGGGTCGTGCCACACGCTCGTCCGAGCTTAACCTGATCGGATGGAGCCTTTTGGGTCTCGCCATCATATGTGGGGGAGCAGGTGCCGGCGCGTGGGGCGTATCTGTGGTTTCCCTCGGAGCGATGACGGCTGCCGGGGCGCTACTACTTGTTGCGGCTTCACAACCCAGCGCAAGGCGCCGCAGCGCAAAGCGGATATTGCGCAATCAGAATGGCGAAATTGCGGGTGGGAAAATGTCGAAATGGGGTGCAGGCGTCACGTTTCTCGTCGCCGGCCCATTGTGTCTTTTCGCGTCTCTGGCTCTCGCTCTGGCGATCCGTGAACTCATATTGATCGGGGGGGGTGCCGAAGCGAACGGGAATGTTGCAGTACTTGGCGTCGTGCCATTGGCTTGGCCCGTCCTGGCGTTTGCGGTCATGATGATGCAGAGACGCTCTTACCAGCTGGCCTTGATAGCCGGGGTAGCGGCCATTTCCGTTCCACTTCTACTTTCGCAGGGAATGACAGCATGAACGGCAAAGCAGAAAGCGGAATCGTCCAGCGTAGCCTGTCGGCCCACTCCTCGATTGGGCTCCTGTGTTGTGCACTGCTCTATCTCATCTGCGTCACCGGCACGGCGATCGTTCTTTACGAAGAATGGCAACGGATCGAGCAGCCGGCCGCGCCCGAAATGACATCCATCGACGCGCCCACCGTGCAGCGTGCGATCGAAAACGTGCTTGAAAGCGAAAGCGACCGGGCAACCACGACGCATGTCTTCGTTCATCTGCCGACGCCCGCGCTGCCGCGAACGACGATCACTACGGATACCCAAGCCTTCCACATCGATCGTGACGGCGAGATCGCCGTGCCCGAGGAAAATGCCTGGGCGGAATTTGTCCTCGCGCTGCATTACCGGCTCAATCTGCCCGCGACGATCGGGATGACCCTGGTTGGTGCTTTCGGTGCCATGATCGTAGCCCTGTCGATTTCCGGCGTATTGGCGCATCCGCGTATCTTTCGCGACGCATTCCGCCTGAGGGCCCGTCGCGGGGACGAGGTTTCGACCGTCGACTGGCACAACCGCCTGGCGGTTTGGACGCTGCCATTCGCAATCGCGATTGCCTTGACCGGCTCTATGATCGGCCTTTTCTATGTAAGCGGTGGCAGCATGGCAGCGACCGCATATTCCGGCGATAGCGAGGCTGCCATCGCACCGATCTTCGGGAGCGAACCGGAAGCCGACGCCACCAAGGCACCGCTTGCAAATACGGTTCCCGCGCTTGCCCATATGGCCAGCCAATTCCCGGACATCCGCCCATCCTACGTCATCCTGCACGATCCTGGGACCGTGGGTCAGCACATCCAGATCGTCGGATTGCATTCGCAGCGCCTGATCTTCGGCGAATACTATGCCTTTGATGCGCAAGGGCATTTCAAGGGCACGGCGGGCATGGCAGATGGCACGGTCGGGCAGCAACTCGCCGCATCGACCTATAATCTGCATTTCGGGAATTATGGCGGATTGCCGGTGAAGATCGCCTATATCCTGTTCGGCATCGCGCTCAGCGTGGTCATCGCAACCGGCACATTTATTTGGCTGAACAAGCGCGAGCGACGCGGAGTACCATCCGCTCTGCTGCGCTCCGCATGGTGGGGCCTGGTTGTCGGAGTGCCGCTTGCCTTATCGGCGACCCTGGCGGCGCGTATTCTGGTCGGCAATGAAGCGCCTTTCGTGGTGATCTTCTGGCTCGTTTGCCTGATATCGCTCGGCGTCTGCATTGTTCGAGGAACAGGTGCATCAACGGCTGAATGGGCTTCGCCTGCAAAGGCACAGGGCTAGCGGTTCTGCCCGCTCTTGCTGTGCTCTTTATAGCCCCGAACAAAGTTCAAGTTGTTCGGAGCATCTTACACTACGACGTGCTTTCCAGATGGATGCTTTGTGTCCGCCCATCCGTTCCCTCTTCTGTGAAGACCTTTGGTTAGGTCTCTAGGGATGGAGAAATATGCCAGTGCGCGCCGCAAATTGCCTTCTGATGCTGATTGGAATCTCGACGCCATCTTTCGCCGAGGAAGATCCCGGCAACTCAAACGAAAGTTCAGGCTCTGTCACTGATGTGCAATTCGTTGGCGCAACCGACTACGTTACCGGAAATCTTGGCGAACTCGACTACGAAACGATTTCGATAGGAGCGGGGGTCATTGTGACAAAGGGACGCTTCACGTTTTCGGCATCGCTTCCTTACGTCTCTACCACTGCACCGGAAGATTTGATTGTCAGTGATGGAGGGCTGCTGGGTACGTCGCTGTTTGCCACACCCACGTCTGCCACAAGGGAAACAACCCGCGAAGGGCTGGGCGATCTACTTATTCAGGGCGCTTATATTTTCCCGATCGCTGGCCTGGACGCACAGGTTGCCAGCTCGGTCAAAGTGCCAACCGCGTCACGCCGAAAGGGACTTGGAAGTGGTAAATTGGATTTCGGCGCATCTGGCCAGATTTCCAAACGGTTGGGCGCAGTAGTCCCTTTCGTTGGCGTGGGCTATACCATCCTTGGTGAACCAGAAGGCTTTGATGTGAGGAACACCATCTCGGGTACGACCGGAGCATACTATCTGGTCGGCGAATCCACCTCGATTTCGTTAGCTTATGGCTATGAACAATCGGCGACAGCCGAAATAGGCGATCGGCAAAACATCGGGATCGGACTTGGAACCAATCTATCGTCTCAGGTCCGTCTTGGCCTCGACGGGAGCGCTGGACTGTCAAAGGATGCTCCCGATGCGCGTGTAGGGTTGCGGCTGGGTCTTGGATTTTAGGCGATCGGAAGCGGAAACGCATTCTTCACTGGACCGAAAGCGAAGCCTTCGCAGGAAGGCCACTATGAAAATCAGCCCTGATGACCTGAAAATTTTTTGGTCCCGGGATTAAACTGCGCCAGCCTTCCGTTTCTCTTTCAAGCGTCCCACGGGCCGCACAACGAAGGAGTATCTAGATGAAGAAGTTCGCTATCCTGCCAATGCTGGGCCTTGGCTTCGCCACTGCTTCCAGCGCTGCAATCTCCATGCTTCATGAGGAAGAAATGGCACGTGACGAGGAAGCGCGCATCATTACTCATCCCATTGCCGGGATCGAGAACCGCTTCTGGTTCGATTATCGCATCGACGTGACAGAGGCGCAAAAGGAACTGTCCAGCGATCTGCGCCGCGCCAGCGATGTCGAAGACCTGCGCGATGCCTGGGAAGAATATGCTCACCAACTGCGCGGAGAGCGCGAACACTATGTCGAAGAAATGGCCGAGCGCGGTTATCGCCTCGGCCGCGTGATCGTGGTCGACTGAACCCTGCCACTCCCTTGGCCGTGACCGTCCCTGCACGGCCATCCGCCAGGAAGGACCGGAAGTCCCACCGGTCCTTCCTTTTTTGCACCCAAATCTTGAATTCGCTGCGTAATGTCAGTCAGCGCCAGCCGCGTGCCTTCGCCTCAGCCTCGGCCTCGGCGTCGAGCGCAGGGCCTGCGGCGAGTTCCTGGACGAGGGCAAGGATGTCTCCATCGCCGGCGCCTGCCATGCGATATTCGGCATCGCCTCCCTCACTGCCTTCGCCAAGCACCTCGAGCTTCCAGCCCTCGTCGTCGCGGCAGGCAATCCCGCCTCCCTCGCTGCCGCTGAATGCGCGGCAGAATTGGCCGGTATCGTCGCGGAAGGACAGAAGGATGCGCATATCCGCGCTCGGATCCTGTTCTGCCACGAGTCTCTGATCGAGCGTCGCTGCCAGTTCACCGTCGGCATAACCGGGCGTTTCGCCGGTTCCGGGCAGGAAGATCGCCAGTGCCAGCGAGGCGGCAAGCGCCGGGCCTGCAATCCAGCCCCAGCGAGGAATGGAGCGTCCTGCTTCGCGCTTATCCCTTGCAGCGGCGAAATCGACCACTTCGGCAGGCTGTGGCTTTGCAAGCATTTCCGCCAGCCGGTCTGGTATCGCTTGATCGGCGATAGGATCGAAATGCCGCGACAGCATGTTTCCTAGCTGGCGATGCCGTTCGACCTCGCGTTCAAGGTCGGGGTCGGCGTTGATTGCGGCCGCAACCTCCGCCTTGCGTTTGCCGCTCAACTCGCCGTCGGCAAAGGCTGCGATGTCTTCGGGAGTAATCGTCATCCTACTTCTCCGAGCAGTCCCATCAAAGCGTCGCGGCCACGCACCAGCCGCGAATTGAGCGTCCCCACGGGGCAGCCGACGATCTCGGCAGCCTCCTTGTAGGCATAGCCTTCGACCATCACCAGGAGCACCGCCTCGCGCTGATCCTCGGGCAGTTTCTGCATTGCGCGATCGATGTTCGAAAGCTCGACCGATGCTTCCTGCGCACCGTCTCCACCAACGCCTGAACCGGCATCCTCGATTACGAATGTCTGGCGGCTACGCGTTTGCTTGCGGCCTTCATCGATCCAGATATTGCGCATGATCCGGTACATCCAGCTGTCGAGGCGCGTACCCTTCGCCCATTTCGAGCGGTTGGCGAGCGCGCGCTCGATTGTCATCTGGCAGAGATCGTCTCCGTCCGATGCATTGCCTGCCAGTCCGACCGCGAAACGACGCAACCGGGGCAAGAGGTCAAGCAAGTCGGATTCGAAAGAGGTACTCAGAATCTCTGTCTTCCGGGGATTAAACGAATGTGCCTGCGCGTTTCATCCATGCTTAAGGCGAAATAATCGATAGGCGACATACCGATGCGCATTTTTTCCCTCATATTCGCTTTGGCTGCGATGTTTGCGGCCCCCTTGGCTGCGCAAATCTCGCTTCCCGGTGTGCGCCTCCCGGGTGTGGGGGAGGTCATCCAGCCTCTGCGCGAGACTGTCGACCGGACTGCCGAGGCGGCTAGGAGGGAAGCAGATGACCTCGTTCGCGCACGTCTGCGCATGATCGATCGCCTGGTCAGCCGCAATCGAAATATCATTGAGCTGGACGCGCGGGGCGAGCCGGCAAGACGCGGCGAAATGCTGGTCATGGATGCTGGGCCCGAATTAGAAAAGCGCCTTGCGCGGAGCGGCTTCGCACTCATTTCTCGCGAACGTGTCGAAGGACTGGATTTCTATGTGGCGCGGCTGCGTACGCCCGACGGCATGACGCTGACCGAGGCCGAAGTGGAATTACGCGGCCTTCTTCCCCAGGCTGAAATCTCAGCCGATCACCTCCACTTCCAATCGGGCACGGCCGAAAGTCCTGCACTTGCCATCGCCTCTGCCGCAGGCAGCACCCATGGCAAGTCGGCACCTGTCGGGATGATTGACGGTGCGCCCGGTGCAGTCGTACCAGTCGCCGAGACGCGCGGCTTCGCGAAAGGCGCGCCCTATCCGAGCAATCATGGAAGTGCGGTTGCTTCGCTTCTGGCGAGTGCAGGAGCGAACGAAATCCGCGTGGCGGACGTATATGGGACCGATAAGGCCGGTGGAAACGCGCTGGCCATGGTGAAAGGGCTCGGCTGGCTCATCGCACGCGGGAGCAAGGTCGTTACGATCAGTCTGGTCGGGCCGCGCAATGCTGTACTTGAACGCGCGATCGCCGCCGCACAGCGCAAGGGCGTGGTGGTGGTGGCTTCTGTAGGCAATGATGGCCCCGCCGCGCCACCCGCCTTTCCGGCCTCCTATGACGGTGTGGTCGCTGTCACCGCCGTCGACGGCAAACGTCGCGCACTTATCGAAGCGGGACGCGCGCTGCATCTGGATTATGCCGCACCTGGGGCGGACATTCGTGGCCTTAACGCGAAGGGTAAGCGCTTCCGGCTACGCGGAACGTCATTCGCCACCCCATTGGTTGCCGCACGTGTGGCGCATGCGCTTGGCGCGGGACGCAATTGGCGCGGCGCTCTTGATAGAGAGGCGGAAGACCTCGGTCGCAAAGGACCCGACGATGTCTATGGGCGGGGCTTGGTCTGCGGTAGTTGCCGCGGGCGATAGAAAATTTCCGGAAGTATTTTGGATTAAGCGGACTACCCTGGCCGTTTTCCTTTCGAGCGGATGCAATGCTCCCGATTTCAGCATCCGCAAGCAGAAAGGAAACGACCATGAAACATCTTATGCTTGCAGCTTCGGCTTTCGCAATCTTTGCAGCCCCCGCCCACGCCCAGCTTCTCGGAGGTGGTGGTGGCGCTCTGGGCGGCGTAAGCGGTTCACTCAACGGTACCGTTAACTCGACCCTTCGCGGCTCGACCGACACAATGCGTTCGGCCACAAGAAGCACCGTGCGCGGCGATGCTGCCACTCGCGGGGATCAAAAGGTCGACCGGCGATCGGGCGATGTATCGGTCGACCGCTCGCTCGACGCGGGCCTAGACAGCACGACCAACCAGCTTATCGAGACCCCGACCGGCTCCGCTGGCGGCAACGCGACCGGATCGGGCCGCGCTTCGGGTTCCGGCAGCGCCAATGCCAGCCTGATCGGCACGGATGCCGTGCGTGGCGTAGCCCAAGAGTCAGTAGGACAGGTTCGCGACAGCGTTTCAAAGACACGCGGTTTGACGAGCAACGCGACCGGATCGGCCGGAGGCTCCGCCTCGGGTGCCGGTTCGATCAGCAATTCCATGCTTGCTGTCGCCGGTAGCGGTTCTGCGGAAGGTGAAGGCGCCTTCGGCGTTACCTCCGGCATGCCGGTCTTGCTCCCCTCGGGTGAGCAGCTGGGCACCGTGCGCGATATTGTCGCGACACGAGCGGGCGAAATCCGTGAATTGGTGGTCCAAACCCGTGATGGCCTGGCCACGATTTCGGCCGGCAACCTCGCTGTCAGCGGAAATGCGCTGGTAGCAGGCGGGGTCGACGGTTCCACAGCGAATGATGCCCGCGCCAGCAACGATACTGGCGAATAATCAGAAAACAAACTTGAATACGGCCGGATTGCCCTGTGGGCAGTCCGGCCACTGCTCGATTCAGGACAGGCCCGAAGAGAGCATTTTCGGCCCTTCCTGGAACCGGTGCGGGTGGTGGGACTCGAACCCACACGAGCAAAGCTCAGGGGATTTTAAGTCCCCGGCGTCTACCATTCCGCCACACCCGCTGTCCGGCCAGCGGCGTGCCTAGTCAATTGATTGATAAGCCGCAATCGCGAAGCGCATCGCCATGCACGATCAATTTTCGTTCAGACGCTCGCGTATTTCCTTGCCCGGCTTGAAATAGGGCACGCGCTTTGCCGGCACGTCCACCAATTCGCCGGTTCGGGGATTGCGACCTTGGCGGGCTTGGCGGTCGCGAACGGAAAAGGCACCGAAACCGCGCAATTCCACACGTCCGCCTTCCGAAAGTCGTTCCGAAATTTCTTCGAAGAAGATATCGACGACTTGCTCCACCTCTTCGGCACGCAGTTCGGGATTGCCTTCCGCGATTGCAGCAAGAAGTTCGGATCGGATCATTTTGCGCTCTCTCCGGATCGCTGATGTGCGATCGCATCGTTAGTTCAAGCCGACCTGCCGATCGGTTGTATGCACGCCCCTGGTCACGTTGACTGGCAGAAGTTCGCCATTTCCGCAAGATGCGTAATGTCTGAGTCTGCCACAGGACAGTCCGAAGATCTAGATTTCGGCAATAAGCTCGGCGGGGTTGATTCCCAGGCGCTCCATCCTTTCGCGGATTTCGGGCCATTCTTCGGAGAGAAACGCCTTGCGTTCGCTTTGCCGCAACTCCGACGCGGCGCCTTTCGCGACATACATGCCGACCCCGCGCTGGACTTCGACCAGCCCGTCGTTCTGGAACTGCTGGTAAGCCTTGGCAACCGTCAGCGGATTGGCCCCTTGTTCGGCAGCCAGCGCCCGTACCGACGGGAGCATTTCGCCTTCCTTGTAGCGGCCGTCGATGATCGCGGCGGCGATCATATCGCGCAGCTTGAGATAAACCGGTTTGGACTGGTTGCTCATTGAGAATTCCCGGACAACATATAGTGCGTCAGTGCCATAATACAGCGCTGCGCGCAAGGTTCCCGGGCCTTACAGATGCTATCGCTACAATGTGGTCGCGAGTGTAACTAATGCTTCACATGAGCGCATGAGACGCTAGTGTGCCCGCCTTCGAGGGGAGCAGCAGCGCAACAGCGCGGCCTTCCGGATAATATCAGAGGGACACCGGAATCTTATGGTCGAAGGCATGTTCTTCACATTCGACTCAGCGTTCGAAATGTGGACTTTCAGAGTTGCAGTGGTCGCACTTGCAGCATTTCTTATTGGCGGCACGGTGCTTATCACGCGCCCGCAGGAAGAGGTTATTGGACACCCCAAGGGGTTGTTTCTCTTGTTCATGGCCGAAATGTGGGAGCGCTTTTCCTACTACGGCATGCGCGCCCTGCTTATTTTTTACCTCGTACAGCACTGGCTGTTCTCGGATAGCGAAGCATCGATCATCTACGGTGCCTACACTGCTCTAGTTTACATCACTCCCGTGGTGGGCGGCTATCTTGCCGACCAGTATATCGGGCAGCGCAAAGCCGTACTGTTTGGCGCAATACTCCTGACATTTGGCCACTTCTTCATGGCCTTCGAAGGCAGCGGCGGCCAAGCCGATCCCATCATCAACGTCTTCTGGCTCGCGCTTGCCCTCATCATCGTGGGTTCGGGCTTCCTGAAGGCGAACATCTCGGTGATCGTCGGCCAGCTTTATTCGCGCACCGACGTGCGCCGCGATCCGGCCTACACCATCTTCTACATGGGCATTAACGTCGGCGCGGCGACCGCATCGATCATCTGCGGCTATCTCGGTCAGACCTATGGCTGGCAGTACGGCTTCGGCCTTGCCGGTTTCGGCATGCTGCTCGGCCTCGTGTTCTTCGTGATCGGCAAACCCCTGCTTCTCGGCAAGGGCGAGCCCAAGGATCCGGCGAAGATCAAGGGTGGCAAGGAATGGGCCATCTACGGCGCCGGTCTTGCCATGGTTGCGCTCTGCTGGGCCGCGATCCAGTATCAGGAACTTGTCGGTGTGGTGCTGGGCATCTTCGGTGGTGGTCTGGTCCTCTTCGTGCTGTTCACCGCTGTCACGAAGCTCCCCAGCGAAGAGCGGGACCGCATCTTTGCCGCGATGTTCCTCATCCTGACTTCGATCGTGTTCTGGGCATTGTTCGAGCAGGCGGGCTCGTCGCTCAACCTGTTCACCGATCGTCATGTCGACACGCAGGGCGTGAATGCATCTATGTTCCAGTCGATCAACGCGATCTATATCGTGCTGCTGGCTCCGATATTCGCGATGTTGTGGCAGGGGTTGGCACGCAAGGGTAAGGAGCCCAGCACTCCGCTGAAGTTCGGCCTAGCCGTGATTCAGGTGGGTCTTGGCTTCCTCGTCCTCGTCTGGGGGTCAGAAAGCGCCGGAGTGAATGTGCCCACGCCGGTCATTTTCATCTTCCTCATCTATCTGCTGCACACCACTGGTGAGCTGTGCCTGTCGCCCGTCGGACTTTCGGCCATGAACCGCCTGAGTCCGACCCATATGGCTTCGCTCATAATGGGCACGTGGTTCTTCGCCTCGGCCGCAGGTAACTTCGCTGCCGGTCTGATCGCTTCCGCCACAGGCGCGGAAGGTGTCGGGGAAGAATCCGGCAAGGAAGTCGTGCTCGGTGTTTACAGCACGGTCGGCTGGTACGCAGTCGGTATCGGCGTCGCCGTGATGGTCGTCAGCCCGCTGATCAAGAAGCTGATGCATCTCGACACGATCCGCGACGACAATCTGGAAGGTCAGGCCGAGGCCGGTCTCGAAGCGCAGGAAGCCGGCGTCCACCCGACGACGCGCACCTGAGTAGAAGAGGGGTATCGTCCGAAAGGCGATTTTCCTCGACCAATGTCCATTGACGGTACGGGCCGGGGCAGCAATGCTCCGGCCCGTTCTCGATTGGGGGATTGCATGAAAAGACTTGTTCCGCTCGCGCTTGCTGCGAGCCTCGCCGCCTGCGCCACGACCGGCTCCGACACGGACCGCGCCTCGGCATCGGATGCCGACTGGACCGCGCCCAAGGGCGAAGACGGCCGCGCACCCTATGCCAGCACTTACCAGCGCTATCCGGGGCGCCCGACCGCACTGGTCGGCGCGACTGTCTATGATGGCGCAGGGGGACGGATCGACAACGGCACGGTCCTGTTTCGCGATGGCGAAGTGGTGGCGATCGGCGATGCTTCGCTCCCCACCGACGGCTACGACCGGATCGATGCGGGCGGCAAGTTCGTGACGCCGGGCGTGATCGACATCCACTCGCACCTCGGTGATTATCCCACCCCCAGCGTCGAGGCGCATTCGGACGGCAATGAAGCGACCAGCCCGACCACGCCCGAAGTCTGGGCGGAACATTCGGTCTGGCCGCAGGACCCCGGCTTTACCCGCGCGCTAGCCAATGGCGGCGTCACCTCGCTGCAAATCCTCCCCGGCTCGGCGAACCTTACCGGCGGACGTTCGGTAACACTCAAAAACGTGTCGTCACGCACGGTGCAGGGGATGAAGTTCCCCGGCGCGCCCTACGGCATGAAGATGGCCTGCGGCGAGAACCCCAAGCGAGTCTATGGCGGCAGGGGCCGCGCGCCCTCTACCCGAATGGGAAATTTCGCGGTCAACCGGCAGATGTGGCTCGATGCGCAGGCCTATGACGGCGAGAAACGCGACATTGGCAAGGAAACGCTCAAAGGCGTCCTCGATGGTGATATCCTCATCCACAATCACTGCTACCGCGCTGACGAAATGGCGCTGGTGATCGATATGGGCAAGGAGATGGGCTACAAGGTCACCGCCTTCCACCATGCCGTCGAAGCTTACAAGATCGGCGATCTGCTGCGCGAAAATGATGTGTGCAGCGCGATCTGGGCAGACTGGTATGGGTTCAAGATGGAAGCCTATGACGGCATCCTCGAGAATGCCGCCTACCTGCAGCGCGAAGGGGCCTGTGTGGTCATCCACTCCGACGATGCGAATGGCATCCAGCGTCTCAACCAGGAAGCCGCCAAGGCACAGGCGGCGGGACGCCGGGTCGGCATCGACATTCCCGATGCGGAAGTGGTCGGCTGGTTTACCCTCAACGCAGCCAAGGCAATGGGAATCGATAAGATGACCGGCAGCCTCGAGCCGGGCAAGATGGCCGACATCGTGCTATGGAATGGCGATCCGCTGAGCGTTTATTCGCGGCCCGAAAAGGTCTGGATCGACGGTGCGCTCCTGTTCGATGCGATGGATCGCAAACGCCGACCGGTAAGCGATTTCGAGCTCGGCCAGCCGGGCGAAGGAGATGTGAAATGAAGCGCCTTCTCGCACTCGCGGCCAGCGCGCTCGCCCTCGCCGCCTCGTCCGTTTCGGCCCAGGACGTCGCCATTACCAATGCCACTGTGGCCACAGGTGACGGTTCCGAACCCATTGAGGGAGCTACGGTGGTCGTACGTGGCGGAAGGATCGTCGCAGCAGGGACCGGCGTCGTCGTGCCCGCAGGGATCGATACCGTCGATGGCACGGGTACATGGGTCACCCCTGGCCTGTTCGCGACTGTCACCTCGCTTGGCCTCTGGGATGTCGGTGCGGTCAGTGAATCGAACGACACCCGCGCAGGCAATTCACCCTTCAGCGCCGCTCTCGACGTGGCGCCGATCGTCAATCCGAACTCGCAGCATATTGCCATCCACCGCGCGGCCGGCGTGACCAGAGCGGCGAGCGTTACCTTGCCATCGAGTTCGATCTTCGGCGGTCAGGGCGCCATTATCGACCTCGGAGCGGACGCCGACCCCGTCGTAACACCGCGCGCATTCCAGGTCGTGGCACTGGGCGAAGGCGGCGCGCGCCTCTCCGGTGGGAGCCGGGCTTCCGCCCATGCCTTGTTCCGCAATGCACTGCGCGAAGCGAGCCAGTTCGGCGAGGACGCGAGCATCCCGGGCCGCGCCTCGCGACCTGCGGCGAGCACCACGGGTGACGATCTGCCAGTCGATCCGCGCCTGTCGGGCGAAGATGCCGAGCGCGGCGACGACGTGCTGCTCACCCGGTTCGATGCAGCCGCTTTGGTTCCTGTCGTGCGCGGGGAGCAGCGGCTCTACGTCATGGTGGAGCGCGCTTCGGATATCCGCAGCACCCTGGCCCTGAAACGCGAATTTCCGCGCCTGGACATGGTACTGGTCGGGGCTAGCGAAGGCTGGCTTGCGGCGCAGGACATCGCCTCGGCAGGGGTGCCGGTTATCGCCGACGGGCTCGACGACCTGCCTAAGAGTTTCGAGGAGCTGGCCGCGACGCAATCCAACATCGGCCGTATGGTCCAGGCAGGAGTGAAGGTCGCGATCAATGCTTCCGCGATGGAGAACCCGCGCAACCTCAACCAGTATGCCGGCAATCTCGTTGCTCTCAGCCGGGTACCGGGGGCCGCGGGTCTCAGCTGGGGGCAGGCTTTTGCTGCCATATCTTCCGTTCCGGCAGAGATCAGCGGTATGGCGGGGCGCGCCGGTACGCTTTCGGCAGGCGCGATGGGTGACCTTGTAGTCTGGGATGGTGATCCTCTCGAGGTCGGCTCCATGCCGACGGCTGTTTATATCGATGGGATCAGGCAGCCGCTGGACAATCACCAGAGCCGCCTGCGCGACCGCTATCGCGACATCGACGAGAGCGCCCTGCCGGAAGGCTACGACTGGTAAGGACGGACCCGAACATGCGTTCAATGTTGATTGCGCTCGGCGCGGCCTTCGTAGCGGTTGGCTTCCATGCTGCGATTGCGCAGCAGGAGGCGCCCGATCGGTCGCAGGATCTTGCATGGATGAGCGCGCAGCAAGCCTATGTCTCTGGTCTCAGGGCCGAAGACGGCTGGCGTTACATGGATGGCGGACTACGCTGGCGCTATCTTGAATATGCCGGGGAGGCAGAGCGTCCGACGGTCTCTGACACGGTGACCGTGCATTATGCGGGCACCTTCATCAATGGCGAGACCTTCGATTCAAGTTTCGACCGCGGGGAGCCCGCGACCTTCCCGCTGGGCCGACTGATAAAGGCATGGCAAATGGCGATACCGCAAATGGGCGTGGGCGATACGATCGAGATCGCCGCGCCTGCCGACCTTGCCTATGGCCCGAAGGGCAAGGGGCCGATTCCGGGAGGTGCAACTCTGCTTTTCAAAGTGAAGCTTCTGGCTATCGATCCGTCAGAGTAGAGCTTGCCTGAAAGCTGGGGCGTGATAGCCTGAACCGATGGGAGGGCTTTCATGGAACCGCTTACCTCGCTTCTTGCTGCCTCGATCGCTTTCGTCGGTACGCATTTCGCCCTGTCGCATCCGTTTCGCGCGCCGCTGGTAAAGGCCCTCGGGCCTGCGGGGTTCAGCCTGCTCTACAGCGTGGTTGCGGCGGCCTGCATGGTCTGGATGTATTTCGCCTTCGTCGCCGCTCCTGCCGGAGGGCTGGGCGGTACGGGCGAGACAGGCTGGGCCATTTCCACCGTGCTGACGCTGCCCGCACTGGTGCTCTTTCTGGGCTCGCTGAGAGGCAATCCCGCGCTCCCGGCTCCTGGCGCGGAGAAGCTGGCGCAGCGCGATCCCTCTGGCGTATTCGCCGTGACCCGCCACCCGATGATGTGGGGGTTCGCGCTCTGGGCTATATCGCACATAGTGCTCTGGTGGAGCTGGCGCACCAATATCGTCGCTCTTGCCATACTCGTGCTGGCGCTGGTCGGCGCGCACATGCAGGACCGCAAGAAGAAAGCCCTGATGGGCGCGGCATGGGAAGGCTGGGAGGCAAAGACCGGTTACTGGCCAAGGTGGTCCAAACTGCCGGGCGCGGGCCCGGTCTTATGGCTCGCGGCGATTGCCGTCTGGCTAGGTATAACATGGTGGCACATTGCTGCAGGAGGCATTCCAGCCGGGATCTGGCGCTGGATAGGCTAGGTCAGTTGCCCGTGAAGCTGGGCGCGCGCTTTTCGAGGAGAGCGTCGACGCCTTCCATATGATCCTGCGTCGAGTGCATCAGCGCCTGCGCATTGGCCGCCATCTCCAGTGCGGCATCATAACTCACCGAACGTCCTTGCCGCATGAGGTTTTTGGCTTGCCTGAGTGCATGCGGCGGCATCGCCGCGACCCTGGCGGCCAGCGCGCGTGCTTCGTCCATCAAAGCGCCTTGCCCGACCACTCGGCTGACCAGTCCCCAGTCGAGCGCCGTTCGGGCATCGATCACCTCTCCGGTGTAGAAAAGCTCTGCCGCGCGCGCTTCGCCGATGATGCGCGGCAGTATCCAGGTGCCGCCATCACCCGGGATGATACCGAGCTTGAGGAAAGTCACCCCGAACTTCGCCTTCTCTCCTGCGATCCGCATGTCGGCAAGGCAGGCAAGGTCGCACCCCAGCCCGATCGCCGGTCCGTTGACTGCTGCAATCAGAGGTACCCGCAGCGAATAGAGCGCACGCAGGATCTTGTGGATGTTGTTGCGATAGCCATCGGCGACCTCCGGCGCGGTGCCGCCGAAAGCGCCGGATTTCTCTTTCATCGCCTTGATGTCCCCTCCAGCGCTGAAGGCACGTCCGGCGCCGGTCAGGATCACGCAACGTACATCCATGTCCGCATTGATCGCATCGCTGGCTGAAGCAAAGGCATCGCCATCGCCCGCGGCGCCGAGCGGGTTCATCGTGTCCGGCCGGTTGAGCGTAAGGGTGGTAATGTGAGCGGCAGTTTCGATTGTGAGCAGGTTCATTCGCTCTCATCCTTTTCAATACGCTGCGCCAGAAATTCCAATACAGCCTCTTCGGCTGTCTCGTGCCATGCAAGGTCATGGCCGACACCAGGAAAGATGCGCAACTCCGCTCGGGGATTGGCCTCGGCCAGCATTAAAGCATGTCGATGCGGGATCAAACTGTCGGCATCACCATGCAATAGCAGTGTCGGCGCATTGATCGTGCGCAGTTTCTGGACGTTCTCGTAACGGTCCCGAAGGAGTAACCCGGTTGGCAGCCAGCGTAATTTCTCGGCGGCTAGCCCGGTCAGGCTGGCAAAGGGGGAAATCAGGACCAGCGCTGCGGGCTCTGTCTCGCTCGCCATTTGTACGGCCACGCCAGAACCGATCGAATTGCCAATGATGACCAGATCGTTTGCACTCACGTCGCGCTCCGCGAGAAACGCTATGGCCGCTCTACCGTCGCGGTACAGCCCCTCTTCGCTCGGTGTGCCGAGGTTGCCGCGGTAGCCCCTGTATTCGGCGGCCAGAACGCCGTAGCCTTCAGGAACGAGCCGGTCCGTTGCCACGACGCTGGAAACCCAGTCGGCGCCATTGCCGTGGAAATAGACGATGGTCGGATAGCCGGATTTTGCGGCACGATATCCGGCGCGCAGGTCGAGCCCATCGCTGGTTCGATAGACGATTTCCTCGAAACCGCCGGCCGCGGGACCGATGGTTCGCGGTGCAGGATAGATGATCGGACCCTGTGCGGCATACAGGAAACCGACCAGCGCGAGGTAGATTGCCAGAATGCTCGCTAGCACAATCGCCATGGCACGTGCGAGCCGTTCCTGATTCAGGCGCGCGCCTCTTCGACGCCTGCCGAATTGTGTCGCAATGCGCCGAGCACGGTATCAACAATATGCGGCGCGTTTAGCCCAGCCTCGTCATACTGCTTTGCCGGATCGTCTTGGTCCTGGAAGATATCGGGCAGGCGCATGGTGCGGATCTTGAGTCCGGTGTCGGTCAGTCCCTCGTCCGAAGCGAAGGTCAGCACGTGTGCGCCGAGACCGCCGATGGCGCCTTCTTCGATCGTCACCACGACTTCGTGGCTGCGCATAAGCTTCTCGATCAGATCGGTATCGAGCGGCTTGGCGAAGCGCATGTCGGCGACGGTAGTCGAAAGCCCTTTGGCTTCGAGCTGGTCGGCAGCCTTCTTGGCTTCTTCCAGACGTGCGCCGAGCGACAGGATCGCGACCTTGGTGCCTTCGCGTACGATGCGACCCTTGCCGATCTCGAGCTTTTCCAGCTTCTCCGGTATTTCCACGCCGGTGCCGCTGCCGCGCGGATAGCGGAAGGCGATGGGCCCGTCGTCATGCTCGGCCGCCGTGTAGGTCATGTGCGCCAGTTCCGCCTCGTCGGCGGCGGCCATAACCACGAAATTGGGCAGTGTGGCGAGATAGGTTATGTCGAAGCTGCCTGCGTGGGTGCAGCCGTCCGCGCCGACCAGTCCGGCGCGGTCGATGGCAAAACGCACGGGCAGGTTCTGGATCGCCACATCGTGCACCACCTGGTCGTAGGCGCGCTGGAGGAAGGTCGAATAGATGGCCGCAAAGGGGCGCATGCCCTCGGCAGCAAGTCCTGCGGCGAAAGTCACGCCGTGCTGTTCGGCGATGCCGACATCGAAAGCCTTGTCCGGGTGTGCCTTGGCAAACTTGTCGACACCCGTACCGCTCGGCATGGCGGCGGTGATTGCGCAGATCCGCGGATCGTCGTTCGCCAGCTTCGCCAGCGTCTCTCCGAAAACGTTCTGGTAGGCGGGCGGGCCGCCTGAGGACTTCTTCTGCTCGCCGGTGACGACATCGAACTTGGCGACGCCGTGATATTTGTCGGCACTGTTTTCGGCCGGGGCGTACCCCTTGCCCTTCTTCGTCACGACATGGATCAGCACTGGACCCTGTTCGCTATCGCGCACATTTTCGAGCACCGGGATCAGGTGGTCGAGATTGTGCCCGTCGATCGGTCCGACGTAGTAAAAGCCCAATTCCTCGAACAGCGTGCCGCCAGTGACCATGCCGCGAGTATATTCCTCGGCTTTTTCCAGCCCCGACCACACGCGGCGGCTGAGCTTTCTGGCGATCTTCGAGGCCATACTTCTGAGGCCGAGGTATTCGCTGGAGGACACCATCCGCGCGAGATAGGCGGAAAGACCGCCCACGGGCGGGGCGATCGACATGTCATTGTCGTTGAGGATCACCACCAGCCGGTTGCCCGCCTGTTCGGCATTGTTCATCGCCTCATAGGCCATGCCGGCGCTCATCGCTCCATCGCCGATCACCGCGATCCCGCGGCCCGGACGTCCCTGCATCTTGTTGGCCATGGCAAAGCCGAGAGCGGCTGAAATCGAGGTCGAGCTATGTGCAGCACCGAAGGGATCATATTCGCTTTCGGCGCGCTTGGTGAAGCCGCTCAGGCCCCCGCCCTGTCGCAGGGTGCGGATACGGTCGCGCCGTCCGGTCAGGATCTTGTGCGGATAACACTGGTGGCCCACGTCCCAGACCAGCCTGTCTTCCGGGGTGTTGAACACATAGTGGATGGCTGTGGTCAACTCGACCACGCCGAGGCCGGAGCCGAGGTGCCCGCCCGTCGTCCCCACGGCGTCGATCATCTCGGCCCGCAATTCGTCGGAAAGCTGGCGTAGCTGGCTTTTATCGAGCTTGCGGAGATCGTCAGGCGTAACGACGGTGTCGAGCAATGGCGTATCGGGTCGGCTAGTCATACGAATGCCTTACACGCGGTTTTCCGAACTGTCGATGAACGCTTGGTCGCTGAAAAAGAACGCTCTGTCGCTGCCTCAGGCGGCACAATCGTCACACAGTCCGCGCAGTTCGACCACCGGCTTCACATCGGTGAAACCCGCTTCCTTGCCTGCAACCCGCAGGGCGCCGGTCACGCGGTCATCGTCGATATGCGTCGCCTTCCCGCAATCGTCGCAGATCAGGAAGATGCAATCGTGGCGGCATCCGGGATGCGTATTGACGAGATAGGCATTCGCGCTTTCGATCCGGTTGGCGAGATTGGTCCGCACGAAAAGGTCTAGAATGCGATAGACGCTGTTGGGGGCAACCCGCTTACCGCGCGCGGCGGACAGATTGTCGGCAATGTCATAGGCGCTGGCCGGCTTGTCGTGCCGAGCCAGCTCTTCGAACACGGATTGGCGCATACCCGTCCATTGTTCGCCTGCATCGGTGAGCGTGAGCCGGGCTGCGTCGATCAGATCGTCGCCCGAATGTTCCTTATGTGCGTGCGCGTGTCCTGCCATGGACGAGAGGTAGGCCCGCCTGCGTCCCCGCGCAAGTCAGTCGCGCTGGAACTCGGAGCGGTAGACGCCGGGATAGAGTCGCTTCAGCGCAGCCACCTTGGGAGCATCCCAGCGCTGAATATAGCTATGGCGCGGGTTTTTGGCGGCGAAGTCCTGATGGTAGGCCTCGGCCGGGTAGAATGCCTGCGCACGTTCGATACGCGTGACGATCGGTCTGTCCCACAGGCCCGCCTTCTTCAGCTGGGCGAGATAGGTCCTGGCGACTGCACTCTGCTCCGCAGACAGCGGAATCAGTGCACTGCGATAATGCGCGCCGCGATCCGGCCCCTGGCGGTTGAGCTGCGTCGGATCCGCGACGACGGAGAAGAAAATCCGTAGCAGCTGATCGTAGCGGATAACACGCGGATCATAGGTGACCTTTACCGCCTCTGCATGATCGGTCACGCCGGATGAAACGAGCTTGTAATCCGCCTGTCGTTCGGTTCCGCCGTGATAGCCGGACACCGCGCTGCGGACACCCTTCGTGTGGCTGAACACCGCTTCCACACCCCAGAAACAGCCGCCGGCGAAGATGGCAGTCTTCAGACCGGCTCCTTCCTTGGCAGTGCGAACGGCAGCGGGAGCCTCGACCACCTCTTCGGCGGCAAGGGCCGGCTGCTGGCAGGCGCTGGTCACTACGAGGGTAGCAGCCGCCACGAGAAGGGCGGCCGGGCGCATCAGATTATAGCGGCGACGGCGGAAACTATCTCCCCGCCATTGGAAAAGGCGACAATGATAGCACCGGCAAGAAAACCGATGCCGAAGTTGCGATAAAGGTCAGGGCTGAACAGGTTCATCTTACGGTCTTTCGTGGTCTTGTCCCACGTGGGTACGCACGCGCCGATTGCAACGTGCTGAATGGTCGGGTTGTGCAGCGTTCAGCCAATTGGCGGAACGAGCCGCCGTATTAGTGCCGAAAATGTCTCATTCCGGTAAACACCATGGCGAGGCCGTGCTCATCCGCTGCGGCAATAACTTCCTCGTCGCGGATCGAACCGCCGGGCTGGATGATCGCCGTAGCGCCCGCTTCGGCCGCGGCAAGCAGACCATCGGCAAAGGGAAAGAAGGCGTCCGATGCGACGGCACTACCGACGGTGCGGCTTTTGTCCCAGCCGTATTTCGCCGCAGCTTCCGCAGCCTTCATAGCGGCGATCCGGCTCGAATCGCGGCGGTTCATCTGGCCTGCGCCGATGCCTGCGGTTGCCCCGTCCTTGGCATAGACGATGGCGTTCGATTTCACATGCCGCGCCACGGTCCAGGCGAAAATGCAGTCCTTGAGTTCCTGCTCGGTGGGTTCGCGCTGGGTAACCACCTTGAGGTCGTCCTGCGAGATTGCGCCATTGTCACGCGTCTGGACCAGCAGACCACCCGTGATCGGCTTGACCATCAAGCCGCCGCGACGAGGGTCGGGCAGCTCGCCGGTAACCAGGAGGCGGAGGTTCTTCTTTTTCGCGAAAGCTTCGCGCGCCTCTTCGCTGACCGAGGGCGCGATGACCACTTCGGTAAAGATCTCGCAGATCGCCGCTGCCGTCTCGCCGTCGAGTTCGGCATTCACGGCCACAATGCCGCCAAAGGCCGAAACGCTGTCGCATGCCAGAGCCTCGTTCCAGGCTTCGATCAAAGAAGATGCCTGCGCCACACCGCAAGGGTTGGCATGCTTCACGATCACTACTGCGGGATCGCCGCCTGCGAATTCCGCACAGAGTTCCAGCGCGGCGTCGGCGTCGTTATAGTTGTTGTAGCTGAGTTCCTTGCCTTGCAGCTGTTCGGCTTGCGCGATGCCTTTCGCATGCGGTCCCACCGGCGTGTAGAGCGCCGCCTTCTGGTGCGGGTTTTCCCCATAGCGCAGCTCGGTCGGCTCCTTGCCGTTCACGGCGAGCATTCCGGGGAAGGTTTCGCCCTGGTCGGCGAAAGCGAACCACTGGCTGATCATCGAATCGTAAGCCGCAGTGGCAGCAAAGGCCTTGGCTGCGCATTTGCGGCGAAATTCGAACGAGGTAGCGCCCGCCGCTTCCAACTCGCCGACCAGCGTGCCGTAGTCCGCAGGGTCAGTGACGATGGTGACGAACTGATGGTTCTTCGCCGCGCTGCGCACCATGCTCGGCCCGCCGATATCGATATTCTCGATGATCTCGTCGCGCCCGGCGCCTTTTGCGACAGTGGCTTCGAAAGGATAGAGATTGACCACCACTAGGTCGATAGCACCGATCGCGTGCTCCGCCATCGCGGCTACGTGGCCGGGATTGTCGCGCACTGCCAGAAGACCGCCATGTACCATGGGGTGCAGCGTCTTGACGCGTCCGTCCATCATCTCGGGAAAACCGGTGAGGTCGGAGACGTCCTTCACCTCCAGGCCCGCGTCGCGCAGCGCCCTGGCAGTACCGCCGGTCGAGACCAGCTCGATACCCTTGGCTGCAAGCGCCTTGCCCAGATCTACCAAACCGCTCTTGTCGGACACCGAAAGCAGTGCCCGCTTGATCGCCACGTCAGTCACCGAAAAATTCACCCCATTCGTTTGAGCAGCCAGGGGAAGCGTTCCCCGCCGCGCGCGGCCATGCCTTCGACCACGATCTGCTGCACGCCGTGCGGACGGCCATGGCCATCGACCCACAGGCTGTCCTCCAGCGTGCAGTGCGCTTCGCCGCTAATGCCCCCGAGCCGAAATTGCCAGTAGCTTGCGTCGGGAAGCGCCAGATGCACGCCCATAGCGTCGTCGGTCAGTTTCGCCTCGATCCCGCGACCGAGATGGAACCGGATGGCGAAGGCGATCTTGCCGCGCTTGCCCTTGCGACCCGAAGGCTCGAGCACATCCTCGCCGCGCAGTTCACTGCCGTCGTCGGAGAGGATAAGGATGCGGCGATGGAGCAGGCCGTGCCGCGCGACATATCCGTTGTGCGAAGCCTCCAGCTTGACCGCCTTACGCCCGCTCTGTTCGATGGTCTCGCGAGTGAAGTCGACTTCTTCAACCCCCTTGCCGATCTGTCCGTGGAGGAGGACGGCAGTGGAATTGGCTTCGTCGAGTACCAGCGTCGAATGGGCCGAGGTTCCGCGCAGCCCCTGCTCGATTCGCGCCGGGACCAGCGCGCCCGCAAGTTCCGCGCCGCCGCAATTGACGACGATCCGCTGCGTCCGGTGAGAAAATTCGAATGCCAGCGTAGAAGCGCAGCCGTGGCGTGCGTGGCGCGGCTTCGGCGGTGGTGCAGCATCCATGACCAACAGTCCGTCGCGCGATCGCACCCGCTGATACCCCCAGTGGCGAGCATCCATCATGGGGCGTGCACGTACTCCACTCGCGGTGACGAGGGCATCGAGCGCAGATTCACTCATGGCGGAGCTACCCTGCCAACTGCCGAGGCCCTTGTCGCCCATGCGCAGGGACAGGAGCGCGGGGACGAGCAGGCTGAGAAGCGCAGCAAACGCAGCGGGCGGATCCTGCTTAACCGCCTCGTAGCAGGCCCGCAGGTCGACAAGCAGTGCGATGACCTGCGCCTGCGCCGAAGGGCTGCGGGAGAGTACACCGCCATCGTCGCTAACGAGTTCGCCGAGCGTCCGCAGGAGGCCCGCTTCTGCATGCAAACGGCGCGGCTTGCCATCGGGCAGCAGCAGTCCGGCCGCCACCAGACCCGTCCAGCCCGTCACCTGCGCGAGGCCATCATTCCCGTTCGGTACGTGCCGGTCGAGCCAGCGCGCCGTCACCTCGATAGCACCCAGAAGAGGAGTCTTGAGTTTCTCGCCCTCACCCGAAAGCAGGACCGGTGTATGGACCAGCCAGTTCAGCAGGCGCAAACCGGCAAGTTCTACATCCCATGCGGGCCCCTTTCCGGGCTCGGGATTCGCCTTCAGCCACTCGCGAAAGAGACGTCCCGAGGTATCGGCGCATTGTCCGCGCGGCGCACAGGAAGACAGGTCGCGCATCCAGGTGAAGCCATGCACAGCGCGGGCGACGGGTGGGGCCAGCTTGGAGGGCGAGGCGAAATCAAGCCTGGTTATGAGCGTCTTGTGCCCCGCAACCTGGAGATACCCGGCACGCAGAGCCATTCCCGAGGCACGATCGCCGGCAAGCGGAGTTTCGACCATCGCGAGGAACCGAGGGCGTGCAGGCTTGCGCAACGGGGCACAAAGGATCGAGCCGGGTACGCCCAGTCTATAGGCCCAGCGCATCGCCATTTCGACCGGTCCGGTATCAGGCAGCGCAAAATCGGCGGGCACGAGAGCCCGAGCAGGCTCGAGGGGTTCGGGATCGACTATTGGTTCTGATGGAGGAGCTGGGGTCTTCGCAACGGGCTGCGGTTCGGCAACGTGGCAGACCTCGACCTCCGGTTCGCGATCTTTCGCTTCTACATGGGGTTCGGGCTCGTCGAACAACGGCAAGGCCGCCTGCATTCTGCCCGGTGCATCTTCACGCGCGGCATTCAGAAGATCGACGTGCCCTTCGCTCATTTCCGGCCCTTCAGCGCGGCGATGTTCGAGGCATATTTTTCGGGTCCGCCGCGGAATGTGGCGGAGCCAGCCACGAGCACATCGGCCCCGGCATCGATGCAGAGCGGAGCAGTCTTCGGATCGACCCCGCCATCGACTTCGAGCCGAATGTCTTTGCCCGTCTTGTCGATCATTTTGCGGATCGCCTCGATCTTGCGCAGCTGCGAGTGGATGAAGCTTTGTCCGCCGAAGCCGGGATTGACGCTCATCACCAGAACGAGGTCGACTTCCTCGATAAGATAATCGAGCATCTTTGCCGGAGTACCCGGGTTGAGCACTACGCCCGCCTGTTTGCCGAGCCCTTTGATAGCCTGCAGCGTGCGGTGGATGTGCGGCCCCGCTTCGGGATGGACGGTGATGATATCCGCGCCGGCTTCGGCGAAAGCCTCCAGGTAAGGATCGACCGGCTGAATCATCAGATGGACGTCGAAGGGCTTGTCGGTATGTGGACGCAATGCTTTCACCACCGCAGGCCCGATGGTGATATTTGGCACGTAGTGTCCGTCCATTACATCGATATGGATCCAGTCGGCTCCGGCCTCGTCAATCGCACGCACTTCCTCACCCAACCGGGCAAAATCGGCTGAGAGGATGGAGGGCGAAATCAGTGGGGCAGTCATGATCGCGTTGTCCGGCTTCGGATTGAGTTAGCCTTGCAACATTCGAAATACCCTTCTCCCGTAAGTCTCCACAAGCTTGTCCCCCGGCTTATCCACGAACCACCGCTGCCGTTGGTCGCAGCTTGCCTCCTTTACTCGCCCTCTTTCGTCGCTGAACGGGAAATTCAGCCGCAATTCAGCGGAAATTTGGCAAACAGCTCGGTGTATCGAGGCGGGAATCCCGCCAACAAGATGCAGAGATTTCTCTGCACTCACTTTGAATTGACGGGGCTTTCCGTATGAAGAAACTGATTGCTGCCATTGCAGGTACCGGCACGTTTGCGCTTGCAGCTCTGACGCTGTCATCACCTGCCGAAGCGCAATACCGCGAAAAAATCACTAATGATCCGGGCCTGTGCGCGGCAGGTAAGGGCCCTGCTGTGTCGGTCGCCATTACGGGGATAAAGGAAAGCAAGGGTACGATCCGTATCCAGTCTTACCGTGCCACCAAGCAAGATTGGCTGGAGAAGGGCCGCTGGATTTATCGAATGGAAGCTCCTGCGAAGGCCGGCACCATGCGCTTCTGCATGCCGCTTCCCAAGGCTGGTCACTACGGTATTGCCGTTCGCCACGATGTCGACGGGGATGGCGAAACAGATATTTTCGGAGACGGTGGCGCCATGTCGAACGATCCCAGCATCAATCTCTTCAACCTCGGCAAGCCGAGCTACAAGAAGGTAGGCTTCGATGTCGGCAGTGGAGTGGAGAACATCTCGATCCGCATGCGCTACCGCTGATTTCTAGCCGGAGCGCCTGCGTTTGCGCCATAGTTCCCATGCCGCCCCCGGCATGGCGAGCAGGGGATGCTTTTCACGGAAAGGCGTAACTTCCAGCGCAATCCCGGTGTGTCGCTCCAGCTTCCAGGCACCGTAGCGCGCAGCACCTTCGAAGGTCGTCGTCGCTTTGGCCAGGCGAAGGATGTTAAGTGGCTTACCCAGCCGTTGGCGCGCCCGCCATGCTTTCATGATCTTGGCACGGCGTCTGTCCCCCATGCCCGGCTTGAGCGTGTCGTCAGGACCGCGTTTGATCGGCACGCCCTCGGCATCCCAGGCAAGCGGCAAAAGGCCGTCGAAGTGTTCAGCATTGACTGACAGTATCGAATCTTCGCGGCCGGGCTTTTCGACGCGGAATTCGGCACGATAGGTGGCTTGAAAAAGCGCTTGCCAGTAATCCTGCGCGCGCGCTCTTTCCGGGCCAAGCACCGCTGCGAACCGGGCTGCAGTTCGTGCCGCATGTCCGATGGCATCCTCCACGGCCGATCTCGAGGGTTCGTCCTTCGCCCAGACAAGAGCACTTGGCTGGACGAACCTGGTCCAGATTGTGGTGTCGCGGCTTCGACCAGTGGCCGCTTGCGCGAACTTATCAAGGCTCATCGTGGCGATCTTGGCGCGAAGAATGTCACCCTCGAAAGGCCGTTCGCAATAACTGACTCGCGGCCAGATCCGCTCGCGCTGCGGCCCGGGTAAGAGGACGTAGAAGTCCAGCACGCCCTCGAGAGAACCTGTCCGAAGGTTCGAACCATAGAACAGCACTGCGCTGGCCCCGGCTTCTTCGCCCAGCATGCGCGCGTAACCGGCCACTTCGCTACGCACCTCCTGCGCGAGCGTCCGGCGAACCCGATCCTGCAGGCTTTCGCTCACCCCGCGACGAAGGTCAGTTCGGGGCCCTGCTCGATAGTGTAGCTACCCGGCGCGAAATGCTCCCCGTCGAGGATGAAGGGCGCATCGAGTTCAATCGCAAAGCCAGTGGCGGACAAATGGTGCAGCCCTGCATCGCTCAACCAGCGAGGATGCCAGCCGGCGAGGATGGCTGGAACGGAGAAGAGAATGCGGCGGAGCGGACGGTCGAGCACGACCATCCTGATACCGGCCTGTCCCTTGCCGAACAGCTTGATATGGAGCGGCATGGTCTCCAGCGTCGATGCCAGCATGAGATGCCGACGTCGCGGATCGCCGTGGCGTGAATGTGACATCGCTTCGCCCGAAGGAAGATAGGCCAGTTCCATCTGTGTGCCACGACGCCAGCGGTTGGCGTCGCTGCCGAACAGCGCCTGTAACACGCCCCAGGCACTGGTCATGCCGACCGCAAGCGAATTGAAAAACCCGATCCGGTGCGCGTCCTGTCCCGCTTCGACACCGAGCGAGAATGCACCCGCTCCAAAGATGAAACCCAGCATGGCCGGATCATCGCTACCGATCTTACGGATGGCCAAAGGACGGCGCCTGACGGTACGGCCGCCATTATAGGCATCGATTGCTTGCGCCAGCGTCCAGTCCGAAGGCGATCCCAGATCGACATTCAGTGCATTGGTCTTGCCTTTGGGCAGTACAGCAATCTTCGGCCAACGCGAACCAAAGACCGGTTGGCCCATGGTCAGGACGTCGCGCACCGTGCCATCGCCGCCGCTGATGACGAGCAGATCTATCCCGTTTTCGGCGAACCGCGCCAGTTCATGCGCGATGTCGAGGCGGGTTTCCGGACATGCGACGGAGACGTTGCTGCGGTCTTCGCATTCTCGCCGTTCGGCAGTATTTTGGTGACTGCGACGATTGAGGATGACTCCGACCTGCACCGCATTGCCAACCCGATGACCGGGCTGCAACGAGATGGGCGCACTCCTGATACCCTCCGCAATGCGGGAAAGATGATCAAACTGATATATGGTGCGTTCCATGATCCCGTCGCCTTTGCCTGAGCGCAGAGGGCAAACCTAAATGTTTCTTCAAAGAGTCACACTTTGTCATGTCTATGTAACGTTTCCTGCAGCGATTACCAGCGCGGGGCTGCTACAATGTGTTGCACTGCAACAACATCTGCGCGCTGGAGGGCCGCCGACTAACCTTCGCTGAATGAGCCGAGTCGGATGGAAGTGCGTTCAACCCAAGTGAGCATTGCAAGGCTCATCGCGCGCCTCGCTAGAACCAGGCGCGCAGCCCTAACACCGCCTTGAGGCCATCGGGATCTTCGCCGGCCAAACGCGCCAAATCTGCCGTCTCGCCGACCTTGGCCTCGTATTCGAACCCTATATAGGGTGCGAACTCCGGCATGACTTCGTAGCGAAGACGAAGCCCGGGTTCGATCTTCGTGAGACCAGACCCTATTTCACGCTCCGGTATGTCATTGGCGGCCAATTCGATTTCGATCCGCGGCTGGAGGATTAGCCGCTGCGTTATTTTCTGATCGTATTCCGCTTCCAGCCGCGCAGTCAGGTCACCCCGGTCGGACAGGAACAGCGCGCCATCGACATGGAACATGTAGGGCGCGAGACCCTGAGTGCCGATGACGAGGTGTGTGCGGCTATCCGGCTCCGGATCGAACCGCACACCCGCCTGCAGATCGAAGAACGGGCCGATGGCACGACTGTAGAGGGCCTGGATCTCAGCATCCTCCAGCGCGCCGCCGAATTCGCCTTCGCCCTCGGTTTTGAGGACAAAACGATTGATATCTCCGCCATACCAGCCCTGCGCATCCCATAGATAACCGTCCTCGCCGCCATCGATGGCGATGCGCGCCTCGAGCCGTTCGACCAGGACCATACCCGTGGTCATGCCGCCGTTCTCGCGTGCCAGCTGATTGCGGGCAGGAACCATGGCTGCTTCACCCCAGACGGCATCGGCGGCGTGACGCGGCCCTTCCAGCGCGCGTGGCGGCAAGGCGCTTTCGGGTGCCGCGCCAGGGGCGGACTTGTCGCTCATCCCACCGTGCGAGGAATGGTCCATGCCCGCCATTTCGCCATCCGTTCCCGTGTCAGGCTCCGGCTCGTCCTTCGGCGGGCATTGTTCGGGCGGAAGGTGACCCATCGCACAATGGTCCATCTCCGGTTCGGGAGACTGTTCGGGTGCGGGCTCGCCCTTGGGGGGGCACTGCTCGGGTAGAAGATGCCCCATCGCGCAGTGATCCATCTCGGGCTGCGGTCGGGCAGCCGCACCGTGCGCGGAATGGTCCTGAGCGGCGAGCGGCGTAACCGCGAGCATCGACCCGGCGAGCAGCGCGACGCGGATCATGCACCGTCTCCTTCGGGGAACGGGCGCACCGTGACGACCTGCATCATGCCGGCGTGCATGTGGTAGAGCAGGTGACAGTGGAAAGCCCAGTCGCCAGGCTCGTTGGCGGTCAGATCGAAGGTGGCGGTGCCGCCCGGTTGCACGATCACCGTGTGCTTCAACGGCTGGTGCATGTGGTCCGCGCCGTTGACCAGTTCGAAGAAATGGCCGTGCAGGTGGATCGGATGCGCCATCATTGTCTGGTTGACCAGCTTGACCCTAACCCGCTCGTCATATCCGAAACGGATCGGATCGTCGGTGAACGCGGTGAACTTCTTGCCGTCGAACGACCACATGTAGCGTTCCATGTTGCCGGTAAGATGGATTTCCATCTCGCGTTCGATCTCGCGATGCGGATTCATGCGCCTGGCCTTGAGATCGGTGTAGCGCAGCACGCGGTGGCCTGCCCCATCGAGGCCAAGGCCGGGGAAATCCATACGGTCCACTGGCATCGGCGCGATCATGTCCACGCCCGGCCCAACCACGACATCGTCGGGCACGAGGGACTTGTCCCGCATCGAGTGGTCCATGCCGCCCATGCCTTCCATGCCTGAATGGTCCATCATTCCCATATCAACCATTGTCAGTGTGGGGATTTCACGCAGCGGCGGAGGGGTTGCGATATGGCCCTTGTGGCTCGTCAGGCTGGCAACACCCATGCCGCTACAATCCATCGCTTCGGCAACGATGGCGTGGCTGCCGGACGGCGGGGTAACGATCACGTCATAGGTTTCCGCCACGCCGATCTGGAACTCGTCAACCTCGACCTCGTCCACATCCTGACCATCGGCCTGGATCACGGTCATCGGCACGCCGGGGATACGCAGGTTGAAGAAGGTCATGGCAGACCCGTTGATGACCCGCAGTCGCACACGCTCACCTGGTTGAAACGCCAGCTGCAGGTTATCCTGCGGCCCGTGTCCGTTGATAAGGAAGGTGTAGGTGCTGCCCGTGACATCGGAGATGTCGCGCGGGTTCATCCGCATCTTGCCCCACATACGCCGCATCTCGCCCGACATCTCGCCTTCGGTCGCGGTGAGCATGTCACGCTGGAAGTAATGTTCACCGACCTTTAGCTTCCGCATGATTTCGTGCGGGTGCATCGGGGTGAATTCGGAAAGCAGAACGATGTAGTCGCGATCGTAGCGCGGATCGGGATTTGCGCTCTCGACGATAATCGGGCCGTAGTGGCCAGCCTGCTCCTGCAAGCCCGAATGCGAATGCCACCAATAGGTGCCGCTTTGACGAATCGGGAACTCGTAAGTGAACCTTTCGCCAGGACGGATACCCGGAAAGCTTACCCCGGGTACGCCATCGAACTGGAACGGCAACAACAATCCGTGCCAGTGGATCGAGCTGTCCTCGTCCAGATTGTTGGTTACGTGGAGCCGGACGGTCTGCCCTTCGCGCAGGCGAACCAGCGGCCCCGGCACCGTGCCGTTGACTGCCACTGCATGCCCCGAACGCCCGCCCGTTGTGAAGTGATGGTTTCCGATGGCGAGTTCGATGTCTTCGCCCGACACTTCACCGAAGCCCTTTCCCGCATGGGTGAGTGACGCGCCCCGCGCCCAGGCTGGCAAGGGCAGTGCGCTTGCTGCGGCCAGCGCTGCGGTGCTTTTGATCAGGCGACGGCGGGAAACTTTATGCATCATTGATCCTTCGACCGGTCTATTATATACCCCCCTAGGGTATTACAAGCAGGATTCGAGCATGAGCGGAACGAAGATTGCGAAAATCAACCGGCTGAACCGGATTGCAGGCCAGGTGCGCGGGGTCGCGCAGATGATCGAGGATGATCGTTACTGCATGGACATTCTGCATCAGATGCAGGCGGTGAAGTCGGCTCTTGCCAAGGTGGAAAGCCAGGTGCTGAAGGATCACGCAGCCTGCTGCGTCGCTGAAGCAATCGCTAGCGGCGACGAGGATGAGCAGCGGGAGAAATTCGAGGAACTGGTCGTTCTTTTCGAAAAAGCGCGGAGGTGAACGCAGATCCCGCTACTATGCCGTTCGTCTCTGTCCTCTTTCCGTCAATCCAAAAGGAGTTTGCCATGCTTCATTTCCTTCGCAGCGCGATCGCCCGCCGCTCTTTCGCCGGGGCAATGCTCCTGGGGACCGCACTCACCGCCTGTGCCGCGCAGGCTGCAACCTTCACCATGTACCGCGATCCGAATTGCGGCTGCTGCCTCGCGTGGGCTGACCACATGGAGCAGGGCGAAAAACATGTCGTCGAGACGGTGAACCATCCCGACATGGCATCGGTGAAGTCGCAGAATGGCGTACCCGACGATCTCAGGTCCTGCCATACGGTACTGGCCGACGGATACGTAATCGAAGGCCACGTCCCCGCTGCCGATGTCGAGCGCCTTCTGGCCGAGCGTCCCGAAGGTGTAACCGGTCTTGCGGTCGCCGGCATGCCCATGGGTTCGCCCGGCATGGAGCATGGCAATCATCGCCAGCCTTTCCAGGTGATCGCGTTCGGCCCCGAAGGTCGCAGCGTCTGGGCCAGCTATCCGGGTAACGCCTCATGAGCGCTAAGACCGCGACCGTGTATCGGATGGTCATGCCCGGCCATCTCTGCCCCTATGGGCTGAAGACCGTCGACCTGCTGAAGCGGGAAGGCTTTTCAGTCGACGACCATCATCTCATAAGTCGCGAAGAAACCGACGCCTTCAAGGAGAAGCACGGGGTCGAAACCACGCCGCAGACCTTCATCGATGGAAAGCGAATTGGTGGGTACGAAGACCTGCGCGCATTTCTCGGCAAATCGCGTAGCCAGCCGAAGGAAGGCGAAACGAGTTACCAGCCCGTCATGGCCATATTTGGCGTGGCCTTCCTGCTTGGTCTCGCGATCAGCTGGTATGTCTTCGATACGATCTTTACCGTGCAAGCCATCGAATGGTTCGTGAGCCTGTCAATGGCACTGCTTGCTATCCAGAAGCTCCAGGACATTCGCAGTTTTTCGACCATGTTCCTGAACTACGATCTGCTGGCACGGCGCTGGGTCCGCTACGGATACGTTTACCCGTTCGGTGAGGCTCTGGCGGGTATTTTGATGGTGGCGCATGCTCTGCCGATCATTTCAGTTCCCGTTTCGCTGTTCATCGGCACCGTCGGGGCAGTCAGCGTCTTCAAGGCCGTCTATATCGACAAGCGCGAACTCAAATGTGCCTGCGTGGGGGGCAACAGCAATGTACCGCTCGGCTTCGTCTCGCTCACCGAGAATCTGTTCATGATCGGTATGGGCCTGTGGATGGGCGCGAAAGCCCTCGGCTGGATTGTGATGTGATCACGGCAGAGAATCGAGTTTCTCGCGCATTTCCGGCGTCACCTCGCGATTGACCGCCGCTTCCGCCTCGGCTCGTAGTGACGGTGTCAGTTCGGCCGTGCGGGGCTTTAGTGGTGTATCTCCGCCCATCTCGCCATTTGCCTCGATGTCCTCGAGCAGCAATTCCATCTGCGCTATCTCTTTCACCTGCGCCTCGATGATCGCATCGGCAAGCTCGCGTACACGCGGATCCGTGATTTCCGCACGCCGGCTGGTGAGCACAGCGATCGAGTGATGCGGAATCATCGCCTTCATGTAGGCCCGATCATCGACCATCGACTGGCTCCGGGCGAGGTACAGGAACAGCACAAAGCCGACTGCTGCCCCGACCATGACCAGAATCTTGGTTAGAAGCGTGCGATACATTCCCCACATGAAGCCGAGCATGATGGCTATCATTGCCATGCCCATCATCAGGGCCATCCACATGCGGGTCTGGCTGAACCATATGTGGCCGGTCTCGTAGACGTTCGAATATTTGAGGACGAACATCGTGACGATGGACGTCGCGATCATTGCCCCGAATGTAGCCCATTTCCCGGGATGTCGGTCCTGTCCTGCTTCTGTATTCTCTTCTGCCATTTCAACCTCCTCACCGGGATTACACCCCCGTGAGACGTCTGGTTCCGGGCAAACGGATGTCTAGGGGCTGCCGGGCCCGAAGACCCGCGCCGCTTTTCCGGTCTGAAGAGAAGCTTATGGCCACCCTGTATGTTTCGCGATAGTGTACTGAAATGGAACTCGAAGCACAGTATCCGTACCGCAAGAGAAATGACTGAAATTCCCAGACTTAAGGACTACAATCGAGGGTGTTTTCGGGCCCTGTTGATTGCGGGGCTCATCGCGGGCGCAATTGTGTGGGGAATCCTCAGTCTGGACGATACACCCCAGAATGCCGACATGGATGACGAAGAAGACACCTTTTTCGAAGAGTAGCGGCTGCCACAAAGGGTGATCAGGGAAACCCCAATTCCTGTTCGGATGAAAACCTCTGCAATCAAACTGCGGCAGGTGGAGTTTCCCGCCTGATGAGCTGAAGCAATGGCACTTGCAAGTCTGCTCGCTCCGGTCAGAATACTCTTCGTGAAACTGCGTTTTCTGCTTCTTTCCCTCGCCGGAGCAACCTTGGCATCATGTACTGTCGAGGATACCAGCGGCCGCGAGCAATCTCCATCGATTTCGGAAAACGCCCGAATTAAGGATCGGGTTCTCACCATCTTGTGCGACAACGAAACGCGCAACGTGCAGCAGGATCTTGTCCCCGTCGTCAACTTCGCGAGGGAACGGGACGGTCGGTCGGATCGCGTATGGGAGGTTGCAGACAACGCGAATTGCCAGGAACTCGAAACTAATTCCAGCCAGTCCGGTTAATCGAGTTCCGATTTTCAGGCGCTTTGTGACCTGCCGATCTGCAGCGCGGCCACTTCGCGCTCACGCATGAAAATGGCGGCGCCCGTCGAATGAGACAGATGCCGCCAGATTTAAGCCAGCACGCAAGAATGTGCTGACGCTAAGCTCAGTACTGTTCTTCGACCTGGTCTTCAGCCTGATCCCCAGCTTCGCCCATGGCATCCGCTTCGGCGTCAAGCGCTTCTTCGGTTGCTTCATCGCCCTGGGCTTCAGCAAGATCGGCCTGTTCTTCAAGGACGTCTTCCTGAGCTTCGTATTCCTGTTCAACCAGGTCTTCCTGGGCTTCCTGCTCGCTTTCAGCGCAGGCACCGAGTGCGGCGAAGGCAAAGGCCGAAGCCACCAGTGTTACGGGCTTGAATTTCATTACATATCCCCTTGTATCTGCTCGGAAGTGGCAGTGTAGCGACTATGGCCGGAAGGGGGCGTGAGGTCAAATTCACGCCCCTTGCCTTTTCCTTATCCCTGGCTCTGTTCGGCGCTCATCGCCTGTTTGATCTGATCCAGCGTTGCCCGAACGATCAGTGCTCCCCCATTGTCGAGGGTCATCAGTTCGCGCGGCAACGTGACCGGTCCCTCGGTGCTCTCGACAACAACTGCTGCACTGGAAGCCTCTTGAATAGTGCCCAGCGCCTGACCGTCGGCCGTCTTTACGGCTGCGCCGGCAGTGAGAGCGGCATCGAGTTTCGCTTCGAAAGCTGCCATCTGCTGGTCGAACTGCGCAACCAGTTCGGTCTTCGTGATATTGATCGTCGCTCCGCTTTCGCCGCTGGTAACGGCGTTGCGGGGAATCGGCACTGCGCGCTCATTGACATTGAGCAGGAGCAGTTCGCCCTCGGCGCGCGCAACGGTGCCAATCGCGGCACCATCGGAACCGTAGATCGTGGTGCCGGCTTCTACCGTGGCCGCACTGCTGGGTGCTGCAACATCCTGCGCGATGGCGGGGCTGGCAATTCCGATGGCAAGCGCGGCGGCGGAAAGATACTTGAAATTCATGAAAATCTCGCTGGTTGGCGTGAAAGGTGCTGCCGACCTATTGGCCACATGCCTTGGCACAACCCTAAACGGGACGAGCCGTTGCTCAACCGGCTCGACTCGACCTCCAGCACGGGTGTTTTCGTTTTACGGGTCCTAGTGACGATGAGACCGCGGCTAGGCCTCCAGTTCACGCAGGCTGCGTCCGCGCGTTTCACGGCCAGCCCAGGCGATTAGTCCTGTAGAAACTGTCATGGGGACCAACAAGGCGAGCGCGGCTCCTCCCAGTGTCGGGATAAGGCCGACAAGCGCAAAGCCCTGCACCGCTACACCGCCGAACTTACTGCTGCCCGCAACGAGTCCTGTCGCCCGCCCGCGCACGCCAAGCGGGTAATTCTCCGCAGTATAAGGCAACAGCACGGCGATCATGCCGTTGGTTCCGACGATGAGAATGGCGATCACCGCCACCAGCAGCGGAGGCCACGATAGCAGAGAAGCGGGGAGCAGGGCGCCGACGAGACCGATCAGGGTGAGCAGCACCGTTCCGACAAGCGTCCACTTGCTGCTCCAGCGGCTGTAGAGCCAGGCTGCCAGTGCAACCGTGGGCAAGGCCAGAAGGGCGGAGCTGGCAAGAATCCCGCTGGCGAGCTCCGAGGAATAGCCCCTCTGCTGGAGGTCGCTCGGAAGCCATAGGAGAAGGCCGAAATTGACGAAGCTCCACGACAAAGCGGCTATCGTCAACGCGGCCGTCAGCCCGTTGTGGCGCTGGTGGGCGGTGGCGGCATCCTGCGGTGCGACGACCTTGGGGCGGGGTACTATTCCGAATCTTTCCCGCATTCTGGCGAGTTCGCTCGTCCGGCCCTGCTCGGCCAGGAACCGGGGCGATTCGGGGATGAGGCGCGCAAGTGCCAGAAGCAGCAAGGCACTCGGAAAGCCCTGAAGCCAGAGGACCCGCCACCCGTAATCGGGCTCGAACGCATGGGCGGCAGCACTGGCCGCAAGGTATCCCCCGATCAGGCCGGTGCCGCCGACCAGGACCAGTACCCACGAACGATGGCGTGGCGGCATCACCTCGGCAAGGAGCGTATAGACGACCGGCAACATTCCGCCCGCCGACAGCCCCATCAGGAAACACATTACAAGGTTCCAGAAGAACGAAGGCATCGCTCCGCAGATGGCGGTCGAGGCGAACAGGATCGTCGACAGCAGGATCGACACGCGGCGTCCGTATATATCTGCCAGCCAGCCCCAGACGAAGGAGCCGATAGTGGTTCCCGTCAGGGCGATCAAAGGCAGCAGTGCCGCCTTGGATTGCGAGATTTCATACTCGCGGCTCATGCCCGGGAGCACGAAACCGAGAGTGGCAGGCTTCATGACATCGATTACCAGGCCCAAAGTCAGAACGACCAGCACGCCGGCATGCCAGCGCGTAAGGGGGGTGGAATCGTGCGCTTCGTAGCTTGTGCCCGCTGCATCGCCATGCGGCGTCCGATGCTTGGGCAAGGCCCCCCAGCACGAGAGCGGAACACCGAGCGCGATCAGCGCCATTCCCAGATACATCCAGGGATCCATCGGCATGCCGACAAGACGGTTGTCGCCCATGTGATGAGCATGAACCAGCATCGGGAGGTGAAGCAGGATACCTGCACTGATGGCCCCGCAACCGAGCCAGAAAAATGCGGCTCTTTCGCCTAGTATCGAGTTGAAGCCGGATTGTACGGTCGCAGACATCGGCGGGCCTTATTCGCTGAAAGCGGTTCAGGCAATCGACCCGGGCGGTTCACGCCGGAACCACCGAGATCCTGATGCACCCGACATTGCCAAAGCTTCTGTCGTAGGCAGTGTCGGGGCGACCCTAAATACCATACGATTACTCCCTCGGCATCTGCCCCAACCTGTTCGATCACAGCGCCAAAGCCTTTACGAAAGCACCTGCAGTGTATGCGTTAGAGCCCGGAGGAATTCGGATAAGCCAATCGGCAACGGCGAGCGGCGATTGAGCGCCGCTCTGCTGATTGCCAACTGGTACCAATCCCTCTGCCGTCGATGACGCTCGTACGAATGTTTCCCGCTTTCCGGAGCTCTGCAGGGGCGACGCCAGCCTTACCGGGACGAAGTTCAGTTCCTTTTCAACCGGTCCGCCCTGCAATCTTGCCAATAGTGGGCGCAGGAACAAGCGTGCTGTCACCATGGCCGAGGTAGGATTGCCGGGCAATCCCAGAACGGGCTTCGCGCCGGCCAAACCGAACCATACCGGCCTTCCCGGTTTGATGGCGAGCATGGAAAAGATCAGGTCCATTCCTGTGTCCGCGAACATTGGCCGCGCAAGGTCGCGTTCGCCGACAGAGGCGCCGCCGGTCACCACGATACAGTCGGCCATCGCGACTGCTTCACAAGCATGCTTGGTGAGTTCGGCAAGCTCGTCGGGACTCCGGACTCGAGATATCACCTGCGCTCCCCCTACTTTGCACAGGGAGGCAACTGCGTAGCTGATCGAATCCGGCACCGCTGAATCGATCGCGAATGCCTTGCCGGGGGATACGAGTTCGTCGCCAGTGGCTATGATGGCGATCTTCGGCCGTCTTGCGACCATTACTATGGCTTGATCGGCGGCGGAGGCGGGCACGATTATCGACGGTGTAAGGTAAGTTCCGCTTTCGAGGATCACGTCGTCAGTGCGAAAATCACTCCCTGCGGTGCGTATGTGTCGCTCCGGTCTATGACCTGGGGAAAAGGATACGGCGTTACCCTCGGCGCGCGTGTATTCCTGCATGATTACGCAGTCGGCACCCGAAGGAATGGCCGCGCCGGTGAAGATACGGATCGCTTCACCCTTTCCCAAGCTGCCTTCGAAAGGAGCGCCTGGCCGCGCTTCGCCGACAACCTCCAGCGAGTCCGTTTCTCCGAGGGAATCAAGTCTTACGGCATAACCATCCATGACCGAGACGTCGCTTCGCGGAGCATCGCTTCGCGCACGAAGGTCTTCAGCGAGGAAGCGGCCAGCCGATTGTTCTAGTGGTATTGATTCGGTACCTAGAGGTCTGACATTCTCAGCCATTAGCGCGATGGCTTCGTCAAAGCTCAGCATCGCTCGTCTTCTCAGCCGCCGATGGAGGCGAGGTGCGGCGTGGCCCCGCTGTCGCCTTCATGGAGGCGGTGACCGATAGCCTTGTATGGCATCGCCGAGACTATGCGATCGATCAGCTCGGATTGCTGGTCTTCGTGCTGGAGGTAATTCCGTAGGTCGAAACCTTCCTTCCCGAAAAGGCAAAGATGCAGCCGGCCTCGGCTGGAAAGGCGCAGCCGATTGCAGCTGTCGCAAAAGCCGGGCGAGTAGGGCGCGATCAGGCCGATGCGACCGCGGTAGTGTGGATGGCTGTATGCGATTGCCGGTCCGGCATCTCGCTCCCGTGCAACAGGGGTCCAGCCGGAGTGCAAAAGCCGTTCGCGGATGGCTTCTCCCGGCGTCGACTGTTGTGCATGATATTGCGCATTGTCGTTGGTGCGCATCAATTCGATGAAGCGCCAGGTGACGTCCCGTTGCGCGACGAATTCCAGTACCTTTTCCCAACCGGTACCTTCCAATGCGCGGAGAAGCACGCTGTTTATCTTGACCGAGGAATATCCGGTATCGATCGCTGCATCGACACCGGCGACGACTTCGGACAGCCGGTCATGACCGGTCAGTTTGGCGAAACCTTCACGATCGAGCGTGTCGATGCTGACATTTACCGCGTCGATCCCCGCCTCGCGCCATTCGGCCGCCCGTTCGGCGAGGCGGTAGCCATTGGTCGTCATCGCGATGCGCCTGACCGTTTCGATGCAGGATAATTCGCGTATGATTTCCGTGAAATCCGGACGAACCGTGGGCTCCCCGCCCGTCAACCGCACCTTGCGAAGGCCAAGTTGCGAAAAAGCGCTCACTGCACGGCGGATTTCGTCAGGCGAAAGTTCGGCTGGCAAGCCTTTCTTCTTCACGAAGCCTTGCGGCAGGCAATAGCTGCAGCGGAAATTGCAGCGCTCGGTCAGGGAGAGGCGAAGATAGGTGAAGCGCCGTCCGAATCCGTCGTGAAGAGGGACGCGATCAGCGATTCGATCCATATGCGTGTCGCCGGCTTGAGGGGCTAACAGTGACATTGACCCGAGACATATACGCTCCCCTGCAACAAGGCCACCGTTCGCGATGGCGTGGGGGTACAGCCATTTCGGTTGCAATTGCGGACTGTTTGGATTTGTGTGGACTAAACGCAAGATCGGGAGAGAAAAATGAGCAACGGACCTCTGGCAGGCCTCAAAGTTGTCGAGTTTCAGGGGATTGGGCCGGGGCCTCACGTGGCGATGCTCCTTGCCGATCTGGGTGCGGAAGTGGTGCGGATCGAACGGCCCGGACACCAGCCAATGAATGCGGTAGTCGAAAGGGCGCGCAACAGGGCGGCGGTGGATCTCAAGAGTGAAGACGGTCAGGCTTTCGTCAAGAAGGCGCTGACACATGCCGATGTTCTCGTCGAAGGCTTCCGCCCAGGAGTGATGGAACGGCTGGGGCTCGGTCCGGATGAAATGCTCTCGCTCAACCCGCGGCTCGTCTATGCTCGCATGACCGGATGGGGGCAGGAGGGGCCGCTCGCGCAGGCAGCTGGCCACGATCTCAATTACATCGCCATCACCGGGGCGCTCGACAGTATCGGGGCGAAGGGGCAGTTGCCCATTCCGCCGCAAAACCTCGTCGGCGATTTCGGCGGCGGCTCGATGTACTGCGCCTTCGGGATCCTTGCGGCGGTCTACGAACGCGAAAAGAGCGGGAAGGGTCAGGTCGTCGACGCGGCAATCGTCGATGGCGTGACCAGTCTGATGAGCTTTTTCTACGGCCAGCCGCATAGCGCATTGCGAACGACCGAGCGCGGAGCAGGGCTGTTAGGGGGCGCGGCGCATTTCTACCGCTGCTATGAATGTGCCGATGGCCGCGAGATCAGCGTGGGTGCTATCGAGCCGCAATTCTATGCAGAACTGCTGGCTCGTGCAGACGCGCCGAAGGAGCTTGCCGAGCGACAGCTCGATCCGAAGAACTGGGACGACTACGCCGAAAAGCTCGCCGCGCTGTTCAGGACCAAGACTCAGGCGCAGTGGGTGGCGCTGCTCGAAGGAACCGACGCGTGCTTCGCCCCGGTCGTGCCTTTGGATGAAGCTAAGGATCATCCGCATATGAAAGCGCGCGGGGCATTCGTCGAGCACGGCGGTCTTTCGCACACGGCGCCGGCACCGCGTTTCGGTCGCACGCCAGGGACGATTCGCGACAGTGCAGAAGATGGCGAAGAGGTGGTGGCGCGCTGGACGACAAGGGGCTAGTGGAGCGGGCAAAAGGAGAGATACCTCATGCGCGAATTCACGAAGTTCTACATCGACGGCCAATGGGTCGATCCGGTCACGGAAAACACCGTAGCGGTCGAAAACCCCGCGACGGAAGAGACCATCGGTCACATCAGTTTCGGCACGAAGGCCGATGTCGACAAGGCAGTTGCCGCCGCGCGCCGAGCTTTCGAGACCTTCAGTCAAACCAGCAGGGAAGAACGGCTCACGCTGCTGCGTGCAATCCAGGCCGAAATCGAAAACCGCAAGGAAGAACTCGCGACCGCTGTCAGCGACGAGATGGGCGCGCCGCTGAGCCTCGCCAACGGGCCACACGTGGGCCTGCTCGCCGGACACTGCCAGAAGGCAATCGAGATACTGGAAGGTTTCGAATTCGAACGTCAGGATGGCCCGACGCTCCACGTGTGGGAGCCGATCGGCGTGGTCGGCATGATCACCCCGTGGAACTGGCCGCTGAACCAGATCGCCTGCAAGGTGTTCCCCGCGCTGGCGACTGGCAATACCATGATCCTCAAGCCGTCCGAAATCGCGCCTTTCAACGCGTATATATTTGCAGAGATCATGGATGCTGCGGGCGTGCCTGCAGGTGTGTTCAACCTGGTCAATGGCGATGGGCCGGCTGTGGGCGAAGCCATCAGCGGTCATCCCGACATCGACATGGTCAGTTTCACAGGCTCGACCCGTGCAGGCATCGCAATCGCCAAGAACGCTGCCGACACCGTCAAGCGGGTGGCGCAGGAACTGGGCGGAAAAAGCCCGAACATCGTTCTCGACGACAGCGCATTCGCGAAGTCGGTGGCCAAGGGGACAGTCTCGATGATGGGCAATTCCGGCCAGACCTGTACTGCGCCGAGCCGCATGCTCGTGCCGCACAAGCGTATGGAAGAAGCCAAGGCCGTGGCGAAAGAAGCTGCAGAAGGTGTGATCCCGGGCGATCCGAAGGGCAACGCGGCAATCGGGCCAGTCGTCAGCCGCACGCAGTGGGACAAGATTCAGGCGCTCATCGAAAAGGGTATCGAGGAAGGTGCCACGCTGGTGGCGGGCGGCCCCGGCAAGCCCGAAGGTCTGGAGACCGGCCATTATGTGAAGCCGACCGTATTCGCCGATGTCGACAACGATATGACCATTGCGCGGGAGGAAATTTTCGGACCGGTACTCTGTATCCTTGGTTACGACGATTATGACGATGCCATCCGCATCGCCAACGACACCGAATATGGGCTTGCCAGTGCGATCACCGGCGAAGACATCGAAACCGCCCGCAGCCTCGCCAAACGTATCCGTGCTGGTCGTGTCGCTATCAATGGCGGTTATGACATGAATGCGGCCTTCGGCGGCTACAAGAAGTCCGGCAACGGCCGCGAATGGGGCGAGTGGGGCTTCCACGATTTCCTCGAGGTGAAAGCCGTGATGGGCCACAGCTGATGGCGGGTAAGTTCTTCGACGAATGGCAGGTCGGTGACAGGCTGACGCATGAAATCCGGCGTACGGTGACGGAAGCGGACAACCTCTTCTTCACCGTTATGACCCACAATCCGCAGCCGCTCCACCTCGACGTGGAAGCGGCGAAGGAAAGCGAGTTCGGGCAGATCCTGGTCAATGGGACTTTTACCTTCTCGCTGATGGTGGGGCTGAGTGTAGGGGATACGACGCTCGGCACACTGGTTGCCAATCTGGGTTACGACAAGCTGATTATGCCGAAACCGGTGTTCATAGGCGACACGCTGCATGCCACCAGCGAGGTAATTGCACTGCGCGACAGCAAGTCGCGGCCCGACACGGGTATCGTCACTTTCCTGCACGAAGCAGTGAACCAGCGCAGCGAGGTCGTATGCCGGTGCGAACGTTCGGCGCTGCTCAGGAAAAGCGGCTGAACGGCCGTTGGCACCCCTTTCGTCCCATCGTGCGTTGAGGGGCGAAGGGGATAGCGAGTGAGCGACGATAAGACCCGGCACGAACCGAAAAGCGTTGAGGATGTGATCGGCGAACTCGACGAGCTGGCGGCGCATAACGACAAGGTCTGCATCGGCGATGTGCTCGACGATTTCGGCGGGCGCAGCTTCGGACCCTTCATTATGCTGCCCGCCCTGATCGAGATCACTCCCGTGGGCGGTATCCCTGGCGTCCCGACCTTTCTTGCTGTGATCATCGCGCTTGTCGCGGTCCAAGTGCTGTTTGGAAAGGACCACGTATGGATGCCGCAATTCATTCAGAGACGTGCGGTCGGCGCTAAGAAGCTGCACAAGTCGGTCAAGAAGCTGCGCGGCATCGCACACTGGCTGGACGGGCACAGCAAGGACCGGCTCGGGAAACTGACTGGAGGGATCGGGCTTAAGGTCGCGGCACTGGCAGTCATCATTCTGTGCGTCACAGTTCCACCGCTCGAGTTCCTCCCTTTCGCCAGTTCCGGCCCTATGCTCGCGATTGCTGCCATCGGCCTCGCCTTGATCGTGCACGATGGACTGGTGATGCTCTTTGCATTGCTATTGGCAGTCGCCGCGATAGGTGGTGGGACCTATTACTATTACACGTCGGATGACGAGGAAGGTGGAGCCGGGGGCTTGGTGACCGTGACTTCGGCAGACACTGCACTTCGGGTGGGTTGATCGCTTCACCCTGATGACGAGCAACGCGCTTATTATTTCAGCGTAAATCCGCCGACATCTTTCAATCGTCCGGCTGAACCTCTCCGCCCAAGGCCTGCCACAGCAGGACCCGCGCTCTTCTTGCGCGGCCAAGTGCTGCTGCCGCCCGCTCGCCGCTTGCGTCGGCTGCCCTGCGAGCCTCCAGCACCGTTAGGAAATCGGCGAGTCCCGCCCGCTGGCGCGTTTCCGCCAGACGTGCGGCGCGCTGCAGGCTGGTTGCCTCCGCCTGTGCTGCCGCCAATTCGCGGTCTGCAGCTGCGATAAGCCCATATCCGGCCTCCGCGTCACCAAGTGCGGCATAGACCGATCCGCGATAGGCTTGGAACGCCGCTCGCTTTGTGGCGGCTGCGCCGTCTATTTCCGCTTCGATCCGACCGAAGTCGAACAGGGGTGCGGCAACCGAAGCGGCGAGCGATCCTACCAGACTATCCTCGTCGAACAGGTCGGCAGGACTGAAAGCGAGCAATCCGAGCGCAGCAGAGAGGTCAAAAGAGGGAAACCTGCGACGTGCAGTTGCAGCGAGTTCGGCATCCGCTGCTGCAAGCTCTGCAGCCGCAGACAGCACGTCGGGCCGGTTCACAAGCAGCGTCGATGGCAGGGCGGCTGGAGGGGGAGGAAGTTCGGCAACAGGAGGATCAAGGGCCAGCGCTGCGTGAACCTGCGCTGCTCCCTGTGCCGTCAGCGTCACCAGCCTGCCGGTCAGCCGGGCGCGCTCGCTCTCCAAAGCGGCTAGGCGGCTACGGGAGGCATCGGCGGCGCTTTGGGCGCGGACCCTGTCGAAGCCAGGCGCGATGCCTGCCCGTTCGCGCACACCCGCCAATCGAGCAAGACCTTCGGCAGCTGCAATATCTTCTTCGATTGCTTTCTGTCGCGCCTCGAGTGTCCGCCAGTCGATAACGCTGGCGGCAATCTCCGAGAGGAGAGCGTTGCGTACTGCGCGTGAAGAGGCGTTGGCGGCATCTATCCGCGCCAACGCTGCGCGTTCCTGTGCTCGCAAGCGACCAAACAGGTCAGGGTCCCACCGAGCGGTGAGGTTGGCGGCGTAGCTGACCCGTTCGGTATCGATGCTCACGCCAGGAGGAAGCGAGGCGCCGAACTGTCGGGGATTTGTGCGCTGGCCTGTGACCGAAGCGTTCGCCCCGACCGAGGGCAGACGTTCCGCCCCATCTCGATCCGCAACCGCGCGGGCTTGGTCGATGCGGGCGAGTGCTTCCGCCAGGGTTGGCGAGCTGGCCAGAGCCTGGGCCGCGAGTGTGCCGAAGCCGGGGTCGTCTTGCGGAAGGAGAGCGGCCAGCTCCGCATCAGTCTGGACGTCAGGCGCATAGAGGAATTGGGGAGACAGCACCGGTGTCGGGGTCGCTACTTCTGGCGACGGTCCGGCAGCGCATGAGGCCAGTGCCACCGTGCCCGCGAGGAGGAGGATTTGCCGCATCACTTGCTCTGCCTGGCCGGAATATAGGCATCGACCTGCTGGCCGACCCGAAATATGCCAGTGTCGCCGGTTGCGCTGGCAGGCAGTTCGTAGATGACCTGCAACACCCTCACATCGACGCGTTCCGCAGCCGAATTGGTCAGCGACCGCTTCGGCACGACGAGCGGTTCGGCACGCACGAAGCTGGCTTTCACCTGCTGCTCGGCTGCACCGCGGGGTGAGACGGTGGCAGGCTGTCCTAGTGCGATACGGGGAGCCTGTTCCTCATCGATATCGATGCGCACATGCATCGGCTGTGTCTGGCCCATCTCGATAAAGGGTTGTGATCCGCCTCCGCCCATGGTCGAGACATATTCGCCCTTGCGGATATTCACCGCCAGGATTTCGCCGGCAATAGGTGCGCGTATGGTCAACCGGCCGATTTCGGTGCGTGCCGAAGCCGCCCGGGCCTGCGCCGCATCGAGCCGGGCGCGGGCAAGCCGCAAGCGCTCTGCCGCTGCGCTCGCTTCGCCCTCTGCGCGGATGACTTCGCTACGGCTTACGGCGGCGGGATCGTCGACACTGCGGTACAGCGCAAGCTGACGGCTGGCAGTCGCCTCGGCGCTCTGCGCTTCCGCTATTGCTGCGCGTGCTTCGCCAATGGCGGCTTCGGCCTCGCGTAATTGAGCGCGCACCTGACGGTCATCGACGGTGAACAGGGTCTGCCCCTCGCTGACCCTTTCCCCCGGTTGGACAAATACTCCGGTGACCAGTCCCGAAAGCGCGGAGCCGATCTGCACCAGTTCGCTCGACGGCTCTACCACGCCCGATCCTGCAACGCGTGCTTCGTTCGCCAGCGCTTCGGGTGCGCGCGGTGGTTCGCGGTCGGGATCCGACAGTTCCCGATCGGGCTGGCCGGACAAGATGTAGAAGGCAGCAAGCACAAGCCCGATTACCGCGATTAGGGGCAGTATCTGGCGGGTGAAGCTAAGCGATTTGATATCAAGGGCCATCAGTGATCCTCCGGCATTTCAGTGCCGTCATGAGTAACCACGCCGTCCTCGAGCACGAGGATGCGATCGGCGAGATCGAAGATACGATTGTCGTGTGTTACGATGATGCAGGCGCGATTTTCGGCGACGGCCACTTCTCGTAAAAGGTCCATCACCCGTCGTCCCGACGAAGCATCCAACGCAGCGGTAGGCTCGTCGCACACTACCAGACGGGGTTCGTGCACAAGAGCGCGCGCGATGGCGACGCGCTGCTGCTGTCCGCCCGAAAGCTGGTTCGGCAGCTTGGCGGCCTGATCGCCGATATTCAGCTTTTCCAGCATGGCGACCGCGCGCATGCGCGCTTCTTCACGGTCCATGCCCTGCGCCATCAAGGGCACGGCAGCATTGCTCGCGGCATCGATAGACGGGATCAGATTGTACTGTTGAAAGATGAAGCCGATGTTGTTCAACCGGAATTCGACGAGTTCGTCGTCGCTGAGATCGTAAATGTCGGTGCCGAAGACCTTCACCTCTCCCTGCGTGGGCCAGAGTATACCGCACATGATCGAGATGAGCGTGGTCTTGCCCGACCCGCTCTCGCCGACGAGAAAGGTCATCTCTCCCGCCTTCACATCGAGGTCGATCCCGTGCAGCACGGTGATGGTCTGCTGACCCGCCTGGAAGTCGCGCGTGACTGCGCGCGTGCAGATCGCGGGCGCGCTCACCGGAACACCGCCGCGGGTTCGGTCTTCAGCACGCTCCGCAAGGCCAGCCAGCCGGTCAGGCCGAGAATGAGCGCGACCGCGACCAGGCTGATGATCGGGATCTGCCACGGAATGTAAAAGCCCTTGAAAGTCGGGTCGGAGGAAAAGGCGGAGATGAAACCCACGGTGCCGAGCACGCCGAGCCCGTAGCCGATCAATCCGACCAGACCTGCCTGCGCCGCGACCATCCTGCGTATCTTGCCATTGGTCACGCCGATGGCCTTGAGCGCGCCGAACTGCTTGATGTTGTCGCGGATGAAAAGGCTGAAGGTCAGGCCGACGATGGCGACTCCCACGATAAAGCCGAGCGCCACGGTGATCCCGAAGTTGAGCGGTATGCCCGTATTGTCGATGATGAACTGGACGCCATCGCGCGCGAATTCCTCGCGCGTTTGCGCCTTCAGGCCGGTCTCGCGTTCGATACGTTCGGAGAGCGTTTTCGCCGCCGCAGGATCCTCGGCCCCCACGAGAACGAACGACAGCCGGTTGCGCGTGCCGGGGACATAGTTCAGCGCATTGCTATATTTGGTATAGAGCACGACTGTGCTGGTGAAGCTCGGGATGGCATCCGCGATTCCCCGGATCACGGCGCGCTGATCGTTGAGCTCGAGCCGCTCGCCGATGGGTGATTGATCGGGAAACATGCGCGTGGTTCCAACGTCGTCGATGATGACGCTGTCGGGGCGCGAAAGAACGTCTGCCGACCCTTCGACCATGTTTTTCGGAAGGCCGATCAGGGTAGCATCGTCGACCCCGATGACCGCGACACCTTCGAGATCGCCATCTTTCGTACGCACGGAGGCGTTTGCGCGGATATGGGGCACGGCCCATTCAACTCCCGGCACGCCGCGAACCTTGTCGAGCGCGGTGGAGGGCATGGCATAGGCGACATCGGTGGTGCGGCTGACCGGGTCCATGACCCAGATATCTGCACTCGACACGTTGTAGACCCCGCTGGCACCGCGTTCGAGCAGGTTCACGAAAATGGTCAGCTGCTGCGTTATCAGGAGCGTCGAAAAGGCGATCCCGAATACGAGACCGAAGAATTTCTGGGCATCGCCGGTGAGCATGCGGATCGCGATCCAGATCATGTCGTCGCTGCTTCCTGCTTGGCCAAACTTGCCACACTGTCCCGACTCGTCCATTATTGAACGATTACGTTTAATTGAACGGGAGCGTTCATTTTGTCAAGCGAGTCGAAGAAGGCAGGCAGGCCAGCGGATGCCGCCAAGCGCAAGGCCATTCTCGCCGCTGCCACGCAAGCCTTTTTCGAAGGCGGATTTGCGGCGACCTCTATCGAGCAGGTCGCGGCAGATGCGGGGGTTTCTAAGGTCACGGTTTACAATCATTTCGGAGACAAACGCGGGCTGTTTGCGGAAGCGGTGGGGGCAGAATGCGCGCGCATGCGCGAGTATTTTACGCTCCGGCAAATTCCGAGCGGAGCCCTGCGCGATCGGCTGCGTATCATCGGAGAAGCGATGGTGGCGTTTCTTTCCCGCGAGGAAATGATTCGGTTCGATCGTCGAATTGCTGCGGAAACCGAGCACGAGCCGGAGATCGGTGCCGCCTTTCTTGCGGCTGGCCCGCACCGCATGAAGCACAATTTCGGCATGCTACTTGCGGCCATGGCCGAAGCAGGCGAGCTCGACCTCGACGATCCGGAACTTGCTGCCGAACAGTTTGCCAGCATGTGCAAGGGGATGGGCGATATGGAGCGGCGCTTCGGCCAGCCGAACGACCCTGAATACAATAGCAAGCGGATCGAGGGGGCGGTCGAGGTGTTCTGCCGCGCCTATGCCGTCGATAAGTGTGAGCGGAAATAAGCGAGAATTCGCCGCCCTCTAAACTTGCCATTCACCCGGGCCATCCTACATTCTACACGCTAGGAAAGGATTGCCCCCGCAATGCGCGATGAGAATGACAACCGCACACCCGATCCGGAAGGAAACGGTCCCAACCCGTGGATCAAGAGCCTCCTGGTCTGGGGCGGTGTATTCCTTGGCCTGTTGCTGGTCGTCTCGATGTTCGGAGGCGGAGGACAAAGCGCAGGCACCCAGCTGCTCTATTCGGACTTCAAGGAGAAGGTGGCCGAAGGGACGATCAAGTCGGTCGAGATTTCCGACGAGCAGATAACCGGGGTAACCAACGACAACGAACCGTTCAGCACCATTCCCGTCAAGGGCGACACGACGCTGACCCCGTTGCTTGAGGAAAACGGCGTCCAGTTCTCCGGCAAGGAAGCCGAAAACGGCAGCATGCTGGTTTATGCGCTGATCAATATCCTGCCATTCCTGCTGATCCTGGGCATCGCGTTCTTCGCGCTGCGCCAGGTGCAAAAGGGTGGCGGCGCAGGCGGTGCCATGGGCTTCGGCAAGTCGAAGGCCAAAATGCTCACCGAAAAGCAGGGCCGTGTGACGTTCGAAGACGTGGCCGGTATCGACGAGGCGCGCGAGGAACTGGAAGAAATCGTCGAGTTCCTCAAGGATCCGAGCCGTTTCTCCAAGCTGGGCGGTCAGATCCCCAAGGGCGCGCTGCTCGTCGGCTCGCCGGGTACGGGTAAGACCCTGCTCGCCCGCGCAATTGCTGGCGAGGCGGGTGTTCCCTTCTTCACCATTTCCGGTTCGGACTTTGTCGAAATGTTCGTCGGCGTCGGCGCGAGCCGCGTGCGCGACATGTTCGAACAGGCCAAGAAAAACGCGCCCTGCATCGTCTTCATCGACGAAATCGACGCGGTCGGCCGCAGCCGTGGTCACGGCCTCGGCAATTCGAACGACGAGCGCGAGCAGACGCTGAACCAGTTGCTGGTCGAGATGGACGGTTTCGAAGCCAACGAAGGAATCATCATTATTGCGGCGACCAACCGCCCCGACGTGCTCGACCCTGCGCTGTTGCGCCCGGGCCGCTTCGATCGTCAGGTCGTCGTGCCAGTGCCCGACATCGACGGGCGCGAGAAAATCCTCGCTGTCCATATGCGCAAGCTACCGCTCGCACCCGACGTGAACCCGCGCACCATCGCGCGCGGTACCCCCGGCTTCTCGGGCGCGGATCTCGCAAACCTCTGTAACGAGGCCGCCCTTCTGGCTGCGCGCCGCAACAAGCGCCTCGTTGCCATGCAGGAATTCGAGGACGCGAAGGACAAGGTCATGATGGGCGCCGAGCGCCGCAGCATGGTCATGACCGAGGACGAGAAGAAGATGACCGCCTATCACGAGGCAGGCCACGCGCTGGTCAGCCTCAACGAGCCGGCATCGGACCCGATCCACAAGGCGACGATTATCCCGCGCGGCCGCGCGCTGGGCATGGTCATGCGCCTTCCCGAACGGGACAACTACTCCTATCACCGCGACAAGATGCACGCGAACCTTGCCGTGGCCATGGGTGGCCGCGTGGCGGAGGAAATCATCTTCGGCCACGACAAGGTATCGAGCGGCGCTTCCGGAGATATCCAGTACGCTACCGACCTGGCCAAGAACATGGTGACCAAGTGGGGCATGTCCGACAAGCTCGGCCCGCTGATGTATGAGGAAAGCCAGGAAGGCTATCTCGGCATGGGTCAGACCGCTCGCACCATGGGCGGGGCAGAAACCAACAAGCTCATCGATGCGGAGATCAAGTCACTGGTCGAAGGTGGCCTTGCCCGCGCGCGCGAGATTCTCACCGCGCAGGAGGACAAGCTGCACCTCCTCGCCCAGGCCATGCTCGAATACGAGACCCTGACCGGCGAGGAAATCGATCAGCTGATGAAAGATGGCAAGATCGACCGTCCCGCTGAATCGAAGGGACCGGTTGCAGTCCGCCAGCCCGGCGGCAGTACGGTTCCGAAAGCCGGCAAGAAGTTCGGCGGATCGGGTGAAGGCGCCCCCGCCGGAGCCTGAACTTCACATTTCGAAGCAATGAGGGCGCCGAGCGGGAAACTCTCGGCGCCCTTTTTGCGTTCATTATAGACACGGACCGATTGAACGGTCGCCAGAATACAGGGACGAACCGATGAAACGCATGATCGCTACCAGCCTCGCTGCCGCAACCCTCCTCGGCCTTGCCGCATGTTCGGATCAAACGCAGGAAGATGCAGCACGCACGGCTGATCTTGCGGGCGACGACATCGAGGCAAATGCCGAAGTCGCAGGCGAGGTTCTCGAACAAGGCGCGAAGGAAGCCGCCGGTGCGGTTGCGGAAGGTGCTTCTAACCTAGAACGCCATATCGATGAAAACGATACGGAAACTCCGGGGCCGGCGCCTGTGCTCGGCGATGAGTTGAATGCCGATCGGGCCGATCCGAACGAGTGAACTAGAAAGCGCCCATCACCAGCAGCAGCTGGAGAAACAGCGTCAGAATCACCATGATGAACACAGTAAGGACCGCGAGCCTCCAGAACGCTGAAAAGCGTGACAGCCCGTAAGCCCCCCGAAGCTGCTTGTAGATATGGAGAGGCGGGACGAGCATGAGGGCAAGTGCGATCAGAGCCGTATGCAGCCCTGCAAGCCCTGCCAGAGTCACTGCTAGCACCAGCAAGCTCATGAAGCTGAGCGAATAGGTCACGAAAATGGCGTGATCATACGCCTTGAAGCGGCGTCGCCAGGCAAACAGTAACCACACAAAGGGGATGGATAGGGGGATCAGCAGCCAGCTGAATTTGTAAAAGTTGGTTTGCAATTTGTAGAGCATGAGCCCCGGGTTTTTGCGCCACTTGGCGACGATGCCCTGATCGATTGTCTCGATACCTGTCAGGCTCGTGGTCGAAGAGGCCCGTTTTCCGTCCCGATCGATGAAATCATAGTCTCTTCCGGTCTCGATGAACGCGATTGCTTCGTCGAGGCCGGCTATCTCGGTCTCCAGTTCTGCCCGTCGCTCGCTATCCGAGAGATCGGTTGCCGCGAGTTCTGCCTTCAATGCCTCGCGTGCGCCTTCGGCCCGTTCACGCACCTCCGCATTCGGGCTGCTCATGTCGGTGGGCGTCGAGATTCCCGCCATCTGGAAGATCGCGAACATGAGGAAGATGGAAAACAGGAACAGCGCCATCGGAGAAACGAAACGGGTCCGCTCCCCATCGATATAGCGGCGTGTAAGTTCGCCGGGTTTGAAGAACAGCTTGGGCAGCGTTTTCCACGTCCGCCCTTCGAAATGGAGCGCCCCATGCAGCAGGTCATGTAGAAATGCGCCGATTGTGCGGTGGAGGTGCGCCTGCTGTCCGCATTCGTGGCAATGCGAACCGATCAGCCCGGTCCCGCAATTGAGGCAGGTGCCCTCGGCGAAATGCCCCTGGACGAGCGGTGTCGGCTCACCGGTAACGGCCTGGTTACCTTTGCGCCCGACGACCTTCGCGAAGAGACCTCCCTCCGCTGCCGTTCCGATTGCTTCGCCGAAATCGCTCATTCCCACACCCTCCGGCGTTGCTATTAAACCGCATCACCAGACCTCGTCGAGGTCGAACATTGGCCTGTTTCTATGCACACAAATGCAAAAAGGCCGCGTCCCGATGGGGCGCGGCCTTTTCGTATCGAACGAGCGGAGGTTCAGCCTTCGTAGTCGGAACCGATCGAGGTCGAACGGGTCGGGGCCGAGGCGGTGATCCGCAGCGCCTCCGCCGACTGGCTGAGCGAACCTACTTCATCCATTTCGTCATCGTCGTCCGGCAGGATCTTCTGCAGGTTGGTGACGGCAGCTTCCTTCAGATCCTTAGGCTTCACGGTCTGCTCGGCAATCTCGCGCAGCGCCACGACAGGATTCTTGTCACGGTCACGGTCGATAGTCAGTTCCGCGCCGCCCGAAATCTCGCGAGCCCGCTGAGCAGCCAGCAGGACGAGATCGAAACGGTTTGGAATTTTGTCTACGCAATCTTCGACGGTAACGCGCGCCATGGGCACTCCGATGCAAAATCTGAAGAGAATCTTGGAAAGCGCGCCAAATAGGGATGGATCGGCCGATAGTCAAGGATTTGCGCAGTGCCGACAAGTCGCTAAGGCCGGGAAATGGGAGATACCGAAAGCACCTGCCCACCCACGCAATTCCGGGACCCGGAACCGTTCGAAATGGATGCGGCGGGTCAGCACCTGGCTTTCTATCCGGGCGGGATCGATCGCCGCATTGCTCTCTTCGAACTGGTCGAAGGTGCAAAAACCAGCATCGATGTCTGCTTTTACATTTTTGCCGAAGATACGGTCAGCACCGAATTTCGCGATGCGCTGGTGGCAGCCGCACGGCGCGGCGTAAAAGTGACGCTCATCGTGGACCGCTTCGGTGCGGCCGCAACCGAAAGCTTCCTGCGCCCGCTGACCGATGCCGGGGGAGCTTTCCTGTGTTTTTCTGCCAAGTGGACGCGCCGCTATCTCATTCGCAATCACCAGAAGCTGGTCATTGCAGACGGAAAACGGGCAATGTTCGGTGGGTTCAACATTGCCGACGATTACTTCGCGCCGCCTGAAGAAAACGGGTGGAACGATCTCGGCATCGTGATCGAAGGTCCGGCGGTCGATGGATTGAACGACTGGTATACAAAATTGCGCCAGTGGACCGAGCGCGAGGAGCAACATGCCCGCGAGATCGCCCGCACGGTACGCGACTGGAAATGGAAGGAAGCCGAAGTTACCTGGCTGGTCGGTGGGCCGACACGGGGGCTGTCGAGCTGGGCGCGCTGCGTGTCGGACGACCTCATAGAAGGCGACCGCCTCGACATGTTCATGGCCTATTTCAGCCCGCCCAAGAAGCTGCTTCGCCGGATAGGCCGGATCGCGCAGAAAGGTGACACACGCCTGCTGATGGCCGGAAAATCGGATAATGGAGCGACGATCGGAGCGAGTCGTTCGCTATACGATTACCTGCTGGCAAAGCGCGCGGAGATCTGGGAATTCGAGCCGTGCAAGCTCCATACCAAGCTCATCGTACTCGATGATGCAGTCTATCTGGGCAGCGCCAATTTCGACATGCGGAGCCTCTATATCAATCTCGAGCTGGTGCTGAAAATCGAAGATGCCGCGCTGGCGGAGCGTATGCGCGAGTTCGTCGGTCAGCACATCGCCGTATCGGAACGCATAACCATCCCGCTGCATAAACGCCGTGCGACCTTGTGGAACCGTATTCGCTGGAACCTCAGCTGGCTGCTGGTTTCGGTGATCGACTATACGGTCACCCGCAGGCTCAACCTCGGTATCTGAAATCTATTCGTAATCCTCGTAACCGCCGCGCAGTTCGGGCGAGGTGAACTTGGTGAATTCGCTCTGGAACAGCAGCGGTACGTTGCCGGTGGAACCGTGGCGCTGCTTGGCGACAATCAGTGTGGCGCGGTTCACCAGCTCGAGGTGACGCGCTTCCCAATCGGCATATTTCATGCGCGCCTCTTCGCTGCTGGTTTCGTCCGGCGTGTCGGGCTTGAGCGCGTTGTGATAATATTCGCCGCGATAGATGAACCATACCATGTCGGCATCCTGCTCGATCGAACCCGATTCGCGCAGGTCCGACAGTTGCGGGCGCTTGTCCTCGCGTTGCTCCACCGCGCGGCTTAGCTGCGACAGCGCTATGACGGGAACATGCAATTCCTTGGCGAGCGTCTTCAATCCGCGGCTGATCTCGGAAATTTCGTTCACGCGGTTGTCGTTTGCGCGGCCCGAACCCTGCAGCAGTTGCAGATAGTCGACTATGATCAGACCGATATCGTGGCGGCGCTTAAGACGCCGCGCGCGCGTGCGCAGTGCGCCGATGGTGAGGCCCGGCGTGTCGTCGATATACAGCGGCAGTTCGTTCAGTTCCTGGCTGGCGAAGGAGAGACGCTGGAACTCTTCCTTGCTCAGCTTGCCCGACCGCAGTTTTTCCGATGAAATTTCCGCCGTTTCGGCCAGGATACGCGTCGCCAGCTGGTCGGCGCTCATTTCGAGGCTGAAAAAGGCGGTCGCCGCGCCGGGGCTTTCGCTGCGCTCGATGCCGATCTTCTCGTCATCCATCAGCCGGCGCGCGGCATTGAAGGCGATATTGGTGGCGAGCGAGGTCTTGCCCATGCCCGGACGGCCTGCGAGGATCACGAGGTCGGAATTATGCAGGCCGCTGGTCTTGTCGTTGAGGGTTTCGAGCCCGGTGGTCTTGCCCGAAAACTTGCCGCCGGAATTGATCGCCGCCTCGACCATCTTGAGCGCGCCGAGCGCGGCAGTGCGGAAATCCTGTGCCTCGCTCCCGGTCGTGGCACCTTCGGCCACCTTGTAGAGATCGGCTTCGGCCTGGCTGATGCGGTCCATCGGTGCGACTTCGTCCGAAGTGTCCAGCGCGCCTTCGACGAGATTGCGTCCGACATGTACCAGCTCGCGCAGCAGGGCGAGATCGTAGATCTGTTCGGCCAGCTTGCCGGTGGCGAGCAGTCCCTGCCCGTCCATGGTGAGCTGCGCGAGGTAGGTCACCCCTCCCAGCTGCTTCATCGCCTCGTCGCTCTCGAAATAGGGCTTGAGGGTGACTGGCGTGGCCACCGAATTGCGATCGATCAGCTTGTGGATGCGCTCGTAGATTCGCTGGTGCACCGGCTCGTAGAAATGGTGCGGCTGCAGCGGGGTGTTGAGTTCCTGCACCACCTGGTTGTCGATCAGCACCGCACCGAGGAAGGCAGCTTCCGCTTCGACATTGCTCGGCAGGGTCTGGCCCTGCTTCTCGGCAGTTGGTGTCGAATCGGTTGCGGGAAAGAGAAGATCGGTTTCGGCCATGCGCGGCACCATGGCCGTCGGCGACTCTCTCCACAAGCGAACGAGTGTGCCGATTTGTCATCCTGACTTGTGGATAGCGTGGATTGTTTCGACAGGCCTTGCCCCGCCTCGTCGCAGTTGCGAAAGCAGCTTCGGACGATGAGCGATTCAACCACCCCTTCAGGCGACCAGCGCATTGCGAAGATCGATCTCGATGAAGAGACGATAATCTGGCGCAATGCCGATATCGAACAGGAACGGCGCATCGCGATCTTCGACCTGATCGAAGAAAATACATTCAAGCCGGTGCGCGCGGCCGAACGCGGGTCGGCCGGCCCCTATCACCTGCGTCTCGCCGTACGCGACGGGCGGCTTCTCATGACCATCGCGGACAGCGAAGATAACGTGCTGGAGGAACTGCTGCTCGGCCTCGCCCGCTTCCGCCGCCCGATCCGTGAATATTTTGCCATCTGCGACAGCTATTACCAGGCGATCCGCAAGGCGACACCGGGCGAGATCGAGACGATCGACATGGCGCGCCGGGGCGTACACAACCGCGCGGCCGAATTGTTGCTCGAGCGGCTGGAAGGCAAGGTCGAAACCGATTTCCCCACCGCCCGCCGCCTGTTTACCCTCATCTGCGTCCTGCACATCAAGGGCTGACCGGCGATGGCGAAACGCAAGAAGACCCGTGGAGGCCTCCTGATCAAGCTGCTGCTGCTCGCAGGCCTGATCGGAGCAGGCTATTGGCTGTATCTTCAATACGAGCAGCAGGGCTGGCGACCAGACGATCAGGCCTATCCGGACCAGGGCGCCCTGATCGGCGAGAGCGATGGCGCGGTCGATTTTGAGGTCCTGAAGGGTCTGGGGGCCGAGTTCGTCTATCTCGAGGCCAGTCGCGGCGCGCGCGGCAAGGACGCCAATTTCTCGCGCAATCTCGCCGCGGCGCGCGAGGCCGGATTGCAGGTCGGTGCAGTCCATCTGTTCGATCCGTGTGAAACCGCCGACGGGCAATCGGCGAATTACGTCACTATCGTGCCGCGCGATGCCGACCTGCTGCCTCCTGCGATCCGGCTGTCGCGTATGACTGACGAGTGTCCCGAGAGTGTTTCCGAAGCGGCGGTGCAGAGCGAGTTGCTGACGCTCGTCAACCAGATCGAATCGCATACCGAAGCTCCAGTCGTGCTCGCGCCGAGCGAGGAGTTCGAGGATCGCTATCGGCCCGCACGCCGCCTCGAACGTGCGCTCTGGCTGGATGGTGACATGAAGGAACCCGATTATGGCGGACGTCCGTGGACGGTCTGGACCGCCAATTCGTCCTATCTCAGTGAAGCGGCCGAGAAGCCCTTGCGCTGGCTGGTCGTGCGACCGTAGAGCCGCAATCATGACTGACGACGACCTGATCGCTGCTGCCCGCAAGGCCACCGAAAATTCCTATTCCCCCTATTCGAATTTCGCAGTGGGCAGCGCATTGCGCTTTGCGGACGGGAGCGTGGTGACCGGCACCAATATCGAGAACGCCAGCTATGGCCTTGCGCTTTGCGCCGAAACGGTCGCGGTATCGAAGGCCATGGCAGACGGGATTCGCGGCGGACTGGAAGCGGTCGCAGTGACCGGGCCGGGCGACGAACCGATTACCCCTTGTGGCCGCTGCCGACAGGTTCTCAACGAGCTCGCGCAACTGGGCGGGACCGATCCGCTGATCCTGTGCGTGGGGTCCCAAGAGGTACACCGGGTGAAGCTCAGCGAGCTCCTTCCGCAAGCATTCGGGCCCGCCAGCCTCGTATGATCGACCGGCGCGCCGCCATCGGCGGTCTGGCCGCACTGTCTCTGGCGACTGCAGCACCTTCGCTCGCTCACGTCCCCTCTCGCCCCAGGTCGCGTCGCAAGCCGCGGCGCATCACGCTTGGCGATACAGTGGGCCTTGTGGCCCCGGCCAGCGCGGTGAGCGACGAGGAGATAGCCTTCGCCCAGCATAATATCCGTGGCATGGGACTGGTGCCGAAACTCGGTTCCAGCGTCACCGCAATAGATGGCTATCTCGCCGGGACGGATCGCCAGCGTGCCAGCGATCTCGAGGCAATGTTCGCCGACGAAAGCGTAAGTGCGATCTTCGCCATTCGCGGCGGCTGGGGCGGGGCGCGGCTGCTCCAGATGCTGGACTGGGATCTGATCCGCGAGAATCCGAAGCTCCTCATCGGCTATAGCGATGTGACCTCGCTACACCTCGCGATTGCGGCGAAGACAGGCTTCGCCACCCTCCATGCGCCCAATGCTGGCAGTCCCTGGCCCAAGGCAAGCTGGGAAAGCTTGTGGCGGCTAGCTTTCACGGGCGAGACGCCGGTTCTACGCACCGGAATCGAACTCGCACAGGGGCCGCAAGGAAGGACGATCCGCACGGGCATGGCGCGCGGCAGATTGCTGGGTGGTAATCTGACCGTTCTCTCTACCCTGATGGGCTCTCCTTACGTTCCCGATTTTAGCGGAGCGATCCTGTTTCTCGAAGACGTGAACGAAGAAGAATACCGGATCGACCGGATGCTGCAGCAACTCTCGCTGGCAGGCGTGTTGGGCCAGCTATCCGGCGTGGTTTTCGGCCGGTGCCGCAGCTGCGCGAACTCCGATCCGGATTACGCGGGCCAGACGCTCGACGATTTGCTCACTGCCTATCTGGAACCGCTAGGCATTCCTGCGTTCACAGGCGCGAACATCGGCCATCATCGCGGACAATTGAGCCTGCCCCATGGCGGGATGGTGGAAGTGGACGCCGATGCGCGCACGATCGCCCTCTTGGAGCCGATCGTGCGCTGAGTTCGCCGGGCGCGGCTCAGATGCCGCGCTCGTCCATCCATTCGACCAGTGAAGCAAGGCAGTCGCGGGCCAGCATCTTGCAGCGTTCCGGACTCCAGCCCTGTTCGGGTTCCGGATCTGCCTTGTTATCCTTGTAGGGCATTTCCAAGGTCATCGCGGTCGCGCCGAAGCGTTCTGCAACCTGATTGGTGCTCATGGAGAGGTTGGCCTTGCCCGGGGCGGCCTTGGTATAGCCGAATTCGGTCTGGAAATCGGGAGTACGGCGGTCGAGGATGCGTTCGTAGCTATAATAGCGCTCCCCATGCTCCTCGGTCCAGGAGGGGATGCCTTCGTAGCCGGCAAGAAAACTGACCGGGATCGCTTCGTCACCATGCACGTCCATGGCGAAATCGACGCCGGTCTTGTCCATGTAGTTGCGAATGGCGAGCACTTCCGGACTGCGTTCGGCGCTGGGGTTTTCCCATTCGCGGTTCAGGTTTGCGCCCGCCGCGTTCACGCGCAAGTTCCCCCGCTTCGAACCGTCCGGGTTGCAATTGGGTACGATATGCAGGCGGCAACGCTGGCGCAGTTTGCGCCCGACGCTGTCGGATGGATCGGTGAGCACTTCCAAGGCGCCCTCCATCCACCATTCGGCCTGCGTTTCGCCCGGGTGCTGACGGGCGTAAAGCCACACGTTGAAACTGCCTTCGCCCATCTCGAGGCAATCGATCGGCTGGCCGTCCAGCGTATTGCCGAGGTGAATGTGGGCCACGCCTTCGGAGGCCGCGGCCTCGGCCACGAGATCGTGATGGCGCTCCATCGAATAGGGCGCAAAATAGGCGAACCAGGCGATGTCGCTCGCGGGCGTATATCGGATCGTCAGCGTGCCGCCTTCTTCGCTTTCGTCGTAGGTCGAAGTGGCGCGGCCCCAATAGTCGCGATCTTCCGATACGCAGGCGTCGTAGTCCGGCCAGCCGCCGGGATAGGCGCTATCCGAAAGCTGGGTGATCTTGAGGACGAGTTCGCGGCCGGCAGCGCCCGAAACGCGGAAGTGGAACCACTGCTTGAACTCGCTATTCGTATCCCGGGGGATTGCCAGCCGGGCGTTGGCGCCTTCTACCGACAGGACTTCGATATTGCCGCTGTCGAAAGCGGAATCGATCCGGATATCACTCACTCGGAAACCTCAATTTCTACTGTTTCGCCATTGTTGCCGGGGAATTCGCTGAACAGCGCGGCGGCGACCGTCTGGGCGTTCGCCTGCGATTGCGCAAGGGGCGAATTGTCTGCCACACGGAAGTCGGCGCGGCCTTCCCACAGGTTCTGCGAAGTTGCTGCATCGCGAATTGTCACAGCCAGCTGGGTGCCGACCTGATCGCGCTGACCCCCGCCAAGATTGATGCCGAGTCCGACCCCGACGCCGGAACCATATGTTCCGGTGCTGCCGCCTACGCCGACACTCACGGGAGAGCGCCGACCCTCGGCAGTCATCACGTATCTTTCGATGGAAACGGTCGCGATCTGGGAGGCGGAGCGACGCTCGCTCTCGCTATAGCCGAGGCGCCGCAGTTCCTCTGCGACTGCGGATTTATAGGGTGCCGCGGAAAGACTGTCGGCTTCCATGCCCTCGGCGCTTTCCACGAAAATACTGCCTTGGCCCAGCCGATCGCTGGCTTCGGATGCGACGAAGCGCGTTACCTCGACCGGGCCGGGAGTGGTTGCGCAGGCCGCAAGCGTCATGGCAGCGAGAGTGGCGGCGGCGGCGGATCTCAATGTCATTATGCGACCTTTCTTGCTTTCTTGCATTGGGGAAGTCTTTCTCCAACGCCCGGGCTGCGACAAGGCTCCGTCGCGCGATGATCTTGGTATAATCATCACTCACGCGCTGCAATGGGAGCGCCAGCTCTCCAAAATTCGCGGAAAAGCTTGACCAGAATCGGCACTGCCTCTAACGGGCGCGCTTGAAATTGGCGCGTCGGGGCACAATCTCCGGCGCGTATTTATTTGCAGAGAGAAACGATGAAGATCCGCAACAGCCTCAAATCGCTCAAGAGCCGTCACCGCGATTGCCGCGTGATCCGTCGTCGCGGCCGCACTTACGTCATCAACAAGACCAACCGTCGCTTCAAGGCCCGCCAGGGCTAAGCTTCGGCTGCGCGCGGGCCGTCCTGCGCGATTGTCTACCGATCGGCCCGGCTCCGAAGGGAGCGCGGGCCGTTCGCATTTGGGGAACCAGCATTATGAACCGTCAGCGGGTCGACGCCGTCGTTTTCGACGTCGGGCGCGTGCTTTACCAATGGGACCTGCGCCATTTGTTCGAAAAGGTGATCGACGATCCCGCGCGGCTGGAACGGATTCTGAACGAGGTCGTCACCGAGGAATGGCATTTCGAGCATGATCGCGGACGTCTGCTGGACGAGATGATTGCTGAACGGATCGCTCTTTATCCGGAATTCGAAGCAGCCATTCGGGTCTATCGCAGCCGCTTCAACGAGACGATTCCCGGACCTGTTCCCGGCAGTCACGCCTTGGTCGAGCGGCTCCATGCAGGGGGCGTGCCGCTATTCGCCATAACCAATTTCGGGGCGGAGTTCTGGGCGCGATTTGCCCCGCACGAACCGATCTTCGACCGATTCCGTGAAATTGTGGTTTCCGGGGTCGAGCGGATCGCAAAGCCCGATCCGGCTATCTTTATGCTGTCGGCGGAGCGCTTCGGCTACGCGCCGCCGGCCATGCTCTTCATCGACGACAATCCCGAAAATATCGCATCAGCGCAGAACTGTGGCTGGCAGGTGCATCACTTCACCGATGCGGAGTTGCTCGAGGAGGATCTGTCGGCGCGCGGCCTGATCTGACGAAAAAGCCCCGGCGGTTATCGCCGGGGCTTGAAGGCCCACCCTGATGGAGAGGGGGTGGGAGGGATCGGGACGGTTCAGCCGTTGCACTTCGCCAGCTTGTCAGCTTCGAGCGCTTCGCCCTTGGCGGTGAAAGCGACCACTTCACCGGTATCGCGCTGAAGTTCGCGGCAAACGCGCAAGGGACGCGAAGTGCCCTTCGGTGCGACGCAGGTCGTTCCCCGGCAGGTCCAGGCGACACCACCGGCGATCACAGTGCGTTCGGTTGCGGGCTGCGAGAGTTCAGCGGTATAGAACGGCGCATTGCTGCGTGCTTCGGCTGCGCTCGGCGCAACAAGGGCGCCGAAGCCAGCGGCCGTGTAGAGGATAGCGGCGCCGAAGACGCCTAGCTTGGCGGAGGGAGAGTTGGAGAGGGAGAGGGTCATGTCGAAACCTTTCGGTGGATGCATTTTTAACAACAGCAATTGCGAAAACAGCAACTAAGTTTCGATTTGCAACTGGTTGCGAATCACTACTTATGCTTATAGGTTTCGTAATGCAACTCATTTTTCTAAATATTTGGCTTCAGCGGATTTTGCGCTAGACAGGTTGCAGGAAGAGGACTGATTTCTATGGGCGATATCCGCGAACCGCTGCGCGAACTGACCGAATGCGGTCTGCCACAGGCGCTTGAGGTCATGGGCGAACGCTGGAGTTTCATGATCCTGCGCGCCAGCTTCAACGGCCTGCATCATTTCGAGGAATTCCTCAGCGAACTGGGTATCGCTCGCAATATCCTCTCGAACCGGCTGGCAAAACTGGTCGAGCATGGAATTCTCAAACGCGATCCCTGTCCCGACGATCGCCGCAAGATCGAGTACCGCCTGACTGAAAAGGGCTTCGATCTGCTGCCCGCCATGGTTGCGCTGCGCCAGTGGGGTCAGAAATACGGGGCCGAAGTGATCGAAAACCCCGTTCTCGTGGATGAACGTGACCGGCTTCCTATCGGCCCGACCTCCATCCTGAGCCATGACGGGCGGATTCTCGGCCCCCAGGATCTCCATCTGGTCGAGCGTGCAAATCTCGGCATACGCGCCGACGGAAGCAAGGCTGCGCAGGGTGAACCCCTGGATCGTGGATCCGTGGTGGATCTTGCTGCCGACCGTCGCAAGCGCGACGCAGCCTGAATCCGGAGCGGCGGGGTAAATTCCACCGAAAAATGGTTGTCGCCAGGGCGAGGCCCACCCTTAACGGGCCTATGGCGTCGTGACGTCAAATGGCGAATTTCCGAGTGACGTCATCGTTAAAACCATCGCAACACCTTTCTGGCATACCTTGCGGTGAATCGGGGCACATGCCCGTTTGAGCCGGACAGAAACGTGATCGAAATCGAAGTTCAGAACGAGACCCACCAGACGCAATTCCGCATCAAGGCGATGGCCGTGCCGCGCATTGGTGAAGGGTTGCGCCTGAAGGAACCCGACGGAACCTGGGCAAGCTACGATGTGCTCGACGTATGGTACCAGCAGGCCGACTTCGGCGAAATCTGGGTGCCCTATCTGCATGTGCGCACCACGCCCGGTGATGGCGGGGCTTTGGAGACACCGAGCGCGGGGGCGACCCATATGCCCGACCAGGCAATGCCGATCGCCGATTTCCTCGCGAAATTCGAAGGCGACCACGAGCACGAGACTGTCCGCCTCAATCTCGACATGAGCGAGGAAGGCTGAGGCCGCTAATCATTGTGAACTTATAGAATGGCTGTCCGGTTGGGCGGCCATTCCCATTTCAAGACCACTTGAAAAACCGGAGTCGGGCTGTATTATATGGCTATGACACCCGATCTCGTTAAGGCGCTTGCGCCAGTCGTTCTGCTCAGCGGCTGCAGTGCCGTTTCGCCGAATTCTACGATTTCATCGGCTTTGGTTGGCCCTGGTGAACTCTGTCAGACCGGTGTTTATCGCGCAAACTCCGCGGAGTTCCTTGCGCTGACACGGTCGGGCGATGACTTTTCTTATATGTTCAGCGACGGCACCCCCGGAACGATCGGAACGGAGGACGCCCGGGTCGCATGTGAAGGCGATGTCGTGTCCGTTGACGAGACGGAGGCCTGGGCCAAAGTCGTCGCCAAGGAAACAAACACCCGGTTCCGTTCGGGCGATGCGCTACTCGCAGGGCGTCTGATGGAGCCGCCGAACGCAGGGTCTAACACTCCTTTGGTGGTCTTCGCCCATGGTTCGGAAAGCGTCGGCTGGATTGATCGTGCGGGCGATCCGTATCAGATGCTAGGCCGCGGCGTTTCCGTGTTCGTTTATGACAAACGGGGAACCGGCCGTTCGGAGGGGCGATATTCACAGAATTTCCCGCAACTTGCTGATGATCTGGTCGCGGCGTCCCGTGAGGCCCGGCGATTGGCAAAGGGCCGTTTCGGTCGATTTGGTTTGGTTGGGCTAAGTCAGAGTGGCTGGATCGCACCGCTCGCATCCAATCGCGCTGGGGCGGAGTTCATCGGAATTGGTTACGGCATCGTCGCCGACATTCGCGAAGAAGATGCCGCGCAGGTCCAGAAAGAGCTGCGTGATGCGGGTTACGGACCCGACGTGCTGACAATCGCTAGCGAGATAACGAAGATTACCGCTTTGGTCGCTTCCTCGGATTACAAGGAGGGTCTTGAAGAACTTTCGCGCTTCCAGCAGCTTTATTCAAATGAGCCATGGTATGCGCTGATAAAGGGCGGTTACACTGGGGTTTTTCTTAACAGCGATGTCGAAGAACTGCGCAAGAACGGCGTGCAGCAGTTCAACGATCTCAATATCGATTGGTCGCTTGATCCGGTGGCAATCATGCGCGCCGTGGATGCCCCGCAGCTCTGGGTCTTGGCTGGCGAGGATCGCGAGGCACCGATCGAATTGAGCCTGGATCGACTAGGTGCTCTAAAGGACGAGGGTAAAGACATCGCGCTTTATGTCTTTCCTGACACCGACCATGGCATGTGGGAGTATGAAGAGCTGGAAGACGGCACACGTTCGTACCAGCGAGTGACGCTTGGCTTTTATGATCTCTTGGCCGATTGGGCGAACGACGCCGTTGAGGGACAATATGGCACTTCTTATAAAATCGAAAACTAGGGTGCAGCAGATTTCATGCCCGCGGCGGTTGCCTGCGGTAGCTCAGCGCCTCGGCCACATGAATACGGCCTACTTTCTCTGCGCCTGAGAGATCGGCGATCGTCCGGGCGACCCGCAGCATGCGGGTATAGCTGCGGGCCGAAAGGCGCATCGCGCTTGCGGCCTGCATCAGCAGTTCGCGGCCCTTTTCGTCGGGACCGGCGATCTCTTCGAGCGCGTCGCCCTCCAGTTCCGCATTGGTGCGCGCGCCGCTTTTCTCTGCACGTTCCGTCTGGATCGCACGCGCCTTCGCCACGCGCGCGGCAACTTCCGCGCTCCCTTCCGATGGTGGTGGTAACGCCAGATCGGCAGCGCTGACCGGATCCACTTCGACATGCAGGTCGATACGGTCGAGCAGCGGGCCCGACACTTTCGACTGATAATCGGCGGCACATTTGGGTGCGCGGCTGCAGGCCAGCGCGGGATCGCCCAGATGGCCGCAGCGGCACGGGTTCATGGCGGCAACCAGCTGGACGTTCGCCGGAAAGCTTACATGCGCATTGGCGCGCGCGACATCGACCTTGTTCGTTTCGAGCGGCTGGCGCAGCGAATCGAGCACGGCGCGCTGGAATTCGGGGAGCTCGTCCATGAACAGCACGCCGAGATGCGCGAGACTGACTTCGCCCGGCTTGACCTTCAGCCCGCCGCCGGTCAGCGCGGCCATGCTTGCCGAATGATGCGGCGCGCGGAAGGGGCGGGCGCGGCTGATCCGGCCTTCCTCGAGCAGGCCAGCGACCGATTGAACCATGCTCACTTCCAGGGCTTCCTGCGGCGAAAGCGGAGGAAGTATACCCGGCAGGCAACTGGCCAGCAGAGACTTCCCTGCGCCGGGCGGACCGATCATCAATAAATTGTGACCACCGGCGGCCGCGATCTCGAGCGCGCGCTTGGCGGTTTCCTGTCCCTTCACCTGTTTGAGATCGGGCGCGCGGCCGGGCTCTTCCACGAGACCGCGTTCGGGATCGGGCAGCAGGCTCGTGCCCTTGAGATGGTTGAGCAGGCTGGCAAGGTCCGGCGCGGCGAGGATGGGGACGTCGCTTGCCCATTTGGCTTCCGAGCCCTGTGCCGCAGGACAGATGAGTCCCTTTTCTTCCTCGCTCGCATGGATGGCCGCAAGCAATACGCCGGGCGAGGGGGCGATCCGCGCATCGAGCGCCAGTTCGCCCACCACGATCCAGTCCGCCAGCTGCTCGGCATCGGTGATGCCCATCGCGGCGAGCACGGCAAGCGCGACCGGGAGATCGTAATGCGAGCCTTCCTTGGGCAGGTCGGCGGGGGACAGGTTGATGGTGATCCGCTTGGGCGGCAGGGCAAGACCCATCGATGAAAGCGCGGCGCGTACCCGCTCCTTGCTTTCGCCCACCGCCTTGTCGGCCAGACCGACGATGTTGAAATTTGGCAGGCCGGGCGCGAGCGAGCACTGCACTTCCACCGCGCGCGCTTCCAACCCGAGATAGGCCACCGTCCGGACCAGTGCGACCACGCAAATACCCCCAAACCCCTGTCTGAATTTGACGCTCTGGCAAGAAGCGCAGATATTGTCGAGACTTGGCTTATCGAGGACGCTGCGCCGAGGTTTGAGGCTTGACCTTGAGGGCACATTCTCTTAAGCGCGCCCACCTGTGAGCGGTCGCCCGTTGCGGCGGCCCTTTTTTGTCGGAGCGATTCGCCCGGCAGCAACTATGGATTTTAAAGGACTTTCCGATGAAGCGGACTTTCCAGCCTTCGAACCTGGTACGCGCCCGTCGCCACGGTTTCTTCGCCCGCAAGGCAACTCCGGGTGGCCGCAAGGTGCTCCGTGCACGTCGCAACCGCGGCCGCAAGAACCTCTGCGCTTGATCGACTGATTGGCCGCGCCACGGTGCGGCTTCAATCGCGACAGTCAAACGGGCTCCCATTGGGGGCCCGTTTTGCGTATCTGCACTCGATGCACCCGAGCCTCTCCGTCATCCGCAAGCGTAGCGACTTTCTCGCTGCCAATAGCGGACTGCGCAATGCGAAGCCGGGATTCGTGCTGCTGACGCGCCCGAACGAGGGCAAGGGCAAGCGTTACGGGATCACCGTGACCAAGAAGATCGGCAATGCCGTCGTGCGCAACCGCATGAAGCGGCGCTTCCGCGAACTGCTCTGGGCGGCATTGCCCGAAGCCGGCCTGCCCGATCACGATCACATCCTCATCGGCCGCGAAACCGGGGTGGAGCGCGATTTCGCAAAGCTGGAAGACGAACTCCAGGCTGCGCTCGCCCGTGCTGCCCGCGGCGAGGGCGACCGCGCCCGGCGGCCCCGTCACCAGCGATCGCGACGTGCATGAAATACCTTCTCATCTGGATCGCCCGCGGCTGGCAGCTCGGCCCCAGTCGCATCCTGCCGCCCACTTGCCGTTTCACGCCATCGTGCAGCCAATACGCCATCGAGGCCCTGCAAAAATACGGGGCAATCAAGGGTGGATGGTTGGCGTTCAAGCGGCTATTGCGCTGCCAACCCTGGGGGGGCTGCGGCCACGATCCAGTACCCTGAGCTTATCGCGCGGGGGTGCTGTCTTGACGTAGCAACACACCCGGCCCATCTGACCGAATACAACCACCAACGGGATCGACCTTGGAAAACTCTCGCAATTTCGTGCTCGTCCTGACCTTGTCGCTGGCCGTCCTGATCGGCTGGCAGTGGGCCATGGACTATTTCTATCCGCAGCCCGACGAAGTGCCCGTTACGGCCGAACAGGTCGATACGCCAGCCGAACAGGCCGCCGTCGCGGCAAGCGGTGAAATCGGCGGCGGGGCGACTCCTACGGTCGATCTTGCCACTTCGCTGGGCTCCGCGCAGCGCGTGGCCATCGATTCGCCGAAGGTCGCGGGCTCGATCAACCTGCAGGGTGCCTTCCTCGATGATGTGGTGCTCAAGGATTATGCCGCCACTCCGGATGCCGACAGCGAACCGGTCCGCATTTTTGCGCCCCGCGGCACGGCGGTCCAGCAGTATTCGCAGTTCGGCTTCCTGCTCAACGGGCAGAAGATTTCCGACGATGCCGTGTGGCAGGCCGATGGCGGAACCCTCAGCCCGGGAAATCCGGTCACGCTCAGCCATGATGCCGGCAATGGCGTGACGGTCGAACTTACCTATTCGATCGACGAGAATTACATGGTCAGCGTCGAGCAGGCGATCTCGAACGGCAGCGGAGTGCCCGTTGTGGCGCAGCCTTACGGGCTGGTCGGACGCACCAGCACGACGGCGAGCGACGATTTCTTCATTGCCCATTCCGGTCCGATCGGATCCTTCGGCCAGAGCGTCGATTACGACTATGATTACGACGACGTCGAAGAAGCCGGCAAGGTAAGTCCGGCCGGCGCGCCCGACTGGATCGGCTTCACCGACATCTACTGGCTGGCCGCGCTGGTGCCGCAGCAGGACGCGGCGCCCGACGCGACATTCCGCTCGCTCGGGGCGGATACCTATCGCGCCGACATGATCTACGATCCGGTAACCGTTCCGGCGGGGCGCAAATATACCACTACCTCGCGCCTCTTTGCCGGGGCCAAGGACAGTGAAATCCTCGACTCCTATCAGGATGCCGGGATCCCGCAGTTCGGTCTCGCCATCGACTGGGGCTGGTTCCGCTGGTTCGAGAAGCCATTCCTCTGGCTGCTCAAGAACATTTTCGAAATCGTCGGCAATTTCGGCGTCGCCATCATTATCCTGACGATCATCGTGCGCGGGCTGATGTTCCCCATCGCGCAGAAGCAGTTCGGCTCCATGGCGGCGATGAAGGCGATCCAGCCGAAGATGAAGGCGCTGCAGGAAAAGCACAAGGACGACAAGCTGAAGCAGCAGCAGGAAATGCAGAAGCTGTTCAAGGAAGAACAGGTCAATCCGCTCGCCGGCTGCCTGCCGCTGATCCTGCAGATCCCGATCTTCTTCGCGCTCTACAAGGTGCTCTACCTCGCGATCGAGATGCGCCACCAGAACTTCCTCTGGATCGAGGATCTGTCCGCGCCCGATCCGGCGACCATCCTCAACCTGTTCGGCCTGCTGCCGTTCACGCCGCCCAGCTTCCTTGCCATCGGCGTGCTTGCCGTTCTGCTCGGCGTGACCATGTGGCTGACGTTCAAGCTGAACCCCAGCGCGATGGACCCGATCCAGCAGCAGGTGTTCTCGATCATGCCCTGGGTGCTGATGTTCATCATGGCGCCGTTCGCCGCAGGTCTGCTGCTCTACTGGGTAACCTCGAACATCCTGACGCTGGCCCAGCAGAAGTACCTTTATTCCAAGCATCCGCAATTGAAGGCGGCTGCAGAGAAGGAAAAGGCCGAAAAGGCCGCTGCTGCCGCCAAGGCCGACGGCTGATGACCGACGAAGAAGCCGCCGAACAGGCCCTGCTGGAGCGGCGCGCGACCAAGCTGTTCTCGGGCCGGGTGGAGTTCCTCCTCTCGGCCCCGCAGCTCAAGTTTCTGCCCGAACCCACGGTGCCGGAAATCGCCTTTGCCGGGCGTTCCAATGTCGGCAAGAGCTCGCTGCTCAACGCGCTGACGGGGCGCAAGAAGATCGCCCGTGCGTCGGTGACGCCAGGACGCACGCAGGAACTCAACTTCTTCGAGGTGGGCGAGCCCACGCAGTTCCGCCTCGTCGACATGCCCGGTTACGGCTTTGCCAAGGCGCCGGTGAAGGTGGTCGAGAAGTGGAAGGCCCTCGTGAAGACCTATTTGCGCGGGCGGCAGGTGCTGGTCCGCAATCTCGTGCTGGTGGATAGCCGCCACGGGCTGAAGGACGTCGACCGCGAGATGATGAAGATGCTCGACGAGGCCGCGGTCGGCTACCGCGTGGTCCTGACCAAGGCGGACAAGATCAAGGCCAGCGAACTCGAAAAGACCGTCGCCGCGGTCGAAGCCGAGACGAAGAAGCACGTCGCAGCCTATCCGCAGATCCACGTGACCAGTGCGGAGAAGGGCATGGGGATCGCGGAACTGAGGGCTGCGGTGCTGCGGGACGCCGGAGTCTGACGAACGTCGGTTTGCGGCCAGGCCGCCGCCCTGCTTACTCTGAAGGAAAGCCGCCCCGCGTCCTGTTGGCGATGGCTACCAGCGACAGCATGACCGGCACTTCGACAAGAACGCCGACGACGGTCGCAAGGGCGGCGCCACTGCCCAATCCGAACAGGCCGATTGCGACTGCCACGGCCAGTTCGAAGAAATTGGACGTGCCAATCAGCGCGCACGGCGCGGCCACCGCATGCGGCACCTTCCATGCCTTTGCCGCAGCGTAGGCGATAAAGAAAATGCCATAGCTCTGGACGATGATCGGAACGGCGATCAGGGCGATGAGCAAGGGGTCGGAAACGATGGTTTCGGCCTGGAAACCGAACAATAGCAGCACCGTCAGCAGCAGGCCGACGATCGACAGCGGTTTCATGCGCGAGGTAAAATCCGATACCGCGCTTTCGTCGCCCCCGTGGCTGGCGAGCAAGCGGTGGCGCACGAAGGCCCCGGCGGCCAGCGGCACGACGACATATAGCCCGACGGACAGGAGCAGCGTTTCCCACGGCACGGAAATGTCGGTCACGCCCAGCAACAGCGCAACGAGCGGCGCAAAGGCGATGATCATGATGAGATCGTTCGCCGCCACCTGCACCAGCGTATAGGCGGGATCGCCCTTCGTCAGTTGCGACCATACGAAAACCATGGCGGTACAAGGCGCCGCGCCAAGCAGGATCAGCCCGGCAATATATTGCTGTGCGTCGGCCGGGTCGATCAGGTCGGCGAATACCACTTCGAAGAACAACACGCCCAGTGCGGCCATCGTAAACGGCTTGATCAGCCAGTTGACCACCAGCGTGATGATCAGGCCCTTCGGCTTGTCCCCCACGCGGCGCACCGCCCCGAAATCCACCGCGACCATCATCGGAAAGATCATCGCCCAGATCAGCAGGGCGACTGCCAGATTCACCGAAGCGTACTCGATGGACGCGAGCAGGGCGAAGGCGCCGGGCATCAGATTGCCCAGGATAATCCCGGCAAGGATCGCCGCGGCCACCCAGACGGATAGCCATTTCTCGAACAGGCCCAGGCCCGCCGCGCGGGCGTCGATTTCCGCAGTGGCCGCAGTCATTATGCGTCCGCTTCCTGCCCGATGGCATGCAAGCTGTCGCGCAAGGCGACCTGTTCGAGGCTGGCAACCGGCAATGCCAGCATCAGGTCGATGCGCCGCTTGAGCATGCGGAAGGCCTCGAGGAAGGCTGCGGCCTTTTCGGCATCGCTTCCCTCGACGGCGGCGGGGTCGGGGATGCCCCAGTGCGCGCTGGTCGGGCGGCCGGGCCAGACCGGGCAGGTTTCCGCCGCCGCGCTGTCACAGACGGTGAAGATGAGGTCGAATTCCGGGCCATCGGCAAACTCGCCCCAGCTCTTGGAGGAATAGCCCTCTGCCGGATAACCCAGGGTCTTGAGCGTATGGATCGCCCAGGGGTTGACCTTGCCGGTGGGATTGCTTCCGGCACTGTAGGCCTTGAAGCGGCCCGCGCCGTCATGATTGAGGATTGCCTCCCCCAGGATGGAGCGGGCGGAATTGCCCGTGCACAGGAACAGCACGTTCAGCGGTCGGTCGGACATGGTTCGCCTCAGCAGCAGGTGGATTTGGCCGGAGCCATTTGCGGTACGCAGCAGGCGCTGTTCGCGGCATTGGCCGAAGCCAGCTGGTCGAGGTCGGGATTGCCGCCATAGACCGTGCTCTCGCCGTCGGTCAGGAAAGCTTCCCATACCACCCCGTCAGGATCGGCGATCCAGCTCTTTTCCGACTGCGCATAGCAGCAGGTGGTCGCGCCTTCTTCCAGCACGGGTCGGTCGGCGGCCCGCAGGCGGCCATAGACTTCTTCCAGTTCCTGCCTGTCTTCTACCTGCAGCCCGACGTGCTCGATGCCCTTAACCGCATCCTCGCGCGCGGATATGGCGAAGTTGATCCGCGGATCGTCCAGCATCCATTTGGCGTAATCGGCCTTCACGACGCTCGGCTCGCTGCCGAACAGGCTCGAATAGAAGGCGATGGATTTGTCGACGTCGGACACCCCGACATGCACATGGAAGCGTTTCATCAGGCGATCTTTCTTTGCTCGGTGGGAAGACAGGCGGCATCCTCGGAACAGGACATGCCGCCGCAGCAGTTTTCGGTGAGGTAGCCCATCAGCTTGTTCATTGCGGCATAGTCGGCCGAATAGATGATGGAGCGGCTTTCGCGGCGCTGAGTGACCAGCCCGGCATTGGCAAGCTGGGCCAAGTGGAAGCTCATGGAAGAGGGCGGAACCTCGAGCTTCTCGGCAAGCAATCCAGCGGCAACGCCTTGCTCACCCGCCTGTACCAGCAGGCGGAACGCGGCGAGGCGGTGTTCCTGCGCAAGAGCTGACAGGGCGCGGATCACGTGGTCGGACTGCATCAGTTACTCCAATGATTCGATAAATGTCGAAATATGGAATAATGAGCGCCGGGTCAAGCCCCTGTGACTGCTTTTGCGTTTGCGGACAGCCGCCCACGCGGGTTTCGGGTGGTCAGCCGCTTGGTTCAGAGTCTGCTTTGGAGTGGAGAGCGGACATGTCACCACACCCGCTCAGCCTGAGCTTGTCGAAGGCCACTCGCCGAGGTTAATCCCTTGGAATGACCTTCTTCACTTACCTGCTCCGGTGCAACGATGGGAGCTATTATGCAGGCCATACGGAGGATCTGGATCTGCGCTTGGCCCAGCATCGGAACGGAGCGTTCGGAGGTTACTCAGCCAAACGCCTGCCCGTGGAGATGGTATGGTCTCAGGATTTTCCGACGCGAGAAGAAGCCTTTAACGCGGAGCGCCAACTCAAGGGCTGGAGTAGAGCGAAGAAGGAGGCTCTTATTGCTGGCGATTGGGACAGAGTTTCAAACCTCGCCAGAAACCGCCAGCGTTGAGGCTCTCGTTGCCGGCTCCCTGCCCGTGGCCTTCGACAGGCTCAGGCTGAGCGGATGCGGGGAATGACCGCAATCGCGTCGTTGGCGCACATGCCGCTTTTTGGCGCATCGCCAGCTTGTTGATCGAGGCGTCACGAATTAGGGTGGTCAGCGGACGGTGCCTTCGCTAGCCCACAAGAGACCGCTCTTCTTGATCTGATCTTCCGAGACTATGCGATCAAAGCGCTTCCAAAATGGGTCTGAATAATGAGCTTGTATCTCGGACAGCCGGGGGAATCGTCCGGCGCGATACATTGTAAGCAAATCCAACTTCAACGAACGGAATGCTCGCTCACCTTCTGTTTCCTTGAAGTCGGATAGTCCCGCGTCGAAATCCGCATACAACTCATCGGCCATCTGGTGCCAGTAGTTTGCCATGAAATTGTCGAATGCGGAGTGATTATCGTTCGAACCAGATTGCAATGTCAACCACCGTCTCAAGAGCTACCCCGCTCTAATGACCTCCTCGAATGGCGGCAATTGATGACGTGGACGGCTCTCCATCCTCGGGGGATAATTTCCCTCCAGTGAGTCGGAAAGGAGAGCAGAGATGGAGAC
>NZ_JAIGNT010000002.1 GCF_019711635.1 Qipengyuania huizhouensis | reverse complement strand
AAAAGGTCCCCGTCATTCTCGCTCTCGGGAGCTACGCCTCGCCTCGCGCAAGGTTCGCCCGGCCGCGTGATCTGTTTATCCTGCGCTACCGCCCTTCGGGCTGCTTGAGCGCGGGTGCTCTTTATCTGCGCTATCGCCCTTCGGGCTGCTTGAGCGCAGGTGCTTCCCACGGCGTTAGGTCCGGGCTCGCCGCCGGATGTTTTGACGTGTCCGCTCGTCACCCTGGCTTTCGCTGGGATAACGACTGGTTCGAATCCGGAACCGCCCGCTGCTACCTGTCACATCCGGTAGTTCACCCGCAGCCCCATCATGTCGATGCCGGGATTCTGCTCGCTGTTGAACAAGCGCGCATTGCTGATGTGGACCCAGCTTGCCTCCACCGACCAGCGCTCGTCGAGGTCCACGCCGACCGCCAGTTCCGGCTCGAACAACACGCGGCTGCCCAGATCGGTACGCATGCCCGTTTCCGGATCGACGCGGAGCGAGGGTGCATCGTGGATCACCAGCCCGACGCCGGGCCGCACATACAGTTTCCCGACCTCCGCCTTCCAGCTCACCCCGGCGCCAACGAAGCTGGTATCGCCCGAAAGATTCGCCGAGCCGAAGATATAGGGCTGCACATCGGCCAGAGCCTCGATCTCGTCGAAGCGAACCCCGACCTGGGCATCGATGCCTCCCTCATTGGTATCGAAGGTGAAGGGCGTATCGACTCCATGTGCATAGATGCCGCCATAGATTTCCTGCGCGCTGGCAGCGCCGGGTATCGCGGCGAAGGCGAGCGCAAGCAGGGGGGCGGTAAAGCGCATGGTGTGAATTCCCGAATTGTCGTGACGGAGCGTTAGGGATTAGGCGGCGCCAGCTTTCGCGGGGCTGAAGCAAGGTCTTACCCGGCCATTAACTCTGACCTGCAACTGTTCCTTGAACTTGCCTTCGTACCACCGGGGCATGGTTGGAACCTCATCCTCCCGCGCCCTGCTTCGCCCTGCCCTGGCGGCCGCAGCTCTGTTGGCAATTGCCCCGCACCCTGCGCAGGCCGCGACCCCGGCTATCGCGGTCCAGGCGGTCGAGATGATGACATCCGGTTGCAACGCACCGATCGCGGCCAATGCGCCGATTTCCCTTACCCCGGCTTCCGCGAGCAAGGCTTCGCAGATCATCGGCGGCGAGAGCGCGCTCGACGCGATCCGCGCCCGGCAGGCGGGAACGGCGCCTTCGCATCCGCTGTTTTCCAGTGCGCCGGGCAAACCCTTCGAACCGGCCGCCGCGCCGCTTGCTTCGCGCAGCACAAACTGCGCCATCGAAGCCAGCCCCTTCGCTGCGGCAAACCTGTTCCAATCGGGCCGGACCCAGTTCGCGGCCCCGCGCCGCGATGCATCGCTCCTGCCGTCGGGCGGGCGCAAGGACCTTGTCCTCGGCAGCCGCATGGTGCCGATTTCGCGCACGAGCTTCGATGCCCAGTGGCAGCGAGTAAGCGCAAGACGGACGAACCTGTCCGCCACCCTTTCGCGCGCGGCGGGAACACGCGAAAATCTCGGACAGCTGATCGCGTCGGTCAACCGCTGGGTGAACCGCGAGATCGAGCATGCCGAGGATATCGACCTTTATGGCCGTAGCGACTACTGGGCCGACGCGGCGACCACCCTCCGCCTTGGCCAGGGTGACTGCGAAGACTTTGCCTTGCTCAAGATGGAACTGCTCGCGGCAGCCGGCGTGGCGCGCGAGGATATGATCCTGACGCTGGCGCGCGACCTCGTCCGCCGCCGCGATCATGCGGTGCTGCTGGTAAGGACCGATGACGGCTATCTCATGCTGGACAATGTCGGCAGCGCGCCGCTCGATGCCTCACAAGACCATGGCTATCGCCCGGTCATGAGCCTGGGCGCTAAGCAGAGCTGGCTGCACGGATACTGAGAGGCACGAGCGGCAGTAACGCTCGCACCACTCCCTCAAGCAAAACTCAACGCTCGGTCAGCGCGCGGTCGAAGGCGCGGTTCACCGGCTTGAAGAGATAGGACAGCACGCTGCGACGTGCGGTGAGGATTTCGACGTCGCAGATCATGCCCGGCACGATCGGCAGGCGCACCCCGCCCTTCTCAATGAATGCGCGGTCGGTCTCGATTACCACTGCATAATAGGCCTCGCGTTCGACCTCGTCGAAGATGCTGTCGGCGCTGACCTGTGCGACGCGCCCTTTCAATCCGCCGTAGATCGAAAAATCATAGGCCGTGACCTTCACATTCGCCCGGTCGCCCACCTTCACGAAGGCGCGGTCGCTGGGCGAGATGCGGGCCTCGATCAGCAGCTTGTCGCCCACCGGCACGATCTGCATGATCTTCTCGCCCGCATTGACGAAGCCGCCCTCGGTGGTGACCTGCACATCGTTGACGATCCCGTCCGACGGCGCGCGCAATTCGTTGCGGTTGCGCCGCGCGGTGGCACCCCGAATGCTTTCCTCGTTCACCGCCATGCGCGTGGCGATCTCGCTACGTTCGGCCAGCGCCTGCTGGCGGAAATCGGCACGCGCCTGGCTGAGATCGGCCTGCGCCTGGCTGATCGATGCGGAAGCGCGCGCTGCGGCCTGACGCGCAGCCGAGAGACGGCCCTGCAGGTCGATCACCTCGCGCTCAGCCGTCAGCAAATCGGTCTGGGGCACGATATTCTTGGCCGCCAGCGGGCGCAGCATCTCGACCTGTTCGCGGGCAAGACGCAGGCTGCTTTCGAGGCTCGACGCGGTGGCCTGGGCTTCGGCGAGATCGCGGCGACGCTGTTCGATCGCCGAAGCGAGCGAAGATTCGCGGGCGCGCGCGGTCGCCGCACGGGCCTGAGCAAGGCGGCGCTCCTCGGCACAGGCGCTGCCGCTTTCGCAGCCCAACACGCCGCCGCCAGCCTCCTGGCTAAGCCGCTGAGCGCGTACGGCGAGCCGCTCGTTCTCGGTCTGCAATTCGCCCAGTGCCGAAGCACTTTGCGAATCGTCGAGCCGGACCAGCAGATCGCCCTCTTTCACGCTTTGCCCGCTGCGAACGAGGATTTCCTCGATGACCGCAGGTTCCGAAGGCTGCACCAATTGCGCCTTGCTCGACGGGATGACCGTGCCGGTGCCGCGGGTTATCTGGTCGACCTGTGCAAAGGCGGCCCAGGCGAACAGCAGGGCGATCCCGACTGCGGCGGTGACGATCAGGCGCTGCGCCGCGCTCATCGTGCTCCAGCGCTGGAAGACAGTCATTGCGATTGCTCCGAAGATCCGGGCGCCGCCGCGACGAGCGCGCCCTGCGAAGAGAGGGTATTGCGATAGCCTGCGCTGGCTTCGACCGGGTCGGGGATGGTCAGGCGCCAGGTCTTGGTAGTGTCGATCCGCCCGCCGACATCGGCGGCGGCATGACGGTCCGTGATGTCCGGCTCTACGGTCAGGCCGGGCGTATAGGCAGCTTCCGCGGCCAGCTCGATACGCTCTTCGCCTTCCTTGTCGATGAAGCGTGCGAAATCGACCTGCGGCTTGAACTCGCGCCCTGCCCAGTCGCCATAGAAACTGGCGGCGCGGCCGGGCGAGCCCGGGAAACGATAAAAGATATGGCGGCCGATGGTGGCGATCTTGCCCAGCTTGAAGGCCCAATAGGGCACGACATAATCGGCATGGTAATGCGTAGCTGTGCCGACTTCGGGAACTTCGCGGCCCGACAGCGCATCGCGTGCAATCGCCTTGGCCGATCGCCACAGATCCGTCTGCGGCTTGCGCATCAGCGCCCCGTCGCAGGTGAAGCTGAACTGGCAGACCTTCTGGTTCCAGCCCTGATATACAACGCCGCACACGGTGTTGGGATAGGCCGGATGCCGCACCCGGTTGAGCACCACCTGCGCAACCGCGCGCTGGCCCAGCACAGGTTCCAGCGCCGCTTCATAATAGACAGCCTGCGCGAGACAGTCGATCGCAGTGCCGTAGTGGCTCGAAGAAAGCGGTATGGCCGAGAAACGGCCGGGACGTTCCAGGCGGCCCGCCAGCGTGGGGATCGCAAGGTTCCGCGCCAGCGCATCGTCATCGTCGGCCCCGGCACCGAGCAGCATTGCGCCCGCTTCGGTGGAAGTCGTCATGTCCGCAAGGTCGGCCTGCAAGTCCGGCGAAAGCTGCGCCATGGCGATGGCCTTCTCCTGCGGCACCAGCAGCGACGAGGTGCCGACGAGTAGGCTTGTCACCGCGAGGACGGAGAAGGCCCAGATGCGGCGGATGCGGGTTGCGGCGGCCTTGCTCACGCCACACCTCCGCGCGCTGCGCCGGCTTTGGCCAGGACTTCCTTCACCGGACCGTCGGCGGCGACACGGCCTTTGTCCAGCACGATCAGGCGATCGCAAATGGCGAAAAGCGCCGCGCGGTGGGTCGAGATGACCAGCGTCTGCTCGGGCTTCATCGCGCCCGACAGGCGTTCGACGAACATCTTCTCGGTTTCGCTGTCCATCGCGCCGGTCGGCTCGTCGAGGAACAGCAGTTCGCGCGGCTCGACCAGCGCGCGGGCGAGCGAAAGGAAACTGCGCTGACCACCCGATAGCTGGCGTCCGTCTTCGCCCACCGAACGGTCGAACCCGCCGGCATCGCGCGAGAGGAACTGGTCCGCACCCGTTGCGCGCATGGCTTCCAGCAATGCCTCTTCGGAAAGGCCGAGCCGTCCAAGCGTAAGATTGTCGCGCACCGAACCCGAAAACAGCGCCGCATCCTGTCCCACGAAGCCCAGTGCCTCACGCAGATGTTGCGGACGATACTGACGGCTATCGATACCGTTGACCATCATCGCGCCCTCTGTCGGCGCATAGAGCCCGCAAAGCAGGCGTCCGAAGGTCGATTTGCCCGATGCGACCCGGCCGACCAGCGCAATACGCTCGCCTGGCTCGATGGTGAGATTGAGACCGGAAAGCGCCGCGGGCGCTTCTTCGGCATAACGGAATTCGGCATCCTCGAAGACGATGCGCGGACGCTTGATGGCGCTGGGCGCGATGCTTGCACCGAGCTTGCGTTCGTCCCCGCCTTCGAACATGCGCTCGATGCTGGATAGTGTCTCCTTGGCCTGCCGCCCGCGGGTCAGCAGGAAAGCGATCTGGCCTGCCGGTGCTAGCGAGCGCGAGGCCAGCATGACGATGGCGATGATCGCGCCCATGGTGATCTCGCCCGCGGCAAACAGATAATAACCGCCGATGATCAGCGCGACGGTCGAGATCTGCTGGAACACCTGTGCGAGGCTGACGGCAACCGAGTTGATGTTGCGCAGGCGCAGCTGCGAATGGCCGCCGATATCGGCAAGCCGGTGCCAGCGCGAGAGCATGCCACCCTCCCCGCCCATTGCCTTCAGCGTCTCCGCACCGGTGAGAGATTCCACCAGCAGCGTCTGCTGCAAGCCGTAATCGGCCTGCGCATCCTGCGAAGCCTCGACCACCTTTTTCTGCAGGACGAAGCCGGCAACCGCCATCGCCGCGATGATGGTCAGCGGCACCAGCGCAAGCCAGCCCGCGATGATCGCGATCACCGCCACGAAGACCACGAGGAAGAGAACGTCGACCACCAGCACGACCGAGGTCGAAGCGAAGAAATCGCGCACGATGGCATATTCGGCCACCCGCGCGGCCATCGAACCGCTGTGACCCTTGCGTTCTGCCAGCGGCATGGCGAGCAGGCGCGAGAAAATCTTCTGGCTGAGCTTGAGATCGAGTCGCTTGGCGATCTCGTCGACGATAGAGGTCCGCGCGCGGCGCAGCGCGAATTCGAGCGCGAAGGCGAGCAACACGCCGAGGCCCAGCACCCATAGCGTTTCCTGCGCCTGGTTGGGGATGACCCGGTCGTAGACGTTCATGGTAAAGATCGGCAGTGCGACCGCCAGCAGGTTCACCAGCAGCGAAGCGAGCAATACCGGCATGAAGGCGCTGCGTTCGCGGCGCAGTTCGCCCCAGAACCAGTGGCTCCGCGCCTTTGCGTGCCAGGGTGCCTCGTCGGCGCGCATCCGGTCGGGATCGCCGTATACAGGTATCAGCGTATCGGCATAGACCTCGCCGAGATCGTGGCGCTTTTCCCAGGTCTCCGCGCCGGTTTCCGGACGCCAGACGAGCAATTCGTCCTCCTGCGCCTCGAGCAGCAGGACGAAGCCGCCATCGTCCATCGCCGCGATGGCAGGCAGGAGCTTGGCATTGGTCGGCAGGCGCCGACGGCGAAGGACATCGTGGTTCAGACCGACAAGGTCGAGTGCAGCCGGGGCCTGGTGGACGGGAAGCAGCCCTTCCGTATTACGCGGAAGCTGGCCAAGAGTATTGCGCGCAAACGGCAAGCCATAGCGCTTCGCCGCTTCCCCAATGCAATCGACGAGCGGGTCAAGGACCCGCCCGCCAATCTGTTCAGCCTTAGCCTGTTCCATAGCCGTCATCGGCCCTTTGTGTTGCGTCAATCTCCGGCGACGCGCCGCTGCAGTTCGGCATCGGCTGACGGTCCATAGTTGAACCGTTCGCGTTCCTGCTCGCCTGCCCCGGCCCCCGGAGCGATGCTCAGCGCATCGAGGAACTGGTTTGTAGCAGCAAGCGTCTGGTACTGCGCGAACAATTGGGAGAACCGTGCCGTTTCGAGACGGACCTGCGTATTGAAGCGCGTATTCTGCGCATCGAGCACGTCCAGCAGCGAACGGCGACCGATGTTGAACTGGCTGCGATAGCTCAGCAGGAGGTCGTCGCTGACCTGGCTCTGGCGGTCGAGTTGCTGCACCACGCGGCGCTGCGTATCAAGCTGTTGCCATGCCAGGCGCACGTCTTCTTCGGCAGCACGCTGGCGATCATGCAGCGCATAACGGGCGAGGCTAGCCTGGCGAATGTTCTCCTGCAGCTTGGCCCGGTTGATGCCGCCGTCGAACACATCCCAGCGCAGCACCACGCGGGCCTGCAGATCGGTGGTTTCTCCTGCGAAACCGTCGATGTCCTCGCCGGTGCGGCCGCTCGCTTCGATGCCAATCGTCGGCCAGAGGTCGCCCTCGGCGGAATCGACCAGAGCATTGGCGGCATCGACATCGGCTTCCGCTTCACGCACCAGCGGGTTGTTCAGTCGAGCCAGTCCTATTGCCGTCGGCAGATCGGAGGGCATAGCGCTCGAAAGATCCGGCGGAACGGTACCGACATTGATGTCCATGCCGGTCAAGCGGCGCAGCGAGATATAGGCATTCTGGAGCTCCAGATCCGCCTCCTCGGTGCGCACCAGCGCCGATTGCAGCCGCTCTTCGGCCTGCTGACGATCGGCGACAGAGATCGAACCTTCGTCCACCCCTGTCGACAGATCGGAAACGAGCGTCTGGTGGAACGCCGCATTGTCACGCGCCGCGGCGGCAACGCGTTCCTGAAGGAGCACGTCGAGATACTGGCGGGCAACCTGCAGGGCGATGAATTCCGAACGTTCGACCACGCGCAGCGATGCGCCATCGACGCGGGCCGCCTGGCGGAGCAGCTCGCCACGGCGGCGACCGAAGTCGAACACCGTCCATTCGGCGTTGATCCCTGCTTCCAACGGATAGAGTTCGTTGTTCGCAATGCCCAGCGAGCGGCGGGTGTTGTTTTCCAGCCGCCTAATGCCGGCGCTTGCCTCTATGCCGACGCGGGGCAGGTAAAGCCCTTGCGCCTGCTTGCGTTCGAACTCGATCGCTTCCTTGTTGTACTGTGCCTGCAGGATTTCCGGATTCGACTGCATGGCGATCGCAATCGCGTCCTGCATCGATACAGTGTCCGCAGACGTGGTCTGCGCCATGGCTGCCGGAGCCGATCCTGCAAGCAGGAGCGCCGCGGCAGTGGCCAGGGTTGTCTTGCGCATTTTTCGTCCCCTCACTTACTGGTTGACCAGGATTTCGACGCGACGGTTCTGCAATTCGCGCACCCCGTCGGCGGTCGGCACGCGGGGGTTTTCCTCACCCTCGGCGCGCGTGGAAATTGCGGCATCGGCGATTCCGCGGCCGACCATCAGGCTCTCGATGGCTTCGGCGCGGCGTTCCGACAGGCCCTGATTGTAGGCGTTGCTGCCCGACCTATCCGTATGACCGACGACGGTGAAGCGGGTCCAGTTGCAGACCGGCGCATTCTCGACCACGTATTCGACCGTCTCCACCGCGTCCTGCTGTGGCGTGGCGGAATCGAATTCGAAGAAGATGAGGCCCGGTGCCTGCGCGGTGCAGACTTCCGGACGCGCAGCCGGTGCCTGCGGTGCGGGGGTGGCAACCCGCGCCTGCGGTGTGCGGTTCATCATGTCGTAGGCCATGCCGCACTTCGACAGGCTGACCTCGTCCTTGGTGCTGGACTTGAGGAAACCGAGCGCGATGCCGCACTGCGCCTTCGCCTCGCTGGCCCAGATGTAACGCGGATCGTTCGCATTCACGATTCCAGGATCGTTGGTGAGCGCGAGTGCGGCGTCGTACCGCATCTGTACGGCGCTGCGCAGCTCGCTGCCGTCCAGGCTCATAAGGTCATCCTGCGCGAAGGCCGCAGTGGGGGTCATCCCCACTGCGGCTCCGGCAAGCGCGAAAATCGCGGTTGTCTTTCTCATTGCAATGCCCCTTGTTTCAAACTTCTCATTGCGATCATGCCGCAGCCGCTGCCAATGCGGCCGCTTCGTCGTTCTGGTCCTGCGGCATCATGCCCATGGCATGGAGCGCCACATCGTTTCCGATCATGCTGTCGAGCAGCCCTTCCGGCGGCGCTACCGCTACTGCCGGACCATCGTTGGCTGCGAAGTGATCGACGATGGCATCGACTGCGGCTTCCGCCGCGATGTCGGCCACAGCCTCGCCCAGAGCCTCTCCGGCTTCCGCCAGCTTGGCCGGGGCTTCGAGCATAAGCAGCGCTTCCATCCCGCTTGCCGCGTCACCCCCGGCAAAGCCTTCGAACACGCTCGGGCCACCCGCCAGTTGCGGTCCGGCATCCATGCTCTGAGTGAAGTTCACGCTTTCGTCTGGCGAGCTGCCAGCCAGGTCGGCCTGCGGTGCCTTGAAAGCACTCTGCCCTTCGAGGATGTTTGCCATCGCCGGTTCGCTCGAGACGGCCCGATCCGTCGGGCCCAGGCTATCGAAGCTCAACGCCTCGGCTTCCGGCAGTTCCGGTGCACGGATATCCGCAATCGGAGCAAACTCGAAATCAACCATATCGCGGTGCGCGGAAGCGGGATCGCCGAAGGTCTGGTCGAATTGCGCCTGCATTTCCGGCATGAAGAAACCGGAGGCCATAGCCGCGACTGTCGCCATTTCCATCGGCCGCATAGCCGTACGCGGATCGGTCGAAGTCTTGGCTGTCGGCGACACGGCAAAGGCCGCGTCTGCGAAAATGCCCGTGGAGCCGTCAGCGTAGGTAAATTCTCCCTCGCCATGGACCAGCACATCGCCGTCGAACACTGTATAGGCATCGCCATCGGACACGAGGGCAATCGACGAGATGCCCGCTTCGGTCAGCGTGGAGAATTCGCCGTCATCCGTCACACCGTTGGAATTGGTATCCTGCCACACGCCGAACGAGGCGAAATCCGCATCCTTCGCGTCCAGAACTCCATCCCGGTTAGTGTCATGTTTCGCAGCGAGCCCCTCGAGGTCGGTCAGGCCATTGCCGCCAAACACGATTTCGGTGCCGTTGTCAGCCGCTCCATTGCCATTGGCATCATGAACCAGCAGGCCATCATCCGGCGCGACCCAGGCCGTGGTTACCAGACCGCCGCCATAGTCGTATGCGACCCCCGCATCCATGCCGAGGAACTCAACCCCGTCGCCATCTAGGTCGAGCACGATGGGTGGAGCCGTCGGCTCTGCCGTGATCGCAAGTTCGCCCGAATCTACTGTATCGCCGTCACCGTCGACAACGGAGATCGGCACAGAGAAATCGACCGGATCATTGGTGATGGCAGTGGCCCCGAAATCACCGATCTTGAAGGTATTTCCGGAGACATAGGCCCATTCGACGCTGTTATAGCCATCGTCGGTATATGCCGCGACCACCGTATCGGCGCGGACGCCAGCGATATCAACCGTCCCGTCCCCGTTGAAGGTTACGGTGAAGACACTGCCGCCTACATTGTAGGCACCATCGGTCGTGATGAGCGAGCTGCCACCATTGTAGCTTATCGCAACGCTGGTGATGGCGTCGGGAGTGCCGTCACCAACATCTTTCACGGTTCCGCTGTCATCATCGTCGAACGCGGAAACCTTGATGGTCGTCGTGCTGTTGATCGAGGTGAACCTGGCCGAACCGCCGTTGATGGTGTAATGTCCATCGAAGGTCTGGGTATCGTCGCCGGCATAGAAGTCGCCACCGGGTACCGGGCTGCCATCGAGGTCGATCACGTAGTCGACTCGCATCGCCTCACCCGAACCAACCGAATTGCCGCCACCAACGCCACCTTCATTGGCGTTGGTGTTCACCGTATCCCCGCCAACCGGCGTGAGCAGGAGATCCTGGCTGTCATTGTCGCCCGGCTGGGTAAAGCCGGCCCACGATCCATTGCCGCCGACGAAATCGTATCCGCCGTCGTTGAAATCGATGGTGCTCGTTGAATCCAGCGACCCGTGCATCGTCACGACATATTGATCGTCGCTGCCCACCGGCTGCAACTCGATCGTGAAGACGACGCTGTCATCGCTCGACTTGGTCGCGGTCAGAACCGTACCGTCCGGCGAGATCGAGTATTCGAGCGATGCCAGCCCCGATGTCAGGCCCTGGGACTCGAGCGCCGCGATCGTGGCGTCGGTGAAGATCACCTCACCGCCATCGGCCCCCATATTGTCGTCCACGTCATTGTCGGTGTCGAGATAGGCGCTGGCACTCGCCCCGCCCCCATTCGTTACGTCGAGCGAGTAGGCCACCACCGGAGTCGGCACATCGTCGGAGACCGAGACGGAGACCGAGGATGTCGCCGTGTCGCCATCTATATCGGTTGCCACCACATCCACCGAGCCGAGCAAGAAGGTGTCATCCGCGGTGAAGATCGGGTGGCTGCCGTAATTGTTCGACAACGTCGCCGTCACCGTCGCCGTGTCGCCCGTTCGCGTCAGATCAAGCGTAACCACCAGCGTGCCGCCATCGGAGCCGGTGATCGTGTCGTCGTCCACCCGCACCCACGTCAGGCTCGCATCGAGCCCTGTCAGGTCGGTGCCGAAGGCAATCGTGTCGATCGCATCCGATCCGGCAGTAAAGACGATGTCGTCACTGTCGGTTACCGGAGGGGCCGGGTTCGTTCCGTCGGCCAGGTTCTCATCATCGACCAGCAAGCTGATCGGAGGACCTGCGATTGGGCCTGCACCGTCGGTGATGTCGATCGGTTGCGTGGCGGTATCGAAATCGCCGTCGCCATCGGTCAGCGTGTAGCTGAACGAAGCATCGATATCGCCGCCCGTATGATCGAGGCCCGGGTTAGGATCGAAGGTCCAGTTGCCATCCATGTCGATCGTGTAGGTGCCGTTGGCGGTCATCAGCGTCGCGTCCGAACCGTCCTGCGGCACGGCAACGGTCTCCACGCCCACCGTGATCGCGGTTACCGTCGCCCCGTCCGCGCCTTCGGTGTCGTTCGACAGCACATTGCCGCCGATCGTGCCGACCGCATCTTCAGCCACCGTCGCTCCGCTCTCGTCGACTGCGTCGGGGCCGTCATCGAAGAAGGAGATCGCAGCTCCTACACCCGCGCTCTGCGAGACGCTGTCGCCATCGCCATCGGTCAGGGTGACCGTGGCATCGACCAGCCCAGCAAGGTTGAGCACATCGTTGTATTCGCCTGCCGAATTGTCGCCATCGACCGTGTGTTCGAGGGCTACGTTCTGGACCAGCGTTACCGTGCCATCCGCATTGATAGTCACGGTGAAGGCAGTCAGATCGCTTATGCCATCGTTATAGACACCCGAGATGACGTTCGGCGTGAGCGGTTCCTGCACCAGTGTGATGGCATGATCGCCTTGCGCGGTGGCGAGCGCGGTCGACCCATCGCCGACAATGTCGAGCGTGTAGGAAACCGAACCGGTCGTTGCCGGACCATCGGCTCCGAAATCGCCACTATAGGCGATGATCGCGGCGGCGCTGGTATCCTCGATCGGGAAGCCGGCGGGGCTGCCCGCATCGGTTTCGTCGACGTCGACCGAGCCGTTTGCGGATACGCTGCCGATGGTCGGGCCGTCATCCTCGAAAGCAATGGCAGTGGTGATGTCGATCGCGGCCGATTGGTCGGTGTCTCCGTCGCCATCCTGCGCAGTTACCACGGCGCTGAGCGAACCGGTCGCCAGCGTTTCGGGCGTCAGCTCTTCGTCGGGATCGCTGGGATCGTCATGCTGGACCGAGAGGTACTGTTCGACGGAGATTTCGCCGGTATCGACGTCGATCGAGACCGCGAAGGCCGCCGTGGTGGTGCCATCCACAACACCGACGACAACCGTATCGCTCACCGCGACGAGTGTGATCGCGGTGCCATCGGTCGTGCTGAGGCCGGAGACGCCGCCATTGCCCACGACGAGGCTGTAGCTCAATCCGCCGCCGTTGACGTCTTGATCGTTTCCGAAGTCGGCGGTCACATCGAGGACGTTCACGCCCGAGCTTGCGCCGACCAGCGTCGGCGAACCGGTGACGTCTGCGTCGTTCCCCTGCGTATAGGTCGCGCCGAGGTCGATCGCGCCTGCAGCTGCAGTAAGATCGGTCTCGTCGAGCACGACCATCGCACCGGCACTGAGGGATGCGCTCACGCTGGGCCCATCGTCGAGGATCTGGAATGCGCCGCCGATATTGGCAGTCGCCTGCGCGGTGTCGCCATCGCCATCGGTTACCGTCGCGGTCAGTGTGATCAGGTCCGCAGCCCAGGCGGGGACCGGTTCGGAATCATTGTGATCGCCGGTGTCACCATGGACGACCGCACGCTGCTGGTCGAAGGTAACAGTGCCGTTCGCATCCACAGAGATAACGAACACGGTGTCTCCATTGCCGTTCTGGCCTTCGATCGTGCCGTTCACCTCGACGAGCGTGACGTCTGTATTGGTCAGGGTGTCGATCAGGCCGGTCGCTGTGTCAGAGAAGCCGAGCGTATAATCGCTCACATCGCCCGGGCCGTCAGCATTGTAGTCGGGTACGAAGAGCGTCGAAAAATCGGCCGTCGCATCGGTACTGAAATCGTCGTCGTCGACCGTCAGGCTGTCTGCCGTGGGCAAGTCCGCGGCAAGCGTCGGGACATCGTCCGAGACATTCACGGCGACCGAACCGGTCGCGGTGTCGCCATCGATATCGGTAGCGATCACATCGACCGAGCCGAGCGCATCGAGTTCGTCGCCCTGGCTGGAGTGGCCGAGATAATTGTCGTTGAGCGTTGCAGTGACGGTGGCATCGTCACCGACTACATTGAGCGTCAGCGTGACGACGAGGCGGCCGCCATCCGAACCGGTGATGGTGAAATCGTCCACCCGCGTCCAGGTAAGGCCGCCGTCGAGACCCGAAGTATCGCCGAAGACGATGCTGTCGAACGGATCCGATCCGGGGACGAAACTGATCGTGTCGGAATCCGAGTCCGGGCCGGCCGGCGTGCTGCCATCGGCAAGATTCTGGTCGTCGACAGTCAGGCTCACCGCTTCGGGATCGTTCGGACCATTTCCGTCGAGGATGCGGATCGGCTGGGTGGCGGTGTCGGTATCGCCGTCACCGTCGGTCAGTGTGTAGCTGAAGTCGGCATCGATCGGCCCGAGGCTCTGGTCGAGGCCCGGGTTCGGATCGAAGGTCCAGTTGCCGTCCATGTCGATCGTGTAGGTGCCGTTGGCGGTCATCAGCGTCGCGTCCGACCCGTCCTGCGGTACGGCAACGGTCTGCGCGCCCACCGTGATCGCGGTGACGGTGGCTCCATCCGCACCTTCGGTGTCGGGCGTGCCGTCGGTCATGACATTGCCGGAAATATCGGCAGCGTCCTCGGCGACATCAATCACCGTCTGGTCGGTGGCGGTCGGAACGTCGTCCACGATATCGACGTTGATCGTCCCGCTGCCGATCAGATTGTTGAACTCGTCATAGACTTCGTATCCGAAGCTTTCCTGGCCGGTGACGGTATTGGCGCCGTTGTCGCCGCCCTGGTCGGGCATGATGCTGTCGCCATCAACGTTCGTATTGAGCGTATAGGTATATTCGCCCGTCACGCTGTCGAGGGTGAGAGTACCGTAGCTGCCGCCCGCCGGATCGGTCAGCACATAGGTGAAGGTGCCTGTCGCATTGGTGACGGTGATCTGGCCGTCGGCGTCGATCTCGCTGTCGCTCGGCGCATCGCTGCCCGTGGGAAGACCCGCTTCGTAGACGATCGCCTCATTGTCTTCGACCGTGCCTGCAACATTGGCGATATCGATATCGAGCGTCGCTTCGGCGATGTCTCCGTCGGCATCGACGATCTGATAGGTGAAGCTGTCCGTGACATCCGCATTGGTGGCGTTGGCGAAGCTTTTGTAGCTGTAGCTGCCATCGGCATTTACAGTCAGTTCGCCGTAGGTCCCCGTAACCACGAAGGGTGCGCCATTGTCGCTGCCGCCGGTGCCCGAAACCGCCAGGATGGTCAGCGTTCCGTCGGCACCGTTCGCATCCACGCCAAAGCCGTCGTCATCGGTCAGGATGTTGCCGGTGACCGTGGCACCTTCCATGACCGAATTGGTATTGTCGGTCGCGGTGGGTGCATCGTCGTCGAAGGTGATGTCGAGCGTGGCGTCGGCAGTTTCGCCTTCGCTGTCGGTGACGGTGAAGCCGATACTGGCCAGCGCATCGTTTTCGTCATTGCCGGCAGTGTGTAACACGTTCTGCAGCAGGGTGACGGTGTAATCGCCGGTCGCCGCATCGGTGATTTCCACCGTGAAAATGTCGCCGCGGTCGCTCGATGCTGTAAGCGTGTTGCCGCTGACCGAATAGGTGACCATTTCGCTGCCCAGCATCACGCTGGAACCGTGGAGGCCGGCATCGAAGGTGATGGTCGCCGGGCCGTCGTTGCCGACGTCGAAGGTCAACGTGCCGGTGAAGCTCGCCTCGCTGGTATCGGCAGGATCGTCACCCGCATTGGCGTCCAGATCGCCGGTGGTGGAGTCCGGATTGCCGCCGGGCAGGCCGTCATCGTCCACTGCCGCGGCAACCGTGCCGCCGCTCGGCTCGCTGTCCGGCTGGAGATTGACTGTCACAGTGGCGGTCGAGCTGTCGCCGTCCTGATCGGTAATGGTGTAGGTGAAGCTGTCGGTCAGCTGGCCGTTGCTGCCTGCGCCCGGAGCCGGGGTATAGGTGAACAGGCCGGTAGCCGGATCGTAGGTCGCGGTTCCCTGTGTGCCCTGCGAACTTACGACGACGCTGACGCCATCTGCAGTGAGGACACCGTCTGCGCCGAACACGTCGTTGGCCAGCGCATCGATCACGATCGGCGCGTTCTCTGCACCCTGATTGGCGCTATCGTCATTCGCCGTCGGAACGTCGTCGATCACCGCAATGTCGAGCAAGGCGGTATCTTCGGACCCGTCGCTGTCGGTGGCAACGACTTCGAGGCTGTCGACCAGCTGGTCTTCGCCGTCCGCCATATGATCCAGCGTGTTGTCGCTCAGTTCGTACTCATAGGAGACGGTGGCCGCGACCACGTCGCCATTGGCGTCGGTCGTGACAGTCACGCCGGTCACGTTCACCGTGCCATAGACGCCGGGGATCGAGATCGGATAGCTTTCGCCGCCGCCCCAGACCTGGACGCCGCCCACGGTCAGCGTGTCCAGCCCGTCGGGGCTGTCGACCGTGAAGTCGCCACTGGGCGTCAGCGCCGCCGCGTCGGGCGAGGAGCCGTCCGCCAGATCGTCTTCGTCGACCGTCAGCTCGGGCGTCTCGAGGTCGAGGCCGTTGATCGTAACGATATCGTCATCGCCATTGATCGTGACCGTCAGCGTGGTGACGCTGGTGTCGCCGTCACCGTCGGTAAGCGTATAGGTGAAGACCTCGGTCAGGCTCTCGGTTGAATCGAGGCCCTGGACGAACTCGTTCGTATTATCGAGCGTGTAGGTATAGCTGCCATCGGCATTGAGGACGAGCGAGCCATAGGAACCCGCAGTCGCTCCGCCGACTGTGCCTGGGCTGCCGCCGAAGGAAACATCGCTCACGCTCGCGCCATCGGCACCGGTTGTGTCGCCGCCATTGTCGCCATTAGCTTCGGCATCGGTGATGACATTGCCGTCCGCGGTCAGCGGGCCGTCCTCGGTCACGCTGTCGGTGTCCGCAACTGCCGTCGGAACGTCGTCGATGATAGCAATGTCGAGATCACCCGAAGCCACGTCGCCATCCTGGTCGGTGACGATTACTTCGAAGCTGTCGAAAGTGTCGTCGCCATCGGTCTTGGTGGTCAGCTCGTAGGTGTAGCCGATCGAACCTTCCGCGATCGAGGTGATCGTCAGTGTGCCGAAGCTGCCATTGATCGTCTGGCCGACCGCGGTCACGGTCTGGCCGCCGATGGTCACCGTTGCCGGGCCGTCGGGCGCGTCATAGGTGAAGGCGCCGCTCGTGAATTCGCTGTCGCTTGCCGCGTCGGAACCGGCGGGCAGGCCGGCCTCGTCGACCAGCGTGCCATCTCCGCCTGCAACCGGCAGGTCGATCACGACCGGGCTGTCGGCAATCGCGATCACGAGATTGGCGGTGGCGGTATCGCCGTCGCCGTCGGTGATCGTGTAGGTGAAGCTGTCGCTGACACCGCCTTCGGTGCCCGGATTCCGGGTGTAACTGTAGCTGCCGTCGGCCGCGATGGTCAGCGTGCCGTATTCGCCCTGGATGGTATCGCCTGCCGAACCGGTGCCGTTCGCGCCGGTGTAGGAAGTGACGAGCGCGCCGTCCGCGCCTTCGACATCATTGGCCAGCACATTGCCGCCGACCGGGCCGTATTCACCCGCCGAGATGGCGTTCGCATCGTCCGCAGCCGAAGGGTTGTCGTCGACGATGGAGACCACCAGGGTCGTTTGCGCCGTATCGCCATCGCTGTCGGTGACGACCAGCGTGAAGCTGTCGCTATCCGGATCGACCAGCGTATTGTCGGTCAGTTCGTAGCTGTAGCTGTATGCGCCGTCGGTAACCGAAACCGTGAGCACGCCGCGTTCGGTCGTGACGGTGCCGCCGTCGGTTACGTCGACACCGTTGACGACAAGCGAGTCGATGCTGTCGCCGCCGGTCGCGATGGCGATGGAGCCACTGGCGAATTCGCCGTCGCTCGCCGCGTTGGAACCGGCCGGTTCGTCTCCCCGCGCATCCAGCGCTTCCTCGAAGACCGTGTCCTGCCCCTCGACCGCGATTTCGGGCGCGGAATCGGGCTGAAGCGTGATCGTAACCGTAGCGGTCGAAGTATCGCCGTCGCCATCGGTGATCGTGTAATCGAAGGTTACGGTGCCTTCCTCGCCCGCTCCCGGGGTATAGGTGAAGGTGCCGTCGCCATTGTAGGAAACGCTGCCGTCGCCGCTGAGCGTACCGTCGACCACCGCCACTCCGGTGGCCAGGTCCACGCCGTCCGCACCGGTAATATCGTTGTCGAGCGCATCGACGGTGATCGGGGCGTTCTCTTCGCCCTGCGCGCCCGTATCGTCGAAGGCTTCGGGCACGTCGTCGACGATGGTGATCACCAGGTCGTCTTCGGCCACGTCGCCGTCGAGGTCGATCACCACGATGGGGAAGTCGACCGTCGTGCCTTCAGGATCGCCCGTATTGTCGGTCAGTTCGTATTCGTAGGTGATCGTACCTTCGCCGGTCTCCGGGTCATAGGTATAGTCGATGACCGTCAGCGTGCCGGTATCGTCCGCGACGACGACCTGCGGCAGGTTTTCGGGATCGACCACGGTACCGCCGATGGTCACCGAGCCTACGCCATCGGGCGAGGTGAAGGTGATCGTGCCGGATGCCGTTTCATCGTCGCCGTCGAAATCCGAACCCGCCGGTTCGTCGTCGCGGGTGCCGGTGGTGGGTGGCAGCTCGTCCTCGTCGACAACCGTTGCGTCTTCGCCATCGGGCACATTGGTTATGGCATCGTTCGCATCGCCGATATCGATGGTCAGCGTCGCGGTGCTGGTGCTGCCGTCGGCATCGGTGATGGTGTAGGTGAACTCTTCGCTCACGCCGCCGGGCGTGTTGAAATAGCGGGTGTAGGAATAGCTGCCGTCGGCGTTGAGCGTCAGCTCGCCATAGGTGCCGACCAGCGTATCGCCCGGTTCGGCCGAGCCGCCGTCATTGGCGAAGCCGGTAACCGCTCCGCCGGCGGCATAGCCGTCCGCGCCGGATTCGTCGTTGACCAGAACGCTGCCCGCAATCGGCCCGAATGTCCCTGCGGCAACGCTGTTCGCATCGTCGGCCGCGATCGGCGCATCGTCGATGATGCGGATCTGCAGGTTCGCATCGGCGCGGTCGCCATCGGCATCGATCACACTCATCATGAACGAACCGTCAATCTCGCCCCCGACCATATTGTCTTCGAGCGTGAAGCTGAAGCCGATGCGGCCATTGGCAAAATCGATGCTGGTGATGGTCAGCGTGCCCGTTTCGCCTTGGAAGGTCTGGCCGACCGAGGTGATCGCCACGCCGTTGATCAGGACCGATCCCACGCCGTCGGGCGCGTTGAAGACGATGGTGCCGCTGGCGGTTTCGGAATTGGTTTCGCTGCGCGTGCCTTCGGGTTCGGGGGCGCCGTCCACCGTGCGGGCGGGCAGACCGTCTTCATCGACGGTGGCAATGGCGTTGACCACGCCCACCGGATTGTCGGGAGTTTCGATCACGATGTCCGGATCGCGCTCGGCCAGCGCGGGGATGATCTCGCGCTCTTCGGGCTGCGGGAACTGGAGCTGTGTGTAGGGCAGCAGGTCACCCAGAGCGTAGGCGGCCTGGATGTTGCCGGGATCGACTTCGAAATTGCCGCCCGAGCTCTGCGGGTCGCCGGCGGCGGGTTGCGGCTCGTTGCCGGTCAACAGCGCGGCGAGGTTGGCGGCGGGTACGGTGACGCCGTCGATCACGATCTGCGGGACGATGATCGCGCCTTCGGGGATGACGATGCGTGTGCCGTCTTCCAGCACGATCACGAGGTCGCGGCCCTGCGCGGTCATGTTGTCGAGGCTGGCACCTTCCGGCAGGACTACGACGCCATCGGCGTCGGGACGCAGTACGATATCGGCATTGCGCAGGTTCATCGCCTGCGCGGAATTGCCCTGTATATCAGTGGCTTGGCTCTCGGAAGCATTGTCGCTACCCTGGGCGTCGGCAAACTCGTTGCGCGTTTCGAAGCTGTCCATCTCGTCCGTCCTTCCTGTGCGGGCAGGAAAGGAATTCCCCTCCTGTTGCGGACAGTTCACGGATTGTCGGGCCATCTGGCTTTGGAATCCCCACCGGCAAGTATTGCCCCCACCGCAGGGAAGTCTTCCGTACTGTCTCGCGGCCCCGACTTGTTCATTCGCATCCGGAGCGAATCGCCCGGATGATCGATGTGTCGCTGTTGCACCTGAAGTAACGCTTCTCGCACCATTCATGCAATGGAATTTACTTTCTTGAGACCGGTTGAGGGGTGAGAAATGGCTGGCCCGGGGCGGGGAAATCGAATTATCCCATTGATATTCTGAGATAATGCAATTGCGTCTTGGAATGGGACAGTCTTGCGTTCTGCGGGGCGGATCGGGAGGGGTGCTGGAGACTTTCCCGGTTTTTCAGAAGGTAATTATACGCGCGAAGGCGGTTGAAGTGTTCGACGGAGGGTGCGAATCAAGTGCTTCATCGATCCGCGAACACGCCGGAACGCGACGGTAAACATGGGCGATTCACCAGGCAGCGCGATTCGCCACGCAAAGCCGCCCGAATTAACCGCATTTGTTAAAATACGCCCCGGCTAACCCATTGAAATTCGGAGATAGTCGATTTTAGTTGCATGAAAGTTGACCCCCGCCTACATTTGGAGGAACTTAAATGGGCTTCGAGAGGAGCCAGCGTGATAAGAACCGGCGCGAGCCGGTAAACAAAAACAGGGTCGCGCCGGTTCCACACTACCCCTCTCGAACATGGGTTATCCGGAAATAGATGCCGGGACCTTTGAACCATGCGGCGACACGTCAACCAGGCGCCAGCCGTGAATTCACAACTTGGGGTAATACATCATGTTCAAGACTTTTCTTCGTGACGAATCCGGCGCTTCGGCTGCCGAATATGCTCTGATCCTTGCCATTGTTGGCACCGGTATTGCATTCGCTGCATTCACCCTCGGCGAGGCTATCACAGGTGCTATGAGCAGTGCTTCGGACTGCATCGAAAATGGAGCCTCTGACGGTCAATGCTGAGGCATTGAGAAGAATTCGCCCGCGGTCTTTTTGGAAGACCGCGGGCGATTTTTAGTGTAGTTTGCTATTCAATATAGGCTGGGGGGCTATTTATGAGAGGCCGAAATCTTGCTGTTCTAGGAATAGCTATAGCGATCGGGTTGATTGCGGTCTTCTTGGCCAACTCTTACTTTTCAGGCGTACAGGAAGCCGAAGAGCGCAAAGCTGAAGAAATGCAAATGGCGCGCATCGTCGTCGCATCGCAGGAAATCGCTTTCGGTAATCCGCTCACCGACACGAACACTCGTCTCGTGAACTGGCCTGCCAGCTCGGTTCCGACGGGCGCCTTCACCAGTTTACAGGAAGCTGCGAACGGCCGCGTGGCGCTGCGCCCGATCACCCCGGGCGAACCGATCCTGGCCAGCAAGGTCAGCGGCGCGGGCGGCCGCGCCACGCTGTCCGCCAATCTCCCCGAAGATATGCGCGCCGTCTCCATCCCCGTGAACCGGGTGGCCGGCGTTTCCGGCTTCGTGCGACCGGGCGATGTGGTCGACGTGATGCTGACTCGCCAGATTCCCGGCGATGGATCCAGCACCAACGACAAGATGACGCATGTCGTACTCGAAAACGTGCTCGTCCTCGCTACCGACCAGGTGGCGGATGAAAAGAGCACCGAACCCGCCGTCAGCCAGACGGCCACCTTGCAGACCGATCTTTACGGCGCGCAGAAGCTGGCGCTGGCCCGCGAAGTGGGCACCTTCACCTTGGCGCTGCGCAATGTCGAAAACCAGGAAGTCGGCGCGACCGAAACGGTTGTGCTCTCCGACCTCGGCGGGGCGGGCTATCGCATCTACGGCCGTGGCAACAGCGGCGGCAGCGATGCCGGTAGCCGCGATACGCAGCCGGTTATCAATATCACCCCCGCCATGCTGGGCGGCAGCACGCAGGCCACGCGCACTGCGAGTGCACCGAGCCGCCCGCGCGGACCAACGATGGCAATCATCCGCGGCACGGAAAGCCAATCCTATGAAGTGGAGCGTTAAGATGGCTCGCCTGAAGAAGCCTCTCGCCGCGATCGCCCTGGCACTGGCCGGGACCGCACTGGCCCCAAGCGCCGCTACGGCGCAGGTTTACGGACAGGGCGGCGCGAACATCCATGCCGGTACGGTGGATATCGCCGTCAACAAGAGCCAGGTGCTGACCGCCGATACGGCGATCGACCGCGCGATGATCGGGAACGAGGAAATCGCCGATATCTTGCCCGTATCCAGCAATTCGATCTATGTGCTGGGCAAGGCCGTGGGCACGACATCGCTGACGCTGTACGACCGCAGCAACCGCGTGATCGCGGTGATGGATATTTCCGTCGGCCCTGATGTGGCGGGCCTGCGCGAACAGATGGGCCAGCTGATGCCCGGCCAGCCGGTGGAGAGCCGTGTTTCCAACGGTGCCATCGTCCTGTCCGGAACGGTCAGCGATGCGGGCGCAGCCTCCCGCGCAATGCAGCTTGCCCGCGCCTATGCGCCGGAAGACAAGATCGTGAACCTGATGACGCTGGGCGGCAGCCAGCAGGTGATGCTGGAAGTGCGCTTTGCCGAAGTATCGCGCAATATCGGCAAGGAACTGGGTTCTTCCATATTCTTCGGCAATGGCACCGATGTGGAAGGGGCCATCGGTAATGGCGCGGGCAATTTGCCCAACGGCAACCCGCGCCTCGACACGATCCAGGGATCCTTCGGAATTATCCGCGGCCTCTTCAACGATGTCTTCGGACTTTCGATAGATGCCACGCTGGATGCGCTGGAGGAAAAGGGCCTGTCCAAGACGCTGGCCGAACCGACGCTGATCGCGCTTTCGGGTGAAACCGCCAGCTTCCTTGCGGGCGGCGAATTCCCGATCCCCGTGGTGCAGAGCGGCGGAGGCGGCGGGCAGGACGGCAACAATGCCGTGACGGTGGAATTCAAGCCCTTCGGCGTCAGCCTGGGCTTCACGCCCACAGTGCTTTCCGACAAGGTCATAAACCTGGTGGTGGAGCCAGAGGTATCCTCCATCGACCAGGCCGCATCGATCAATATCGGCGGATTGCAGATTCCCGGCCTCCAGACCCGGCGCGCCAGCACCGTGCTGGAACTGCGCGACGGGGAAAGCTTTGCCATCGCCGGCCTGTTGCAGCGCGATTTTTCGACCACGGTCAACCAGGTGCCGCTGCTGGGATCGATCCCGATCATCGGATCGCTGTTCCGTTCCTCCTCCTTCCAGAAGGGCGAAACAGAATTGCTGATCATCGTGACCCCGCGGCTGGTGGCACCGATCAAGCCCGAACAGGTGCGCCTGCCGACCGACCGGATCTACGACCCGAGCGAGGCCGACGTGCTGTTGCTGGACGGCGAAGGGTACAAGCCCCGCCCGCTGGAGCCGATTACCGGCGAACTTCCCGCGGATGGCGAAACGGCCACTGCCGAAGGAGACGGTTATGAATATTGACGCAAAGCGCATCCTGCCGATCGCGGGCGCGGCTCTGGCCCTTGCGGCCTGCACCAATAATGACGGGCGGCTGGACCTGACGCAGGGCGATCCGACCTGGGGCGATGCCAACCGCGCGACCATGGCCGCGCAGGTGGTGGACCCATCGCCCGAATACGACACGCCGATCCCGCCGACTTCGGCCACCAACGCGGTGCGCGCGATCGACGCCTATAACGAAGGCAATGTCGAAGAGGTCGAAACCATCAGCACAACTCGAGCAGTATCCGGCAGCGGTCCAAACTAGGACGAGGCATGCACCATGAAGGCGGTCAGTACTAAGCGGTTTTTCGGCGATCAGAGCGGGGCGGTTGCGGCCACCTATGCACTTGCGCTGATTCCGCTGATCGCCTTTGCCGGGGTCGGGTTCGATTACGCCCGCGTGATGGGGCTGGACAGCGAATTGCAGAACGGCGCCGACCAGGCCGCGCTGGCCGCAGCCAGCCAGCTGGACGGCCGGACCGGGGCCTGTGCCCGCGCCGCCGATGCTGCATCGGGGATGCTGCAGAACCTCGCCCTGCTGTCCTCCGAAAGCCAGTTCGTGACCGTGGCATCCGAAACCACTTGCGATGGAACCGGCCAGATCCGGTTCTTCCAGGACAAGGCCAAGGCCAATGCGGCAACTACCGATGCCAATGCGAATTACGTGGAAGTGCAGGTCGATGGGCGGCGGCTGGACTATTCGCTGTTGCCGATAGTTGGCGCCTATGGCGCGGATTTGGCCGGGGTGGCCTTTGCCGGACTCGGCTCTGCCATCTGCAAGGTCCCGCCGGTGATGATGTGCAATCCGAACGAAGCGAGCGATCCCGATTTCAACACCGCGCTCTATGTCGGCAACGGTGTGCGCCTGATCGCCAACGAACAGGGCGGCCTCTACGGCCCCGGCGTGTTCGGCTATCTCGAAACGAATGCAGGCAATGGTGCGATTGCCACGGCCCGCACGCTGGGCCGGGAAATTCCGCCGGGCGATTGCGTGACCACAGATGGCGCGGACGTGAAACCCGGCCAGCAGATCAGCGTGCTCGATGCGCTCAACACGCGCGTCGGCGTCTATGCCAACGGTCTCAACAATGTTTGCGGGACGAACGACGCATCCTGCCCGCCGCCCGCCAATGCGCGCATCGACCTGCTCCAGAAAGGCGGAAGCTGCGCCATCAGCAATGGCGGCTTCCAGGTCGGCCCGAACCCCTATCGCCCGACATCGCCGGTCAACGACCTGACCGCGACGGAGGCCGCAGCGCTCGATCCGATGGGCTTCCCGCGCGACAAGTGCCACGCTGTCAGCGTGAGCGGATCGTGCATCGGCGGAACGATGGGCGACGGAAACTGGGACCGCGCCGCCTATTACCAGACGAACAGCCTTGGCAGCATCCCCACAACCTGGTCCAGCTATGGCTATAGCGAGCTGGCCGGGCGTTCCACCCCGACCCGTTACCAGCAATACCGGTGGGAATACGAACAGCACGCAGCGGGCGGCGGCCAGCTGGACAATGTCAATGTCACCGGCGGTTACAGCACCCAGCGCAGCCCGCTGTGCAACGGACCGGGCGTGCCGCCTGCCTCGACACCCGATCGCCGGGTGCTGAGCATCGCCATCATCAACTGCAATGCCGAAGCGGTGGGATCGAACACCACCGATGCCGCGATCCTGAAGTTCATCGACGTGTTCCTGGTGGAACCCTCTGCCCGCCGCGGCAACGGCTCCTCGCTGCGCACCGAGGCGAGCGACGTCTATGTGGAGGTGATCGGCGAAACCATCCTCGGCGGCGGATCCCAACAGGGACAGGAGGTCCGCAAGGACGTCCCCTATCTGATCGAATGATGCGCGCCCTCGCCTTCCTTCGCGATACGCGCGGTGCCGCAGCGGCAGAAATGGCGCTGATGATCCCGCTGTTGCTGATCTTCATGTTCGTCGGCTTCGAGGCGGGGCATTACTTCTATACCGAGCACAAGGTGATCAAATCGGTGCGCGAAGGCGCTCGCTATGGCGGGCGTTTGCCGTGGATCAACTTCCCCTGCGGGGGCAGCATCAGCGGCGCGGCGGAAAGCCAGATCAAGCAGGTGACGCGTACCGGCACCACCACCGGCACCGCGGCGCGCGTGCCCGGCATGGCGCTGGACGACATCACCGTGACCTATCGCTGCGATACGGATTACGAAAACGACGGCATCTTCAAGGGCACCACCGGCGGGGCGCCGATCCTGCTGGTGGAGGCGCGCACCGCCTATCCATCGCTGTTCGAACAATTGGGGCTGCTCGATTCCTCGATCGACGTGCAGGCCAGCGCCGAGGCCGTGGTGAACGGCATATGATCCGCGCGCGCACCTTCCTCCGCGACATTCGCGGCGCCATGGCGGCGGAGTTCGCGCTGGTGCTGCCGATCATGCTGCTGTTCCTCTTCGGCATCATGGACGTTGGCTATTACGCATGGGCGATCAACCAGGGCGAAAAGGCCACCCAGATGGGCGCGCGCTGGGCGGTGGCGACCAATCTCGTGCCCGCCGACCTCTATGACTACAGCTTCGCGGCGAGCGGCGAGGTGCCGCAGGGCACGCCCGTGCCGCAGAACCTGTTTCCCACCGTCACCTGCGATTCTGCCGGATGCAGCGACTGGGGATACGACGCGGCGGCCTTCGCCGACATCGTTTCGCGGATGCAGGATTTCAAAGCCACCATTCAGCCCGAAAACGTCCAGATCGATTACGACTGGTCGGGCCTCGGATATTCCGGAGACCCCAACGGTCCCGACGTCGCACCCATCGTCACCGTAAGACTGATCGACATGGAACACAGGCCGCTGTTCGGCCTGCTGATCGGCTCGGTGGACCTACCCGAATTTGCCTATTCGCTGACCTCAGAGGACGGCGAAGGCACGATATCGAATTGAACCAGACATGAGCAATTTCCAAAAATTCAACGCCGCGGAGACGAACAAGATGGCCGGATTGCCGGAACAGGTCTTCGTCTTCGCCCGGCCGAGCGAGCTGGACGGGCTGGAGACGCTGGCGGACACGGTGACGCTGGTCGAAATCGAACCGTCCGAGCCGCTTCCCGCCGAACTGGTGAGCAAGGCACGGATCGCGGTGATCGAGGTGGATCCCGCCGCCCCCCGCTCGCTGGCGCGGCTGGATGCGCTGCGCGAGGCGCGGCCCAACCTCGCCATCATCGCGGGCCTGCCGCAGGTCGATCTGGCGATCACGCGCCTGATGCTGCGCAAGGGCATCGGCGACGTAGTGCCCATGCCCTTCACCACCGACGAACTGCTCACCGCCATCCTCGAGGTCGAGCGGGAACAGGCCGATACGTCCGACGAGCCCGCGCCCGAACTGGCGCCGGTCTTCGCGGTGCAGAAATGCGTCGGCGGAACCGGGGCGACCACCATCGCCACCCACCTCGCCGATGCGATGGCCCGCGCGATGGGCCCGGGCCTGCGCGCCTGCGTCATCGATCTCGACCTGCAGAGCGGCGACGCCGCCTCCTACCTCGACCGCAAATCGCGCAAATCGCTGATCGACCTCGTCGAGGCCGGAGCAAGACTCGACGACGAGCTGTTCCGTTCGGTGGCGGTGGAAGGAAGCGAAACCTTCGACGTAATCGCCGCCCCGGCCGACATCATGCCGATCGAGGAACTCGACCTCGGCGGCCTCCGTTCGGTCGTGGCGCTGGCGCGCCGCAAATACGACCTCGTGCTCTTTGACATGCCCGGCGCGCTCACCAACTGGGCGATGTCGACCTTGCTGGGAGCAAACGCCGTGCTGCTGGTCGGCAACGGTTCCATCGGGGCGCTGCGCCAGGTGAAGCGCAAGCTGCAGCTCCTGCGCAACTTCGATTACCCGGAAGCGCATGTCGCCATCGCGCTCAATCACACGGCGTCCGGCCTGTTCAAGAAGATCGACCGCAAGGGCATCGAGGATGCACTCGGCCACCGCATTTCCGCCATGGTCCATTCTGACACACAGCTGATCGAACAGGCGCAGGCCCGCGGCGTCCTCGCTAGGGATGTCCAGCGCAAGAGCAGGTTTGCCGCCGATATCGACTCGCTGGCCCAACACATGCTCGCGCTGGTCGAGGAGGGCTGAGATCATGTGGAAGGTCAGACGCGGCGAGGATGCCGGGCATGCTTCGGAAATCGAAGCCCTGCACGTCCCCGACGACGAGGAGCAGGAACGCATCCTCTTCGGCGAGAAGGATAGCCAGCGCGAGGCCATGCTCGACCTGAAGGTGTCGATCCACAAGGCGCTGCTGGACCGGCTCAATCTCGGCATGCTGGACAAGACCCCGGTCGAACAGCTCAAGAACCAGATCTCCGCGATCATGCCGGAACTGATTGCGGATTTCGATCAGCCCCTGAACCGCCAGGAACGCGAGAACCTCCTCCAGGAAGTGGTGGACGAGCTGATGGGTCTCGGCCCGCTCGAACCGCTGCTGCAGGATGAGACAATCACCGACATCCTGGTCAACGGCCATAATACCGTCTTCGTCGAACGTCGTGGCCAGCTCGAACGGGTCCCGACCAGGTTCCAGGACGAAAAGCACCTGATGCGCGTGATCCAGAAGATCGTCAGCGCCGTGGGCCGCCGGGTGGACGAAAGTTCGCCCTTCGTCGACGCGCGCCTTGCCGACGGGTCGCGCGTCAATGCCATCGTCGCGCCGCTGGCAATCGACGGATCGCTGCTGTCGATCCGCAAATTCGCCAAGCAGCCGATCAGTATCGAGAAGATGATCGGCCTCGGCTCCCTGCCGCAGGAAATGGCGCAAGTGCTGGAAGCCATCGTCGCCTCGCGCCGCAATGTGCTGATCTCCGGTGGCACCGGCTCGGGCAAGACGACGCTGCTCAACGCCATGTCGACCTATATCGACGAGAGAGAGCGCATCGTCACCATCGAGGATTCGGCCGAACTCCAGCTGCAACAGCAGCACGTTGCCCGGCTCGAAACCCGCCCGCCCAATATCGAGGGCAAGGGCGAGGTCACGCAGCGCGACCTGGTGAAAAACGCCCTTCGCATGCGGCCCGACCGCATCATCGTGGGCGAAGTCCGCGCCGGCGAGGCCTTCGACATGCTGCAGGCCATGAACACCGGCCACGACGGATCGATGACCACGGTTCACGCCAATACGCCGCGCGATGCCCTGAGCCGTGTCGAACAGATGATCGGCATGAGCGGCATCGACATCACGTCCAAATCCTCACGCGCGCAGATCGCTTCGGCGCTCAACGTGGTCGTTCAGGTCGCCCGCCTGTCCGACGGACGCCGCAAGGTCAAAAGCCTTTCCGAGCTTACCGGCATGGAAGGCGAAACCATCACGATGCAGGAAATCTTCCGCTTCAAGATGACCGGACGGGACGACGACGGCACGGTGCTGGGCCACTTCGAAGCCACCGGCATCCGGCCGAAATTCCTGCAGGATGCCGAAGCGCATGGCATCAAGCTGCCGAGCGAACTCTTCCGTCCGGAAATGAGGATCGGCTGACGTGGCCGAGACCATCATCCGGATCGTTTTCCTGCTCGCCGTCTTCGTGGCGGTATTCCTGATTGCCCAAACCCTCGCGCGGTCGGCGGCGGAAAAGCGTACCTATTCGCGGGCCGTCAACCGCCGGATGACTCTGATACAGTCCGGCGCGGACCGGGACGAAGTCGTATCCCAGCTGCTCAAGAACAGCCCGCGCCAGCATCCGCATCTGCCCCCGGTCGTTCGCGGGATCGTGGAGAATTTCCAGCGCGCCGTCTTCGCCTCCGCCATTCCCGTGGGCATGGGCCAGCTGGCCATGTTCATGACCATTGCCGGGCTGGTTATCTTCGCCCTCGTAATCCTCGTGGCCGCAGGCTTCGGGGTCGGCATCGGTTTCGGCGTCATCCAGCTGGCCTTTCTGATGGCCCTCTCGCTGGCTTTCGTCCTGCCCTACCTCGTCCTGCAACGCATTGCCGCCTCACGCCGGAGAAAGGTGGAAAAGCAGTTTCCGGTCGCGCTCGATATCTTCGTGCGTGCGCTGCGTTCGGGCCACCCGGTCGCCTCGGCGATCGAACTGCTCACGCGCGAAATGGACGATCCGATCGGGACCGAATTCGGCATTGTGGCCGACGAGATCACCTATGGTTCGGACCTCGTGACCGCGCTAAACGCCATGGCCGAACGCTGGGACCTCGAAGACATGAAGATGTTCGTGGTCTCGCTCTCGGTGCAAAGCGAAACCGGGGGCAATCTGGCCGAAATCCTCGAAAACCTGGCCACGGTCATCCGCGAACGCGCGTCGATGTTCATGAAGGTCCGGGCGCTGAGTTCGGAAGGCCGGATGACGGGCTGGATGCTCACCGTCCTGCCGGTCTTCGCCTTCGTGGTCGTGTTCTTGTCCAATCCGCAATTCTATCTCAACGTGATCGAGGATCCGATTTTCATCATCGGCACGATCACGCTGTCCGTCCTCTACGTCATAGGGGTCATCACCATCCGCAAAATGGTCGATATCAAGGTCTGATATGCTCGAACTCGCGATCTCGAACTGGCTTGTACGCATACTGATCCTGGCGATCATTTTCGCCGTCGCGGTGGGCGTGGTGCTGATTGCGGTCAACTGGGCTGCCAAGCGCCGGGTACTGGGAAACCAGATCGCCCGGCTCGGCCGCGAAAACAGCATCGAATTCGAGAACAACGTGCTCGAGCGGGAAAGCGAGAGCCGCTGGGCGCAGATCGCGCAATCGATCGAATCTTCCGGCATCAAGCTGACCGATACCGAGGACGACAAGCTGCAAAAGCTGCTGAAGGCCGCCGGCTATCGCAGCAGCTCCGCACCCCGGCTTTATACGCTGGTCCGGATTGTGCTGGTGTTCGCCTTTCCGGGATTTTACCTGCTGGGTGTCGTCACCGATCCCGAACCGCCGGGAATCGTGCAAATCTATATCATCTCCGCGATCTGCGCGCTTTTCGGGTTCTACCTTCCGTATCTGTTCGTCCAGGCGAAGGCGGATCGGCGCAAGAACGAGATCATCAACGGCTTTCCCGACTCGCTCGACCTGCTGCTGGTCTGCGTCGAAGCCGGTCTCGGCCTTGAATCCGCTTTGGACCGGGTGGGCCGCGAGATCGCGACGACCCATCCGCTGGTATCGGAGCTGTTCACCGAAACCACGCTGATGATGCGGGCCGGCGCTTCGCGGGAAGATGCCATGCGGCGGATGGGCGAGAACGCGGGGGTCGATGAAATCCGGTCCTTCGCGACGCTGCTGATCCAGTCCGACAAGCTGGGTACGAGCATTTCCAGCACGCTCAGGGTCTATGCGTTGGAAATGCGCGAGGCGCGACGGATGCGCGCAGAAGAGAAGGCGCATCGGCTGCCGGTGCTTATTTCGATACCGCTGGTGACCTGCATGTTGCCCACGATGATCGGCGTTCTCATTCTACCCGCTGCCGTCGGAGTTGTGCGTGAAATTATGCCAGCAATGACAGGAGGATAATCATGAAACCTGCATCCACACTTGCGCTCGTTGCGCTCGCCGCCAGCCTGGGGGGCTGCCAGAATTTCATCCAGGCGTTCGATTTCTCGCGCCATTCCTCGGCTCCGCAATATGCCATCGGACCCGCCGATCTCGAGGAAGGCCGCGAACACCTGCGTGCAGGCCGCACCGGCAATGCACTAGCCCCGCTCCACCGCGCCGCGCTCAATCCGCAGACCAGCGGAGATGCGCTCAACGCGCTGGGGGTCGCTTACGCCAAGCTTGGCCGGGCAGATCTCGCCGAACGCTATTTCGTCGCGGCGACCCGCGTCGATGCGGATAACGAGCGGTTTGCCGCCAATCTCGATCGGTTCTACCGCAGCGATCTCGCCCGCGACAGCCGCCTGCTGTATGCACAGCGTGAAAGGGCGCGCGAAACGCTGGCCGAACTGGCGCAGAACGATCCGGTCTTACCCGCCGAACCGGTGACCGACGAACGGATGGTCATGAGCGGCGGGGAAACCCACCGGATCACCATTTCGAATGCGGCCCGTTCGCAGCGTGTAAGCGTCGGGGGACCGGTATCGGCTTCTCAGACGCAGGCGGCGAATTCCGCGCCATCACGCGTGCGCCTGTCGAGTGGCGAATTGCGGCAGCCGGCAGGTGCCGCCCGTCCGGCGGAGATCGTGCTGCGCACTGCGAATGATGCCGCGCCGCCGCGTGTCCGTATCGGCCAGTCGGCGACTGCCGGCAACTATCCGCTGCGCGTCAGACTGGCTCCGCGCCCGGCCGCGCCCGACAAGAACTAGGCCCCGCGGTGGGCGTGATCACACTCTGGCTCGGCGCGCTGGGTGCCCTCGCCGCCATCGGCGCTGGGCTGGACGCGTTCACGCGGCGCTTGCCGAATATCCTCTGCCTGGTGATGCTGGTGACCGGTCTCGGATTCGCCTTCACCATGGGCGGCTGGAGCGCGCTGGGCCTGCATTTCGCGCACGCCGCGCTCGCCCTGATGGTCGGGTACCTGCTTTTCATGGCGGGTATTTTCGGTGGCGGTGACGGCAAGTTCTACGCGGCGGTGGCCTCCTTCTACCCCTTGTGGGAAATGCTCGGCCTGTTCGTGGCGATCACCTTTGCCGGCTTTTTCCTCGCCGTATCCTGGCTGACCCTCAAGCACGCAACGGGGCTGAAAAAGCGCCTTAAGGGCGATTTTGCCAAGCTTCCCTACGGAGTTGCAATTGCGATCGGCGCGGTCGGTTACGCATTCTGGATGTCGCGATGATCCAGATGCGTCCGGACGATGGGAAGCTGGTGCCCGTACCTCCCCGACGATTTTCACGCGCCATCGTCCTGCTCGCCACCTTCGCCTGCATTCTCCTCTTCGCATGGAGCATGCGGCCTGACGGAAGCGGCAACGACAGCGGGGCAGTCGTGCGCGTCTCGCTTTCCAGCGTACCGGAAGAACGCGTGGTGCATTTCGGGCACGAGTTCCCGGTGCCTGCTCCTGCCGCACCGGACGCGGCGGTCACAGATGCAGGGGCGGATGTCGCCGGGGAAGACGAGATCGCCCCTGTCCGCATCGCAGCGGCCTCTGCTGCCAAGTCTGCGGGATCGCCGCAGAGCCAGCGCGACCAGCGGCGCGCGAATTACGCCAGGCCCGATGCGAACGGGGTGCTTCCGATCGGATACAGCCTCACCGAGGGTGTTTCATCGGTCAACGGGGGCGTCGGCGTGCCCAAGACCATCGCTGCCGAAGGCGGCGAAGCCACGGGTCTGACAATTTTCCTGATCGGCGGTTCGCTGATCGAGGTGGACCGGGGCGAACTGGTCACCGCACTCGCGCGGTTGGGGGCCGCTGACAAGGCCGGAAATCTGCCACCCGCCGGTGAGAGCGGCCGCCTGTCGCTGGACCGGGTCAGGACCGCCGGGCTGGACCTGCGGTACGATGCCATTCACGACCGGCTGGTGCTGCGCCCCTGATTGCGCAGGCGCGCGCCTATTCGCTGTCCCAGTTGATGTGGATTTCGACGCTGGTTTCCTCGACCCCGGCGGCATCGGCAATACGCTTGCGGCTTGCCCGGACGATGTCCGCAAGCGAACCGCCACTGCCTGCATCCTCTTCGGCCAGCGCGATCGCCTTGCCCAGGCCCGGCGCCCCGTAGACCAGTTCCAGCTCGCTCACACCCAGCTCTTCGGCCAGTCTCTGCATCGTCTCGTGACGCGGGCGAACCTGGTCGCCTTCCCACTTCCATAGCGTGGGCTTGCTTACTCCGACTTTCTGCGCCAGCCCGCGCATGGTATGGCCCTTGCTCACCCGCAGGCGCTTGATCCTGCTACCGAGCGTTTCATGATCTACGCCATAGCGATGGTCGGGATCATCCTCGTTCGAAGCGACATAAGTGGCCGCGTCCATTTCGTCCTGGGAAATCGGTTCGAGGAAGCTGCAACCGTAAAGGCCATCCGCAAACCAGACGACCTTGGCAGGCACGGCGCCGCTGTTCGGCAGGACGACCGCGATCGGATCGTCGAGCGACAGTTCCGCTTCGGTTCGCACCAGCATGCCATTGCGCGAGAGGTTGAGGATTTCGGCGTCGAACGCCTTGCCCGACTGCCCTACCCCCGTTTGCAGCCGAAGGACCAAACGCGGCTGGCGGCGGTCGAGATCCATCTTGTCGTTCACCGGAACCTCTCGTTTCATTGTTTTTTCGGCAAACCCGAATTGTTTCCCGAAGGCCGACCGTCTCTTTCATCCCACAACTGGCCACATGGCGCAAATCGCAAAATTCCAGGCTGTGCCGAGCGGGCGGGGCAGGTCGGAATATCCGGCAATCGTAGCGCTGTGGCCCGATGGACGAAATCCGCGTTTGAGGTCCGGCACCGATCCGCCTAAGCGGATCGGCTCTTCCGAATCGAGGGGGAGCGGAAGACCATGAGTTCCACAACTTCCTCCACGCCCCTGCCCCTCGGCAGAGAAGGCTGGCGCGGCGAAATCGCCGCGACCCTGCGGCTGAGCTGGCCGCTGGCGGCGGCGAACCTGCTGCAGATGCTGACCTATGCGATCGACGTGATCTTCATCGCGCGGCTGGGCGAGGACCAGCTGGCCGCATCGGCGCTGGCCATAGCCCTCTTCGGGCTGGTCCTTTGGGCGCTGTCGGGATTGACGGGTGCCGTCGCCGCGGTCGCGGCGGCGGAACTGGGGGAGCGCGCACCGGCGCTGCGGCCCGTGCGCCGTTCGGTGCGGATGGCGCTGTGGCTTTCGGTGATTTCGGGCGTGGCAGGGATCGGCCTGTGCCTGCTGCTCGGCCCGCTGATGCGCGTGACCGGGCAGGAACCGCAGATCATCGCCATGGCGCTCGGATACAATACGCTGCTGGTGCTCAGCCTCGTGCCGATGCTGTTCAACAATGTGCTGCGCAGTTTCGTTTCGACGCTCGACCGGCCGATCTTCGCCACCGCAATTACGGCGGCCGGCATCTTCGTGAACGCGCTGGCGAATTATGCCTTCATCTTCGGTAATTTCGGCGCGCCCGAACTTGGGCTGAAGGGTGCGGCTGTGGCGACAATCATCACCACGCTCACCACGCTGACTGCCTATATCGTCGCCATCCGGCTCGATCCGCGGCTCCACCGCTACCATATCTTCGGCCGCTGGTGGTCGCCGGACTGGCAGCGCCTGTGGCACATCACCCGCGTCGGTACGCCGATCGCGCTGACGATCACGGCCGAAGCGGGGATCTTCGGCGCTGCCGCTTTCCTGATGGGCAATATCGGCGCGACACAGCTGGCCGCGCACACCGTTGCGCTGCAAATCGCCGCGCTCGCCTTCCAGGTGCCTTTCGGGGTCGGGCAGGCGGCCACGATCCGGGTGGGCTATTTCTACGGCGCGCGCGATTCCGAGGGTATGAAGCGCGCGGGCTGGAGCGCGATCGTGATCGGTACGGGCTTCATGGCGATTACCGCGCTGGCGATGATCATCGCGCCTGAATACCTGCTCGCGATCTATATCGATCCGTGGGATCCGAAGAATGCCCCGCTGGTCGGCTTTGCGCTGACCTATATCGTGATCGCTGCCGCCTTCCAGCTGTTTGACGGCATGCAGGCGGTCGCAGCAGGCGCGCTACGCGGCCTGCAGGACACGCGCATCCCAATGTGGATCGCCGGCTTCGCCTATTGGGTGCCGGGCATCGGCACCGCGCTGGTATTGGGCTTTGCCACACCGCTCGAAGGGGTCGGCATCTGGATCGGTCTTGCGACCGGGCTCATCGTCGCCGCCGCGCTGCTCGGATGGCGCTGGCACCGGCGCGAGGCGCTGGGCCTAACCCTGCGCCCCGCCAGCCGGTAATTCACGCTGCCCGCTGGATGACCTCGCGCTGCGGGAAGGGGATGGAGAGACCGACCTGGTCGAAGCGCGCTTTCGCCGCCTCGGTCAGGTCCCAGGTCAGCGTCAGGTAATCGCTCGTGACGCACCAGACGCGCAGGCCGATACCGACCGAGCTGTCATCGAGCGAGCTTACGAAAGCTTGCGGCGCGGGATCGTCCAGCACCCTTTCGTCTGCCTCTGCCAGGGCCAGCAATTCCTTGCGCGCCTGCTCCATGCTGTCGGAATAGGCGATGCCCACGATCAGCTCGAACCGGCGGATCGGGTGGCGATTGAAATTGACGATCGCCTGGTTCCACAGTTCGGAGTTGGGCACCATCACGAAGAGCCCGTCGAACTGTTTCAGCTCGGTGGTGAACAGCCCGATCTGCTGCACCGTGCCGGTCACCGAGCCGGTGGTAATCCCCTCGCCCACCTTGAACGGCTTCTGCACGAGGATCATCACGCCGGAGGCAACATTGCTGAGTGTGCCCTGCAGGGCGAGCCCCACGGCCAGCGCCAGGCCGCCGAGCGCGGCGAGGATGCTCGTGGTCTCCACCCCGAACTGGGCGAGCACCGTTACCAGTACCAGCGCCCACAGCGCATATTTGACCACGTTGGACAGGAAATTCGCCACAGTCGGTTCGAACCGGGGAGAGCGGCTAAGTGCCTTTTCTACCCAGTTCGAAATCAGTCCTGCGACCAGCAGGCCGATCACCAGCACCGCAAAGGCCCCGGCGATCTCGATCATGTTCAGCCGCAGCCAAAGAAAAATCTGTTCCGGGATGGTAAGGGCCGAGACGGTCTGATCGGTTTGCATTCTGGTCGCTCCTGTCATAGGCGAAATGGCGGGATTCAGCGGCGCGATAGAGAGAAGCTCTCGCTCTGGCCACCCCGGGCACCGCCTCGCCCTCGGCGCAGAAATTTTTGTGAAGCCTCCCGTTGACTCTGTGCAGGCGCACACCCAAATGCGGTGCGCTGGCACTCTCGACGTGGGAGTGCCAACACCAGATCCAACCTTATGAGAAAGGTCATCAACATGGCATTTCGTCCGCTGCACGACCGCGTGCTCGTGCGCCGCATCGAAGCAGAAGAAAAGACCGCCGGCGGGATCATCATTCCCGACAGCGCCAAGGAAAAGCCGAGCGAAGGCGAAATCATCGCTGTCGGTTCAGGCGCCCGGGCCGAAGACGGCACCGTAACCCCGCTCGACGTCAAGGCCGGCGACCGCGTGCTGTTCGGCAAGTGGTCGGGCACCGAGATCAAGCTCGACGGTGAAGACCTGCTTATCATGAAGGAAAGCGACATCATGGGGATCATGGGCTGATCGCCCACCCCTTTCGCATTTCTTCGCCTAACAACCAATTCCAGGAGAAACTCCCATGGCAGCCAAGGACGTAAAGTTCGGCCGCGACGCGCGCGAAGGCATTCTGCGCGGCGTCGATACCCTCGCTAATGCCGTCAAGGTCACGCTGGGCCCCAAGGGCCGCAACGTCGTGATCGACAAGAGCTTCGGCGCACCCCGCATCACCAAGGACGGCGTCACCGTCGCCAAGGAAATCGAACTCAAGGACAAGTTCGAGAACATGGGCGCGCAGATGATCAAGGAAGTCGCGAGCAAGACCAATGATCTTGCCGGCGACGGCACCACCACCGCAACCGTTCTGGCCCAGTCGATCGTGACCGAAGGCATGAAGTCGGTCGCAGCGGGCATGAACCCGATGGACCTAAAGCGCGGCATCGATCTCGCGGTGACCAAGGTCGTCGAAGACCTCAAGAGCCGTTCGAAGGACGTGTCCGGCAGCCAGGAAATCGCGCAGGTCGGCATCATCTCCGCCAATGGCGACCGTGAAGTCGGCGAAAAGATCGCCGAAGCCATGGAAAAGGTCGGCAAGGAAGGCGTGATCACCGTCGACGAGAGCAAGGGTCTCGAATTCGAGCTCGAAACCGTCGAAGGCATGCAGTTCGACCGCGGCTACCTCAGCCCGTACTTCATCACCAACCCGGAAAAGATGACGGTCGAACTCGAAAACCCGTACATCCTGATCCACGAAAAGAAGCTGTCGAACCTCCAGGCGATGCTGCCCGTGCTCGAAGCGGCCGTCCAGTCGGGCCGTCCGCTGCTGATCATCGCGGAAGACATCGAAGGCGAAGCGCTGGCTACCCTCGTGGTCAACAAGCTGCGCGGCGGCCTCAAGGTTGCTGCGGTCAAGGCACCCGGCTTCGGCGATCGCCGCAAGGCGATGCTGCAGGACATCGCGATCCTGACCAAGGGCGAAATGATCAGCGAAGATCTCGGTATCAAGCTCGAGAACGTCACGCTCGGCATGCTCGGTGAAGCCAAGCGTGTCACCATCGACAAGGACAACACCACCATCGTCGACGGTGCCGGTGACGAAGGCGACATCAAGGCGCGCGTGAATGAAATCCGCACGCAGATCGACAACACCAGCAGCGATTACGACAAGGAAAAGCTGCAGGAACGTCTGGCCAAGCTGGCTGGCGGTGTCGCAGTGATCAAGGTCGGCGGCGCGTCGGAAGTCGAAGTGAAGGAACGCAAGGACCGCGTCGACGACGCGCTGCACGCAACCCGCGCAGCCGTCGAAGAAGGCATCGTCCCGGGCGGCGGTACTGCCCTGCTCTACGCCACCAAGGCCCTCAACGGTCTCGAAGGCGAGAACAGTGACCAGACCCGCGGCATCGACATCGTTCGCCGTGCACTGCAGGCACCGGTTCGCCAGATCGCGGCCAATGCCGGCCACGACGGCGCGGTTGTTGCAGGCAAGCTGACCGACGCCAATGACGACACGCTCGGCTTCAACGCCGCGACCGACACCTACGAAAACCTCGTGGCTGCCGGCGTGATCGACCCGACCAAGGTCGTGCGCACCGCACTGCAGGACGCAGCTTCGGTTGCCGGCCTGCTGATCACCACCGAAGCAGCCATCGTCGAGAAGCCGGAAGACAAGTCCTCCGGCGGCGGCGGCATGCCCGACATGGGCGGCATGGGCGGTATGGGCTTCTAAGCCTTACCGACCAGCCGAACGGCTAGAAAACACGAAGGCCCGGCGGAGCGATCCGCCGGGCCTTTTCTTGTGCTGTGAGCACTCAGTGTGAAGTGGCGAAGTGACGCCCCTCCCGCGCCGGGACCTAGCCGCCCTTGCGGCTCGCCTCGGCAGCCGCGATCACGTCTTCAGGCCAGGTCACCTGCGTCTGGGTCTGCGGGTTGAAGACATTGCCCGGGTATTGCGCTGCTTCGGCGGCGGCAATTTCCTCGGGGGTCAGGAACTCGCTCGGCTCCAGCGCGAACACATCCAGACCGCGGCTGATCTCGGTCGCGTAGATGCGGCCGTCGTACCAATAGGCGCTCCAGTAGCCGCCGGTGACGAGCTGGTCCTCGTCCACCGGGCCGCGGTCGAAATAGGCGATCTCGACCGGATTGGACGCATCGGTGAAATCGATCACCGAAATGCCGCCCTGATACCACGCCTGCACGAAGATATCGCGGCCCGGAACCGGGATGATCGAGCCGTTGTGTGCGACGCAGTTCTCCTTGTCGCCCTGCGGCGCGGGCAGCTTGTACATCCCGCGATAGCTCAGCTTGCCGTCCTCGATGGCATAGAAGGCGTCGGCGCCCCAGTTGGTGGGATCGCCCGCCTGGCAACGAGGACGTCCGCCGCCGCCCCATTCGTCAGTGAAGAGGACCTTGGTGCCATCGTTGTTGAAAGTAGCCGAGTGCCAGTAGGCAAAGCCCTTGTCGGTCACGTCGTCGATCCGGACCGGCTTCATCGGGTCCGAAATGTCGAGGATGATGCCATTGCCCGAGCACGCGCCCGCCGCGAGGTTCTTTGCCGGGAAGACGGTGATGTCGTGGCACTGGTTGGTGACATTCGTATCCTGCGTGCCGTCGCCATGATCGCCGCCGCGCCAGAGGCCGGCGATCTGGCCGTCGCGCGCGAAGACCCGCGGGCTGTCGACGATGCGCGCAGCCGCCGGATTGGCGACGGGGATCTCGACGACGTCGATGCTGAACAGCGCGGTCTCGTCACCCGCCGTGTCGAAACAGCCTGCCAGTTCCTCATTGTCGCGGACGTAGGAGGTGCCGGAATTGTAGAGCACGATCCGGTCGGCGTCGGAGCTCACGATGGAGTGGGTGTGGCTGCCGCGGCAGGTCTGGACGAGACCGACCTGGCGCGGGCGGGTGATGTCCGAAATATCGAAGATGCGCAGGCCGCGGAAGCGATCTTCGCTGACTTTGCCGGTCACGCCCTCGAGGCCGCAATCGATACGAGCGCGGCTGTCCTGCACGCTCATCACCAGGAGATCGCCGACGATGGAGACGTCGCCCTGCCCGCCGGGGCAGACGATCGAGGAAACGAGCTGCGGCACGCCGTCTTCGCCGAGGCGATAGGCGTTGAAGCCGTGATAATTGCCCGCGACCATGAGATCGCCCGAGAAGGCGATATCGGTATTGGCGAAGCTGAGCAGCGATCCACGCTTGCCGAATTGTGGCTTTTCTTCCTCTTCCTCGCCGTCCGCTTCGGTGCCGGAGGGCTTCTCTTCGTCCTCGTCCTTTTCGATCAGCGGTTGCAGCTGGGCCGGGTTCTCGGGATCGAAGAAGCCGGTCGGCTTGGGCTGGGCCGCGACCAGGCGGAGGTTGGAGATCGCCTGCTCCGCATCGCGGAAGCCCGCCGCAAGCGTGGCACGCGGATCGGTGGAGAGTTCGGCGAGGACCACGTTCATCCGGTCGATCTCGGCCTGCTGGTCGCTCACCACCTCGTTGGTGAATTCGAACATCACCGGCTCGTAGGCGCTGCCCGGCGCATCGTGCAGGCGTTCGACCATGTCGAGCGCACCTTTGTGATGGGCGATCATCAGCTGGAGGAACAGACGGTCGAACTCGGTCCCATTGGCCGCGGCGAGCGCCGCCATTTGCTCCGCAGTGGCCATGCCCATCATAGCGTGGTGGCTGCTGTGGCCCTGATGCCCGGCGTGGCTCATTTCAACCGGCTCGCCGCGCGCTTCGAGCCATTCGCGCATGAACTTCATTTCGTCGTTCTGGCCCGCCCCGATGCGGTCGGCGGTCTTGAGGATCGCGTCGTTATTGGTGCGCGCCTCGACCAGATCGGCCATCTCCACCGCCTGCTGGTGGTGGACGATCATGCCCTGCATGAAGGCAACGTCGGCCGGTGAATAGCGCGTGTCCGAAAGCGCGATTGCCTGCGCCTCGTCGATCACACGCGGCGCCTCTCCCGGAGCGCCGGGCAATACGATCGGCGCCCCTTGCGCAAGAGCGGCGGTGGAAGTCGATACAAGCAGGCCGGTCGCGGCGACGCGAAGGAAGGTGTTCATGTTATAAGTCCCCAAGAATTGCAGGCCTGAGAGAGGCAAATGTAACGCCCACGGTCAAGCGGGAGTTCTGCGAACGACATGAGGATGCGGATCAACCGGCCGCGAACTCGCCCTTGCGCGGCCCCAGATAGCCGAAAAGATATGCCCCCACTTTCCGCATCTGGATTTCCTCGGCGCCTTCGGTGATGCGGTAGCGGCGGTGGTGGCGATAGATGTGTTCGAAGGGCTTGTGCCGCGAATAGCCGATCCCGCCGTGCGCCTGCATCGCGCGGTCGGCGGCTTCGCACACCAGCCGGTTCGCCCAGTAATTGCACATGGAGACCTTGTCGGAGATCGTCTTCTCGATCTCCTCATGCGGCATGTTGTCCATCTGCCAGGCGGTCTTGTAGATCAGCAGGCGGAGCATTTCGCATTGCGTCGCAAGCTCGACCAGCGGGAACTGGATCGCCTGGTTGCGCGCCAGTTCTTCTCCGAAAGGCTTGCGCTGGCGGGCATAACGAACGCTTTCCTCCACGCAGTATTGCGCCGCGCCGAGGCTGGAGGCGGCCTGCCGGATGCGGTTCTGGTGGACGAAGCTCTGGGCCAGCGCGAGACCCCGGCCCTCCTCACCGAGGATCGCGCTGTCAGGCACCCAGACATTCGTGAACGACAGCCGCGGATGATCGGTGGGCATGTTGAAAGTCCACATCCACTCTTCGATCTTCAGGCCTTCGGTCGGATTGGGCACGAGGAAGCAGGTGATCCCCTTCGCATCGCCCGCCGTCCCGCCGGTACGGGCGAAGAGCGCGCAATGCGTGGCGACATGCATGCCCGTGATCCACATCTTCTCCCCATCGATGCGCCAGCCGTCGACGCCGTCACGAACCTCTCGAACTGCGACGGTTGCCATATGGGTTGCGTCCGAACCGTGACCGGGTTCGGTAAGGCCGAAAGCGACGCGGCGCCTGCCCTCGAAGCCGCCGAGGATGAACTCCTGTTTCTGTTCTTCGGTCCCGAAGGTGTCGAACATGGTGACGAAGGGGAAGTTGCCGACGATCGAATGTTCGTTCTGGAGATCGTTGTGGAGGCCCAGCCCGCGCTGTGCGAAACGGTCGCGGATCACCGCCATCCAGAGGTTCGATCCGTCCTTGCCGCCATATTTCTTCGGTGCGGAGAAACGCCAGTGGCCCGCCTTATCAGCCAGTTGCCGCGCCTGATGCAGCAGATCCTCCCACTCGGGGCTCGGCAGTCCGCCCCGCTCCCAATCCGTCCGCGAATTCTCGCGGCGATAATCGAAGAAACGGACGTTGTCGTCTTTCGCGACGAGCGGTTCGATCTCGGCCTCGATGAAGGAAACCAGCTCGGCATAGTAATCTTCGAGTTCCCGGGGGATGGTGAAATCCATCAATCTTCTCCAAGCCATTTCCGACGCGCGACCGCGAGCGAGGGGTATTTGGGTACGTCGGCTTCGAGCTTGTCCAGCGCTTCGGCACGTAACCTTGCAAGCAACCCAGGCTCGTCCAGCCAGACGTCTCCAGCCAACAACGCCGCAGCCAGGTCGATGTCGGTCGCCCGCGCAAGCAGCGCATCGTCACGTTTAATCATGCCGAGCGCGTTGCGCGCAACGGCGAGCTGGAAGCGATCATGTCCTTCCATCCGGTCCTTTATGGTGCCGAGCCATTCAGAGACTGCGCGCGCGATCTCCCCGCTTGTGGCTTCTCCCGGTCCGGACTTGGTCGGTCGAGACGCGGTAACCGGCGCCCTTTGCTCGGCTTCGGGAGCCTCTTCTTCCAGCAAAAGCAGCAAATCGAGTTCCTGCTCGCTGGTCCGCCGTGAGATGACGACCCGTTCCAGCATCCGGTCGTCGCCGCTGCGCCACATCTGCGCATTCCTGAGGCAACCGAGCGCCCACCAGACCGTGCGGTAGATCGTCCAGAAACGGAAGCGTGCACGATCGACCGGCCTGCCGCCGGCTGCCTCATAGGCTGCGAAATAGTCTTCGAGGGCGCCCAACCCCAAGGCGGGCCTTTCGTAGGAGCCAAAGCGCCAGACCGGCATGCAGCCGAAAGCGAGATCTTCGTGCCAGTCGCCGAAATGCGCCAGCTCCCAGTCGAGCACGCCTGCGAGCTTTCCTTCCTCGACAAGCAGATTGCCGAGACGAAAATCCCCGTGATTGAGCACCGGTTCGACAGGAGCAGGGCAATTATCCGCCAGCCACTTCAGGCCGAGCGCCAAAATGGGGCGGTCGCCGCCAGCCTCCTCGAACTGATCCTGGAGCTTCGCGATTGCCTCCTCGTAGTCCATGACCGGTACATTGCCAGGCACGTCGTTGCGGGCGATTGCATGGATGCGGGCAAGTTGAGCTGCACATTCCGACAACAGGCGTTCCGGTTCCGCCATTGCCAAAATGGCGCGCGGATCGGGCGTGCCTGGAAGAGCGCGCATGACGAAACCGCTCCCGATATCGTCCTCGCCACGCAGCTCGACCACAATTTCCGGCGCTCGCACCCCTGCCGCGGCGGCCGCACGGATAATGGCAGCTTCGGTATCGTGCCCGAAGGGTCGGTCTTCGAGGAACGACATGCTTGGGGCCCGGCGAAGGACATATGGCTCTCCATCCGCCTCGAAGCGCCAGCTTTCCATGGTCGCCCCGCCGGTCAGCCGGGCCAACCCACCGGGCGCACCCAGTCCGGCGCGGCGCAGCGCACTGGTCAGTCCGGCTTGCAGCTGGCTCACGCCATCGCTCTCTCCCATGGACGGCACTGTGGCGCATCGCAGATTGCCTCACAAGTCCCGGACCTCTTGGGGACTTTGCCCGTTGATGTAGTGACGGAACTTTCCATCAAGGAGACCCATATGAAACTGCCGCACAAGGCCCATGTTGCAATCGTCGATGGCGAACATTTCATGGTCATGCAAAACACCGGCCAGCTTTTCGAACCGAAGCTGGAAGGGGCTCAGAAGCCGGACCTCACAGCGACCAATTTCAGCGCAGGGGTAAAACATCAGGACGATATGGGCCAGCGTAACGGTTCGACCGATCTGAACGAACTTGCTCACGGCGCAGCGGCGGCCGAATGGCTCAATGCCAAGGCCATTTCGGGTGAATTGACGAACCTGCTGGTGATTGCCGACCCGAAGACCTTGGGAGAGATGCGCCGTCATTATCATACCGAACTGCAGAAGCGCCTTGTCGGCGAGATCGACAAGACCGTCACCGGCGAACCGGTTTCGAAGATCGAACAGGTGATCGCAGCGGCCTGAGCGGCTAACGAAATTTCCTTGCCTCGAAAGGCGCCAACGCTGCCGCGACACAATTCGTCGCGGCAGCACTTGCGCATGAATCCGCCTATACGTTAATGTTTCGACAACCATGAATTTGGTATTGGGATGGGTATGCGGACCAAATCACTAGCAAAACTGCTGGCCGCGGGGGTGCTCTCGCTTTCGCTGTCGACACCGGGACAGGCTCAAACCAGCGATTACACTGCGCAGTTCGATCAGGTGCTCGGCACCGAAATACGCGCTCCAAAGAGCTTCGATGCGGTTTACTACACTGCGCTGGAGCAGCGGATTTCCCAGCTGGCCGATGGCTCTCAGGGTCGTATCGGCGTCTACGCCATCGACCTTTCCACCGGGAAGGAAATCGGCATTCTCGCCGATCAGCGCTTTCCCATGGCCAGCACCAGCAAGGTCGCGATTGCCGCGACATATCTGGCCGGGGTCGATGCGGGCAAGTGGAGCCTGACCAGCGAATGGCGCCTTCCCCGTCCGGGCGGAGCCTATCTTTCCGCTCGCCAGCATATCGACCTGATGATCAGCAAGAGCTGCAATGATTGCACCGATGCCTTGCTCGCTGCCGTCGGTGGGCCGCGGGCGGTCAACCAATGGATGCGCAATGCAGGGCTGGAGGAATTCGAACTCACTCGCGATATCGCCACGCTCATTCGTGAAGACGGCCGTATCGATCCGGCGTCGAGCGTAGATCTGCGCGACAGTGCGACCCCCCGAGTAATGGGGCAACTGCTGGCAGGCATCTATCAGGGCAAATGGCTGAGCGCGTCATCGCGTGGCGTCCTGATGGATGCACTTCGCTCTACCACGACCGGCAAAAAGCGCATGCGCTCCGCCCTGCCTTCGAGTGCAGGATTGGCGCACAAGACCGGAACCTTGAGCCGCACCGCCAGCGACATCGGTATTTTCCATACACCTGACGGGCGCGCGATTGCCGCTGCAATCTATGTCACGGGACAAAGCCCGTCGATGGCGATCGAAAACGGCAATCGCAGCCGAAAGCTCGAAGCCCGGCAGATGCGCGACGCTCGGATTTCGACGATAGCAGGCGCTCTCTATCGCGGCTTCGCCAGCAAGGAAGACGATCGCCGCGTGTGGGCAGACGCCGACTACGGCGGATAATCCGACCCTTTACTTCGGGCATGAAAAAGGGCGGTGCCTCGCGGCGCCGCCCTTTCTTGTTCGAAACGGTTATTCGTTTGCGAAGCTGGCGAGATTAGTCGGCAGCAGCTTCTTCAACGGTTTCACCTTCGACGTCTGCTTCGACTTCAGCAGCAGCTTCGTCGGCTTCAGCGGCCAGTTCTTCGGCACCGGCTTCAACGTCGGCAACAGCTTCTTCAGCACCAGCTTCCATGGCTTCCATGTTGGCTTCGGTGTCGGCAGCAACCGAATCAGCGGTGTCACCAGCTGCGTCTTCGGTGGCTTCCGAGCAAGCAGCGAGCGAGAGAGCAGCGGCCGAAGCGGCAGCGACGAGTGCGATCTTGCGCATAATGTAAATCCTTAAATAGCAAGTTCATGGTGCGAGAGAAGCAATCCCACCCCCCTCACGCAAGGCCCGGCAATTCGGGCCTTACGATGTCTAAATAGTGGCGGGATTGTGGCACCGCAAGCGATTTTGCCTTCTTTTCAGCGGAATTGCCGCATTTCCGCCGTTTTTAGGTCACATTTTTCCGCCGGTTGCCGCTCCCCATGCGCACGACTCACTGCTAGTGCCGCTTGGATGGCCGACAAACAGCACCTCTACCTCGTCGATGGTTCCGCCTATATATTCCGGGCCTATCATCGCCTGCCGCCGCTTACCGATCCGGAGGGTACGCCCGTGGGCGCGGTCTATGGCTATACGACGATGCTGTGGAAGCTGGCCGACGATCTCGACAAGGCCGATGGTCCGACCCACCTTGCAGTAATCCTCGACAAGTCGAGCCATTCCTTCCGCAACGAAATTTACGACCAGTACAAGGCCAACCGTCCCGATCCGCCAGAGGATCTGGTGCCGCAATTTCCCCTGATCCGCGATGCGACGCGCGCTTTCAGCCTTCCCTGCATCGAGGAACCCGATGTCGAGGCGGATGATATGATTGCGTCCTATGCGCGGGCAGCCACGCGCAAGGGGTGGGACGTGACCATCGTTTCCTCCGACAAGGACCTGATGCAGCTCATCGGCAAATGCGCCGACGAGGATCTGGAGCCGGGGGTCGAAACCGGCGGTTGCATCGATATGCTCGACACGATGAAGAGCCAGCGTATCGGGCGCGAGGAAGTGATCGAGAAGTTCGGCGTTCCGCCCGAGAAGGTGGGCGATGTCCTCGCGCTGATGGGCGATTCGGTCGACAACATCCCCGGCATCTTCGGGGTCGGTCCGAAAACCGCGAGCAAGCTGATCGTCGAACATGGAGACCTCACCGCCGCGCTCGATGCTGCCGAGGGGATGAAGAAAAGCAAGCTCAAGGAACGCTTGCTGGAACACCGTGCCAATGCGGAACTCAGCCGCGTTCTTGTCACTCTGCGCGAGGATTGCGATCTTCCGGTCAAGCTGGAAGATATGAAGCTCGACGGGGTCCCGAAAGAGCCGCTTTCGGCATTCCTCGAAAAGCATGGCTTCACCAGCCTGCTGCGCCGTCTGGAATCGGGCGCGGGCAGCCCGAACCGGAGGACCGATCTCAATCCTCCCCGACAGCAGACCGCGGGGGCCGAGGCGAGCAGCGAAGGCAATGTGCAGCCGCTCCCCGAAATGCCTGAAGTCGATCGCAGCGCTTACGAATGCGTCCAGACGATGGACCGGCTGGAGCACTGGATCCGGCGCGCGAAAGAGACGCGGCTCGTCGCAGTGGATACTGAAACCAGTTCGCTCGATTGCATGCTGTGCGATCTTGTCGGCGTCAGTCTGGCGGTCGGTCCGAACGAGGCCTGCTATATCCCGCTGGGGCATGGCGGCAGCGATATGTTTGCGGAACGTCCGGAACAGATTGGAATGGAGGCGGCGCTCGCAGCGCTCAAGCCGATGCTGGAAGACGATGCGGTCCTGAAGATTTTTCAGAACGGCAAGTACGACCTGAATGTCCTGGCAAGACAGGGCATCATGGTGTCCCCCATTGACGATACCATGATCATCAGCTTCGCGCTCGACGCCGGACGCAGCGAATCCGGGATCGGCGGCGGCCACGGGATGGACGAGCTTGCCGAACGCCATCTCGGCCACACCTGTCTCAGCTTCAAGGAGATCTGCGGGACGGGCAAGAAGGCGATCCCCTTCGGCGAAGTGCCGCTGGACAAGGCAACCGAATATGCGGCGGAAGACGCGGACGTCACCTGGCGCCTGCATGCCCATCTGCGCCGCCGCCTCCCACTGGAGGGAGGCACGAAGGTTTACGAGCGCGTCGATCGTCCACTCGTTCCGGTTGTGGCAGGGATGGAACGGCACGGCGTAAAGGTGGACCGATCACGGCTGGCAAAGCTGTCCGAGGAGTTTGCCACGGAAACGGCAAGACTCGAAGGCGAAATCCATACTCTTGCCGGCCAGGAATTCACGGTCGGCAGCCCCAAGCAGCTGGGCGATATCCTGTTCGACAAACTTGGCCACAAGGGCGGCAAGAAAGGGAAGAGCGGACAATATTCGACCGACCAGTCGGTGCTGGAACGCTTGTCGATCGATGGGGCGGAAATCGCGAACAAGGTGCTCGAGTGGCGGCAACTGACCAAGCTGAAGTCCACCTATACCGACGCGCTGCAGCAGGCCATCAATCCCATGACCGGCCGCGTGCACACGAGCTACAGCCTTGTCGGCGCGCAGACCGGGCGGCTTTCCTCGACCGATCCGAACCTGCAGAACATTCCGATCCGCACGGAAATCGGCCGCCAGATCCGCGAAGCCTTCGTGGCGGACGAAGGAAATGTGTTGCTGGCAGCCGACTATTCGCAGATCGAACTGCGCCTCGCCGCTCACATGGCGGACGTCGGCCCTCTCAGGGAAGCCTTTGAAAACGGCGAGGATATCCACTCGCGCACCGCAACCGAAATGTTCGGCGAAGTCACCCGCGACACCCGCGCGCGTGCTAAGACCATCAATTTCGCCATCCTCTACGGCATCTCACGATGGGGGCTTGCCGGCAGGCTGGGCGTGGAGCCCGACGAAGCGCAAGCCATGATCGACACCTATTTCAAGCGCTTTCCGGGGATCCAGAAATATATCCTCCACACCCTCGAAAGCGTGCGTGAAAAGGGGTATTCGGAAACGCTCTTCGGCCGGAAGACCTGGTTTCCGCGTATCAATTCGAAGAACCAGAACGAGCGTGCGGGTTCGGAGCGCGCGGCAATCAACGCCCCTATACAGGGCACCAGCGCAGATATCATCAAGCGCGCAATGGTGCGGATGGGGCCGGCGCTGAACGAGGCGGGGCTGCAAGATGTCCGCATGCTGCTGCAGGTTCACGACGAGCTCGTATTCGAGCTTCCCGAAGCAGATGTCGATGCGGCTTCCAAGGTCATCGAGCGGGTGATGGCGAACGCGCACAATCCAGCTGTGGAGTTGTCTGTCCCGCTGGGAGTCGATATCGGAACAGGCAGGAGTTGGGGAGCGGCGCACTAGGCATGGATCGGACTCGCTTTCAGTGGGGGACCAGACTGCCGAATGCGGCGGTGCTGCTGTTCATAGCCGCCGCGATGATGGGGCTCATCTTCCTCGTTTATCAAACGGTAGAGGCAGAACGTCTGCAGCGCGCCCGCTCGCAGCTCACGGCCGAGATCATCGAAGAGCTTCAGCGCGTCGATTCCGCCGCGCTCAACGGAGAAACCGGTCAGCGCGGCTATCTTATCACGCTCGACCGGCGCTATCTCGAGCCGTACAGAAAAGGCCGCGAGCTGATCGATCCCACCCTGCGGCGACTGCGCGAACTTCTCGCCGAAGATGCCACTACCCGTCAGGAAGAATTGCTCGACGAGATCGATGTGCTGGCCCGCGCAAGATTTTCGGAGATGGAAAATTCCGTCATCCTTCTGGAAGATGGCCGCTTGCTCGACGCGCGCCGGGCCGTCCTGACCGACGAAGGTCAGGAGACGATGGAAAGGTTACGCCGCGCGCTGAGCGAGATGGAAGACATCGAGCGGCGGCTTCTGGCCGAACAAGCTGCGGAAACCGCGCGGATCGAAGGCCGGGTTCTGCCATTGCTCGGCACATTGATCGCGCTTTTGATCATCGCGATAATGCTTGGTTCGCGGCTCGTTTCTCGTGCCGCGCGGCACCAGGCCGAAGCTGCACAGGCAGTGGCGGTCGGAGAGGCTCGCGACCGCGCCGACCTGCTGGCGCGCGAGCTCAACCACAGGGTCAAGAACCTCTTCGCCGTGGTGCTTGCCATCGTGCAGATGAGCGCCAAGGACAAGCCGGAAGCCAAGCCGGTAACCGATGCGATCGCCCAGCGCGTTCGCGCCCTGCTGACGGCGCACGAGGTCAGCCAGGGCGAACTGGATCGTGAACTCGCCTCGCTCGAGACGCTGATCGAAACGACGCTCGCACCCTATCGCTCGCAAAGCCAGCCCGCGAAGGTCGAGGGCCCCGAAGTATTGTTGCCCGCGAAGCGCATCACGCCGCTGGGTCTGGTTCTCCACGAGTTGACCACCAATGCAGTCAAATACGGCGCGTGGGCCCACGGGGGCGAGATCGATATTTCGTGGAAATGGGTCGGCGACTCCGTCCGGCTTAAATGGCACGAAAAGGGCGTGCCGATTGTCGATCCACCCGAGCACAAGGGGTTCGGCAGCCTGCTGATGGAGAGCGCTGCCCGGCAGTTCGGAGGTTCCGTCAGCCGGGACTTCACGACCGAAGGCTTGCTGGTCGAGATCGAGCTCCCCCATGTCGACAAAACCGAGCGCCTTGCAAGTCCGCCCCCTCCTCAATAGGGCAGGGCCGTCATGCTCGAACGCTATTACCCGCAGAACTGGCCCATATCGCAGGAAGGGTTGATCCATACGCTGATCGCGCTGGGCGTGGCATTGCTCGGTGCTCTGATCATTCACTGGGTGGTGTTCGCGATCCTGCGCAAGATTACCCGCGCATCGACCAGCCAGATGGACGATGTGGTCGTCGAGAAGATTCGCAACCCGATGCGCTGGGCGATGGTGGCCTTCGCAATCTCCATTGCTGCCGAGAACGATGCCCTGGTCGGCAATGGCTGGGACGTGTTCGCCAGCTTCCTGACACCCGCCGTAGTCGGCTGGGCAGCTTTCGCCCTGGTGAAGGGCCTTGCCGCCGGATACGAGCGTCAGCTTGAACTGACCGGCGATGAGGTCGCCAACCGTGGTTATCGCACACGGATCGCCATTCTTTCCCGCACGGCGCGTGTGGCTATCGTCATAATCACCATTTCACTCATTATGCTGAACATCCCGGGCGTGCGCGACGTCGGCACGACGATGCTGGCATCGGCCGGTCTTGCAGCCTTGGCAGTCGGTGCCGCCGCACAACCCGCTCTGAAATCGCTCATAGCCGGATTGCAAATGGCGCTTACCCAACCGCTCCGTATCGGCGACCTCGTGAGGGTCGACGGGGAGACCGGAAGGGTGGAAGAGATCCGCATGAGCTATGTCACGGTTCGCACCTGGGACGAACGCGTCCTCGTGGTGCCTACCATCCGTTTCCTCGACCAGAGTTTCGAGAACTGGTCACGCGTGAGCGAGAAGCTGACCGGGCCGGTGATGCTCCATCTGGATCCGGCCGCCGAAATCGAACCCATCCGGCAGGAATTCGAACGTTTCGTGAAGGCGCATCCTCTATGGGATGGCCGCAATCTCGCCTTGCTGATGACCGAGGCCTATCCCGAAAGCGTCGCGCTGCGTCTCTCGATGAGCGCAGACACCATCGGCGACCTGTGGACCCTGCGTTGCGAGGTCAGGGAACACATGGTGACATGGCTGAGGCAGAACCAGCCCGATGCGCTGATCCGCCACCGCCTGGAAGTGGAGGCAGCGAACCAGCGGGCCATACAAGGCTAGCTTTGCTCGCTGCCGTGCTTGGCGTCACGGGTACTCTCGACCATCCCCTCGTGAATGAAACCGATCGGCTGGACCTCTGCCGCCCGCTTTTTCAATTCGCCACGCATCTTCCTGTATTCGGCTTCCATCTGGCTGGTTACCGTGGCGCGGCTATCCTTTAGCGCTTCGACGAAATCTGCAGAGGTAACCTCCCGCACATCGCCGCCGGCCCGTTTCAAGGCGTTCAGCCCTGCCCGCCTAACCACGTCCTCGAGGTCCGCGCCTGTAAAGCGCTCGGTCTTGCCCGCAACATCGGCAAGATCGACGTCCCCTGCCAGAGGCATGCTTTGCGTATGAATTCCAAGAATCTGCGCGCGTCCCGCCTTGTCGGGCGTGCCGACATAGACCAGTTCATCGAACCGGCCCGGGCGTAACAGGGCTGGATCGACAAGTGTCGGGCGGTTGGTCGCGCCAATGACCACGACGGATTGGAGCTCTTCCAGCCCGTCCATCTCGGCAAGGATCGTATTGACCACGCGGCCCGTGACCTGGGGCTCGCTCTGGCCGCTACCGCGTGCCGGCACCAAGCTATCGATCTCGTCGATGAAGACGACGCATGGAGCCACCGCGCGTGCACGCTTGAACATGCGTGCAATCTGCTGCTCGCTCTCGCCATACCACTTGGACAGCAGATCGCTCGATTTCATCGAGATGAAGTTCGCTTCGGCTTCCTTGGCCACGGCCTTGGCAAGCAGCGTCTTGCCCGTGCCCGGCGGACCATAGAGCAGGAAGCCCTTGGCGGGCCTGATCCCGAGGCGGTGGAAGGCGTCGGGATTCTTCAGCGGGAGTTCGATGCCTTCCTTCAGCTTCTCGATCGCATCGCCCACACCGCCGATGTCGGACCAGCCGACATTGGGCACCTGAACCATGACCTCGCGCATGGCGCTGGGCTGGACGCGCTTCAACGCGGAGAGAAAATCCTCGCGGCCGACGTAAAGCTCGTCGAGCACTTCTGGCGGAATCGTGCGCTCGTCGAGATCGATCTTGGGCATGATCCGGCGCACCGCGTCGATTGCCGCTTCCCGGGTCAGTGCGGCGATATCCGCGCCGACGAAGCCGTAGGTCGCCTTGGCGAGTTCGGCGAGATCCACCTTGTCGCCCAGCGGCATACCGCGGGTGTGGATGCCCAGGATTTCACGGCGGCCCTTCTCGTCGGGTACGCCGATGACGATTTCGCGATCGAACCGCCCCGGTCGGCGGAGTGCCTCATCGATCGCCTCGGGACGGTTCGTCGCCGCGATAACCACGAGGTTCGAGCGTGATTCCAGCCCGTCCATCAGCGTCAGCAATTGCGCGACGAGGCGCTTCTCTGCTTCACCGGGTACGCGGTCACGCTTGGGGGCGATGGAATCGATCTCATCGATGAAGATGATAGCTGGCGCGGCCTTGGTCGCCTGCTCGAACACCTGCCGCAGCGCCTTCTCACTATCACCATAGCCAGAACCCATGATTTCGGGGCCGTTGATGGTGAAGAAATTCGCGTCGCTTTCGTTGGCTACTGCCTGAGCCAACCGGGTCTTGCCGGTTCCGGGAGGGCCATGGAGCAGCACGCCCTTGGGCGGATCGACACCAAGCCGCGTGAAGAGTTCGGGATAGCGCAGTGGCAGCTCGACCATTTCGCGCAGCGCCTGGATGGTCTCCTCGATACCGCCGACATCGTCATAGTTCACCACCGCGCGGGCATCGCGCGGCGCCTCAAACTCGGCGCGCAGCTCGACTTCGGTATTCTCGTCGATATGGACGATACCCTTGGGGCTCGTCGAAACGACCGAAAGGCGGATTTGGGTCAGCGCATAGGCTGGCGCATTGAACATACGGCGCACTTCTGGCGGCATGTTCTGCACCGGCTGCTGGCCGGTGGTCGCCACGAGATCACCAGCCATAAGCGGTTTGCCGGCAAAATTGCGCTTGAGCGCCTGTGCCGGACCCTGCAGCCGCATGTCGCGATTGGCGGGGGCGAAGACAACGCGCGTTGCGGGACGCGATTCGGCGGCCTTCACCTTGACGTGCTCGCCCGAGCCGACCTCGGCATTCCCGCGCTGGAGCCCGTCGAGCCGGATGACCTCGATCGACTGGTCCTCGTCATAGGCGGACATCGCAATCGCCACCGTGGCCCGCTTACCGACAATCTCAACCGGATCGCCCTCGGTGATGCCGAGCACCTGGAAGGTGGAGCGCGGCATTCTGGCGATGCCCCGCCCGCTTTCTTCCTGCCGTGCCGCTGCGACCTGCAGCCTGACTGTCTTATCCTCTACCGCCGTCGTCGCAGCATCCGCATCGGCCATCTGGGGTAACTCCCTCGCAATTTCGTGCAATTTCCGCCCCGCAGATGGGGACGGGTGACAGACATGCAATGAGCGAGAAGGCTTGGGGGTCCGCAACTGCAAGGCTGGCGGACAAGAAAAAAGCCCGGCTGGCGAACCAACCGGGCTGGAAAAGTCTTGGGAGAGGATGCCTGAAAGGCAGGGCGACATATGCTCCCGCAGCATCTATTGTGCAAGTGCGAAAAGAACAAGAATTGTTGCATAAAGCGCAAGTGAGCTGTGTAAGTAGCTGAATTCAGGATGCCTATACCGCGACCAATCTCGCAAGTGCAGCGAAATGCAAGCTCCTGCCGCTGGTTCTGCCTTCAAGTCTGACAGGTCAACCGGCAGGCAAACCGACGCGGGCCCAGGTTCAATTACAGCGGCCGCCGGCGGAGTGACGTGCGCGCCCACCTGTTCCGGGGGTGACTTATCCCTGACACGGCGCTAGCAGCCAAGCCGTAACGGAGGTCCGATGAACAAGCTCTTTCCCGACGCCGCTTCCGCCCTCGACGGGCTGCTCAAAGATGACATGCTGATAGCCAGCGGGGGCTTCGGCCTTTGCGGCATCCCCGAGCGGCTGTTGACCGCTATTCGGGAAAGCGGGGTGAAGAACCTAACCTTCGCCAGCAATAACGCCGGGATCGACAATGAAGGCATCGGCATGCTGCTTCGCACGCAGCAGGTGAAGAAGATGATCTCGTCCTATGTCGGCGAGAACAAGGAGTTCGAGCGTCAATTCCTTTCGGGCGAGCTCGAAGTCGAATTCTGCCCGCAGGGGACGCTGGCCGAACGCATGCGCGCGGGCGGTGCAGGCATTCCCGGTTTCTACACCAAGACCGGCGTCGGCACGCAGGTGGCCGAAGGCAAGGAGGTGAAGACCTTCGACGGCGAGGATTATATCCTTGAACGCGGCATCTTCGCCGACCTGGCCATCGTGAAGGCATGGAAGGCGGACGAAACAGGCAACCTCGTCTTCCGCAAGACGGCGCGCAATTTCAACCAGCCCGCCGCCACCTGCGGCAAGGTCTGCGTGGTCGAGGTGGAAGAGATCGTGCCGGTGGGCAGTCTCGATCCCGACTGCATCCACCTGCCTGGCGTCTATGTCCAGCGCATGATCGTGGGCGCGCCCTATGACAAGAAAATCGAATTCGTGACGACCCGCGAAAGGAAAGCGGCATGATGCGCGCGGCCCTTGCCTCTCTGACGGCTCTTTCGCTCGCCGCCTGCGCGACCACCCCCACGCCCGAAGCGCCTTCCGCATCGAACGACGCGCCCGCAACGATGCAATGGCTCTATGGCTCGGGCGAGGCAGCAGGCGTTTCGATCCAGGCATGGCGCAATCTTGCCGACTATGCCGTCGCGCGCTCGCGCGAGCGGCGCGTGCCGCAATCGGTGGCCATGGGTATCGGCGGCGAAGTTGCCGCCCCGCAGAGCTGTGCCCGCGGCGATAGCTGGAAACCGCTGGCGGTGGTGTTCGACGTCGACGAAACTGTCATTCTCAACCTCGGCTATGAGTACTGGACCACTGCCACCGGCCAGAGCTTTTCCAGTGAAAGCTGGAAGCGCTGGGAAGAAACGGGGGCAAGCTACGTTCGCCCCGTTCCCGGTGCAGTGACGGGCATTCGTCGTCTGCGTGAGGCGGGCATTACCCCGGTCTTCAACACCAACCGCGAATTCAGCCCCGAAGGCGCGGCCAGGGCCATTGCTGCGGCCGGCCTTGGCGAGGCAGTCCACCGCGACACGCTGTACCTTCGCGGCGATGATGGCGGAGGCGGCGGCAAGGACGGTCGCCGTGCGTTGATCGCCGAGCGCTACTGCGTAATAGCGCTTGCGGGTGACAACCTCGGAGATTTCGCAGACGTGTTCAATGATGACGGGCTCGCCCCTCAGGAGCGGCGCGAACTCGCCGCGCGGGGCGACCTCGCACAGCTGTGGGGCAATGGCTGGTTCGTCTTCCCGAACCCCGTCTACGGGGATTCGCTGAAAGGCACCCTTGAAGAGGTCTATCCCGAAGGCACGCGCTGGTCGCCCGAAACCGCCCCCGCCGATGCGCCCGCAATCATGAACGAAGGCAAGTGACATGACCGATACCGCCACCCTCACCGGATGGGATCGCAATCAGATGGCCGCGCGCGCTGCGCAGGAGCTGGAAGATGGCTACTATGTCAACCTCGGCATCGGGATCCCCACGCTGGTCGCCAACCACATTCCCGAAGGCATGCATGTCACGCTGCAGAGCGAGAACGGAATGCTGGGCATCGGCCCTTTCCCCTATGAAGGGGAGGAAGATGCCGACCTGATCAATGCGGGCAAGCAGACGATCAGTGAATTGCCCCACAGCGCCTATTTCGACAGTGCGCAGAGCTTCGCGATGATCCGCGGCGGCCATATCGACCTGACCGTGCTCGGCGCGATGGAAGTGGCGGAGAACGGCGATATCGCCAACTGGATGATTCCCGGCAAGATGATCAAGGGAATGGGCGGCGCGATGGATCTTGTGGCCGGCGTGAAGAAGATCATCGTGGTGATGGACCATAATGCCAAGGACGGATCGCCCAAATTCATTCCGTCCTGCACTCTGCCGCTGACCGGGCAGAACGTGGTCGACATGATCGTGACCAATCTCGGCGTTTTCCATCGCCCGGATCACGAGAGCGCTTTCCGACTCATCGAGCTCGCCCCCGGAGTGACGGCTGAAGAGATCGCCCAGAAAACAACCGCGAAATACGAGGTCGCGCTGGGCTGACCATTCATGGCCGACTGGCTCGAGAAACCTCGTAATGAGAACAGCCCGCTCGCAGGACTGAAGGTACTCGAACTCGCCCGCGTCCTGGCCGGTCCATGGGCGGGCCAGATTCTCGCCGATCTCGGCGCCGACGTCATCAAGGTCGAGAGCCCCGAAGGCGACAATACGCGCATCTGGGGACCGCCCTGGGTCGAACATGGCGGCGAAACGACCTCCGCCTATTACCATGCCTGCAATCGCGGAAAGCGCGGGATTACCGCGGATTTCAGAAACGAGAGCGAACTTGCGCACATCGCGGAACTGGCGACGGGTGCGGACGTCTTGCTGGAGAATTTCAAGCCCGGAGGGCTCGCCAAATTCGGCCTCGATTACGAGACGCTGGCGCGCGCAAATCCCGGAATCATCTATTGTTCTATCACGGGATTCGGGCAGGACGGCCCGCGGCGCAACGAGCCCGGCTACGACTTCGTAATCCAGGCGATGAGCGGCTTCATGGCACTGACCGGAGAGCCGGAGGGAGATCCCATGAAGATGGGCGTGTCCATCAGCGACCTGTCTTGCGGATTGTGGGCCACCAACGCTGTGCAGGCAGCGCTGTTGATGCGGCACCGCACGGGCAAAGGTCAGTGGATCGACATGAGCCTGCTCGATTGCTCGGTCGGCCTGCTTGCCAATCAGGCGATGAGCTACCTTGCGACCGGGGAGAACCCGCCCCGCATGGGCAATGCGCACGCGCAGGTCAGCGCCTATGGCGTATTCCCGACACAGGATGGTCCTGTGGTCCTGGCCCCGGCGAACGATGCACTATTCCGGAAGCTGCTGGCGCTGATCGACCGCAACGACCTGCTCGATGATCCGCGCTTCGGTACCAATGCAGACCGTGTGGAACATCGCGCTGAATGCGACGCGCTTATTGGCGAAGCTACGGCAGGATGGTCACGCGATAATCTCCTCGCTGCCTGTGCGAAATCAGGCATTCCCGCAGGTCCGATCAATTCCATCGACGAGGTCTTCGCCGATCCGCAAGTGGTCTCAAGAGGCATGCGGATCGCCCCCGAAGGCATGCCGGGCGTGCGCAGCCCCTTCGTCTTTTCCGACGCCGAACTGACTCTCGACAAGCCTTCTCCTGCCAAGAGCTAGAACGACGAAATATCGACGCGTTGCGGAAAGTCGTTGACGCAGTCAGTAATTTCTGTATTTTCAGAAATAAAGAAAAGGGAATCGGTTATGGCCGACATCATGGACATCCCCGAAGCGCGTGCTTTTATCCTCCACTGGGGTGAGATGGGCAGCGAGTGGGGCGTGAATCGCTCGGTCGCGCAGGTCCATGCCCTGCTCTATCTCTCAGACAGGCCCCGCCATGCAGAGGACATTTGCGAAAAGCTGGGCCTGGCCCGCTCCAATGTCTCGAACGGCCTCAAGGAACTCCAATCCTACCAGATCGTCCGCCGCGTCCACGTCGAAGGCGACCGGCGTGACCATTTCGTCGCCGAAAGCGATTTGTGGGACATGCTGATGAAGATCACGGCCGAGCGCAAACGGCGCGAGATCGATCCCACGATCCAGCTGCTTGGCGAATTGTCGGAAAGCCTCGGCAAGCGCGATGACGTACCTGCCCATGTGCGCGAACGTATCGGCCGGATGCATGAATTCATCGGCAATCTTGCAAGCTGGTATTCCGACGTTCGGCGCCTGCCCAAATCGACCTTGGTCACGCTGATGAAACTCGGCAGCCGCGTCGCGCGCTTGCTCCCCGGAAGCAAGACGAAGACCTGATCCCACAGACCTGAGAAAGGATGGACAATACCTGCAATCCCAAATGTGATTTCTCAAATTACAGAAATTAGAGGAGAAGCAATATGTACCTCGTTCCCGCCTATATCGTCTATCTCGTCGTGAGCATTGCGCTAACGGTCTGGGTCGCACGCACGCTGTCGAAGAACGGAATCGTATTTCTCAAGGAGTGCTTCGGGCATGACGACAGCCTCGCCCATTCGACGAACCACCTGCTTGTCGTGGGCTTCTACCTGGTCAATCTGGGATGGATATTGCTGTCGCTGCGGTTTGGCAGCGAACCGCAGGGAATGGCCGAAGCCTTCGAGTTTCTATCGACGAAAATCGGACTGGTCGTCGTCGCGCTCGGCTTCATGCACTTTTTCAATATGAACGCTGTCGCCAAATTCGGCCGCAAAGTAGGACAGTGGCTGCGTGAAGATGATTTCGGCAATCAGTTGAAGCCGGAACCGCAACGCGGCATTCTCGATTGAACGACGCAAGCCAACGGAAGGGGCGGCCCCGCAATGGCCGCCCTTTCCTGTTAGCGCAGAGCGGCTTTCAGGTCCTCGATCAGATCTGTCCGCTCCCAGGGGAAGTATTCACCATCCGCCTGGCGACCAAAATGACCGTAAGCGGCACTCTTGCGATAGATCGGCTTGTTTAGGCCGAGGTGCATCCGGATACCGCGCGGGGTCAGGCCGCCGAGCTTTTCGATATTGCGGATGGCGTCTTCGAGCGCTTCATCGGTTACGCCTTCCGAACCGGTGCCATGCGTGTCGACATAGATCGAAAGTGGCTTCGAAACCCCGATCGCATAGGACAGCTGGATCGTGCAGCGCCGGGCAAGGCCCGCAGCGACAATGTTCTTCGCAAGGTAGCGGGTGATATATGCTGCCGAGCGATCGACCTTGGTCGGATCCTTGCCGCTGAACGCTCCCCCGCCATGCGGCGCCGCCCCGCCATAGGTATCGACGATGATCTTGCGGCCTGTCAGGCCTGCGTCCCCATCGGGCCCGCCGATTTCGAAAGCGCCGGTCGGATTGATGTGCCATTCGGTCTCGTCCGACACCCAGCCTTCGGGCAGGATTTCTGCGACGACGCCCTTCACATAGGCCTTGAGCTCGGCTTCCTTCTCGCCCTCGTGATAGCCCTTGGCATGCTGGGTCGACACGACGATGGCCGTGCAGGCGACCGGCTTGCCGTTTTCATACCGCAGCGACAACTGGCTCTTGGCATCGGGCTCGAGGAAGGGCGCCTTGCCATTCTTGCGGTCGGCGGCAAGCCGCTCGAGGATCTTGTGCGAATAATCCAGCGTCGCCGGCATGAGATCGGGCGTTTCGTCGCAGGCGAAGCCGAACATGATGCCCTGATCGCCAGCGCCTTCGTCCTTATTGCCATTAGCGTCCACGCCTTGGGCGATTTCGCTCGACTGGCCATGGAGGTGGTTTTCGAAAGTCAGCGTCTTCCAGTGGAAGCCGCTCTGCTCGTAGCCTATTTCGCGAACGGTACGGCGCACGGCCTGTTCGATCTCTTCCTTCGCGCCCGGTGCCCAGCCGCCGTTTTCGGCCCATGCGGCATTGTTTGCGTCATACATCGGCGCGCAGCGAATCTCGCCGGAGAGTATCACGCGCTGAGTTGTCGTCATCGTTTCGCAGGCGACGCGCGATTCCGCGTCCTTCGACAGCATCAGGTCGACGATTGCATCGCTGATCTGGTCGGACACCTTGTCGGGATGGCCTTCCGAAACGCTTTCGGAAGTGAACAGGTAACTGGTGCGCATCAAAACCCCGGCAGAAAGATATAAAGAAAGCTTTATGTTGTGCGAGACAGGTAACGATGGCGCGCGCCCATGGCAACCAGCGATCCGGCAAGAAGCACTACGCCCCATAAAAGCGTGAGCCAGTGACCCAGCCTTGCGAACCACGTAGGAACTGCGGGGGGAGGCACGAGCGTATCGATCCGGTCGGCCTTGTCGCGGCCGATATGGCTTCTTAACACACCGCGCGCATCGATGACTGCGCTGATCCCCGTAGTGGTGGAGCGCAGTACGGGCAGGCCTTCCTCGATCGCCCGCATGCGCGCTTGGGCCAGGTGCTGGGGTGGCCCCCATGCACCGAACCAGCCATCGTTGGAGGGGTTGAAGATGTAATCGGGCCGGTTGCCGCGTTCGGCCACCTCGCCCGAGAAAACGATCTCGTAACAGATCTGCATTCCGGCCTGCCCGTAAGCGCCAAGGTCGATGGTCTGGGGCCCGGGACCGGGGATGAAATCGATCGAACCGGCCACCAGCCGCGACATTCCGAGCGGTTCGAGCAATGCACGCATCGGAAGATATTCGCCATAGGGCACCAGATGCGCCTTGGCGTAGCGCTGGCCCAGATTGCCGTCGGCATCGATCGGCGTGATCGCGTTATAGGCTCCCACCGCCCGCTCCCGTCCCTCGACTTCGGCTATTTCCAGGTCGACTGCGCCTGTCAGCAGTAGGCTGCCTTCGCCGATCGTCCGGCCGATGCGGAACCTTGCGAAGGCCGGGTCGCCGCCAGCGGTCATCTGGGTATAGTAGCGCTGCGGATAGCCGTCTCGCAGATAATCGGGCACGCCGCTTTCGGGCCAAAGCACCAGCCTGCGGCTGTAGGCACGTTGCGGTTCGCTTAGGGCGGAGATGCGCTGGAACTGCTCTTCGTATTTGCTCGGATCGTCGAGTTCTTCCTGCCTCAGGTTCGGCTGGACCAGCGTCAGGGGAAGGAAGCCGTCTTCGGCTTCGGGTGCCGGCCAGAACATGCCCGCGGTCACAATCACTATCACCGCCCCCAGGCCTTTCCAGCGGCGCGTGGATGCGAGCAGGGCGAAAATGCCGGCAAGGGTCACGACGAGGCCCGAAAGCGCGTAAGAACCCATGAAGGGCAGCAGGCCCGCGACGCCTGGCCGATCCCAATCGCCCAGCATCATTTGCGAGAACGGGCCCCAGGCATAGCCGGTGAAGACCCAGCTCCGCAGCCATTCCGCCGCGATCCAGAAAGCGCCCAGCAGGAGCGCGAAGACACCCACCCCCCGCCCTCGCCCGAGTAGCCATGCAGCAAGCACTGCCAGGGCAGGCCAGACCGCGAGGTAGAGCGAGAGCAGCGGAACAGCCGCCCAGCCGAGCGCGGCGGGCATTTCTGCCTGATAGGTGAAGGCCGTGGCGATCCAGTTGTTGGTCAGCGTGAAATGGGCAACGCCGAACAACCAGCCGAGCAGGAATGCGCGCTTGCCGCTGTCTTGCTGGTAAGCCAGCCAGACGAACGCCGCCATCGCAGCGAGGCCCGCAGGCCAAAGGTGGAGCGGCTGGAATCCGGTCGCCGAAATCAGGCCGAGAAGAAGCGCGCTCCAGCGAGGGTGGCGCTGCAGGAATTCAGGGATACGATCCATCGACTGCGCCTGTTAAACCGGGGCGCGGCGATGGCAAGGAAAAGCAGACGGGACGAGCGCGATCAGCCGACCGCGCTCACATCCTCGTTCTCTTCGACCTTGCGGCGGCGGCGCGGCGCCGGCTTGTCGTCTCCGCCGATTGCGGGCGGCAGGGCAGCCGCATCGATCTCGCCTTCGTTGCCGGGCGCGCCTTCCTCGCCCTTCTTCGCCTTGCGCGGGGCACGGCGCTTCTTGGGCGCTTCGACCTCGTCATCCTTGCGGATGAAAGGGTTGTCGGCGGGCTCGTAATCGTTGCCTTCGCTATCGCCTTCATCGTCCCTCGACGCGCGGCGCGGCTTGCGGCCACGATTGTCCTGCTGGCCCTGATCGTCGTCGCGACGGACCCGTGGACGACGGTTCTGGCGGTTGTCGTCACCGTCGTCGTTCGATTCGTCGTCCGACTGGTTCTGGCCGCGATCGTCTGGGCGCTTGGCCTTGGCCTCGTCCTGACGGGCCTTGTTGTCGGCGATCACGCGGAAATAATGGTCGGCGAACTGGAGGTAATACTCGGCCTGCACGCGGTCGCCATTGTGCTGGGCGTCCTGAGCAAGCTTCTTGTATTTGTCCAGCAGCTGGGGCGCATTGCCGCGTGCCCGGCTGTCGATCCTGTTGGCCGAATTGCCGCCGCCCTGGGTACGATTGTTCTGACGACCGCGGCGACGGTTGTTGCGATTGTTGTTCAAGGAATACTCGTCCTTTTCATGGCGCGGCGCGAACCCTCGGTCCGCCTCTGGCCGCGTTGCCCATCGGTCATACTGCGCCCTCACGCAGTATGCGTGCTCCTGTCTGTGCATGGTATACGGGGCCTGCGCCTCGCACCGGAACTGCCATGTCGGAGCTGTGAGCCGGCGGGTCGGACATATCCGCGCACCACTGGCCTATGGCCAGAGGTAGAGCTTCGATTCCGCTTTGCCAACCCCTTTATGTCAAAATGAGGGCGCGGGGGCGATTCGCAAGGTCGCGGCGGAGGTTTACGGCGAATTTCTGCGCCCGCGCAAGAACGCTTACGGGCTCCGCCTGCTCGTGCCCGATTTCGAGAATCGCCACCCCGCCATCTTCCATCAGGCTGCGCAATTGCGGGATGAGGATGCGGTAATCGTCGAGCCCGTCGGCGCCTGCGAACAACGCGCCATGCGGTTCGTGGTCGCGCACATCGGGATCGAGCGCGGCATTCTCCTCCACATAGGGGGGATTGCAAAGGATCAGGTCGAAGCACCCGAGTTCGTCCGCCCAGCCTTCCTGCCGCCAGTCGAGCAGGTGGAAGCGGACGCGCTCTTCCAGGCCAAGGAGGTCGGCATTGTCATGCGCCACGCCAAGCGCCGCGGGCGAGCGATCCGTGCCCACGCCCCGCGCGCCGGTTTCGGCAATCACGCTTAGAAGCAGTGCGCCCGTCCCCGTCCCGAGATCGAGCACGCGACCTGCATCGGGGTTGAGTTCCAGCGCCGCCTCGACCAGCACTTCGCTGTCGCCGCGCGGGATCAGCGTGTCGGGGGTCACCCTGAACCGGCGCCCGAAGAATTCCTGGTGGCCGAGGATATGCGCCACGGGCTCGTGCCGAGCGCGGCGCTCCACCATCGCTGCGAATGACGACGGCACGGCATCGCGCATCGCGCGCAGCAGCATGTCTGACCTTTCTATGCCCAGCGCATCCGCCATCAGCAGCTCGGCATCGAGCCGAGCGGTTTCGCTGGTTTCGGACAGATGTTCAGCGGCGGCGCGAATAGCATCTACTACCCGAAGCCCCGTTCGCCCTGAGCTTGTCGAAGGGCCGTCCTTCATTTTGGTGCTGCGCTCAAAGAAAAATACTGTGCTTCGACAAGCTCAGCACGAACGGATTTAGAGCGTACCGGCACTCTCACTCGCTCAGCGCCGAGAGCCGCTTGGCTTCGTCCTCGGCGATCAGCGCGTCGACCAGCTCGCCCAATCCCGGTCCGGCCATGATTTCAGGGAGCTTGTGCAAGGTCAGACCGATGCGGTGATCGGTCACGCGTCCCTGCGGGAAATTATAGGTGCGGATGCGCTCGGAGCGGTCGCCGCTGCCGACCATGGCCTTGCGCGCTTCGGCTTCGGCGCCCTGCGTGGCTTCGCGCTGCGCCTCGTAGAGCCGCGCGCGGAGCACCTGCATCGCCTTTTCCTTGTTCTTGTGCTGGCTGCGGGCGTCCTGGCAGGTGACAACCGTGCCCGTAGGCAAGTGCGTGATGCGGATCGCGCTGTCGGTGGTGTTGACGTGCTGTCCGCCCGCCCCACTGGCGCGATAGGTGTCGATCTTGAGGTCGTTCTGGTCGATCTGCACATCGACCTCGTCGGGTTCAGGCAGCACCGCCACGGTTGCCGCAGACGTATGGATGCGTCCGCCGCTTTCGGTTTCGGGAACGCGCTGGACACGGTGCACACCGCTTTCGAATTTCAGCTTCGCGAACACGCCGGCCCCGGCGACATTGGCGACGATTTCCTTGAAGCCACCGACTTCGCTGGCGTTCATGCTTACCGGCTCGACCTTCCAGCCCTGCTCGACGGCGAAGCGTTCGTACATGCGGTAAAGATCGCCCGCGAACAGCGCCGCCTCGTCGCCGCCCGTTCCGGCCCGGATTTCAAGCATCGCGGGCCTGCTGTCAGCGGAATCGCGCGGCAGCATGGCGATGGCCAGTTCGCGCTCTGCATCGGGCAGGCGCTTGCGCAGATCGGCCAGCTCTTCCTCGGCCATCGCCCGCATTTCCGGATCGGCGAGCATTTCCTCGAGACCGGCGATCTCCTCGCGTGCCGCCTTAACCTCTGCGGCGACTCGGGCCACCGGCTCAAGCTCGGCATAGTCGCGGCTCGCCCGGACGAATTCGTCGCCCTCGAGCGTGCCCGAAGCCATGCGCGCCTCGAGCTCGGCGAAGCGGTGAGCGATCTGGTCGAGACGTTCTGCTGGAATGGTCATTTTGATCGAATGAAATCCTCGACCGCCGTTGCCCGCTCCCCTCCATCACCAAGTACCCTCAGCGGAGAGCCGGAGTCGGTCACTGTGAAGGAAACCAGAGTATGCGATGGAAGTTTCTTCGCCTTGTCAAAGCGCTTACGGGGAGAGCCAGTAGCAAAAAGTTCAGCGGCAAACTGCGCGTTTCGAAGTGCCGTCACCATCTTCATCGCTTCGTCGAGCCGTTCGTCATTCTCGACAACGACTACAACGTCAGCGGTCGGTTCGTCCCTCTCACCGACCAACATCGCCAGCCGTTCGATCCCCGCTGCCCAACCCACCGCAGGCGTTGGCGCTCCGCCGAGGCTTTCCATCAGCCCGTCATAGCGTCCGCCGCCGAGAATGGTGCTCTGGCTGCCGAGCTTGCCCGCCGCTTCGCTGCCCTCGTCGGGAATGAATTCGAAAGCGGTGTGGCGGTAATAGTCGAGCCCGCGCACGAGACTTTCGGCGCGCTGCCATTTGACGCCTGCCGCATCGAGGCCGCTGGTTACCGCCTCGAAAAACGCCCGCGCATCGTCGGACAGGAACTGATCGATCTTCGGCGCATCTGCAACGAACTTCCGGTCACGGCGATCCTTTGAATCGAGGATGCGCAGCGGGTTCTTTTCCAGCCGTTCCTGCGAATCTTCCGAGAGTTCATCCTTCACCGCGCGGAAGTGTTCGACCAGCGCGGCGCGCCATGCTTCGCGGCTGTCGCCATCGCCCAGCGTGTTGAGGTGCAGCGTCACGCCGGTGATGCCCAGTTCCTTCAGCAGCTGGTCGGCCATCGCCAGCAGCTCGACATCGGCCTGCGGTTCGGCAGCGCCGATGATCTCCGCATCGATCTGGTGGAACTGGCGATAGCGCCCCTTCTGCGGGCGCTCGTAACGAAACAGCGGCCCGTGCGTCGCCAGCTTGACCGGCGCGTATTGCTGCCAGCCGTTGGAAAGATAGGCGCGCGCAATCCCGGCAGTGAATTCGGGCCGGAGAGTCAGCGACTCTCCCCCCCGGTCCTCGAAGGAATACATTTCCTTGGAGACGATGTCGGTCGTCTCGCCGATGGAGCGAGCGAAAACCTCGGTCTTCTCGAAAACAGGCATTTCAACCCGGCGGAAGCGATAGAGCCTGCGTACGCGCTCGAAGGTTTCGACCACGAAGGCGAAGGCTTCGGCATCTGCTCCGAAGATATCCTGTGTGCCGCGAACGGCCTGCGGTGTTTTCGACATGGCGCGCGCTTAGGCGAGAGAACAGGTTGCCGCAATATCGCAGGGACGCTATCGGCCCCGCGAAGTCTTTCTGGGGAGAGGGGCCGACAACATATTAACTAGAGAGCCGCAATGCGTATCGACATGATCCCCGCGGGCGACAATGTGCCCGAAAGCCTCAACGTCATCATCGAGGTGCCGACCGGCGGCGAACCGGTGAAGTACGAATTCGACAAGGAAAGCGGCGCGCTGTTCGTCGACCGCATCCTGCACACACCGATGCGCTATCCGGCGAATTACGGCTTCGTCCCGCACACGCTGAGCCCCGATGGCGATCCGCTCGACGCGCTGGTGATTGCCCGCTCGCCTTTCATCCCGGGCTGCGTGGTGCGCGCCAGGCCGATCGGCGTCCTCAACCTCGAAGACGAGCATGGCGGCGACGAGAAGCTGATCTGCGTCCCTGTCGACACGACCTTTCCCTATTACTCCGATGTCGGGGAAACAAAGGATCTGCCTTCGATCATCTTCCAGCAGATCGAGCATTTCTTCACCCACTACAAGGATCTGGAAAAGGAAAAGTGGGTCCGTGTGGGCGCATGGGGCGATGCGACGGAAGCGCGAAAGATCGTGCTCGAAAGCATCGACCGCTACAAAGCGAACAAGAAGTAGGAGAGAGGGGCGCCGCGAAGCGCCCCTTTTTCATTCGACCGGGCGTGAATGATCGAGCAGATCCCGGTCCTGCTCGCTGCCGCTCTCGCGGCGTTCCTTCTCGACCATTTCGGCGATTTCATGCGTGGGCCGCACATCCTCGCTCGCCGCAATGGTCGCAGGCTGCCGGACATCTCTTGCAGGAGGGGCAGAAGCCTCATCGCGCTTCCCCTCTGCGGCATTCCCGAACGGCACAGAAGCCGAGCGCGGATCGAAGCGCAGGCGGTAGATCGGTTCGGGCAGGCCGAAGCCGGCTTCTTCCAGCGCGTGTTTGACCGCCGGAATCGCGCGGCTCTGGGCCTTCCACCAATCGGTTTCGTTCTGGTCGATCCAGCCGAGGAAGCGGATTACAACGTTCGAATCGCCGACCTCCACGATCCGCCCCTCGGGCGGCGGATCGGCGAGGATGAAATCGAGCCCTTCCAGCACTTCGCGCCCCAGCTGGCGCGCAGCCAGCGCATCATCATCCGCATCGACGCCCAGATCGAACTGGAAGCGGCGCTGCGGATTGCGGGTGAAATTGGTGATGACCGCCTTGAAGACCTGGGCGTTCGGGATGCGCAGGTGATTGCCGTCCAGCGTCATCATCACCGTGGCACGGCTGGTCAGGCGGATGACGCGGCCTTCGAGGTCGCCGATCATGACCCAGTCGTTGGCCCGGAACGGCTGGCGCAGCGACAGCATGAGCGAGGCGACGTAATTTTCGATCGTTTCGCGTAGCGCAAAGCCGAGTGCGAGGCCGATGAGCCCCGCCCCGCCCAGCACCGCGCCGAGCAATGCGCTCGCCCCCAGAATCTCGAGCGCGATTACCAACCCGCCGATGACGAAAACGAACCTGATGGAGCTGGCGATCAACTCGGCAAGAAAGCCGTTGGGTGCGAGCCTATGCCACAGCGCTCCGAACCCTGCGATCAGATAGCCGAGAAAGGCGATGACCGCCCAGACAAGCAGCGCCAGCCCGATCAGCGGCACCATGGCGACGAAGCCGTCCCACCTTTCCGCAAGGCTGGCGATTCCGCTTCCCTGCGAAGAAATCGACAGGTCGCGCTCCAGACCGTTCTCGACCGTTACCACGCCGCTGACACGGCCAGCGATAGCTTCGGCGCGGGCGATGTCCTCCTGTCTCGGGACGGTGCCCGAAAGGGTCACCACGCCCTGGCTCACGTCGACCTCGACTGCCCCGAATGCCGGAAGTTCGGAGAAAATCCCCTCGATGCGCTGCGCCATGCGCTCGTCCGCTCCGGCGGCTTGCGTATCCTCGATAGTCTGAACCGGCGCCTCGGCCTCGGCCGTCCCACCTGTCTCAGGTATCGCCGGCAGGAGCGCCGATGCAGGTGTTCCGGCAATCAGAACAAGGATCGGAACAAAAAAGGCGGCAATGAAGCGCTTCATTCACCAGCCACCATCATACGGTCGATGCGCAATGTGGGCACGTTGATGGAACGGATCATCTCCAGATCGTCCGCCGGGGTCAGCGCGCGGAACATATCGATGAGATTGCCCGCGATCGTGATCTCGGCCACCGGCTCGGCAATCTCGCCCTTCCTGATGCGGAAACCCGTCGCCCCGCGGCTGTAATCCCCGGTGACGGGGTTCACACCTTGTCCGAAGAGCGAGGTGACGTAGAGCCCGTCCTCGATATCTTCCATCAACCGGGTGGGCGAGACACTGCCCGGCTCCATGTGCACATTGCTTGCGCTGACGCCTGGCGATCCGCCGCCTCCGCGCGAGGCATGGCCGGTGAGGCCGAGGCCCAGCTGGTCGGCCGAAGACACGTTGGTCAGCCAGCCGGTGACACGCCCGCCCTCGACCAGCGTGCGATCTGTACAGGGAACGCCCTCTCCATCGAACGGCCGCGAACGCTGGCCGCGCTTGCGCAAGGGTTGTTCGACGATGCGGATGGCGGAATCGAACAGGTCCTCGTCCTCGCGTCCCAGCAGGAAGCTCGCCTTGCGGGCGATGGCAGGCCCAGACATCGCGCCAAGCAGATGCCCCAGAAGACCGCCGCCAATGCGTGGTTCGAACACGACTGGAAGCTCGCGGCTCGGCATCGATTTGGGATTCAGCCGCGCAACGGCGCGCTGTCCGGCCTCGCTCCCCACCGATTCGGGAGTGGGCAAATCGGCGCGGAAGCGGGCACTGCGCGAGGCATGATCGGTCTGCATCGAGCCACCCTCACCCGCTATGACGCTGGCCGAAAGCGAAAAGCCGCTGCCGGCATAGCCGCGCGCAAAGCCTCCTGAAGTCGCCAGGGCTACGACCGCCCGGTTGGCTTCCGCACCGCCACCATTGCTGTTGGTCACACCATCAACCGCCCGCGCCGCATCCTCGGTGGCCAGAGCCGCTTCGCGCAGGGCTTCCGGGTGAGGCTGGTCCGGATCGTCCAGCTCGAGATCGGGCATCTCGCCGGTAAACAGCTTTTCCTGCGGGGCTAGGCCGGAGTGCCGATCCTCTGGTGCATGGCGCGCCATCTGGACCGCCCGCTCGGCGAGTGCCAGAAGGCCGTCGGGCGCAAAATCGCTGGTGTGGATCGAGGCGGAGCGTTTGCCGACGAAGACCCGCAACCCGATCTCCTCGCTCTCCGAACGCTCGACCTCCTCCAGCTTGCCCAGCCTCATGCTCACTGCTTCGGAAGCATTGGCCCGGGCGATAGCATCGGCCGCATCGGCACCCATTCTCTGCGCAAGCGCGACGAGGTCCTGGCAACGCGCCAGCGCGGTTTCTTTATCGATCATGTCGTTTCTATAACTCCGCAAACCTTCAAGAGGTCCGGCTAGGGAGCCGCAGCGGGTGGCGCAAGACTTCAGGCGGTTGCGGAAAAGATCGCCTTGAACAGCGCTGTGAGAATGAGCGGGAGTCCGATTGCGGCAGCCCAGAGAATGATCTGGTCGCGGCGGAATTCTCCTTTCAGCGATTCGTCGCTGGCGGCTTCGGGCGAGAGGTCCTTCCAGCGTTTTTCCGCCCAGCGGCAGGCCGGGATAATCGCGGCGACGAGGATGACGAGGGCGAAATAAGGCAACGTTGAGGACACGCCTTCCTTCAGCGCATTGACCGTCACGAAAATCTGCAGGCCGGTATAGACGATCAGGGCGAGCGCGACATTGTCGCTCATGGCCTTGCGCCAATCGCGCGGGCGGCCGTGATCCACAGCGCCCATATCGTGGTTATTTTCGATCGCCTTGCCCATCGCATGTCTCCCCGGACATTCTCTCCGAAAAGGTATAGTTTCAAAATTGTTGCAATCTGGCAAGCGGCGCGTGTCCTGATGCACCGCTATCTGCGGTTCATGCACGAATCTTGCCAACTTCGTCGAACAGCGCCCGCTCGGGGGTTTTCCTCTTCGCCCCGCATGCTATGGCGCCGCGCATGGCCGAAGACCTGATGAGCCCTGACAATCAAGCGGTGCACGATGCCGCCCCGCCAATCCCGCAGGGCGGGCTCGAAGTGATCTCGATTGCCAAGAGCTACGACAAGCGGCAGGTGCTGACCGATATTTCGCTCAGCGTCGGCAAGGGCGAAGTGCTCGGCCTGCTGGGTCCGAACGGTGCCGGCAAGACGACCTGCTTCTACTCGATTATGGGCCTCGTGCGCCCCGATGCGGGCCGCATCCTGATGGATGGCGAGGATGTCACCAACCTGCCGATGTATCGCCGCGCGATCCTCGGCCTCGGCTATCTGCCGCAGGAAACCAGCATCTTCCGCGGGATGACGGTGGAACAGAATATCAATTGCGTGCTCGAAATGGTCGAGCCGGACAAGGAGGCGCGCACCGCCGAACTCGATCGCCTGCTCGACGAATTCGGCCTTACCCGCTTGCGCGAAAGCCCCGCTATGGCGCTCTCGGGTGGCGAACGGCGGCGGGCGGAAATCGCTCGCGCCCTGGCGGCCAAGCCCTCGATAATGCTGCTGGACGAGCCCTTCGCCGGAATCGATCCCCTCTCGATCAGCGATATCCGCGACCTCGTGAAAGATCTCAAGACCCGCGGCATCGGCGTGCTGATCACCGATCACAACGTACGCGAGACCCTGGAAATCGTCGACCGCGCCTGCATCATCTATGGCGGACAGGTGCTGTTTGCCGGGACGCCCGAGGCGCTGGTGGCGGACGAGAACGTCAAACGCCTCTATCTCGGCGAGAACTTCACGCTGTGATTGCGGCGCGCGTCCGGAGCTAGATCATGGCGCTCGGTCCGAGGCTCGACCTACGGCAAACGCAATCGCTGGTGATGACGCCGCAGTTGCAGCAGGCGATCAAGCTGCTGGCGCTGTCGAACCTCGAAATCGAAAGCTTCGTTTCCGAGGCGCTGGAGAGCAATCCGTTGCTCGAAGTGGGCGAGGTCAGTCGCGAGAAATCCGAAGATGCAGGCGAAACTGCGGGTGAGCATGAAGCGACGCCCGACTTCGACGGGGATTCCGCGCTCGACATCGCCGATTATGCGCGCGATCCCGAATCCGCGCCGGGCGACCGAGGTGACTGGTCGGAAGCTGGCGCTACGGGACTTGGCGGAGAGGATTTACCCGATCTCGAGAACCGCTCTTCCGACGGGCCGAGCCTTGCCGAACATCTGTCCGGCCAGATCGGTGCCCTCGCCCATGACGCGCGCGAAGCATTGATCGCGGGGCGGATCATCCACGAGCTGGACGAGGCCGGCTACCTCCATACCGAGCTTCGCGAAATCGCCGACGATATGGGCGCCCCCCTGGCCGAAGTCGAACGCGCGCTGGCACTCGTACAGTCACTCGATCCGACGGGAGTGGGTGCGCGCAACCTGTCGGAATGCCTCGCCCTGCAGGCGAAGGAGGCGGACCGCTACGATCCGTGCATGGCGCGGCTGATCGATCATTTGGATTTACTTGCCAGCGGTGATATCCTGCGGCTCAGGCGTCTGTGCGATGTCGACGAGGAAGACTTCGCCGACATGCTCGCCGAACTGCGCAGCTACGACCCCAAGCCGGGCTGCCGCTATGGCGGGGAAAGCGAAACACCCATCGTACCGGATGTCATCGTCACCCCGGCCCAGGATGGCGGTTGGCAAATCCGCATCAACGAGGCGAGCCTGCCCCGTCTGGTGGTGAACCGCGAATATTATGTCGAGCTGGAGGCAGGGGCGCGGGACAAGGCATCGCGGGCGTGGCTGAACGAGCAGCTGGGCGAAGCGGACTGGCTGATCCGTGCGCTGGACCAGCGGCAGAAGACCATTCTCAAGACCGCGAGCGAGATCGTGAAGCGTCAGGAAGGCTTCTTCCGCGAGGGCGTGTCCGCCATGCGGCCGCTGACCCTGCGCGAAGTGGCCGAGAAGATCGAAATGCACGAATCGACGGTGAGCCGCGTTACCAGCAACAAATACCTGTCCTGTCCGCGTGGCACTTTCGAGATGAAGTATTTCTTCTCCAGCGGCGTCGGCGCAGCCGATGGCGAGGGTGCCAGCAGCGAAGCGATCAAGGCGCGAATCAGGACGCTGTGCGAGGCGGAAGACCCGAAAAAAGTTCTCTCCGACCAGAAGCTTGCCGACCTTCTGAACGAAGAAGGCTTCGATCTCGCCCGCCGCACCGTTGCCAAATATCGCGAGGCCATAGGAATCGGATCATCGGCGCAGCGCCGCCGCCAGAATAAACTGCGCGGTCTCTGAGTCCTTCTTGCAACAGGGAAAAAGTTAACGGCTTTTACCTCGCGTTAACCTTTTTCATTCACACCCCAAATAGTTAACAAGGGACGACACCCCTCCTTAGGGGGAAGGGGCACCGCAATTCAGGGCTAGGGGGGACTACCCATGCGTGTACTGCTGATCGAAGACGAGCCGACAACGGCGAAAGCCATCGAGCTCATGCTCACCACCGAAGGCTTCAACGTCTACTCGACCGATCTGGGCGAGGAGGGCCTCGATCTTGGCAAGCTGTATGACTACGACATCATCCTGCTCGATCTGAACCTGCCGGACATGCATGGCTACGACGTGCTCAAGAAGCTGCGCGTGGCCAAGGTACAGACCCCGGTCCTGATCCTTTCCGGCGTTGCCGAGATGGACAGCAAGATCCGCAGCTTCGGGTTCGGCGCCGACGATTACGTCACCAAGCCGTTCCACCGCGAAGAACTGATCGCCCGCATCCACGCCGTGGTGCGCCGCTCGAAGGGCCACAGCCAGTCGATCATCCGCACCGGCAAGCTGGCCGTGAACCTCGATGCGAAGACGGTCGAAGTCGACGGCGCCCGCGTCCACCTCACGGGCAAGGAATATGCGATGCTGGAGCTGCTCAGCCTGCGCAAGGGTACCACGCTGACCAAGGAAATGTTCCTCAACCACCTTTACGGCGGCATGGACGAGCCCGAACTCAAGATTATCGACGTCTTCATCTGCAAGCTGCGCAAGAAGCTGAGCCACGCATGCGGCGGCGAGAACTACATCGAAACCGTCTGGGGCCGCGGCTACGTGCTGCGTGACCAGGAGGACGAGGCGGAAGCCGCCTGATACCGAATTCTTCCTGGACGGGACAGCGAGACGCCCGGAGGCCTTGGCTTCCGGGCGTTTTGCTTTTAGCGGGCGCGGCATGAGTGCGTTCAAGGAAGGCGACCCCACTACCCTCAACCGGCTTTATGGTCGTAGCCAGGGAAAGCCCCTGCGCGCCGCCCAGCAGGAACTGGTCGACAAGCTGTTGCCGCAGATCGCCGTGCCGCAGGAAGGCCCTGTGACTTCCGAAGCGCTGTTCGGCTTCGACCGGCCGCTGCATTTCGAAATCGGTTTCGGCGCAGGCGAGCACCTTGCCTATCGGGCCGACCTCCTGCCCGATCATGGCTTCATCGGGGCCGAACCATTTCTCAACGGCGTGGCGCAGGCCCTGACCCACGTCCGGGATGGGAAACTGGCGAATATACGCATCCACCACGGCGATGCTCTCGATGCCCTCGCCCGCGTACCGGACGGCGCGCTCACAATGCTCTACTTGCTCCATCCCGACCCCTGGCCCAAGAACAAGCACGCGAAGCGCCGCATGATGAACGATGGTCCTGTGCGGATGATCGCCGACAAGCTGAAATCCGGCGGCGAATTCCGCTTCGGGACCGACCATCCCGTTTATTTACGCCATGCGCTGATGGTGATGCGCCGGTTCACTGCGGAATTCGAATGGGTGGTGGAGGACCGACACAGTTGGGAGAACCGACCTTCAGGCTGGTGCGAAACGCGCTACGAACACAAGGCGCGCAACACCTATGGCCACGAGGTATGGTACTTCCGGTTTCGGCGTCGATGATTCAATCGATTGCGGCAGTAACTCGTGACTCTACCGAGTTTTGGATACGCCGCTATTTTCGATATTCCACCATGAATTCCGCCTACATGATTGCCAAAAAGGACATGAGGGTCCGGAATGGCAGCATTGGGTCAGTTCTTTAACGCAGCGGCGATCCGGCCCAGATGGTTCAGCAGCATTGATAGTCGTTCCTCTTGGCCCAATCGAGCCTGTTGCTCGGTAGCAAATTCTTGCTGGCCAGTTCCGCCAACATCGCATCGAACCTACTCTTCGAAAGCCAGCGCCCGTCCGAAAACACGCCGGCAATCTTGCGTGTATTGGCAATGTCGGCAAGCGGATTGGCATCCAGCAGAACGACGTCGGCGAGCTTGCCCGGTTCGATCGTCCCGATCCGATCTTCCAGTTCAAGCCATGTGGCCGAACGGACAGTGGCGGCGGCCAGAGCTTCCTCTGGCGTCAGCCCGGCTTCGACAAGCAATTCCAGCTCGTCATGCAATGAGAAGCCCCAGACAATTCCCGAAGTCTCGGCATCCGTACCTGCGAGCATAGGGATCTGCGCATCGAGAAAGGCTCGTACAAGCAGTCTGTGGAATGCAACGAGTTGGTCGTAATATGCGATCCGGCGGGGATTGGAGCCGGCGTTATACTGGTTTGCGGTGATCCATTTGCTCTGCATCAGGGGATGCACATATTTGAAGCTCGGCAAGTTTCGGATCGCATCGAGACCGCGCCCTTGCTCCGCGATACGAACCAGATTGGACAGGTTCGGTATGACCCACGTCCCATTGGCTTTCGCCATTTCGGCGAAGCGGCGCGCTTCTGCCGCAGTGAACTGATCCGCCTGCTTGGAGAATTCTTCCGCATGGGCGACCAAGCCAAAATGCGGAACGAACGCGTCTTCGGTATGGCCCTCGAAAGTGCTGGGTATGTGTCCGACGACCTTCAGCCCCTGCTTTTCGGCTTCATTGATGATCGCTTCGAAGGTTTCTTCATCGAGGCGGCTATAGACCTTGATGAACTCGTAACCCTGCGCTTTGGCAATACGCACACTCTGACGACCATCTGACGGCGTGTGGGCAGCATTGCCGGATTCGCCCCCATCGATAAGGAACGCCAGTGCTATCCGAGGGCCGATCACCTCTCCTTTCGCGATCTGATTGCGCTGCGCGAAATGCTCTACCCTGCCATTGAGCTCGAAAGCAGTCGTAACGCCGTGCAATCATCATAGGCATCGCGTTGTGGTTCGGGTAGTCCGCAAAGTAGATCCAATCTCTCCACGTCGGCTTTCGAGAGCACGTTGGCTCTGCTCAATGTCCGAATGGGGACAAAGCGGACCTGCTGATTTGGAGACTGGTCAAGGATCGGTGCAGGCAAGTTTGAGATTATACGACGCTTGGGCAATTGCTGGCGCTTCTTTAAGTCAATGACTTAGCAATATATTGCTACGGAGTCTGGCACTTCAGGTTCCGGCGCAAATAGGTTTCGGAACGGGACCGGAGCGCGGCGATTGATTGGGTGAACCCAGCCCGGAGCATCCACCCGTGATCACCACCACCAACCCCGCAACCGGCGAGACTATCGCCACCTACGAAACGCTCGACGAAAAAGGGATCGACGCGAAGCTCGAGACGGCGGCACGCGCCTATCGGGAATGGCGCGGCACCTCGCTTGACGCTCGCACGAGGGTACTCTCCGCTCTTGGCGATCTTTACGAGGCGAACAGAGAAGAGCTCGCCCGCCTGGCCGTGACAGAGATGGGCAAGCCGATCACGCAGGCGCGCAGCGAAATCACCAAATGCGCGAGCCTGCTGCGTTATTACGCCGAACATGGGCCTCCCATGCTCGATTCGAAATTCTGGGACCTCTCCGACGGTGGCCGCGCCGAGGGCCGCTGGTTGCCGCAAGGTCCGGTACTGGCGGTCATGCCGTGGAACTTCCCCTACTGGCAGGTCATCCGCTTCCTTGCGCCGACGATACTGGCAGGCAATGTCGGCGTGCTGAAACACGCCAGCATCGTGCAGGGCGTGGCGCAGCGGATGGAGGAGCTGGTCCTCGAAGCCGGTGGGCCGGAAGGGCTGTTCCAGAACCTATGCGTATCCTCCGATCCGATCGGCGACATTATCGCGGACCCCCGCGTCGTTGCCGCAACGCTGACCGGCAGCGAAGGTGCAGGCAGCGCGGTGGCGCAGCAGGCGGGCAAATACCTGAAGAAGGTCGTGCTCGAACTCGGCGGCAGCGACCCCTTTATCGTTATGCCCTCGGCCGATCTCGACCAGGCAGTGAAGGACGCGGTGACAGCACGCATCCAGAACAATGGCCAGTCCTGCATCTGCGGCAAGCGCACCATCGTCCACGCCGAAATCTATGACGATTTTTCCGACAGGTTCATCGCGGCGCTAAAAAATGTGAAGCTGGGCGATCCGATGGAGGATGATACCGGCCTCGGCCCGCTTTCGAGCGAAGGCCAGCGCGATACGGTGCTTAAACAAGTTGCCAAGGCCAAGGAGGAAGGGTGCACGCTGCTGTTCGGCGGCGAGAAGATCGACCGCCCTGGCGCATGGATGACCGCGGGTCTCCTCACCGATGTCCCGCTCGCCAGCGAGACGGGGACCGACGAAATCTTCGGCCCGGTGGGCCAAATCTACAAAGCCAGGGATATCGACGAGGCGACGGCCATCGCCAACGCCATACCCTTCGGCCTCGGCTCCGCAGTCTGGACCCGCGACGAAGGGGAGAAGGAGCATTTCGCCAATGCCATCGAGGCGGGCATGACCACCTTCAACGGTGTGAACGGATCGAAGATCGAAGCGCCCTTCGGCGGCATCAAGCGTTCCGGACACGGGCGCGAACTGGCCGAATTCGGCCTCCACGAATTCATGAACCTGAAAACGCTGGTCCACCCGGCTTAGGAGTTATTCGAAATGAGCAAGCATATCCTCATCGTCGGCGCATCGCGCGGTATCGGCCTCGGCCTCGCCAAGGAATTCAAGGCGCGTGGCTGGGACGTGACCGGCACGGAACGATCGAAGAGCGAAGAATTGCACGCAGTTGAAGGAATCCAGATCGAAACGCTGGACGTAACCGAACCTTCCACCTTCGACGCTATCGAAGGCGAGTTCGATGCGGTTATCGTGAATGCGGGCATCACTGGCGCGAGGCACCAATCGAGCGAGCAGGCGACTGCAGAGGAGGTGGCCGAGGTCATCATGACGAACGCCTTCGGCCCGGCGCATCTGGGCAAGAAGCTGCTGCCGCATATCAGGCAGGGCGGCTCGCTGTCCTTTATGAGTTCGCTGATGGGATCGATCGAGGATTCGTCCGGCGGCTACGATCTCTATCGCACCAGCAAGACAGCGCAGAACATGCTGGCCAAGGGCATTGCCGAGCAGGAGGCGAAGGAGCGCGGCGTGACTGTCCTCTCGCTCCATCCGGGGTGGGTGCAGACCGATATGGGCGGCCCGAACGCCAAAATCACTGTCGAGGAAAGCGCGAAGGGCCTTGCCGATGTGGTCGAGAATGCTCGCGGTGGCTATGCATTCATCGACTACACCGGCAAGACCCTCCCCTTCTAGCGAGGGTTAGCTTTTAGAAGCGCACGCCCAGGCCAAGCGTGACCTGGTCGGTTGTGGCGTCGCCCTGATCGATGTCGGCCAGGTCGTCATATTGCGAACGGCGATATTCGAGACGGCCTTCGAGGGGGCCGGGAAGCTGGACCTGCAGGCCTGCACCGTAGCGGATGCCGTTGGCGTTCTCGTCCAGTTCGTCAAGCGATCCGCTTTCGGTGAACGCCTTGGTGTCGAGAGCGGTGTAGCCAACCTTGCCATAGGCCGCGATGCCGGGCGTCAGAGCAAAACCGGCACGCGCGCCGATGTAATACTGCCCGCCGGTCTCGAGGCCCTCGCGGGCACCGTCGAAGCTGTCGGGGAAGCTGGTCGAACCGTCGCTGGTCGAAAGCTCGCCTTCGACGCCAATGAATGCGCCGCCAAGACTGAGGTCGTAGCCGGCGTTGATGCCGTAAACTACGCTGTCGGCGGTTGCGGTCGCCGAACCGTCGGCGGATTCGACGTCGACACCTTCATAGCCGCCGAGCGCGCCGACATAGAAGCCGCCGGGAGCCTCGTTCTGCTGCGCCATTGCAGGAGTAGCCGCGAAGCCTGCGCCGATGACGGCGAGAGCGATATATTTCTTCATTTTTCGTCCTTTCCTGTGCGATCCCATGCACGGTGAAAGGCGCTTAGCGCTGCGACCGATTGCCGCGGGATGAACTGGGGCAAACCTCGTCGACGGGTCGTGCAGGCAAATCGTTCAGGCGAGGCAATCGCGAAGGGTCTGGACCAGCGCGTCGGTATCGGCGGATGTGTTGTAAAGATGTGGTGTCACGCGCAGCGACGAACCTCTGAGCGAAACATGGACCCGCCGTTCCGCCAGACTCTGGGTAAGGCCATCGGGCACGCCGTCCGGAAAGCCGAGCGAGAGGAAATGCGGTGCGCGGGTCCCGATGGGCGCAGAGACCAGCCCGAGATCCTGCGCTTCGGTAGCAAGTTCTTCGGTCCGGTGACCAAGTTCTGCAGAGATCGCCTCTACGCCAAATTCCATCAGGAAATCGAGCGCCGCGCCTGCTCCCTCCAGCAGCGGCGGGTTCGACTTCTCGCCCATGTCGAAGCGCCTTGCCCCGGGTTGGAAATCGTCGCGGTAGTCGACCAGACGGGCGAAATCTTCCGAGCCCGCGCGGTTGATCCAATTGTGCTCGATCGGCTCGCCATCGTGATACTTCGGATCGACATAGAGCATGGCGATCCCGTAAGGACCCATCAGCCATTTATAACACGCCGCGACGGCAAAATCCGGCTGCACCGCCGCAAAATCAAGCGGCATCGCACCCAGAGACTGCGTGAGGTCGAGCACCAGTGCCGCACCATGTGCACGGGCTTTTTCCCCAACCGCCACAAGATCCACCAGTCGCCCGTCGGCCCAGTGATTATGTGGCACTGCCACAATCGCCGTGTGGGGTCCGATGGCATCGAGCACCGCCTCACTCCAGCAGCTTTGCGACGGACGCTGCACCGCGATCACCTGACCGCCGCAGCGCGCAGCCTTCTCCTGCCAGACGTAAACATTGGAAGGGAACTGGTCGCCGAGTGTCACGATGCTTTGGCCGCGTTCCAGCGGGATATTGGCTGCAGCAACCGCAAGGCCGTAACTGACCGAGGGAACCACCGCGATACGGTCGGCATCCACCTTCGCCAGACGCCCCGCCCGCTCGCGAAACGCCTCGACTACGGCGAAGAAATCTGCCGGACGAAAATTCCACGGCTGTTCCTTCAGCCGCGCACCTTCCACCATAGCCCCACTGACCCCATGTGACAGCGGCGCCATATAGGCACAGTTGAGGTAGTGAAGATCCTCAGGAATCGCAAAGCGATGGCGCTGCGACGCGATGCCCGGCAAGCCTGCCCTCCCCTCAGCCGACCACGCCCGCGCTGGCAAGCACTGCCAACGTGAGGAGATCCGGCGCGATGGCGGTCATCGGCGCGATCTGGACCGGCTTTTCGCTGCCGATCATCATCGGGCCGATCATGGTCTCGCCGCCCAGTTCGCGTAGCAGCTTGGCCGAAAGATTGGCCGATTGCAGGCCGGGCATTATCAGGACGTTGGCCGGGCCCGACAGGCGATTGAAGGGATAAAGCTCCATCACCTTGCGGTTCAGTGCGGCATCCGGTGCCATTTCGCCCTCATACTCGAAATCAACGCTGTCGTCGGCATCGAGCAGCGCCACTGCGTCCCGGAGGTTGCCCAGCCACTGACCGGATGGATTGCCGAACGTCGAATAGGACATGAAGGCAACGCGCGGTTCATGACCCATGCGCCGAGCCACGGCGGCGGTTTCCCTGGCGATATGCGCGAGCTCGGACGCGCTCGGACGTTCGTTGATCGTGGTATCGGCCAGGAAGGTGGTCTGGTTCTTGCCGATCATCATGTGAATGCCGAAAGGCGTGGCACCGGGCTTTGGATCGATCACCCGCGCCACTTCGCGCGCGGTCTGCGCGTAGGTGCGGGTCAGGCCGGTTATCATACCTTCACCATGACCGAGAGCCACCAGCAGCGCGGCGAAGACGTTGCGTTCCTGGTTGACCATGCGGCTTACGTCGCGCTGGGTATAGCCACGGCGTTGTAGGCGCTTGTAGAGATAATCGTTCATTGCCGGCACCTTGTCCGACAGGTTCGAGTTCTCGATGATCCAGTCCTCGGGATCGTCCACGCCAAGTTCACGCAGCTTGTCGAGTACCTTGTCGGTCCGCCCGACGAGGATCGGTTCACCATAGCCGTAGTCACGATACTGGATCGCGGCACGCAGGGCGACTTCCTCTTCCGCCTCGGCAAAGACCATCCGCTTGGGGTTGGCCTTGGCCTGATCGTAGATATTGGTGAGCGCGCCGGTGGTCGGATTGAGCCGCGCTTTCAGCGAATGGCGGTAGGCATCGAAATCCTCGATCGGGGCTTGCGCCACGCCGCTGTCCATCGCCGCCTGCGCCACAGCGGAGGACACCACTTCCATGAGCCGCGGATCGAAGGGCGCAGGGATGATGTATTCCCGGCCGAACTGATGGCTCACACCATAGGCGGCAGCAACCTCTTCGGGCACGCGTTCGCGGGCGAGTTCGGCAATGGCGCGCGCGGCTGCGATCTTCATCTCTTCATTGATCGCGGTGGCCTGCACATCGAGTGCGCCGCGGAAGATGAAGGGGAAACCGAGCACGTTGTTGACCTGGTTGGGATAGTCGGAACGTCCCGTGGCAATGATCGCGTCGGGACGCACGGCCTTGGCATCTTCGGGCATGATTTCGGGCACGGGATTGGCCATGGCAAAAATGATCGGCTCATCCGCCATGTTCGCCACCCATTCGGGCTTGAGTGCACCGGCAGCCGACAGGCCGAGGAATACGTCCGCGCCAACCAGTGCTTCTTCCAAACTTGTCGCCTCGGTCGCCACGGCATGGGCGCTCTTCCACTGGTCGACATTGTCGCGGCCCGGCGTGATCGGGCCGGAACGGTCGCACACGATGACGTTTTCGTGCCGCACACCCATCGCCTTGATCAGCGCGGTACATGCCAGCGCCGAAGCTCCGGCGCCGTTTACCACCATCTTGACTTTGTCGAGATCGCGCCCGGTCAGATGGCAGGCATTGATCAGTCCGGCTGCGGAAATGATCGCCGTACCGTGCTGGTCGTCATGCATGACCGGGATATTCATTTTCTCGCGCAGTGCCTGCTCGATGATGAAGCATTCAGGCGCGGCAATATCTTCGAGGTTGATGCCGCCGAAGCTCGGTTCCATCAGCGCGACCGCATTGATGAAGGCCTCTGGATCTTCGGTGTCGAGTTCGAGGTCGATCGAATCGACGTCGGCGAAGCGCTTGAACAGCACCGCCTTGCCTTCCATCACCGGCTTGGAAGCCAGCGCGCCGAGATTGCCGAGACCGAGGATGGCGGTGCCGTTTGAAATCACCGCAACGAGGTTGGAACGGGCAGTATAGCGCGCCGCATTCTTCGGATCGGCGGCAATCGCCTCGACCGGGGCCGCGACGCCCGGCGAATAGGCCAACGCGAGATCGCGCTGCGTCGCCATAGGCTTGGATGCGATGATCTCTATCTTACCGGGACGGATTGTCTCGTGATAGAATAGCGCTTCGCGCGTGTTGAAACCGGTCTGCTTTTCTTCGGCCATGCGTGTCCTCTGCTATCTTGTGGAAAGCCCCTAAGGAGATTTTTGAAGAAGTCATAGGGGAAACACTTGCGGCGCCGCTTCCCGAATCGAGGAACGGGCCGCTACGGCATGGCGAATGGCCGACAAACCCACCCCGATGATGGAGCAATACCTCGCACTCAAACGCGAGGCGGGCGATGCGCTGCTGTTCTATCGGATGGGCGATTTCTTCGAGCTGTTCTTCGAGGATGCCAAGGTGGCCGCGCAGGTGCTCGACATCGCGCTGACCACGCGGGGCGAGCATGAGGGCGAACCTGTACCCATGTGCGGCGTGCCGGTCCATTCTGCCGAAGGCTATCTCGCCAGGCTGATCAAGGGCGGCTGCCGCGTTGCCATTGCCGAGCAGACCGAAACGCCGGACGAAGCCAGGGAGCGAACCAAACGCGAAGGCAAGCCGGTATCCAAGGCACTGGTTTCGCGCGACATAGTGCGCTTCGTGACGGCTGGGACGCTGACCGAGGAAGCGCTGCTCGAGCCCCGGCGCGCAAACCTGCTGGTGGCGGTTGCTCCCGTGCGCGACGGGGTAGGCATCGCAGCCTGCGACATTTCGACCGGAAGGATGGAGCTGGAAGAATGCGCTCCCGACCGGCTCGATGCGGCACTGGCGCGGCTCGGGGCGAGCGAGATAGTGGGACCCGAGGATTGGGACGATGCCTCTTCCGACGTCATTGCCCGACCGCGGCACGATTTCCGCAGCGAGGACGGCGAAGCGAGGCTGAAGGATATTCACGGGATCGCAACGCTCGACGGACTGGGCGATTTCACCCGGCCGATGCTGGCGGCGGCGGCGGGGCTCATTGCCTATCTCGGCCATGCCGGGCGCGGCAAGCTGCCCTTTCTCCTGCCTCCGGTTGCAAGAGGCAGCGGCACGCACCTTGCAATGGATGCGGCAACGCGGACCAGCCTCGAAATTCTCGCCGCGCAGAATGGCGGGCGTGAAGGTAGCCTGATCGCCTGCATCGATCGCTGCGCAACCGGCGCAGGTGCGCGCCAGCTTGCGGAGGACCTGTCAGCCCCCCTCGCCGATCTCGGCTCGATCGAAGAGCGGTTGGCGAGCGTGCATCATTTCCATGTCGACCCACTTCTACGCGCCGATCTTCGGGGCGTCCTGCGACAGGCACCCGATATCGGCCGGGCACTGGGGCGGCTCGTTGCGGGCCGCGGCAGCCCCCGCGACCTCGGCCAGATCCGCGATGGCCTGTCCGAGGCGAGGCGCGTGCGCGAGATGCTGTCTGCCAGCGTGGACCTGCCGCCGCTGCTGAACCGCATGATCCAGGCGCTCGGCGGCCATGCAGCGCTGGTCGATCACCTCGCTCGCGCACTTGTACCCTCGCCGCCAACCGAGCGCAGCCAGGGCGGTTTCATCGCCGGCGGCTACGACCACGCGCTCGACGCCCTGAGAGAGACATCCGGCAATGCGCGCAAGGCCATCGCCGCGCTGGAAGCGAAATATCGTGACGAAACCGCAACGCCTTCGCTCAAGATCAAGCACAACAAGGTGCTCGGCTACTTCATCGAAGTCCCAGCGAAGCACGGCGACAAGCTGATGGCGCAGGACAGCGGGTTCACGCACCGCCAGACCATGGCTGGGGCAGTACGGTTCAATTCGGTCGGTCTGCATGAAGAAGCAACGCGCATCGCACAGGCAGGCGCGCATGCGATCGCTGCCGAGGAAGCGCACTTCGAGGAACTGGTCGGCGAGGTCATTGCCGCGCGCGAAGCGATCGCGGCGACCGCCGCCGCCCTTGCCCGCATCGACGTGTCGGCAGGGCTCGCCGAACGGGCGGTGGAAGGCGATTGGTCGCGCCCACAAATTCTCGACGAACCCTGCCTGGAAATCACCGGCGGGCGCCATCCGGTCGTCGAGCAGGCACTGGCCAGGGCAGGCGAACGCTTCGTCGCCAACGACTGTGCCCTCGACCCCGACGACCGGCTCTGGCTGATTGGCGGACCAAACATGGGGGGCAAGTCGACATTCCTGCGCCAGAATGCCCTGATCATACTGTTGGCGCAGGCAGGCAGTTTCGTGCCAGCCACTTCGGCCAGGATCGGCCTCGCCGACCGCCTGTTCAGCCGGGTGGGCGCATCGGACAATCTTGCGCGCGGACGCTCGACCTTCATGGTCGAGATGGTCGAGACTGCGGCGATCCTTTCGCAGGCGACCGAACGCAGCTTCGTGATCCTCGACGAGGTCGGGCGCGGCACGTCCACCTACGACGGCATGGCGCTGGCATGGGCGGTGGTCGAAGCGGTGCACGAGCAATTGAAATGTCGCTGCCTCTTCGCCACGCATTATCACGAACTGTCGAGGCTGGCCGAAACCTGCGACGCGCTCAGCCTCCACCACGTTCGCGCGCGCGAATGGAGGGGCGATCTGGTGCTGCTGCACGAATTGGCCAAGGGCGCAGCCGACCGCAGCTATGGCCTGTCGGTCGCGAAACTGGCAGGTATACCCCCGCCGGTGATCAAGCGCGCAAAAGCGGTGCTCGACAAGCTGGAAAAGAGCCGTGCGGAAACGGGCGGTCTCGCGGCGGGACTTGGCGATCTGCCCCTGTTCGCGGTCACGGCAGAGGCAGAGGAGAAAGGCGATGCCCTCCGCGAGGCGATCATCGCGCTCGATGTGGATTCACTTTCGCCGCGCGAGGCGCTGGACGAACTCTACCGGTTGAAGGCCGAAGCCGCGAAAAGCGGATTTTAACTATTCAGGGCCAGAATCCGCTTATGTCCCTCCGCTCGGCCTTCATCGGATTGGCTCTCCTCACTGCCCTATGCGGCGGGGGACTTTACGTGCTGCAAAGCCATTTCGGACGCGAGACAGAGATGCGCGATGCGGAACGGGCCTTTCTTACCGGGCATGCAGGTAATAACGCCCCGGACAGCATAGTAGCCACCGATCCCTCGCCATCCCGGGGCGGCTCCGCGAGCGTTCCCGCCGAACCTGCCGCCCTGAGAAATGAGGAACCGCTGACACTGGATAGCTGGTATGCGGACGCCGGTTCGAACGAAGGCCCCGCGGACACGGTTCCTGAAGACAAGAGCTACCTGATCAACGATGCCCAACCTCTGGTCAGCGCCGAACCTATTTGATCGTTCTGGAACCGCGATCCCTGCGGGTCGGTTGTTCTCACATGGCACAGGACGATCCGCCTGAAGATCAAGACAAAAGCACGGCGTGGGCAGAGCTTCGGACCGACCTGGCCGAAGATCGCAACATCATGGCGATGGAGCGGACCTTCGCGGGATGGATGCGTACAGCCTTTGCCGCGATCGGCATCGGCCTCGCATTCAAGGCCGTGTTCGGGGAATTCGATCCGCCATGGCTGGCCAAGGCGATCGCCACCATCTTCATCCTTGCCGGAGGCTGGCTAGCGATCAATGCACAAAGAAGGACCTATCACACGCTCAAAAAGCTTGATTCGCATAAGCTCGATCCGATCGAGCAGCCGAATTTCCGCCTGCTCGCCTATTCGGTAGCGTTCGGAGCACTATTGCTGACCGCCGGGCTGTGGCTCCTTAACGACGGAAATCTCGACAACAATTGATCAGGTGCCGTCGCCGCGCAGGCCGTCGGGCTTTTTGCCCTTGCCGTATTTGTCGACATTGTCATCGTGATTTTCCTCGCCGCGATAGGCACCCATGTCGATGCGGCCCGAACTTTCCATGTCGCGCATGTGATCGACCGTATCCTGCGTCGAATCGTTCATCAGACCGGACACGTTCTCGCTCTTCTCGCTTTCGGTCGGTGAGTGGGTTTCGGTGGTCACGCCGCGGGCTTGCTCGGCGACTTCCTGCGCTTGATTGCGGTGATCGTCCTGCTCATCGTTATGTGTTTCGGGGGCGAGGCCCGCCTGGCGCGCTTCCTGGCTTTCGCCAACGGGGGTGTTCTTGCTGTCGTTCATTGAAAATCTCCTTTTCGAATGAACGAGCGGCGCTTCCGCCCCGTTCCCGCTTCTTGCCCGCTATCTGGTAGGAACCGGCTCCTCGCCCGAATAATCGTAGAACCCGCGCCCGGTCTTGCGCCCCAGCCAGCCGGCCTCGACATATTTCACCAGCAGCGGCGCGGGCCGATATTTGGTGTCCCGCGTAGTCTTGTAGAGCACCATCAGGATGTCGAGGCAGGTATCCAGTCCCACGAAATCGGCCAGTTGCAGCGGCCCCATTGGGTGGTTCAGGCCGAGACGACACCCCTTGTCGATATCCTCGATGCCGGCGGTCGACTGGCCGAGCACGAAGACGGCTTCGTTGATCATGGGCAGAAGGATACGGTTGACCACAAACCCAGGTTCGTCCTGGCTCAGCACCACTTCCTTACCGAGCGCCTCGGCGAAAGCCCGGGTACGGGCAGTCGTGGTTTCCGAGGTGGCAAGACCGGGGATCACTTCGATCAGGCCCATGACGGGCACGGGATTGAAGAAGTGCAGCCCGATGAAGCGGGCCGGATCGGGCGCATAGTTTGCCATGCGGGTGATCGGGATCGAACTGGTGTTCGAGGCCATGATGGCATCGGCGCCCAGCTTCTCGCCCGCCTTCTCGAAGATCGCCTTCTTGATCTCTTCCTTCTCGGTCGCCGCCTCGATGATGAATTCGGCCTCGCCCATCCGGTTGTAGTCGCCGACCGGGGTGAGGCGCTTCATCGCGGCGTCCGCTTCGGCGATCTCGATTTTGCCGCGTCCGACCAGCTTGCCGAACGCCTTGTCGATCTTACCGACAGCCTGTTCGGCCAGTTCGAGACTGACGTCGGCGAGCAGCACATCCATGCCGTTCTGGGCGATGGTCTGGGCGATGCCCGAACCCATCTGGCCAGCGCCGATAATGGCGATCGTCTTGCTCATCGAAAAATCCCTTCGCACCTGCAGCAAAACGCGCGGTCTAACGAGGGAGAGGAGCCTTGGCTAGCGATTAGCGCCCGGAATCCATTTCACGTCGTCCCTACCGCCGTCGTTCGCGACGCGGGCAAGCACGAAGAGGTAATCCGACAGGCGGTTGATATAGGCAAGCGCCTGCGGATTGGTCGGCTCGGTAGCCGCCATGGACGTCATCGCACGCTCGGCGCGGCGCGCCGCTGCGCGTGCGACATGGAGGCGCGCGGCCTGCTCGGTCCCGCCCGGCAGCACGAAGCTGGTCAGCGGCTCGAGATTCGCGTTGAGGGCATCGATACCCTTCTCCAGCCATTCGACCTGCGCCGATACGATCCGCAGCACCATTTCGGACGGGCTGAAATCGTCACCCTCCCCGGCCGGTGTGGCAAGGTCGGCGCCAAGATCAAACAGGTCGTTCTGGATGCGATTGAGCGCCTCGCCATGCTCGCTGGGGGCCAGCGCCACGGCAGCGAGACCGAGCGCGGAGTTCGCCTCGTCCACCGCGCCAATCGCTTCCATGCGCGCGGCATGCTTGGGCAGGCGCGAACCATCGACGAGACCCGTGGTGCCGTCATCCCCGGTACGGGTGTAGATCTTGTTGAGCTTGACCACTGGCGGCGGCGGATCAGCTGGCGGTTGCGAGGATGACCGCGATGATCACGATCGCCACTGCCTGCCATTTCACGCGTGCCATCATCGCCTTGTTCTGCTTCAGCTGCATCTGTGTGGCGTCGACCTGCTCGCCGCTTTGCAGATCGATCTTGGTGCTTTGCAGGAAAGCGACCACTCCCCGCACGAGCGAGATGACGACCATGATCATGGCCAGGAGCAGGACAATGACGAGGACTGTGTTCATGCCCCCTACTTAGGCGCTCGCCAGCGTAATACCAGCGGGGAATTCCCCCTTCCGAAGCTGGCGGGCGAGCGCGCGCCCGTCTTCGCCCGCTGCGCGGCGGTCGGCCAGGCTGGGCGAGCCGCGCCGCTTGGCCAGCTTCTCGCCTTCCTCGTCCAGCAGAACCGGGTGATGGTGCCATGTCGGCACCGGCAGGCCGAGCAGTTCCTGCAATACACGGTGGATATGCGTGGAGGAAAACAGGTCCTGCCCGCGCGTGACCAGCGTCACCCCGTCGGCGGCATCGTCGAGCGTCGCGGCGAGATGGTAGCTCGCCGGCGCATCCTTCCTGACCAGCACGACATCGCCGAAGGGCCGCGGATCGGCGATCTGCGTGCCGTCCACCTCGTCTTCCCAGAACAGCTCACCCAATGTCGTCATCGCGCGGTCGACATCGAGTCTCAGCGCCGCCGGCTTGTCCGGATCGAGTGCCTGTCCCTTGCAGGTGCCGGGATAGACCACGCCTTCCGGGCCCATGCGCGGTCCCAGCGCAGCGATATCCTTGCGCGTGCAGGTGCAGGGATAGAGCAGGCCTTCGTGCAGCAGGTATTGCGCCGCCTCCTCGTAATTCGCCAGCCGGGTCGATTGTTCAGGCACCTCCTCCCATTCGAGACCCAGCCAGGCTAGATCCGCACGAAATTCCTCTGCCTTTTCGGGCAGCGAGCGTTCGCCGTCGATATCCTCTATCCGCAGAAGGAAGCGCCCGCCCCGCTCTTTCGCGATATCGTGCGCCGTAATCGCCGAAAAGGCGTGACCGAGATGCAACGATCCGTTGGGACTCGGCGCGAAACGGGTAACCACCATGCGTGCTTCCTATCGCGGCCCATGTGGATATGCACGGGACAAGTCTGTGGAAAGCCAGTGCGTAACACACTTGACGCTTTCCCGTGCAAGTGGATGTATCAAACCCAAGAGATCGGGGAGAACGCCAAAGTGTTCAGGGCCGAACTGCTGGAACGGGCCGCCAGGTTCCGAAGTAGCGCCGAGGATCCGACGCGCAATCTGCAATCGTGCCCTAGCCTGGTGCTCAACGCGGACTATACGCCGCTGTCCTATTACCCGCTCAGCCTGTGGCCCTGGCAGACGGCGATCAAGGCGATCTTCCTCGACCGGGTCGACGTGATCGAGACCTATGACCGCGAGGTCCATTCGCCTAATCTCGACATGAAGATCCCCAGCGTGATCGCCCTGAAGCAATATGTGAAGCCGTCCGAATTTCCGGCCTTCACGCGCTTCAACGTCTTCCTGCGCGACCGGTTTTCCTGCCAGTTCTGCGGCGACCAGCACAATCTCACCTTCGACCATGTCGTCCCCCGCCGACTGGGCGGCAAGACGACATGGGAAAACATCGCCACCGCCTGCGCGCCCTGCAACATGAAGAAGGGCGGCCGCACACCGAAGCAGGCCGGGATGCAGCTCTATGCCGAACCGATCCGCCCGACGCATTGGCAGTTGCAGCAGCACGGCAAGCAGTTCCCGCCGAACTACCTCCACGAAACCTGGCGCGACTGGCTCTATTGGGACATCGAACTGGAAGCGTGATTCGTTCAGCGTCGCGAGTGTGACGCTGAGACATGGACCACCTGTTACACTGTCCAAGAGCTAAAAAGCTGGAGGGAGCGGTAGCCCGTTTTCTACGGTGTTTGTGAAGGGGAAGCTGGCAACGCATCATGCCGCGATGGCATAAATTGCGGGATGTAGGACAGCACGTGCGGGAAGTCTGCTAACGACGCCATTCAGGACATTCCAATGCCTCGCAAACTGCATAAAAGCGGACTGTGATTTTACGGTTGCTCTGTTTTGCCGGCGTCGGGCTATTATCGGGATGCGCAACCGCTCCGTCATCTCTGGCTTTGTCACCGATAGAAATTGAAGCGATCTGTGAAATGACCGCTGATGTTGAATGGCAGCCGTTCGGGACTGTCTCCTGGGAAGAAGACCCCAAAAGAATGGCTGACCTAAACGCCATTTCCGGCGATGAGAAATTTAAGGCGCTACCAGCCCGAGTTCGATGCCCAGGCGGCCGGGTCACGCTTCATCACTCCAATGACATTCCTTTCGACAAATTCTGGATCTCATCGGACGCCAGACAAGCAGCTATTTCCGGAGGCTGGCTCGGTGGTGAATTGCTCGGTAGCGGCGGTGTTTGCTATTTTTCGAGGATAGAGAACAAGTGGGTCCGACAGGGCTGCGTCTCCACTTGGTCGGTCTAATATGGTGACCGCTTTTGAGGTTTCCTTGGCTAACAGCCGACGGTCGCAAATCCACCCCATTTTAGTTATCAGGTAACCGCTGCCCGCTCGCGAAATTCGTCGCGCTGCCATTCGCCGGTTTCGAGCACTTCTGCCAGATGCCGCGCGGCTTCGGTCATATCCTCGAAGCGTAGATAGGCCGGGGCAAAGCCGAAGCGGAGGATATCGGGATCGCGGAAGTCGCCAATGACGCCGCGAGCGATCAGCGCCTGGCAGATGGCGTAGGCCGCGGACGCACGGAAGGAAAGCTGGCTCCCGCGCTGGGCGGGATCGATCGGGCTGACGAGGTCTAGTATGATGCCCTGTTCGGCGAGGCACTGGCGGAAGAACTCGGACAGTTTCTGCGATTTCGCATAAAGCCGTTCGACACCGATTTCGGCGATGAGGTCGACGCCCACTTCCAGCGCGGCGAGGCCGAGGATCGGGGGCGTGCCGCAGAGCAGTTTCTCGACGCCCGGTGCAGGGGCGTAATCGTCGCTGAAGGCGAAGGGGGCGGCGTGGCCCATCCAGCCGGTCAGCGGTTGCTGCGCGGCTTCCAGATGCCGTTCGGCGACGAAAGCATAGGCCGGCGCGCCGGGGCCGCCACCCAAATACTTGTAGCCGCAGCCGACGGCAAAGTCGGCTCCACACCCGTTCAGGTCCACCGGCAGCGCGCCGCCCGAATGGGACAGGTCCCACAGCACCAGCGCGCCTGCGTCATGTGCGGCGAGGGTCAGTTCCGCCATGTCGAACAGTTCGCCGGTCTTGTAATGCGTGTGGGTGAGCAGCAGCAGGGCTACGTCGTCACCCAGTGCTTCGACCAGCTTGCCCCGCTCGGCCAGTCGCCGTGTCGCAAGGCCCTGCTTTTCCAGCCCGTCGATCATGTAGAGATCGGTCGGGAAATTGCCGGGTTCGCTGAGAACGACCTTGCGATCCGGCCTCATCGCCAGCGCGGCGGAAATCAGCTTGAACAGGTTCACGCTGGTCGAATCGCAGGCGATCACTTCGTGCGGCTGCGCGCCGATCAGCGGGGCGATCTTGGCCCCGACGCGGACGGGCATGTCGATCCAGCCGGCGCTGTTCCAGCTGCGGATGAGGTCCTGCCCCCACTCTTCGCGCACCACCTGTTCGATCCGTGCTGGCGTGGCCTTGGGCAGGCAGCCCAGCGAATTGCCATCGAGGTAGATCACGCCTTCTGGCACGAGGAAGCGTTCGCGATAGTCCGCCAAGGGATCGCCCGCATCAAGGACTCTTGCCCGGTCGAGCATCACGCAAGCTCCCGCAGGATCGCACGGCACAGCCCGGCATCGCCGCCGCCAACCTTGAGCGGCGGGGCGATCAGTTCGTAACGCCCTTCCGGCACGTCATCGAGCACCAGCCCTTCGAGAATGCGCATATCGTGTTTCAGCACCGCGTGATGCGCGTCCATCGTCTTGCTCTCCTGCGGATCGACGCTGGGCGCATCGGTGCCGATCAGCTTGACGCCCTGCAGCGCGAGCCATTCGACCGTTTCGGCGGCGATCGGGAGCCAGTCGCTGCGCCATTCGTCATGTGGGAACGCGTCCCAGGTTCGGAACAGCACGCGGTCCACGCTGTCGATATGCGGCAGATCGGCCACGTCGACTTCGCCGTTCACGCCGCGCGCATCGACCACGAGGCAGGTGCCGATATAGGGGTCGAGCTCCATGCTCGCTGCGTCGAGCCCGTCTTCGGCATAATGCAGCGGCGCATCGGCATGGGTGCCCGAATGCGTGCTCATGGTCATCTTGCCGACATTGACTGGCGAGCCTTCGTCCATCCGCCATGTGCGCTCGAAAGCGAAGGCGGTATCACCCGGCCAGACGGGCAGGCCCGGACGGAGGACCTGGCTGATATCCCAGATACGGCGCTTGCTCTTCCAGCTGCTCACAGGGCCGTCCTCACGCTGAGAAGTTCCGGGAAGAAGGCAGCCTTAAGCACGCCCGCGAGATACGGAACGCCAGGAGTTCCACCGGTGCCCTTCTTGAAACCGATGATCCGCTCGACCGTCTTGAGATGGCCGAACCGCCAGCGCTGGAAATGGTATTCGAGATCGACCAGCTTTTCGGCGAGTTCGTAGAGGTCCCAATATTCTTTCGGATCGCGATAGATTTCAGCCCAGGCGGCCTCCACCGCGGACGAATGCTCCCAAGGGCTGCCATGGTCGCGAGCGAGCACCTCTGCCGGAATATCGAGCCCGCGCCGCGCCAGCAGTGCGATAGCCTCGGCATAAATGCTCTTGCGGGTGAGTTCCTCACGCAGCTCCTTGGCCACTTCGGGCGTCGCTTCGTGCATGGTGATCATGTCCGGATTACGCCCGCCGAGGAGAAATTCCATCATCCGGTATTGCGCGCTCTGAAACCCGCTCGATCCGCCGAGGAAGGGGCGGATGGTCGAATAATCATGCGGGGTCATGGTGCTGAGCACGTCCCAGCTCTGGATCAGCTGCCCCTGCGCACGCGCCACGCGGGCGAGCATCTTGAAGGCGGGGCGCAGCCGGTCCTGCTGGATGCAGGTCCGGGCTTCCTCCAGTTCGTGCAGGCACAGCTTGAGCCACAGCTCACTGGCCTGATGGACGATGATGAACAGCATCTCGTCATGCGCATCGCTGGCCGGATGCTGGGCGGACAGGATTCGGTCGAGATCGAGATAGCTCGAATAGGTAACGTCGGAAGCCATGCCCGCCGCCCTAGCGCGCATTACGCGCCGCGCAAACTACTGGTCGATGACCTTCGTTTCGGGGTGATGCCTGTCGAGATGTTTCCTGATCGTCTTCAGGTTCCTGCTGTTCGACCGGTAAACGAGGTCGAACGCATCCCCCACCAGAGGTACCGCGCCCACCGCCGTATCGAAACCGATGCGACCCATCATGTGCCACAGCTTCCATTTCGGCAGGCCGAGATTGCGCGCTTCCCAGACGATGTAACTACCCATAGCGGCCGTAATCAGATCGCCAATCACGGGCACAAGACCCACGATGGTATCGAGACCGATCCGGTAGTTCGTGCCCGGCAAGACCAGGCTGCGCTCAAGGATCATCTCCATCGCTTCGACCCGGCGACGGATCGACTGAGGATCGCTGCCGGTCGGAAAGTCAAAACGCAGCGGTCCCGTGGTGCCTTGCGAACCGAATCCCGTATTCCCAGAGGCATTCTCAGGCTCGATCGGCGTAAGGCGATTGTCTTCCATCGAGCCTAGATGGGGGCGCGGCTCAATGGGAACAAGGGATGGAAAGCCCAGCTGTTTTCCGAAAATCCTTCCACCCCCGCCCGCACCTGCGACCAGCGGATAGGCGCGCCCAGGGGGACGTAGAGATTGGTCGCGGTGAGCGTCTGTTCCGCTTCGGAAAGGTACGACGCTTCTTCCGCCGGGTTCGCCGCGTCGACCGAAAGCTGGACGAGGAAATCCACGTCCGCCGAACAGACTGGTGCCGAAACCTCGCAATTGAACTGGTTCAGGAACCAGCGCGCGCCGGGATAACGCGCGACCGTATCGCGCAGGGTTAGGTCGGCATACTCTGCGCTTTGAACCCTTTCCAGATCGACCCCAATCGCCGAGAAATCTCGTGCAAGGGCGGAAAAGAGAAAGTCGGAGCCGGGACCGGGCGGCAGTGCGATGGCAAGCATGACATCGCTACCGGCCCCATTTTTCCATTGCTGCACGATCGAGGAAGCGCGTGCACGCCGCTGTTCCAGCGAAAGACCCTGCCAGCGTTCGCCCACCGTACCATCATCGCCCGGCAGGCCATCGGCCACGATCCGGCTCGATCCGGTCCAGCCGGCAAGATTGAACTGCTGCACAAGTGCGGGCCGATCTATCGCCAGCGCCAGCGCTTCGCGGTTAGTCGGTGAAGCGAGAAAACCCTCGGGCCGCACCACATCCAGCCCGTAGAGTCCGATTGCCGGATCCACCCGTACCGTGCCGCGCGACAGGGCCCCGGTAATGGCCAGTGGCAAGGTCTCCAGCCGTCCGCCAAGGAGAATGTCGACCTGTCCCTGTGCGAAGGCGCGAGCCGCCGCTTGCGGCGCAAGGGGGCTGATGCGCACCGTCCTGACCTGGTCTTCCCAGTCGTCCTGCGGGGACAAGCCCCGCTGTTCTGGGGGCAAGGCCTGAAGCACGGCCGCGCCGTTTTCGAGATTCGCCACCATCGGCCCCGCATCGGTATTGCGCAGGGCAATACCCAGTTCGGGCTGGGCGAGCAGGCTGAGAAAGCCCGGCATCGGGCTGCGCAGACGTATCTCGATGACCCGCCCCGTCATTGCGCGCACATCGAGCACCTTTTCCAGATCGAAACCGAGGCTGGTGCCATCGAGCCGGTCGATCGTGCGGTCGAGGCTGTCCGCCACGGCCTGCGCCGTCAGGCGCGTTCCATCCGGCAGATCGAATTCCCTGATTCGGAAGATGTAGCTTTCCCCGTCGTCGGTCACGATCCAGCGTTCGGCCAGTCCGGGGACCACTTCGCCCTGTGCGTTCAGGCGCACGAGGCCCTGCCGCTGGGCGGAACGCATCAACTGCGCCCCGGCGTTCAGTTCCCGATCGGAGGAAAACAGCGATGCGGTAGTACCGATATAGGCCACGTCGACCTCGCCGTCATCCGCGCCGGCGCTGCAGGCGCCCAGCAGGGCGAAGATCAGCAGGACCGGAATGGGGCAGCGCATAATTCCGACGTAGCAGCGCCGCGCCTATGTTCAAGCACGCCGTTCAGACCTGGCGGACACCCCAGACGTGCGTTGCCGGAGCGACTGCGGGGCGGGCATAGCGCGGTGCCTCGGACTTTTCGCTCACGAGGCTGGTGCGGGCGAGCCCGGCATCGACCGGTTCGTCAAAGGAAATTCCAACGCGCGCGCTCTGGCTCCACGCCACCACACCACCTACTTCGCCAATCTTTTTCAAGGTGACTACGACGCGTTGCCCGGCTGAGGCGACCAGTTCGCCTTCTATCATCATGCCGCCATCGGAAAGGTTGCGGACCTTGACCCGTTCGCTCCGCTCAGACCCTTCGAGCCGCACGTCGGCCATGAGGAAAAGGCTGTCGCGCTTCAGATTGCGCGTGTCGATTGCAGTCATCACACTTCGCTTCCCGTTATTATCGATCCCGGTCGCGTCCTGTCCCAATGGCAAGAAACCTACGCGCAGGATGATAACCAATGGTTGGCGAAAACGGTTAATCCGCTAACTTTTCCAGTAAGACGTTCAATCGTCGCGCGAAATTTTCTCGCGGCGTTCATGCGCTTCCTGCGCTTCGACCGTCATGGTCGCGACCGGCCGAGCGATAAGACGCTTCAGGCCGATCGGATCGCCGGTCACTTCGCACCAGCCATATTCGCCCTGGTCGATCCGTCGCAGGGCAGCGTCGATTTTCGAGATCAGCTTGCGCTGGCGATCACGGGTCCGCAGTTCGATACCCCAGTCGGTTTCCGAAGAGGCCCGATCATTGAGGTCGGGTTCGCGGATCGGACCATCCTGCAGGGATTGGAGCGTCTGGTCGGCCGCATCGTGGATCGATTTCTTCCAGTCGAGCAAAAGCATGCGGAAATAATCGAGCTGCCTGTCCCCCATGTATTCTTCGTCATCCGAGGGCACATAATCAGGGTCGACGGCAGCCTTCGCCTTGGCGAGCTTTTCCGAAACATTCGAAGCCGTAGTGGCCATTGAGTGTGGTACCCTTCTTCCCAACTCTCTTGTGCGGAGAGCCGCCTTCCCGCTGGCCCGGATTTTTCCGGCTCCCGCGGCGCTCCGATGGCGCGGCCTATAGGAGCGCCACAGAATGCCCGCAAGCGGCTTTCGGGAATTCCCATAGGCTGTGACAGATTAAGCGCAGACTACCGAAGAGGATCGACGCAATTCGATGCTTTTCGCCGTTAACTATTTATTGACCATAACAGGCGAACTTGGACTTCACCGGCGGGGGCCGGATCCGGAACGGGGGAGTTTCCGAACATGCAACTCAAGGCCATTGAAGGCGGCGCAGGCCGTATCGAGCAGAGCGACGAAGCTCTGGTCACCATCAACGAATATATGCGTGACTACGAGAACGGCAGTCTCGATGCGCTCTACGATCTGGGAGTCGCCTTTTCGACCGGCAGCCACGGCTGCTGCGCCGACATGATCGAAGCCCACAAATGGTTTAACATCGCTGCCTCGAAGGGTCACGAAGAAGCGGCCTGGTGCCGGGCGGACGTTTCCGATGAGATGACTGCCCGCGAGATCGCCGAAGCCCAGCGCCGCGCGCGCGAATGGCTGGCAGACGGATCGCGCAAGGTTGCCTGAATCAACCCCCTTTGCGGAAGGGCGTTCGACTCTCGAGATAATTGCGATCGGCGGCCACGCCTTGGCGCTCGCGCTCGAGGAAATCCGCCACCGCCGCGCGGAAGCCGGGATCGGCAATCCAGTGGGCGGAAACGGTCTCGACCGGTTCGTAGCCGCGGGCCAGCTTGTGCCCGCCCTGCGCACCCGCCTCGACCCGCGATAGGCCCCGCTCGATCGCCAGATCGATAGCCTGATAATAGCACAACTCGAAATGCAGGAAGCGGACCTGCTTCGTGCAGCCCCAATATCGCCCGTAAATTGCCTCGGCGCCGATGAAGTTGAGTGCCCCGGCAATGGGTTCGCCGTCTTCCAGCGCCAGTACCAGCACGATTTTTTCGCCCATTCTTTCGCCCAGCAGGTCGAAGGCTGCGCGGGTCAGATAGGGCTGGCCCCACTTTCGCGCCCCGGTGTCCTGGTAGAAATGCCAGAACGCATCCCAGTGTTCGGAGCGGATGGCATCGCCGGTGAGCCGGACAATTTCCAAACCTGCCTGCGCAGCAGCGCGTTCCTTGCGCAGATCCTTGCGCTTGCGCGAGGTCAGCGTGGCGAGGAAATCGTCGAAACTTCCGAAGCCCTGATTGATCCAGTGGAACTGGATATCGCTCCGCAGCAGCCACCCCGATGCTTCGAACAGCGGAACCTGATCCGGTTCGATGAAGGTGGCGTGGGCAGAGGAGAACCGGTTCTGCAGGCAAAGCTGCTCGGCCGCCGACAGCAGCGGCGGGGCCAGCGCCGGGTCCGACAGCAACAGTCGCGGTCCCGTGGCAGGGGTAAAGGGTACGGCGATCTGCAGCTTGGGGTAATAGCTTCCTCCGGCCCGCTCATAGGCATCGGCCCAGCTATGGTCGAAGACATATTCGCCCTGGCTGTGACCCTTGGCATAGGCGGGCATGGCGGCAAGTGGCGGGCCGTCTCCGGAAGAAATCGCCAGCGGCACGGGTTGCCAGCCCGTGCCGGGACCAACGCTGCCCGAATCTTCCAGCGCGGTGAGGAATTCGTGGGAAACGAAGGGATTGTCGCCTGCCAGCGCGTTCCATGCCGCGGCGTCTATCGAGCCGACCGATGCGGCGATTCGCGCGGCTAGCCCTTCCCCGTTCACGCCAGGCCTTCTCCCTCGGCGATCAAGGCGTCTGCATGCGCCAGGCCGTGCGCGCGAGCGGCGGGAGAATCCACCGTCCAGGTCAGGACCGGCATACCACGGCCTTGAAGTGCGGAGACCATCGAGTTGGGTAATGCCGCAACGTGATAGGCCAGGAATTCAGGCTTCGCGACCCACAGCGCCATGTGCCGCTGCCACGCCTTCTGCGTCATGCCGACTTTATCTTCACGCATCACGAGGCCGCAGACCGTCTGCGGCGAGTGCTTTACGAACCACACGCATACGCGCGGGTCGAAGCTCATCACCGCATGCGGCCCGTCATAGCCTTCGAGCGCCTTCGCCACCGCACGGCAGCTGCGTTTCACATCGTATCCGCGCCGTGACTTGATCTCGATCAGGATCGGCACCCGTCCGCCGACGATTGGCAGCAGGTCGTCGAGCCGCGCCAGCTTGTGCTCGCTGTCGAGGAAGGCGATCTGCGCCAGTTCCTCCGCGCTATGCGCGGCAAGCGGCCCGCTTACGCCGGTCAGCCGTTCGAGTTCCCAGTCATGGACAAGCATGGCACAGCCATCGCGGCTGCGCTGGATATCGCATTCGATGCCCAGGCCGCGCTCGACTGCCAGCGCGAAGCCGGCGAGCGAATTCTCCGGCACGCCCGGGCCATGCAGCCCGCGATGAGCATAGGTCCATTCACGCAACCACCCGACCCGCGCTGGATCGGGCGAGTGAACGATTAACCGGTCAAGCGGGGCGAAGAGCGACAATCGCGTCAACCTCGACCGCGGCGTCGAGCGGGAGCACCGGTACGCCGACCGCGCTGCGAGCATGGCGGCCCGCATCGCCGAACACTTCGGCCATCAGGTCGCTGCACCCGTTCACCACCTTGGGCTGACCTGTAAAGTTCGGCACACTACTAACGAAACCGCCCAGCTTGACGACCTTCTCCACGCGGTCGAGCAGGCCTGCCGCCTTCAACTGCGCGAGGATCATCAAACCGCAGGCGCGCGCCGCTTCCTGTCCGCGTTCGAGCGTGACGTCCTGGCCCAGCTTGCCGGTAACGAGATTGCCATCGACAAAGGGCAATTGGCCCGAGACATAGGCCGTGTCGCCCGACACAACGAGCGGCTGATAGCTGGCAACGGGCGCAGCCGCTTCGGGCAGCGTTATACCCAGCTCTTCCAGTTTGGCTTCGATACTCATGCGTTTTCCCTTTCCAGTTGCGCTCGCAGCCACGGCAAAGCATCATCCCAGCTGTCGATCCGCGCGTCGGCATGGCCCGAACTATGGGCGCAGTCGATATGCGGGGCGAGCATAGGCTCGCCGCACAGGTGGAGCGTCGTGATATCCGAAATCGTTTCGCGCGCGGACCGGTGGTGCTGCGCCAGATCGTCGATGAAAATCGCCTTGGACGGGCGATATTCCTGAAGGATGTTCTGCAGTGCCGGGCCCTTGGGGCCCTGGTTGGTGAAGACTCGTGCGTTGAGGCCGTGGCCCGCAAGCTGCTCTGTCCGCATCGCTTGCCGCTTGTCCACGAGATTGGTGAGGATCACCACATCGGCTTCCTCGGCCAGTGTGTTGATCCCCTCGATCGCTCCCGGAATCGGGGCCTGCCTGTGCATTTCGGTGTCGAAAAACTGACCGAGCTTGCGCCAGATTTCATCCTGCTCGAGCACCTCGCCACTGTCCTGCCAGCGCAGCGCCTGCGAAAAATCATTGCCGCTCATGCGGAATTCCACGCCCTGCGTTTCGGCCAGCCAGTCCCTGAAGGGCGAGACCATGTAGAGCAACACCTCGTCGCAGTCGGAAATGATCAAGGGGCGGGTCATGCGTTCAATTCCTTCGCGGCAGCGACAAGGGTTTCGGGCCTGGTATTAAGGGCATCGGCAGCGGCGACGAGATCGGGTTCGTGGCCTGCGAGAAAGTCCAGCACCGCTGCCTGGACGCTGCGGTCGTCGATTCCGTGGCGCAGACGTTCGGGGGTGAGACCCGTCAATGAAAGCAGGCGCTCAGCGCGCTTTTCATCGGTCAGCGCCCAGCCGAGCGCTTCCAGTGCGAACACCTCGGGCGTGCGCTCGTCTCGATCCGCCGATTTATCGCTTACCGGAATTGTCAGTCCTTTCGCTTGCTCCTAAGCCTGCGGTCCATATTCGCAGGAGTGACTGGCCCCGTGGCAAAGAGAATCCTCGTTGTCGAGGACAACGACCTTAACCGTAAGCTGTTTTGTGACGTGCTGAAGGCGAACGGTTATGAAGTGGTGCCGGTTTCCGACGGAAGCAATGTTCTGGCCACTGCGAAGAAATCCGAACCGCAACTGGTCATTATGGATATCCAGCTTCCCAATGTCAGCGGGGTGGATCTGATCGCGCGGCTGAAGGCCGACAAGTCGCTGGAAAGTATACCCGTTCTTGCCGTAACCGCCTATGCCGGCAAGGGCGATGAAGAGCGGATCCGCGATGCAGGCGCGGAAGATTACCTTGCCAAACCGGTGTCGATTGGCCCCTTCATGGCCGCCGTGCGCAAGCTGCTTTCCGACTGAGAGAAACGGCTGCACGCTTGACAAGCGGCACCGGAAACCGCTTTGCCGCCCCATTCGTTCGGACCCGTAGCACCGCGGGCCGCACCGCTTATTTTGAAGAACTGGACCCACCAATGGACCGTGCAGAGGTAGACGCGAAAATCCGCGAACTTGCCGAACCCTTCAACAAGAAGGGCATCGAGATCAAGGAAGAGACCACTTTCCAGAACGATCTCGAATTCGACAGCCTGACGGTGATGGATTTCGTTGCCGAGATCGAAGACGAATTCGACATCATCATCTCGATGAACCAGCAGGCCGAAATCGAGAATTACGGCCAGCTCGTTGACGCGGTCCACAAGCTCCAGGCCGATTCATGAGCGAAGGCATCCTTCAGCCGGACAAGCCCGAGGCGCTGGAAGGCGATAACCGGGACCTGTTCTCCAAGTTCGACGATGTCATCGCGCTGCGCGAAGGCCTGCTTGCGCAGGGGCGGGAGGATCCGTTCAACCTGGTGATGGAAAAGGTGCTCTCGCCCACCCGCGCGATCTGTAACGGGCGCGAGACGATCCTGCTCGGCACCTATAATTACATGGGCATGACCTTCGATCCCGATGTGGTCGAAGCCGGAAAGCAGGCCCTGTCCGATTTCGGTTCCGGCACCACTGGCAGCCGCGTCCTCAACGGCACCTACCAGGGCCACAAGGAATGCGAAGAGGCGCTGCGCGAATTTTACGGAATGGACCATGCGATGGTCTTCTCGACCGGCTACCAGGCCAATCTCGGGATCATCTCCACCATCGCGGGCAAGGGCGATTACATCGTTCTGGACATCGACAGCCATGCCAGCATCTGGGACGGCTGCGCGATGGGCCAGGCCGAAGTCGTGCCGTTCAAACACAACGATATCGAGGCGATGGAAAAGCGCCTGCGCCGCATCCCCGAAGGTGCGGGCAAGCTGGTCGTGCTCGAAGGCGTCTATTCGATGCTCGGCGACATTGCGCCCCTGAAGGAAATGGTCGCCATCGCCAAGAAATACGGCGCCATGGTGCTGGTCGACGAAGCACATTCGATGGGCTTCATCGGCGAGAACGGCCGCGGCGTGGTGGAAGATGCGGGGGTGATCGACGATGTCGATTTCATCATCGGCACTTTCTCCAAGAGTGTCGGCACGGTGGGCGGTTTCTGCGTCTCGAACCACCCGAAGTTCGAGATCATGCGCCTCGTCTGCCGTCCATATGTCTTCACCGCCTCGCTGCCGCCGAGCGTGGTCGCGACTGCGGCCACCAGCATCCGCAAGCTCATGCACGGCTCCAACAAGCGCGCGCATCTGTGGGAAAATTCACGCGCCCTGCACAAGGGTCTGCGCGATCTCGGCTTCAAGCTGGGGACCGAGGAGGCGCAGAGCGCGATCATCGCGGTGATCATGCCCGATCTCGAAAAAGGCGCGCATATGTGGGAGGCGCTGATCCGCGGCGGGCTCTATGTGAACCTTGCACGGCCCCCGGCAACGCCTGCCAATATGACCCTGCTACGCTGCTCGCTCTGTGCCGAGCACAGCGAAGAAGAAGTCGGACAGATACTCGAAATCTTCGAGAAAGCGGGCCGCGAAACCGGGATCATCTGAGGCGGCCCATGCCATCGGGTCGCGCCGAACTCTCCATCGCCGATAGGCAAGGACGGGGCCGGCCTGCCGGGCAGGAAGCATGAGAGTAGTTTTCGGATGGCTGGGACGGACGGGACTGCTCTATCTCGTCCTCTGTCTTGCCTTTGCCTTCTACATCCTCGCCTGGCCGCGCATCGTGCCGCAATTCGGCAGCGACAGCCTGCGGCAGGACACCATGTCCGTTGCCCAGATCCGCGAGACTGTCCTGCAGGAACGCGAACAGCTTCAGTCGGAACTAACGCAGCGCGAGGCGGATATTCGGGCCATGGGCGTGGGGGCAATCGACCGGCGGCTGGTGCAGGCGCGCCGCCAGCAGGAAGAAGTGCAGCGCGAGATCGAGGAGAGCAACGGGTTTCTCGACGCGGTCCGTCCTTCGCGCATTCTCGCCCTGCAGCGTGCGAAATTGCGGGACGCCGCGCTCGAAGCCGAGATTGACGCACTCGAATCCGCTCGGAAGGCTAAGCTTGCCGGCTCGCTCATTACCCGGGCAGAGGCCGAGTTCGACCGCTATTCGAGAATTCCGACCGCTAATGCCGTGCGGGTATCCCACCGGCTTTGCGACAGCGCCGAGAAGGATCTGAAAGAGTTCGAGCGGCGCAGCATGCTGGACCAGACCACGCGCGAGATTTTCCTGCGCGAACGGGAGGTGCTGGAGGCGACCCGCGACCGCCGCTGCGATGCGGCAGAAAGCCGCGAGACCCGGCGAAACGCAGGTCTTGCCGCCAGTCAAAAGCTCGCAAAGGCCCACCGAGCCTACGAGGAAGCGCGCGAGTGGGACATGGCTGCCCTGCCCGACACGACGCTGGGTATGTCGGAAACGAGCCTGCGCGAAGTTCTGGTCGCCGCCGCATGGGCGTTGCTGGGTATATTGCTCCTGCCCTATCTGATCCGCACCCTTCTCTACTATGTCATCGCCCCCATCGCGCAGCGGCGGCGGGCGATCCGGATCTCGGTTCCGGGCATGAACAGCGTGGCAGTGAAACCGCCGCAGGAACAGTCGCGCGCCTCGATCCCCGTCCGGCTCGGAGCAGGGGAGGAATTGCTGGTGCGGCAAGGTTTCCTGCAATCCAGCCCGGCGGATGCGAAACTGCGCACGCGCGCCCTGCTCGACTGGAAGGCCCCGCTCGCCAGCCTTGCCAGCGGCATGGCCATGCTGACCCGCGTGCGTGGCAGCGACACGACGACAGTGATTTCCGCCGATGACGATCCCTTCGCCGAAATCACCGCCATCGACCTGCCCCAAGGCGCGGCCATGGTGCTTCAGCCCCGCACGCTGGCCGCAGTGGTCCAGCCGCAGGATAGGCCGTTGCGGATCACCAGCCACTGGCGGCTCTTCAGCCTCAACGCATGGCTGACCCAGCAATTGCGCTTCCTCGTCTTCCACGGCCCTGCCCGGCTGATCGTCAAGGGCGGACGCGGCGTGCGGGTGGAGCCGGTCGACAGCGGCCGCCGCTTCGGGCAGGACCAGTTGGCGGGCTTTTCCGCCGACCTGTCCTATTCGGTCGCCCGCAACGAAACCTTCGTTCCCTATCTCCTCGGCCGTGAACCGCTGCTGCGGGACCGTATAGAAGGCGGAGAGGGCGTGCTGGTGCTGGAAGAAACACCCTATGCGGGCCGCCGGAAAGGCATTCGCGGCGGGCTGGAAGGGTTGTTCGATGCCTTCCTGAAGGCCTTCGGTATCTAGTGCGCATCCGGCAGTAATCGAAAGAAAAACCTGCCCTTGGGTTCAATTTTTATTTCTGAACGGGGCGTGACCCGAAGTTCAGAATGCGTTCAATGGAGTCCTCCTAGAAAGTTCCCAATATTTCAGGAGATTTCGGGATGACCCTATCCATAATGAAGGCAGCTGGCCTTGCAGCGGCAACTACATTACTAGGCGCCTGCAGCATCGGTTCATATGGCGGACTGTCAGTAGGCAGCGCAGGATATTACGATGACGGATATTACGACGACGGCTACTATGGTTGGTACGACGATTACTATTATCCGGGCACCGGTTATTACGTTTATGACCCCAACCGGACGGCCTACCGCTGGAATGCACGCCAGCAGCGTTACTGGATGGCACGCAGGGCCGCGATCCGCGACCAACGCCGCATCCGCGCCAACTGGAACCGCTGGGAACGCCGCGAAGCACGGCGCGAATATCGCCGCGACGCCAGACGGGATGCCAGGCGTGAATATCGCCGCGAATACCGACGCGATGCACGGCAGGAAGCAAGGCGCGAGGCCAGGCAGGTAGCCCGCCAGCAGGCTCGTCAGCGCGCCAGGCAACAGGCACGGCAGGAAGCGAGGCGTGAAGCCAGACGCGAAGCCATTCGCGATGCCCGTCGCGAAGCGCGCATGGACAATCGCCGCGACGCGAGACGCGATGCACGCCGTGAAGACCGGCGCGAACGCCGCCGCGAGAGGCGCCGCGAACGCGACGATTGATCGCCGCCAGCACGCCGGGCAAAGGAACATAGCTCCTTTCGGGACGTCTCATTCCCGAAAGGAGCTTTTTCATGAAGATCACGAATTCGGGCAGCGCCACCTATGAGGGCCTCGGCAAGGACGGCAAGGGCCATGTCTCCACCGGATCGGGCGCACTCGCCGCCCAGCCCTACGGCTTCAACACCCGTTTCGAGGATGCACCGGGGACCAATCCGGAAGAGCTGATCGCCGCCGCGCATGCCAGCTGCTTCACCATGGCGCTGAGCTTCAAGCTGGCCGAAGCCGGTTTCACCGACGGCCGCGTGACCACCAGCGCGGAAGTGACGCTGGAAAAGGAGGATGGAGGCTTCACCGTGACCAGGTCGGCGCTTTCCACCAAGGGCAAGGTCGAAGGGATGGATCAGGCCAAGTTCGAGGAGCTGGCCGCCGACGCCAAGGCCAATTGCCCGATCTCCAAGCTGCTCAAGGCAGAGATTACCCTCGACACAAAGTTCGAGGGTTAGAAGTAGCTAGGACTGCGAAAGCCGCATCTTGCTATTCCACCAAGCGAATCTCGATCGGTTGATCGTTTCGTAGCACCGTCAGCCGCTGCGCCGACCGGGCCGGGCCCGCTTCCACCAACCACTGCGCCGTCTCGCAATTGGATGCGCCGGTCGCAAGCGTCCGGTCGTCGATGGCCACCACCTTGTCTCCCAGTTTCAAGCCGGCCCGCTCTGCCAGCGAGCCGTGGTAAAGTTGTACGACGCGAACGTTCCCGGCGAGTTGCATCAGCGCATAGCCCGGATGCGGAGGAGCGGTATGGGGCCGTTCACGGGGATGGAGGATTATCCGCGCCTCCGAATAGTCGAGCGCTACATCGTGCGTATCAAGGATGCCGAGCCCAACTAGAGAGGGAGGGGCGCTGCGCGTCGTTGCGCGGTGCTTTCCCAGCTCCGTCATTCCCATCCGCATGCCCTCGATCTCGAAGCGCAGCAGGTCAGTGTCGGCTCCCAGGCCAGCGGCTGACACACCGTGCGAACCGCGTCCCTCGCGTACGGTGCCAGGAATGATCGCACTTGCAACCCGAGCGTCCTGCATCACCTGGTCGAACAGAACGATGGTATCGGAATTGCCGGTGTCAAACAGGCCCTTGTCGGCAAATTCACCTATGGCGTAATCGAATACCGGGGCGTGCGGATAGCCGAAGTCGTGCAGCGGGACGACGATCGTATCTTCCGCCGCTGCAATCTCAGGCAAATCCGCAAGGCGTTCCGCGATCTGCAAGATCTGCCGTTCTGCATCGATGTGCCAGACACTGCCGGGGAATATTTCCGAGCCAATCACGCCTGCGTCGATGAAGCATCCGGCCGGATCGATGGCGCGAAAATCGCTTACCAGCACCGGCACGGAGCGGAACGTCACGCCGCCGATCGTCAACCGGTCGACGATGCCGATATCGGTCGTAACCTCCCGTCCGTTGGCGTCGCGCCCGGTGTTCGAGCCGATTACTACCAGATCGAGCTCGGCTGCAAGCTCGCGCGAGATCATGGTGGGAGACCCGGTGTCGAAAACAAAGCGGCGTTCGAGACCATTCATGGCTGCATTGATCGAGAACTTGCCCATGTGCGGGATGAGGGGCACTCTCGCGACCACTTCTTCCCGCTCGATCGCGATCGGTTTTTGTAAAACCGTCGCCACCTCGGGTGTAATTTGCGCGTGCGTTTGCAGCGGCAGGAGCATTGCCGACAGCGGGAAAAGAATTGCAACCGCGAATGATTTCATGGTCTGGTTCCTTTTCTGACAAAAGGCCGCACGGCATTGGAAACTTGCGGGTGAACCGGACCTTAGTCCCACTCGGTCCTTTTCGGAATGTTCAACCAAACCCGACAGGCCGCTCCCGACCCATAGCAGCCATCCCCACTCAGGCCTCTCTCATCACGGCAGACCCTTCCTCCGCGATCAACCCTTTTTGCTCCGGGAACACCGGCCACAGCAGTTGCTGGCCCAACGTGGTCGGCGGCAGGTTCTCCACGCCGTAACTTTCGGGATAGGTCCGCGTGATCTTTGCGGTGCCGAACAGTACATCCCAGAAAAACAGCAGGTTTCCGTAATTGCCCTTGTAATGGACCGCCGGATCGCTCGCGTGGCGGCCGTGGTGCGCGTGATGAGTGGCGGGGGTCGAAATGGTCCTTTCGACCAGCCACATCACCGGTGACAGCCACTTAACTGCGTAAAGCGGCCGGTCCCAGGCGATGTCCGAATGCGCGCCGGTGATGACCGCCAGCTTGACCACGATATAGCCCGCATAGACCCAGCCGAGGCCGAGGTAGATCAGCACGCCCGACAGCCAGATGCCCGGCATCATCATGTAGTAGAAGAGATTGTTCCGGTAGACGACCCGCACGCTCATGTAGCGCGCGTTGTGGTGCGGGCGGTGGAGATTGTAGAGCCACGGGAAGGTGTGCGCTGCGCGGTGCCACCAATATTGCATCATGTCGTCGAGCAAGAGAAACAGCGCGATTGCCGCGAAGGCGTTCAGATCGGCAAGCGCGCCGGCATATTGCGGCGCGACCATTCCAGCGAACGCAGCGGAGAGGAACAGGATTGCCGGCTGGGTCAGGCCGAGCAGCACGACAATGCTGGCCGCCTCGACGATCCCGTCGTCACGGGTCTGCCCTGGCTTGGCGAACAGATTGCTGCGCCATAGCTCGAGCAACGCGAAGCCGAGATAGATGGCAAGGATGGCGATGGTCGATGCGGGCATGGTTCTCTCTCCCCGAGGCGAACTTGTCGATTTGCCTTCTAACCTTTACCGAAGCGCAAGAATGTCCAGAATTTTACATTTGAATGCGACTCGGCGATCGCTGGTCACGCCGATGCTGTTTTCGGCGCTCGATAACGGCTTGCAAGCGCATCTCGTCCGCATCTCGCATCTGCGCAAATTTGCCGACGGGCAGATCATCCAGCAGCGGGGCGATGCGGCGGATGGCTTCTGGCTGATCAAGGACGGTGCGGTGCGGGTCGGGCAATTCCTGCCCGATGGGGAGTTCCGCGCGGTCGCCCTGCTGGGCCCCGGCGATTCCTATGGGGAGCTGGCAGTATTTTCGGGCAAGCCGCGGATCGTCGATGCCATTGCGCGCGGGACCAGCCGGTTGCGGTTGATCGGCGCGCGCGCCTTCCTCGATGCGCTGGGCAATTACCCCGCGTCCAGCCGCGCGCTACTGGGTGCGCTGTCGGAGCAGTTGCAGGATACGTTATCGCTACTCGCCGGACTGCGGCACGGTACCAACCCGGCGCGCCTGGCCGGGCTGCTCGCCGCTATGGCGGGCGAAGGAACGGGCGCGGCGGAGGTCACCATCACCCAGCAGGAGCTGGCCGACCTTCTCGGCGTGACCCGCGCCACCGCCAACGCCGCTCTGCGCGAACTGCAACGCCAGCGGCTGGTGAAGCGCGGCTATGGAAAGATCCGGATTGCCAACCGCGAAGCCCTCGCCAGTTTTGCGCTGAGTTAGGGCTTGGGCTCCACCGACTCCCGCACCGGCATTACGGGAATGCGCAGGTAGGCGACGCCGTTCGCTTCCGCTTCGGGGAACTTGCCCGCGCGTATGTTCACCTGGACCGAGGGGAGCAGCAGGCGCGGGACAGCGAGGTCGGCATCGCGCGCTTCGCGCCTGGCGACGAATTCGTCTTCGCTCACCCCGTCGTGGACATGGACGCTGTTGCGGCGCTGTTCGGCCACAGTGGTTTCCCAGGCGTAGGTATCGCGCCCGGGCGCCTTGTAATCGTGGCACATGAACAGGCGCGTGTCCCCGGGCAGTTCGAGCAGGCGGCGGATCGAACGGTAGAGCTGGCGCGCATCGCCGCCGGGGAAGTCTGCCCGAGCGGTGCCATAGTCGGGCATGAACAGCGTATCGCCTACGAAGACCGCATCACCGATGTGATAGGCAACGTCGGCCGGGGTGTGGCCGGGCACGTGCAATACCTCGACTTCCATCTCGCCGATCCGGAAGCGTTCGCCATCGGCAAACAAATGGTCGAAATCCGAACCGTCGGTCTTCAGGTCGTCGAGCCCGAAAACCGGACGGAAGATCTTCTGCACCTTGCGAATATCCTCGCCGATACCGATCGCCACGCCGGTCTTCGCCTTGATGAAGGGTGCGGCGGAAAGGTGATCGGCATGGGCATGCGTTTCCAGCACCCAGTCGAGCGTGACGCCTTCTTCCTTCGCCGCATCGAGGATGGCTTCGGCCGAACGGATGTCCGCCTTGCCCGCGGCGAGATCGAAATCGAGCACGGGATCGATCACCGCACCGCGCATGGTGGCCGCGTCCCAGACGAGATAGCTCACCGTATTGGTGGGTTCATCGAAGAAGGCGCGGATCAGGGGGGTGGTCATGAGAAGCTCCTTTCGCTTGCCCTTGACATATATTAGCTGTACCTTATTTAGCAAGAGCTAATGGAAAAGACATCTATCTTCCCCCCGATGGACCTCGCCACGTTCGAGGCCAATGCCGGCACGGTGGCCGAGCTGCTCAAAGCACTCGGCAATACGCGGCGGCTGATGATCATGTGCAAGCTGGCCGAACATGGCGAGATGCGCGTGGGCGAACTCGCCGAAGAGGTCGGCCTCGGCCAGTCGGCGCTGTCGCAGCATCTGGCGAAGTTGCGGGCGGAAGATCTGGTGGCTTTCCGGCGCGAGGCCCAGTCGCTGTGGTACCGGATCGCCGATCCGCGCTGCGAAACGCTGCTGGCCACGCTCCATCATCTCTATTGCGAGGAACCCGAAACATGAGCCTGCCGACCATTTCCCCCGTCAATGCCAGCGAGCTGGTACGCCGCGGCGCACGGCTGATCGACATTCGCGGCGCGGACGAATTCGCCCGCTCGCACGCCAGGGGCGCTGAGAGCCATCCGCTGGATACGCTCGGCCCCGTCACCGGCGAAGCGCCGGTCGTCTTCCTGTGCCGTTCGGGCATGCGCACCAGCGCCAATTCGGCAAAGCTGGCCGCATTGCGCGAAGGCGAGGCCTTCTGCCTCGAAGGCGGGCTCGATGCCTGGCGCGCGGCGGGCCTGCCGGTTGAAGAGGACCGGTCCGCTCCGCTGGAAATCATGCGGCAGGTGCAGATTACCGCCGGCCTGCTGGTGCTGGCGGGCGTGGTGCTGGGCTTCACGGTAGCGCCTGCATGGTTCGGCCTGTCTGCCTTCGTCGGCGCAGGGCTGACCTTCGCCGGGGTGACAGGCTGGTGCGGCATGGCGAACCTGCTGGCGCTGATGCCCTGGAACCGCTCGGCAGCCTGATCGGGCCATGCCCTTCCCCGAATTCGTCCTGCCCGCGCTGCTATCGGGCGCGCTGATCGGCTTCGTGCTGGCGCTGGTGGGCGGCGGCGGGTCAATCCTGGCCGTGCCACTGCTGGTCTATTTCGTCGGCGTGGGCCAGCCGCACATGGCCATCGGGACGGCGGCAGTGGCAGTGGCGCTCAATGCGGCGACCGGCCTTGCCGGGCATGCCCGCGCCGGAAACGTGCGCTGGGCCTGCGCGGCCTCCTTCGCGCTGGCGGGCGTCATCGGCGCGGCGCTGGGCGCGGAGGCGGGCAAGGCCTTCGACGGGGATAAGCTGCTGGCGCTGTTCGGCCTGCTGATGGTGGTGGTGGGTGCACTGATGCTGCGAAAGCGCACCGGCGGCGAGAACCCCGATGTCCGCATGACCCGCGAAACCGCGCGCCCCCTGCTCGGCCGGATCATTCCAACCGGCCTCGGCGTGGGGCTGATGGCGGGCTTCTTCGGGATCGGCGGCGGGTTCCTGATCGTGCCCGGCCTCGTCTTTGCGACCGCCATGCCTATCTCGCTCGCCATCGGCAGTTCGCTGCTGGTGGTCACAGCGCTGGGCGCGACTACGGCGGCGTCCTATGCGCTGTCGGGCCTCGTCGACTGGGTGCTGATCGGCTGGATGCTGGCAGGCGGAATCGCGGGCACACTACTCGGCCGGATGGCGGGCAAGCGGCTGGCGGGGCGCAAGCGGACGCTCGAGATCGGGTTCGCCGTAATGGTGATCGCGATCGGGGTCGGGATCGTTGCCGAAGGCGTGGCCAAGCTGGCCTAGCGCGCCTCTATCGGCGGGGGATTTGCACACACCCCGCCCTCCTCGTCCTCTCCGCCGAGCTGGGTGAGGACCAGCACGCCGCCAACCACCAGCAGCACGAAGACGGTCGTCACTGTTCCGAGATAGTTGTCGATGAAGCGCTTGATCGGGGCGCCGAACACGCGGAACAGGATTCCCACCGTCATGAAGATCAGCGAGCGGCCCACGATGCTGGAAAGCACGAAGGTGGCGAGGTTCATGCCGATGAAGCCGGCGGTGATCGTCAGCAGCTTGAAAGGCACCGGAGTGGCGCCCGCAATCAGGATCGCCTCGAAATCATATTCGCGCAAATGGCAGGCGGCGACGGGGAAGGCCTCGGTCAGGCCGAGCGCACCGATCAGCCACACGCCGATCGTGTCGTAGAGACCCCAGCCGATCGCATAGCCGAGCAATCCGCCCGCGACCGAGGCGGCGGTGCAGACCGCGGCGAACTTCACCGCCTTCTTCGGCTCGGCCAGGCACATCAGCCCCAGCAGCGGGTGCGGCGGGATCGGGAAGAAGGAGGATTCGACGAAGCTGAAGAACGCCAGCCACCAGATGGCGTGCGGGTGCGAGCTCTTCTCCATCGTCCATTCGTAGAGCCCGCGCAGCGGCTTCATGATCATGTCAGGGGGTATCCTCGCGTCCCGATGGGCGCGGGGTTAGGCGAGCGCGGTGGCGGGGGAAAGCCCCTTTTTGCCGCTCACCACCAGCGGCTTCGCCTGCGGTGCCTTTCCCTGCGCTTACGGCGCAGGGCGGCGATCATGATGCCGATGCCCACGGCTATTATGGCAATGATTATGTAGGCGAGAATCGTGCGGGTTTCCATGCGAGGTGCATTCCGGAATGAGAGGGAAGATTTTCGCCGCAAGTGCGCGCCACAAGCTGTATGGGAGGTGTCAGACCGGGCGCTTTTCGTCGGGCGGCGCGGATTTCGGGACCGGCTGCGCGCAGGCGCGTAGGACCCGCTTACACGTTAACCTATTTGGCACTTTTTGATTGACATCGTCACGCTGTTCTGGCACAAATAAGGAACATCGCGATAGTGCATCACGAACGGGCGGGGCCTGACCCTTCAGGGGGTCGGGCCGCCGCCCTTTTTCGTGCCCGCCGTCGCCAGCAGAAGGAGCAGAGGACATGAACAGGAAGGACCGGCGCAAGGACAAGGACGAAACCCCCGCATGGGCCGAACCCTTCCTCGCCGCCCTGCGCGCCGGAATGGGCGTCCGCGCCGCGGCGCGCGAGGTGGGCGTGGCAAGTTCCACCCCCTATCACCTCCGCCGCCGGAACGTGCCCTTCCGCAAGGCGTGGGAGAAGATCCAGCCGGTCGATGATCGCCGCAAGAGAAAGGCCGGACCGCGCGCCCTGCGACAGGCCGCCCGGCTCACCCGGTTCCTCGAGGAGCTGGCGCGAACTTCCAATGTCGCGGCGGCAGCCGAGGCGGCCGAGGTCGGTCTGGGCCGGGTGTACCGCCTGCGCCGCGAGGATCCCGATTTCGCGCGCCGGTGGTATGCCGCGCTGGCGGAAGGCTACGACAATCTGGAGATGGAGCTGCTCCACAGCCTGCGCAGCGGCGAGAGCGCGGACAGGCAGAAATTCGACACCGCCACCGCGCTGCGCTGCCTGACCGCGCACCGCGAGAATGTCGCCCGCGAAAAGGCGCGGCGCAGGCTGGCCGAAGAGGTCACCACCATCGCCGCGATCAATGCCAAGATCGATGCCATGCGCGCCCATGCGAAACAAAGCGATGCGGCGGTCCGCAAGGCGCGGCAGGCCAGATCGGCGCAGGCGAAGAAGGCGGCAGGTCGCCATGACGCATGAACCGCGAGTCCCCTCTCGCGGAAGCTGGCTGCGGCGCCCCGGCCCCGAGGCGGATGCCGAGCGCGAGGAACTGGCCCGCCAGCTCGCCCCGCACGAGCTGGCCGCGCTGGGCAGCTATTACTGGGAAGGCTGGGCCCGCGATGCGCAGCTTCCCCCGCCCGAGAACCGGAAGAACCCCTGGCGGACATGGCTGATCTGCGCCGGGCGCGGCTTCGGCAAGACCCGTGCGGGCGCCGAATGGGTGCGCGGCGTGGCCCGGGCCGACGGCAAGGCGCGAATCGCGCTGGTCGGGGCGAACCTGGCCGAGGTGCGCAACGTGATGGTCGAGGGCGACAGCGGCGTGCTGGCCGCCGCACCCGGCGCGCTGGCCCCGGTGTACGAACCTTCGCTGCGCCGGCTGACGTGGGAAAACGGCGCGATCGCCTGGCTCTATTCGGCAGGCGAGCCCGAGATGCTGCGCGGGCCGCAGCACAGCCATGCATGGTGCGACGAGATCGCCAAATGGGACAATTCCAGCCAGCGCGCCATGGCCGCGTGGAACAATCTGCAGCTGACCATGCGGCTGGGGGACGGCCCGCGCGTGCTCGCCACCACCACCCCGCGCCGCACCGAACTGATGCGCAAGATCATGGCCGAAGCGGAGGCGGGCAAGGTGGCGCTGGCCACGGGCCGCACGCTCGACAACCGCGAGGTGCTGCCCGCCGAATATTTCGCCGCCATGATCGAACAGTTCGAAGCCAGCGCCTTCGGGCGGCAGGAACTCGACGGCGAGATGGTCGACGCGGTCGAAGGTGCGCTGTGGAGCCGCACGCTGCTCGACCGCTGCCGCCACGAGGGGGCGATACCCCCTGCCCGGCGCGTGGTGGTCGCGGTCGATCCGCCTACCAGCGCCACCGGGGATGCCTGCGGGATCGTGGTCGCCATGCTCGGTGCGGACGGCGCGGCCTATGTGCGCGCCGATTGCACCGTGGAAAGCGCCACGCCCGAGACATGGGCCCGCGCCGTGGCGCAGACTGCCCACGCCTGGAACGCCGACCGCGTGGTGGCCGAGGCCAACCAGGGCGGCGCAATGGTCGAAAGCGTACTGCGCGCCGCCGACATCGCGCTGCCGCTCAAACTGGTCCACGCCAGCCGGGGCAAGGTGGCGCGCGCCGAGCCCGTCGCCGCGCTCTACGAAGCGGGACGGGTAAAGCACGCAGGCCTGTTCGCCGCGCTGGAGGACCAGCTGTGCGGGTTGATGACGGGCGGCGGTTACGAGGGGCCGGGGCGGTCGCCGGACAGGGCCGATGCGCTGGTGTGGGCGCTGAGCGAGCTGATGCTGGTGAAGAAGGCGAAGCCGCGGGTGTGGCAGTTGTGAGAAGAACTGCACTGGTCCGGGTCAAGCCCGGACCGACGAAATGGGGAGGCAGTCTATTTCCTCGTCGCCCCGGACCTGATCCGGGGCCGGTGCTTCCTTTGGAAAGTCCACGCTGCCAACCAAGCGAGCGGCCCTGCCAATGCGATGGACGCAATCATGGTACCAGACGGGTCATATGTCGCGATCAACATACCGCCCAGAGCAAAGAACACGACTAAATTGGCGCCGAACTGGATCGACCACCCTTGGTCAATAGAAGGTCCACACCGCGCATTCCAGAAGCAAAGCGCAGCGATCCCGAACAACAGCGCCACCCAGCATAAAACCAGATACAGATCTTCGGGTTCACGCTCGAACCTGTTCAATACGCCCGGAAGAAAAGCCAGCATCAGGACGCAACCGATCAAGAGCAGTCCGAAGGCGATGATATTGACCGACTTGATGACCATTTCCGCAGGTTAGCACGCTCTGTGCAGCGGGCAAGGAGGGGGTGGTTCAGGAGCGGAAGAGCAGCACTGGCCCGGGTCAAGCCCGGGCCGACGATGCGGGTTTGTCGCCTGACCTCGACCCGTCGCCCCGGACCGATGCGCTGGTGTTGGCGCTTGCGGAGCTGATGCTGGGGAAGAAGGCGGAGCCGCGGGTGTCGTTGGTTTGAACGGTGACTATTCGAACGAATAGGAAGGATAGCCTTCGACTTCCCAGATCAACTTTTTCTCGAATATCTTCTCAACGAAGAATGTCGACGGGATTTCGGGGAACAGGCGACAGGTTTCTTTGCGCCCTACGAACTTGAGTGCCCAGAGACGCGCATGCGTTTTTGAACCCGGCGGCGCTTCCACCCCCTTCTTGAACGCGAGGTTCGGCGGAAGATAGTCCGGGAATGCTTCCTCAGGAGTAGGTTCGCGTCCTTCAAAAAACGCGTTCCATTCGAAGTCCGTGGCCCAGGAGCCTTCAATGATCATCGGTTCGGAGTGTGGAACGCACGCATACCACATGGCTTCGAACTCCTCATTGCTTCCTGACGAGGAATAACGGTCATAGCAATCGTCGAACTGCGCCCTGGCAACTTCGCAATCCTGAGGAGGAGCTTCGACCTGCCCGGCGCATCCTTGCAATAGAGCCACCGTCAAGAAAGCCACGCCGATCCGCATGGCCTTTACTTAACGCGAATTCAGAGGTGAGCAAACGCCTTCACACCAACCGGAGAAACCCGTGTGGGGAACTGAACCGGTGTCCGGGGCGGCCTACCTCGTCGCCGAGAGCGGGGCCGGTGAATTCCTCGGCATGGACGGAATGATAGCCAGCTGGGACGGTCAGCAATGGACTTTCGTGGCGCCTACGGCGGGGATGATGATCCGCGACATATCTTCCGGAACCTTCGTGCGCTATTCGGACGGCTGGGAGCGGCTGATCGCTCCCGCAGATCCTTCGGGTGGCACAAATGCCGACGAACAGGCGCGCGCCGCAATTTCCGAACTGATTATCGCTTTGAAAAATTTTGGCATGTTTTCCTGAACGCCCGGGAACCAGCGCATACCCGCTGCGTTTGCCCCACGTTATCTGGAGGGAAGTTCAACCCGGATATCTCTGAAATCAGTAGGGAATTGCGACATTCTTGCAACAGTTCCCAACCAATGCCCGCTTGCCACTGGGATGAGGCAAAGATAGATAAGCTTCACTCGGTGGCTCCAATTCGCAAAAAGGGGAAATAAATAATGCGGAAACTAGTCATAGGATTGGCGATGGCCTCTACGGCCATAGCATCGCCTGCCCTCGCAAGAGACAACTCGTGGTACATCGGTGGCGAATTCGGCCCGATGCTTGCCGAAGATATGGATCTGACCGCAACCGATGACAGCGCCGGAGCACCGGCTATCGGCATCGATTACGAATACGGATTCGATGGCGGCGGCTATGTCGGCTACGATTTCGGCGCTTTCCGTCTGGAAGCAGAAGTCAGCTATCGCGAAGCCGATCACGACACCATTCAGCTCGGCAGCGTCGGCTCGTTCGATGCCGACGGTTCGACCAACTCGCTCGCATTCATGCTGAACGGCATGTTCGACTTCGGACCCGATGACGGTCTGCAGGGTTATGCCGGTGGTGGTATCGGCGTTGCACGTACCAGCCTCGACGGTGGCGTAAGTCAAACCCAGTTCATCGACGATTCGTCGAGCGATCTGGCTTGGCAGCTCATCGCCGGTGTTCGCGCTCCGCTGACCGACAATCTCGACGTTGGCCTGCGTTATCGCATGTTCACTGCCGAAGATGTTCGCCTGGTCGACAGCTTCGGTGACGAGCGTGAAGACAGCTGGCGCACCCACTCGCTGATGGGTACGCTGACCTATAACTTTGGCGCGCCTGCTGCGGTCGCTCCGCCTCCGCCGCCTCCGCCTCCGCCGCCTCCGCCGCCCCCGCCGCCGCCTCCGCCGCCTCCGCCGGCTCCGGTTTGCGAGCAGGGCCCGTACATCGTCTTCTTCAACTGGGACGAATCGGACATCACGCCGGAAGCAGCGACCATCCTCGACAACGCAGTCTCGGCTTACGCCAACTGCGGCACGGCTTCGGTCATGCTCGCCGGTCACACCGACACCTCGGGTTCGGCGCAGTACAACATGGGCCTCGCCGAACGTCGTAACTCGTCGGTCCGCGACTACCTCACCTCACGCGGTGTCCCCGGTGGTCGTATCTCGAGCGAAGCCTTCGGTGAAACGCAGCTCCGCGTTCCGACCGCCGACGGCGTCCGCGAACTCCAGAACCGCCGGGTGGAAGTCACCTACGGTCCGGGTTCGGGCATGTAATCCGCTCGAAAGAGTAGAAACACCGAGAAGGGGCCGGAGCAATCCGGCCCCTTTTTCGTTGGTGGGGCAGGACTAACGAAACGGGACAAGAATTATGCGCATGATCCTCGCCGCCTCGCTTGCTTCACTCGCCCTGACAGGTTGTTCGACACTCGAGAGCCTGCCCTCCGATCGTATCGGCCAGGCACAAATGAACCGGGCCAACGGCGTGCCCGTCGGAACTGCGCAATTGCTGTCGAATGGGCAGACCCTGTCGCTTGCAATGGCAGCAACGGGGCTGGAGCCAGGGGAACACGGCTTCCATCTCCACACCACCGGTCGCTGCGACGCCCCCGATTTCACAAGCGCGGGCGGTCACCTCAATCCGCTAGGCCGCGAGCACGGCTCGCTCAATCCGGAAGGCCAGCATCTCGGCGACATGCCGAACCTCGTAGTCGGCGCCTCGCGCACCGGCAGTTTCGAAATCGATATCGGGCCGGACACCCCTGCCTATCGCGACTACCTGTTCGATGCCGATGGAACTGCCATCGTCATCCATGCAGGACCCGATGACTACCGCACCGATCCGGCAGGCGATGCCGGTTCGCGCGTGGCCTGCGGCGTTCTCAGGGCAAGCTGACGCGACCCGTCAGATTTCTTCACCCGCGGCGCGAGCCCGATCCAGCAAGGTCCGCTCCGCCGTCGGCACAGTCCGGTAGGCGACGAACAGCAGTACCAGCCCGATCGGCACGGCAATCAGCAGGCTGAGGCCGCCGGTCGAGAGACTGCCCGTCATCGTGGAGACCTGTCCGGCCATATAGGGTCCAAGGGCAAGGCCCACGAGAGTAGTGGCGAGGAAGAAGGTCGCGGTGGCGGTTCCTCGCATGCGGGGCAGGACCAGGTCCTGGGAGGTCGCTGCTGCCGCACCGAGGGCCGAACTTCCGAAAAGCGATTGCAGGAAAGCCGCGATGTAGAAGATCGTGGGGTCGAGCGTGGTGAACATGATGAAGAGGAAGGGGGCTGCGGCAGTGAGACCGAACGCGACCACGAACAGGCGGCCCGTCGGCATACGCTCGCGCAACCAGTCGGCCGCGCGGCCACCCATGATCACGCCGAGGAAGCCGCCCAGCGCGCCCGGTCCGCCGATCCACCAGCCTGCCGTGGAGGGAGCTTCCTCGAGGATCCGGATTGCATAGGGAGCCGCCCAGAAGGATGCGGCATAGGACATGAAAGCGACCATGCCGTATCCCAGGATCGTCGTGAGGAAGGCCGGAGTCCCCCAGATCAGTGTGAAGGTAGGCTCGTCGCGGCGCTTGAGGGTCGAGGCCCATGAGAAGATGGCGTAATATCCGATTCCGACAGCGCCCCATTGCTGCGCATTGCCGGTAAAGTCGGCCATGAGATAAGCGATGCCGCCGATAACCAGCGCCCCCGCGAGGTTGACTGCGATGCCGCGTGCGCCGCCCCTTGCGGCCCCGATCAGGGTGAAGGGCGGGATTACGGCGATGAGTTCGTGGAAGAACCCGCGGAACGGATCTTTCGGCGGCGGTGTGATGATCCCGTCACTCTGGCCGCGGACGGGTTCGCGCAAGGTGAAGACGAGTAGCGCGAGGAGCAGCCCCGGAAGGCCCACGATGATGAAGGCGGCCTGCCATCCGGCGAGCCCGAGCGGAGCATCGGTGGGGAAGGCTTCGTTCCAGTTCTCGACGATCGCCCCGCCGATCAGCAGCGATACGCCGCCACCGATATAAAGCCCGGAAGAGTAGATCGCGAGAGCGGTCGCGCGCATCTTCTTCGGAAACCAGTCCGAGATCAGCGAATAGGCGCTCGGGCTGGCCGTAGCCTCGCCGACGCCCACGCCGATACGCGCGACGCTGAGCATGGTGAAATTCTTGGCAAAGCCGGAAAGCGCGGTGAAGGCGGACCAGATGGCGAGCCCCGCCGTCATCAGCCTGACCCGGTGCCAGCTGTCTGCCAGCTTACCGAGCGGAATGCCGAACAGCGCGTAGAAAACCCCGAAAGCCGTGCCGTAGAGAAAGCCGATCTGGTCATCGCGCAGGCCGAGATCCGCCTTGATGTCCTCGGCGAGGATCGAGATGATGTTCCGGTCGACGAAATTCAGGACATAAATAATGACCAGAATGCCGAGGGCATACCAGCTATATGCCGGGACTTTGCCCTGCGCCCCTTCCTCGGCTGGGATCTGGTGAGGGGCGGCGGAAGTCGGTTGGGTCAAATTTCTACTCCGGCAGGGCAGGTGCGTCCTTGGAATAGACAGTGGTATCGACAAGTCCCGCCTCGTCAAACCCCTTTCGACGTAGTCGACAGGAATCGCAGGCGCCGCAGGCGAGACCCTCGGGCGTGGGATCGTAGCAGGACCAGCTCCACGCGGGGTCCAGGCCCAGGCGATCGCATTCTCGCGCGATGTCGGCCTTGCTCATGTGCTGTAGCGGGGCGTGGATCGTGAAAGGTTCGCCGCCAACACCCTGTTTCGTGCCCAGCCGCGCGGTTTCGGCGAAACTGGCAATGAATTCGGGGCGGCAATCGGGGTAGCCGGAATAGTCCAGCGCATTCACACCGATGAAGATGTCGCGCGAATGCGAAGTCTCGGCAAAGGCGGTCGTCAGTGCGAGAAACACGAGATTTCGCGCCGGGACGTAAGTGACGGGAATATCCTCCCCCACCCCGCCTTTGGGCACGTCGATATCCGCAGTCAGCGCCGAACCGCCGAACTGGCGCAGGTCCAGCGGCAATTCGACATGGCGTTCGATGCCAAGCTTTTCCGCAATCGCGCGGGCTGACTGGAGCTCGCGAACATGGCGCTGCCCGTAATCGATGGTGAGCGCGTGTACTTCGAAGCCGCGCTCGCGCGCGAGCGCGGCGGTCACCATGGAATCGAGTCCGCCCGAAAGCAGCACGACTGCAGGACCGGAATGATCGTGGGATATATGCGTCATGCGGGGCAGCTAGGTGCTGGTGCCGTAGCTCGCAAGACTATCGGCAGCTGCCTGTGTGACGTGCCTCGGCCGAAAACTGGAAGGGCCGTCCGTCGACGATCCCCTGGCTGTCGATCTGGACGAGCTTGCTGCCTTCCTTGCGGATATGCGTCCGGCCATAGCCATTGCCGCGGCAGGTATACTGGACCGTAACCTCGCTATCGCCATCCTCGACGACGAAGCGATTGCAGCCACTTTCGCTATGGCGAAGCTGGATGAACTCGCGCCCGCTCCGCACGCAGATATTGCGCGGCGTGGTGCCGTCACGATAGCGCAGCTCCCAGCCCCCACGATCGAGCGTATCGAGCATGGCGAGAGAAGATTGTGCCAGCGCTGCGCCCCCCAGAAGGGCCGCAGGAACTGCCGCAATGGCGGCACCGATCCAGGCGATTTTACGATTCGACATGAGTTTCACTTCTCGTTTCTTAGCACACCAAAACGGCGAGAGGATTAGCGCTCATTCTAAATTGCAGCGATGAACCGTTCTATAACAGCGATGAATTGTTTGGCACAGACTATCTACGCTTCGATAGGGAACTTCTTCGAACAGAACGCGCAATCTACCACGATCTTTCCCTCATCATCGCGCATTTCCTTGCGGTCTTCTTCTGGAAACTTGGACAAGACATCCTGATAATGTTCGATCGAGCAGCGGCAGCCGCGCTCGATCGCAGCGCCGCGCTCGATCCGCACCTCCTGCTCCTCGTGAAAGAGGCGCCAGACGATAGCTTCCAGCGACAGGGCGGAATCGAGCAATTCCTCGTGCTTCACCGATCCCGCAAGGATGGCGACATGCTCCCATTCCGGGTGGTCGAGACGGGCGTGCAACCGCTCGCGGCCTTCCTCGCCGTCAGGCAGGTGCTGGACCAGCATGCCCGCCGCGCTGCATTTGCCCCCACCCGACCTTACCGCTGTGCGGATCAGCGTCGGCACCTGTTCCGATTGGAAGAAGTAGGCTTCGCAGGCCTCCGCCAGGGTCTCGCCCTCGAGCGGGACGATACCCTGATACCGCCCCTTGCCCTTTGCGACATCGAAAGTGATGGCAAGATAGCCCTTGCCGAACAGCGCGAAGAGCGAGGGATTGGCCCCGAGCTCCGCCAGGCGTGAATGGTCGAAATCCACATAGCCGCGCAGCTCGCCGCCCTTGTAATCGCAGACCAGCAGGTTCACCGCGCCGGCCTCGGTCTGGGCCTGCATGGTGACCTGCGATCCGTCATCCTTGAGGAGCGAGCCCATCAGCGCGGCCAGCACCAGCGCTTCGGCGAGCAAGTGCGTGATCGGCGCAGGATAATCGTGCGTCGCAAGGATTTCGTCGAGCGCGCGATCGAGCCTCACAATCCGTCCGCGCGTGTCGCGCGAGGGAATGGTGAAGGCGAGCGTGCGGCCCGAAAAGGTCTCTACGGCGGCGGGGTCGGTCTGCGTCATGCGCGCGCATATGGGAACGCCGACGCAGATTGAACAGGGTGGAGCCTAGCCGCCGATCTTCCCGAAACACCACAGCAGGATCGATTTCTGCGCGTGAATGCGATTCTCCGCTTCGTCGAAGACCACCGATTGCGGACCCTCGAAAACCTCCTCGGTCACCTCGTCGCCGACATGGGCAGGCAGGCAATGGAGGAATTTCGCATCGGGCCGGGCAAGGCCCATCAACTCGCCGCCGACCTGGAAAGGCGCCATCGCCGCAAGCTTGTTGTGAACGTGGTCCTGGCCCATCGAAACCCAGGTATCGGTGACCACGATGTCCGCGCCGCGTGCGGCTTCGGCGGCGTCCTGCGTCAGTGTAACCTGTGACCCGCTCTTGCGCGCCAGTTCGACGAATTCTGAATCGGGCTCGTAACCCTGCGGCACGCCGATGCGGACATTGAACTTGAAGATACCTGCGGCCTCGAGGATCGAGTGCAGCACATTGTTGCCGTCGCCCAGCCATGCGAGTTCGAGACCGGGCAGCGCCTTGCCGTGTTCGACCATCGTCAGCAGATCGGCGACGATCTGGCACGGATGCGAACGATCGGTCAGCCCGTTGATCACCGGCACATGCGCATGATGCGCCAGTTCTTCGGCCTTGGCGTGATCGTCGGTCCGGATCATGATCGCATCGACCATCCGGCTGAGCACCCGCGCGGTATCGGCGATGCTTTCCCCGCGCCCCAGCTGGCTGGTGCCCGAATCGAGGATCAGCGCCGATCCGCCGAGCTGACGCATGCCGATATCGAAGCTGACCCGCGTTCGGGTCGAGTTTTTCTCGAAGATCATGCCGAGCACATGGCCCGCAAGCGGCGCGTCCGCGTCGGGCCTGCCCTTTGGCCACCCTCTTCGCGCGGCCTTGCGGTCCTGCGCATCGGCAAGCATGGCGGCGATCGCATCCCCGCCGGCATCCGACAGGTCGAGAAAGTTTCTCGCCGCGGCAGCGAGGTCCATTGCGTCGCCGCCGGTCATCAGCTTGCTGCCGGATCGAAGCTAGCCGCACCGGCGGAAAGCTTGTCGAAGAATTCGTCGAACTCCGCATCGTCCGCCACCAGCGGCGGCAGCACGCGCAGGGTCTGGTCGCCCGCCGCCACGGTAAGCAGCTGGTGATTGTCACGCAGATGGACGAAAAAGGGCCGGCTTTCGACCTTCATGCGAATACCCAGCATCAGACCCTTGCCGCGCACGAAATCGAACAGTTCGGGATAATTGCCGATGAACTGTTCGAGGCGGCTGCGCAGGCGTTCGCCCTTGGCGGTGACTTCCGCAAGGAATTCGTCATTGGCGACGGCATCCATCACAGCTTTCCCGGCAGCCATGGCGAGCGGGTTGCCGCCATAGGTGGAACCATGCGTGCCGAAGCCCATGCCGCGTGCCGCCTTTTCGGTGGCAAGGCATGCGCCGAGCGGGAAGCCGCCACCGATGCCCTTGGCGCTGGCCATGATGTCAGGTGCGATTCCGTAATGCTCATAGGCATAGAGCTTGCCGGTACGCGCGACACCGCACTGGACTTCGTCGAACACAAGCATGAGGTCGTGCTCGTCACAGATGGCCTTGAGGCCGTGGATGAATTCGTCCGAAGCGGGGCGGATGCCGCCCTCGCCCTGGATCGGTTCGACAAGGAAGCCTGCGGTCTTGTCGCTGACCAGGGCTTTCGCGCTCTCCAGATTGTCGAATTCGGCGTATTGGAACCCGGCGAGCAGGGGCATGAAACCCTTGTGCATCTTCTCCTGGTTCGAGGCACTGATGGTCGCCATCGTCCGGCCGTGAAAGGCGTTGGTGAAGGTGATCAGTTCGGTCCTGTTCGAATCGCCGTCGTCATGCTGGTGATAGGCGCGCGCCGTCTTGATCGCGCACTCCACCGCCTCCGCGCCCGAATTGGTGAAGAACACCGTATCGGCAAAAGTCTTGTCCACCAGCTGCTGCGCCAGCGCCTCGCCCTGCGGGCTGCCATAGAGGTTGGAGACGTGCATCAGCGTTTCGGCCTGGCGCTGGATCGCGCCGATCAGGCCGGAGTGGCTGTGACCGAGCAGGTTGACCGCGATACCGCTGGCGAAGTCGAGATAACGTGTGCCGTCCTCGTCGATCAGGTGGCAGTGATCGCCCTTCACGGGGCGCACGCCGCAGCGGGGATAGACGGGCATCAGCGGGCTAATCGACATTTCTCTACGCTCTCCTCAAGAGGTCAAAGACAAATGGCGGCCCCGGAACGGGAGCCGCCATCTGCGTGTTTGCCAGCGATCTATTCCCTTGCGCGCGCTTGGTCAAACGCGATGCGAGGGACTGGTCGGCGTCCTATTCGGAAGCAGGAACCAGGTTGACCGCGGAATATTTGCCGCGTCGGTCGACCTCGAGGTCGAACTCGTAACGTTCGCCTTCGTTGATCTGCGAAAGGCCCGAACGCTCCACCGCGCTGATGTGCACGAATGCATCGGGCTGGCCATCGTCGCGCGTGAGGAAGCCGAAGCCCTTCATCGAATTGAAGAACTTGACCGTACCGGTCGCCTTGTCGCCAGTGAGTTCGCGGCGCGGAGCTTCGCTTTTCTGTTCGACTTCGATGATGTCGCCGACGATCTGCAGATCCTGTGCAGAGACCTTGCCACCACGATCGACGAGGTTGAACTCGAGTTCCTGTCCTTCGGCCAGGCCTTCGAGGCCGGCGCGCTCGACGGCGCTGATGTGGACGAAGATGTCTTCGCCGCCGGTTTCCTGCTGGATGAAGCCGAAGCCCTTTTGCGTATTGAAGAACTTGACCGTGCCCTTGCCGGTTCCGACGACCTGCGCCGGCATCCGGCTACCGCCACCACCGCCGCCGCCACGCGGGCCGCCGCCGAAGCCGCCGCGATTTCCACCGCCGCCGAAGCCACCACGGTCGCCGCCACCGAATCCGCCGCGGTCACCACCGCCGAATCCGCCGCGATCGCCGCTGCCATGGTCGAAACCGCCCGGAGGACCACCGAACGGGTCGTAGCTGTCCTCTCCGATATTGTCCCGCTTGTCCCGTCCGCGGCGCCGCCCTCTATCGTAACCCATAAGTCGTAAAATACCTTGTCGCGCAGCCGCGTAATCTTCGCGCCGACACGCAGGCTGCAAGGCGTGCCAGACGCAGGCGGGGAGGGAATTCCTTCGGAATATCCTCCCACATCACCCCAATGCATAGCGCGAAAGAACGCATCATGCGAATGATTTAGCGCTCTGACTTCTTGTGGCGCACAAATGTGACATTTTCGCATGGCGAAATCGGCCATCGTTTCGCTTGCAAGAAATCGATCCCTTGGGCATCGGTTGCCGCCATGGATCTCATCGCACTTTTTTCCGACCCTGCCGCATGGCTGGCCTTGCTCACCCTGATCGCGCTCGAGGTCGTCCTTGGCGTCGATAACCTCATCTTCATCGCGATCCTGTCGAACAAGCTGCCCGAGCACCAGCAGCAACGCGCCCGTAGAATCGGGCTGGCGCTCGCGCTCGTCATGCGCATCGGCATGCTGATGCTGATCGGCTGGCTGGTCACTCTCCAGACCCCGCTCTTCGATCTCGGCATCAAAGGAAGCCCCGGACCTTACGGGCAGCCTACGTTCGAGACCGCCTTTTCGGGCCGCGACCTGATCCTGCTGGCAGGCGGCCTGTTCCTGTTGTGGAAGGCCACCAAGGAAATCCATCATTCGATGGAACCGGAAGACAATTCGGGCGACCTGCTCGACAAGACCCCGGGCGCGGCCGCAGCAGTCAAGGCCACCTTCGGCACGGTGATCGCGCAGATCGTCGCCATCGATCTCGTCTTCTCGGTCGATTCCATCCTTACGGCAGTCGGCATGACCGACCACATCCCGATCATGGTCATCGCCGTCGTGATTACCGTGGGGATCATGATGGTCGCCGCAGATCCGCTCGCCCGCTTCATCGAGAAGAACCCGACGCTGGTCATGCTGGCGCTCGCCTTCCTCGTGATGATCGGCCTCGTGTTGATCGCCGACGGTTTCGGCTTCCATGTACCCAAGGGCTATATCTACGCAGCCATGGGTTTTTCGGTCGGCGTCGAAATCCTCAACATAATCCAGCGCGGTCGGCGTTCGGCAAAAACCGCCAGCCAAGGAGCCTGATCGATGACCCAGTTCAAACCGATATCAGACATGCTGCTCGCCTCCGGCCAGATCCAACCGGGCGACGTCGAGTGCGCCAAGGCGGAAGGCGTGACGCTGATCGTCAACAATCGGCCCGATGGCGAAGAATCTGGCCAGCCTGAAGGCCGCGAGATCGAAGAGGCGGCCCGGCAGGCAGGGATCGACTATACTGCGATACCCGTCGGCTCTGCCGGTTTCAGCCTGCCGCAAGTCGATGCCATGGCCGCGGCCATCGGCAGTGCCGAGGGCAAGGTGCTGGCCTTTTGCCGCACCGGTACGCGCTCGACGCTGCTATGGGCGATGACACAGGCCAAGGCCGGCCGCGATGTGGAAACGATCGCGCAGCAGGCGCAGGCGGCGGGCTACGACATCTCTCCGGTCCGGTCGACGCTGGAGATGCTGAGCCAGCAATCCGGCGATTGAGTGCAGGACCAGCTGCTCCAGTTCCTCGGCTCGCTGGCGGCAATCCTGCTGCTCGCGGGCGTGGCCTGGTGGCTCAAGCTCGGGCCCGAACGCAGGCTCAACAGCGAAGACGAGGCGCGCCGCGCAGCCGCGGAAGCAGCCGACGGTTTCGAGGCAAAGGATCTGGCGCTCGATGCGGAAGGCCGTGCCGCGCTACTGCGCGATGCCGGGGGACGCATCATGCTGCTGAGGCCGCACGGAACGCATTTCGCCGCCCGCATCCTGACCCCGGCAGCCACTGCACGGATCGAGAGCAACACGCTCGTCGTCGACACAGCGGAGCGGCGTTATGGCGGCGCGGCCCTGCGCATTGCCGAACCACAAGCTTGGGTTAAGCGGATCGAGGCTATAAAGTAGCGCGACGATGCCCGATTTTTCGCCCACCCAATATGCCGTGCCCGGTTTCGTGGCGCTGGTCCTGATCGAGATGATCTGGGCCTGGCGCCGGAACCGCCATGCCTATGAACCGAAGGACACGCTCACCAGCCTGGCCTTCGGACTCGGCAGCACGGTTTCGGGCCTGCTGTTCGGCGGACTGTTCTTCGCGCTCTACCTCTTCCTGTGGGAATTCCGGCTGTTCGACATCGGCTGGGCATGGTGGGCATGGATCGCCTGCTTCGTGCTCGACGATCTCAAATACTACTGGGTCCACCGTTTCGGCCACCGCGTGCGCTGGTTCTGGGCCAGCCATGTGAACCACCATTCGAGCCAGCATTACAACCTCTCGACCGCGCTGCGGCAGACCTGGACCGGATTCCTGACGCTGGGTTTCCTGTTTGCGCTGCCGCTGGTGCTGCTCGGTTTCCACCCGGCGATGATCGCGATCTGCGGCGGCTTTAACCTCATCTACCAGTTCTGGATCCATACCGAGGCGATCGGCCGCATGCCGCGCTGGTTCGAAGCGGTGATGAACACGCCCAGCCACCACCGCGTCCACCACGCCACCAACCCGCGCTATCTCGACCGCAACTATGCCGGTGTCTTCATCGTGTGGGACAAAATGTTCGGCACTTTCGAGCCGGAGAGGGACGACGAGAAGATCCGTTATGGCATCGTCAAGCAGCTCGGCAGCTTCAACCTGCTGTGGGCCGTGTTCCACGAATGGATCGGCATCGCGCAGGACATGTGGCACGCACCGTGGAAGCACAAGCTGTCCTACCTCATCCGCGAACCCGGCTGGACGCATGACGGCAGCCGCGAGACGAGCGACCAGATCCGGGCCGCATGGCTGGAGCGGCAGGGTCATGTCGCGCCCCAAGAACCGGTTGCATCTCAAAACCCGATTGCAGGCGACGCAGAGCCTGCCTAACCTCTCGAATCGAGAGGAGAATACATGGACGAGTTTGATATTGTCGTTGTCGGCGGCGGCAGCGGGGGCAGCGCCGTGGCCGGCAGGCTGGCGGAAGCGGGGAAAAGCGTGTGCCTGCTGGAGGCGGGAGGCCGCAACAATGGCATGCGGATCACGATGCCGGGAATGCTGGCCATCCCCAATCCCGCGGCCAATTACATGTATGAAACGGTGCCGCAAAAAGGGCTGAACGGGCGCGCCGGGTACCAGCCGCGCGGCAAGGGCCTGGGCGGATCATCGGCCATCAACGCGATGATCTACATCCGCGGCAACAAGTGGGATTACGACAATTGGGCCGCGCTCGGCTGTACCGGCTGGGGGTTTGACGATGTCCTGCCCTATTTCAAACGTGCCGAACACAATGTCCGCGGCGAAGACGCCTATCACGGCGACGATGGTCCGCTGTGGGTGAGCGACCAGAAATGGGCGAACCCCGGCAGCCATGCTTTCGTCGAAGCGGCTGCCGAACTCCAGCTTCCGCGCAATGCCGATTTCAACGGCGGGAAGCAGGAAGGTTTCGGCCTCTACCAGGTGACGCAGAAGGACGGCGAACGCTGGTCCGCTGCGCGCGCCTATGTCGAACCGCAACGCGGGTCGAAGAACCTCGACGTCCGCATCGGCGTGACGGTGCAGAAGCTCGAAATCGAGGATGGCCGCGTCACCGGGGTCACCTATTCGGCGGGCAAGCGGACGCGGACCGTCAGGGCCCGAGGCGGCGTGGTGCTGTCGGCGGGCGCCTTCAATTCGCCCCAGATCCTGATGCTGTCGGGCATCGGTCCCGGCGCGCATCTGAAGGAACACGGCATCGATGTCGTGGTCGACAAGCCTGCAGTCGGTTCGGACCTGCAGGACCATATCGATTATGTTTCGAGCTGGCAGACCGAGAGCAAGGATTTCATCGGTTCAAGCCTGGCGGGCAATGTCCGGATGGCCAAGGCGATCATCGAACATCGGCGTAAGCGCACCGGCATCATGACCACCCCCTATGCCGAGGCCGGGGGATTCTGGAAGGTCATGCCCGATGCGCCCGCACCGGACGTCCAATGGCACTTCGTCCCCGCAATGCTGGAAGATCACGGGCGCACCAAGGTCAAGGGCCACGGCTTCTCGCTCCATGCCTGCGTGCTGCGTCCGGAAAGCCGCGGCACGGTGAGGCTGGCGAGCCGGAATGCCGAAGATGCACCGCGCATCGATCCGAACTTCCTCGATGACGAGCGGGATCTGGCGACCTTGCGCGAAGGCGTGCGCCTGTCGCACCGCATCGTGGCTTCCCCCGCGCTGCAGGCCTATGATCCGCAGGACCGCTATCTGGTCGACCTCGACGACGATGCGCAGCTCGACGAACTGATCCGCAGCCGCGCGGATACGGTTTATCACCCCGTCGGCACCTGCCGCATGGGCGCGGACGAGAGCGACGTGGTCGATCCGAAGCTGAAGGCCCGCGGCGTGGACGGGCTGTGGATTGCCGACGCTTCGATCATGCCGCGGCTCGTATCGGGCAACACCAACGCGCCCAGCATCATGATCGGCGAACGCTGCGCCGATTTCGTAAAGCAGGCTCTGGCTTGACAGCGATCCGCGTGGACTGATCTCGTCAGTCAATGAAAAAGGGGCCGGAAGCTTGCGCCACCGGCCCCGGCCCTCCCCCAAGGAAACAGGTATTACCAGCTCTGGCGGACAGTCAGCCCGAAGGTCCTCGGCGTGTTGGTGCGATAGGCGAGCCTCGCACGACCGCCGCGTTCGCGGTCGAAGCTGAGCAATGCGTTCTCGTCCAGCACATTGTTCACATAGACGATGAGCGAGAGCCCGGAGACGAAATCGATCCCTGCGTTCAGGTTCACGATGTCATAGCTCGGCAACAACAGGTCGACTGTGGTCGAGGCATCCGCCGGCGCGCCCAGATAGGGTAGCCCGTGCACGAAGGTGCGCGGGTTGTTTTCCTGGTCGGCTGGCTGCGTATAGCGGTTACCGACGTGGCTCCATGAGCCAGAGAAATAGGCATCGGCGCTATCGCTTACGGGCCATTCGTAACTGCCCGAAGCGGTAAACTGCAGCTTCGGCACCGAAGCCAGGCGATTGCCTTCGCGAATACCGGTTGCGGCTACAAGCGCAGCATCGTCGCTGATGGTGCTGTCGAATTCGGCTTCGATCCAGCTTCCTGAAAGGACGAGATCAAGGCCGGGAACAGGCTCGATGCCCAGTTCCGCCTCGAGGCCCATGGTGTGGGCCTCGGGCACGTTGAAGACCACGCGGGAAGAGCAGCTTCCTGCGTCGAGCGTGACCTGCAGATCGCTGATATCGTTATAGAAGCCCGCGACATTCGCATAGAATCCGCGACCGGTTGCCTTCGCACCGACCTCGTAGTTCCAAAGCGTTTCATCCTCATAGGTCTGAAAACTTCCGAACAGCGCTTCATCCTCCGGCGAACACAATGTGATGTTGAGCGGATCGTTAACCCCGCCGAGGCGGAAGCCCTTCGAGGCCTGTGCATTCACCGTGACCGATTCCGACACGTCGTAGCTCAGCAGCAGGCGGGGGCTGATCCCGTCCGATGCGGTTCGGTCGAAAGCATTATCGCCATTGGCGAAGAGACCGCCGGAATTGAATTCGCGCTCTTCCTTATAGTCATAATAGCGCGCGCCCACCGTCACATCGAATTTGTCGGTCAGCGCATAGGTGCCTTCCCCGAACACTGCGATCTGCTCGAGATCGTAGGGCAGGTCGGCATTGTAGGGAGAATCGAGGTTCGGGAACCCGTTGGAAACTGCTTCCGAAGTTCCGTCGCCCAGAGTGTCGTCAGTCACCGCCGCATAGCCCGGCGTGGGCAGGCGTTGACGATAAAAGCGGTCGGTTTGGGAATAGAAGCCTCCAACCACCCATTCGAACGGCCCGCCTGTATCCGAAGCCAGGCGCACTTCTTGCGTTATGGCCGAAACATCGGTCGTGTCGCGCAGGTTCGCGGGAAGCGCGATTCCTTCATCCGGATAGCCGAGATCGACCGAAACGGAACCGGTCAGGGCGCTCCCATCGCGGCTCACCAGGATGGCGCGATCGGTATAGGAACTCACCGAAGTCAGTACGACCGCGCCAAGGTCGGCCTCCGCCACGAGGTCGACGATCAGCGTTTCGTCTTCGAAAGCCTCGCGCAGTTTCAGATACTGTTCGCGTTCATCGAAAGTAGTCGGATTGGTCTGGTAGGGATTGGCGTAGAGATTGTAGATCTCCTGCCGGTTGAAGCCGTTGGCGCTGACCTTCTGATAGATCAGTCGCGGGGTCAGGCTGAACCCGTCGCCGGTATCGACGCGGAAAGCGAGACGGCCGCCGTAACGCTCGCCATCGTTCACATCCTCGCCGCCTGCCGGGCCGATCGCATTGATGAAGCCGCCGTAGCGCGTGTAATAGCCGACTGCGCGCATGGCCGCCTTGTCGCCGAACGGTATGTTGACTGCTCCCTTGAGATGCCAGCCGAGATCATCGCCATCGACGAGGTTGACGTTACCTTCGACCTGCCCTTCCGCAACGCCGATGACCGGCTGGTTGGTGATGTAGCGGATCGTCCCGCCGACGCTGCCCGAACCGAACAGCGTGCCCTGCGGACCGCGCAGCGTTTCGACGCGGTTGAGATCGAAAAGGTCGAGATCGGGCGTGAAAAGCGAGAGCGAGATGACGGATTCGTCGAGATAGACGCCGACCTGTTCCTTCACGCCCGGCTGATCGCGTACAACCTGACCGGCGGAAACGCCGCGTACCGAAACCTGGCTTTGCCCCGGTCCGAGGTTCTGGACCGACAGGCCCGCGACATTGCGGCTAAGGTCCTCAAGCGTCGCTGCACCGGACTTCTGGATGTCTTCCTGCGTCTGGGCGTTGATCGAGAAGGGAACGTCCTGGATCGCCTGGTCGCGCTTCGTTGCGGTAACGATGATGACCTGGCTGTCGTCTTCGGCTTGCTCGACCTCCTGTGCCGCTACGGGAACGGCGGTCAGGGTCAGCGCGCTACCGGCCAGCAGAGCCGGACGCGTGAAGAAGCGATTGATTTGGCAAATTTTTTTCAAATTCCCCTCCCATTTTCAGGCCCTTAGAGGGCTTCTCCTCATAGAAATGGTGAATCCGAATTTGCGTAAAGACAATCCATGCCCGCTCGCCAGACCAAGATTGTTTAGGAAATGTTACACACGGGACACACCTGCCAAAACCGAAAAAAGGGGCCGGAACTTCGAAAGTCCCGGCCCTGTGGTAGGCTATGTTCGCAGGAGGAACATGGTTGGGCGGGGCCGCCCAAGGAGAGAGAGGAGAGAATGACGGCCCCGCCGAACTCGTGATTTCTGGTTAGTTAGTTGTAGGCGCGCTCCCCATGTTCGGAGATGTCGAGCCCTTCGACTTCGGCCTCTTCGGTGACACGCAGGCCGACCAGTGCCTTGACGATCAAGCCGGCGATCAGCGTACCGATTGCCGCCCAGGCGATCGTCACGAGGACGCTGAAGACCTGGATGCCGAACTGCGTGCCGAGCGCGGTCGAGCCATCGCCGGGCCCGCCGAGGAACGGCTGGTAGACCACCGCCGTACCGATGGCGCCGACGATGCCGCCGATGCCGTGGATGCCGAAAGCGTCGAGGCTGTCGTCATAGCCGAACTTGGCCTTCACCTTGGCGACGAAGAAATAACAGATGGCCGAGCTAAGGATGCCGAGCAGGATGGCGCCGAAGGGGCCGCTGTTGCCTGCTGCCGGAGTGACGGCAACGAGGCCCGCGATCACGCCCGAACAGAAGCCGAGCGCCGATCCCTTGTGACCGGCAAGCCGCTCGATCACCATCCATGCCAGCGCCCCTGCCGCAGTCGCGACGAAGGTGTTGATCATGGCAAGCCCTGCGGAGCCGTCCGCTTCCAGCGCCGAACCGGCGTTGAAACCGAACCAGCCCACCCACAGAAGGCCGGTGCCGACCATGGTCAGCGTCATCGAGTGCGGCATCATGGGCTCCTGCGGCCAGCCGCGGCGCTTGCCGAGGAGATAGGCCAGCACGAGACCGGAGACACCGGCATTGATGTGCACCACGGTGCCGCCTGCAAAATCGAGCGCGCCGTCTTCGAACAGCAGCCCGCCGCCGGCCCAGACCATATGCGCGATCGGGAAATAGACGATGGTCAGCCAGATCGGCACGAAGGCCATCACCGCACCGAACTTCATGCGTTCTGCCGTCGCGCCCAGGATCAGCGCGGCGGTGATCGCGGCGAAGGTCATCTGGAAGCTGATGAAGACGTATTTGCTGATCACCTCGTCGGTGAAGGTGGCCGCCGTGCTGCTCGCATCGGTGCCGGCAAGGAAATAGCTCCCCCCGCTGATGAACAGGCCCAGCGTGCCTTCATAGGTGGTGTCCCCGAAGGCGAGCGAATAGCCCCACATCACCCAGATGATCATCGCCAGCGCGGCGGTGGCGCCGATCTGGGTCATGGTGGAAAGCATGTTCTTCGACCGGGTCAGGCCGCCATAGAACAATGCGAGCCCCGGCAGGATCATGAGCAGGACGAGGACCGTCGCGGTCATCATCCAGGCATTGTTGCCGGGATTGGGAACGGCAGCCGCAACTTCGGCGGCCTCCTGCGCATGGGCGGCAGTAGCGGTGAAGAGCGCGGCAGTCGCCGTGGCGGCGGTGCGCATGAAATTAGGCATGGTCATGATGTCCCTCCAAGGCGTCACAGCGCGGTTTCGCCGGTTTCGCCGGTGCGGATGCGGGTGGCGCTGGCTAGGTCGAAAACGAAGATCTTGCCGTCGCCGATCGCTGCGGTGCTGGCGGTTTGCTGGATCGTCTCGATCACCTGCGCCGCGAGATCGTCGGCAACCGCGATTTCGAGCTTCACCTTGGGCAGCATATTGGTCGAATATTCGGCCCCGCGATAAATCTCGGTCTGGCCCTTCTGCCGTCCGAAGCCCTTGACTTCGGTAACGGTCATTCCGGCCACCCCAATCCCGCCTAGGGCCTCGCGGACCTCGTCGAGCTTGAACGGCTTGATGACTGCGATGATGAATTTCACGCTTTCACCCCTCTTGCTAAGCGCACCGGCCCAAACACCGGCTTTCGCACATGCAGCAAAAGCCGTGCCAATCAGGCGGAAGACGGGAAAATGCGCAATTTCGGTTTAGTGGGGATGTTTTATTGCCTAAATAATAGGCGTGTGGTTATTTATTAATCAGCTCTAGCGTCGCCACGACCGGAAGATGGTCGGAGGCAATGGCGGACAGGCCGGTATGGTGCACCCTGGACTCGACGCACTTCCAATGGGTGCTCGCCACAATGCGGTCGAGCGCGGCGACCGGCTGGCGCGAGGGGTAGCTTTTGCCCGGGGTCACGACCGCCCAGCGATCGGCGAACTCGCGCATGGCCCCGGTCGCCCTGCCCCACTGGTTGAAATCCCCCATGATGACCGAGGGCAGGTTGCGCGAACAACCGTCCACGAAGCCGCATAGCGAGCGGATCTGGTCGCGCCGTCTCAGCCCGGACAGGTCGAGATGCGTACCGATGATGCGGATGCGCTGGCCTTCGACCGTGATCTCGCCGCACGCCGCGCCGCGCGGCTCGAGCGTGGGGAGGTCGAGCGGCTCGGCGTCATGCACCTCGAACTTGCGCCGCACGAGCAGGGCATTGCCGTGCCACCCGATGCTGCGCGGACGCTTCGCCACCTCGACCAGCCGCCAGGGCGAATCGTCGATCTCGGCGCGGGGGATGCAGGTTTCGCGCGCGCCGATCCGGCGGTCCGCCTCCTGCAGCGCGATGATATCGGCGTCGACTTCGTGCAGGACCGAAAGGATGCGCTCCGGATCGCGCTTGCGATCGAGCCCCACGGCCTTGTGGATATTATAGCTGGCGAAGGTCAGGCGCACATGGGTCTCAATGCATGATCCCCGCCGCTTGTGCCGCGAGACCTACAGAAATTCCCGGATCGTCGCCATGAAGCGATCGAACTGGTCGTGGTGGAGCCAGTGGCCGGCGTTTTCGAACTCGATCACCTGCGCATTGGCGAAGTGATCCAGCCGCCCGTCGCCTTCGGGGTTGGAGGCCCAGCTGTCCGCCCCGTACAGCAGCAGCGTCGGCGCGGTGATCGCCGCCCAGGTCTGATGGAGGAATTCGTCGGCGATATCCTCGACCGGCCAGACGTTGAGATGCGGATCGAACTTCCAGCTATAGGTACCGTCCTCGTTCCGGTTCACCCCGTGAATGGTGAGGTGGCGCGCCTGATCTTCGGTGAGATAGCTGTTCTCCTCGATCATGCGGGCGAAGGCGGCTTCGATGCTTTCGTATTTGCGCGGGGTCCGACCGGCCGCCTTGCGCTTCTGCCCGATCCACTCGTTGAGCCGCTCGGGATAGCTTTTCTCGCGCATCTCCGCCTGCCGCTTGGGGCTGGGCCCCAGCCCTTCGATGGCGACGATCTTCTTCACCATGTCGGGGAAGGTCCCGGCATAGCGGAGCGAGACGTTGCCGCCCATCGAATGGCTGACGATGGTCACCGGGCCGACGCCCAGCTGGTGGACCAGCTGCGCCAGGTCATAGACCATGTCGTTCGCTTGGTAATTGCCGTCGCTCACCCAGTCGGAATCGCCGTGGCCACGGTGGTCCATCGCCACCACGTGCCAGTCCTCGCGCAATTCCTCCGCCACCCAGTCCCAGCTACGCGCATGGTCGCGCCCGCCATGGACGAGCACCAGCGGCGGCTTTCCGCGATTGCCCCAGTCGAGGTAGTTGAGCCGCAGGCGCTGCGAAATGAAGGTCTGTGAGGTCGGGCCGGGAATGGTCATGCGCGGCCTTTGCTTGAACCCCGCGCCGGATTCAACCTCAACGCTCCTTCGTGGCCGAAAAGGCGAGGTCCGGGTTCTTCTCTTCCTGGTAATTCACGTCCCACGGGCTTTTCGCCATGAAGACGAGATCGCCATCGCGGTCCTTGGCGAGGTTCGTCAGGTTGAACTTCTCGAACTCGGCCAGCGCCTTGTCGTCGCCCTTGATCCAGCGCGCGGTGGCGAAGGGAGAAGCCTCCAGCTTCGCCTCGACCTTGTATTCGGCGGAGAGGCGCGAAATCAGCACGTCGAGCTGCAGCTGGCCCACCACGCCGATAATCCACTGCCCGCCGAGCTGCGGATAGAAGACCTGGATCACGCCCTCTTCGGACAGGTCGTCGAGCGCCTTCCTGAGCTGCTTCGTCTTGGTCGGATCGACCAGCGCGACGCGGCGCAGGATTTCCGGCGCGAAGTTGGGCAGGCCGGTGAAGCGGGTCTGGTTCTTCTCGCTCAGCGTATCGCCCACGCGCAGCGTGCCGTGGTTGGGAATGCCGATAATGTCGCCCGGCTCGGCGGTGTCGGCCACTTCGCGGTCCTGCGCAAAGAACAGGATCGGCGAATGGATCGCGACCGGCTTGCCGAGGCCGCTGGGCGTCAGCTTCATGCCGCGTTTGAAGGTGCCCGACACCTGCCGCATGAAGGCGATGCGGTCACGGTGATTGGGGTCCATATTGGCCTGCACCTTGAAGATGAAGCCGGTCACCTCGTCGCGGTCCGGGCTGATCTGCTCCTCGCCCGCGGGCTGCGGACGCGGCGGCGGGGCGTATTTCGCGATCGCCTCGATCAGTTCGGTCACACCGAAGCCCTTCAGCGCCGATCCGAAATAGACCGGGGTGAGATCGCCATTGCGATAGGCTTCGAGGTCGAATTCCGGATAACCGATCTGCGCCAGCTCGATATTCTCGGCCACGGCTTCGGGCAGGTCGAAATTCGCCACGCGCTTGCCCTTGAATTCCTTCGACGGGCCTTCGGGCACCACCACGTCGCCCGAAGCGAAATCGAGAATGCCCTGGAATTCGCCGCCCATGCCCACGGGATACATCTGCGGGCTGACATCGAGCGCCAGCATGTCGGCGATCTCGTCGAGCAGTTCGAAGACCGGGCGCCCTTCGCGGTCGACCTTGTTGACGAAGGTGATGATCGGCACGCTGCGCAAGCGGCAGACCTCGAACAGCTTGCGCGTCTGCGGCTCGATGCCCTTGGCCGCGTCGATCACCATGATGGCCGAATCGACCGCAGTCAGCGTCCGGTAGGTGTCTTCGGAGAAATCCTCGTGCCCCGGCGTGTCGAGCAGGTTGAAGGTGATACCCTCACGCTCGAAGGTCATCACGCTGGAGGTGACCGAGATGCCGCGCTGCTGCTCGATCTTCATCCAGTCGGACCGCGCCCGCCGCGCCTGCCCGCGCGCCTTGACCTCGCCCGCAAGATGGATCGCGCCGCCGGTCAGCAGCAGCTTCTCGGTCAGCGTGGTCTTACCCGCGTCGGGGTGCGAGATGATGGCGAATGTGCGGCGGTCTGAGGTCATGAGATTTTTCTATCTATCCCGTTCGGGCTGAGCTTGTCGAAGCCCTGTCCTTCACTTCCGCCGCCGCTCCTGAAAGAAGAAGGGCGGCCCTTCGACAGGCTCAGGGCGAACGGCTGGAGGTCAGGGTTCCCGCGCAACCTGGAAACCGGCGTAGCTCTGGCTCACCGGCATCAGTTCGAGCGTGTTGATATTGAGGTGCGGGGGCAGTTCGGCCACCCAGCGGATCGTTTCGGCAATGTCCCCGGCGGTCATGGGATCGGCACCGCCATAAAGCTTCTCATGCGCCTCGGCATTGCCGCCGGTCCGCACAAGCGTGAATTCCGTCTCGACCATGCCCGGCTCTATCGAACACACGCGCACGCCGGTGCCGTGGAGATCGCTGCGCAGCCCCAGCGTGAACTGGCGCACGAAGGCCTTGGTCCCGCCATAGACGTTGCCGCCCGTATAGGGATAATTCGCCGCCACGGAGGACAGGTTCACGATCGCGCCCTTGCGTTCGATCAGGACCGGCAGCAGCTTGTGGGTCAGCGAAACCAGCGCCGTGACATTGGTTTCGATCATGGTCTTCCAGTCGGCCAGATCGCTGTCCTGCGCCGGACTGGTGCCGAGCGCGAGACCGGCATTGTTCACCAGCAGGTCGATCCCCGCAAAGGCATCGGGCAATGCATCGAGCGCCGCATCGCGCGCGGCCTCGTCGGTCACGTCGAAACAGGCCGCGTGAACCTTGTCCGGCCCCAGCTCGTCCACCAGCGCATCGAGCCGTTCCTTGCGCCGCCCGGTCGCCACGCAGCGCCAGCCGCTCCCGACCAGCGTGCGGACGGTCGCTTCGCCGATTCCGGCAGTTGCGCCTGTGACCAGTGCCGTCCTCATCCGCGCAGCTCCGCACCCTGCTTGGCAGCGTTCCCCACCACACGGTCGGAAATCGCCTTGATCTCCTCGTCGGTGAAGCTCTTGTCGCCCGGCTGGAGGATGACCTCGACCGCGACCGACTTCTTGCCTTCGGGTACACCCTGCCCGGCGAACACGTCGAACACGCGCGCATCGACCACGGCCTTCTTGTCCGCACCGCGCACCGCCTTGACGAGATCGCCCGCCGCAAGGTCCGCAGGGACGAGGAAGGCGAAATCGCGCGTGACCGCCTGCAGCGCCGGGGGCGCATAGGCAGCGCGGGCGAACCCGCCGCCGCTCTTCTTTGCAGGGATGGCATCGAGAAAGATCTCGGCCGCCATTACCGGCCCGTCGACGTCGAAGGCCCGGCAGGTATTCGGGTGTAGTGCACCGAAGCGGGCGAGGACGTTCTTGGGGCCGAGCCGCAGCGTGGCCGACTGGCCGGGATGGAACTGGTCGCCCGCCTCGCCCATCACCATGAGATTGGCAACGGGCGCGCCTGCCGCTTCGAGCAGCGCCACGGCTTCTGCCTTCGCGTCATAGGCATCGAATGGCTGCGCTTTCCCGTGCGCCCAGCCGCGTTGCATTTTCTCGCCCGAGAGCACGACGCCGAGCGTCGGTTTCTCGTCGCTCGCACCGTCCGCCCCGCGGAAATAGCGCCGACCGATCTCGAACAGGCGCGCACCGTCCGCGCCCCGGTCGGCATTGCGCTTGGCGGCGGAGAGCAGGCCGGGAATGAGCGAGGGCCGCATCACCTTCATGTCTTCGCTGATCGGGTTTTCGAGCACCCATAGCTCGGCCCCGTCGGCGAAATACCCGGCTTCGGCAGCGGGAAGGAAGGACCAGGTTATCGCCTCGTTGAGGCCGCGTGCGGCAGCTGCACGGCGCAGCTTGCGCTCCATCGCCTGCATCGGCGTCGCGGTCGGCAGTGCCACGCCCGGGCGGCGCGGCAGCGGCGTGCTGGCGACATTGTCGATGCCGTGGATGCGGACGACCTCTTCCACCAGGTCGGCAGGGCCTTCGATGTCGTGGCGGCGGGGGGGACAGGTCACCACCCAGTCGTCCGAAACCTTGAAATCCAGCGATTCGAGAATGGCCCGCTGCTCGTCATTCGCCACGTCGAGACCGCCAAGGCGCGCGGTAAGGCTGGGGTCGAAGGTAAGCGACTTGGCCTCGGCAGGCGGAGTGCCGGCACGGACAGCTTCGGTGGGTTCTCCGCCGCAGGTCTTCGTGATCAGGCTGGTCAGGATTGCGAGACCGTCGTCAAGAAACTCCGGATCGACGCCGCGCTCGAAGCGTGTGCGCGCATCGGAAGCGAGGCCCAGCTTGCGGCCGGTCACGCCGATCCGCTCGGGATCGAAATAGGCGATTTCGAGGAGGACGTCGGTCGTCTCCTCGCTTGCACCCGAATGGGCACCGCCCATGATGCCCGCAATATCGTGGACGCCCTTGTCGTCGGCGATCACGGTCATCGTGCTGTCGAGCGTATAGGTCTTCTCGTTCAGCGCATCGAAGGTCTCGCCGTCACCGGCGTGCCGCGCGACCATTGCGCCCGACAGCTTGGCGAGGTCATAGACATGCGCCGGGCGCCCGAAAGCGAGCATGAGATAGTTGGTTGCATCGACCAGCGCCGAAATCGGCCGCTGGCCCGCCGCGATCAGGCGGCGCTGCATCCATTCCGGACTGCTGCCGTTCTTCACCCCGCGAATGACCCGGCCATAGAATGCCGGACAGCCTTCGGGATCGTCGATGCGGATTTCCACCGGGCAATCGCCCTTGGCGGCGATGTCCGAGATCTCGATCGGCCTGAACGTGCCGAGCCCTGCCGCCGCAAGATCGCGGGCGATGCCCATCACGCCCATGCAATCGGGGCGGTTCGGGGTGATCGCCACGTCGAACACGGGGGAGGCTTCGTGATACTCAGCCATGCCCATGCCGACCGGCGCATCCTCGGGCAGCTCGATAATGCCGTCCTGCTCGTCGCCCAGTTCGAGCTCGCGCACGGAGCACATCATGCCGTTGGATTCGACGCCGCGGATCGCGCTCTTGCGCAGCTCCATGCCATTGGCAGGAACCACCGCGCCGGGCAGGCCGAGCACGCCCTTCATGCCAGCGCGTGCATTGGGCGCGCCGCAGACGACCTGCAGCGGATCGCCCTCACCGGTATCGACGGTCAGCACCTGGAGCTTGTCGGCATCGGGATGCGGCGAAGCCGTCAGCACCCTGGCGACCCGGAAGCCCTGGAGCTTTTCGGCCGGGTCCTCGATCCCTTCGACTTCGTGACCGATGCGATTGAGCGCAGCCGCGATGTCCGCCACGCTGGCATCGGTGTCGAGGAAGTACTTCAGCCATTCGAGCGAGAACTTCATGCGCCTGCTCCCACACCGGCGGAAAGGGTCGGCTGGTCGAAGGGCGAGAAGCCGTAATGGTCGAGCCAGCGCTGGTCGCCGTCGAAGAAGACGCGCAAATCGTCCATCCCGTATTTGAGCATGGCGAGCCGGTCGACGCCGACGCCGAATGCGAAGCCCTGCCATTCGTCCGGATCGAGCCCGGCAAACTCGAGCACGCGGGCATTGACCATGCCGCTGCCGAGCAATTCCATCCAGCCATGACCCGGCGCATCGCCGTCCCCGCCCAGGACCTTGCGGCCATTCACATCTTCCCAGCCCACGTCGACCTCGACGCTGGGTTCGGTGAACGGGAAATAGGAGGGCCGCAGCCGCAGCACGATATCGTCGCGCTCGAAGAAGGCCTTGAGAAAGGTTTCCAGCGTCCACTTGAGATGGCCGAGGTGGATACCCTTGTCGACCACGAGGCCTTCGATCTGGTGGAACATCGGCGTATGCGTCGCGTCGCTGTCGGAGCGATAGACCCGGCCCGGAGCGATGATGCGGATGGGTGCGCCCTGCTCTTTCATGGAGCGGATCTGCACCGGCGAGGTGTGCGTGCGCAGCAGCATGCGCCGGGTGTTCGGCGCGCTGTTCGCGGCCGTATCAGGCGCTTCATTCGCACCCTCCGCCGAACAGTAGAACGTGTCGTGCATCGCGCGGGCCGGGTGGGTTTCGGCCATGTTGAGCGCGGTGAAATTGTGCCAGTCGTCCTCGATTTCCGGGCCGGTCGCGACCGAGAAGCCGAGGTCCGCGAAGATCTCCGCCAGCTCGTCCATCACCTGGCTCACCGGATGCACGCTGCCGCGCGGGGCCGTAGGTGACGGCAAGGTCAGATCCAACGTTTCGGACGCCAGCTTGCGCTCGAGCTCCTCAGCCTCGAAAGCCTCCTTGCGCGCCGCAATCGCATCGGCAACGGCAGTGCGCGCACTCTGGATCTTGGGTGCCTGCTCCTGCCGCTCCTCGGGCGACATCTTGCCCAAAGTCTTCATCAGCGCGGAAATCGAACCCTGCTTGCCCAGATATTCGATACGCAGCGCCTCAAGCGCCCCGGCGTCGCTCGCCCCTTCGATGCGTTGGAGCGCATCCTCTTGCATTGTCGGCAGATCGGTCATGAAACTCTCGAGATAGGTCCTTGCGCGCTGCCTCTAGCGGCATAGGCAGGAATCCTAAAGCCCTGTGTGAAACCTGCGAGAACCTTCAGGGCCGGTGGTGCGAATTCCGTCGCTGGAAAAGCGATCGCTCATTCCCGCTCCGGTGAAACTTCTCTTCGAGGCTCGGGCAGGTCCGTGGAACGGGGCGGGTCGAGCGTCTGCACCGGCGAACCCCAGACACGCTGGCGTTCAGCCATGAAGGCATCGAGGATCGGGTGTTCCATGCGTGCATACTGGCTCGGGCTCATACCCATGAAACTGTGAAATTCGTGCACGAAATGGGCCTGGTCATGATAGTGCCGATCGATCGTTTCCGACCAGCTTTTCATGTCTGCCAGCATGAAAGCCGCCAGGCTGCGCATCATTCTCTGGCGGCGCAGCAACAGCTGTGGCGGAAAGCCGAAATGACGCCCGCAGACGCGTTCCAGCGTCCGCTTCGTAAGCCCCACCCGCTCCGCCAGAGTGGCGACTTCGATCAGGTATGGATCGATCATTGCCTCGTGGATAGCAAGTATTCGAGCCGCATCTTTGGGCGGTGGTGCCAACTCCCTGAAAAACTCGGTGATGGCGGAAAATTCGTCCTCGTCCGATCCGCTTGATGCGCATAGTTTCTTACACAGGGGCGCAAATCGGGCGAAGCAGTGGTGGGCTTCGCCATCGAAAATCGTATCTGCGTAATCCTCGGCGGGCTCTTGCACGTATCGCGCCCACCCCAATGGCAACAGGCCTATGCCCCACATGCTGCAGGAACCCATTTCGAAACGCATGGGATGCGAACTGGGCCCTGTCGCCGTAAACCGGGCGCTGAGACTTTGGCCGTCCCCAACCGTGGCGCTCGGCGGATTGCGCATGAAGAACCGCAAATTCGCCCATTCGGGCTGGAGGTGATCTGTGACCCTCCGACCTTGCGGAAGAACAACCTCCATTTTGTAGAAAGTGGTGAAGCACGGCGCGAGATCATCGGGCGGCGCAAAGAACCTGACGTTTACCTGCTGTCTCAATCCGTGCTTTTCGAGAACCCTCATCGGCTCACCTTAGCCGAGAATGGAGATTCGTTCCAAACAGACTGACAAGAAAACGGGCGCCTCCCGAGTTGAGTGGCGCCCGTTTGCTTTGAATCAGTTGGCCTTGATCAGGCAGGCAGAGCTTTCTTCGCCTGGTCGATGATCGCCTTGAAGGCCGCGCCTTCGTTCATGGCGAGATCGGCCATTACCTTGCGGTCCAGTTCGATACCGGCCAGCTTGGTGCCGTGCATGAACTGCGAATAGGTCAGGCCTTCGGCGCGGACCGCAGCATTGATGCGCTGGATCCAGAGAGCGCGGAAATTGCGCTTCTTAACCTTACGGTCGCGATAAGCGTACTGGCCGGCCTTTTCGACGGCCTGACGAGCGACACGGATGGTATTCTTGCGGCGACCGCGATAGCCCTTGGCCTGGTCTAGGAGCCGCTTGTGCTTCTGGCGTGTAGTAACGCCGCGTTTAATGCGAGGCATATCAGTTTCTCCTTAAGTATCGCGATCAGTCGAGGCCGTAAGGCGCCCACTTTTTCACCGTCTTCGTGTCGGCTTCCGACAGGACAGAGGTGCCGCGGTTCTGGCGGATATACTTCGCATTGTGGCTGATCAGGCGGTGGCGTTTACCGGCCACACCGTGCTTGATCTTGCCGGTTGCGGTGATCTTGAAGCGTTTCTTCACACCGCTCTTGGTCTTCAGCTTGGGCATTTTCATCTCCTTTGTCAGAGACACGTCCGGACCAGCCCTGGCAGCCCTTGTCGCCAGGCCGGCTGAGAATCACGTGTCGGTGAAGGCGCGCGAAATAGCGGTTTTGCGCCAGGATGCAAGTCAGAAGTGGGTTACGTAGCCGCCGTCGACGAACAGCGTATGTCCGGTGATGTACGAAGCCTCGGGTGAAGCAAGGAAGGCGACAGGGCCTGCAATCTCGTCGGGCGTTGCCCATCGACCGAGCGAAGTGCGGCGGGCGAGATGCTTGGAAATATCGGGCGTTCCGGTAAACCAACCCCTATTGGTTTCCGTAAGCACGAAGCCCGGCGCTACGGCGTTGACCGTGATGCCATCGGCCCCGAGCTCGGCGGCAAGCGATCGCGTCACGCCGGTCAGCGCAGCCTTGCTCGCAGTGTAGGAAGCATCCCCGCGGGCGATCTCGGAGGCAATCGAAGTGATGTTTATGATTCGTCCGTAGCCACGCGCCCGCATCAACGGCACAGAACGGCGCGCAAGATCGAAAGGCGCGACGAGATTGCTGTCGAGCAGGCGGGCGATGTCGCTGCGCGCAATTTTTTCGAAAGAGCGCCGATCACGCTCCCCCACATTGTTGACGAGGATGTCTATGCCCTGCACGGCCAATTCCTCGAACGCTTTCACGGTGGCGGCTTCATCGGTAATATCGAAGACCAAGGGATGTGCTTGCTCGCCGATATGGGCAACAGCTTCGGACAAGGCTGCTGCATCGCGTCCGTTGAGCCAGACGCGCGCGCCAGCTTCCGCCAGCCGTTTGGCGATAGCAAGCCCCAAACCACGCGCCGCGCCCGTCACCAGCGCGATCCGTCCATCAAGGGTTCTGCATTTTCCCACCATGCTGCGCGGTTAACCGCTTCCCGCCCCGACTTCCAGCCCGCGCGCAGTTGCTCTTGACCGCCTTTGCAGTAGAACCAAGCGCAATGGACGAGAGCGAGGTCCCAAAATCGGGTTACGACTGGAGCGGCGCTGGCATGCGCTGGATGGCAGGCATGCTGGCGCTGGCTGCCTATGCGTTGGCTGGATATGCACTCGTCGACCTCGTTCGGCCTGACGCCGGCTATTTTTCCGTCAGCTTCGCTATCCTCCAGCCGGCCGTACTCTGCGCGTTTGCCGCCTGGATGGGAGATCCACACTTCCGGCGGGAGAGCCGCTACTATTTACGCGTACCGGCCTATTTGATGATCGGGATGTGGGCGATCTCGATTCCGGTCCTGAAGGAAGGCACGATCTGCGTGATCATGCTTTCGCCCATCTGGCTCGCAAGCGGCGCGGCCGGTACGCTTCTGCTTCGCCGGATGCGCAGGAAATTGGGAGATGGTGCCCCGGCGAACCGGATGCACGCGCTGGGCATCGCGGCTCTGCCTCTCGTCATCTTTCCTCTCGAGATGGCTCTGCCCACACCGGAAGCAGATTACCGCGTCGAACGAAGCGTCATCATCGATGCATCTCCCAAGGCGATCTGGCCGCTGATGCGGGGTATGAAGCGCATCGCGGAAGACGAAGGCGCGTTCAATTTTTCCCAGGATATTGCGGGTCTTCCTCGCCCGCTGGAGGCAGAGCTCGAAGGCGAAGGCGTTGGCGCTCGCCGCGAAGGATTCTGGGAAAAGGGAATTCGCTTCGCAGAAGTCGTCGACAGATGGGAAGTGCATCGCGAAATCGGATGGGTGTTCGACTTTGGCGACAGCGCGGGCTGGGAGTTCACGGACGCACATCTCAACCCGGGAAGTAAGCACATGCAGATCCGTCGCGGTGGCTACCGCCTAGAAAGACTGGCCGGCGGAAAACAGCGCCTCACGCTTCACACGGACTATACAGCCCGTACTCACCTCAACTCCTATGCCGCCCTGTGGGGCGAGCTGTTCTTGGGTGATATCTCGGAAAACCTGCTCGAAACGATCCGCCAAAGGGCCGAGGCTCAATCTTAGCAGAGTATCTTTACGGTCATCCCCATCGTTTCCTGACACTAGGCATATCTGCAAGGTTGTCCATTCGCTGCACGCGCCGTGTCGCGAGATTACGTCAGGTTCATGGCCTCAAGGACATCCTCGAGCCGTGCCGGATCACCGATGGCCAGAGCATTGCCGTTGCTTTCGGCGTGGAGCGGCTCCCCTGCCCAGTCGCACATGATCCCGCCCGCACCTTCGACCACCGGGGCAAGCGCTGCGAAGTCGTGGAGCTTGAGTCCGGCTTCGCAGACCACATCGACATAGCCGCTAGCGACAAGGCCATAATTATAGCAATCGCCACCATAGATGATCTTGCGCTCCGCCACCGCTTTCGCAAGGCCCATGAAGTGGTCGGCCTCCTGGTCGGAAAACTGGTGCGGGGTGGTGGTCGCGAGCACTGCATTCGCGAGTTCTCGGCAGGCTGCGCTGCGCACCGGCTTGCCATTGAACGTAGTTCCTTCGCCCGTGCGGCCAGCCCAGCGCTCCTTCGCGATCGGCTGGTCGATGATGCCGAGGACGGGAAAGCCATCCTGCATCAGGGCAATCAGCGTCCCGAAGATCGGCCGTCCGGCGATGAAGCTGGTGGTTCCGTCGATCGGGTCCAGCACCCACTGACGCCCGGCACCTTCGTTACGTGTCCCGTATTCTTCACCGATGATGCCATCGTCGGGCCGATCAGCTTCGATTATGGCACGCATAGCCGCTTCCGCAGCACGGTCCGCTTCCGTTACGAAGCTGCGGTCAGACTTCTGCTCCTCCCCCCAGTCCCCGCGAAACATGGGGCGGATCACCTCGGCCGCAGCATCTGCAAGACGGTGAGCGAGATCGAAGTCGGATCGTGAAGTCATGGCGGCGCATTTGACAGGATTGCGGTTCTGGTCAAGAGAGTCGGCAGGGACTTCACCCTTCGGGTCGCACTGAAGGGAAGCTACCGATCGACAGGGAACAGGGCAATAACTCCCCACCGGGGAAGGGGCGGGATTCTGCGCGTGGATTCGTGTCAACGACCGGATCAACGCCGGAGGGACTTCCGCTCGCCTTCAACCGCAATCCCTGTGATCCGCTCAAGCCCTGGATAACGCGGATCGGCGTGACGTCTGTGACGCTTCCCGAAGGTCAGTCGATCGAATGCGGCACCTTCGGAGAACATCCGATCATGCGGATGATTTACGGCTCGCGCTGGACGGCGCAGACTGCCGATGGGCTGCAGGAGTTCTCCCCGGGAGAGCGAGGCCTTGCCCTGTTCTTCGGACCTTGCACCAAGATGATGCGCCTGAAAGCCCACGGCACGTTTCGGGTCGTAACAATCAATTTCGCTCCCGGAGCGATCCAGGGGTTGGACTTGCCCCCGATCGAACAATTGAACGATCGAATCCTTCCCATCGACTGTTTCACTCATGAAGCCTCTCCTGCAGAGACATACTCTCCTCAGACCGACGTTTCAGCCTGGCTCGCTTCTGCAGAGAACCAGTTGCAGCGCGATGTGAAGCGCGCGGAACTCCCTCCACCGAATCCTCTGCTTCGCGAGTTCGAGACATTGTGCCTCACAGATCCCGGCGCATCACTTGATCGCTTTGCGAAAGCCAATGGAATAGCCCGCCGTACACTCGAGCGGATCGTCAATCGCGATCTGGGCGTGTCACCCCGCTTCGCCATGCGGCGTGCCAGGGCACTCGATATGGCGGCGGCTTTGCTGAAAGTAGCGAGCAGGGAGGAGGAGCCGGAAATTGCCCTTCGCTATTTCGATCAGTCTCATGTCACGCGCGAGATGCGCCAGCTGTTCGACACGACACCCGGTCGTCTCAAGAAGGGGAGCCACCCTCTGCTGCTGATTACGATGGAAATCCGCCAGTCGCGGCGGCTCGATGCGATTGCGCGTCTATCGAGTGACGAACCGCGCCCCTGGCGCGACCCAGCGGCCGAGCCGCAGTAACCCCGTATCAGTCGAAGAGAGAACTGACCGAGCTTTCGTCCGCGATCCGGCGCACGGCCTCACCGATCAGTGGAGCGATGGTGAGGATGCGCACCTTGGTCGAGTCCTTGGCCGCATCGGTCGGGCGGATGGAATCGGTAATTACGAGTTCCTTCAGCGAAGAGCCGTCCACCCGCGCCACCGCTCCGCCCGAAAGCACGCCGTGGGTGATATAGGCCGCGACCGAAGCGGCGCCCTGGTCGAGCAAAGCCTGTGCCGCATTGCAAAGCGTGCCCCCCGAATCGACGATGTCGTCGATCAGGATGCAGTGCCGGCCTTTAACTTCGCCGATGATGTTCATCACCTCGCTCTCGCCCGGCCGGTCGCGGCGCTTGTCGACGATTGCCAGCGGCGCATTATCGAGCCGCTTGGCGAGCGCACGTGCACGAACCACGCCGCCAACGTCGGGGCTGACGACCATGAGGTCCTGATCGCCGTAACGCGCCTGGATGTCGGCTGCCATCACGGGCGCGGCGAACAGGTTGTCGGTCGGGATATCGAAGAAGCCCTGGATCTGGCCTGCGTGCAGATCGACCGCGAGCACACGGTCGGCCCCTGCCTCGGTAATCAGGTTGGCGACCAGCTTGGCCGAGATCGGGGTGCGGGGCCCTGGCTTTCGGTCCTGCCGAGCATAACCGAAATAGGGGACCACCGCGGTAATGCGCCGCGCCGACGCGCGCTTGAGCGCGTCGATGCAGATGAGCAGTTCCATGAGATTGTCGTTCGCCGGGTAGCTGGTCGACTGGACCACGAACACGTCCTCGCCGCGCACGTTTTCATGTATTTCAACGAAGATTTCCTCGTCGGCAAAACGACGTACGCCAGCATCGACCAGTGGCATTTCGAGGTAGGCCGCGATCGCCCGGGCGAGCGGCAGGTTCGAATTGGCGGCCATGATCTTCATGCTTGCGATTCCCGTGTCGGCTGGCTGTCAGTCCCGCCTAGCCGAGCGTCATGGGATTGCAACATCGAAGGGCGCAGTTTTGCGCCGCTTATCCGACGCGGTGCTCACCCTTGATCCAGCGAACCGTCCCGCTCGAAGCGCGCATAACCACGCTCTCGGTGGTCATCTTTCCGCCGCGACGGTACTTGACGCCTTCGAGCAGCGAGCCCGAAGTCACGCCCGTCGCGGCGAAGATGCAATCGCCCTTTACCAGATCATCACGCGTGTAGATCCGATCGAGATCCGTGATACCCCACTTGGCAGCGCGTGCCTTTTCGTCCTCGTTGCGGAACACCAGACGGCCATTGAATTGCCCGCCCACACAGCGGAGCGCGGCAGCCGCCAGCACACCTTCGGGTGCGCCGCCCTGGCCCATGTACATGTCGATGGTGGTGTCTTCATCGGTAACGGCGATCACTCCGGCCACATCGCCATCGCCGATCAGGACCACGCCGCAGCCCAGTGCGCGCAGTTCGGCGATCAAATCGGCATGACGCGGGCGGTCGAGCACGCAAACGATGATGTCGGAAGGCTCGACGCCCTTGGCCGCAGCTACGGCCTTCACATTCTCTGTCGGTGACTTGGCAAGATCAATGATGCCATCGGGATAGCCCGGGCCCACCGCCAGCTTGTCCATGTAAACGTCCGGCGCGTTGAGCAGGCAGCCTTCGGCGCTGGCCGCGAGGACAGCCAGGGAGTTGGGTCCTGCCTTGGCGGTGATCGTGGTTCCTTCCAGCGGATCGAGGGCGATGTCGATTTTCGGCCCCTTGCCGGGCGCGCCGCCTACCTTTTCGCCAATGAAGAGCATCGGTGCTTCGTCGCGCTCGCCCTCGCCGATCACCACCGTTCCGTCTATTTCGAGCGTATCGAATGCCTTGCGCATGGCCTCCACCGCGGCAGCGTCGGCGGCCTTCTCGTCGCCCCGGCCGATCAGCTTTGAGGCAGCCACCGCTGCAGCTTCGGTCACGCGGACCATTTCGAGTACGAGAACACGGTCGAGAGGATTGGAGGCAGGCGAGTTCATCGAGAGTTCAGTCCTTGAAGCCAGAGGTGCCGCTGCGCGGATGTCTTGCTGCGAATTCGTATGCAGGAGGCCGTTAGACAGGGAGCTTACGATTGTCGAGACGCAGGCTGAGACTTCTGGCTGGCCTCGTCGTTTGCTCGCAGGCCATATCCGGCAGCGCGCAAGAATCGCTCGGGCCGCAGAGAGGAACCATGCCCGAAAGGATCGATATTCTGATCGAGCCACAGACCGAAAGCGATGAAGTCTACGAGGATTGCGAAGAAGATCAGGACGCCGCGACTATCACTGGCGAGATTATCGTATGTCGGCGGCGCTCCGAGGACGAGAACCGCCTTTACGACAAGGAGGGAGCGGAGCGCAGGCATGCCCAGCGGACACAAGGCCCGCAACCGGTCGATGTAGCTGGAGGAGGCATTTTTCGGGGCCAACCAACCGTGTCCGGGCTATGTTTCATTCCGCCCTGCCCGAAGGATCCTGTCTACATGGTCGACTTCGACGAATTGCCTGAAACACCACCCGGTTCCGATGCGGACAGGGTCGCGCGCGGACTCGCACCGCGAGGCAATCAGGTCGGAACTGCAGACGTGGTACAGATTGCCGGAGAGCCGCAGCAGCAAAGCAATGCGAAAGAACTGGGTTTGCCTCCCCCTTTGGAAGCGGCGCAGGACGGCAGCATCAATCCTTCAGGATCGGCATCACCAGAGGCGGAGCCGTCAGATTAGGCGATCCTTCGAGTAGTTCGAGAGCCTTACTGACGCAATTTTCCGGACCGTCATGCGTGACCATCGCCACCTGCACCTCGCCCCCATCCTTGTCGCGTCCGTGCTGGATCAGACTCTCGATCGAAACGTCCGCATCACGCATGGCAGCCGTCAGTTCCGCCAGTACGCCCGTGCGATCGGCTACGGTAAAACGCAGATAGTCGCGGCCCACACGATCCCCCGGATCGGCCGGCGCGCATTGCACAAGCGCGCCGCTAGGCACGGAAAACGGTGCGCCGCTCTGGCCGCGGGCGATATCGATTAAATCCGCGACGACCGCGCTCGCCGTCGGCTTGTCCCCTGCCCCGGCGCCCTGGAACAGCAGGCGCCCCGAAAAATCGCCCTCCGCGACCACGGCATTGGTCGGGCCGGTTACAGCCGCCAGCGGATGGCGGAACGGGACGAGACAGGGCCGTACACGTTGCAGTAGGCGCCGTTCCTCCCCTTCCCCGAACAAAGAGGCGATGCCCACCAGCCGGACGACATAACCCAGCGCATCGGCCTGCGCGATATCGCTGGCGCGCACTTGGGTAATACCCTCGGTCCGCACCGCATCGAAATCGATCCGCGTGCCGAATCCGATCGCCGCAAGGATGGCCAGCTTATGAGCGGCATCGATACCTCCTATGTCGAAGGCAGGATCGGCCTCGGCAAAGCCCTGGTCCTGCGCCGCTTGGAGCATCTCGTCGAAATCGGCACCCGTTCGCTCCATCTCGGACAGGACGTAATTGCAGGTGCCGTTGAGGATGCCGTAAATTCTCGTCAAAGCATTGGCTGCCGTGCCTTCACGCAAGCTCTTCACCACCGGAATGCCGCCCGCGACCGCCGCTTCGAAGGCGAAAGGGGAATTCTTTATCGCGGCCAGTTCGGCGAGTTCCAGTCCGTGATGCGCGACCATCGCCTTGTTCGCGGTGACGAGACCTTTGCCGGCATCGAGCGCGGCACGTGCGAGTGTGAGCGCCGGACCGTCCGACCCGCCAACAAGTTCGAGCACGACGTCGACGTCGGAACGCATCGCCATTGCCTGCATGTCGTCCACCCAGGCATAGGACGACAAATCTATCCCGCGATCCTTGCCTCGTTCCCTTGCCGATATGGCTACGACTTCAATCGGTCGTCCGGCGCGCGCCGCGATCATTTCACGATTGGTCTCGATCAGGCGGATGACGCCTATGCCCACCGTGCCGAGCCCCGCGATGGCTATCCGGAGCGGTTCAGCCATTGACCGTCTCCCTTGCCGGAAAGCCGCACGCCTGCCGCATTCCGTCAGGAACAGGCGAGGGTCGGCCTTCGGGCAGGTCAACATGGACCGTCAGAAGCCGAATTTCGGCACGCAATGAGCCGTCCTCCGCACCGTGCAGGGTAACAAGCGTCCGCATACTCGAGTTGCCGATAGCCTCGACGGTCAGCCGACCTTCGATCAGTTCCTCGAGCCGGATCGGCGCGAGATAATCGACTTCCGCGCGCCGAACATGGAATTCGGCATCTACGGGTAGTCCGCGCTCGCGTGCGTCACGGAAAAACTCGCTCACCAGAACATCGGCATATTCGAGATAGCGGGAGTTGAAGACCACGCTCTGCGGATCGACTTCTGCGTATCGGACGCGAAAGGTATGGCGAAAAGGTTTCATGCCGGGTCGCCTAGCGCATTGAGACTGCCCGCGTGAACCAGTTTGTCTTTTCACGCACTAAGCTACGTGTGCAGCAATGCCTTTACCTCAAAGACTCCGCTCGCAACTGCCAAGTTGTTCGATAACATAAGAGTAATCTCGCGCTGCCAGGCCGCGCGAACGGGAATCGCGCGACAAGTTCGCTTCGCCGGGAAGTTCTGCAGGAAGGGAGCAGGCCAGCCTGTACCATTCAAGCGTGTCCGGCTGGGGCGGGCGCGCCGACTGGTCCACGATTTCGGTCCAGGAGACGCCCCAGCGAGGCGGCTGGTTCGGCCGGCGGACCACGGTGATCGAAACGGGGCCATCGTTCTCGGTATCGAGAAAAAGCTGCGTCTCCGATTCTCCCGCCAGCGTACCTTCCACACCCAGCGCATCGGCAACCCGGAGGATGCGGGGTGGGGCATCCGGCGCGACCAGGGAGGTCAAAATGGGACGCAGACGCGCTTCCAGCTCAGGCGTGTAGGTCTGCTGGGCACCTTCTCCCACCAGCTGTATCTCGCCCGGGCGCCCCGGCACGGTGCGCGCGAAGAGGAGCACATCCATTTTCTTCAGTTTGGGTGCATTGCCTTTTGCGTCCACGGGAACATCGACGAGATAGCGCAGGTCTTCTCCCAAGGGTACGTCCCCGGCAAGAAGCGCCTGGGTACGCGCTTCGACATATAGACGGAGATAGCCCGGAGCGAGTCCGGGAGAGCGTTCGGGTTCAAGCGTCGCCTGGTCGCGGATCTCGGCCCGCACTACCAGCGGCGCGCTTTCTGCCAGCCCTACGATATCGGCATAAGTGAGAGCGTTTTCCTCCGATCCCACTTCCTGGGCCATGAGGGGAATTGCCGAAAGAAGGGCGACTGCGGCGGCGAAGATCGGTACTCTGCGCATGAATGAAATGCAAACCTCTCACGATAACATCTGCTGTATGCAGTCGGGAAACCACTTGGCGGTATCGGGAGTTCCCTGAGAGCCCAGCCGTGAATTGACGGTTAACCGATAAAGCGTTTGCCCCCCAAGGTCTCGCCCGCTAAGGGGTGCACAAAATCTGGGTCAGTGATACAATATTGCCTGAAAGTTGCCTTTGGCGACTATATCGGGAACAGGCCTGGACAAGCACCGACGTTCCTGCATGGGTCGCCGAGGTGTAGATTGGAATGCGGTGCCGTGGACAGTTCTACTTGTCCTCCTTCACGGCGCCTCGAATGGCCCGGTGCGAATCGGGCGGATACGATGGAGTGATGCAACCGAATGGCTTATGCTGACCAACAGATGAGTGGGAATCGCGTAATCGCGATCATCATCGTTGCCCTCATCCACATTGCCCTCGGTTACCTGCTGATCACCGGTCTTGCCGTAGATGCGGTCAAGAACGTGGTCGAGCGTGTAACGACGATCGATGTGGAAGAGCCGCCGCCGCCGGAACCGGAGGATGAACCGCCGCCTCCGCCCGAAGATGTTCCGCAGACAGTGCCGCCTCCGGTTGCGCCGCCGCCGCCGATCAATATCGCGCGAACGCCGCCGCCCGTGCGGACCACGCCTACGATTCCTCCGCCTGCTCCGCCAGCGCTGAGGATACCTCCGCCGGCACCCCCGGCGCCTCCTGCTCCGCCCGCACCGCCTTCGCAGGCACGTGGCGCTTCGCCGGACAATCTGAATCGTTGGGCTGCGCGCATTCAGGGCGACTATCCTTCCAGCGCACTGCGCCGCGAGGAACAGGGTACGGTTACCATGCGGATCACGATCGGGGCAAACGGGCGCGTCGAGGCGTGCAGCGTAACCGGCAGTTCCGGGTCCAGCGCGCTCGATGACGCGGCGTGCCGCGGAATGCAGCGATACGCACGGTACAATCCGGCTTTGAATGCTGCCGGCAACCCGATTTCAGATACTACCACCCAATCGATCCGTTACGTTCTGCCCGACTAGGGACCACGGCAGGACAGAAGACGCATTTTTCAAGAGGACTTTCCGTTATGATTATCCAACTTCTCGCTGCAGGTGTCGAAGCACCCGAGAGCTCTTTCGGTTTCTGGCAGGCCATGGAAGAAGGCGGCCCTGTCGCCTGGTCGATCCTAGGCGTCATGATCATCATGTCCGTCGGCTCGTTTTACATCCTTTTCACCAAGCTGTTCGAACAGCAGAAGGTGATGAACCAGTATAAGGATGTCCGCAGCAACTTCTGGCGGGCTAACACCATTCGGGAGGGCGCCACCAAGCTGGAAAAGAACAGCGCATGGCGCCAGCTGGCCGACGATGCGATCGCCGCCGAAGACAAGCACGCCAAGCTCAACGATAGCCTCGAAGCACATGACTGGATGCACGGTTCGCTCGCACGCTCGGAGCACGCCATCCAGGCGAAGCTCAACGGTGGCCTGCCCTTTCTGGCGACCGTGGGTGCGACTGCTCCCTTCGTAGGCCTGCTCGGTACGGTTATCGGTATCTACCGCGCACTGATCAACATCGGCGTCGCCGGTTCGGCCTCGATCGACAAGGTCGCCGGCCCGGTCGGTGAAGCACTGATCATGACCGCCATCGGTCTGCTGGTCGCGGTTCCGGCCGTGTTCGCCTACAACTGGCTGCAGAGCCGTAACCGCAAGATCTTCGACATGATGAGCGGCTTCTCCACTGATCTGCTCGCCAACATCAACTCGGGCGGCACCATCAAGCCGGCTACGATGACGGCGACCTCGACGCAGACCGCAGGCAAGGCGGCTGCCGGTCGGACCACCACCGCGGCAACCACGCCGGCGGCGGGTGCATCGACCACTACGACGACCAAGCGCTAAGTCGAACGGTGCGGGGGCGATCTCCGGTCCCGCACCATTCGCTCGCAATTGTGTGACTATTAGTACGGATAGGATGTAAGCTATGGCGATCCAGATGGGCGGCGGCGAAGATTCGCCGATGTCGGACATCAACACCACGCCGCTCGTCGACGTGATGCTGGTGCTTCTGATCATCTTTCTCATCGCGGTCCCGGTCGCGATTCAGACAATCGATCAGCTCGAAATCCCTGTCCTCGAATCGGTCGAATCGAAGGACAAGGTCGAAAATCTGCTGCTCACGGTGAGCACCAGTGACGAAGCGGGTCGCAGCGCTGGTGACACCGGCTATACGGGCGCCTCACGTACCGGCGAATGCCGCGTCTATTTCAACAACATCACCCCGGTCACCTCTGAAGAGCTGTATGATCAGGCCTTCGAGCGCCTCGATGCTATCGTGCAGCGCGCCGGCGGGCCCGAAGCGATCATGAACGATCCCGAAGCGATTCCGCAGGTTCACATCCGCGCTGACGTGAATGCCCCGTGGTCGTGCGTCGCAGGTGCAGTATACAACGTCCAGGCTGCCGGTTATCCGACCGTCGGCTTCATTTCGAACCCGGTCGACCCGAACTGATTGCGTTCATACGCAACGGTACCGGTTCCAGAATTCAGGAGTAACCCACCATGGCAATGTCAGGCGGCAAGGACGATGGCAGCCCGATGATGGAAATGAACATGACGCCGTTGATCGACGTCCTGCTCGTTCTTCTCATCATGTTCATCATCACCATTCCGGTCGCGACGCATTCGGTAGATATCGACCTGCCGCAGCCCAACCCTGACCCGCCGCCGGTCGACGTCGAGCCCGACAAGAACAAGCTCGTGCTCACCCAGGACGACCGGATGCTTTGGAACGGTCAGGAAATCACACAAGGCGACCTCGTGAATCTGCTGCAGCAGTCCACCACGATCAATCCGGAACCCGAGCTCCAGTTCGAACCGGAAGCTCTCGCCAGCTACGATCTGTCGGCCCGCGTGCTGCAGATCATCAAGGCCAGCGGCGTGACCAAATTCGGCTTCGTCGGCAACGAACGCTACCGCACTTTCGGCAAGGCCGGAATGCAGTAAGTTCGACGCGAATTCTCGAACTATTGAAGGGGCGGAGCAATCCGCCCCTTTTCTTTGTCCGGGTCTGGATGGGGCCGTGACATGCCGTTGGCCCCGAACAAACTTGATTCTCCACACTCGCTGCCCGGGGAGTGTGCCACTCCAGCCAGCAACGGCTTCAGGCAGGACGATAGGGCACTCTAGTGAAGCGCATCATCGACGCGCATCGCCGCCCCGGCAAGGCTCTCGGCTTCGAGCAGAAGCTCGTCATCTACTGACCCTTGGGGCGTCGCCTCCCGACCGATCATCACCATTACCGGCACGGCGAGCGGGCTGACGCGATCCAGTTCTACGTGAACCAGCTGCTCGGCTGATCGGTCGAGTAGGTCACCCAACCTTCCCACGTCTGTCATGCGTGTACGAGCATCGGCCCAAGCCGCCTCAAGCAGAACGTGATCCGGTTCATACTTGCGCAGGACGTCATAAATCAAATCGGTCGAGAACGTGACCTGCTTGCCGGTCTTCCGCTTGCCAGGATGCTGGCGCTCGACCAGTCCCCCGATCACTGCGACTTCCCGGAATGCTCGGCGCAAAAGGTGCGAATTCTGCACCCATTCGATGAACTCGTCCCGGAGGATCTCAGGCGATAGAAGCGGAGCCGGGTCTTCGACTGGCTTCAAGCCCCAGACGGCCAGCGAATAATCGTTCGCCACGAAACCGCTCGGCATTAACCCGCGATCCTCCATCCGGCGCGTAATCAGCATGCCGAGGCTCTGGTTCGCGTTCCAGCCTTCAAACGTATAATAGACGCTGTAATGCCGTTTGGCATGCGGGAAGCTTTCGACCAGCAATTGCCCCGGCCCAGGCATCCGGCTTCGCCAGTCCTGCACCTCCAGCCACTCGCGCACGTCATCGGGAAAGCGCGCCCAACCTGCCCGGTCTGCAAGCAGGGTGCGAACGCGCTCGGCAAGATGCGTAGTCAGCGGCATGCGTGCCCCACCATAGCTCGGTATCATCGCATTTGAGGTGGCGGCTTTTACGAGCACCTCCATGTCCTGCAGTTTGACGACCTCCAAGCTCATCCCTGCAAATGCGAAGGTATCACCCGGCGATAGCGAAGCGGCAAATCGCTCCTCGATCTTGCCCAGGCTGCGCCCTCCTCGCCCACGCCCGGAATTGATCCGCACTTCTAGCATCTCGCTATCGATGATGATGCCGGCGTTCATCCTGTGGCGCGCAGCCTGCTCCGGATGGGTCAGCCGCCATACCCCTTCCGTATCGCGCACGATCCGCTTGAACTTGTCGTAGGCCTGCAGGGCATAACCACCGGTCGCAACGAATGTCAGGATGCGTTGCCACACCTCCTCGTCAACCCAGGCGTAAGCAAGGCTCGAACGTATCTCGCGCAGAAGTTCGCCCTCCTGGAACGGAGCGGCGCATGCGCAGGCCATGACATGCTGGGCAAGCACATCGAGCCCTCCGGGACGAAAGCTCTCACCGTCGCGCACTCCCTCGTCCACGGCTTCCTTCGCCGCAGTTGCTTCAAGGAATTCGAACCGGTTGCCCGGGACGAGTACCGCGCGACTGGGTTGATCGAGTCGATGGTTGGCGCGCCCGATCCGCTGGAGCAGGCGCGACGAGCCCTTGGGCGCACCCATCTGGACTACCAGGTCGATATCTCCCCAGTCCACACCGAGATCGAGGCTGGCGGTCGCGACAAGTGCGCGCAGTTCGCCGCGTGCCATTGCGCCCTCCACCTTGCGCCGCGCCTCTTTCGACAGCGAGCCATGATGAATCCCTATCGGGAGCTTGTCGTCATTCACATCCCACAGGTTCTGGAAGATGTATTCGGCAAGGAAGCGCGTATTGGTAAACACCAGCGTCGTATTGTTGCGCCTGATTTCCTCGTAGAGCTGCGGAATGGCCCAGGTCGCGGCATGGCCGCCCCAGGGGACCCGCTCTTCCTCTGGCAGGAGAATCTCCACTTCGGCAGGAGCGACATGTTCGCCTTCGACCAGTTCGACGCTTTCGGCCTCACCCCATGGCGCCAGCCATTCGCGAAATGTTCCAGGCCGGGCTACCGTCGCCGAAAGCGCCGCGCGTTGCACATCGGGCGCAATCGCCTGCAAGCGGGAGAGTGCAAGCGCCAGCAAATCACCACGCTTTCCGGTGGCAAAAGCATGGACTTCATCAATCACCACGCGCTTCAGTCCGGAAAACATCTCGAAGCTGTCCGGATAGGAAAGGAGAAGGGAGAGGCTCTCGGGTGTCGTCAGCAGGATATTTGGCGGCCGGGTGCGCTGGCGCTTCTTGCGATCGGACGGCGTGTCGCCGCTACGTGTCTCGACGGTGATAGGCAGATCAATCTCTGCGATCGGGGTGAGAAGATTGCGCTGCACGTCATGCGCCAGCGCCTTCAAAGGCGAGACATAAAGCGTGTGCAAGCCTTCCGGCAGCGTCCCCTCGGTGCGCGAGGGCGCGAAGGCCGCGAGGGTCGGAAGAAAACCGGCGAGCGTCTTGCCAGCCCCCGTATCGGCAACGAGAAGCGCGTGGTGTCCCGCATCGCTCGCCGCAAGCATGTCGGCTTGATGCCGCCGCACGCGCCAACCGCGAGCAATGAACCAATCAGCGATTTCGGGCGGGATCGGGTGCGAGTTCACGCTGTAAGAGCGTTGTGGTCCGATTACGGTTCCGCCAAGCGCAAGCTCAATGCCCCACGCTTGCTCCACGCTGCAGGCCGCTTAGCGATAGTTGCTCGTCTATCTGGGCCATGAGTCGTTCGAGCCCCTCCTCGGTATCGCTCTCCGCCCGGGCGACCAGTACATCCTGCGTGTTCGAGGCGCGCAGCAGCCACCAGCCATCAGAAGTATTCACGCGCACCCCGTCGGTGCCGTTGACATCCGCATTCGTGCCGGAGAGGCGTTCTTTCACCTCCTCTATCGCCGCGAACTTACGACTTTCATCGACCTGGAAGCGCATTTCGGGCGTGTTGATCATCTGCGGCATGTCGCTGCGCAGTTGGGTGACAGATTTGCCGAGGCGTGCCGAGGCGGCCATGAGTCGCACACCGGCATAAAGTGCGTCGTCGAAGCCGTAATAGTCATCGGCGAAGAAGACGTGCCCGCTCATTTCGCCCGCAAGCGGCGAGCCGGTTTCCTTCATCTTGGACTTGATCAGAGAATGGCCGGTCTTCCACATCAGCGGCTCCCCGCCGCAAGCCGCGACATGGTCATAAAGGGCGCTGCTGGCCTTCACATCGGCGATGATCGTCGCGCCCTTGCGGCTCGCCAGCAGGTCTTCGGCATAGATCATCAAAAGCTGATCGCCCCAGATCACCCGACCCTCGCCGTCGATCGCCCCTATGCGGTCACCATCGCCATCGAAGGCCACCCCGAAATCGAGAGACTTCCCTGACACCAATGTCTTCAGGTCCGCGAGATTTTCTTCAACTGTAGGGTCGGGATGATGGTTGGGAAAACTGCCATCGACCTCTGTAAAGAGAACATGGTGTTCTCCCGGGAGCTGGGCAACAAGCTGTTCGAGCGCGGGTCCGGCAGCACCATTGCCCGCATCCCAACCGATCCGCATGCCCTCGAGCCGGCCAGGATCTACCCCTTCCAATGCAGTGAGCATGCGGGCGACATATTCATCGAGAAGGTCACGGTCCTCGGTTTTACCCGCCCCATCGGCCCATTCGCCCGCAGCCGAGCGGCGCCCGAGTTCCTGGATGTCGGCCCCGAAGAAAGGACGGCCCTGGAAGACCATCTTGAAGCCATTGTAATTGGGCGGATTATGGCTGCCGGTTATCTGGATACCACCATCCACCTCGCCGTCGCTAGCTTCTGCATAGTACAGCATGGGCGTCGCCCCGAGGCCCACACGCACCACGTCGCAGCCGCTGGCCGTCAGGCCCTCGACCAGAGCGTGTTCAAGCATGGGTGACGAACGCCGCCCATCATAGCCCACCGCCACGCGACTGCCGCCGGCTTCGCGCAGCATGGAACCGAAGGTTCGGCCGATCGCCCGGGCATCGTCGGCCCCCAATGTTTCTCCGATGATCCCCCTGATGTCGTATTCGCGCAGGACAGTGGGATCGAATTCATGGTTCATTGGGTAACTCCGGGACGTCGTAAGGTAACTCATCCAAGAGAAGGTCGCGCGCGGCATTGAGTTCCTGCATTTGCGCCTTGTCGCCCCCGCGGTCGGGGTGTGCGAGCCCGGCCATGCGGCGATGTGCCTCGCGGATTTCCTTATGATCGGCACGCTCCGATACGTTGAGCAGCTTGCGCGCACGCCTGATCGCTTGGATGCGGGTTGGTGCGGACCGCAGGTAATCCCAGGGCCACTTGCCGAGCGCCCATCGGAACAGGACCGACAGGACGATAACGAGCATCAAGGCCTTGATCATGCGTCGATCGTTTCGAGTGGCTGTTCCACGCGCTTCTTCTCGGGCAGGCGTAGTGCGGCCATGAGCTGTCGCAATTCCTGCCGTGCGACGAGGTGGCTGGTCCCCAGGTCACCGAGATGGCCCTTGTCGAGCAACGTCAGTCCCGAAGGAAAGAGTTCGCGGTAAATGACGCGCTCGGACAGACCATGGGCTACGCGAAAACCGACACGTTTCGACATTTCGGATAGCGCCTGCTCTATACGGCTGCGATTGCGCGCCTCGGTGTGGCCGGTCCGGTTGCGGACTACGACCCAGTCCATTTCGGGGCGGCCCTCATCGATCCCCTTGCGGCTACGCTTGATGCGAGCCTCCCAGAGCAGCTCGGCATAGAAGGACAGCTTGCGCACCTTGAAGCTCTCGCCTTCGACCTGGCCGATCAGGTCGAAATCGACAAAACTGTCATTCATCGGCGTCACCAGCGTATCGGCTTGAGTCGCAGCGTAACGAGCCAGTGGATCGTCTCGCCCCGGTGTATCGATCAGGATGAAGTCGGCACGCCTCCCATGCTCCATCACTATCTCGCCGAATTCTTCGTCCGGGATCGGCGGTATCGTGTGACACTCGATAGTGGGAAGTTCGATTTTGCGCCGCTGCGTCGTTTCCGCGCGATTTTCGATGTAACGGGCAAACGTCCGCTGCCTATGATCCAGATCGAACCCGACGACTTTCGCACCGCGATAGGCAAGTGCAATCGCCACGTGCACGGCCGTGGTCGACTTACCCGTTCCGCCTTTCTCATTGGCGAAGGTGATCCAGTGCGGGGCGGCGTGGGGCAAGGCTGTATCCGGCTCTTCTTGTCGTTGTGCTGGCTGCCCTCAATTCGCTAGGGCAGCGGATAGGAAACCATATCTGAGGGGACTCGGGGTTGCAAACCGCTCGCACGCTCGAATTGTTGAGGAATTCGCTGTCTGTCCTGCGCCAGGACGGCGGCAGTATCGCCCTCGTACCCACAATGGGCGCACTTCACGAGGGACATCTCACGCTGGTTCGCCGCGCGCGGCAACAAGCGGATCACGTTGTCGCCTCCATTTTCGTCAACCCGCGCCAGTTTGGTGCAGGTGAGGATCTCGATGCCTATCCGCGCCAACTGCAACGTGATTCCGAGTTGCTCGAAGCAGAAGGCGTAGCCCTGCTATGGGCGCCTGCACCGGATCAGGTCTATCCTGAGGACTACGCCACCAACATATCGGTATCCGGTGTGAGCGAAGGGTTGTGCGGAGCCGAACGCCCCGGCCATTTCGACGGTGTGGCGACAGTCGTTTGTAAACTGTTCAATCAGGTCATGCCCGATATGGCCTTCTTCGGCGAGAAGGACTGGCAGCAGCTAGCGGTTATCCGCCGCATGGCGCGCGACCTCGACCTTACACGACCGCATGTCGACAATATTCACGGCGTATCCATCGTACGAGAGACGGACGGTCTCGCGATGAGCAGCCGCAACACCTACCTTTCACCCGAAGCGCGCGAGCAGGCGGCAAGCCTTCCCCGCGCCATGCGCGATGCCATTTCGGCGCTTGCCGGCGGAGGTGAAGCTGACCAATCGCTCGGCAATTTACAGGAAGTGTTGCTAACCAGCGGCTTCGACAGTGTCGACTACGCCGAACTCCGCGATGCCGACACCTTGGCAAAGCTTGAGACAGATAACGGCAATGCCAGACTGTTTGTCGCGGCGCGGATCGGAGGAACAAGGCTGATCGACAATATGCCGGTTAGTTAGGGTATCGATAGGAAGGATGAATGGAGCGGGTAAGGGGAATCGAACCCCTCTAGCCAGCTTGGAAGGCTGGAGCATTACCACTATGCTATACCCGCGCTCCGGGCGATGGCAGATGCCCGCCTTCGCCAGATTCGTCAACCGGTCATCGCACCTGGCGGCCAGCGCGGTCACTTGCTCGTGACGATTGCGTTTCGTCCTGCTCGGACTCGCTCAGTGTCTCAATGAGCGTTTGTTCGCGGTCCACCTGGCGCCCGGTTTCAACCGTCACCTCAACCCGACGATTTGCCGCGCGCCCTTCTTCGTTGGGGGAACCGTCTGGCAGGGCATTTGGCTCGATCGGGTTCTGTTCGCCGAATGCTATGATCTTGATACGTTCCTCAGCGATCCCGTTCTCCACGAGAAAGTCGCCAACGGCCTCCGCTCGTGCTCGCGAGGTTTCGAGATTTATTTCATCGCTCCCGGCAGAATCCGAGTGACCACGCAGCACGATGGAACCACCCGCATCGACTTGCGGGGACTCGACGATGGTGGCCAGTTCCGCGCGCACCGCTTCGGTCAATTCGGGTGTGCCATCCGGAAAGGACAATGTCGTCTCGAGTGGCAGCAATACCGGCGGGGGGAGCATGGATTCGCCAGACTCGGTCGGATCCTGCTGGAAAATCGAGCGGCCGTCATCTGGCGACGGAGCAGGATCGGGCTGTTCCTCTTCCGCATTTCTACAACCGGAAACAAGCAGCGCGCTTGCAGCCGCTGCTAGAATAACGGAATTCTTCAATTCCCGCCTCATGTGGGCTGCACCCCCTGCTTCTTGCTCGCCTTTTTTGCCGCTTTTTCTTCAGCTGTCTTCGTTTGTGGCGGTGAAAAACTCAAGATCGTATCCCCTGCTCGCGGCTCGGGCTTCGCCGCGTGGGTAAAGAAACGGATAGTCCCGTTGTCGCGTATCAGCAAAAGCATGTTCGCGGCGTCTGGAAGCTTCTCCTGCATTTTCTCGAAGTCGAATTCTTCGGACAATCGCGTCTTGCGGAAAACCCAGCCCTGCCGCTGGCGCTCGCTGACGTCTTCCACGCCGAAGCCGGATTCGAACAAGGCGCGTCCCCGCAGGCTCGCTGGAAGCGCATGCTTATCGTCACCATCGGCCGACTCGCCGAGTTGGAAGACGCGGTCACGGCCGATCTCATGTGCGAATTCATTGCAGACCAATGCGTTATACGCCTCGTTCTCTGTCGCGGCGACGAGATTCTGGTAAGGGGCCAACTCGAGATTATGCTCGGTCGCCTCATTGAGGATTTCGCCGTGATAGAACGGAATGCCTTTCTGCCGCGCTAGTGCAAGCCGTTGCCAGCTGGCATCCACGACGATCACTGGGGCTTTCATATCGCGCATCTGTTCGGCCAGAGCGATGGTCCACGGCGTGCTTCCGACGATCAGCATACCCGGGCGGGTTGTGCCCTTCACCTTGAGCAGCTTGGCCACGAAATCTACCGTGAACCCGTGGGCAACGATAGTTACGACCACGACAGCGAAACTCAGCCCGATGAGCAGGTTTCCGTCAGTATAGCCTAGATCCGAAAGGCGCAGGGCAAACAGGCCGGAGATTGCGACCAGAACGATCCCACGGGGAGCTATCCATGCGAGGAAGAGACGCTCATTCCAGGGAAGGTTGCTCCCCAGGAGGCTGAGCAGAATGGTCGCCGGACGCACCACGAAAAGGAGCGCCAGAAGGAACAGGCCGATGGGCCAGTTTATGTAGCGAATATCTTCGATGCTGAGCGATGCCGAAAGCACGATGAAGATGCCCGACACCAATAGAACCGCAACGTTCTCCTTGAAGGGGTGAATGGATCGCAGGCTGGTGACATCCATATTGGCAAGCGCGACGCCCATCACGGTCACTGCCACGAGACCCGCTTCGTGTTCGATCAGGTTGGAGATGACGAAGACGCCGATGACCGTAGTGAGAAGGACGGGCACCTTGAGATATTCGGGTACCGCACCCCTCGGGAAGGACCATGCGATGGCTAGCGCGGCGACATAGCCGATAAGGCCCGCGATAATCGCCGCGATAATCAATGGCGGGACCACTTCGAACAGGGTCGCGCCGGGCTGTTCGGCTACCTTGCGGAAGTATTCATAGGCGATGACGGCGCAGAGCGCGCCCGTGGGATCGTTGACGATCGCTTCCCACTTCAGGATGGAAGCGGGGCGTGATTTGACCGAGCTTTGCCGCAAGAGCGGAATGACCACTGTCGGGCCCGTTACCACAAGGATCCCGCCGAACAGGATGGCGACCTCGGGAGCGAGTCCAGCGATATAGATCCCGGCCAGTGCGCCGAAGAGCCAACCCAATACTACTCCGATCGTTGCCAGCCTCCCTACCGCGCTGCCGGTGTGCCGCAACTCCCGAAAATCGAGGCTCAGCCCGCCCTCGAAAAGGATGAGCGCGACGCCAATGGCCACCATGGGTTCGAGCAAGGCGCCAAAAGCGTGTTCGGGATCGAAAACGCCCAGCACCGGGCCCGCCAGGAACCCGGCGATCAGCATAAGCACGATGGCAGGAAGCCCGGTACGCCAGGCGACCCACTGCGCGCCGATACCGAGGATGCCCACCAAGGCTATGACGAGTGTCTGTTCCATGCCCCTCGTTGAATGACTGCCCCAGGCCGGGCTGTTCCAGTCACCAATGCCCTACCACCGGGTTTTATCCAAGGGCACTGGCGGTTTTTCTCAATCGCCGGCGAAATCCATCACTGCAGCGACGCTTACCCCGCATTCGCCGAGCCTTTTCGCCCCGCCCAGATCGGGCAGGTCGATAACGAAGAATGCATGTTCGACCACCGCACCCGCCTCGCGCAGCAGCCGGGCGGTAGCGCAAGCAGTTCCGCCCGTGGCGAGCAAATCATCGACCATCGCAACCTTCTGCCCAGGCGCGACCGAGGCTGGGTCCATCTCGAGCCGGTCGGATCCATATTCGAGAGCGTAGTCGACGCCGATCGTGTCGCATGGCAGCTTTCCGGATTTGCGAATGGGGAGGAAAGGCAGCGCGAGTTTTGCGGAAACCGCAGCGCCGAAGATGAACCCCCGGGCCTCCATTCCGGCAACCGCCTCAGCTGCGCTACCGCGAACTCTTTCAGCGAGCCAGTCTACTGTGGCAGCGAAGCCTTCACCATGTCCGATCAACGTGGTGATATCGCGGAACTGGATGCCCTCGATCGGAAAATCGGGAATGGTCCGGACCAGCGATTTCAGTTCGCGAGGGGAAATAATCTCTCTCCTTCAAAACGAAAACGCCCCTCGCATCACATGGATGGAGGGGCGCCGTGTGTCATTAGAGCGGCTTACTTCTTGGGTTTTACTGCCGCCCAGATCTGTTTCTTCGACATATATGCCAGGATGGTCGCGAAGAGCAGGAAGATCAGCACGGGCCAGCCGGTCTGCTTGCGCTTCACCATGGTCGGCTCGGCAGTCCAGGTAAGGAATGCTGCCACATCCTTGGACATTTGCTCGATGGTCGCTTCGGTCCCGTCATCATAGGTCACCTGACCGGCCGTGGTTATGGGAGGAGCCATAGCGAGGTTGAGGTTGGGGAAATAGGGGTTGTGATAGAGACCTGGCCCCGGTGCCGCTTCGGGATGCTCCTCAAGCAGCTCTGCCGACGGTTCCTGATAGCCCATCAGCAACGAAGCGACATAGTTGGTGCCATTGCCACGCGCTTTCGTCATCAGGGAAAGATCCGGCGGGATTGCATTGTTGTTCGCCGCAGCAGCAGCCACCGCATTGGGATAGGGCGAAGGGAAATAGTCGGTCGGCAGTCCGGGACGCATGGTCGCTTCACCGGTGTTCGGATCGATACCGGGGACCTGCTTGGCCGCAGCATAAGCCTTAACCTGCCCTTCCGAATAGCCGAGCTGTTCAAGGTCGCGGAATGCGACAAATTTCAGGCTGTGGCAGGCCGAGCAGACCTCGTCATAAACCTTGAGACCCCGCTGAAGCTGCGCATGGTCCCACTTTCCGAAGGGGCCATCGAAGGACCAGGAGAGGTCCATGGGATCTTCGTAAGGAAGGTGTGGTGCAACCTCTTCGGTGGCGGCGTTATAGGCACCGACCACAAAAGCCCACAGGGCGGCAACGGCAAAACCGAGGCCGACGAGGATGGCGACAAGGCGGACGCTGAGAAGCTTGGTCATTGGTCTCTCGTTACTCGCTTAGACGGCCGGCGTCGTATTTTCGCCTTTGACGACCTTCTTGTCCGAGCCGAGAACGGCTTCGGTGATCGAATAGGGCAGCGGTTCGGGTTTCTCCACGTTCGAGATGATCGGAAGGATCACCAGGAAGTGGAGGAAGTAATAAGCGGTCGCGATCTGGCTGAGCATCACATAGGGTTCTTCAGCCGGCGCGCCGCCACAGATGAACAATACGATCATCGCCGGGATCAGACCGAACCAGAAGAACTTGCGGAACAGCGGGCGGTAGTGACCGCTACGTACCGGCGACTTGTCGAGCCAGGGCAGGAAGAACCACAGCAGGATCGACGCGAACATGGCGATCACGCCCATCAGCTTGGCGGGGACGAACAGGAAGTCGACCGTGAAGGCGCGCAGGATCGCGTAGAACGGCCAGAAATACCATTCGGGCACGATGTGCGCCGGGGTCGAAAGCGGATTCGCCTCGATATAGTTGTCTGGGTGGCCGAGCGCATTGGGCAGGAAGAAGACCAGTGCGAAATAGGCCAACAGAGCGATGCCTAGGCCGAAGCCGTCCTTCGCTGTGTAATACGGGTGGAAGGGAACCGTGTCGCTTTCGCTCTTCACTTCGACGCCCGTGGGGTTCGAAGAACCCGGGATGTGCAGCGCCCAGATGTGCAGGATCACCACGCCTGCGATCACGAAGGGCAGCAGGAAGTGTAGCGAGAAGAAGCGGTTCAGCGCGGCGTTGTCGGGGGCGAAACCGCCGAGCAGCCAGACCTGGATCGGCTCGCCGACCAGCGGAATTGCGCCGAACAGGCCGGTAATGACCTTGGCACCCCAGAAGCTCATCTGGCCCCAGGGCAGCACGTAACCCATGAAGGCGGTGGCCATCATCAGCAGGAAGATGACGACCCCCAGCAGCCAGATCATTTCGCGCGGCGCCTTGTAGCTCGAATAGAACAAGCCACGGAAGATGTGCAGGTAGACGACGATGAAGAAGAAGCTTGCGCCGTTGGCGTGGGCATAGCGCATCAGCCAGCCCCAGTTGACGTCGCGCATGATGTGTTCGGTCGTCGCGAAGGCGACCTGCGCATTCGCCGCATAATGCATGGCCAGCACCACGCCGGTGACGATCTGCACGACGAGGAAGAAGCCGGCAAGAACGCCGAAATTCCAGAAGTAACTCAGATTGCGCGGAACCGGATAACCGGCGCCAACGGCATTATAGACCAGGCGCGGAAGCGGCAGCTTCTCGTCAAGGAACTTCGTGACCGCATTCTTCGGTTCGTACTGGCGGGCCCAGGGAAAGCTCATGTGTCTGTCTCTCGTCTTCTAGCTCAGCCGACCTGGATCACTGTGTCCGAGGTGAACTCGTATTCCGGCACTTCGAGGTTGGTAGGCGCCGGGCCTTTGCGGATGCGGCCGGCAGTATCGTAATGCGAACCGTGGCAGGGGCAGAAATACCCGCCGAATTCGCCCTTCACTTCGCCTTCGGCAGCGCCCAGCGGCACGCAGCCAAGGTGGGTGCAAACACCCATGGTGACGAGGATATCGGCGTGGCCTTCCTTTGTTCGTTCAGCCAAGCTCTGGGGATCCCGCAGTGAAGCGGTCGGCGTTGCGTTGGCCGCAGCGATCTCTTCGGGCGTCAGGCGCTTCACGAAAAGCGGCTGCTTGCGAAACACCGCCTTGATGGCCTGGCCGGGCTCGATCGCAGAAACGTCGACTTCTGTAGAACTCGCCGCGAGCACGTCCTTCGACGGCGCCATCTGGCTCACCAGTGGGTAAACCACCGCAAGACCGCCGATGCCGGCAGCGCTGACCGCTGCAATGTCGAGAAAATCGCGGCGACGCACACCTTCGTGGGCGGTCGCCGTCGCGGGATTAGCGGTTGCAGTCGTGTCTGCCATCAGCGCTTTGCCTTGCCTGCCTTAAGCTCTGCCGCACTGTTGGGCGCGGCGGGATATGTTGCGGTCCTGTGTCCGGATGATGCCGTTGGCCGACGCCGAAAAAGCGTGCGCGAATGCCCCCGGTATTTCCGGTTTGGTGGCGCCTCTAGCCGCTATGCGACCCCTTGCCAACCGCCATTTTGGTCCGAATGCACCGTTGGGTTCGACAAGCTCAATCGAGAGAGGGCAAGGCAATCACGCTGGTCTGTCGCCCCCCTGTCTCCTCACCGCGATGGGTCGCGCGACGATAAGAATGGAATCGGCTCTCGTCGGCGTAGGTATCGAGCGCGAGATCGGCGATTCGCCCCGTACCCGCGGCACGCAACCGCCAAGCAACATAAGCAGGCAGGTCGAACTGGAAATGCCCGCCATGTCCGGCCCGGAAGAACGGATCGTCAGCGAGCTCGAATTCGCTGCGAAAGGCGGCGTCCACTTCGTAGCTTTCCTGCGCGATGGTAGGCCCGATAGCGGCAGCGATCCGAACCCGGTCGGCGCCAAGTTCTTCCATCGCCTCCAGTGTATTCTCAAGCACCCCTGCGCGCGCGCCTCGCCAGCCCGCATGGGCCGCCCCCACTACACCAGCCTTGAGGTCGGCGAACAGGACAGGCGCGCAATCGGCGGTGACGATCCCGAGCAGCAGGCCGGGCCGGTCGGTTACCATGGCATCGCCCGTACGCACATCGCCGCCCGCTTCGCGGATGATCACCACTTCGGCGGAATGGACCTGATCGAGCTTTACCATGGGCGCGCCGGGCAGAACGTCTTCGCCCTGCAACCCCTCGCGAGTGGAGAAGCCATGCGGCACGCCGTTGAGCGCCTCGGAAGTCAGCACCTCAGCCAAGCGAACGGGTGACCTGTTCGAAAGTATCGCGCGACAGCTTGGGCGAGGCGGCAATGCGTTCGAGTTCCGCGCGCATGAACGCCGATCGGCCTGGCTCGAGCTTCCGCCAGCGCCCTAGAGCGGGCACAAAGCGCGCCGCAGTCTGTGCATTGATCGGGTCCAGATCCAGGATGAGATCGGCGATCAATTTGTAGCCCTCGCCATTTGCGGCATGGAAGCCATGAGGTGCGCCGGTGAATGGCATGTAGAGCGAGCGAGCGCGGTTCGGATTCCTGAGCGTGAAGTCCGGGTGTTCGGCGAGCGCTTTGACATGCTCGATGACCTGAGGGTGGAGTGAACTAGATTGCAAAGCGAACCATTTGTCGATCACCAGCGCGTTGCCCTGATAGCGGTTATAGAAGTCCAGAAGCCGCCCGGTCCGCTCGGCGCTATCGATCCCGGTCAGCACCATCAAGGCACCCTGCCGATCGGTCATGTTGTCGGCGCGGTCGTACTGATGGGCAGCAAGTTCGGCAGCCTTCTGCGGATCGTCGGCAGCGGCGTATGCGAGGATCAGCGTCTTGAGCTTGCGTGCCCCCTTCGCCTCGGCGCTCTGTGAATAAGGGAGCTTTTCGGCGCGATCGTAGATTTGATGGAGTTCGTCCTGCAGCTCACTGGCAATAAATGCTTTCAGCCCCTCACGCTCCTCGAAGATACGACCGGGATCGGCGGCCTCGATCTGCTCGGCGATATACGTCTGGCTCGGCATGGAGAGCAGTTCGCCGCGCATCAGATCGTCGAGCGCATCGTCATCGGTCACCGCACGGAGAGCGCGGACGATGTCGGCTCGTCCGGTATTGCGTGTGTCTTCCGACAGCTCTCCCTTGCTGGCTGTGACAAGGTGGCGAACCATGAGATCCTGCATCGCTTCGTACCGCGCGAAGGGGTCGTCATCCTTCGCGGCCAGAAAGACAAGCCCATCGGGCGCGATATCGCGCCCGATGGTGACCGGCGCGGAAAAGCCGCGGTTGATGGAGAGTACCGGCTTTTCGGCAAAACCGGAGAACCGGAAAGTGTCGCTCGCCTTGTCGAGAACCACCAGATGCTCGCCGGAATGCGACCCACTCTCCCGATCGAACAGCGCAATCCTGAGCGGTACGGGCATGGCCTTCTTGTCGTCCTGACCGGGAGTCGGCGGGACTGCCTGTGACAGCGTCAAGACAGCTTCGTCGCCCTCATGAGAGAGTTCAACGCTCACCTTCGGCGTCCCGGCCTGCGAATACCACAGGCGGAACTGCGACAGATCCAGACCCGTGCCGTCCTCGATCGCCTTGACGAAATCCTCGCAGGTTGCCGCCTCGCCGTCGTGGCGGTCGAAGTAGAGATCGGTGCCGCGACGAAACGCTTCTTCCCCTGCCATGGTGCGCATCATGCGGATGACTTCGGCGCCCTTGTTGTAGACGGTCGAGGTGTAGAAGTTGCTGATCTCGCGGTAGCTGTCGGGGCGGATCGGATGGGCGAGCGGTCCCGAATCCTCGGGGAACTGGACTCCGCGCAGCACGCGCACGTCCTCGATCCGCTTGACAGGCGCACTCCCCATGTCCTGGCTGAACAGCTGGTCGCGCAGCACGGTGAAGCCTTCCTTGAGGCTCAGCTGGAACCAGTCGCGGCAGGTGATGCGGTTGCCCGACCAGTTGTGGAAGTACTCGTGGCCGATCACGCCTTCGATCCCGTCATAGTCGCCATCGGTGGCGGTTTCGGGGTCGGCGAGGACGTATTTGGTGTTGAAGACGTTGAGGCCCTTGTTCTCCATCGCGCCCATGTTGAAGTCGGACACGGCGACGATGTTGAAGAGGTCGAGATCGTACTCGCGGCCGAAGGTGTCCTCGTCCCACTTCATCGAGCGCTTGAGGCTCTCCATGGCATGCTCGGTGCGCTCGAGGTCGCCCTCGCGCACCCAGACGTTCAGTTCGACCTTGCGCCCGCCCATGGTGGTGAAGCTGTCGCTGCGCGCCACGAGGTCGCCAGCAACCAGCGCGAAGAGATAGGACGGCTTGGGCCAGGGATCGTGCCATTCGGCCCAGTGAGTTGCGCCATCTTCACCCATATCGGCCCGGTTGCCGTTGGAAAGCAGCACGGGGAAATCCTTCTTCGGCCCGCTCATCCTCACCGTGTAGGTGGAGAGCACGTCCGGGCGGTCGGGGAAGAAGGTGATGCGGCGGAAGCCCTCGGCCTCGCACTGGGTGCAGAGCATGCCGGAAGAGGCGTAAAGACCCATCAGCTGCGAATTCGCGCCGGGGTCGATCTCGGTCACGATCTCGATCATGTGCCGATCGCCTTCCAGCGTGACCACCAGATCGTCGCCGTCCATCATGTGTCCTGCGCACTCACCGCCGTCACAACGCAGCGACACCAGTTCGAGCCCGTCGCCATTCAGCCGGATCGTGGGCGAGGCATCCGCATCGGGATTGCGTTCGACCTCCAACAGCGCGGTGACGCGCGTCTTTTCCAGGCCGAGTTCGAAATCGAGCCGGGTCGTGGGCACCAGCCAGGGGAAAGGCTGGTAATCCTCGCGCCGGATTTCCGGCGGTGCCGTGGGCTCCACGGCCGCATCGGCCATCTCGGGATTGCCATCGGGTGTCGAAGGCGTGCGCGCGATATCCATTCTCGTCCTGTCCTTTGCGGGTTCCTCGGCTATTACGCCCGGATGGCCCGTTTGTTCATCTTCGGCCTCGGCTACACGGCGGGGCGGTTTGCGCAAGAGATGCGTAGCAAAGGCTGGCATGTCGATGCCACCGGTAGCTCAGGAAACCTCGACTTCGAGGACGTGGGGACGGTGCACGCCGTCCTGCGCGAGGCGAGCCACGTGCTCAGTTCGGTGCCGCCAGCCGGCGACAGCGACCCCGTGCTGGACCGCTATGCCGAGGCACTGGAGGGCAAGTGGCTGGGCTACCTTTCCTCCACCGGCGTCTATGGCGACGTCGAAGGCGCATGGGTTGACGAAAGTGCGCCCACCGGAACCGGGCGGCGCACCGCACGCGCCGAGTGCGATGCGCGGTGGCTGGACCTGGGCGCGCGGGTGTTCCGCCTGCCGGGGATCTACGGGCCGGGCCGCAGCGCCTTCGAGCGGGTGCGAAGCGGCAAGGCACACCGTATCGACCTGCCCGGGCAGGTGTTCAGCCGCGTGCATGTCGATGATATCGTCGGCGGACTGGCCGCCGCAATCGGGCGCGATGCGCCGCGCGGAGCCTACAATCTGTCCGACGACCTGCCGACCAGCCAGAATACCGTGATCGAGGAAGCCTGCCGCCTGCTCGGTCAGGAACCTCCCCCGCTGCAAACACTGGAAGAAGCCGATCTTTCGCCCATGGCGCGCGGTTTCTATGCGGAGAACCGGCGGGTGGCGAACGGCAAGGCCAAGCGAGTGCTGGGCTGGGAGCCGCGCTATCCCACCTACCGCGAAGGGCTGGCAGCGATCAGGGCTCTGGCGTAGCCCGCCTTGGCGGGGGCGCACTGCGCCCGCGCAGGGCAACCACCATGCCGATCAGCGTGATCGCCGCGCCTGCCGCCGGCAGGATGCCCCAGACAAAGCCTTCGAACAGGGTCGAGAGCACCATGGCGACAATCGGTACGATCACCGAACTGTAGGCCGCCGTTCCCGCCCCCACCTTTCGTACCAGCCCGTAATAGAGCGGGAAGGTCACGACCGATCCGAGCAAGCCGAGGTAGAGAATGCCCAGCGCATATTCCGGCCGCGTGTCGAACTGCGGCGGGCCCTGCGTGACCAGCGCGAAGCCGGCATTGAGGATGACGCCCATCACCATCGACCATGCCAGCAACGTCAGGAGCGGCATGCGCTTGGCTCCGTCCATGGCCTGCACGATATTTGCAGCACTGGCAGAAAGGATGCCGCCAATCGTCAAGGCTGCCCCAAGCAGGACCTCCCCCAGTGTCGCCGGGGACGCGCGCCATTCCTGCGCAAACAGCATGGCGACGCCGATCGCCGCAATCGTGGAGCCGAGGACGAATTCGCGGCGGATGGGCTGCCCGAGCACGAACTTGCCCAGCACGGCATTGGGCACGACGAGCAGCGCGAACATGACCGCCACCAGCCCCGAGGTGATGAATTTCTCAGCATTATAGACGAAGCTGAAATTGAGGCAGAACTGGAACAGGCCCAGCGCAAGGGCCCAGCGCCAGCCTTCGCGCGGCAGGGCGAGCGGTTCGCCGCGGAATTTCGCCAGCACGAACATGCCCGCCGCCGCGACGACGAAACGCCAGGTGATCGACCAGCTTGCCGGGACGACCGAAAGCTGATCGCGGATGACCAGCCAGGTCCCGCCCCAGATCAGGCTGACCAGCAGGAAGGCTGCAAGATTTCGCGGGGTGAGGAGGCTTTCGCCCCCGGATGAAGCGTTCATAGTGCCGCGATCGCAGTGGCGAGCGTGCGGGCATCTTCCTCGCGCGTGTTCCAAGCGGTGACGAATCGCGCCGCATCCGCGCCCCAGTCGTAGAACCCGAACCCCTGCCCGCGCAGCGTTTCGCGTTCGGCGGGCGTACAGCGCACGAACAGCTCGTTCGCTTCGACAGGGTGCATCAGGCGCTGCCCGCAGGCACCGGCGATTTCTGCGGCGGCGGCATTGGCCGACCGCGCATTGGCCAGCCACAAATCGCCATCGAGCATGGCGTGAATCTGTGCGGCCAGGAACCGCCCCTTGCTTTGCAGGTGTCCGGCACGCTTGCGGCGATAGCGCGCCACATCGGCCAGACCTTCTTCGAAGAAGACGATGGCTTCCGCGCTCATTGCGCCATTCTTCACGAAGCCGAAGCTGAGCGCATCGACGGGCCCAGCCACCTCGCTTGCCGACAGGTCGAGGAAAGCGGCGGCATTGCCGAAGCGCGCGCCATCCATGTGCAGGCCGAGCCCGCGCTCACCAGCCAGCGCACGAATCGCCGCAATTTCCTGGGGCCGATAGACACGGCCATATTCGCTGGCCTGCGTAATCGAGATGGCATGGGGCTGGACCTGGTGGACATCGTCCCGAATCGGATCGATCACGGCGCGGATTGCGTCAGCCGTCAGCTTCGCACCCTCCCCCTGCCCGAGCAGGAGCTTGGCCCCGTGGAGATAGAAGCCCGGCGCACCGCCTTCGTCCATCTCGATATGCGCTTCTTCGTGGCAGATCACGGCGCCGTGCGGCTGCACCATCGTCGCAAGCGCGAGGCAGTTTGCCGCAGTACCGGTTGCCACCCACAGCACCGCGCAGTCACGGCCGAAAAGCGCATTCATTCTTTCGTCGAGAGCCAGGCTTAAACTGTCGTTGTCATAGGGCGAATCGGGCTGGTCGGCACCGTGCATCGCGGCCCAGACGGCGGGATGAACACTGGCGGCATTGTCGGAAAGAAATTGCATCGGAACGCGTTTAGCGACCCGCGAATTGGAAAGACAGCAAGGAAAGAAAACAAAATGGGTATCGCAGCCATCCAAATCGAACACCGCGACCGGGTCACCCACGGTGACTACATCGCGACAATGCCGGGCGACGACAGTACGGCGAAACTGAGCTGGACGGAACGCGGCGGCATACGGCACGCCGAACATACCTATGTTCCGCCCAGCCATCGCGGCAAGGGCGTGGCCGAAGAACTGGTCAAGGCCATGATCGCCGATGCCCGGCAACATGGTTTCAAGATCGCGCCCGACTGTTCCTATGTCGCGCGCTATTTCGACCGGCATCAGGAGCTGGCGGAACTGCGCGCCTAAGGAGCAGGAGCGCCCTTCTCTTCAAGCAGGCGGGAAAAATCGGTGCGGGCGAGGCTGTCGCAGATTGCGCTGCGCCAGCGCCGCGCCTCTGCCACGGGCATTCCGTTGATGCGCAAACGGCCCCCGGCGAGACCGAGGGCGAGGCTGGCGTAGCCGCGTCTGCGCGCGACCGGCCCCTGGGCGATTTCGACCGATTGCAGCTTTACGCGGGATGCAATCGCGAGACTGGGTGAGAGCCAGCCGTGGCGGCTGTAGAGCTGGCTTTCACCAAGGGCGCGGTAGTCGTGTTTCCACCGCCACCATTGCTGGGCGACGGTGAAGAGCAGCCCGGCCAGAGGAGCCAGCCAGACCCATTCGCGCGCAAAAAGGGCAGACACGACAGTGGCCGGGACGAGGAAGAGCGCGGCCAGCACCGCCTTGTCGATCCGGTAGCGCGCCAGCGCGCGGGCCCATTGCGCATCTTCCGGCGGCAGGGAGAAGCCGGTCACTGCGACCACCGGGGCGATCTCGTCCATCCGGCCGAAGGGGACCGCATCGTGATTGGCCCCGCCGCTGTCGCTGGCGAGGCTGATGACCTTGAGCGAATGCCAGCCGAATCGGCGCCGCAGGAAGCCCGTCCCGATGCGGAGCGCCTGAACGCGGTGCAGCGGCATCACCACATCGGTCCGGGTCAGCAGGCCGCGCCGCCTGCGCAGGCCCTTCGCCGTCCGCTCGAGCCGGAAATCCCATTCGCGCAGCGCCGTTCGGCCGATTCCCGTCGTAACGCCCACCACGCCGAGCGCCGCGAGCGCGATGACTATTCCGGCAGCCTGCGCCAGTGGGCCGAGACCCGCCAGCCGCTGCCCCGGACCGGCGAGCCGCTGCTCCCACTGATCGAGATCCCATAACTCGAAGGGCAGCAGGAAATCGAATTGCTGTGCAAGGCCGCCGAGCACCGCGACCACGGCGAGCGAAAATTCGAACAGGCCGAAGGTGAAGACGCGCCGCGGCCCCATGGCGAACAGGACCTCCGCTTCCTCCGGGGCGGTCGCCGTTTCCTCGGCGTCCTGCGTTTCCGCCGTATCGCGGCGGGTGCGGACGAGTTCGCGAAGACGCTCTCCTTCGCTTTCGGACAGGTAGGTCAGCGCGAGATCGTCTTTCCCGCCAGCGCCTGTCTCGAACTTGACCTCGACCAGGCCGAACAGCCGCGGCAGCAGCTTCTGTTCGAGGCTGACGTCCTGGATCCGTTCATAGGGGACCGAGCGCGCCGCACGCGACAGTACGCCGCTTTCTACGCGGATATCGCTTTCGCCCACGGTATAGGTCAGCTTGGTCCACTGCAGGTATGCGATGACGACGTTGAGCAGGATGATCACGATTACGAGGGGCAGGAAGTAGCCGACGAGATCGCCGATATCGCCATCGTCGAGAATCGTCACCGAGGCGACCGCCAACGGGATCACCAACTGAAACAGCATCGTCACCGCGCGCACGGCGAAGCTGCGCGGATCGGTGCGCCGTGCGTCTTCCTGCCGCGTCATTATTGCGTATCGCGCCGGATGGCCGCGCGGATCTCCTCGCGCATCGCCAGCGCATCCTCATGTGCAAGACCGGGTAGCGAGACCGAGGCATTATGCGTGCCCGCAGTGTGCACGGTGAGCGTGGCGAGGCCGTAGCCGCGTTCCAGCGGGCCCTGGTCGACATCAATATGCTGGACGCGGCCGAAGGGTACGACGGTATCGGAACGGAACAGCACGCCGCGCACCACACGCAGCCGCTCCTGCTCCAGCGAATAGCCGCGCGTGACATAGCGCCGCATGGGGAGATAGAGGACGAGATAGGCAGCCACGAGAGCGACCGGGAGCCAGACCACCCCGGTCCAGCCGGGAATAGCGAACTCGGCGATGCTGGCCGCGATGATGAGGATCACGGCGAGGATGCCCGCAACCAGCCGCATCATCGACTTGTAGCGCGGATCGAGCGGGGTCAGTTCGTCGGTTTCGTCCATACCGCCTTACCTATGCAATACAGCAGCCGCGTCAACGCCTTTGATCGAAGCGCCGGCCCACGATGGCGGCGGCGATATTGGTCTTCTGTACGTCGGTGGTGCCGCCGGCGATTCCCCAGGCAAACCCGTCACGCACGCGCTGTTCCATGCCGTAATCCTTGTGATAGCCATATCCGCCCATCACCTGCATGCCGTTGGCAGTGACGCTGCGCACGATTTCGTTGGCGAAGCATTTGGCGGTGGAGCTTTCATAGACGCTCGGCAGGCCCCCTTCGTTATGCTCTGCATTGGCGGCGGCGCGGTAGATCAGCAGGCGCGCCGCCTCGACCTGCATCGCCATTTCGGCGAGCCGCATCTGCACCGCCTGGAAATCGACGATCGGCTTTCCGAAAGCGGTGCGCTCCTGCACATACTCCGTCGCCTGTTCGAGTGCGGCGGCAGCGAGGCCGAGCGACTGGGTGGCGTTGCCGCAGCGTTCGAGCCCGAAGGCGCTCATCAGTCTGCCGAAACCGCCCGCGGGAACGATCAGGTTTTCGCGCGGGACTTTGACGCTGTCGAAGGCGATGTCGCGCGTCTCGATCCCGCGGAAACCCATCAGCTGCTCGCGCTTGCCGAAGCTTACCCCCTCCATATCTTTGTCGACCAACAAGGCGCCGATCCCCTTCGCGCCGGGCGCATCGGAGAGGCGGGTATAGACGACATAGTAACGCGCATGGCCCGCGCCGGAGGTCCAGCGCTTGGTGCCATCGAGGACAAAGTGATCGCCCTCCTCGTACGCTCGGGTGGCAAGATCGGTCAGCGCAGTGCCCGCATCGGGTTCGGACATGGACACCGCCACCGTCGCTTCGCCGCTAACGACTTCGGGAATTACCTGCGCCTTCAGCGCCTCCGACCCGAACCGCTCCAGCGTCCGCACGGGGCCGACCAGCGCCTCGAACACCGGAAACGCGACCGCGTTCGAGATCATGGCGAACTGTTCGAGCACCAGCAGCGCCTCGAGATGGCCGAGACCGAGGCCGCCGTATTCTTCCGGCAGGTTGACGCCCAGGAACCCCATCTCGCCATAGCGGCGCACCATTTCTGCGGGAACGGGGAAGTCCTTCTCCTCCATCTCGCGCGCAAGCTCGGGCAGTTCCCCACGCGCGAAGCTGCGCGCTGCGTCCTGCAGTTCGCGTTGCTGTTCTGTCAGGCGGAAATCCATCGCTGCGCTCTCCCGTGGTGCCGGGATTCGCTGCCCGAGGGCGCGTCGCTTCGCAAGTCCGATAGGAAGAAATGGTGCTGCTGGGGAGGATTGAACTCCCGGCCTCACCCTTACCAAGGGTGCGCTCTACCACTGAGCTACAGCAGCACACTATGCCCGCCGGAACGCCGTGCGGGGTGGAGGCGCGCGCTATTGGCAGAGACGGCGCATAAGTCAACCTTCGCTTGCGGCGGCAGTCGAATTTCGCGAAAGGTTGCGCAATGACCGCTGCAGACGACAAGATGACCCGCGAAGAGAGGCTCGCCGCGAAACTTCGCGAGAACCTGCGCCGCCGGAAGGCTCAGACTCGCGAAATGCGCGAATCGGACGATACAGGCCTTTCCAAGGACGATACGCGCCGCTAACGCGCAGTGCTCCTAGGGGAAAACCGGAGTAACCATGTCGAAGCTGATCCTCGTTCGCCACGGCCAGAGCGAGTGGAACCTCGCCAACCGCTTCACCGGCTGGTGGGATGTCGACCTGACCGAAAAGGGCGAAGAAGAAGCGCGCGAGGCAGGCCGGCTGATGCAGGCCAAGGGCGTGTTGCCCACCGTCGCCTTCACCTCCGTCCAGAAACGCGCGATCAAGACGCTCAATATCGCGCTGGAAGAATGCGACCGGCTGTGGATCCCCGTGACACGCGACTGGCATCTGAACGAGCGTCATTATGGCGGCCTCACCGGTCTCGACAAGCAGCAGACGCGCGAGAAGCACGGGGACGAACAAGTCCATATCTGGCGCCGCAGCTTCGACGTGCCGCCGCCGGACATGGAAGCGGGCAGCGAATTCGACCTGTCGGACGACCCGCGTTACACCGGGATCGACGTGCCGCGCACCGAAAGCCTCAAGCTCACCATCGAACGCGTGCTACCCTATTGGGAAGAGGCAATCCTGCCGCAGCTGGCCAAAGGCGAAACGGTGATCATCTCCGCCCACGGCAACAGCTTGCGCGCGCTGGTCAAGCACCTGTCGAACATATCGGATGAAGAGATCACCGGTCTGGAAATCCCCACCGGCCAGCCAATCATCTATGAATTCGATGGTACGCAGGTCACCGGCGAACGCTATTACCTGAAGGATAGCTGAGATGGCCCAAGGGGGAAAAGCCAGGGTCGCCATCGTGATGGGCAGCCAGTCCGACTGGCCGACCATGAAACGCGCCGCCGAAGTGCTCGAGGAGCTGGGCGTCGCCGCCGATGTCCGCATCGTGTCCGCACATCGCACACCCGAACGCATGTATGAATTCGCCAGGGCGGCAGAGGATGAGGGTTTTCACGTCATCATTGCAGGGGCTGGCGGCGCTGCCCACCTGCCCGGCATGATCGCGGCGCTGACCCATGTGCCGGTGCTGGGCGTGCCGGTAAAATCCAAGGCGCTTTCGGGGCAGGACAGCCTGCTTTCCATCGTCCAGATGCCCGCCGGGGTCCCGGTCGGTACGCTGGCCATCGGCGAAGCGGGCGCGACCAATGCCGGGCTGCTGGCCGCCGCGATCCTCGCCAATGGCGATGCGGAGCTCGCGCAGCGGCTCAAGGACTGGCGCATGGCGCGCAGTGCCGCGGTGACCGAAAGGCCGGAAGACTGATGCTGAAACGCGGGTCCACCATCGGTATCCTCGGTGGCGGCCAGCTTGGCCGGATGATGGCGACGAGCGCCGCGCAGCTGGGATATCGCTGCATCGGCTATGCGCCCGAGGGCGATAACGTCAGCGGCGCGGTAAGCGAGGACTTCGTCACCGCCGACTGGGACGACGAAACCGCCTTTGCCGCGTTTGCCGGGCGCTGCGACGCTGTGACCTGGGAGTTCGAGAACGTCCCAGTCGCCACCGCGCGCGCGATCCAGCAGGCCAAGATATTTCCCGCTCCGCTGGCGCTGGAAACCGCGCAGGACCGACTCAATGAGAAGCGCTTCGTCGAGGGTCTCGGCGGAAGGCCGGCCGCCTATGCGAAGGTCGATACGAGCCAGGATCTCGAAGCCGCGGTCGACCGGCTGGGCGCGCCCGGCATCCTCAAGACGCGGCGCGACGGCTATGACGGCAAGGGCCAGTGGCGCATCGGTAGTGCGCGCGAGGCAGCGGGACTACGCATGCCCGAGGCGGCCTGTATCTACGAAGCCTTCGTCGAGTTCGAGGCGGAATTTTCCGTCATCCTGGTGCGCAGCCGCGACGGCGAAATCCGTTTCTGGGATTCACCCCGCAATGTCCACGCGGGGGGTATCCTTGCCTCCTCGCACTATCCGGCGGGCGAGCAGATCGCCGCGCAGGTGACCGAGGCGCGCGAACTGGCGCGCAAGGTCGCCGACGCGCTCAAATATGTCGGCGTGCTGACGCTGGAATTCTTCGCCACGCGCGATGGGCCGATCTTCAACGAGATGGCGCCGCGCGTACACAATTCGGGCCACTGGACGATCGAGGGCGCGGCCACCAGCCAGTTCGAGAATCATATCCGCGCGGTCGCGGGTCTGCCGCTCGGCGACACGCGCACCACCGCCGCTGCGGTCGAAATGCGCAACATCCTGGGGGCCGACATCGACAGCGCCCATGCGAAGCTGGGCGATGCGCGGGTCCACCTGCACGATTACGGCAAGGCCGAGGCCAGTGAAGGGCGTAAGATGGGCCATATGACGCTGGTCACGCTCGACACCCGCGGATGAGCCTGTTCCTGATATATGCCCGCGCTGCCAATGGCGCGATCGGCAAGGAAGGCCGCCTCCCCTGGCACCTGCCCGCCGATCTCAAGCGCTTCAAAGCACTGACGATGGGCAATCCCATGATCATGGGACGCAAGACTTTCGAGAGCCTGCCGGGCCTGTTGCCGGGCCGCCGTCACATCGTCCTCACCCGGAGAGAGCGCTGGGATTCGACCGGAGCGGAAGTCGTGCGTTCGGTCGATCAAGCGCTTGATCGGGCCGGAAACACCGAGGGAAGCATTGCCGTGATCGGCGGCGCGGCGATTTTCGACATCTTCATGCCGCTGGCGGACCGGGTCGAGCTGACCGAAATCCACCGCGAGTTCGACGGCGATGTCTTCATGCCCCCGCTCGGCCCGGAATGGGAAATGGTTCGGCGTGAGGATTTCGAGGCCGAGGGCGACAGGCCGGCCTATTCCTTCCTCACCTACACACGCATCGGCGAGACAGGCGCGTGAGGCGCAAGGTCGGCATCGGCATCGCCGTGCTGGTGATAGCGGCGCTGGTCGCGTTCTTCACCATCGCGCCCGGATATGTCGAGCGTGACCTCAACCGGATCGACGGCGAGCCGCTGATCGCGGTCTCGCAGGAAGCGCGCGACCTTCACGCAGACCTCCAGATCGTCGACCTGCATTCGGATACGCTGCTGTGGAAGCGCGACATGACCCAGCGTGCCTCGCGTGGCCATGTCGACCTTCCGCGCCTGCGCGACGGCAATGTTGCGCTGCAGATCTTCTCCAGCGTGACCAAGTCGCCGCGCGGACAGAATTACGATTCGAACACGGGCGATACCGACAACATCACCCCGCTGGTCATCGCCCAGCTCCAGCCGCTGCGGACATGGGGCAGCCTGCTCGAACGCTCGCTCTGGCACGCGCAGAAGCTCGACCGCGCGGTGGATGAGGAACGCGACGGACTGTTCCAGATCCACGGCGCGGAAGATGTCGACCGTCTGCTTCGACGCCGCGCAAGTGGCCGTGATGGCGTCGGCGCGATGCTATCCATAGAAGGTCTGCACAATCTCGAAGGCGACCCCGCCAATCTCGAACGGCTGTACGACGCCGGCTTTCGCATGGCGGGCCTCACCCATTTCTTCGACAATGACCTCGCCGGTTCGATGCACGGCACCCAGAAGGGGGGCCTTACCGACAAGGGGCGCGCCGTTGTGCGGCGCATGGAAGAGATGGGCATGGTGGTCGATATCGCGCACTGCAGCCCGGCCTGCGTCGCCGACATCATTGCCATCGCGCGGCGCCCGGTCGTCTCCAGCCATGGCGGCGTGCAGGCGACCTGCGGTGTCAATCGCAACCTTTCGGACGAACAGATCCGCGGGGTCGCGGCTACCGGCGGCATCATCGGTGTGGGTTATTGGCCGGGCGCCGTCTGCGACACCTCGCCGCGCTCTACGGCCAGCGCAATGCGCCATATCCGCGATTTGGTGGGGATCGAACATGTCGCGCTCGGCAGCGATTTCGATGGCTCGGTCACGACTCGTTTCGACACCAGCGAACTGTCGCAGGTGACGCAGGCGCTGATGGACGAAGGCTTTTCCGAGGACGAAATCCGCGCCGCGATGGGCGGCAATGCGCTGCGCGTGCTGAGCGCCGGGATCGAACCGATGGGGGCGAAGCCATGAGGTTCCTCGACCACCGCGATCCGCTCCCCGAATCGCTGCGCGGTGCAATCGTGGCGCTGGGCAATTTCGACGGCTTCCACCTCGGCCACCAGGCAGTGGCACGCGAAGCGATCGAATGGGCCCGGGCCGAGGGCCGGCCGAGCATCATCGCGACCTTCGATCCGCACCCGGTGCGCTTCTTCAAGCCCGACGTTCCGCCCTTCCGCCTGACCACGCTCGAGCAGCGGCAAGAACTCTATCTCGCCGCCGGGGCAACCGCGATGCTGGTGTTCCATTTCGATGGAGAGCTGGCGGGGACGACGGCGGAGGATTTCGTGCGCATACTTCTCGCCGAAAAGCTCGGCGTGAAAGGCGTGGTCACCGGGGGCGATTTCACCTTTGGCAAAGCGCGCGGCGGCAATTTCGAGAAACTGGTCGAGCTCGGCCGCGAGGTCGGGATCGAGGCCCGCGCGGTCGATCCGGTGCTGGACGGCGGAGAGCCTGTATCCTCCAGTCGCGTGCGCGAGGCGCTGCGCAAAGGCGATCCGCAGGAAGCGGCGCGCCTCCTCACCCGCCCCTTCGCCATTCGCGGCGTGGTGGAACATGGAGACAAGCGCGGGCGCGAGATAGGCTATCCCACCGCCAACCTATCCATCGAACATTACCTGCGCCCGAAATACGGTATCTACGCAGTGACGGGCCGCATCCTGTCAACGGGGCAGGAGCTGAAAGGCGCGGCCAATATCGGCGTGCGCCCCCAGTTCGAACCTCCCAAGGAATTGCTCGAGCCCTATTTCTTCGATTTCTCCGGCGATCTCTACGGTCAGGAGATCGAGGTAGCGTTCCACCATTTCCTGCGCGGCGAGGCGAAGTTCGATTCGCTAGATGCGCTGGTGGTGCAGATGGAGCAGGATTGCGAGGAAGCGCGGCGGTTGCTGGCGCATCTCCGCTGATTCGTCATTCCCGCGCAGGCGGGAATCCAGCACTGGCGACGGTAGCGGCTCCGCACTGGATCCCCGCCTGCGCGGGGATGACGGTGAGAGCGTGGCCAAGACAGGTCACTCCGTACTTTCCTACGGCGCGCAATTCCTCTAGCGGCGGCACCCTATGTCAGAAAGCGACCAGACACAGCGCGATTACCGGGACACGGTCTTCCTTCCCAAGACCGATTTTCCGATGAAGGCCGGCCTCCCCCAGAAGGAGCCGCAGATCCTTGCGCGCTGGCAGGACGAAAAGCTCTACCAGCAGCTGCGCGAAGAGCGTGCGGGGCGCGAAAAGTTCATCCTTCACGACGGCCCGCCCTATGCCAATGGCGACATGCATATCGGCCATGCGCTGAACCGCATCCTGAAGGACATGGTGGTGCGCAGCCAGAGCCTGCTCGGCAAGGACGCGCCCTTCGTGCCCGGATGGGACTGCCACGGCCTCCCCATCGAGTGGAAGGTCGAGGAACAGTACCGCAAGAAGAAGAAGGACAAGAAGGCCGTCCCCGCGGCCGAATTCCGGCAGGAATGCCGCGAATATGCGCAGAAATGGGTCGACGTTCAACGCGAGCAGCTGAAGCGGCTCGGCCTGATGGCGGATTTCGACAATCCCTATCTCACCATGCAGGCGGAGAGCGAGGCGACCATCGTTGCAGAACTGATGAAGTTTGCCGAAGCCGGAAACCTCTATCGCGGATCGAAGCCGGTGATGTGGTCGCCGGTTGAAGAAACCGCGCTGGCCGAGGCCGAAGTCGAGTACGAGGACATCACCTCGACCCAGATCGACGTGGCATTCGAGATCGTGGAATCGCCGATTGAAGAGCTGGTCGGCGCGCATGCGGTGATCTGGACGACGACGCCTTGGACGATCCCGGTGAACCAGGCTTTGGCCTATGGGCCAGAGATTGAGTATGTTCTGCTGTCATTGACGGCCGATACGCCAGGCAGTGGCGGTAATGCCGACGGGCAGGTGAACAAAGTGCTGGCGGCAGCCGGGCTGCCGTTCCACACCAACAGCATTTCGAAGTTTCTCGTCGCGAAGGATTTGGCAACTGCCTTCGCTGATCGAATCAATAAGGCAGCGCAGGCGCTCGATTTTGGCGATGCAGTCGCGCCGTCACTTCAAGAGTACATTGATCCGAACTCAGATCGGGATGCGTCGATCGCAGGCTCCGAACTCGCCGGAACCATCGCCCGCCACCCGATGCACAAACTCGGCGGGTTCTACGCAAATCCGCGCCCGCTGCTCGCAGGCGATTTCGTCACCACCGACAGCGGTACGGGTCTCGTCCACATGTCGCCCGATCATGGCGAGGACGATTTCCTGCTCTGCCGAGAACACGGCATCGAACCGGTCTTCGCGGTCATGGGCGACGGCCGCTATCGTGACGACTGGCCCTGGCTGGGCGGCAATGACGAGCGCCGCCGCGCGGTAATCAACAAGCAGTTCAACGCGCCCGACGGGCCGATCTGTTCGGACCTGCGCGAGGCTGGCGCGCTGCTTTCCGCCTTCGACGACTACCAGCATTCCTATCCGCATTCGTGGCGGTCGAAGGCCAAGGTCATCTATCGCTGCACGCCGCAGTGGTTCGTGCCGATGGACAAGCCGCTCGACACCGGCGATTTCGACGTCGCCGCGCCCGAAGGCTTCGGCGCTGCCGTGGCGATGTTCACCAGCAAGGACCATTCCACCCTGCGCGAAATCGCCATGCGCGAGATCGAACGGGTGAAGTTCTATCCCGAAAAGGGCCGCCGCCGCATCGGATCGATGGTCGCAGGCCGTCCCGACTGGGTGCTGTCGCGCCAGCGTGCATGGGGCGTGCCGATCACGCTGTTCGTGCGGCAGGACGGCAGCTATCTGCAGGACCCGCAGGTCAATGCCCGCGTCATCGAAGCGGTGAAGCGGCAGGGAGTCGATGCCTGGGACGAAAGCCGCAAGGCCGAATTCCTCGGCCCCGATCACGATCCGGCCGAGTTCGAGATGGTCACCGACATTCTCGACGTCTGGTTCGATAGCGGCTGCACCCACGCCTTCACGCTGGAAAGCGGCCGCTGGCCCGACCAGCGCTGGCCCGCCGATCTCTATCTAGAAGGCAGCGACCAGCATCGCGGCTGGTTCCAGTCCTCCCTGCTCGAAAGCTCCACCACGCGCGGCCGTGCGCCCTACGACGCGGTGCTGACCCACGGTTTCACCATGGCGAGCGACGGCAAGAAGATGTCGAAGAGCCTCGGCAACACCATCGATCCCCTGAAGGTGATGGAGCAATACGGCGCGGACATCATCCGCCTGTGGGCGCTGAGCGTCGATTTCACCGAAGACCACCGGATCGGCGACGAGATCCTGAAAGGCGTGAGCGACCAGTACCGACGCCTGCGCAACACCTTCCGCTATCTCCTCGGCGCGCTCGACGGCTTCGTCGGCGACATGGGTGATACGGGTGAGATTCCCGAGCTTGAGGTTTATGTCCTCGCGCTGCTCGCCGATCTCGACGGAAAGCTGAAGACCGCGCTCGAGGCTTACGACTTCAACACCTACACGCGCCTGCTGGTCGATTTTTGCAACGAGGACCTGTCCGCCTTCTATTTCGATATCCGCAAGGACTGCCTCTATTGCGACGGGCCGGACAGCACGCGCCGCAACGCCTATCGCACTGTGCTGGACATCCTGTTCCACGCACTGGTGCGCTATGCCGCGCCGGTGCTGGTATTCACCGCCGAGGAGGTGTGGACCACGCGCTATCCGGAAGGCGGCAGCGTCCACCTGCTCGAATGGCCCAAGGTTCCGGGCGTATCGGCCGATGGCGCTCGCTGGGAAAAGCTGCGCGATCTGCGTGAGCGCGTGACCGAGGCGATCGAGCCGCTGCGCCGCGACAAGACCATCCGTTCCAGCCTCGAAGCCGATGTGGTGGTCCCCGACAGCGCGGTGCCCGAAGGCTTCAGCGACGCGGATCTTGCCGAACTGTTCATCACCGCGTCAGTCGCCCGGAGCGATAGCGACACGGTGTCCGTTACCCGTACAGACGAAAACAAATGCGGCCGTTGCTGGCGCCTGCTCCCCTCGGTTTCCGAGGACGGGGCGTTGTGCGACCGCTGCGAGGATGTCGTCACCCAGATGGATGCTGCCTGACATGAACCCGCTCCTTCGCATGCGTCTGATCGGTGTCGCGATCGCCTTCGCCATCTATGGCGTGGACCAGTATGTGAAGTGGCTCATGGTAGAGCCGCTGCAGCTGCGCCAGCGCGGCGTGATCGACCTGCTGCCCTTCTTCGACCTGCGCTGGACGCAGAATTTCGGCGTCTCGATGGGGCTGTTCGAAGCCGACAGCTTCGAATCGCGCTGGATCCTGGTGGGTGTGACCGCGCTGATCGCGCTGGCGGTCACCATCTGGATGTTCCGCGAGAAGACGCTGGGCGATATCCTTGGCCTGTCGATGATCCTCGGCGGGGCGCTGGGCAACATCAAGGACCGCTACGAGCTCGGCTATGTTATCGACTATGCCGACTTCCATATCGGGGAATTCCGCCCCTTCCTGATCTTCAACATCGCCGATGCGGCCATCACCATCGGCGTCCTGATAATCCTTGCCCGCGCCTTCTTCATGCGCGACAAGGACGATGAAGAGGTCGACGACCTCATGCACGGCAAACCGGCAGACGCCGCGGAGAGCAACTGATGAATACCCTTACCCGTATCGCCCTTCTTGGCGCCGTTTCGAGCATGCTGGCCGCATGCGGCGGCGGCGGTTTCCTGAACCGCGAACGCCCTGATGAATTCGCCGTCCAGCGCCAGGCGCCGCTCGTAGTGCCGCCCGATTTCAACCTCGTGCCCCCCGCTCCCGGCGCGCCGCGCCCGACGGAAGGCACCGCGGCAGAACAGACGCTCGAAGCGCTATTCGGTGGCCCTGCAGAGCGTAGCTCGGTCGAAACCAGCGCGCTCGACCGCGCCGGTGCGGCCGAGCCGGGCATCCGTTCGCAGGTGGGTTCGGAAGAAACCAACACCGTGGCCAAGGGCCGCGTAACCCGCGACATCATCGCCGCCCCGGAAGGTGACGGCGCATCGGCGCAGGCCGTAATTCCTGGCTGACACCAGCAATTACTGATTCTTGCTTTTCGCTCGCACATCCGTGCGAGCGTCCTCGGTGCTGTTTCGACGCTTCGCGCCGAACACCTGCGGGTGGCCAGTCGGCCTTGCCGGGCCTCCGCCGACCCGGTTAGGCGCGGCCTGAGACCTTAGTCTGGGGTGACTTCGCGCTTCGCCTTGCCCGCGACTTCGCTGACCAGCACCTTGTCGATGCGGCGTTCGTCGAGGTCGACGATTTCGAAGCGCCAGCCCTGCTCCTCGAACCATTCACCTTCGACGGGCAGTTTCTTCATCACCGCGAGGCAGAAGCCCGCGACGGTCGCGAATTCGCGGTCGTCGCCGTAATCGAGCCCCAACCGGTCGGCGAGCGCATCGGCCGAAAGCGATCCGGCCACGAGCAGGCTGCCATCGTCTCGCTCAACGATGCCCGGCGTATCGTCCGGGTCCTGGTCGCTGGCAAAATCGCCCACCAGCGCGGTAAGCAGGTCCACCGGGGTCACGATTCCATCCAGATGGCCGTATTCGTCATGCACCATGGCCATGGCGATATCGGCCTGCTGCAGCACGCGGAGCGCATCGACCGCATCGAGCTGGTCGGGCACGACCTCCGCCTTTTTCATGAGCGTTTCGAGCACCACGCCCTTGCCCGCCAGCATCGTGCCCAGCACTTCGCGTACCCGCACGAGACCCATTATCCGGTCGGGCGATCCATCGGCCACCGGCCACACCGAATGCGGGCTTTCCTCCAGCATCGCGCGGATCGCTTCTTCATTCGCATTGACGTCGATCCAGTCGAGATCGGTCCGCGGTGTCATCACCTCGCGCACGGGACGCTGGGCGAGGCGCACCACGCCGGCTAGCATCTGGTGCTGTTCGCTCTCGATCACGCCACTGCGGGTCGCCTCTGCGAAAAGCATATGCAGCTCTTCTGCCGTGACCGAGCTTTGCCCTGCGGGCTTCACACCCAGCAGGCGGATCAGCAGGCCCGAGGAGGCATCCAGCAGCCAGACCAGCGGAGCGGCCACTTTTGCAAGCAGCGCCATCGGGCGCGCCATGATGATAGAGATCGGCACCGCGGCGCGCAGCGCGACCTGCTTGGGCACGAGTTCGCCCACGACGAGGCTGAGATAGGTCGTCAGTGCGATGACCAGCGCAAAACCGGCTTCCTCCGCCCATTCGGCGGGCAGGCCCATCGCCTCCAGTCGCTCGCCCACCGGTCCGCCCAGGCTTGCACCGGAATAGGCGCCCGCGATGATACCGATCAGGGTGATGCCGATCTGGACGGTCGAAAGGAATTTGCCCGGGTCCGCCGCCAGCTCGATCGCGGTTTTCGCCGCGGCGCTGCCCTGATTGGCAGCCGAGCGCAGCCGCCCCGTGCGTGCGGAGACAATTGCCAGTTCGCTCATGGCGAACACGCCGTTGAGCAGAATCAAGCCGGCGATGATGAGAAGGTCTGTCCAGGGAAAGGGTGTCACACCCCTTCGCTAGCACAAAAGTGCCGCCCTGCCAGCGTCTCTCGGAACAGGCTGTGAATTGGATGGTTCTGATACTCTAGAGACGCTGGTGGGCGCGTCCCATGGCGTTCGGGTGAGGCAAGGGCTGGAGCGCCCTCACGAGCCCGGCTCTCAGAAAGGGAATGAAAACATGAAAACATCACGCTTTTTCCTCGCAGGACTTTCTTCCATCGCTCTGCTCGGCACCTCTGCCTGTGTCACAGACCCCAACACCGGCGAACGCAAGGTATCGCGCACCGTACTCGGCGGTGTGGGTGGCGCTGTGGCCGGCGGCCTTCTCGGCGGCGTAATCGGCGGCAAGACCGGACGCATCATCGGCGCGGCAGCCGGCGGCGCAGCGGGCGGCTATGTCGGTTACCGCATGGACCAGCAGATCAAGGAACTGGAAGAACAGACGGCCGGCTCGGGCGTCGATGTGAGCGAAACCGACGGCGGCGAGGCGATTCTCGTCAACCTGCCCGATGGCGTGACCTTCGCCACCGGCAGCGCCACGATCAACTCTGCCTTCCGCGCGACACTCGACAATGTGGCCGCCAACCTGGTCCAATATCCCAACAGCCTTATCGACGTGTACGGATACACCGACACGACTGGCGGAACCGACCTCAACCAGCGCCTGTCCGAACAGCGCGCCCAGGCAGTCGCCAACTACCTGATCAGCCGCGGCGTGAGCTCCTCGCGCATTCGCTGGCAGGGTTACGGCGAGCAATATGAGCATCTCAAGGTCAAGACCGCCGACGGCGTGAACGAACCTCTCAACCGCCGCGTCGAGATCAAGATCATCCCGTTCGACCAGGACGACGTGGAAGCTGCTCAGGCGAACCAGTAACGTCCACTAACTCGAACTCACGTTCAACAGGAAGGGGTCGGGTCCAACCCGGCCCCTTTTTCATGCGTTGCTTTCTAGGGTCTGGCGATCTGATGTGCCCTGTCGGAGAGATGCTCGACCGTGGCGGTATGGATGTCCGGCGCACTGACAATGACGCCGAAGGCGCGTGGATCGCGCTTGTTGTAATCGAGCTTGCGACCGAAACTGTCGGACACGGCCGCTCCTGCCTCGCGCGCGATCAGTCCGGCGGCGGCGATGTCCCATTCGAAACCCCAGCGCAGCGTGGCGACGAGATCGGCGCGGTCATCCGCCACCATGGCGATCCTGAGCGCGATGGAATTGGGCTGCTCGACCTTGGTCAGCATGCGGTCCTGCTTCATCAGATCGTTGGCAGGTACGCGCGCGCCCTCGAAATCCCGCCGTGTCGAAGCGGCGATCCGGGCTCCGTTGAGCGTGGCGCCCTGCCCCGCAACGGCATGCCACACCTCGCCGCGCGCAGGCGCGCAGAGCGTGCCGATGAGCGGCCTGCCGGAACTGATCAGCGCCACCGATACCGCCCAGCCCTTGCGTCCGCGAATGAAATCGCGCGTGCCGTCCACCGGATCAACCAGCCAGATCAAATCGCGATCGAGCCGTTCCGGATCGTCGGCGGTTTCTTCTGAAAGCCATCCGGCTGAAGGCAGCAACGCGCCCAGTTCGCGCTTGAGGAAGGCATCGACGGCCAGATCGGCCTCGCACACCGGGCTTCCCGGGGTCTTCTCCCACGACTCCAGTTCCGCACCCGCTCCCGGCCAGAGTCCGAGCGCAATCTCGCCTGCCTGCGCGACGATGGATTCGAGACGTTTACTGTCGATCATGGAGCGCGAGTGCACCTGCACCCGAAAACCGCACTTTTCAAGCGCGCCCAGACATGCTTATGCGCACGCGCAGATTCCCATCCCCCCAGACCGCGCATTCGCGCGAAGGACGAGAACCCAGATGAACATTCACGAATACCAGGCTAAGGAACTCCTCGCGAAATACGGCATCGCCGTTCCCGCAGGACACGCAGCACTCACCGTCGAAGAAGCGGTTGCAGGCGCGAAGCAGCTTCCCGGGCCACTCTATGTCGTGAAGGCGCAGATCCACGCCGGCGGGCGCGGCAAGGGCAAGTTCAAGGAACTGGGGCCCGATGCGAAGGGCGGCGTCCGCCTGTCGAAGAGCGTGGACGAGGTCGAAGCGAATGCGAAGGAAATGCTCGGCAACACGCTGGTAACGATCCAGACCGGCGACGAAGGCAAGCAGGTCAATCGCCTCTACGTCACCGACGGCGTCGACATCGAGAAGGAATACTACCTCTCCATGCTGGTCGACCGTGCCTCCGGCCAGGTCGCCATGATCGCCTCCACCGAAGGGGGGATGGATATCGAGGATGTGGCGCATGAAACGCCCGAGAAGATCACCACCATCACTATCGACCCGGCGCAGGGCTTCATGCCGCACCATGGCCGCGCGGTTGCCTTCGCATTGAAGCTGACGGGCGATACCAACAAGCAGTGCCAGAAGCTGGCGAAGCAGCTCTACACCGCCTTCATGGACCTCGACATGGAAATGCTCGAGATAAACCCGCTGGTGGAAGACAAGGAGGGCAACCTCCTCGTGCTCGACACCAAGATGAGCTTCGACGGCAACGCGCTTTATCGCCACAAGGACGTCGAAGCGATGCGGGACGAGACCGAGGAAGACCCGGCCGAAGTCGAGGCGAGCGAATACGACCTCGCCTATATCAAGCTCGACGGCAACATCGGCTGCATGGTCAATGGCGCGGGCCTGGCCATGGCGACGATGGACATCATCAAGCTGAACGGCGCCTTCCCTGCAAACTTCCTCGACGTGGGCGGCGGCGCTACCACCGAGAAGGTGACGGCCGCGTTCAAGATCATCCTCAAGGACCCGGCAGTCGAGGGCATCCTCGTCAATATCTTCGGCGGGATCATGAAATGCGACGTGATCGCCAACGGTATCGTGCAGGCGGCAAAGGACGTGAACCTTTCGGTTCCGCTGGTCGTCCGCCTCGAAGGTACCAACGTCCGGGAAGGCAAGGAAATCCTCGCCAACTCGGGCCTGCCGATCGTCCCGGCAGACGATCTGGGCGATGCAGCCCGCAAGATCGTGGCCGAGGTGAAGAAGGCGGCCTGAGCGCCGCCCTGGCGGTCAGTCGACCCGTTCGAAACGGAAAACCAGTTCGCTGATCTCGTCGCCGTCGCTCTTCATGCGTACGGCGGCGAGCAGCCCGTCCTCTCCATCGCACCGCAATGTGAGCGAGTGGAAATAAGCAGCGCAACCCTCCACCGCGATCAGGCGAAAGGTGAGCATGTCGTCCTTCTCCTCCCAACCGGTGAGGTCGGCATTGAAGTGCTTCAAGCGCAGGACCAGCGTTTCCTCTTCCTCCACCAGATACATGTGCTCGGTGAAGCGGATGCCGCCTTCCCCGGTTTGCTGGACAAATGTGCCCACCATCGTATCGCCGGTAGGTGGAAGCCAGCTTTCCATCGCCGCCGCACCACCGATGCCGCTGCCGCTCCACTGGCCGACCAGCCAGGACATTTGTTCGATCGTTGCCGGCGGGGATTGGTAGTCTTCCGGTGCGGTGCGCGTTTCCTGCGCGACTGCCGCCGTCGTCATAAAGAGCAGAAGCCCTGTTACCATAGACGCTATATGCATTGCCAAACCTCCCACCGTCGGCTGAAACTATTCGCGGCCAGAACCATAGTAAAGGTAATCCGGCCCGCGCGCTTGACCTGCGGTTTTCCGCGGGACAGGAAGCCAGTCGAGAGTCGGCAAACGGCCGCCGCTTTGCTTGACGTTTACGTAAACGCAAGCTAGGCGGGCACCGAAGTTTCCATCGAGAGGAAGGTATTCGCATGAAAATCCTCGTCCCCGTCAAGCGGGTGATCGATTACAACGTCAAACCGCGCGTGAAGGCCGATGGCTCGGGCGTGGACCTTGCCAATGTAAAGATGAGCATGAACCCCTTCGACGAAATCGCCGTCGAGGAGGCCATCCGCCTCAAGGAAGCGGGCAAGGCGGAAGAGATCGTGGCCGTCAGCATCGGCCCGGCAAAGGCGCAGGAAACACTGCGCACCGCGCTTGCCATGGGCGCCGACCGCGCGATCCTGGTGGAGACCGATGACGAGGTCGAACCCCTCGCGGTTGCCAAGATCCTCAAGGCCATCGCCGAAGAGGAAGAGCCCGGCATCGTGATGCTCGGCAAGCAGGCGATCGACGACGATTCGAACCAGACCGGCCAGATGCTGGCGGCCCTGATGGGCCGTCCGCAGGGCACCTTCGCCAATACAGTCGAGGTGGATGGCGATCACGTTATCGTGAAACGCGAGGTCGATGGCGGTCTCGAGACCGTGAAGCTCACGCTTCCGGCCATCGTCACCACCGATTTGCGCCTGAACGAGCCGCGCTATGCCTCGCTGCCGAACATCATGAAGGCGAAGAAGAAGCCGCTCGATACCAAGAGCCCGTCCGATTACGGTGTCGACACCGCGCCGCGCCTGAAGACCACCAACGTCTCCGAACCGCCGGTTCGGCAGGCTGGCGTGAAGGTCGAGGACGTCGATGCGCTGGTTGCCAAGATCAAGGCATTGGGCATCGCATAAGGAATTCACCCGTCATCCGTTCGTGCTGAGCTTGTCGAAGCACCGTCCTTCTTTCGGGCGCTCGGATGAAGAAAAGTACGGCCCTTCGACAAGCTCAGGGCGAACGGACTTGGAGGTTTGAACATGAAGACACTGGTGTGGGTCGAACACGACAATGCCGAAATGAAGGACGCGACGCTTGCCGCGGTGACCGCTGCGGGCAAGCTGGGCGAAGTACACCTGCTGGTCGCCGGATCGGGCTGCCGCGCGGTTGCCGAACAGGCTGCGAAGGTTGCGGGCGTGGGCAAGGTCCACCTTGCCGACGATGCGGCATATGAGCATGCGCTGGCGGAAAACGTCGCGCCGCTGATTGCCGACCAGATGAGCCATCACGACGCGTTCGTCGCACCCGCCACCACCACCGGCAAGAACATCGCGCCGCGCGTCGCCGCTTTGCTCGATGTGATGCAGGTGTCGGACATCCTTTCGGTCGAAGGCGACAAGACCTTCACCCGTCCGATTTACGCCGGCAATGCCATCGCAACGGTCGAAAGCACGGACGAAAAGCTTGTCATCACCGTTCGCGGGACCGCCTTCGACAAGGCAGAAGCGGAAGGTGGTTCGGGCACGATCGAGGAAATTTCCGGACCGGCCGACGCGGGCCTTTCCAGCTTCGTCAGCCAGGAAATCGCCGAGAGTGACCGTCCCGAACTGACCAGCGCCAAGATCATCGTTTCGGGTGGCCGCGCGCTGAAGGACGCGGAAACCTTCGAGCAGGTCATCACGCCGCTGGCAGACAAGCTCGGCGCAGGTATCGGCGCTTCGCGCGCCGCGGTCGATGCGGGTTACGTTCCGAACGATTACCAGGTCGGCCAGACCGGTAAGATCGTGGCTCCGGAAGTCTACATCGCCATCGGCATCTCGGGCGCGATCCAGCACCTCGCCGGGATGAAAGACTCCAAGACCATCATCGCGATCAACAAGGACGAGGACGCACCGATCTTCCAGGTGGCGGACATCGGCCTGGTCGCCGATCTCTATAAGGCTGTCCCGGAACTGACCGAAAAGCTTTGACTATTTAGGACTTGCATCGACGACCCCGTCGCCACATCGTAGTGGTGAGGGGTCGTTATTATGAAGATACGTTTCTTGTCCGCGGCGCTTTGTATGAGCACCTTGCTGCAACCGACATTCGCGGATGCGGCAGAAGAGTCCTTGGTGCTTGCACCAAGCTCGCGTTGGAATCTGGATTACGGCGAAGAGTCATGTCGGTTGGGCCGCACCTTCGGGGAAGACGAAAACAAGGTCCTGCTGATCTTCGCCAAATACGCTCCCGGTGTATCGATGGAGGTGATGGCATCGGGCGTCCCGTTGTCTGCGAAGCGCGCAAGGTCCTTCACCTACAGCTTCGACCCGGCGGAGAAAATCGAAGAAGAAAGGCCGTTCTTCGGTGATCTCGAATCGGGGGGCACAATCTGGCAATTCTCCGGCAAGCTCATTCCACCGGCTACTTTTGATAATTTGCAAGAGGCCGAAGCCTCCAAAGCGGAATTCAGGGTTGCAGAAAGTCAGGCGGCCGATGCAACGAAGAGCATAACCTTCAAAGTAGGCGGCAAAGCCCCTGTCATACTAGAAACGGGCGGACTCGGCGGAGTTCTCTCCGCAATGGATGCTTGCCTCGACGACCTCGTCAGCAGTTGGGGGTATGACTTGGAAATCCAGAAATCGATAGTGAAGGAACCCGAAGCGCAAGGAGACATGTCAAAGTGGCTGGATTATCCCACGCTCCCACTGCGTCGTGGCCTCTCTGGAAGTGTGCGTTATCGACTGGCTATTGATGAAGAAGGGCGTTTAACCGACTGCATAATCCAGTCCAACTACTCCGACCCGATATTCGGCGAGGAGGTCTGTAATCGCTTTATGCGCAGGGCGCGCTACGAACCGGCGCGCAATGCTCAAGGCGAAGGGGTCAGGTCCTACGTCGCAAGCACAGTAGTATTTATTAGTGGTTGAGCCTGAAGAAGACGCGCTCGCTAGCCGAATGCCGTTGACAATGCGTGCAGGGTCAGCCCCACCAGCCCGCCAACCAGTGTTCCATTGATCCGAATGAACTGCAGATCGCGGCCAACCGCATTTTCCACACGGCCTGTGAGGGTCGTCGCATCCCAGCGGCGGACGGTTTCGCTGACGAGTTGCACGATCTGATCGCCATAGCGCGTCGCCACGCCCACGGCGGTACGGCGGGCGAAGCGGTTGACCTGCTGCTGCAAGCGGATGTCGTCGCGTAAGGCGCCGCCGAGTTCGGCCAGGGTCTCTCCGAGGTAGCCGTCTCCGGCGCCGCCGCTTTCACGGATGCTGTTTATGAGACGCGCGCGGATACGCTCCCACACCGATTGCCACCAATCCGCGATCGCCGGATTGTTCACGAGCTCGACCTTCATGCGCTCGACCCGCGCCTGCATTTCGGGATCCTCGCGAAGGCCGCGGGCAAGTTCCTGAAGACCCTCCTCGATCTTGTTGCGAAGGGGGTGCTCCGGATCGACCAGCACTTCGGCAAGGAGCTTGTAGAGACCGTCGAGAACCGAGTTCGCAACCCTCTCGTCCAGACCGGTGAAGCGAAGCACGGCATTGGCCCGATTGTGCACCATATCGCGGACCATCTGCTCATTATCCTCGAGCACGAGGCCAGCCCAACGAATGATCTTGTCGATCACCACCTTGTGCCTGCCATCTTCGATCATCGCGTCGAGCATGCTGCCCAACAGGGGCGAGACTTCCAGCTTTTCGATTTGCGCGGCGAGTCCGGAGCGGACTTGGGTGCCGAGCCTGTCGGGATCGAGCGATTCCAGCACCTCGACCGCAAGCTCGCCTGCACCGGCTCGGACGCGCGAATCACGCGCGGCCCTGGGATCGGCGAGATAGCCCCCCACCGCTGCGGCCAAATTCATCGCCCCCATCCGGCGGGCTACGACTTGTGGCGTCAGGAAGTTCTCGCGCAAGAAACCTGCCATCGTATCGGCGATACGGTCCTTGTTCGCTGGAATGATCGCCGTGTGCGGGATCGGCAAGCCGAGTGGGCGGCGAAACAGCGCGGTGACGGCGAACCAGTCGGCAAGACCACCCACCATCGCCGCTTCGGCAAAGGCATGGGCATAGCCCCAGGCAGGATGCACATCGAGCCAGCGCCCCGACGCGATGAAGATAGCCGCCATGAGCACCAGCATGCCCGTGGCAGTACGACGCATGGCACGGGCGCGATCCGCCGGGAGCGGCTCGCCGCCCCTTCCAGTCAGATTATGGGAAGTGCCCGCCATACCCTAGGCGACGCTTACTCCGCCGGTTCGATCCCGGGTTCATGGGCTTTTGGCCCGGGAACACCGTCTTCGTCGCCCGGTCGATAGGTCAGGAACCTATTCCGCAGCCAGGGCCCAGCCCGCTTCTCGAACCCGTCCGCAAGGCTGAATCCAGCCGGCACGATCAGCAGCGTAAGCAGTGTCGAGAGGATCAGACCGCCGATCACCACCGTACCCATCGGCGCACGCCATGCCCCATCGCCCGACAGGCTGAGCGCTGTAGGCACCATACCTGCCGTCATAGCAACAGTAGTCATTACGATCGGCTGTGCACGCTTGTGCCCGGCATCGATGATGGCGTCCATCTTCTCCTGACCTGCATCCATGGCCTCGATCGCGAAGTCGATCAGCAGGATCGAGTTTTTCGAGACGATCCCCAGCAGCAGCAGCACACCGATCAACACCGGCATTGAGAGCGGCTGACCCACAATCCAGACTAGGAATATACCGCCGAGCGGTGCCAGAGCAAGCGAGGTCATGTTGACCAGCGGACTCATGAGACGCTTGTAGAGCAGGACCAGCACCGCGAAAACGAGTAGGATGCCCGCCATCAAGGCGATCGAGAAATTCTCCATAAGTTCCTGCTGCATCTCGTCTTCGCCGACCTGATCGCGGATCACGCCCTGTGGCAGGTTCGCCAGAGTAGGAAGGGCATCGACCTGCTCCATCGCGTTGCCACGCAATACGCCGCTGGCAAGGTCGGCTCCGATGAAGACCCGTCGGTTCTGGTTATAGCGCTGGATCGTCGTCGGACCCGAACCGAAAGTGATGTCGGCAATCCGGCCGAGGGGGACAGAAGTGCCGTTGGCCGTCGGAACCGGCAGGTTCTCGATCGTGACGATATCCTCCCGCGCCCCTTCCGGCAGACGCACTGTGATCGGGATCTGGCGGTCGGATAGCGAGAATTTCGCCGCGTTCTGTTCGATCTCACCCATGGTCGCGATACGGATCGCCTGACTCATCGCGGCGGTGGACACGCCCAGATCGGCAAGCAGTTCGGTCCGCGGCCTGATGATGATTTCGGGCCGCGGAACATCGGCTGTGATGCGCGGGGCGACGATGGTCGAAACGCCCTTCATCTCTTCTACGACCTTGGAGGCGGTGTCGCTGAGAAGTTCGGGATCGGAGCCTGCGAGCATGATCGTCAAATCGCGCCCGCTGCCACCGCCGCCGGGACCGTTCATGGAGTTCCAGCGGACCCGTGCATCGGGGATAAGGGCCAGTTCAGGAGCGAGAGCGCGGGTGAATACATAGGACGGACGTTCGCGATCTTCCTTCAAGGTAATGTAGAGCGTCGCCTGCCCTTCCCGGACGCGTTCGAGGACACGTTCGACTTCCGGCTGCTCATAGAGCAGGGCGGCAACCTGATCTGCCACGCGTTCGGTCGTATCCAGCGTCGTGCCCGGCACCATCTCGATCTCGACCTGGACGTTCTCGTCGTCGATTTCAGGATTGAACTGGAACGGTGTCTGCGTGAACAGCAGGACCGTCAGCAGGAAAGAGAACCAGCCCACACCCAGCATCCATACGCGGTGGTCATAAAAGCGCGCCTCGAGATAGCGCCAGCTCTGGCCAAGCCGCTCGCCAATCACACGGGTGAGGAAACCGAGGACTTTCAGGAGCCCGAAAACCAGAGCGAAACCGACCGCGGTAGCCACTGCCAATTGAATGATCTGCAGGGGGCGCATCACCAGATCGTGCAGGAACCCTTCCGATGCCACGGCATTGGCCAGCGTTTGGGGTATCTGCAATCCGTCGATCGCATTGAAGGTCATAAAAACCGCCACGCCGGAAATACCGAGCAAGGCGAACACGACGAGCAGGAGCGATAACGCATAGGCCCAGCGATGCTTGGGCCCCTCAATGCCCTCGCGGCGCGCACGCATCTTGCCGCGTTCAAGCGACCAGTGAAGCACGCGCATGTAGCGGTCCATCCACTTGCCTTTGCCGTGTTCGGCATGGCCGTGCGCTTTCAGGAAATAGGCCGACAGCATCGGTGTGATCATACGCGCGACGGCAAGGCTCATCAGCACCGCGATGACGACGGTCAGACCGAAGTTCTTGAAGAACTGGCCCGTCACGCCCGGCATCAGGCCGACGGGCAGGAAGACCGCGACGATGCAGAAGCTGGTTGCGACGACCGGCAGGCCGATTTCATCCGCCGCATCGATCGACGCCTGATAGGCGCTCTTACCCATGCGCATGTGCCGGACGATGTTCTCGATCTCCACAATGGCATCGTCGACCAGAACACCCGCTACGAGGCCGAGCGCCAGCAGTGACAGGAAATTCAAATTGAACCCGAGCAGGTCCATGAACCAGAAGGTCGGGATCGCGGATAGCGGGATGGCGACTGCGGAGATGAATGTAGCACGCCAATCGCGCAGGAAGAAGAACACCACGACAACTGCAAGGATCGCACCTTCGATCATCGCCGCTATCGAGCTTGAATACTGGCTCTTGGTATACTTCACCGTGTCGAATAGCTGGATGAAGCGGACGTCGGGGTTTTCCGCCTCGATCTGCGCAATGAGCTCCTGCGCGTCTTCGTAAACGGTGACGTCCGAAGCGCCCTTTGCGCGGCTCATATAGAAGTTCACGACTTCCTGATCGCGGACCTTGGAAATGGATGTGCGTTCCGAATAGCCGTCGCTCACAGTCGCAACATCGCCCAGCCTGAGCGTCGTTCCGTCCGCAAGGCGGATCTGGCGCTGGGAGAGTTCGAAGGCGCTTCCGGTGTTGCCGAGAACGCGGACCGATTGGCGCGTGCCGCCGACCTCCGCCATGCCGCCTGCCGCATCGAGATTGTCGCGCCGCAGGACCTGGTTGATCTCGGATGCAGTTACTCCGTAAGCCTGCATCTTCGCAAGGTCGAGCGTGACTTCGATTTCCCGATCCACACCGCCGAAGCGCCCAGCTTCGGCCATTCCTTCGATCGACAGCAGACGCTTGGCGACCGTGTCATCGATGAACCAGCTGAGCTGTTCGATCGTCATGTCGCTCGCCTCGACGGCGTAAATGCCCAGGAAGCCGCCAGCGACATCGACCTTTTCGATACGCGGTTCGAGAATGCCCTCGGGCAAGCTTCCGCGCACGCCGTCAATCGCGTTCTTCACCTCGGAAACGGCGTCGTTGGGATCGGTGCCGATCTCGAATTCGACGAAGGTGTTCGAACTACCTTCACGGGCAGTCGAGGTAATCTTGTTGACCCCAGCGACCGAACGCACGGCCGATTCGACCCGCTGCGTGATCTGGTTCTCGATCTCGGTCGGTGCAGCACCAGGCTGGGAGATCGTGATGTTGACTGCCGGGAACTCGATATCCGGATTATTGACCACATCCATCCGCGCGAAGCTGAGAATGCCGGCCAGAAGGAGGGCCGTGAACGCAACCAGGGGGATGACCGGGTTGCGGATCGACCACGCGGAAAGATTGCGGAAGTTCATGCAGGCCCCCTATTGCCCGGCCGGGCGCGGATTGACCGTTTCGCCTTCGGTCAGGAAGCCCCCGGCACGCAGCACGATCTTCTCGTTGCCGGTAATGCCGCTCTCGATCACGACACCCTCGCTCGTGACCATGCCGGTTCTCACGGGCGTCCGCTGAACCTTGTTCTCGGCGTCCACCACATAGACGAAACTGCCATCGTCGTCCGACAGAACGGCGCTTTCGGGCAGCAGGGGAGCTGTGGTAGTGCCGCTGAGGATGCGGGCAGTAGCAAACCCGCCGGGCCGCAGGGCGGGATCATAGGAAAGCGCGATCCGCGCCGTCCCTTGCCGGTTCTGGGCATCGATGGTCGGGGCCACCTGCCATACCTGCCCGGTAAAGGTCTGTTCGGAGCCCACCGGCGTGACTTCGGCCGAAACACCGGCGCGAAGCCTGGTAAGCTGTTCCTCCCCCACCTGAGCGAGCATTTCGATCTCGCCGCCCCGGGCGAGACGGAACAAGGGGCCCGAACCGGCAGAAACCGTCGCGCCGACCTCGACATTGCGTTCAAGCACCAGGCCTGCCGAGGGAGCGACGATATTGAGCCTTGCATTGCGGGCCTGCAATTCGTCGAGCTGCGCGCGCGCCACGCGGACACGGGCTACGGCAGCATCCCGCGTCGCAGTGAGGCGGTCTACATCGGCTTGCGAGACGAAACCGCGCTCGACCAGTTGCAAAGAACGATCGAGATTGGACTGCGCAAGCTCCGCGTCGGCCTGCGCCACTTCGATCTGCGCAGCCGCCGCCCGAGCCTGCTGGGACTGAACCGAGCGATCGATCACGGCAAGGACCTGACCCTGCCGCACCCAGTCACCCGCTTCGACGGGGATGGAAACCACCCGGCCGCCTTCGCCCACAACACCTACCGGAGCATCGCGACGTGCAGCGAGTACACCGGTTGCCACGATCTCTCCCGCGACAGTGGTGCGCCCCGGCGAAACGACGGTGATGGCAGGTGCTTGCGAACCCGTATCCGCGGCTTCGTCTTCCGCGCCCATGGTCAGGAGAAGATACGCAGCGACGATCGCCGCGAGCACGACCAACGCGATAACGATATAGAGGCGCTTGCGACTGCGGGCTTCGCGTTCTGCGACTGCAGGCTCGCCATCGAGCGAAACGGCGACCGCTTCCCCCTTGTTGGACATGATCTCGGATTCGTACGTCATTCTGTTTGCCCCGTCTGGCAACGACTTTATTCGGCTTGGTGTATTAGTTGGCTAAATCACAAAGCGCAAGTCTGCGGTTTTCCTGGTAATGCAGGCTTCGATGCGGAGCAATCTTTCCCTCGACCGGAGTAGGAGACGGGTGGACGAATGTCGGGGGCCTTGTCCGAAACCAGTCTGGAAGATGCAAAAAGGGCGGCACAGCCAAGACTGCACCGCCCCTTGTATTTAAAAATGCTTTATAGCGTTACCGCACGCGACCCCGCTGGACGAGGTTTACGATGCCGAGCAGCACGATGGCGCCCACGATCGCGATGATAAACCCGGTCAGATCAAAGCTCTGAATGCTACCTTCGATGCCGAACAAAGTGCCGGCGAGGAAGTTGCCGATAAGCGCACCGACGATGCCGACCACGATATTCCAGAAAATACCCATCGACGCATCACGGTTCATAACCAGACTTGCGAGCCAGCCGGCCACACCGCCGACGATAATTGCGATAATCCAACCCATTGCAAAACCTCCTGTTATCCTCCCATCCGACCCTATGCCACCCCGAACGGATGTCAAGGTCGGTGGTTCCCCTTCTGCATAGGGACAGGGATTTAGCGGGTTTGCGAGCGTTTTGTTCCCGGGCCGGGCAAGTCGCTCAGTATTTGAACTGACGTTCGTAGAGATCGCGGTAATGCTGGATGCGCGTAACACGCAGGCCCTGCATGCCCGAACGGTCGACGGCACGCTGCCAGGATGCAAACTCTTCCAGCGTCAGCCCGTAGCGCTCGAGCACTTCATCGATGGTCAGCAGACCGCCATTGACCGCCGCGACTACCTCCGCCTTGCGGCGCACGACCCAGCGCTTCGTCGAAGGCGACGGCAAGTCCTTCAGGGTCAGCGGTTCGCCAAGCGGGCCGATCACCTGTGCAGGGCGGATGTCCTGATTTTCGATCATCTATTTCTCTCGGTCGCCTTGCACCGCACCATTTGCGGCTCGGCCCTGACCTAACGCCTCGGTTTTGCCATGCGCTAAACCAGTTTGGTTAATGGCCCGTTTACTTTCTCCGCAATTTTCCTTGCGTGCTTCGCCAAAGGCCTCGAAGCCGCCGTGGTCTCCCTTGGCAAGTTCTTCGCGCAGTTCGCGTGTTGCCGAAAGCTTCGCGACCAGTTCCGTCCAGCGGAACTGGTGCAAACCATCGCTTTCTCGAGCGTCGCGAACGGTCTTCTTGTTGATCTGCCCCTCGAACATGCGATCGTTGATAGGCTTACATGGTAAAGTATGTGTGAATCATGTTTGGCCGCGCAACCAGCTAAGGGCTGGAGGCGAACGGCGCGGACGTGTAAGGGGCAACCATGCCCGAATCCCGCCTCCTCGACCCGGCAAGTGCCGCCGGGCTGTTCGGCCTTGATAAGCCTGCATCCGAAAGCCGGATCGTAGTCGCTATGTCGGGGGGTGTGGATTCGTCGGTCGTGGCGGCGCTGGCAGCCATGAGCGGGGCCGAGGTTATCGGCATTACCCTGCAGCTTTACGACTATGGAGCCGCAACAGGCCGCAAGGGTGCGTGCTGCGCCGGCGACGACATCGCCGATGCGCGCGCCGTTGCCGACCGGCTGGGAATCGCACATTACGTTTCCGACCACGAAAGCGCGTTTCGCGAGGAAGTGGTCGAAGCCTTTGCCGACGAATATCTGGCCGGTCGCACGCCCGTCCCCTGCATCCGTTGCAACATGGGGCCCAAATTCACCGACCTCTTTGCCATGGCGCGCGAACTTGGGGCGGATTGCCTCGCCACCGGCCATTACGTGCAGCGCAGGATGGGGCCGGCCGGCGCGGAACTGCATCGCGCCACCGATCCCGCCCGCGACCAGTCCTATTTCCTCTACGCAACGACCGAGGACCAGCTCGACTACCTGCGCTTTCCCTTGGGCGGCCTGCCCAAGAGCGAGGTACGCGAATTGGCCGAAGCATCTGGCCTGCGCAATGCGGCCAAGCCCGACAGCCAGGATATCTGCTTCGTGCCCGACGGCGATTATGCGAAGATCGTCAGGAAGATGCGACCCGAAGGCGCGCGTCCGGGCGCCATCATCCACGCCTCGACCGGCGAAGAACTGGGCGAACATCGCGGCGTGATCCATTACACTGTCGGCCAGCGCCGCGGCCTGGAGATCGGCGGTCAGCCCGAGCCGCTATATGTCGTCGGCATCGACGCCGCCGAAGCGCAGGTGAAGGTTGGACCCAAGCGCATGCTGGCCATCGAGGAAGCCAGGCTTGTCGAAACCAACCGCATCGGGCCGCTTCCCGATGCCCCCCTGACCGCCAAGGTCCGCAGCCTCGCCAAGCCCGTGCCGGTCACTCTCGAAGGGCCACTCGGCGGCGGGGCGTCGACCAGCATTCGCTTCGAGACACCCGAATATGGCGTTGCCCCCGGGCAGGCCGCGGTGATCTATGCCGGCGACCGGGTGGTCGGCGGCGGATGGATCGATTCGACCACGCGCTGCGCGGTCTAGTCTTCCCACTTCTGCAGCACGCAGCCGTAGCCCTCGCGATAGCTCGCCGTATCGGAGGCGATGAAGGGTATCGAAGCGGAAACGCTCCTCGTCGTCTCGTTCGCGCTTAGCGAAACCAGCTCCATGCCTTCCAGCTTGTCCTTGGCGCAATCTTCGAGGCTGCGGCCAGCTACGAAGCGACATGAACAGCCGACCCGCGCAGCATAGGCCGTTCCCGCCTCTCCGGTACGCGTAGCCGCTTCCCCATAGGCAAACCAGGCTGCTGCGAGCGCCACCATGACAACCAGGGCGAGCCAGAACCACCAGCGGGAGAAGAGAGAGCGTTTTTTCGCCATTGCGCGCGTTATTTCCTCATGCGAGTGACGCGGGCATGTTCCCGCGGTCGCACCCCCTTATCGCTCTTGTCCTTGCCACCACAAGCCTTGCCGCATGCGGTTCGCCCGGCCCGGCGGAAGAACCTCTGCTGAGCGAGGAAGCGCTGGCTGCAGTAACCGAAAATCCGGGCGCGCCAACCAAGGCGCTCGCGCGCGAGGTCGACGATCTTTTCAGGATGGAGGGCCTCGGCGAAACACGCGCACTGATCGTGCTGCATGACGGTACGATCGCAGCCGAGCGGTACGGCGAAGGCTACGATCCAGACACGCGCTTCGTCAGCTGGTCGATGGCCAAGACGGTCACCGCGCTGATGATCGGCCAGCTCGTCGGCGATGGTTTGCTGCGGCTCGACCAGCCCGCTCCCGTCCCCCGCTGGCAGCGTAGCGGAGACCCTCGTGCGGATATTACCCTGCGGCATTTGCTGCAGATGCGCAGCGGGCTGGAGCATACCGAAGCGGGCGACCCGCCCTATGAGAGTAGCGAGGTGCGAATGCTCTTTCTCGACGGACGGGACGACATGGCGGACTATGCCACTGCCCAACCACCCGAGGCCGAGCCGGGCGAGAAGTTCGAATATTCTTCCAATACCACGGTGATTCTTGCCGATATCGCCTCGCGTGTGCTGTCCGACGCCGGGCATGCCGAGGCGCGGCGCCGTGCGGTGAAGGATTACCTGTCCGCGCGCCTGTTCGAGCCGCTCGGCGCCACTTCCATGGTTCCCGAATTCGACCGCGCAGGAACATTGATCGGCGGAAGCCTGATGCATGCCACTGCGCGCGACTGGGCGAAGCTGGGCGAACTGATGCGGCGCAAGGGCTCGCATCGGGGCGAACAGCTCGTTCCGCGAAGCTGGGTGGCCCAAATGGTCCAACCAAGTCCCGGTTCACCGCAGTACGGCCTCCAGACCTGGCTCAACCGGCCGACGGGCGATGAAGATCACCCGCTGTTCCCCGATCGCGCGCCGCACTCGGCCTTTTCGATGATCGGTCATATGGGCCAATATGTGTTCGTTTCACCGGAACAGGGACTGACCGTGGTGCGCCTCGGTCATTCCAATGCCGAAGAACGCAAAGCCATGTTGCAGCAACTGGCCGATATTGTGGAGCTTTACCCGGCCGAGGGCAGATAGAAGCTTCCCTCGACCACGGTGACGCAGTTCCCGCCCAGAACCGCCTTGTCGCCTTCGCGGCGGCATCGCGCGTGACCGCCCCGCGGCGATGTCTGATAGGCACTGAAGCTTCCGCGCCCCAGCCGTTCGGTCCAGAAATAGGTGAGGCAGGCATGGGCAGACCCGGTGAAGCTGTCCTCGTCCACTCCGCCCCCGGGGACAAAGACACGGCTGACGATATCGGTATCCGAGCCAGGCGCAGTACAAATGAACTGGTCGTTCCCGAGCGCCGCGAGACCTTTCAGGTCCGGGTCGAGCGCGCGCACCTCGTCTTCGGTTCTGTAAAGGTAGATGCCGTATCCATCGGGATTGAGCCAAACTTCTTCTGGCTCCGAACGAAGTAGCGCTACGGCCTCGCTCCAGTCGCCCTGGATGGTAGGGATGAGAGGAAGAGCCAGTTCGTACCCTGCATCGCACCGCCTCACCTCGAGGTTGCCTGCCTTGCGGGTGCGGAAGGTGACCCGCTCGCCCCCGTCCCGCTCCAGCAGGACATGCCCGCTTGCCAGGGTCGCATGGCCGCACAGGCGCACTTCTTCCGTTGGCGTGAACCAGCGTAGCTCCCAATCAGCCTCACCCGTCTGATCCTTCGCGAGAAAGGCGGTTTCGGCGAAGTTGTTTTCTTCCGCAATGGCTTGCAGCGTGGCATCGTCTAGCCAGCTCTCCAGCGGCATCACCGCCGCCTGGTTCCCGGTAAAGGGCCGCGAGGCAAAGGCATCGACATGGGTATAGGGCAGCTTCATCAGTCTTCCGGATCCAGTTTGGCGAACTCGTTTTCCTCGACGAGCGGGTTGCCGGGCTCATCCACATGGCCTTTCGGATCGATGTGGATCAAGAGCTCCATCGCAGGGAAGCGGCGGCACAGGTCTTTCTCGACACGCTCGATGATATCGTGCGCCTGCCCAACGGTCATGCTGCCCGGCAGGTCGACATGGAATTGCACGAAGTCGCGGTTACCGCTGGTGCGCGTGCGCAGGTCATGAAGGTTGGATAGCTCGGGGTGTTCGGCAGCGGCCTCCACAAAAGCGAGACGCTTCTCTTCTGGCCATTCGCGGTCCATCAGATCGTCGACCGCTTCGCGCGCTGCGTTGAACGCCCCCCAGCCCAGCCAGGCGGCGATGGCAAGACCGAATAGCGGATCGGCCAGGCCAAATCCGGCATATTGATCGAGCATCAAGGCCGCGATGACTGCCACGTTGAGCAACAGGTCCGACTTGTAATGCAGATGGTCGGTCTGAATTGCGAGACTGCGCGTCCGGCGCATAACATGCCGCTGCCAGCCGAGCAGCGCAAAGGTGAGCACAATCGCAACAACCGAAACCGCAATTCCTTCCTCGGCAGCGGCAGTTTGGCCACCTTGAGCCAACTGACTGATCGCCCGCACTGCAATCCCGAAGGCGGACAACGCGATCAGCATCACCTGGAAGATTGCCGCCAAAGCTTCGGCCTTGCCGTGGCCGAAGCGGTGGTCCTCATCGGCCGGCATGGAAGCGATCCAAACGCCGGTGAGGGTGGCGATGCTGGCAATCAGGTCGAGCGTCGAATCGGCCAGGCTGCCGAGCATGGCGGTAGAACCGGTGCGCCAGCTCGCCCAGCTTTTCAGGGCGACGAGGATTACCGCGACCGTGATCGAGGCTATAGCCGCAGAGCGGGCGAGACGGGTGCGTTGGTCGGTCATGGCCGGATCTTCACGGATAGAGTAGCGTGTTCGACCACGTGCCATCCGGACCTTCGCGGGTGAATTGCCTGCGGTCGTGAAGACGGAACTCGCGGTCGCGCCAGAATTCGATCGTGTGCGGGGTCAGCAAGTAACCCGTCCAATGCTGGGGACGCGGAATATCGCCTTCGGGATACCGCTTCTCCAGCGCTGCAACCCGCTCGAGATAAAGCTGGCGATCGGGAAGCGGACGTGACTGGTCGCTAGCCGCGGATCCGATCTGGGATGCGCGCGGGCGCGAATGGAAATAGCTGTCGGCCTGTTCCTCGCTCACCTCCGCAAGCATACCCTCTATGCGAATCTGGCGACGCAGACTTTTCCAGTGGAACAGCAAGGCCGCCTGCATATTCGCGCGGATTTCTTCGCCCTTACGGCTTTCGGCATTGGTGTAGAAAACGAAACCTCCACCTTCACCCCATTGGCTGCCGTGGCCCTTCAAAAGGACCATACGAACCGAGGGTCGTCCGTCGGGAGTCGCGGTTGCCAGTGCCATGGCGTTCGGATCGTTCGGTTCGGCCTTCCTGGCCTCGGCGAACCAGGTTTCGAATAGCGTGAAGGGATCCGTGACCGGAATTGCGCTTTCAGCCTCATTCATCGCCCGCTCCTGCAGGATGGAACACCTGGTATGCTGCCCAGAGACAAAAACACAGTCGAGGCGATTTCATGCGCAAAAGCCGGAACTTCGGCGGATTTCTGGGGATTGGGCATAGACATGATCGGCATTCCTAGCCCTGCTGGCAATCGTATGAAAGGCTCTCTGCTTGCGCGCGTGAAGCGTCGCAACTAGCTAACACACCATGGCAGACCCGTATTCCACCCTCGGTATAACGCGTAGCGCGAGCGAAAAGGACATCAAGAGCGCCTATCGCAAGCTGGCAAAGGAACTGCATCCCGACCGCAACAAGGACAATCCCAAAGCGGCCGAGAAGTTTTCGGACATCACAAAGGCCTACGACCTTTTGTCCGACAAGGACAAGCGCGCCCAGTTCGATCGCGGCGAGATAGACATGGAAGGCAATCCGGCCAATCCCTTCGCCGGGATGGGCGGCAACTCGCGTGGCGGCTTCAGTGGAAGTGCGGGAGGTCAGCGAGGTTTCCGGGCAGAAGATTTCCATGGTTTCGGCAACGAGCAGGTCGATCTCGGCGACATCTTTGAAGGGCTGTTCGGTGGCGGTCGTACGCGCGGAACCGCCCGTCCCGACGGGATGGGCGGCGATCCGTTCGGCGGTCGTCACGCCCCTCCCCCCAGAAAAGGTGCGGATATCGGTTACACGCTGCGAGTCCCGTTCGTGGATGCTGCAACCCTCAAGGACCAGCGCATCACTCTGGCCGACGGCAAAACCATCGATCTCAAGCTTCCCAAGGGGCTGGAAGACGGAACGCAGATGCGGCTCAAGGGGAAGGGACAGCAGGGGCCGGGGGGCGCCGGCGACGGATTGGTGACGATCAAGATCGACAGGCACAAGCTCTTTGCGCGGGACGGCTCCGATGTGCGCTGCGATCTACCGATCACGCTCGACGAGGCAGTGAACGGCGGGAAGGTACGCGTCCCGACGGTCGATGGACCGGTGATGATGACGATCAAGCCTGGAACCGATGGCGGGACCGTTCTTCGCCTGAAAGGCAAGGGGTTCACCAAGAAGGATGGTAGCCGCGGAGACCAGCTCGTCACGCTCGAAATTCAGCTTCCGCAAGACCTCGCCGATCTTGCCAAGCGGCTCGAGGGATGGAAGGACGAAAGCAACCCGCGAGCCGATCTCGGAGCGTAAGCCTGTACGAATCCGATCCTCCAGAACCGAAGGAGCGCCAGATCCGGTCGCTCTCTCCTGAGGCGCGCCGGAAACAGGCACAGCACCTGCGCGGGCGGATCAAGAAGCACGTCGGTCCGGGAACTCGCGTCTGGGAAGTGGCCAAGCGAACCCTGGTCGGCACCTATAACGACGGTTTCATCCATGCCGGCAATCTTGCCTATCTGGCGATGCTGTCGATCTTCCCCTTCTTCATCCTCGGCGCTGCGATCTTTTCCGCCATTGGCGAGGAAAGCGAGCGTGCGGCGACGATCAACGCGGTACTTTTTGCCCTGCCCCCGGTGGTCGGCAACGTCATCGAGCCTGTTGCGCGGGATGTAATCCAGGCACGTAGCGGGTGGTTGCTGTGGGCGGGTGCTTTCGTCGCGCTGTGGACCGTGGGAAGTCTCGTCGAGACCATTCGGGATATACTCCGCCGTGCCTACGGAACCGAGGCCACAGAGGCGTTCTGGAAATACCGATTGTTCTCGACCGGGGTGATCCTTGGCGCGGTGCTGTTGCTCATGCTCAGCCTGATGGCCCAGTTCGTGATCGGCGCAGCGCAGCAGATCATCGAGGCCTATTTCCCCGACCTGGTCGACAGGGTACTCGAACTGCAACTTTCACGCATTGTCCCCGCACTGGGCCTGTTCGGCTCTCTCTATCTCATCTTCTACACTCTTACTCCATCCGAATATCGCCGGCGGCGCTATCCCAAATGGCCTGGAGTGCTGCTGACGACTCTTTGGTGGATCGCCGTGACCACCATCATGCCGGCAGTGCTGACCAGCTTCTTCGCTTATGATCTGACCTATGGCGGGCTGGCCGGTGTGATGGTCGCACTGTTCTTTTTCTGGCTTGTCGGCCTCGGTGTGGTTATCGGCGCGGAACTCAACGCTGCACTTGCGGAAACGCCCGAAGAAGAAATGAACCTGATCGGACAGGCGGACGAGGGGCGCAGGGTCGAACTCGCAAAGGAAATGCAGGAAGAGCAGGAAGGAAACGTGGAATGACCGGTCTTATGGAGGGCAAGCGCGGCCTCATCATGGGTCTGGCCAACGACAAGTCGCTGGCCTGGGGTATCGCCAAGAAGCTGCACGAACACGGGGCAGAAATGGCATTTTCCTATCAGGGCGAAGCGCTGAAAAAGCGCGTTGGGCCGCTGGCCGAGCAGCTTGGCAGCGACTTTACCTTCGAGTGCGATGTTTCGGACATGAAAGCGCTTGATCGCGCATTCGACACGCTGAAACAGCGCTGGAACACGATCGATTTCGTGGTTCACGCCATCGGCTTTTCGGACAAGAGTGAACTGCGCGGGAAATATGTCGACACCAGTCTCGACAATTTCCTGATGACGATGAACATCTCCGCTTACTCGCTGGTCGCAGTCGCCAAGCGGGCGCGCGAGATGATGACCGATGGCGGTAGCATCCTTACGCTGACCTACTACGGCGCGGAAAAAGTCATCCCGCATTACAACGTCATGGGCGTTGCCAAGGCGGCGCTGGAGACGAGCGTGCAGTATCTCGCCAACGATCTCGGCCCCGAGAACATCCGGGTGAACGCAATCAGCGCCGGTCCGATCAAGACATTGGCCGCGAGCGGGATCGGCGACTTCCGTTATATCCTCAAGTGGAACGAGTATAACTCGCCGCTCCGCCGGAACGTCACAATCGAGGACGTGGGTGGCTCCGGCCTATACCTCCTTTCCGACCTATCTTCGGGTGTGACGGGCGAGACGCATCACGTCGATGCCGGCTATCACGTTGTAGGCATGAAACAGGAAGACGCGCCCGACATCGCGCTCGACAAGAACTGACTTGGCAAGGGTACTCGTCACCGGAGCGGCAGGCTTCATCGGCGCGGCGGTGGCCGAACGCCTATGCGCGCGAGGTGACGAGGTTCTGGGTATCGACAGTCTCAACGAGTATTATCCGGTCTCGCTGAAGAAAGATCGCCTCGCGAATGTAGAGGCGGGCGCGCAGGGACGATTTGCCTTCAAACATATCGACTTTTCCGACTGGGAGATGCTCTCAGCAGCGCTTGAAGTCGAGACTTTCGACAGCATCGTCCATCTCGGCGCGCAGGCCGGTGTACGCTATAGCCTCGAAAACCCTCGCGCCTATGTCGAAGCCAACCTGATGGGCCATCTCAACCTGCTCGAGGTGGCACGGCACCGCACGATCGGCCATATGGTCTATGCCAGTTCTTCGAGCGTCTATGGTGGCAACGAAACGCTGCCTTTCGCGGTGGAAGACCGCGCCGACCATCCCGTCTCGCTCTACGCAGCGACGAAGCGCGCCGACGAACTCATGAGCGAGACTTACGCCCATCTCTATCGCATTTCGCTCACAGGCCTGCGCTTCTTTACCGTCTACGGACCTTGGGGCCGTCCGGACATGGCGCTTTGGCTTTTCACCGATGCAATCCTTGCCGGACGAGCCATAAAGGTCTTCAACAACGGCGAAATGTGGCGAGACTTCACCTTTATCGACGACATCGTGAATGGCGTAGTCGCCTGCCTCGATAGCCCGCCGGTCGATGATGGCACGGAAAAGGCAGGTGGAAGCGTCAAATCCCACGCGCTTTACAACATCGGCAATCACCGCAGTGAAAAGCTGACTCGCGTCATCGAACTGATCGAAGAGGCTTGTGGCAGGAAGGCGGAGATAGAGTTCCTCCCGATGCAGCCGGGCGACGTCGAGAAGACCTATGCCGACATCGACGCTATCCAGCGCGACATCGGCTACCAGCCGACCACGTCAATCGAACAGGGCATTCCCCGCTTCGTCGAGTGGTACCGCAAGTACCATAGCCTTTAAGCGCCTAACCTGCTGCCAGCAGATCGCAAATACGCTGCGATGAATGACCATCACCGAAAGGATTATGCGCGCGCGCCATGAGGGCATAGGCCTCATGGTCGTCGAGCAGGTGCTCGGCCTCGCGGACAATCGTCTCCGTGTCGGTTCCAACCAGCTTGGCGGTCCCCGCCTCGACACCTTCCGGACGTTCGGTGGTCTCGCGCATAACCAGCACAGGCTTGCCGAGGGCGGGCGCCTCCTCCTGCACTCCACCGCTGTCGGTGAGCATCAGATGGCTGATATCCAGCAGACGCGCGAAGTGGGGATAATCGAGCGGTTCGATCAGGGCGACGTTGCCGAGACCTTCGAGCTGCTCGTTCATCACCGCACGTACATTCGGGTTCATGTGGACAGGAAAAATAACCGCGATGTCATCGCGTGAGGCAATACGCTTAACCGCATTAGCAATATTCTGTATCCCTTCGCCGAAATTTTCGCGCCTGTGGCTGGTTATTCCAATGATACGCTTGCCAGCAAACCGCTTTTCGAGATCAGCGAGACCCGAGGCGAGCGAGGGTTGAGCCTCGATCCGCCCGGTTACCCATTTGAGCGCATCGATCACCGTATTGCCGGTGACATGCACGCAGGCCGGATCGACATTCTCTTTCAACAACGCGTCTGCGCTGGTCTGCGTCGGTGCGCAGTGAAGCCTGGCGAAAGTACCCACCAGTCGGCGGTTCACTTCTTCGGGCCAGGGCTGGTAGATGTCGCCGCTACGCAGCCCCGCCTCGATATGGCAGACGGGAATTTTCCTGTAATAGGCCGCGATCGCACCGGCCATTACCGTGGTGGTATCGCCCTGCACCACGACCCAATCGGGCTTTTCCTCATCCAGCACCTTGCCGATACCGGTGAGCGCCCGCGCCGTCAGTTCGTCGAGCGTCTGACCTTCGGTCATCAGGTCGAGATCGTGGTCTGGGCGAATATCGGCAATCGAGAGCACTTGATCGAGCATCGAACGATGCTGCGCAGAAACGCATACACGGCTTTCGAAGCGACTATCCGCTTCCAAAGCATGAATCAGGGGAAATAGTTTGATCGCTTCGGGTCGGGTACCGAAGATCGTAAGAATGCGGGGCTTGCTCACCCCCGATGATCTAACCAGAAACCTTTACGAAATAAAGATAATCAACCTTCCGGATCGCCTGCAACCAATTCTGCATCGCTCGCTTCAGGCTGAGGAAGAGGTTCTTCTTCGGGTGTCGCGGTTGCGCGTTCCCGCTCGAGGCGCTCCATATATTCGCGCTCGATCATTTCGACCTCTTCCTGCGTGCGCTCGGCGTCTTCGTCGATCGTCGATAGCCGTTCGGCGCGCGCGGCCGCAATCACTTCACTGAAGCGCACGGCGGAAGAATTTTCCTTGTCGGCATAAGCCTTGGCAATCATTTCCTGCGTGCAACCGGTGAAACCGCCAGCACCCGCGGGCGAGCAGGACATAATGCCGAAATCGCCGACCATTTCCAGTCGCTCCACGCGGTTCATCCAGGCTTCGGCCTGCGGTCCGTCGGTAAATCGCTGCGATTCGGGTATACGATAGCGCTCGCTTTCCGCCTGTCGCGCACAAACCACGATTGTACCATCATCGCCTTGCGGGCATTCATCATCTCCATAGACGATGACCATGTTGTAGCTTTCATCGCCAGTTTCGACCGGCGTCTGCGCATTGGATGGTCCAGCGAATGCAGCGGCAGAGAAAGCTACTAAGGCAAGCAGGGGTTTGGTCATAATGGCCTCTTGTGAGCGGTAGCGGTTAGTAGGCGCCTGAACGCGTGAACTATCAATGAAGCGAGTGAAAGGCACCTGCCGTTCCCGTCAGATTCTCTCGGAAATTCTGATGGCCGCCCGGCAACCCAGGCGAATCAGCCCCGACAGGATGGGATATGCAGGTGCGCGCTCTGCGCCTGCGGCCAGTGCCGCATCGCGGTGCTCACGCTCGTCTTCGCGGAACTCCTCGATCATTGCGGCGAGTTCCGGATCTTCATTGGTTTCCTCGAGCTCGTCGAGTTGCCTGGAATAATGCCGGTCGATTTCGGTTTCGACAGCCGCAGTGCACGCCATCGCTGCTTCCGGTCCGATCAGGGCTGTCGCAGCGCCGAGTGCGAAACCCGCACGATCCCAGAAAGGCTGGAGGGCAGTGGGGCGCACCCCGCGGCGAGCCATCAAGGCATCGAATTTCGCGCGGTGGCCAGCCTCCTGCTCCGCCATCCCGGCGATCTCGGCGGAGTCGGGCCCACGATCGCCCATGACGGCGAGTTGGCCAGCATAGATTCGCGTCGCCCCGAACTCTCCCGCCTGATCGACGCGTATCATCCGGGCGATATGGTCCGGTGTTTTGGTCATGATCGACCTTCCTTGCGGAGGAGATTGAATATGAACAGGCTGGTCGCCGTGGATATGAGGAAATTGAAGCCGGCAAGACTGATGCCCAGCAATGTCCACGGCGCTTCGTCGCACCGCACCACCGGTGCGTTCATGATTGCGTCGAGTGCGCTTTGTCCTTCGCCTGTCTGCGGAATGGCGGCGCAGGAGGTTACGCCTTCCCACCAACCATATTCGACACCGGCATGAAACAGGCCGATAAGTCCGGAGGTGAGCAGCCCCCCTGCCGCCAGCGCAATCCATAGCCGCTTAGGCGCGGCAAGGAAGGACAGCAAGGCGAAAGCTACGGCGGCGAAGTGAGGATAGCGCTGCCACCAACACATTTCGCACGGATAGAGATCGAAACCGTATTGCGACAGGTAAGCACCCGCGAGCAACAGCGCCGGGACTGCCAGCGCCAGTCGCTGCGCCATCCGCAGGTTCGGGCTTTCATTGATGCTCACCCTGGAGGCGCTACCTTCACTTCGTGCGCGAGGCAACGGACCGCGGACTTGTGCGGCGCAACGTCTCGACGGCGTAGTGCAACTGGAAGTCCTCGATACCCTGTGCTTCGAGTTCTTCCGCGGTTAGCTGGAACCGCGGATCGGTATGTGTATCGCTCTCCAGGTCTTCGTCCTTAATGCCCAGCTCGTTTATCAGATGGCCGCGCAAATCGCTTTCCCGCATCGTGAACTTCATGCGGCTGGCGAGATCGGGATCGGATAGCTGCGGAACCCTGATATCCGGCTTGATCCCACCCTCCTGCACCGAATGGCCGGAGGGTGTGTAATAGCGCGCCGTCGTGAGCTTGAGTGCGGCGTCGCGGCCCAAGGGGAGCAGCGACTGAACACTACCCTTGCCGAAGCTGCGTTCACCCATCACGATGGCGCGGCGATGGTCCTGCAGCGCACCAGCCACGATCTCGCTTGCCGAGGCTGAGCCGGCGTCGATCAGCACGACGATCGGCAGATCTTCCGCAATGTCTCCGCGAAAGACGGTTTCGGCGTCGTAACTTATCGATTCGCCGCGAGCCCGGCCGCGCTGCGAAACGATCTGGCCCTTCGACAGGAACAGATCGGAAAGCGCCACTGCCTCGTCCAGCGAACCGCCGGGGTTGCTGCGCATATCGAGCACGAGTCCGTTGAGGCGACCGGTGGCCTGCGTTTGCAAGTCCTTCCACGCAGCGAAAACATCGCTCCCGACATCGCGCGAAAACTCGTTGATCATGATGTGACCGATGTTGCCATCCTGCAATTCCCAGGTCACCGGCTCGAGCTCGATCAGACCGCGCGTGACGTCGAGGTCGAATGGCTCCTCGCGTCCCGGGCGGAATACAGTGAGTCGGATCGAGGTTCCCGCCTGACCACGCATGCGCGCCACCGCTTCGTCGAGATCAAGGCCGTAGATCAGTTCGCCATCGATATGGGTAATATAGTCGCCGGCCTTGATCCCGGCTTCATCTGCTGGACTCCCCCGGAAGGGCGAGATTACCTTTACGGCACCGTCTTCGCCGACAACCGAGAGACCAAGGCCCGAATAGTTGCCATCGATCATGGTTTCGAGCCGCTGGAGGTCGGAGCCGTCGAGATAGGCCGAATGGGGATCGAGAGCAGCAAGCATTCCGCTGATTGCGCCGTTGATGAGCACGTCATCCTCAACGGGCTCGACATAACTTGCCTTGACCCTTTGATATACTGCGAAAAGTTTCGCAAATTCCGGACCGGCGCTGCCTTCGACACGAGCAAGACCGGCAGTGGTTGCTGGTAAAAGAGCGACAGCGGTCACAAGGGCGGCCGAACGGGCCAGGGCGGCAAAGTTCATCGAGACGGATCTCCAGTTTCCGAAGCCGAGTCTATCGCGCATCGCGACTGAATGAAAGATGAGCCGAAAAGTGCAGTGCGGGCGATGGAATTTCTGCGTAGTCTTTCTGCTATCCGATCAACGCAGCTGGTCGAGAGGATTGACGGGTTCGCCATCATGCCTCAGTTCGAGAGTTGTGATGGGATTAATCGTAGCGGCAAGACCAAGCGGAGATCCCGCCGTAAGCTGCTGGCCGGTGTCTACGGAAAGGGTTCCCAGCCCGGTAACCAGACTGGTCCAGCCGCCTTCATGTTCGAGAATGACAATTCGCCCATAACCTTCATACTCCCCGGCGAAGCTGACCCGCCCATTGGCGGGCGCAATCACTTGCGCCCGCGGGCGTGAGAGGATGGAGATGCCGGGACGTCGACCACCATTGTCGGTAGTCTCGGCGAATCCCGAAACGACACGTCCCGCGACCGGCAACAGATAAATTTCAGGGGCATCCACTCGAGAGGCGGTTGAAGTAGCGGGGGTTGGTGGTAGCGAAGCCGAACCCGGGCGTGCCGGGCGAACAAGCGGACCGTCGAGTTTGGCAAGGCGCAGACGCAGGGCCGCCGATTGATCGAGCCTTGATATTAACGCATCAAGATCGCGCGCCTCTTCCGCCAACTCGATTGCGAGTGCCGCTTCGCGATTCGCCCCTCCCGCCGCCTGCCTGGCGAGTACACGTTCCTTCTCGGCCAAGGCGAGCATATCGCTCCGGCGTCGGTCGAGCGTTTGTTCTGCGCGGCGTCGGTCAGCCAGGAAGCCGCGACTTTCCGTTTCCAGGCGACGTGCCCGCTCAAGGTCGCCGCGCAATCCGGCGGTACGCTGCTGCACAATGGGTATAGCGCTTGCGAGAACGACGCGAGTATGGACGACGTCACGCAGCGACCCCGGCTGTAGCGCAGCGAGCGCGAGCGGCCGACGCGCCATCGTCTGAAGCGCGGCGGTGAGCTGCGCGAGTGGCTCGCGACGCTGAGAGAGATCATACGAAAGTGTACGTCGTTCACGCTCGACAATCGCGAGTTCGGCTTCAGCCGCGACGATACGCGCTTCTGCCTGCTGCACCCGAGCGGCGAGAGCAGCTGCGGCGGCTCGCGCCTTTCTCGAGGCTTCGCTGGAACGTCGGGCTTCGGCCTCGAGACGTTCGGCTCGCTGGCGTGCGCTACGCTGCTGGACTCGTGCGATTTCGAGAGCTTCCCGTGCAGCCGATGAATGGATCGAAGCTGAGGATTGTTGTGCGGTCAGCGGCGCAAGACCCTGCAAACCAACGATAATCGCCAGAGAAGCAGCAACGATAAGGGCAGCAGTGCGGTTCATGACGTCAGGCTTTCCTGCTGGCGTGATGCCCGATTATCCGCTCCGATGGTAGGGGTGACCGGCGATGATCGTAGTTGCTCGGTAAAGCTGCTCGGCCAACATGGCGCGCGCAAGCAGGTGCGGCCAGGTCGCCTTGCCGAAGGCGAGCAGCAGGTCGGCATCGTGCCGGTCTTCCTGCGAATGCCCGTCCGCAGCGCCCAGGATAAAGCGACACTCGCGCATCCCGTCGTCGCGCCAGCGCTCAAGGGTTCCAGCCAGCTTCTCGGAGGAAAAATCCTGGCCGCGCTCGTCCAGAAGCACGGTTTTGTAGGGCGTCTGCGGTTCGGGTATGCGCCCTCCGCTGTCGGGGAGTTCGGTGAATTTCACCGGCCAGACAAGGCGCTTCTCGTAGCGCGCGATCAGATCGGCCTCGGGTGATCGAGCAATCTTGCCGCGAGCGATGACGTGAAGAAGCATGTTCAGACCTGGCGCCGGATACTGAAGCGGTACGCGAGTGCGTTACTTGGCGTCGAAAACGCCCGAGGCAGCTCACGCAGAGGCGCTACGCCGTACCAGCCACTGGCGGTGCGTCGCCGAACGCCCACATCCGTTCCAGATTATAGAAGCTTCGCACTTCGGGCCGGAACAGGTGAACGACGATATCGCCGGCGTCGAGCAGCACCCAGTCTGCCGCGGGAAGCCCTTCGAGCTTTACCGGGCCGTACCCGCTCTGCTTGAGCTTTTCAGCGAGTTTCTGGGCAATCGAGGCAACCTGCCTCGTCGACCGGCCCGATGCGATCACCATATGATCGGCAATGGAGCTCTTTCCTGCAAGATCGATGGTCACGACATCCTGCGCCTGATCGTCATCGAGCTGTCCGAGCACAAAGTCGAGCAATTCGTCTTTCGTCGGTTCAGTCATGCGAACGACCTTGGTCGTGGCGATCCCGGAAACAGCCGGATCTGTATGCGCCTGAGTCATAGGCGATTGTACTACTCCTGATCGTGTAAGCCCTTGAGATAGGGAGTGGAGGGAAAACGGCAACACGCATCATGGCGTGGTCGTTTCCTCCGCCGAGGGTATGAGACGATGTGTCACCTGATCTCGCCGGGACAAGCCCGTATGGCGCAATGCCCAATCGGGGTCGGCACGGCGGATTGCCGTGGCCGAACGCGGATCGGGATCGAAACGCAATGTCACCAGTGCCGGTGCACTCCATTCACCCCCATTTGCAAAACTGGCGGATGGCACACGATAGTGCCTTAACCAGGCCATCGCGGGGCTTGCGATAGCATCGGCATCATAGCCGGGCCGGCCGATGACTGCAATCGGCATGGTGCGGGCAATCGTACGCCAGTCTTTCCAGAGGTGGAATTGAGCAAGATTGTCCGATCCCATCAGCCAGACGAAATCACACTTGGAATATCGCCTGCGGATAGCGCGCAGCGTATCGACCGTGTATCGCGTTCCCAATTCGCGCTCGATAGCGGTGACTCGGATCGGCGCGCGCTTCGCCTGCGCCATTGCTGCGCTTATGCGCGCCGAAAGCGGGGCCATGCCCTCCTTCGGCTTGAGCGGATTTCCGGGCGATACCAGCCACCAGATCTCGTCCAGTCCCAGCGCTGCGCGGGCGAAAAGGGAAATCCGCCGGTGGCCGCCATGCGCCGGGTTGAAGCTGCCTCCCAGCAAGCCGATGCGCGTCGCTCGCGAACCCGTCGACTTCAATGCTTTCCAGCCCTTCTCATGAAACTCGCCTATCAGTCCCGCGCCTGCGTGTCAGCAAATTGGCAGACTGGTCAATCGAGAGGTAAGGTTAAAGGTGCTGAAACTTTCTGGACTTCGAATTTTTCGAAAATTCCCTGTCTGTGAAACGCTTCACCGCATCCAACGCTCGACTCGTGGATTCTACGGGAACCCGGATTCGATTTTGTTAGGAATCTCCCATACCGACAGTCTCAGGGATAAAAGACCAAGGGACGGGTCGTTTGAACAATTCACGCGCCAAGTCAGGCTGGAAAAGCCGTATCGAAAGCTGGTTTCCAGATCGCGAATTCTTCATGCGTTCGGAAGGTACAGTTCGCTTCATTACTATTTCTTCGAGAATCCAGAAGCTTGCAGCATCTATCGTGGTTCTCGTTGGGCTTGTGTGGGCGGCATCGTTGGTCATTGCAGGCTGGGCGCAGTACAGCGCCAGCGCCGACCGAATGAGCCTTCAAAACCGCGAAGCCAGGGTTGCCACTTCGGAGGAGCGCCTCGCCGCTTACGGTGACAATCTTGAGGACGTGAGCGAGGATCTCAATCGTCGCATGGAATTTATCGAAGGCGTTGCAGAACTCCTTCCCGCTGACATGAAAGTCGATACGCGCGTCAGCGATTCGAGCGGTGAGACTGCCGCTACGGTCGAAAAGGTCAGCGCCGCGTTTCCCCAGGCCGCCGAACTCGCACGTATCGAAGCACGCCAGCTTGCACTCGTGGAAGGGCTTACCCGCTATGCAGATTGGCGCGCAAAGCGGGCCGCCGCCCGGCTCGAGAAATTCGAGCTCAATCCCGATGCGGTCATTCGTCAGTCCGAACGCCAGGCGATGGGTGGTCCTCTCGAAGGTCTGTCGACAGACAGCGAAGGCAACATCGATCCACGTTTCGAACGCCTCGGTCTGTCTATGGCGCGCATGACAGCGCTCGAAAATGCGCTCGAGGGCGTCCCGCAATTCGCTCCTGCGAACCGCAACATGATCTCCAGCGGGTTCGGTTACCGCCGTGATCCGTTCAACCGTCGTCCGGCCATGCACACGGGTCTCGACTTCCGCGGGAAAACGGGCACACCGATTTTCGCCGCCTCCAAGGGCCGCGTCAGTTTTGTAGGCTGGAAGGGCGGCTATGGCAAAACCGTTGAGATCACTCACGGCAATGGGCTCATGACCCGTTACGCTCACATGTCGCGTTTCGACGCCAAGGTCGGAGATACTGTCATCGCCGGCAAGGTCATCGGTGCGATCGGCAGCACCGGTCGATCCACGGGCCCGCACCTTCATTTCGAGGTCCGCATCAACGGACGGGCCGTCAATCCCCGCACATTCCTGGAGACAGCCCCCAATGTTCTCGAAGAAATCCGCCGAGACCCAAAGCTCGCCGCCAACGGTCAATAACCCAGGACGCAGCGCCCCCATGGCTTCCAAGAATAACTCGACATTTTCCGTCCTCGGTTCGGATCTCACTATCAAGGGCGATATCAAGGCCTCTGCCGATCTCCATATCGACGGCAATGTCGAAGGTGATATCGCCTGCACCAGTCTCGTGCAGGGTGAGACCAGCAAGGTAATCGGTGCAGTAGAGGCCGAGAGCGCCCGCCTTGCCGGCACCGTCGAAGGTTCGATTACCGCTCGCGAACTTGTGATCCTCAAGAGCGCGAAGATCACCGGCGACGTCTTCTACGACGCGCTGACCATAGAGCAAGGCGCGCAGGTCGAAGGCCGCTTCGCACATCGCGATCCGAAAAGGAATGCGCCCTCTGCTACCGCTCCGAGAGCGGAAGGCAATGCCAAGCCGGAGCTGCAACTGGCGAACTGATCACATTCGAGTTGAGAGGATGAAGGCCGCTCCCGCCATGCGGGGGCGGCCTTCTCTCATCCCGGAGCCGTTTCAGCCGCCACTTCGGCGCGCAGAGCCTTGCGATCCAGCTTCCCGATCATCGTCTTGGGCAAATCCTCGCGCAAGACGACCTGTTCCACCCGCTCGTGCTTGCCGACGCGGGCATTGAGCCAGGCACGCAACTTCTCGGCCGAAATCTCGGCGTCGGGCTGGAGGACGACATAGGCGTAGGGAGATTCGCCGCGATACGGATCAGGCCGACCGATGACGAGGACTTCCTTGACGGCTTCGTGCTCGAGCAGGACACTCTCGACCTGGCTCGGAAACACCTTGAAGCCGCCTACCGCAATCATATCCTTGATCCGGTCGACTATTTCGAGAAACCCGTCTTCATCCATGGTGGCAACATCGCCGGTGCGTAACCAGCGCTTGCCGTCACGCTCCACAAAGGTCTCGCCATGGGTGTCGGGCCGGTTCCAGTAGCCGCGCATGATCTGGGGGCCATGAACCGCGAGTTCACCGGGCTGGCCTTCCGGAGCCAGCTTGTTCGGGTCCTCCTTGTCGAGCAGAAGTATCTCCGTGCCCATGACGACCTGTCCGATCGTCCCCTTCTTGCGCACTCCCTCGTAAGGATTGGCGGAGACGACCCCCGAACTTTCAGTGAGCCCGTATCCCTCGACGATACGGACGCCCGTTACCTCTTCGAAACGATCGTGCACGGGCGCAGGCATTGGCGCACCGCCCGAGATGCAGACCTTCAGAGATGACACGTCGGCCTTGGCCAGCTTCGGATGGTCCAGCAGCGCCTGAAACATGGTCGGCACCCCGGGAAAGCCGGTGGCTCTGTATCTCTCGATCGTATCCAGAACTTGCGCCGCGTCGAAACGGGGCACCATGGCGATGGACGCGCCGGTTACCATCGCGTGGTTAAGCAGCGCAGTATTGGCGAAAACATGGAAGAACGGCAGTGCTCCCATGAAGACTTCGCTAGCCGGATCCCCGTATGGGTTGAGCCCGGCTACCTGCTGGGCATTGATCGCCAGCTGGGAATGGCCCAGCATCGCGCCCTTGGGGCGCCCGGTGGTGCCGCCCGTATATTGGAGCAGGGCAATGTCCTGCTCCGCATCGATGGATGGGAAGGAAGCGGTTTCTGAGTTCGTGAGCACATCGCTCCACGCCACTACGCTGCTTGAGTATTTCACCTTGGCGATCTTGCTGCGGCCGAGCACCTTCAGCGCCAGTCCCTTATACCAAGGTAGCATCGCGGCCAGCGACCCGACGACAAGCGTTTCCAAGCCCGAGGCTTCGAGCACGCTGGCGGCATTCGTGTAAAGTTCCGGGACGTCGAGCGTGACGAGCAGACGCGTGCCCGAATCCTCGACCTGCCAGGCAAGCTCCTCCACCGTGTAGAGGGGGGAGAAGTTCACGACCACGGCGCCCGCCATCATCGCACCATAATAAGCGGAAGCATAAATCGGGACATTGGGCAGGAAGAGACCGACCCGGTCGCCGGGCTCGATCCCCCTCGCCATCAGGCCTGCGGCGAAGCGCTGTGCTTCGAGCTGGATATCTCGATAGCTGTAGCTGCGCCCCAGGAAATGCAGAAACGCTGCGTCAGGTGTCTTCGCCGCCGTCCGGCCAAGAAGATCGGGGAGGCTGGCCACCTGGAACTGCGTGTCCCACGGCGTGGGATGGTGGTAAGGATAACTATTTACATCCATGTCAATAGCATGGAGCAAAGAGGTATAAACGCAAGCAAAAAGGGCGCGAAAAGCACCTGCTTCCCCGCCCTTTTACCAGTCAGTTTCGTTGCTCAAGCTTCGGAAGTACCCTCTTCGGCCTCTTGTGCGCGCTTAGCCGTCAGCCAGGCTTCGGCCTCGGCTTCCTGCGCGGCTTCCGTCGCAGCCTTTTCGTTCGCATCGCGTTCGGCGCGCAGTTCCTCGATCAGTTTTTCACGATCGCTGCCGCCACTGGCCTGTACGGGGATAGCCTCATCCTCGATACCGGCCTTCTTCGCTGCCTTGGCGACGACCGCATCGAGTTCGCGCTGCGAACACAGGCCGAGAGTCACCGGGTCCTTGGGCTGGATGTTCTGGATGTTCCAGTGGCTACGCTCGCGGATCGCGGTGATCGTGTTCCGCGTCGTCCCGATGAGCTTCGAAATCTGCGCGTCCGAAACCTCCGGATGATTGCGCAGCAGCCAGGCAATGCCGTCGGGCTTATCCTGCCTCTTGGACACCGGCGTGTAGCGTGGGCCCTTCGTGCGGCTTACCGCGACCGGCGCACGTTGCATCTTGAGCCGGTATTCGGGGTCCCGCTGGCCCTTCTCGATTTCTTCCTGCGTCAATTCGCCCGAATGGAGGGGGTCGCGCCCGGTATATTTGCTACCCGCCAGATCATCGGCCATGGCCTGGACCTCGAGAATGTGCAGGCCGCAGAATTCGGCGATCTGTTCGAAGGAAAGCCCCGTATTGTCGACCAGCCAAGTGGCAGTCGCATGCGGCATCAGAGGGGTGGGTTGGTCGGCCATGAAAATGCCTTTGTGTGAAGTCCGGAAATAGAAGGGCCGCCCCTCGCGGAGCGGCCGTTGCGTGCCACATGTAGGCGACGGAGCAGGATTCGGCAAGCAGCTTGGAGCCAGAGACATTTTCACGCTGCGGCAAGGATCAAACCGGGGGCGCTTCTCCATCGAGCGCTGCGAGTCCGGAGAGAAATTGGGCCGTTGCCGCCTCCCAGCTGAACTGCGTCCCATAGCCTGAACAGGTTATGGAGTCGCAATAGAGCGCGGCATCGATCGCCCGGTCTAGGTCCTCTGACAATGCTCCGACTTCGTCGGTAACGATATCCCGCGGTCCCGCAACGGGATAGGCCGCCACGGGCGTGCCACAGGCAAGCGCCTCGATCATCACGAGACCGAAGGTATCCGTCCGGCTCGGGAAAACGAAAACATCGGCCCCGGCGTAATATCCTGCCAGCTCGCGCCCCGACTTGCGACCAAGGAAGTGCACTTCGGGATAACGACGGCATAACCGCTCCAGCGCCGGACCGTCACCGACCACGACCTTGGTACCCGGATGCCGGGCTTCCAGGAAGGCCTCTATATTCTTTTCGACCGAAACGCGCCCGACATATAGCTGGATGGGGCGCGGCATGTCCTCGAATTCGGGCGGCGGCGGCGCTCCGGGATCGAAACAGGCGAGATCCACTCCGCGCGTCCAGTGGTGCAGCTTGCCGAGGCCATGGCTACGCAATTCCTCGCGAATGCTTTCGGTCGCGACCAATACTCGCCGAGCCGGTGCGTGGAACCATTCGATATAGCGCCAGAACCAACGTGCAGGCAGATGGGTGCGACGAGCAATATATTCGGGAAATTGCGTGTGATAGGCAGTGGTGAACGGCATCCCGCTTCGTGCACAATAGCGCCGCGCCGCCATTCCCAGCGGACCTTCGGTAGCTATGTGGATCGCGCCCGGCCCAAATTCACGCAGTTTGCGGGCGATGGCGCCCGGTGGATTTAATGCCAGCCGAATTTCCGGATAGGTCGGGCATGGAATTGAGGCGAATTGATCGGGCGAGATCACCATCACCTCGTGACCTTGCTCGCGCAACATGCCGCAGGTTGTCGTAAGTGTCCGTACGACACCATTCATTTGCGGGAGCCATGCGTCGGTCACTATTGCGATGCGCTGAGGCGCCTCCGTGACAGCGCGCAGTGGAGCAGTACCCCCGTGGGGCAAGTTCACGCGGCTTCCAGCTCTGCACCAGCGGGCGAGATTTCGCGACGAGCGACCTCTTCGGGCCAGTGGAGCAGTTCCATCGTGCCGTCGAAATGTTCGACCAGAGCGTTGCATCCCTCCACCCAATCTCCATCGTTGTAATAGGAAACCGATTTGCCTTCGTGCATGAACTCCCGAATTTCGGCGGTATGGATGTGGCCACACACCACGCCATCGACGCCCCGCTCGCCGGCGGCACGGGCAACAACCTCTTCATATTTCAAGATAAATTCGACCGCGTTCTTGACCTTGTGTTTTGCCGCCTTGCTGATCGACCAGTAAGGAAGGCCGAGCAGCTTGCGCACGCTGGCCACCCAGCCGTTCAACTTCATCATGGCATGATATAGGGCGTCGCCGACGAAGGCGAGCCAGCGATGGGCAAGCATGATAGTGTCGAATTCATCGCCATGCAGCACCATCAACCGGCGCCCGTCAGCCGTATCGTGGAAGGCGGCCCGGCGAATCTCGACACCGCCGAAGTTCATGCCGGAGAAGGGCCGCACCATCTCGTCGTGATTGCCCGGAATATAGACGATCCGCGTCCCGCGCCGTGCCCGCTTCAGGATGCGCCAGACGATGTCGTTGTGCTCGGACGGCCAGTAGAACTTTTTCTTGAGCCGCCAGCCGTCGATGATATCGCCGACGAGGTACATCGTCTCGCTGTCGGTATGATCGAGAAAGTCGATCAGCAGTTCGGCATTGCAGCCCTTCGTGCCCAAGTGGACATCGCTGATCCAGATAGTGCGATATTTGCGCCGCTCGCCCACTGTACGCTCCGGCACCGATGGCTGTATTGGCGGAAAGCCCGCGACATTGGTAAAGTCGGAAAGGTTTCTGGGCAGTTCGGTCACGGTCCATCCCCCGAAGCTACATTCGGGAAATCCATGGCAGCGAAATGTTACAGGGGATTCTCGTTTCCTTTACGGAACGAAGACTTTGCTACCGTTTGACGTCACTCCTTCGCACGCACTTCGAGCACGATCTTGCCTATGTGATCGCCGCTTTCCATACGCGTATGGGCGGCCGCGACCTCAGCAAGCGGGAAGATCTCGTCCATGATCGGCGCAATCGTCCTGTCCTCGAACAACGGCCAGGCGTGGGTATGGATTTCGTCGGCTAGCAGAGCCTTGAATTCGTCCGAACGCGGCCGCAGGGTCGAACCGGTAAGCGTCTGCCGCTTGCTCATCAGCTTGGCCATGTTGATTTCGGCCTTCAATCCACCGAGCACGGCGATGGTAACGTGGCGTCCATCGACGGCAAGACAATCGAGATTGCGCTGGACGTAATCGCCCGACACCATGTCAAGGATGACGTCAGCCCCTTTGTTGTCCGTGAATGCGTTGACCTTCTCGACGAAATCCTCGCTTTTGTAATTGATCGCAAGGTCCGCCCCCAACTCACGGGCCGCGTTGCATTTTTCGTCCGAGCCGGCCGTTGTTACGACCTTGAGATCGAAAGCCTTGGCAAGCTGGATTGCCATCGTGCCGATGCCGGATGTGCCGCCATGCACGAGCAGCGTCTCCCCTTCCCGCGCCCAGCCGCGCTCGAAGACATTGTGCCATACCGTGAAGAGCGTTTCGGGGATTGCTGCGGCGCTTGCCATGTCCATATGCCTCGGCACCGACAGGCAATGTGCGGCATGGGCCAGGCAATATTCGGCATAGCCGCCCCCGCTGACCAGCGCGCAGACGCGGCGATTGAGCATTTCAGGCGTGACGCCCTGTCCGATGGCAACTATCTTTCCGGATACCTCGAGACCGGGAATTGGCGAGGCCCCCGGCGGAGGGGGATAGAATCCCCGCCGCTGGATCACGTCGGGCCGGTTCACCCCCGCATGGCTGACTTCGATCAGGACCTGACCCTCGCCCGGTTCAGGCATGGCGAGTTCTTCCGGGCGGAAAACATCGGGGCCGCCTAGATTATCATAACCCATTGCAGTCATGGTCGAAGGTAAGTCAGTTGCCAAAAGTGCCCCCTATAGCCTGACGCCATAGTCAATCGAACGGTGCATTACCGTGGGGAATTGTTGACAGCAACCGGAGAGCGGTGGATTGTATTACCCATGGAAGACGATGATCGTCCCAGGCTTAGAGGCGATGCAGCGAGCAAGCTCGCAAGCGAAGATCTCGGCCCCTATTCTCAGGACGAGCTTCAGGAACGGATCGAATTGCTCGAGACCGAGATTGCCCGAGTGGAATCGCACCGCCTCAAGGCCGCGGCACATCGGGACGCTGCCGAATCCCTGTTCGGGCGAAAAGAGTAGCGACAGTGCGGGACCTTCAAACCTGCCGTTTCGCCACCATATCTTCGGAACATACAGCTTTGGCTAACCTTCGAACGGTAGCCTGTCTCTACTTCGCAATGCTGCGAGTCCTTTGGAAAGCAGAAACCTGATGCCCAGTTTTGCCGCCAACCTCGAAAAGACCCTCCACGCCGCGCTTACTGATGCGGCCGAGCGGCGTCACGAATACGCCACCCTGGAGCACCTGCTGCTTTCGCTGATCGGCGACGAGGACGCTGCACAGGTCATGGCCGCATGCGGTGTCGATACCGATGAGCTGGCGGCGGTCGTAAAACAGTATCTCGAGCAGGAATACCAGTCGCTCAAGAGCGAGGAAGGGGCAGATCCGCAGCCAACTGCGGGGTTTCAGCGCGTGATCCAGCGCGCCATCCTGCATGTCCAGTCATCCGGCAAGGATACCGTCACCGGCGCCAATGTGCTGGTGGCGCTGTTTTCCGAACGTGACAGCTATGCTGTCTATTTCCTGCAGCAGCAGGATATGAGCCGTCTCGATGCGGTGAGCTACATCAGCCATGGCATTGGCAAGGGCGGAAAGCAGGTCGACAGCAAGCCGCCGCAAGGGGCGGACGAAGAACAGGCCGGCGAGCCAGGTGCCGAAAGCGGCAAGCCGGGCGACAAGAAGGAAACCGCGCTCGACCAGTTTACCGTCAATCTCAACCAGAAGGCGGAGGACGGCAAGGTCGATCCCTTGATCGGACGCGGACCCGAGGTGGATCGCACTGTGCAGATTCTGTGCCGCCGCTCGAAGAACAACCCGCTTTATGTCGGCGATCCGGGCGTCGGAAAGACCGCGATTGCGGAAGGCCTTGCGCGCAAGATTGTCGAAGGCGACGTCCCCGAAGTGCTCGAAGACGCCGTCATCTACTCGCTGGATATGGGCGCACTGCTCGCCGGGACGCGTTATCGCGGCGATTTCGAGGAGCGTCTCAAGCAGGTCGTGAACGAACTCGAAGGCATGCCCGACGCCGTTCTTTTCATCGATGAAATACATACGGTGATCGGGGCAGGCGCGACCAGCGGCGGGGCGATGGACGCCTCGAACCTGCTCAAGCCGGCGCTCTCTTCCGGCAGCATCCGCTGCATCGGATCGACCACCTATAAGGAATTCCGCAACCACTTCGAGAAGGACCGCGCTCTGCTGCGCCGTTTCCAGAAAATCGACGTCAACGAACCGACGATCGAGGACACGGTTGCCATTCTGAAGGGTCTGCGCAGCGCCTTCGAAGAGCATCACAAGGTCAAGTACACGCCTGATGCGCTCAAAACCGCGGTCGAACTGTCGGCGCGCTATATCAACGACCGCAAGCTGCCAGACAAGGCGATCGACGTGATCGATGAGGTTGGCGCGATGCAGATGCTGGTCCCGCCAAGCCGCCGCAAGAAGAAGATTACCTCGAAGGAGATCGAAGCGGTAATCGCCACCATGGCGCGCATTCCGCCCAAATCGGTGTCGAGCGACGACAAGAAGGCTCTCCAGAATCTCGATCGTGACCTGAAGCATGTCGTGTTCGGACAGGATGCCGCCGTCGACAAGCTTTCGACCGCGATGAAGCTCAGCCGCGCTGGCCTTCGCGATCCGGACAAGCCCATCGGCTCATTCCTGTTCAGCGGGCCCACCGGCGTCGGCAAGACCGAAGTCGCCCGCCAGCTCGCCTCGATCATGGGGATCGAGCTCAAGCGCTTCGACATGTCCGAATATATGGAGCGCCACAGCGTCTCGCGCCTGATCGGTGCGCCTCCCGGCTATGTCGGATACGATCAGGGCGGCTTGCTGACCGATGCGATCGACCAGAACCCGCATTGCGTGCTGCTGCTCGACGAAATCGAGAAGGCGCATCCGGACCTGTTCAACATCCTGTTGCAGGTAATGGATAACGGACGTCTGACCGACCATCACGGCAAAACGGTGGATTTTCGGAACGTGGTGCTGATCATGACCACCAATGCCGGCGCGTCCGACATGGCCAAGCAGGGTATCGGCTTCGGAGACGTGTCGAAGGAAGATGCGAGCGAGGAAGCCGTGAAGCGCATGTTCACACCGGAGTTCCGCAACCGTCTCGATGCGATCGTGCCATTCGCCTATCTCGGAAAGTCCACCGTCGCGCGGGTGGTCGACAAGTTCATCCTCCAGCTCGAATTGCAGCTGGCCGAACAGAATGTCGACATCCAGTTTGACAAGGAAAGCCGCGCCTGGCTGGCCGACAAAGGCTATGACAGGCTCTATGGTGCGCGTCCGATGGGCCGTCTCATCCAGGAAAAGATCAAACAGCCGCTGGCCGAGGAATTGCTGTTTGGCAAGCTGGCCGATGGGGGTGAGGTTGCGGTGACGATGAAGGACGGAAAACCTTCTTTCGAACTCACCCCTTCGCCTCCCAAGGCCAAGCCGAAACCTAAAAAGAAGCCGGCAGCAAAGAAGAAAGTGTCTCCGAAAAAGCCTGGGGCCGACGCCAGCGAAGGCAAGGATCCGGGCGAAGGTGAGAGCTGAAGTTCGCGAGGCTAGAAATCGAGAGGGGTCGACGCAAGTCGGCCCCTTTTGCATTCTCGTCGGTCTATGCCTTGCCCCCTTGTAGATCAGGCCATAGTTTCAACGCTCTGCCGGGCCGGGGAATTTCATGGCAATTCTGGAAGTATCCAATCTCGTCAAGCGCTTCGACGATATATTGGCCGTGGACGATCTGTCTTTTTCGGTCGCGCCTGGCGAAATCTTCGGCTTTCTCGGCGGGAACGGCGCGGGCAAGACGACTACGCTGAGAATGGTGCTCGACATCATCCGTCCGACTTCGGGCACCATATCCGTTCTTGGCGGTGCGCCTGATCGGCGGCAGGCGGGTGCAATCGGCTTCCTGCCGGAAGAACGCGGCCTCTATTCGGGCATGAGTGCGATCGATACCATCGTCTACTTCGGCCGGCTCAAGGGAATGAACTTCGGACTGGCAAAGTCGCGCGGGATGGAATTGCTTGAGCGCTTCGATCTGGCCGATCGGGCCAAGAGCGACATCGGCGACATGTCGAAGGGGATGGCGCAAAAGGTTCAACTGGCCACTTCGCTGGTCAACGATCCCGAGTTGCTGATGCTCGATGAACCGTTTTCCGGGCTGGATCCGGTCAACCAGGGTTTGCTCGAAAACGAAATCCTTCGCGCATCCGAGCGCGGTGCCGCCGTAATATTTTCCACCCATGTCATGCAGCACGCCGAACGCCTTTGCGACCGGCTGCTCTTGCTGCGCAAGGGACGTAAACGTTTCGAAGGCACGCTGGAGCAAGCCCGCGCGCAATTGCCCGTAAGTCTTATCGCCGTATCCAGACATGATCCCAGCACCATTCCAGGCGTTGCCTCAGCCCGCCCTAATGGCGCGGCCGACGATGGCTGGCAGGAATGGGACGTAAAGCTCGATCCGGGCGTCGCGCCGGGAAGCGTGCTAGAACATTGCACGGCGAACGGCATAGGTCTGCGTCGCTGGGACGAACGCCATGCGAGTCTCCACGATGTCTTCGTCGAGCTTGTGGGCGGTGAGGGCGTGGAGCAATGATGAACAATATTCTCCTCGTTGCCCGCCGCGAGATTCGCCAGATTCTGGCAATGAAGAGCTTCTGGCTGACGCTGTTGATCCTGCCTCTCGCGCTTGCACTCGGCCCTATATTGGGGGAAACGCTCGACGATAACGAGCCGACCCGGGTGGTGGTGGTGGATCGCTCCGGCGGTGCAGCAGCTGCAGCGCTCGAAGCCCGTTTTGCCGAAGATGACGACCGCGATGTCCTTCGTAGCCTGTCTCGCTATGTCCAGCGCTACGAACTCGAAAGCGCCGATCCGGCTGCACCCTGGACACAGCACGACCGGTGGTACACCGCCGCCGATATCGACGCATTCCGGGCTAGTGGCGGAGTCGAAGCTGCGCTGAAAAGTATCGATGCGGTGCGGCCCGAAGGTGTCCCCGAATTCGAACCAGATGCTCGCGAATATACCTTCCTTCCCGTTCCGGACGAACTCATCGGCCAAGATGGTGAAGCCTTCGCCGACGTAGCGCAGACCTTGTTCGACAGCGACGCAGAGGACGCGCCCGAAGTGATCGTGCGGGTCGGTGAGAATTATCCCGCCGATCCGAGGATCGGGCTCTATTCGGCCAACCAGCCGCGCTCGAGCTTCGTTACTGCCCTGCAGGAAACCCTTACCGGTGACTTGCGCACACGCCTGCTTGCCGAACGCGGAATTTCCGGCGCGGAAGCCGCGGCGATCCAGGCGGCGGCTCCAGCGATCGAAGTCACCACTCCGCCACCGGGGGACGGCGCGCGCGAGGCCCTGCTGGTGCGTTCGATAGTCCCGCTGGCGCTCGCCTATATCCTGATGATGAGCCTGATGCTCTCTGGAAGCTGGATGTTGCAGGGATCGGTGGAAGAACGCTCGAACAAGCTCCTGGAATCGCTGCTCGCCTGCATCTGGCCCGAAGAGCTGATGTACGGCAAACTCCTCGGCGGCCTCAGCGTGGGTCTGCTGATGATCGCCGTCTGGGCCGGCTGTGCCGGCATTGCAGCTTACGCCACGCAGGGAGTGATTGCGGATATGATCCGGCCCGCACTCGAGCCGGTATCTTCACCCGTTATAATCCTCGCGATCCTCTATTTTTTCATCGCAGGATATATCCTGATTTCGGCCATTTTCGTCGCGATCGGCGCAATGGTGGATTCGATGAGCGAAGCGCAGGGTTACCTCATGCCGGTATTGCTCGCGATCCTGCTCCCGATCACCTTTCTGTTGCAGGCCATTCTGGCAGGCAAGGAAGGACTTCTTGTACAGGTTCTTACCTGGGTGCCGCTATGGACACCCTTCGCCGTGCTGGCGCGATTGGGCATGGGTATCGAGACCTGGGTGCTGGTAGGGACCGGCATCCTGCTCGCGGCCGCCATTGCGCTGGAGCTGGTATTCCTCGGTCGCCTCTTCCGGGCGAGCCTGCTGGCGTCTGGACAGAGGTTGTCAATCAAGCGCTTGATCGAGCGGTTCAGCGCACAGAAACAGTAGGCACTCCTTCAAAGTAGCGGGAACGCAAAGCGAGCCTTTACACTTCACTTAGCAATGGCCGCGCCCTTCTCCTGGATCAAACCCGAACCGCACGGGATCTATGTCGAGCCTGCCGATTGCTGGGTCGATCCGTCCCGCGCCGTGGGCCAGGCGCTGGTGACGCATGGCCATGCCGATCATGCGCGCGGCGGTCACGGACAGACCGTTGCCACCCCCGAGACGCTGGCGATAATGGACCTGCGCTACAACACCCGCGCAGGCGCAACGCCTGTCGAATATGGCGAAACAATCCGGCTCAAGGGCGGCGTAGATGCGACATATATTCCGGCGGGCCATGTTCTCGGCAGCGCGCAGATCCTGCTCGAACATGCTGGCGAGCGCGTGATCGTCACCGGTGATTACAAGCGCCGCGCCGACCCCACCTGCCCGCCCTTCGAAGTGACCGCCTGTGATATTTTTATCACCGAGGCGACCTTCGGCCTTCCGGTATTTTGCCACCCTCCGATCAAGGAGGAGATGACGAAGCTGCTGGATCGGCTCGCTGCCCATCCAGACCGGTGCGTTCTGGTCGGCGCTTATGCTCTGGGCAAGGCGCAGCGCGTAATTGCCGAATTGCGCGCGGCGGGCCACACCCAGCCAATCTACCTCCACGGCGCGATGGAGAAGATGTGCCGCCTTTACGAAGAGCACGGCGTCGACTTGGGCGAGCTGCGATTGGTTATGGACTATTCCAAGGAGGATATCCGCGGGCATATCGTGATCTGCCCGCCAAGCGCACTCAACGACCGCTGGAGTCGGCGTCTCCCCGATCCGGTCACCGCCATGGCGAGCGGGTGGATGCGCGTACGGCAACGTGCCCGCCAGCGTAACGTCGAGCTGCCGCTGGTGATCTCCGACCATGCCGACTGGGGCGAGTTGACCCGCACGATCGAGGAGGTCGATGCGCAGGAGAACTGGATCACCCACGGGCGCGAGGATGCGCTCCTGCGCTGGTGCCAGCTTCACCAGCGCCGTGCCCGAGCCCTGGCCCTTGTCGGCTATGAGGACGAGGACGACTAGCGGTGGAGAAATTTGCCGCCCTGATCGATGCGCTGGTCTACACGCGCAGCCGGAACGAGAAATTGCGGCTTATCGCCGAATATCTCCGTGCAACACCCGATCCCGACCGGGGCTGGGCCTTGGCCGCACTGTCGGACGGGCTCGATTTTCCTGCAGTTAAAAGCTCGACAATCCGCAACCTGCTCAAGGATCGCGTCGATCCGGTGCTGTGGACGCTAAGCCGCGATTTCGTGGGCGACACTGCCGAGACGGCGAGCCTGCTTTGGCCCGCACCGGATACGCCGCCTGCCCCGCCTTCCGTTAGCGAAGCGGTGGAGATTCTCAATGCAATGAACCGCAAGACGGTCGTAACAGAACTGCCCAAGCTGCTGGACCGGCTCGATTCCTCCGGACGGTACGCCCTGCTCAAGTTCGCCACAGGAGGTATGCGGATCGGGGTTTCCTCCCGGCTCGCCAAGACGGCCTTCGCACAGGCCTTCGAAGTCTCGGTGGATGATGTCGAGGAATACTGGCACGGCCTTACCCCGCCCTATGCCGAGCTCTTCGCCTGGGCTGCCGAGGGCGATGCTCCGCCCGATATCGAGAATCTCCCTACCTTCCGACCCTTCATGCTGGCGCATCCGCTGGAAGAAGCAGTGGTCGATCTGGCCGACTACGCCGCGGAATGGAAATGGGACGGGATCAGGGTGCAACTGGTCCGCGCGGGCGGCGAAACGCGGCTGTTTTCGCGGTCCGGGGACGATATTTCGGCGACCTTTCCGGAATTTCTCGGCATTCTTCCCATGAATGCGGTGGTCGATGGCGAGTTGCTGGTACGCGGCAACACCCAGGGCGGAGAGGCAGGCGGGGCAGCAAGTTTCAACGCGCTCCAGCAGCGGCTCGGACGCAAGACCGTTTCGAACAAGATGCTGAAGGATTACCCCGCATTCATAAGGCTTTACGACGTGCTCTTGCTCGAAGGGGAAGATATGCGTCCCCGCCCTTGGACCGAGCGGCGCGGACAGCTCGAGGCGTTGGCGTCACGCCTCCCCGATTCGCATTTCGATATCAGCTCCGTTGTCGAAGCCACGGATTTCAAACATCTTTCGCGAATCCGCGAGGGCAGCCGAGATGACGCCATCGAAGGGCTGATGCTCAAACGCAGGGACAGCCCCTATATCGCAGGGCGGCGCGTCGGATACTGGTACAAATGGAAGCGCGATCCGCTGCTGGTCGATTGCGTGCTGATGTATGCGCAGCGGGGGAGCGGCAAGCGATCGAGCTTCTTTTCCGATTACACCTTCGGCTGCTGGGATGGCGATCCCGATCAGGGTGCAGACCTGCTGCCGGTGGGCAAGGCCTATTCGGGCTTTACCGATGAGGAATTGAAGAAACTCGACCGCCATGTGCGGAGCAATACGGTCAACCGCTTCGGCCCGGTGCGTGAAACCGACAAGAGCCTTGTCTTCGAAGTTGCATTCGACAGCGTTCACGAGAGCAAGCGGCACAAGTCCGGCCTCGCCATGCGTTTCCCGCGTATTCACCGGATACGCTGGGACAAACCGCCGCACGAAGCGGACCGGATCGAAGCCCTGCGTGCCCTGATCGCGGGCTGATCAGCCCAGCGCCTCGTTCACCGCTGCGGAGTGGTGCTTCGCGTTTTCCGCGTAATGGGCCACACCCATGCGCATGCCCGCCACGGCGGCATCGTTGAGATCGCGCATCTTGCGGGCTGGACGGCCGCCCCAGAGCTCGCGTTCGCCCATCACCTTGCCCTCCGTAAGCATGGCGCCTGCCGCCAACATGGCGTCACTACCGATCACCGCCTTGTTCATCGCGATTGCACCGAGACCGACGAAGCCGCGATCCTGGATCACGCAGCCGTGGATCATCGCCATGTGACCGATCAGCACGTCGTCTCCGATCAGCAGGGGGCTACCGTCGGGATCTCCGGGCCGCGGCGGATCGCAGTGAAGCACGCTACCGTCCTGAACATTGGTCCGCTCGCCAATCACTATGCGGCTGACGTCGGCCCGCAGCACGCAATTGTACCAGATGGAGCTTTCCGCACCGATCGTGACATCGCCGACGATGGTGCAGCCGGGCGCGATGAAGGCGCTTTCGTGGATCTTCGGCGTCTTGCCGTGGATGGGGACGATGTTCACACCGGGGCGGCTCGTCATGAATGGCTCTCCCATTGCTCTTGCGTGAGCGAGTACTGGATGACCGGATTGTCCTCCTGCGGATAGTCCGGGTCTTCGAAATCCAGGTCTTCGCGGCGCACCATGCCGAGTTTTTCCATCAGCTTCCAGCTTGGCACATTCGCCTCGCTGGTGAGCGCCACGACATGGGGCGCTCCGACACGGCCGAACGCCCAGTCGATCACAGCGCGGATCGCCTCTTCGGCGTATCCAAGCCGCCAGCGGTCTTCGCGCACCAGCCAGCCGATCTCGTGCTCGCCCTGATTCGGGGCGTGGGGATTGTCGACCAGCTTTATCCCCGCATGGCCTACCATTTCGCCGGTGGCCTTTTCGATCAGGAAGAGGAAACTGAAACCGCGCTGCGCGCAAAGCTGCATGCTCTTGGCGTGCTTCGCTTCGATTTCGTGCAATTCCTTCGGTCCGCCAAGCCGAGCCATGACCGTGGGTGTGTTCAACAGCCGCATCTGCTCCACGGCGTCACCCTCGTCGATGGTGCGCAGGATCAGGCGATCGGTTTCGGCGATAATGTCAGCCATCGCGCGCCAGCCATTTTGCCCGCTCGATCGCATAGACGATGATTGTATCGTCGCCGAATTCGGAGTTGGCGAAATCGAGATCCTCGCGCCGTTCCATGCCGAGCCGCTTCATGAGACCCCAGCTTCCCATGTTGGGCTGGACCGTCAGGGCAATTACTCGCTCAGCCCCGAAACGTTCGAAGGCGAGTTCGAGCGAGGCGGCCGCCGCCTCCTTGGCATAGCCCTGACCCCAGGCATCTTCGCGCAGGCGCCAGCCGACTTCCATTTCGCCAAGCGGACCGCCCTGCTGGTTGCACCGTTTGAGCCCGCAAAAGCCGAGGATGACGCCATCTTCCTTGCGTTCCACCACCCAGAAAGTGTGTCCGTAATCGCGTTGATAGGACGCGATTCTTTCCTGCACTGCCTGACGCTTGGCGTCATCGCATATGCCGCCGAGCCACTCCATGACGGCAGGCGTGTTGGTTGCCTGCCAGAACGGCTCCCAATCATCTTCGCGCCAGTCGCGCAGGATCAGCCGTTCGGTTTCGCAGCGAAATTCAGCCATTGAGGACTCGCGCGGCAACCGGCGCATGATAGGTGAGGATACCCGAGCATCCGGCGCGTTTGAAGGCGATCAGCTTTTCCATCAGCAGCGACTCGCGCTCCGCCACGCCAGCGGCCACACCTGCTTCGATCAGGGCATATTCGCCGCTCACCTGATAGGCGAAGACCGGCACTCCGAATTGCTGCCTGGCGCGCCAGATCACGTCGAGATAGGCGAGCCCCGGCTTGACCATCACACTGTCGGCCCCCTCGGCGATGTCGAGTGCTATTTCTCGCAGGGCCTCATCGCCATTGGCGGGATCCATCTGGTAGCTCTTCTTGTCGCCCTTGAGCAGGCCGCCCGAACCCACGGCGTCGCGGAAGGGGCCGTAGAAGGCGGAAGCGTATTTGGCGGAATAGGCCATGATCTGGACATTGGGGTGGCCCTCCATCTCCAAGGCCATGCGGATGGCTTTGACGCGGCCGTCCATCATGTCCGACGGGGCAATGATATCCGCGCCGGCCGCCGCCTGGTTTACCGCCTGGTCTACGAGGACCGCGACGGTTTCATCGTTGAGAACATAGCCTTGCGCATCGACCAACCCATCCTGCCCGTGGCTGGTGTAGGGATCGAGCGCGACATCGGTGAGGATGCCGATGTCGTTTCCGCAGGCGTCGCGTACAGCCTTTATGGCGCGGCACATCAGATTGTCGGGGTTGAAAGCCTCGTCACCCTCCTCGCTGCGCTTCTCCGGAGGAGTATTGGGGAACAAGGCTATACAGGGAATGCCAAGTTCCACGGCTTCCTTCGCGCGCTTCGCAATACCGTCGATCGACCAGCGCGAAACCCCGGGGAGACTGCCGACCGGTTCCTCCACGTCCACGCCACTGGTGACGAAAAGCGGCCAGATCAGGTCGGCGGGGGTCAGCACGGTTTCGCGGTGCATCGCCCGGCTCCAGGCATGGGCTCGGGTACGGCGGAGGCGCGTGGCGGGATATGCGGCGTCGGTCATGCGGCGAAGCCTTGCCGCAAAGCGGAAAGCTTATCAATCAGCCGATGGGCCGAGGCCTGTCGAGCTTGTCGATCTCACGCTCGGGCTCTTCCGAGGCGGCCTCGTCGGCGGTGGGGGCCAGATCTGCCAGCGCGGCGCCCTCCTCGACATCGCGCAGCGCACTCAGGGCCGAGCGAAAACGTTCTAGCTCGGCTCCCGATAGCTGCTTGCGTGTGACGAAGCTCACCGATGCCGGATTGATGGCCCGTCCGCCACGATACATTTCATAATGGAGGTGGGGTCCGGTAGAGAGACCGGTGGACCCGACGTAGCCGATCACCTGGCCCCGACGTACGCTGGCGCCGCGATTCACCGCCACCCGGCTCATGTGGCAGTAGCGGGTGTCGATGCCATTTGCATGGCGGATGCGAACCGCATTGCCGCAGCCGCCCATCCGCCCCGCACCGGTAACGCGCCCGTCGGTCACTGCGACGATCGGCGTGCCGTAGCTGGCCTTGAAATCGACGCCCGAGTGCATGCGCCTGTAACCGAGGATCGGGTGGCGGCGCATGCCGAAGCTCGAGCTCATCCGGCCCGGGACGGGGGCCAGCAGCCCGCCGCGTTCTTCACCGGTGCCGTCCGCGTCGAAGAAATCGCCTTCGCTACCCCAGCGCATCAGCTGCACAGCTCCGCGCGAGCCCCGTTCGAGCCCGGCGAACAGCAGCTGTCCCGCCTGGCGTTCGCCGGTCGCGGCGCGGCGGTGGGCGACGATGATGTCGAAAGTGTCGGTCGCGCGAACGTCGCGCTGAACGTCGAGCTGCTCGCCCAGCGCCTTGAGGTAGGCCTGAACGGCGCTGGTCGGTGCGCCCGCCGCACGGGCGGAGCGATAAAGGCTGTCCCCGACTGTGCCGCGGATGCGAAGCGGGGTCTCGTCCACGCGAATAATCCGCCGGGTGAGATTGAGTGGACCCGTCTCATCCAGCCGATCGACTTTAAGTTCGAGATCGAACCGCGCGCGAAAACTCAGTTTTTCGAGCGGGCGCGTGGCACCGGGTTCGGGCCGGCGGCCGAGCGTGATATCGATCTGCGTGCCCGGCTCGAGCTCTTCGAGCGGCACGGCGCTGGAGATCAATGACGTCACGAGGTCGGCTTCGTCGCCCCCCAATCCGGCCCGGCGCAGGGTTCGGTCAAGGCTGTCCCCTCGCCCAAGTGTAGCCAGCATCTCCAGCTGGGGTCGTTCTGGCGCCTCGGCGAGCGGTCGGACAAGATCGGTCGGCCCCATCCTGCGCCCCGAATCGGCACCGAGGCCGAGGGGCATGATCATCTGGCTGCGGTACTCGCTGCGGATGGACGCATCCTTGGGCAGGGGCGAGGCCGCTTCCAGCGGCGCGAAATCGGGCCAGAAGGCAAGCGCCACGACGGATAGGCCAACGAATGTCCCCAATCCACGAAACCAGCGCTTAGAGCCGATGTCGGCGCCGAGATCTGGCGCGATGTCGAAGGCTTCTATGTGGCGGTACACCTTGTCGCGCAGGCTGGAGAACGATGCGGAATGCTTGTTGCCAGCGCCCGCACCCGCCGCCGTGGAATCCGCATGTGCGGATTCCGGACCGGCCAAAGCAAAATGCAACTGTTCGTCGTTCTGGCGCTCGGCCAAGACGTACCCTCCGTTTGCGGCCTCGGCGCAAAGAAAACGCGCAAGCCCCCTATCCAATCGACCTGATGCGCTGAAATCATGCAATATCAAAGTAAAGATGCGATTAACCTTCGACAAGCCGATTCCTGACTGCGACAAATCGAGTTCGATGGCGTTGGTCGGTTGCACCGGCGCAGCGGCGCTGCCACCTATGGCCGAGTGAACGACGCCTCGATCAAGGCGGTCCTCGGACCCACCAACACCGGCAAGACTCATCTCGCCATCGAACGCCTATGCGCACATTCGAGCGGGGCGATGGGCTTTCCGCTGCGCCTGCTGGCGCGCGAGGTCTACGATCGGGTCGTGGCGATCAAGGGCGAAAAGCAGGTCGCGCTGATCACCGGAGAACAGTGGATCGAGCCGGAAGGCGCGCGCTATCTGTGCTGCACGGTCGAAGCCATGCCGCGTACGGCGAACGAGCGCGCCTTCGTGGCGCTGGACGAAGCGCAGCTTTCCGCAGACCGCGAGCGGGGGCATGTTTTCACGGACAGGCTGCTGAATGCGCGAGGACGGGAAGAAACCATGCTTCTGGGCGCTGCGACACTAGCCCCTATGGTCAAAGCGCTTATCCCGAGTGCCGAAATTTCCGAACGCCCGCGCTTCTCCACCCTCACCCATATCGGGCCGCGCAAACTGTCTCGGCTCCCTCCGCGGAGCGCCATCGTGGCGTTCAGCGCAGAGCAGGTCTATGCGGTTGCCGAGATGTTGCGGCGCTTTCGGGGCGGGGCAGCGGTCGTGATGGGCGCACTTTCACCGGAAACGCGCAATCGCCAGGTCGAATTGTTCCAGAATGGTGAGGTCGATTATATCGTCGCCACCGATGCCATCGGTATGGGGTTGAACCTCGACGTCAATCATGTCGCCTTCGCAGGATTGACCAAGTTCGACGGCGTTCGCATGAGGCGGCTCTATCCTGCTGAAATGGCACAGATTGCCGGCCGAGCTGGACGCCACCAACGTGATGGGACTTTCGGTACCTTAGCCGGTGGCGGCGGCAAGGCCGGTCCCGCGCCCGAATTTACCGATGAGGAGATCTATGCGATCGAGGAGCATCGTTTCGCTCCGATCACGAAACTGTTCTGGCGCGAGCCGGAGCCGCGTTTTGACAATATTCCGACCTTGATTAACGATCTCGAACGTCCGCCCGAACACGAAGCGCTACGGCTCGCTCCCGAGGCGATCGACCTCGCCACACTGAAGCGCCTTGCCGAAGAGCCCCTCGCCGCCAGCATCCGCGGGGCGGGCATGGTGCGGCGCTTTTGGGAAACCTGTTCCTTGCCGGATTTCCGCCAACGCGGCCCCGACGTCCACGCCCGCTTCGTCGCTCGGCTGTGGCAAGACCTGTCGCAAGGCTATATCGGGGCCGACTATGTTGCTGCGCGCATCTCCGAACTCGACAACTCCAGCGGCGATATCGATACACTGCAAGGGCGAATCGCCGCGATTCGCAGCTGGGCCTATATCTGTCAGCGGCCCGACTGGGTGCTTGCGCGCGACGAGATGGCGTCGCGTGCACGCGGGGTCGAGGCCAAGCTGTCGGATGCGCTCCATGCGCGGCTGACCGAAAGATTCGTGAACCGAAGGACTGCAATCTTGATGAAATCGCTGGGACAGGACGCCTCCATGCTCCCGATAACGCTCGCCGAAGACGGCACACTGCTGGTCGAGGACGAAGCAATGGGCAAGGTAGAAGGCTTCCGCTTCGAGGTTGACCCAGCCGCAAACCACGCCGATCGCAAGATGCTGCTGGCAGCAGCCGAGAAAGGCCTGCCCCGTATACTCGGGGAACGGGCCGAAGAGCTTGCCGCCTCGGATATGGCCGACGTCGAACTATCGCGCGGCGCTATTCTCTGGAAGGGGCATGTTCTTGCCAAGCTCCGGCCGCGCGAAGGGCAGATGAAACCGACACTCGAGCCTTCGCGTGAAATCTCCGCCTTGCCCGAAAAGGCGCGGAAAACACTGCTCGAGGCGATCGATGGATGGCTCGACAAGAAGCTCGAGCCCCTCGAACCTTTGCGCCGGATGCATATCGCGTCAGCCAATCCCGAAGCCGGCAGCCAGGCCCGTGCGCTACTGCTCAACCTTATCTCCGGTCATGGCTTCGTGACGCGCGAGCAGGCCGGTATCGAGCACCTTCCAAAGGACATGCGGCCTTTCTTGCGCAAGATCGGCGTCACATTCGGGGCGCTCGACATCTTTGCGCCCATGCTGCTCAAACCTGCACCACGACAATTATTGAGCGCTTTGGGAATAGACCGCAGGCCGCTGCAAGAGGCGATGCTGCCCGTCATTCCCGGCGCCAAGAAGCTGCCTTCCGGCTATCGCCATGCCGGGAGCCAGGCCATCCGCCTCGATCTGGCGGAAAAAATCTTCCGCGCCGCGCATGAAGCCCGCGCCAAGGTGGACAAGAACCGAAAATTCCGCCTCGATCTCTCGCTACCGATCTCGATCGGGCTTGAGGGAAAGAACGCCGAACGCCTGCTCGGTCAGGCAGGGTTCCGCGTCCAGCGTGCGAAGCCGCTGGCAGAGGATGCCTTCGGCCCGCCGCGCCCGGCCAGTTGGGAGTGGCGCCCATCCCACAGCAGGAAGCAGCGTCAGCGGCCTGCGCGCACCCAGCCCCCGCGCGAAGGCAGCGCCTTTTCCGGCCTTGCCGAGCTGTTGAAGCAAGGCTGAGCTTGCGGATCGACCGTCTGCTCTGCTTCCTGCGGTTCGTGCGCACCCGCAGCGCGGCTCGCAAGCTTATCGAAGAAGGCCATATTCGCCGCAATGGCGAGCGCGTCCGGCGCGCCAGTCGCGATATCGCAGCGGGGGACGTACTCACCCTGCCTATCGGTGGCAGCGTGCGTCTGGTGGAGGTGGTCACCCTCCCCGAACGGCGTGGCCCGCCGCGTGAAGCGCAGGAATGCTATCGGGAACTTGACCCCGGCGCATGAATAGCCATAGCAGCGCTCGAACAACATTATTCTCACGAGGGACCCACACCCCATGACCTATGTCGTCACCGACGCCTGCATCAAATGCAAATACACCGACTGCGTCGAGGTCTGCCCGGTCGATTGCTTCTATGAAGGCGACAATATGCTCGTCATCAACCCCAGCGAATGTATCGATTGCGGCGTGTGCGAACCCGAGTGTCCGGCCGAAGCAATTCTGCCCGATACGGAAGACAATCTCGAAAAATGGCTCGAGCTGAACACCAAGTTCAGCGCCGAATGGCCCAACATCACTCAGAGCAAGGCTCCGCCGGAAGATGCCGACGAGCATAAGGGCGAAGAAGACAAGTACGAGAAGTACTTCAGCGCAGAGCCCGGCGAAGGCGACTGATTGCTGATCCTTTAGTTTCGGATTTCAAACGTGCTTGGGCGACCGGCAACGAAGACATATTCCTCTGATCGCCCCAGTATCCTCGGTCCTGTGCTGACAATCTGGCTGTAAGTCAGCTCGTTGATACTGCTGCCCGCGGCGGAGTTTGTGGCTGGGAAGGGGAGCTCGAACGAGCCTCCGCAAGACAGTCACGCCATAGACTCGCAATAATCGCCAGGTTGTGCTATATAATGCAACAACTGCACCGGTTGCCGCCGGGCAGATGTGAGAATTGAAAGGGCCGTACACCCCCACAACGATACAGGAAGACCGCCGCCGCGTAATCGAAGGTGAGACGCGGTAAAGCTTCTTGTGTCGCTGATTTCCCCCTCGGCCCCGACGAAAGGATTGATGCATGGCGAGCAAGGCAGACGCCTTCGACGTTGGCGATTATGTTGTCTACCCCAAGCACGGCGTGGGCCGTGTCATCGAACTGCAGAGCGAAGAAATCGCAGGTATGCAGCTCGATCTCTATGTCCTCCGCTTCGAGAAAGAGCGCATGACCTTGCGCGTTCCGGTCAACAAGGTCGAATCGATTGGCATGCGCAAGCTGTCGAGCGACAAGACCCTGAAAGAGGCGATGGAAACGCTCAAGGGCAAGCCCAAGGTCAAACGCACCATGTGGAGCCGCCGCGCGCAGGAATATGAAGCGAAGATCAATTCGGGCGAGATCGTGCTGATTGCCGAAGTTACGCGCGACCTCTTCCGCCCCGACGATCAGCCCGAGCAGAGCTATTCGGAGCGCCAGATCTTCGAGGCGGCTTCCAGCCGCCTCGCCCGTGAACTGGCTGCGATGGAGAAGACCGACGAGCCGACAGCGCTCGAAAAGATTCTCGACGTTCTTCGTGAACATGCGCCGCAATATTACGAGAACACCGAAGAAGCCTGATCGGCCAAGCGCCATTAGCACTCGACAAAGGGGCCGCTCCGCAAGGGGTGGCCCCTTTGCTTTGGGTTGAAGTAGATCTATGGCTGTATTATATCACCAATACGGTAACTGGATTGTCGAGCAGGAAGGAAGAAAAATGCTTCACAAGGTTCTCAAGGGCGTGGCTCCGCTGGCGGCATTGGTTGCCGGCGTCCTCCCCGCCGGATGCAATGGCAATATAACAATAGGCGATAGCGAGGGCGTGCCGCTCGCCGAGCTCGACACAAGTGGTGCACCACCCACCAAGCTGGTGCTGGCGGGGCCCGATAATGTGGTCGTCAGTGAAGGGCCGGGCCTCGACATCGATGTCTCGGGTGACCAGAAAGCAGTCGACGCGCTGCGCTTCACGCTCGACGATGGTGCGCTAGGCGTGATGCGAGACAAGAATGCGGACAAAAGGATCGGTAGCGCCACGGTAAGGGTCACCATGCCGAGCCTCAACTCCATCGTCATGGCAGGCTCGGGCGAAATCGAGGCCGATTCGCTGAGCGGAGAGACTGAGGTAACCATTGCCGGTTCGGGCCGTGCGAAGGTGGCCAAGGTCACTGCGACCAAGCTCGATCTCACCATTGCCGGATCGGGTGAGTTCGAAGCGTCCGGCGCTGTCGAGAACCTCGATCTGACGATCGCCGGATCGGGCGCAAGCAAGATGGCAGGATTGCAGGTCGAGCGGGCTGATATCTCTGTCGTCGGCTCTGGTGATGCCGAGTTCGCATCGGATGGCAAGGTCGATGCCAACATCATGGGATCCGGAAGCGTGACGGTGGAAGGCAGCGCCGATTGCACTGTCCAGGCGATGGGTTCGGGCAGGTTGCGCTGCCGTGCAGCAGCTCAGCCCGCCGACACGCGGGAAGCGCCGCAGCCGCCCGAAAATGCCGATGGCTGATTAATCGACGAATCATCCCTCATGGTTTAGGCGGCGCATTGAAAGGAATTCCAATGCGCCGCCTTGCCATTTTTGCCGCCCCTATATGCGCATCGATGCTAGCGGGCTGTCTGGGTACCGTGGCCGATGTCGTTACTGCTCCGGTCAAGGTGGCAAGCAAAGGGGTCGATCTGGCTACCACGAGCCAGTCCGAAGCAGACGAAAAGCGGGGTCGGGAAATCCGGCGGCGCGAAGAACGGCTCGCCAAGCTCGAGCGAGAGTATGACAGGCAACTCGCCGAATGCCAGGATGGCAACCGCCGCGCCTGTGACGAAGCGACAGGGACCTATGCGGAAATGCAGCAAATCATCCCGACTATCCCGGTAGAGCCCGAAGGCAATTAATCCGGCGGCGTTGCGGCACGTCGCAAGCGATCGTTGATGGCCCTTCCAATGCCCTTATCCGGAACGGGCGCCACGGCGATACGTCGCTTTTGCGAAGCAGCCCCCAGATGAAGACAGCCATATAGGCGTGACGCTGCTTCTTCCAGTGAACCTGATGGCGACAGCGAACAATCGCCGCTAACCTCTCCGTATCCGATAAAAAATTCGTCGCTCGCAGCCCTATTGGCGTCGAGGCGGAGGGGCTTGCCCGGTGCATAGTGGCTGGCCAATTGGCCTGGTGCTTCAATCATACCCCTGGCGGCAGCCCCACCGGTTCCTGAGGTGAGCTCGATCGGTCCGGGCCGCAGGACCTGTGTCGAACCGTCACCGCGTACCGCCACAATGGTCGATTCCAAACCTGCCGAGCATATCCCGCCATCGATGACGCCATCGATTCGCCCCTCGAGGGAGGACAAGACATGCTGTGCGCTCGTAGGGCTGATATAGCCGCTGCGATTGGCCGACGGGGCTGCAAGCGGAAAGTCGACGAGTGCCAATATTTCTCGCATTACCGGATGGTTCGGTACACGAAGTGCCACCGTTTCGAGGCCTGCCGTTATTGCAGCCGCCAATCTGGCGTCACGGCGGCGGGGCAGGACGAGCGTCAGCGGTCCTGGCCAATGCGCGTCGGCCAATGCATCGGCCTGGGGGGAGAATTCGGCGATAGTGGAAGCCGCCCGCCTGGAAGGAACGTGGACGATCAATGGGTTGAAGCTCGGCCTTCCCTTGGCTTCGTAGATTTTTGCGACGGCAATGTCGGAATCGGCACGGGCGGCGAGTCCATATACGGTTTCCGTGGGCACAGCTATCAATCCGCCTGCACGCAGGATCTCCGCGGCATGCCCTATGCCACCTTTGTCCGCTGCAAGCGTTTCCGTAGCGTATTTGCCGCTCATGCCTGCGCGCTATATCTGCGGGCTAAGAAAGCCAAGAGGATTACCCGTGACCTATACTCCTGCCACCAAGGACCAGCTGCTCGCCATTCGCGTGAATGCAGGGATCGAAGAACTCGCCAAGAGTGAAAAATTTGCAGCTGCCGAATCTGACATGGTCGATGCAATCGTCGAAGGGGTGGGACAATTCGCAGCAGGCGAATTCGCGCCCTTGAATCGGCTTGGCGACCTGGAGGGGGCGAAGCTCGAGAACGGGGCGGTGCGGCTGCCTGACGGCTTTGCGGAAGCTTATGCGCACTATGTCGAGCAGGGCTGGAACGCGATCGCATCACCCAGCGAGTTCGGCGGACAGGGCCTGCCCTTCACACTCGCCTGCAACGTGCTGGAAAACCTCGGCACGGCCAACATGGCGTTCAACCTGCTTCCTATGCTCAGCGTCGGAGCGATCGAAGCGCTCGAGCATCACGGATCGGAGGAGCTGCAGCAGAAATATCTTCCAGATCTGGTCAGCGGCAAATGGTCGGGCACGATGAACCTGACCGAGCCGCAGGCAGGGTCCGACGTCGGCGCGCTTCGCACCACAGCGAAACCGGTGACCGAAGGGGAGAATGCCGGCAAATACCTGATCAAGGGACAGAAAATCTATATCACCTGGGGTGAGCATGAGCTCGCAGAGAACATCATCCACCTCGTGCTCGCCCGCCTTCCAGACGCGGCCGAAGGAAGTCGCGGAATTTCGCTGTTCATAGTACCCAAATATCATGTGAAGCCTGACGGCTCTCTCGGCGCACGCAACGATCTTCGGAGTGTCAGCCTCGAGCACAAACTCGGAATAAACGCCTCACCAACATGCGTGATGAGCTATGGGGACAATGACGAGTGCATCGGGGAACTGGTCGGCGCGGAGAATCGCGGACTCGCGGCCATGTTCACCATGATGAACAATGCGCGTATCAATGTCGGCAATCAGGGCGTTCAGATTGGCGAGAGAGCCACACAACAAGCGCTCGATTACGCAAAGGAACGGGTCCAGTCGGCCCGGGCCGGGTCACCGGACAAAGCGTCAGTTGCAATTATTGAGCATCCGGATGTCCGGCGCATGTTGCTGCGCATGAAGGCGCTTACCGAAGGTGCACGTGCCCTACTCTATTATACCGCTGGCCAGGTCGATCGCGGGGTGCTGGGGGATGATCTTGCGCGGGCACGTGGCGAAGTCCTGACGCCGCTCATCAAGGCATGGGGTACCGATATCGGTATCGAAGTGGCAAGCCTTGGCATCCAGGTTCATGGCGGAATGGGGTTCATCGAAGAGACCGGAGCTGCACAGCACTGGCGTGATTCCCGAATTGCCCCGATTTACGAAGGCACGAACGGCATCCAGGCCGCCGATCTCGTGACCCGCAAGCTGGGGCTTAACGGCGGCGAATCACTGATTGGCCTGACCGAGGATATCGCGCGCGAATGTGCCGACGAACCGACACTCTTTGCCCTTGCCGGAGACTGCGCGGTAGTGGCGAAATGGATGCGAGAGGACGCCAGCCTGGATGATCGTCTCGCAGGTAGTGTGCCCTTCTGCACCATGCTCGCTGTCGCGACAGCGGGGTGGCAGCTGCTCAGACAGTTGAATGTGGTTCAGCAAACCGAAGCTACGGCGCTCGCCAAGAGCAAGTCTGCCACGGTGCGTTTCTTTCTCGATAGAATCGTTCCCGAGGCCGCCGGCCTCAAGGCCTCGGCGATTGCCGGTAGTGCAGGACTCTACGAGATCGAGACCGAGGCCCTGTTCGTTTAATTTTCCGGCACAATACGAGCGTAGTCGTCCTCGCCGAAGGACGCTTCCTGCCCCCGCAGTTCGCGTTGCGGGGGAAGACGGCGACCGGTCACACGCTCGATATCCGGCTGGGGCGTAGCTCCGGGGGCGGAAACTCGCCAGATGATCCCGGCGGTATCGTCGCTGACGAGCAATGAACCGTCACCTGCCCATTCGACCCAGGTCGGGCGTCCGCGTGTGTCGCCATTGTCTTTGAGAAAGCCGCCGAGGACCGGAATCGGTTGGCCGACGGGATTGCCACGCTCATCGAAGGCGACATACACGACGTCATAGCCCGAAGGCGGTTTGCGATTCCACGAGCCGTGGCGGGCGATGAACGCGCCGCTTGAGAACTTCTCGCCCAGCGCCGCGCCGCTTTTGCTGAAAACGAAGCCGAGCGCCGCCACGTGGGGCCCGAGAGAATATTCGGGACGGCGCACATAGCTGATGTACTGGGGGACCGGGTAATCAACCCGGCGGTCGTAATTGTCGCCCCAGTAGATCCATGGCCAGCCATATTGCGCGCCGACGGGTACATTGGTCAGATAATCGGGTACGAGATCGGAACCGAGCATGTCGCGCTCGTTCACCGTCGTCCAAAGTTCGCCCGACCATGGGCTGAAATCGAGTCCATTGGGATTGCGCAGACCGCCAGCAAACTGACGCATGCTGCCGCTTTCAAGATCGATTTCCCAGATCAGGGCACGGCCATCTTCGGCTTCCATGCCCTTGTCTGCGATATTGGTATCGGAACCCACTGCGACATAAAGCCTGCCTCCATCAGGATGGAGTTCGAGATTGCGCATCCAGTGGCCACCGGCTGGGGCAAGATCGGCCACCTTTCGTGGCTCGGAAGTTACTGCCCCAGCACCCAAATCATAATCAAATGCGAGCACCTCGTCGTGATTGGCGACGTAAAGCGTACCGTCCTCCCAAGCCAGGCCCGAGGGTGAATCCATCCCGTCGAGAAGAATGCGCCGGGCTTCCGCCCGTCCGTCTCCGTCGGCATCGCGCAGCAGCACTACCTGATTGGCTGAGGGACCCGTGGCACCCGCCTTGGTCATCAGCTTGTCGGCGATCCAGCCCATGATGCCGCCACCGCCCTGGCTGGGCGAACGGGTGAGCGAAACAAGAATATCGCCATTCGGAAGCGCGTAGAGCGTTCGCGGATGATCCAGGCCCTCGGCGAAGCGATTGACCGAAAGTCCCTCTGCTGCGTCCGGAGCTTCGCCTTGCCCCCAACCGACCGGGTCGGCAATCGCCACAGTCGGAAAGGTTTCGGCATCCGGCTCGTCCAGCGTAGGGTCGACCCCGGTCACCTCGTCCATGGGCAATTCGGCCGTATCGCCCCGTGTCACGACGAAGGCGAATATCCCGAGTATGACGATCAGGATGAGAAGGGCGATGCCCAGCTTCTTGAGAATGCTCATGGGTTGGGAATAGGCTAGCATCGCCCCTCTCGCAACGCCCCTTGCGTTGCTGTTCGATGTACCTAGATCGTCTGCCATGTTCGATTTCCGACCCGTAGGCGATTGCCCCAAGCCCGATGCCTATCGCCAGCTGCACGACGCAGCCGAGGCCCTTACCTCCGACGAACCCGATGGTGTCGCGAATATGGCCAATATCGCTGCACTATTGTGGGATTTCCTGCCCGACACCAACTGGACGGGTTTCTACCGTATGGTCGGAGGTGAACTGGTGCTTGGACCATTCATAGGCCGGCCGGCTTGCATTCGCATCCCGCTGGGCAAGGGCGTGTGCGGTACGGCTGCTGCCGAAGGTGAAACGCAGCTAGTGGAGGATGTGCACGCTTTCCCCGGCCATATTGCCTGTGATTCGGTCACCAACTCCGAACTTGTAGTGCCTGTCTTGCGTGACGGTGACGTCGTGGCGGTGATCGATCTCGATAGCCCCTTGAAGGCGCGCTTCGACGAGGATGACCGCCAAGGAATTGAAAGGCTTGCCGAGATTATCTCGAACCGGATCTGAAGATCAGATATCGCCGCCGGTCAAGCGCTGGCAAATAAGGTCAAGCTGGTCGAGCGTGCGATAGCCGATCGTTACCGTACCATTGCCTGGCGCGCCCTCGGTCTTGATCCTCACGGGCAGACCGAGAAATTCCTCCAAATGCCCCTGTACCGCAGCAATATCGGCATCGTCGGATGCGTCAGTGATTGACGTGGAAGCTGTGCCGCGGGATTTCTTCGGTCTTTCGCCGCGCGCCAACTTCTCCACCTGGCGGACCGACAAATTATCATTCACCGCCTTATGGGCGATATCTGCAGCCTGGTCGTTTCCGATCAATGGACGTGCGTGACCCATTGAAAGCCTGCCGTCGGCGAGCATATCGAGCACTTCATCGGGCAGAACGAGGAGGCGCTGGAAGTTTGCGACGTGGCTTCGTGATTTATCGACGAGTTGGGCGATTTCGGCCTGCGTCATACCCTCATCTTCGGCAAGCTTCTGATAAGCCCGGGCTTCTTCAAGAGGGTTGAGATCTTCGCGCTGGAGGTTTTCGATCAGGGCCAGCGCCATGATTTCGCGCTTTTCGAGGTCGCGGACGATCGCGGGGATCGTGTGGAGCCGCGCGCGCTGCGCAGCACGCCAACGGCGCTCGCCAGCGACAAGCTGATAGCGCCCCGCCCCCTTTGGCGTGACGATAATGGGCTGGATTACGCCGCGCTGGGCGATCGAAGCGGCAAGCTGATCAAGGGTTTCGTCGTCGAATCGTGTGCGCGGCTGTCCGGGTAGCGGCGAAATATTCGCAATCGGAATATCGGTTAGGCCAGTGCCTGATGGTGCCGAGGCAGGATCCGGCAACTGATTGCTATCGTTACCATTTTCCCGAACCAAGGGCTCTTCACGCTGGATTTCGCCCATCAACGCGCCGAGACCACGGCCAAGTTTCTTTTTGCGATCGATGGCAGTGCTCATGCTGCTTTCCTCTGTTCGGGCAAACGTCCGATAAGCTCACGCGCAAGCCCTATATAGGCACGGCTACCGGGACAATTATGGTCATATATTAGGGCCGGCATGCCGTGGCTGGGCGCCTCCGACAGCCGGACATTTCGCGGAATAACGTTTTCGAACACGAGCTTACCAAGGCAATCGCGCACATCGTCGGCCACCTGGTCGGTCAAGCGATTGCGGCGGTCGAACATGGTCAAAGCGATCCCGACTATACCCAAGTCCGGATTGAAGCGCTGCTGAACTCGTTCTACCGTCTGAAGGAGTTGGCTGAGGCCCTCGAGCGCAAAAAACTCGCATTGCAGGGGAACCATCAGCGTGTCTGCGGCACCAAGTGCGTTGAGGGTCAACAATCCCAAAGACGGCGGGCAATCGATAAAGGCGATATCGTAATCGGTGAAACCGGCTTGCTGCGCGCCAAGCGCCTTCTGCAGACGATGGGTGCGATCGTCGACAGAAACCAGCTCAACTTCGGCACCTGACAGGTCCTGGGTTGCAGGGACAATCTCAAGGCCGGGTATTTCCGTCTTCTGCGCAGCCTGTGCGAGCGTGGCGTCGCCCAGCAGCAAGTCGTATGTGGTATATTCCCGCGCGGAATTTTCGATGCCAAGTCCGGTGGACGCATTGCCTTGGGGATCGAGATCGATCAGCAATGTCTTCCAACCGGAAGCCGCCATAGCTGTGGCGATATTGATCGCGGTCGTGGTTTTCCCCACTCCGCCCTTCTGGTTTGCAATCGCAATTGTGATCATACTTACGCCTCCACCTTGCCTTGCCCGAGAACGATTCCCGCATCCCGGTCGGTGATCGATTGTTCCACGTGGAACATCTTCCGTAGCTTACGCGGCAGTTCATCCACTTCCTGCGCTGCGGAACGGCCTTTGGGCAACACCCAATACGTCCGCTCTGTGGAGAAGCGTGCGGATAAAGTGAGCAGTTTGGGCAAAGGGGCGAACGCTCGCGCTGAGATTACCGCCGCTTTTCGCGTTTCGACATGCTCCAGACGCTTTCCCTCGATTTCACAGTTCGGAAGGTCAAGCTTCACCTTCATCGCCTCAAGCCATTCAATCCTGCGTCGGCGCGATTCGATCAGGATAGTCGGCTCATCGCGCCTCAGGATCGCCAGGACAAGACCGGGAAAGCCGGCACCGCTCCCCAGGTCGAACCATGCCCCGCGCGTTTCACGTGGAACATACCGCATGAGCTGTGCCGAGTCGGCGAAGTGACGAACCCACACTTCCTGCAATGAAGCTCGTGAAACCAGGTTTTGCTTCTCATTCTCTGAACGCAATTCAGCGGCAAGCAATTCAAGCCTTTCGATGGCATCAGACGGACCAAGTTCGTTGAGGGTGGCGCGTGCTTGTTCTTCACTAAATGTCACGCCGCCTGTTCCTTCAGGCGACGCGCATGGACGAGGAGCGCGGCAAGTGCGGCAGGTGTAATGCCCGGAATTCGTCCTGCTGCCGAGAGTGTCTCGGGCTGAGCTTTGGAGAGACGCTCGACCATTTCGTTAGAGAGGCCGGGAACACGCCCATAAGGAAAGTCGGATGGCAGTCTTAGTCGTTCTCCTGCTTTCAAATCCTGGAGTTCTGCGTCCTGCCGTAACAAGTACGGTTCATAGATGGCATCCTCGACCATCTCTATCGTCAGCGCATCCAGAGGATCGATGCCCGTTACAATATCCGCTAGCTCATCGATTGCGATCTGCCCCCCACGAAGCCAATCGCGAACCTTTTGAGATCCTCGGTCGGCTTTCGCCTTTAGGCCCCCCTCGATAAGAGCATTGGCATGCAATTCTTGGTTAAGCTGGGTATCGATCGACGCGCGACGTGCTTCACGCTCGGCAAACCAAGCCGCCCGCTCGGGACCAACCAGCCCTGCTTCTATCCCTAGTCTCGTCAGACGGGTATCCGCATTGGCGGCACGGAGGCGCAAACGGTATTCGGCCCTTGCCGTCAACATTCGATAGGGTTCGCTGACGCCCTGTAAGGTAAGATCGTCGACCATAACGGCAATGTAGGAATTGGCGCGGTCGAGGCCGAGAGGTTCGCGCCCCGACACCTTGGCCGCAGCATTCATCCCGGCGACCAGCCCCTGAGCAGCGGCCTCCTCATAGCCCGTGGTTCCATTAATCTGACCCGCACAATAGAGGCCGGGAATAGCTCGCAGCTCAAGGCTGTGCCGGAGTGCGCGGGGATCTATGTAATCATATTCGACCGCGTAGCCCGGTACTGCCATCTCGACCCGCTCCAGCCCCTTCATTGCGCGTAGCATCTCATGCTGAACATCGACAGGAAGCGAAGTACTGATGCCATTGGGATAAACCAGGTGCGTGCCCAGCCCTTCCGGCTCCAGGAATATTTGATGCCCCTCACGATCCCCGAAGCGATGGATTTTGTCTTCGATCGAGGGGCAGTATCGCGGACCCGCGGCCCCGATGGCCCCTGAGAAAAGCGGCGAGCGGTCAAGATTGGCGCGAATAATATCATGCGCCTTCTGGTTCGTCCGTGTAATGGCGCAGAACACTTGTGCGTTCACTCGGCCGCTGGAGATCGAGGACATGGTCCAGGTTTCTCCATCTGAAGGCTGCTCTTCGAGTGCGGCCCAATCGATGGTTCGTCCATCCAGGCGCGGCGGTGTGCCGGTCTTAAGGCGCGCCATTGGAAGGTCGGCTTCTCGCAGCTGGGACGCCAGAACGCGGGCCGCACCCTCTCCGACCCTCCCGCCCTCGAACCTCTCCTCGCCCCGAAACAAGGTGCCTCCCAGAAAAGTACCGGTGCAAAGCACTACGGCAGAACTCGCGAGGGTATTTCCATCCGCCAGTCGAACGCCACGGATCGAACCACCTTTGATCGACAGCGACGCCGCTTCACCTTCAACCAGGATCAATTTGTCTTGCCTCGAGACGATCTCTTGAACGGCTCGGTGGAACAACGCTCGGTCGGCTTGGACTCGAGGCCCCCAAACCGCACTTCCCTTCGACCGGTTGAGCATTCGATAGTGAATCGCCGCCGCGTCTGCAGCGCGGCCAATGACCCCATCGAGTGCATCGACCTCCCTTACGAGATGACCCTTCCCCAAACCGCCGATTGCCGGATTGCAACTCATCGCACCGATTTTGGATAGGTCGAAACTTACCAGTGCCGTCTTGCACCCCATCCTCGCGGCGGCACAAGCAGCCTCGACGCCAGCATGTCCGCCGCCGACAACGATAATATCGAAACTCTGCATGCTCGCGCCGATACCGCAAAGCACCAATCGTTCAAAGGCCAATCAGTGTTCCACGTGGAACATCGGGCAGTTCTCTACTTCCCGATACAAAAGCGTCCAAACAGGGCGTCGAGCATATCTTCGGTCGAGTGGCGTCCCAAGAATCTGTCCAATTCCAGCCGCGCAATTCGCATGCGCTCGGCGGTGAGCAAGGCATCATCCCCGGATTCGACCCCTTGAATAGCCGTCAAGGCATTGGATAGCGCCGATGACTGTCTGGAATTGAGCGCGGCTTCACCCGGTTGAGGAAGTATGCTTTTGGCCTGAGAAATGAGGCCTTCAATAAGATTACTGACCCCAGAACCAGTTACGGCCGAAACTTCATAATCGGCAGTCGCTTTTGAGCTGGCCTGGAGATCCGATCTCGCTGCGATCTCGATCGCGCCCTCTGGCCCCTCCCCTTCTTCGCCGAGCCAGAGAACGATGTCGGCGCGCTCAACCTGAGCCCGCGCACGATCAATACCAATCCGCTCAATCTCTCCAGCGCCATCTTCCCGCAAGCCCGCCGTATCGACCAAAACGAACGGGACGCCGCCTAGCGCAACTGGCCGCTCGATAACATCACGGGTGGTCCCCGCTTCCGCAGACACGATCGCCGCTCCTTCGTCCAAAAGAGCATTGAACAGAGAGGACTTACCTGTGTTCGGCGGTCCGGCGAGAACGACCCTTACCCCGTCCCGCAATCGCTCTGCTCGTGGAGCATTCAATGCAGCAATCCATTCCTCAAGGAGTTCGGAAAGTTCCACGTGGAACATATCGGGCAATATGCCCACGTCATCTTCGTCCCCGAAATCGAGCTGCGCCTCAACCAATGCGGACAGGCTAAGCAGGCGGGAACGCCAATCTTCCACTTTTGCAGATAAACCGCCGCTTGCCGCGGATTGCGCGGCTCGCCGCTGCAATTCAGTTTCAGCAGAAAGCAAATCGCCGAGCCCCTCTGCCTCGGCAAGATCAATTACCCCATTAGCGAAAGCCCGTCGTGTGAATTCGCCGGGTTCGGCGCGGCGCAATCCGTCCATAGCGGCAAGCTCGCATTCTATGGCGGAGACGACAGCCCTACCTCCGTGACAATGCAATTCGGCAAGATTTTCTCCTGTTGCGGTACGAGGGCCAGGAAACCAAAGCACTAATGCGCGGTCCAGCATCCTTCCGTCTGTCGACCGTAAGGAGCGCAGACTCGCCTTTCGCGCCTCAGGCAACGCCCCGGCCAAACGCATCACTGCTGCATCCGCACATGGCCCGCTAATCCGAACGACTGCGATGGCGGCAGGTGGCGCCCCGCTCGAAAGGGCGAAAATCGTGTCGGCCATGATCGAATCGAGATCAGTCGTCGGTTGGGTCAGGCTTCTTGCCTTGAGCCTTTGCTGCGTTGGCGCCTTCCATGAAACTCTGGAACAGCTTGAATCCGGCCTGCCCCATCGGTGCAAGCTGCTTCGCATATTCCTGCAATTGGTCGGTGTTCGAAACGCCCTTCATAGCTTTCGACATCATATCGACATAAACATCATTCGCTTTGCCCACATCGGGCAGGCCCATGAAGGTCCGCGCCTCCTCCGGCGTACAATCGATCTCGATATGGACCTTCATCGCGTTTCCTCCGTTGTGTCTCGTGTTCGCACTATCTGGGTTTGCCAAGGAAACCGCACAAGGGCTAGGCTCAAACTACGGCAAGGGAGAACGACTGAATGAGCGAAATCGTCAGGCTGGACACGCTGGACAAGAAAAACGGCTTCAACGCCTATGTAGCCCGTCCCCAAGGTAAACCGAAAGCCGCTATCGTAGTCATCCAGGAGATTTTTGGGATTAATGCGGGCATCCGCTGCAAATGCGACAAGCTGGCCGAAGAAGGATATCTCGCCGTCGCCCCGGACCTGTTCTGGCAGTTCGAGGACGGCATCGAACTTGACCCCGATATCGAAGCCGAAATGCAGAAGGCGTTCGACCTCTTCGGCAAGTTCGATCAGGATCAAGGCATTCGCGACATAGAGGCGGCGATCAAATGGGCGCGCAGCCAGGGTTGCCGGAAGGTAGGCGCAGTGGGGTACTGCCTCGGAGGGCGTCTGGCTTATATGACATCTGCCCGAACAGACAGCGATGCAACGGTCGGGTATTACGCCGTGGGAGTGGACAGTCTGCTTCACGAGAAACATGCAATCGCCCACCCCCTGATGCTGCACATTCCGACCGAAGACGGTTTCGTAGACAAGGACACGCAGAAGGCCATGCACGAGGGACTGGACAATCACCCAAAGGTCACGCTGCACGATTACGAAGGTCTGGATCACGGCTTCGCGACAGAATTCGGGAAGCGCCGCAACGAAGAGGCAGCTAATTTGGCGGATAGCCGCACAGCAGAATTCTTCGCCGAGCATCTCGCTTGATCCCGAACAAGGCGAAGTGGCGCGATTCCGCAGAGTTACTGGTCCGTTTCGGCGTACCGATCAGCCTGCTCGCGCTTTCGTTGCTCTTCGTTTCAACAGGTTGGCTGCGTTGGGCGCTTGTTGTCACCCTACCGCTTCTGCTGATCGCAATTTGGGATTTCTTTCAACGTAAACATACGCTTAGGAGGAACTATCCACTTCTGGCGCGTATCCGCTGGATCATGGAAGATCTGCGGCCATTCGCCCGCGCGTATGTTGTCGAAGGCGATCTTGAGGGACGTCCCTTCAATCATGATGAGCGCAGCCTCGTCTATGCCCGCGCCAAGGGCCAGCTGGATTCTCATCCTTTCGGTACCGAACTCGATGTCTATTCCGAAGAATATGAATGGCTTGCCCATTCGATCATACCAAATGAGCAAGCCCCCACGGAATGGCGAGTAAACGTTGGATCCAGCCAGTGCTCGCAGCCCTACTCGGCTTCGCTCTTGAATATCTCCGCCATGAGCTTCGGTTCGCTTTCCGCAAATGCAATCATGGCTCTCAACAAAGGTGCCGCAGTCGGGGGGTTTTACCACGATACCGGCGAAGGCGGGCTGTCACGATACCATCGTTCGCATGGTGGTGATCTGGTCTGGGAAATAGGGAGCGGCTATTTCGGCTGCAGAAATTCGGACGGATCATTCAATCCGGAAAAATTTGCCGAGACTGCGAGCGATCCGCAGGTCAAGATGGTCGAGATCAAGCTCAGTCAGGGTGCGAAGCCCGGTCACGGCGGGGTGCTCCCCGGTCCGAAGGTCACCCGCGAGATCGCCGAAGCTCGGGGAGTTCCTATCGGACGTGACGTGGTGTCTCCCGCCGCACATTCAACCTTCTCGACCCCGATCGGACTACTCGAATGGGCAGTCCAGCTACGCCAGATGTCCGGCGGCAAACCTGTCGGCATCAAGCTCTGCGTAGGGAAACCTCACGAGGTATTCGCCCTCTGCAAGGCGATGATCGAAACCGGCATCAGGCTAGATTATATTGTCGTCGACGGCGCCGAAGGCGGCACCGGTGCAGCTCCTGTCGAATTTTCCAACCGCGTCGGCATGCCTCTGCGAGAAGGGCTGATACTGGTCCGGAATGCACTCGTCGGAACAGGGCTCAAGGACGAGATCAAGATTGCTGCGGCAGGTAAGGTCCATTCGGGCGCCGGATTGGCCATGAATTTCGGGTTGGGGGCCGACTGGTGCAATGCCGGCCGCGCTTTCATGTTCGCTCTGGGCTGCGTTCAGTCGATGCAATGCCATACCGACCGCTGCCCTACTGGAATCACGACCCAGGATGCGACTCGCCAGCGGGGCCTCGTAGTACCTACCAAAACGGAACGCGTCGCGCGCTTCCAGCGACACACCCTCCATGCGCTTCGCGAAATGGTAGTCGCCATGGGTTTGGACAATCCATGGCAGATAGAGCCGTGTCATATCTCGGAACGGCAGAACTCCGCCCGTAGCGATACGATCGACAATATCTACGGATTCATTGAAGATGGACAGCTCGTTTCCGATCCCGAATCTACCCAATATGCGCGGGATTGGACAGCCGCCCAGGCACATAGTTTCGGAGAGGCGATATGTCGGCAGTAAAGGGACTGGAACGCTGGCACACTGTGATCGGAAACGGGAGCAGGCCCGCAGAACTCGCCGCTATTATCCGCGAAGATGCGGTATTCCACTCGCCGGTGGTGCATACGCCGCAACAAGGCCGCGACCTCGTGGTCGCTTATCTATCGGCCGCAGGACAGACGCTTGGCAATAACAGTTTCACCTATGTCCGTGAATTGGTGGATGGCGAAAGCGCGTTGCTCGAATTCACTACGGTGATCGACGGTATACACATCAACGGGATCGACCTGATCCGCTTTGACGAAGACGGAATGATCTCCGATTTCAAGGTGATGGTGCGTCCTCTGAAGGCGGTGAACAAAGTCTGGGAGCAGATGGCAGCCATGCTCAAGACGATGAAAACATCATAACCGGTCAACGATGAATGAAGCACGATCCGATGGCGAAACCAACGGCAAATCAACGATATCGTAGCCATAGCACCGCCAGGCACGGGACACTGCTTCGTCACTCGCAATGGCTTCGTCCCAACCTTGGATGCGTTCTTCGTCGGTCGAATAGATCGCCTCCCAAGGCGACGCCCTGAATACCGGCCCGTCGAACCGCAATTCGCGGCATGTCCAGTCGATCCGGTTAGACACAGGGAGGCCTTCAACCCATAGAAATCCGACAATATCGGCGAATCCGCGATCGAACACGATCGGTCCTGAATTGTCACCGCAATCCCAAGCCATTAGCTGTGCGTCCAACATAGCTTCCGCAAAACCCGTTGGGTCGTCTCGCCGCAATTCCATGCCGCCGCTCCGCTTGAGAATGGAGCGGGCAACTTCGGGGATGACGGAAAAGCCGCGCCTGCCAAGTTCGGCCAACACAGTCGATTTGCCCGCGCCGGGAGCACCCGTGATGACAGCTTTCCGGACGGCAGGCAACGCGACGGGAGCTTTACTGGTTCATCGTCGCGAAGAAGTCCTCGTTGGTCTTGGAATCCTTCATCTTGTCGAGGAGGAATTCCATCGCATCGATCGTACCCATCTGCATGAGGATACGACGCAGGACCCACATCTTCGAGAGCTGATCCTTGCCTACGAGGAGTTCCTCCTTGCGAGTGCCGCTCTTGCCGACATCGAGCGCCGGGAAGATACGCTTGTCGGCGACCTTGCGATCGAGCACGATTTCGCTGTTGCCGGTGCCCTTGAACTCTTCGAAGATCACCTCGTCCATGCGGCTGCCGGTATCGATCAGCGCGGTGGCGATGATCGAGAGGCTGCCGCCTTCTTCGATATTGCGCGCAGCGCCGAAGAAGCGCTTGGGCCGCTGCAGCGCGTTGGCATCAACACCGCCGGTCAGCACCTTGCCCGAAGACGGCACCACGGTGTTGTAAGCACGGCCAAGACGGGTAATCGAATCGAGCAAGATCACCACGTCATGCTTATGTTCGACGAGACGTTTGGCTTTCTCGATTACCATTTCGGCGACCTGGACGTGACGGTTTGCGGGCTCGTCGAAGGTCGAGGAGATCACCTCTCCCTTCACGCTTCGCTGCATGTCGGTGACTTCTTCCGGGCGCTCGTCGACGAGCAACACCAGCAGAAACACTTCGGGATGATTGTCGGTGATCGCCTTGGCGATATTCTGAAGCAGCACCGTCTTACCGGTACGTGGAGGGGCCACGATCAGCGCACGCTGGCCCTTGCCCTGCGGCGAGATGATGTCGATTACGCGGGCCGACTTGTCCTTGACAGTCGGGTCGAGCGTATCGAGTGACAGCTTCTCGTCCGGATAAAGCGGCGTGAGGTTGTCGAAATTGGTCCGGTGACGAACTGCGTCCGGATCGTCGAAATTGACCTTGTAGAGCTTGGTCAGGGCAAAATAGCGCTCGCCTTCCTTCGGCGCGCGAATCTCGCCTTCGACCGTATCGCCGGTGCGAAGGCCCCATTTACGCACCTGATTGGGCGAAACGTAGATATCGTCGGGCCCGGCAAGATAGTTCGCTTCCGGGCTGCGCAGGAAGCCGAAACCATCCTGAAGCACCTCGATCGTGCCGATGCCCATGATCTTTTCTTCGTATTCCTCGTCTTCCGCGAGTTCGCGGAGGATGCAGAACATGAGGTCCTGCCGGCGCATGGTCGAGGCGCCTTCTACACCCAGCTCTTCGGCCATCGCCACAAGATCTGCAGGTGCTTTTTCTTTCAAGTCCTTGAGATGCATTATTTTTCTCGAATTCAAATGTGTGGAATGGCCGACAGGTCGTATGGGCTTGGAGAAAGCGGACCTGGCCCAGTCCGATAGACGGGGCCTCTAGCCGGTAGGTGTGCTTCGAATAATTAGGCGTGCAGCAGACGTCAATCGGCAAACGACGAGTGGTTGGTCAGAAAGGCTTTACGACGACGAGAACCACGATCAGCGCAAGCAATATCCCGGGCACTTCGCCCCACATGCGCAATTGCTTTTCGCTCATTGGGCGTTCGCCCGCGATCATCTTCTTCGATTGCGCCACCATATAACCGTGGAAGCCGCTCAGGAGTATCACGAAGAGCAATTTGGCGTGCAGCCACCCCTCTCCCCACACCTGAAGCGTTTGTGCCAGCAGCAGGCCCAGGATCCACACCACGATGATACTGGGAGTGAGGATAATCTTGCGAAGAAGGCCCATGCGCTTGGCCCATAACTCCGTTTCGACCGATTTCGACTCAGCAGAATGGAGGTAAATCATCTGGCGCGGCAGCATGAACAAGCCCGCCATCCAGAAAACCATGAAGATGATGTGGCCCGCCTTGAGCCATAGATAGATCATGGAAAGCACATCCTGCATGCAGGCGATGTAGCGAAGCGGACCGGCATTTTCACCCCTCCCAGCCCCGTACCGCGGCGATCAGGCGTTCGACATGCTCGATCGGCGTATGACGGTCGATACCATGGCCCAGATTGAATACATGCGGGCGCTCGGCGAAAGCCTCGAGAATGGTTTGCACGCGCTTTTCGAGTTCCCCTGATCCGGCCAGCAGCAACAACGGATCGAGATTGCCTTGAACCGCCATGCTTTCAGGCAATTCTCGTGCGACCCAAACCGGATCTAGCGTCTCGTCCACTCCCACTGCCCCTACCCCGGTCTCGCGTGCATAGGCTGGCAATTTTTCGCCCGAACCCTTCGGAAAGCCGATTACCGGTGTGTCTGGATGCATTTCCGCCAACGCCGCCACGATCTGCGCATTGGGCGCGATGACCCAGCGTTCGAATTCATCGGGCGCGAGACTTCCGGCCCAGCTATCGAACAATTGAACAGCCTCGGCTCCGGCCGCAATCTGACCGGAGAGATAGGTGATCGTCTGCTCGACGACGGCATCGATAATCGCCTGCAGAGCGGCCGGGTCGCGATAGGCCAGCGCCCGCGCTTCGTGCTGGTCGCGGCTCCCCTCACCTGCCACCATATATGTCGCCACGGTCCAGGGACTTCCTGCAAAGCCCAGCATCGTTACCCCTTCGGGAAGTCGCTGGCGGCATAGACGCACGGTCTGGTAGATCGGTTCATAGCGCTCAGGGGCCCGGGCTAACTCGTCGAGCGAGGCATCGATCAGCCTGGGAGAAAGTTTGGGACCTTCACCGGCCTGGAATTCGAGATGCTGGCCGAGCGCATGCGGTACAATCAGGATATCCGAAAACAAGATCGCTCCGTCAAAACCGAAGCGATCGATCGGCTGAAGCGTAATCTCGCAAGCCGCCTCGCTGTCATAGGCCATCGCCAGGAATCCACCCTTTCGTTCCCGAAGCTCGCGATATTCGGGAAGATAGCGACCAGCCTGGCGCATGAGCCAGAGAGGAACCTGCGAAGAGCGCTTGCCGTTTAGCGTGTCGAGAAGGAGGCCGGGCATTCAGGAGTCCAATAATACTAAGTATATATAAGGTTTGATGGAGTCTGTTGGCCCTGTGGATATTGGGCACAACCGGCTCCTGCCCTATTTATCCCGGAGTTAAAAGGGCCGTGAACCGTGTTCCGAATCGCCGGAGTGCATGAGTCGAGTCAAACTTCTCCCCGATGTCCCCAGCCTTCGTAAAAATAGTGATTTGGTGTGCGGGAATCACCCCTTTGCCTGACTCGTAGTGGGTAGCAATTTCGTCCCCGAACTTGTCGGTAGACCTGTGCCGTGGTTTATCCCAAGGCTGTCCACACCCGCATGAGAGGCAATTATCCCCGACCGTATCCATCTCCACCTGCTCTCGGACAGTACCGGCGAAACTCTGGAGATGCTGGCGAAGGCAGCGTTGGCGCAGTTCGATGATGCCGATGTAGTACGCCATTTCTGGCCCATGGTCAGGAGCCGTCAGCATCTCGACCGTATTATACCGGAACTCAACGCCAATCCCGGGCTGGTTCTCTACACGCTGGTCAACCAGGAAGCGCGCACGAAATTGGAGGAAGTCTGCGCGCAGAACGGGTTGCCTGCAGTGCCTATTCTCGATCGCGTCACCGAGGCGCTCGAGAAGGCGCTGGGACAGGAGGCGCATGGTCGCCCTGGTCGCCAGCATCAAATGGACAAGGCCTATTTCGAACGGGTGGAGGCAATCCAGTTCACTATCGCGCATGACGATGGCATCGGCTGGGAAAACTGGGAGCAGGCCGACATCGTACTGGCGGGCGTTTCGCGAAGTTCGAAAACACCTACCAGCATCTACCTCGCCAATCGCGGCTACAAAGTTGCCAACATTCCTCTGGTGGTGGAAAGCCCGCCGCCTCCAAAGCTCTTCGAGCTGAAGAAGCCGCTCGTGGTCGGGCTTACCACCGCGCCCGAGCGGCTGGTGCAAATCCGGCGCAACCGTTTGCTGACGCTTAATGAAAAGACCAAGACATCCTATGTCGACAACCAGAAAGTAAAGGACGAGGTCGCTTTCGCGCGCCGGATGTTTGCGGACAATGGCTGGCCGGTGATCGATGTGACGCGCCGCTCCATTGAGGAAACGGCAGCCGCCATCATCCGTCTTCTCGGAGAGCGTAAATCGCGTGACGGCGATCTGTTCGAGGGAGTGAAAGCGATATGACTGATCTGTCGATCCGCAGTATTGTACTCGCATCCCAATCCGCCTCGCGCAAGGCGATGCTCACCGCCGCGGGCGTGGCCTTCGAAGCGGTAGGAGTCGATTTGGACGAGCGCAGGCTCGAAGCGGAGATGGAAGAGGCCGATCCCGCGGAAGTGGCGCAGGCGCTGGCTGCGGCCAAGGCTGTTGCTGTTACGGACGAGCGCCTTGTCCTGGGAAGCGATTCGCTGATCGAGGTGGACGGACAGCGGTTCGACAAGCCCGCCAGCCGCGAGCAAGCTGCCGAACACCTGCGCTTCTTCTCGGGCAAGGTGATGACGCTCCACAGCGCTGCAGCTCTGGCGAAGGATGGGAAGATCGGCTGGGTCGGCTCAGATTTTGCGCGGCTGCGGGTGCGCGAACTCTCGGAAGACTTCATCGAAGCCTATCTCGGCGCCGAATGGCCCGAAGTTTCCTATTGCGTCGGCGTGTTCCGGATAGAAGGGCCTGGAGTTCAATTGTTCGAAAGCGTCATGGGCGACCAGTTTACGGTGCTAGGAATGCCGCTGCTCCAGGTACTCGCCGCGCTTCGCGAAGAAGGCGTTCTCCGGACGTGACCGACTATGCGGAAGTGATAGGCGATCCGATTTCGCAGTCGAAATCGCCTGCAATTCACGGCTTCTGGATCGAGAAACTGGGACTCGATGCCAAGTATCGGGCTCACCATGTAACCGCTGAAGGTCTGGCCGATTATCTGGCCGCTCGCCGAGAAGATCCTGACTGGTGCGGGTGCAATGTCACCATGCCGCACAAGCAGAAGGTGATTCCGCTGATAAACCGGCTCGACAATGTGGCTGAACGAGTGGGTGCTGTGAACACGGTCCACCGGGCGAAAGACGGTGCATTGGTAGGGCGCAATACTGATGTTGCGGGATTCCTGGAGCCTTTGCGAGATCATCTTGCGCGCCAGCATTATTTCCGAATGGCGCGAGTGCTGGGGACAGGCGGCGCTGCGCGGGCAATCGTCGCCGGATTGGATGAAGCCGGCTTTACCATTGTGTTGACCGGCCGCGATCCGGAGAAAGCACAAGCGCTGCTGAATGAGTTGAGCGGAGGCGAGCATCACGTGGCGCCGCTGTCCCATTTCGCCGAGCCGACCGATTTCGCCTTCGACGACCGTGAAGGATGCTGCGATCTCGTGATCAACGCCAGCCCCCTTGGCATGCGCGGCCAGCCCCCGCTTGCATTCGATTGGAGCCATGCTCCGCCCGGCTCGATCGCCTATGACATTGTCACCGATCCCGTCGAAACCGATTTTCTCAAATCCGCACGAGAAACCGGGTTCGGGACCATCGACGGACTTTCCATGCTGATCGGGCAGGCCGCCGCAGCATTCGTGCATTTCTTCGGAGTTGAGCCGCCGCGCGAATTCGATACCGAGCTGCGGGAAAGGTTGGTTGCATGACCAAGCCGCTCATTGTGGGTCTCACCGGCTCCATCGGCATGGGGAAGTCGACCGTTGCCGCCATGTTCGAGGCGGCTGGCGTGCCGGTCTTCGATGCCGATGCCGAAGTGCGCGCGATGCAGGGCCCCGGGGGCAGTCTGGTTGAGGAAATAGAGGCTGCATTTCCCGGCAGCACCGGGAAAGAAGGCGTGCTGCGTGACAAGCTGGGGGATCAGGTTTTCGGTGACAAGCGGGCATTGGCCCGCCTTGAAGCGATCGTACATCCGGCGGTGGCCCGGAAGCGCGAAGCTTTCCTGTTCGAACATTACGGGACACCCTTCGTCGTCTTCGATATACCTTTGCTGTTCGAGAAGGGGGGACACAATGAGGTGGACCGTGTGGTGGTTGTCTCCGCCCCGGCCGAAGTCCAGCGCCGCCGAGTGTTGGCCCGGCCGGACATGACGACCGAAAAATTCGCCCACATCCTTTCACTCCAGATGCCGGACGCCGAAAAGCGCCAGCGTGCCGACCACGTCATCGATACCGGCCAGTCGCTGGCGGAAACCGAGCGCGAGGTCATTGCTCTTATCGATCTGCTGCGCAGGGAGATAGCTGGCGAACGGCTCTTGTAATCTTCGTCCGCGAGTCCGATAGATTAACCGATGCGTGAAATCGTTTTCGACACCGAAACCACCGGACTCGACCCGAAGACGGGCGATCGGATGGTGGAAATCGGCTGCGTGGAGCTGTTCAATCTCGTCCCCACCGGAAAAACCTATCACGCCTATTACAATCCGGAACGGGATATGCCCGCAGGCGCAGAGGCTGTGCATGGCCTTTCGAGCGCATTTCTTGCAGACAAGCCGCTGTTCCGGGACATCTTCCATGAGCTCCTCGAATTTATCGGGGATGCTCCGCTCATCGCGCACAACGCCGGGTTCGATTTCGGGTTTCTCAACGCCGAACTGGCGCTCTGCAAATGCGAGCCAGTCTGCATGACCCGGATGATCGATACCGTAGCCTTGGCCAAAAAACGCCATCCCGGAGCCAAGCTTTCGCTCGATGCACTCTGCACCCGCTATGGCATCGACCGCAGCCACCGCGTGAAGCACGGTGCCCTGCTCGATGCCGAGCTGCTCGCGCAGGTCTATGTCGAACTGAAAGGTGGGCGTCAGATTGGACTGGAACTTGCGGCCGAAGCGGTCGATCCAGTTACCACACAGGATTTGATCGCCGTGCGCAAAGCCCCGGAAGGGCCGCGGCGTGCACCGCGACCGCATGCTCCGACGGCTGAAGAACTTGTACGGCACAGGCAGTTCATGGCCGGGATCGAAAACCCTCTCTGGGGATAAGGTCATGGCCCTGCATTCCGTCCGGGCGGAGCCGGGCGAGAGGAAAAGCCGGGGCGCGATATAAGGAGAAAGACTTTATGGATATCCGTGTTTCGGGCCACCAGATCGACACCGGCGCAGCCTTGCAGACCCATGTCGAGGACCGAATGCAGGGCATCGTCGCGAAATATTTCAATCGCGCCATTTCGAGTAATGTCACTTTCGGCAAGGCGGCAGGCGGTGCTTTTTCTTCCGATATCGTCACGCACGTCATGCAGGGCCTGATCCTGAAGGGTCATGCCGAGGCACATGATGTCCATCAGGCGTTCGACCAGGCGGCAGCGAAGATCGAAAAGCAGCTGCGCCGTTACAAGCGCCGGATCAAGGATCGACATGAGCAGGCCGACCACGCTATGCGCGAACAGGAAGCCGCCTACACCATTTTCGCCGCTCCAGAGCCCGACAATGAGGACGAGGTCGAGCATGACAGCCCGCCAGTCATTGCCGAAACCAGTGCCATGATCCCGGAATGCTCGGTTGCGGATGCGGTCATGCTTCTGGATTTGCAGAATGCTAACGCACTGCTGTTCAAGAACGGGGCTACCGAGGTGCACAATATGGTTTACCGCCGTGCCGATGGTTCGATCGGCTGGGTCGAACCCCGCAGCTGATTAGGGATTCGAGAGGAAAGATGGGCGGAGCGTCAGGCAGCGGAGCCGAACTTCATTGGCGGGCGCTCGAAGGTCTTTATTCTTCCGCTCCGGTCAATGCACTTTTCGATTCGACGCTTGAGGTTACGGGCGAAGGCACGGCACGTATTACGTTCGAAGTCACCGAATCAGTCTATCATGCCGCCGGTGCGGCGCACGGTACCATCTATTTCAAGATGCTCGACGATGCGGCCTTCTATGCCGCAAACACGCTGGTGACCGACCGATTCCTCCTTACGACGTCGTTCAATCTCCACTTCACCAAGCCGGTACGCGAGGGGAAAGTCGTGGCGGAAGGGCGCTGGATCAGCGGTCGCCGCCGGGTCTTCGTTGCCGAATCGAAGCTCGTCGATGCCGAAGGGGAGGAAATCGGCCGGGGCACCGGGACTTTCATGAAATCCCGTATCCCGCTGTCGAGCTTGCCCGGATACGCAGCGTGACTGGTGATCAGAGGCTTCCGGCTCACCTTGAAGTCGCGGGATTGCTTAAACTTGTCCAAGCCCTCGGGGGTTTTGGAATGGTTTTGCAGAAGGGCGAACGTGATGCCGGAACGCTTGTGATATTAACCACAAATGGTGGCAAAAATACCCGCCTGTGGGAGCGGATGCCGCAGATGGATGGCTCCCGCACCTTCGTCTGCACTCGCGAACAAGACGAGGAAAACGCTCAAGAATTCTACGATTATATTGCCAGAAGGCAGCGTCAGGATTCGGATTGCTGGTTCATCGAACTCGATGGTCCCGAAGTGGAACGGTTGATAGATCCCGGCGCGCGTTAACTTGACACAGTTTCAAATGTGACTATTTGGCCCGCCAGCTTCGATGCGCAGGCGGTCGGGTTGGCAATGGTGTCGACGGACTAGCGCGCAGACGGGGAGCAAGCGGCAGGCCCGCAAACGGATCCAAGTTTAAAGACGCATATAACGCGCACCGGATCCCAGCCTGCGCAGCTACTCACCGCCCAGATAAGCGGGATCATGCGTAAATCACTTTTTGGAATTGCGGCTGCCGCCGCAACTATGATTGCAACGTTTGCCGGTGCGGAAGAAACCGGCGCCGAGGTCGCTGAAGCGACCGTAGAGACCACCACCGAAGAAACTGCCCTCACTGAAGAGGTGGTTCCGGTCTTCGTCAGCGAAGAAGTGGTCCAGGAGCTTCCCGAGGAAGCCACAGCAGAATTTCCAGGAAACGTGCCGCAGGCGAACAGCCTGCGCGAACTCGTGGCCCAAATGCCGGCTTCGGGTGAACTTTCCGATGAGATGCGCTGCCTTGCCGGCGCAGTATATTTCGAATCGCGCGGTGAGCCGCTGTCTGGCCAGCTGGCCGTGGCGCAGGTGGTCATCAACCGCAGCGAATCCAGCAGCTTTCCTTCCAGCTATTGCGGTGTGGTCTATCAACGCGCGCAATTCAGTTTCGTGCGCGGTGGCACGATGCCCCGAATCAAGACTGGGTCGAACGCGTGGAAGCGCGCGACAGCTATCGCCCGGATAGCCCACCAGGGCCTGTGGGATAGCGAAGCGGATGATTCGCTTTATTTCCACGCAAAATATGTAAGGCCCAGCTGGGCCCGCAAGAAGGTCGCCCGCGCGACCATCAATACGCACATCTTCTATCGCTGATTGAATGCGGCAAGCGCTCAGGGGCCGTCGCTACCAAGCGGCGGCCCTTTGTCGTTGATACATCAGTCGGAAATTTCGACCCAGACCGGTGTGTGGTCGCTGGCCTTCTCCCGCCCGCGATATTCCTTGTCGACACCGGCGGCGATCATCCGGTCGGCCAGCTCTGGCGAAAGCAGCAAGTGGTCGATCCGGAACCCGTGGTCGCGCTGCCATGCACCGGCCTGGTAATCCCAGTAGGTCCACACGCCTCCCCGCGGGTTGAGCGTATCGATCGCGTCGGTCCAGCCATCGGCCAGCATTCGCTTGTAGGCATTGCGAGATTCGGGCTGCATCAAGGCGTCGCTGGCCATCGCCTTAGGCGACCAGACGTCCTTGTCTTCAGGTATCACGTTATAGTCGCCCAGCACCACAGCAGGGATTTCCTCGTCCCAGATGGCGCGCATGCGATCGCGCAGCCGTTCCATCCATGCGAGCTTGTATTCGAATTTCGGGCCTGGATGCGGATTGCCGTTGGGCAGGTAGAGATTACAGATGCGGACGCCGTTCACCTCTGCCTCGAGGTAACGGGCCTGCTCGCCCTCGCCGTCCTTCGGTCCATTGATGCCCAGCCCGCGCTGCACTTCGATCGGCTTCACTCCGTCGGCGAGAATTGCAACACCGTTGAAGCTCTTCTGGCCGTGCCAGATGGCCTGATAGCCGATCTTCTCGAACTCGTCGGCTGGAAAGCCGTCGTCCATGGTCTTGATTTCCTGCAGGCAGGCGACAGTTGGACGGGTCTCGTCGAGCCACTCGAGCAGGCGCGGCAGGCGGGCCTTGATACCGTTGATGTTGAAGCTGGAAATACGCATGGACCGATCCATGCCCGAAGCAGCGTCGCGGGTCTAACCTAAATCCCGAAACTGGAACCGCAGCCACATCCGGCGGCTGCATTGGGATTCTCGACCCGAAAGGCGGCACCGCCAAGCGATTCGACGAAGTCCACGACGCTTCCGGCCACGAGATCGAGACTTATGGGATCGACGACAAGCCGAACACCATCGGTATCGCTGACTGAATCGTCTTCCTCGGCACCCTCGGCAAGATCGAACTTGTACTGGAAGCCAGAGCATCCCCCGCCTTCCACCGACAGGCGAAGGATTGCCGGCTTGGCCTGCTTTTCGGCAATGGCGGCGACGCGCTTCGCAGCGGCTGGAGTAAGGGTGAGCATTTCGGCCATGCAGGGGATGTAGGAAGTGTGAGGCCCGGGCTCAAGCAGTCCGGATATATTCGCGCATGGCTTCGGCTTCGTGTTGGATTTCGTCGAGGCGAGCCTTGACGAGGTCGCCGATGGAAATGAAGCCGCACATCGCAGATCCCTCGACTACCGGCAAATGCCGGATCCGCCGCTTGGTCATGAGCGCCAGGGCATCGAGAATTGCTGTCTCGCGGTTTGCCGTAATGGCGGGGGACGTCATCACTTGGCCGACAGGTTTGTCGAGGCAGCTCTGTCCTTCCTCGGCAAGGCGATAAATCACATCGCGTTCGGAAAAAATCCCAACAACGGAACCGCCTGCCATAACCGGAAGGGCGCCGATGCGTTTGGCTGCGAGCAGGCCAACTGCGTCGCGGACCGGCCTGTCGACATCGATCGAAATAATGTCTGCACTCGTGCGACCCTCGATAAGTTTTCCGATGTTCATGCCTGCCTCCTCAGTTCCGTGTTGCAGAATGCCATTGATACCATGAATTGGCCAGCCGGGCACAGACGCCCCGTTGAAAGCTTGTCCCCGGCGCGCCATTAGATCGGTCATGGTAGACAAATCACCTCTCGACGATCCGAAGGCGGCGGCCTTCGCCTGGGCGCGCTATCGCCGGATCATGCGCTTCCTGTTCCTGCTGACCGTCGGACTCGTCGCAATCGCCATGGCGTTGCTATGGAAGTTCGAGGATGTGTCGGTGCATTTCTACATTGCCACGGCGCTCGGCATCGGCTTCACGATGTTGCTGACCGGGGCGCTGATGGGACTGGTATTCCTGTCCTCGGGAACGGGGCATGACGAAGCGGTCGACAACCGCCTGCCGGACAATTCCATCGACGAGGATTAGGCCTCGTCCACCCCCCGCAGGCGATACTCTTCAACCGGAACGCCGCCGATAAGGTGGCGCTGGATGATCGCTTCGAGCACTTCCTCGGTGCAGGAATGGTACCAGACGTTCTCCGGCCAAACGACCGCGATGGGTCCGTGCGCGCAGATTTGCAGGCAGTCGGCCTTGGTTCGCTGAACGGTTCCGCCCCGTCCGACGAGCCCCAGCTCCTTGAGCCGTTTCTTGAGGTAGTTCCAGGCTGCCTTGCCGTCTTCGCGTGAACAGCATTTCTGTTTTTCGCTGACCGCGCAGAGGAAGATTTGCCGCTCGACCGTCTCGCCGCCAATCTTGGCGAGTGCGTTTTCGGCCTTTGCGAGGCCTCTTTTACTCATCCGGTTTCAGCCAGCGGTCGAGCCAGGCAAAGACCGTATTGTGCCATTGCAGCGAGTTCTTCGCGCCGAGCACCCAGTGATTTTCTTCCGGGAAGACAAGCAGCTGGCTCGGGATCTGGCGCTCTTGCAGGGCAGTGAAGCTGGCGAGACCCTGGCTATAGGGCACACGGAAGTCCTTCTGGCCGGTAACAACGAGCATCGGGGTCTTCCACTTGTCGACATGGTTCACCGGGTTCCAGCGTTCGTAGAGTTCGCTGTTTTCGGAATAGCTGCCGCCGAAATCCCACTTGGGAAACCACAGTTCTTCGGTCGTGTAATAGAAGCTGCGCATGTCGAAGAGGCCGTCATGCTGCACGAGGCAATCGAACCGGTCGGGCCAGTTGCCTGCTATCCAGTTCATCATATAGCCTCCGTAGCTCGCCCCCATGGCGCAGGCACGGCTGCCGTCGATCTGGCCGTCACGTTCGAGCGCCGCAGCAAGGCCCAGCTGCAGGTCTTCGAGCGGTTTTCCGCCCCAGTCGCGATTGATGCTGTCGGTGAAGGCTTGCCCGTATCCGGTCGAGCCGTGGAAATCGACCGAAATCACCGCATAGCCCTGGCTCGCGAGAACGCGCGGATTCCAGCGGCTGGACCAGCCGTCGTTGAAGGAGCCCTGGGGGCCGCCATGCACGTAAAGGATGGCCGGCATCTTGCCGGTTTGCCCTTCCAGCTTGGTGATCTGGCCCCATACGGTATCGCCATTTGCGCCGGAGAAGCTGAACCGCTCGACCGATACCGGTGCGAACTTGCCCACCGTGGGGCTGGCTACCTGCGTAAGCGGTTCCGCCTGGCCCCAATCGCTGGACAGGAACATCTCGGCCGGGGCGCCGATGGAATCGCGAGTGAACAGCAAGTCTCCGTCCGCCAGCGGTGTGACATTGCCGATATGGGCTTCGTTGCCCGCCATCAGGTCGAGCTCTTCCACGGCGCCGCTGCGCGGATCGATGCGATAGGCCGGTGTGTCGAGAACATCCTGCGCCGTTGCGACCAGCCAGCGCGAATCGGGCGTCCATGCGAGCGAACCGAAGCTGCGGTCGAAATCGGCGGTCAATGCGGTGGTGACGCCGCTCTGCAGATCGCGCAGCATGACCACCTGCCGGTCGCTTTCATAGCCAGGCCGCGCCATTGCGACATAGGCGAGATACTGGCCGTCGGGCGACGGGGTCGGCAGCGCATCAAGCGCTTCATTGGCGGCGGTAAGGTTGGTCGGAGCCGCACCGGAAAGATCGGACCACCAGATGTCGAGATTTGTCGAATAGGGTTCGCTGGCCCCGCCTTCGCGCGCCACGAAATACAGGCCCGACCCGTCTGGAGCCCAGGCTATATCTTCGTCGCCGCCGAAAGGCATGGTCGGCGTATCCCCTTGCGGTCCGCCTGCACCCAGTGGTCCATCTGCTGGAGTGAAATCACCTTCGGCTATGCCGTCTACCAAATCGGCGGTGAATACGCGGCTATAGGTTCCCGGCGTTTCCCATGTGTCCCAATGGCGATAGAAGCCGTCATCGCCTTCGTAGAGGCGCCCGTCACCCGGGCCCGGAAGATAGGGTTTGGCGCTATCGTCGCACGACAATTCGGCGCAGCTGCGTGCCACATCCGTCCAGATCGCGATCTTGTCGCCGCTATCTGCAATGCTGTATCCATTCACTCCGCGGGTAACATCGGTAACCTGCGACTTCGCCGTTACCGTTCCGTTTGCGCCGATCCTTGCGCGCCAGACCTGCATCGTGTCGCCGCCAGCACCGCCGGCCATATAGTAGAGCCACCCGTCGCCGCCGAAGCTTGCGCTGCTTCCTTCGAGATCGAGCGCAACCGGTGCAGCATTCCGGTTCACGAGCGAACGCAGGTACATCTGCCCGGAGCGTTCGTAGGTTTCGCTGTCCGTCGTGGTGACGGAATAGATTGCCATGGACCCGTCCGGCGAAACGGTCGGGCTGCCAAGGCGGGGCATGGTCACCAGGTCTTCGGCCTGCATCGGCCTGGCCGCATCCTGCGCGGCGAGCGGCGTGGCGAAAAGCGCAAATGCGCTGGCGAGCGGGAATGCGACCCTGTTGCGTGTTGTCATGGCTGCGCGGTGTAGCGCGCAACCGTGCGCAAGGTAAGGGGTTTAGCGCTTCTTCCCGGCGATCCGGGCGATCTCTGCCTTGACCAGGTCTTCGACCATGCCCGGCAGATTCTCGTCCAGCCATTTGGCGAGCATGGGGCGCAGCATGTCGCGCACCAGCCCTTCGAGCGAAGTCTCACCCTGGCGCACGATCTGGGGTTGCTTGCCGGGCTTGGAGAGCATGGTGAGCGCAGCGAAGTTCTGCTGCATCGCACTTCGCGTGGCGTCGGCGATCAGACCTTCGTCCTCATCCTCGCCGGGTTCCTCGCCATAGATGGCATCGAGGCCGGCATTGTCTTCGATGATCAGGTCTTCTTCGAGCCCCGCACCAAGTTCGAGAACGTCTTCGTCCTCATCCGGACCGTTCGAGTCGGCGCCGCCCGCGACCAGCCCGCGACGGCGTTGCGGCGTCTCCGCGCGCGTCACGCTGTCGCGCGCGATCACCTTCTTGATAGAGTCGAGGATTTCCTCGACCGACGGTTCGTCGTGGTTCTGCATCTTGCGCCCTACCCCTTGGCTCTATCGCAATCCCGAATCGGGACCTGCTTTATTGCTAAGGGGTATCTTCCGGCTCGGCAATCTCGGGAATATCGGCGGTGGGTGCCTCGACATCGACTGTGCTGGTGCTCGTTGCCTGCGGAGCCGGGTCGCGATCCCAGTCCCATATGCTCCCGCTCACGCGCTCGTAATTGTCGATCGGATCGTAGAGAACGCCTTCATCGGCAAGGCCGAGGTCCCGGGCTTCGGCCCGGCCCATGGCTGCAAGCAGAGAAAAGCCGGCCACATAGGCATTGCGCCGCGCGGTCACCAACTGGACGCGGCTCTGCAGTAGCTCCTGCTCCGCATTCAATACGTCCAGGATCGTCCGGTTTCCGATCGAATTTTCGGCCCGCACGCCTTCCAGGCTCAGCTCCGCTGCGGAAACTGCGCTTTGTGAACTTTCGATGATGGCGAGGGACGCCTGCCAGCTCGAATAGGCGGACCGGACCTGTGCGATCACGTCGCGTTCGGCAGCAATGACCTGTTCGAGGGCGGCTGTCGCCCGCGCGGTCGCCTGCCGCTGCAAGGCTGCGGGACGGCCGCCCTGGAAAAGCGGGATACGCAGCGAAACACCTGCCGAAGCGGCGGTGGCCGACTGGTCGCTGGAAACGACGGGGCTTCCGGGGTCCGAAGGATCGAGCGGCCCATCCGCGACGCTGCCGAGATAATTGTCGTAATCGTAACCGGCAAAAACCGACACGCTGGGCAGGCGGCTGGAACCTGCAACCTCTATATCATAGCCCGCCGCCGCGGCACTTTCACGTGCAGCGATGAGATCGGGATTGTTCTCCAGGGCGACTTCGACGGCAGTGGCGGCGTCGCTCGGCAATCCGGGAAGCGGCGGCGGTGCCTGCAAATCAGTCGGAGCCTTGCCAACCAGAGCAATATAATCTTCCCGCGCAGCGATCAGATTGGCCTGTGCGCTGCGCAGATCGCCCTGCGCCAAGGCAAGGCGCGCCTCGGATTGGGCCACGTCGGTACGGGTCAGATCGCCGATTTCGAAGCGGTCGCTGGTGGCTTCGACATCGATCGACAGCACGTCGACCTGATTTGCCGACAAGGATACGAGAGCCTGCCCGCGAAGCACATCCATATACGCGGCCACCACCTGGGTGAAAACCGCGCTCTCGGTGGCTCGAAGATCGGCCCGGCCAGCTTCCACCCGTTCTTTCGCGGCGCGCACGGAATTCTTCACCGCGCCGCCGGAATAGATGGGAACGCTTAGGTCGATTCCCGCTGTAAGGGCGCGGTCGGGCGTGAAAAAACTGGTCGACCGCTGCTTGAGGAATTCGGTCACCGAAGCGCTCGCTTCGGCAGAGGGCAGCCCCGACGCACGCTCGATCGGAACGTTCTCGTCGGTAGCGCGCAATCCGGCACGTGCCCCTTCCAGTGTCGGGTTATTGTAATAGGCGTCGGTCAGCGCTTCCTGCAGCGTATCGGCCGATGCCGGAACTGCAACGAGGGCGAGCGCGATGAGACTGCCCGAAACTGTCAGGTGTTTCACGACCCCTCCCTTGTGCATTCAGAAACTCCAGCTCTCCGGTTTGTCGAAAGCGCCCATCCGCGGCACGCCCATTTCGGCGAGCGGAAGAAGCGCGAGTGCATTCCCGGATTTCCGACCGGTGGCGAGACGGGTTACGCCGCGTTCGACGAGCCCGGTTACTATCCGGCCGCCTTCGACAACCGATTTTGCCAAATTGGCCGGCATCTGTTCGATCGCGCCGTCGACCAGCACCAGGGTAAAATCGTCCTTCTTCACCTTGAGTGCTTCTGCGGGCGACACGGTCTTCACCGATTTTACCAGCGGTTCGACCAGGGCGGTCAGATAGCCGCTGCCGCCGTCGATCACGAGGACCCTGTCCTCGCCCGTTGGGCGGGCTTCGGCCAGCATCGCACCGTGAAACAGCGGCGCAGGAAGGTAGCCACCCTCGCCCAGCCGGATCGCGCGGTCCATATAGGCCGTGCCCTTCGCGCCTTCGGGCACGAAATCCTCGCGGGGGACGGTGCCCATGCGATCGAGCACGAAGGCTTCGTTGACGCCGCTGGTGCGCAGCTGGCTGTCGATCATCGCCTTGCGGGCGGCGGTGTAGTCGGGGCGTGTCTTGGTGATGGTCATGTCAATTCCGAACGCTGTATTACATCTATAACACGGCTTTGCAAGCTCCCCGTTGCCTTAGGCGCAAGACCTTTTGCTTCCAAGCGCTTTGACCGATGGCCGCAAACCCGCCTATCGGGGAGCGCAAATCTGCAACATGGGAACGCGCGGCGATGAGCGACATGACCGTCATCAAGGAAGAAGACCTGATCGAGAGCGTGAAGGACGCTCTCCAGTACATATCCTACTATCATCCGATGGATTACATCCGCGCATTGGGAAAAGCCTATGAAGCGGAGCAGGGGCCGGCAGCCAAGGACGCGATCGCGCAGATCCTCACCAACAGCCGCATGTGCGCCGAAGGCCACCGTCCGATCTGCCAGGACACTGGCATCGTCAATGTTTTCGTCAAATGGGGGATGAACTGCCGTCTCGACACGCAGCGCAGCCTGCAGGAAGTGGTCGATGAAGGCGTGCGCCAGGCCTACAACCACCCGGACAACAAGCTGCGCGCTTCGATCCTTGCCGACCCGGCCTTCACCCGCCGCAACACCCGCGATAACACGCCCTGCGTCCTGTCGGTAGAAATGGTGGCCGGCGATACGATCGACATCGATGTCGCGGCCAAAGGCGGCGGCAGCGAAAACAAGTCGAAATTCAAGATGATGAACCCGTCGGACAATATCGTAGACTGGGTGGTCGAACAGCTTCCTTCGATGGGTGCGGGCTGGTGTCCGCCGGGCATGCTCGGCATCGGTATCGGCGGCACGGCGGAACATTGCATGAAGCTTGCCAAGCTGAGCCTGATGGAGCCGATCGACATGGGCCAGCTCAAGCAACGCGGCGCGCAGACCGACCTCGAGCAATTGCGCATCGACATATTCGACGCCGTCAATGCGCAGGGCATCGGCGCTCAGGGCCTGGGGGGCCTATCGACCGTTCTCGACGTCAAGATTCTCGATGCGCCCTGTCACGCGGCGGGCAAGCCGGTGGCGATGATCCCCAACTGTGCCGCGACGCGCCATGCGCATTTCACGCTCGACGGTTCGGGCCCGGCCTATCTCGAACCCCCGAAGCTCGAGGAGTACCCCGACGTGACCTGGCAGCCCGACGCGGCTGCGAAGAAGGTCGATCTGGACAATCTCACCCCCGAGCAGGTCGCCAGCTGGGAGCATGGTGACCGCCTGCTGCTGTCGGGCAAGATGCTGACCGGTCGCGACGCAGCCCACAAGCGCATCCACGATATGCTTGAGAATGGTGAGGAACTGCCGGTCGAATTCAAGGGCCGCGCAATCTATTACGTCGGTCCCGTCGATCCGGTAATGGGCGAAGTCGTCGGCCCCGCGGGCCCCACCACCGCCACGCGGATGGACAAATTCACCGAGATGATGCTCGATCTCGGATTGCTCGCGATGATCGGCAAGGCCGAACGCGGACATGACGCGGTGGAGGTCATCAGCCGCTTCAAGGTCGCCTATCTGATGGCGACAGGCGGCGCTGCCTATCTCGTCAGCCGTGCGATCAAGGGTGCCGAGGTGGTCGCTTTCGAAGATCTTGGCATGGAAGCAATTTACGAATTCGAGGTGCAGGACATGCCGGTCACGGTGGCCGTCGATGCGCAGGGCAACAATGTCCACACGCTTGCTCCGGCCCGCTGGCGCGAAAGGATTGCAGCGGGTGAGGTCGAGCCCGCCGAATAGCATTTCGGCTCGACCAACGTCCTAGCGCGGTCGATGGCGGCGCTGGCCATTTGTCTCGGCTGGGAGCAGAAGCTACCTGTTTTGGACAGTGAACCCCAGATTAATCCGGAATCGCCGCGCGTAGCGGCGAAGGTCGTGCTTTTCTCAATCTTCGGATTGTGGGTGGCTTATTTCCTGCTGATCACCGCGCGGGGTGCCGTAGTCGGACTGGAACTGCAGGACGAACTTCTCTGGCGCCGCGTTATCGTGTCCCTTGCCGGCGGGGGAGTAACCGTACTCCTCTGGCAATTCCTGCGCTTCTTCGACGATCGAAGTCTTTCCGTAAAGGTGGCCGTAGCCATCGTTGCGGCCCTGCCCGCATCCCTTGCCATTGCCCAAATCAATACGATGATCTTTGCGCCGATCGAAGACCAGGTGCGCAAAAAGATCGGCGAAGAGCGCGGCCTCAACATCCGCCGCGATGAGTCGGGTAACCTGCTGCTTGATATTCCCGGCCAGATGACAGGCGCTGAATTGCCGGGAAGCGATGCATCGGCGGGTCCCAGGTCCATCGTCATCGAGCCCGCACCTACTCCGGCAGACTATTGGCGAAGGCTGACCGATCTGGCTCTGAGCCGCTATTTTCTCCTTCTGGCTTGGGCCGCTCTCTATCTGGCAATGGTGGCAGGTGCGCGGGCCAGAGCTGCTGAACGTCGCGGCGAGAGATTTCGGAGCGCGGCAAAGGCAGCGGAACTAAGAAGCCTGCGCTACCAGGTGAACCCGCACTTCCTGTTCAATACCCTCAATTCGCTCTCCGCTCTCGTGCTTACGGGCAAAGAAGACCGGGCAGAACAGATGATCCAGTCGATCTCGCGTTTCTACCGGCATTCGCTGGCCGACGATTCCACTGGTGACGTGAGCCTGGAAGACGAAATCGACCTGCAGGAACACTATCTCGAGATTGAAGCCGTCCGGTTTCCCGAGCGGCTCAGAACCCGCGTCGATCTTCCGCCCGAGCTGAGTCAGCTGAAGGTTCCGGGCATGATCCTGCAGCCGCTGGTCGAAAACTCGGTCAAATACGGTGTTTCGGCCAGCAACCGCCCCGTGACGATCTGTATCGTCGCACGCGAAGAATATGGTCGGCTGGTTCTCCGCGTAAGCGATGATGGGCCCGGTCTGCCAAGCGGGCATTCGGGCGGTTTCGGAATTGGCCTTGCCAACGTTCGCGATCGGCTCGAAGCTCGGTTCGGGCGCGAAGCGACGATTTCTTCGGGCCAGACAATTGACGGATACGAAACCGAACTCAGGCTACCGATGGTGAAACATGGCTGAGGAAGCAGGCGACACACTGCGTACGCTGATTGTCGACGACGAGCCGCTCGCAGTAGAGCGTATGCAGGTGATCTGTGCCAAGATGGATGACCTGAACGTGGTCGGCACGGCTAGCGATGGGGCGCAGGCATTGCGACTCGTGGAGGCGCTTCAGCCCGATCTCATCCTGCTGGATATGACGATGCCGGAAGTCGACGGACTTTCGGTTGCAAGGGCCTTGGCGGAAGCAGACGAGCCGCGTCCCGCCGTCGTCTTCGTCACAGCCCACGACAATTACGCAGTCGAGGCCTTCGATCTCGATGCCGTCGATTATGTTCTCAAACCCGTGAAGCCCGAGCGGCTGGAGCGCGCCATACAGCGCGCGATTGCGCGACGCGGCGAAGGGAGTGCGAAGGACGGCAAATGGCTGGAAGAGCTCTGGATACCCCATCGTAGCGAGCTGATCCGGATCGACACCGAAGAAGTGTCGCGGATCGATGCGGAACGCGACTACGTCCGCCTGCATGTCGAGGATCGGAGTTATCTTCTACTCCAGACAATCGCGGGGTTGGAGAAACGGCTCGATCCGGAAAAGTTCATCCGGATCCACCGTTCGACGATCTTGCGTAAGGATCGGATCAAGGGCCTTCGCCACGATGGTCTGGGTGTCTGGTCTGCCGAGATGGAAGGTGGAGAGGCGCTGCGGATCGGGCGGACCTATCTGCCCAAGGTCAAGGCAATGGCAGGCCGCTAGACTCCAAAAGCCAAGAGACACCCCGACCGGGGGACTGCAATCCGGTCGGGGTGCCAGGTACGGCTGACTCGGGTGTCAGCCGCCCTTGCCTTCCTGTTCAATGAGAGTGGCGAACTGCTGCTTGGCCTTCGTCTTCATTTCGACGTAGCATTCTTGCTTATCGCCCGACCGGATCCGTGTTCCGGTCGTCAATGTGTCGAAACCGCAGGCTTTTCTCGCGGCCCTGTCGATCCTCCGATCGAGTTCCTTTTGGCCCTTCGCGCTGGCAAGATCGAGATCGCGGTAGGTCACTTCGAAGTGAACTTCCTGGGCGCTCGCGGGCAGGACGATGCCGGCGGCAGCAATTGCTGCAATTAGCGTTTTCATGGCAATTTCTCCTCGTTTGCGGCGGACCCCTTCGGGGTTTGGGGGACTGGACTGTCGAGGTCCGCCGCGTTTGTGTATTGAACGGTTACAACAGTAATTGCACTGCCCGGTCGACCGGTGTCGTGAGTTTCTGGACCGAGACCGGTTCGGCTCGACCAAGCGCGATTGGCAATCGGCGAACGGCATCCCTATGTATTCTGCATGCTGCTCTTCGCCTTGTTTCTCTTGGGGATCGGCAATTTCGCCGTTCACAAGGCGGTTCTGGAAAGCCGCCATCCCATGCTCGACGCCCTGCCTGGCTTCTATAGGTCTGGAGGAGGTCGCTTTTCGCTGTGGTTCGAATTCGTGATACTGCTCGCGGCGATGCTTCTGACTGGCAACGGATGGCCGGGAATGGCGATCGCCTACGGCATCTACAGCCTGCTCAATTTCGGCACTGGCTGGCTGATCCTTTCCGGAAGGGTCTGACCCTTGGGAACCTCGTGCGGGAGCGCGCGCTTCTGCAGCATGCTAAACGACCAAACGATCTGGCTGCTCGTGAATGCGCGATCCGGCAGCAATAGTGACGAGGCGATCGAAGCATTGGAGAGGCATTGCCTTCAGCACGGCTTCGAGATCGACCGGAAAATACGCTTCCCCGATGACGAACTGCCGGGCGCCGATGATCTGGATGCCGCTGGGATCGGGCGGTTGGCAATCTTCACCGGGGACGGTTCACTGAATGCGGCAATCACGAATCTCGGCGGTTGGGCTGGCGAAGTCATCGTTCTTCCGGGTGGCACGATGAATCTCCTTTGCAAGCGTTTGCACGGCCCGGATGCGGATCTCGAAACGATTGTCGAGCGTTTGGCGAAGGGTGCCTCGCGTGCGGTCCGTCCGCTCGTGGCTCGCTGCGAAGCTGGCGACGCGCTGGCAGGTTTGCTGGCCGGCCCGGGCACCTCGTGGGTCAGTGTTCGCGAAGCCATGCGCGATTTCGATCTGCCGGCGATGGCCGAAGGAACGAGCGAGGCCTGGTCGGAAACGATCGGGGGATCGATGGTGCGTTGCTGCGATCCTTCGCTCGGCCGCGAAGATGGTTATCCCCTGATCGAGTTCACCCCCAGCCACCGTGGACTCCAGCTCGACGCATTTCACGCGGAAGGAGCCGGCGAGTTGCTGCAGCAAAGCTTTGCACTGCTTCGCAGAAGCTTTCGGGAAGGTCCTCATACGCGGCTGGGTCTGGTGGATGAAATCACCCTGGAAACCTGCGACGGATCCCCGTTCCAGATACTTATCGACGGTGAACCGGCGACCTTGCCCGCCAAGGCAAAGTTCACGGTGGCCCCTTGCGAGGTCGATCTGCTAGCGACGCATCATGGCTTCTGAAGCGCGGCGCATTTTTCACCTTTCCGATATCCATTTCGGTCTCGAGAACAATCGTGCGCTCGATTGGGTAAAACAGGAAATCGAAGAAAAGCGTCCGGACGCAGTCGCGATCACGGGCGACCTCACCATGCGTGCGCGTCATCGCGAATTCAAAGCGGCAACGCACTGGATCAATTCGCTGACCGCGCCTGTCACCGTGGAAGTGGGCAATCACGATATGCCCTATTTCAATCCGATCGAGCGCTTTTTTTCGCCTTACAAGCGGTTCCGCGGAATGGCGGAGAAAGTCGAAAAGGAACTGGATCTCGGCAGCCTCGCGGTTGTGCCCCTCAAGACAGCCGTCCGTGCCCAGCCGCGGTTGAATTGGTCCAAGGGTTGGGTGACCGATGCGGCCCTCGAGAAATGTCTTGCTGCCATCGATTCACTGCCCGATGGTACGCAAGCATTGGTGGCCGTCCACCATCCCCTGCGCGAAGTCGGGACGGAGGGAACGGCCTTGACGAAGAACGGTGACAAGGCCCTCCGCGCCCTCGCGAAACGCCCTGTCGCTGCGGTGCTGTCCGGCCATGTTCACGATGCATTCGATATACTGGAAAGCACCACTGATGGTCCGGTCCGCATGATCGGCGCTGGCACGCTGTCGAAGCGGACCCGCTCCACTCCGCCCAGCTTCAACGAAATCGATTGGGACGGAGAGACGCTGACTGTTCGCGTCCGTAATCTCGAAGACATCGACACTCGTGCGATGCAGATAGACGACGTACCCGAGGATGCGATGCCTCCGCGTGGACCGGCCGACCCCGTCGCTCCGGTCCGACAGGTGCCACGGGTTGATCCACCCGTGCATTAACCGGGGGCAATTGCGCTACCCCAACCATTAGCTGCGACAATTCCGGCGCATATTGGCGGAAGCGATGGGACTCTTGTCTACGCTTGCAGCGAGTCCCGGGAGGGCGGATTTCCGGACACGAAAAAGGGCGGCACCTTGCGGAACCGCCCTTCTTGCTGATCCTGCGATCTGTATCGAGGCGAATTAACGCTTCGAGAACTGGAAGCTGCGGCGTGCCTTCGCACGGCCGTACTTCTTACGCTCGACCACGCGGCTGTCGCGGGTCAGGAACCCGGCAGCCTTGACCGTCGAACGAAGCGCCGGTTCGTATTTCGTGAGAGCCTGCGAAATGCCGTGCTTGACCGCACCTGCCTGGCCCGAGAGACCGCCGCCCTTTACGGTGGCGACCACGTCGTACTGGCCCTGACGGTCCGTAATGGCGAAGGGCTGGTCGATCACGAGGCGCAGGGTCGGACGTGCGAAGTAGACTTCCTGGTCCTTGCCGTTGACGGTGATCTTGCCGCTGCCCGGGACAAGCCATACGCGGGCAGTCGCGTCCTTGCGGCGACCGGTGGCGTAGGCGCGGCCCTGTGCGTCGAGTTCCTGCTCGCGCAGGGGAACGTCGGCTTTGGCGGCGATGTCAGCCGAATCGCCCTGCGGCGCGTCGGAAGCGATATCCTTCAGATCGGCGAGATCCGAGACGGTGTCGTTCTTGTTTTCGTCAGCCATTATGCAACAGCCTTGTTCTTGCGGTTCATCGAAGCAACGTCGAGCGTCTTGGGCTTTTGCCCGTCATGCGGATGCTCGGTGCCGTTGTAGAGGTGGAGCGCCCTCATCTGCGCGCGGCCAAGCGGGCCACGCGGGATCATGCGCTGAACGGCCTTTTCGAGGACGCGCTCGGGGAAACGGCCTTCCAGCACCTTGGCCGGAGTGGTTTCCTTGATGCCGCCCGGATGGCCGGTGTGCTTGTAATAGATTTTGTCGGTCATCTTCTTGCCGGTGAATTTCACCTTGTCGGCATTGATGACGATGACGTGATCACCGCAATCGACGTGCGGAGTGTAGCTCGGCTTGTGCTTGCCGCGCAGGATGTTGGCGATGATCGCGGCGAGGCGACCGACGACGAGATTCTCGGCGTCGATGATGTGCCATTCCTTTTCGACCTCGGCCGGCTTCGCCGACTGGGTCACTTTCGTGAGAGCCTTCATGGGCTTGATGTCCGTTTGCTCGAGTTTGTCGCACCCTGCAGGATGCGTTTTGTCTGGCGGACCCGCATAAACGGATCTGCAAAGCGCGCGCCCAATGGCGCCCAATGCGTGATTCGTCAAGCTAATCCGCGGGTCTCACGTGGGGTAAAATAATACCCCAAGCCCGTAGAGGGCAAAATCAGTGGCGGATATTACCGCCGCCGCCAAGATTTCGAAGCCAACTTTCAGCGGCCTTGCCCGCTACACATTGCCAGCCGAGTACAGCAGGCGCGTCGTAGGGATGTAGTTCCTCGAGACGCGAAATTGCCAGTTCCAGCAGATCTTCATCGGTCTTCAAGAGTGCGGGATATTCCTCGCCTTCACCCTTCTCGCCGCCCCATATGAAAAGCGATTGGATCGGGCCGCCGACATTGATGCAGCCGATCAGGCCTTCATCCAGCAACTGCTCTCCGATCTTGCGGGCGCTCTGGGTGTCGGGAAAGGGGCAGTAGATCAGCGCGCTCATCGGGCTCGTCCCAGCACATGGGCTCCCCATATATAAGCCGCCACCAGAAGTGCGCCAACGAGTTGGTGCAATACGGCCAGATGGAAATCCACGCCGGTCATCACGGTTGCGATGCCAAGCAGGATCTGGAGTCCGAATGCCGTCTGGATTGCAATCGAGACACGCCGATCCAGCGCTTTGACCTTGCGGGCCATGATTATCAGTGCTGCCACTGCGACCCAGGCCCACCATCTGTGCATCCAGTGAATAAGGAAGGGATCATGCGTTGCCGCCCAGAACAGGCCCTGAGAAAGGTCGAATTCAGGTATCAAGCGTCCCTGCATCAACGGCCAGCTGTCCGAAGCGAGTCCGGCGTTCAGCCCGGCGACCCATGCCCCCAGGAGTAGCTGGGCGAAAAGTATCACTCCGGTCCATGCTGCCAGCGCAGTCAGCCCGGCGGGCTTCGCCTGTCCGGCAGCCAGTCGCCTGAGATCCAGTGCGGTCCAGATAAGCCCGCCAAGCAATATCAGCGCAGTACACAAATGTATGGCCAAGCGGAAATGACTCACATCCGTCCGCGTTTCGAGACCTGAGGCCACCATCCACCAACCGAAACTGCCCTGCAGACCGACCAGCGCCACCAGCGCAAACAGGCGCCAGAAATAACCTTGGGGAATCATTCGGCGGATCGCGAAGATTATCAGCGGCATTGCCAGTGCGAGCCCTATGACACGGCCTAACTGGCGGTGAATCCATTCCCACCAGTAGATTGACTTGAAAGCTTCCAGATCCATGCCTGCCGGCCCGTTGATCTGCTGATATTCCGGAATACGCTGGTAGAGTTCGAATTCCGCCTGCCAGTCAGCCTGGCTCAGCGGCGGCAACGCCCCCAGAAGCGGTTTCCACTCGGTAATGGAAAGCCCGCTTTCGGTCAGGCGGGTTATGCCGCCGACCGTGACGATGGCCACGACCAGGGCGGCAACGATGAAAAGCCAGTTGGCAAGTAGCCTGGGGCGGGCATGCGATGTAGCATCGGTCATGGCGGGCGTGTTCGCTTCGATGACGGGTTTTCGCAAGTGCAAATGCCTCAATCGACGTAGCGACCCGGCAAATGACGAAATACGTCCCGATAGAAACTGGCTCTTGTAACAGGTAATACTATCACATATCTGCCATGACATGTTGCAACGCGCCATCAATCCGATTCGGCAGCGGCTCGATCGTATCGGCATCGGGCTGTCCGGTCTGTGTGCGCTGCACTGCCTTGCCAGTATTGTGCTGGTTTCGGGGCTTGGTATCGGCGGCGAACTCTTTCTCGCGCCTGATATTCACCGTTGGGGTCTGGTCGTGGCAACGCTGGTCGCGGCCGTCGCGATCGGGTGGGGCGCGCTGCGTCACCGGATGGCCATGCCCTTCGTCATTGCGATGACCGGGCTGACCTTTATGGGCGCCGCTCTCGCCGTTCCGCACGGCTACAAGGAAGCAGTGCTGACGATCATCGGGGTCGGCCTCGTGTCGCTCGGCCACATCCTCAACCTTCGTCACTGCCACTCTGCGGCTTGCAAGGAGCGCTGCGGGGACTAAGTGACGCGGGCTATGATAAGCCTGACCGTCAATGGCGAAACCCGCCGCACCGCCGCCTCCACCATCGCCGAACTCGTGCGCGAACTGGATCTCGACCCCGCCAAGGTCGCGGTCGAGCATAACGGCACTATTGCGCCGCGCAGCGAACTCTCCAAGCATACGGTTGCCGATGGCGACGTGCTTGAGATCGTGCACTTCGTTGGCGGTGGACATGCGGACGATAGCTGGAGTGTCGCGGGGCATACCTTCCATTCCCGCCTGATCGTCGGAACAGGCAAGTACAAGGATTTCGAACAGAATGCGGCTGCACTCGACGCCAGCGGGGCCGAAATCGTCACCGTGGCTGTCAGGCGGGTCAATGTGAGCGATCCGAACGCGCCGATGCTGACCGATTATATCGATCCGAAGAAGGTCACTTATCTCCCGAATACCGCAGGTTGCTTTACGGCCGACGAAGCCATCCGCACACTGCGCCTCGCGCGAGAAGCAGGGGGGTGGGACCTCGTGAAGCTCGAGGTGCTGGGCGAGGCGAAAACGCTTTATCCCGACATGCGCGAGACGTTGAAGGCGACAGAGGTGCTGGCCAAGGAGGGCTTTCACCCGATGGTTTACTGTGTCGACGATCCCATCGCTGCCAAGCAGCTAGAGGAAGCGGGTGCGGTGGCGGTCATGCCCTTGGGGGCGCCGATCGGCTCCGGGCTCGGTATCCAGAACCAGGTGACGATCCGGCTTATCGTGGAGGGGGCGAGTGTCCCTGTGCTAGTAGATGCGGGCGTCGGCACGGCCTCGGATGCGGCAGTGGCTATGGAACTGGGCTGCGACGGGGTCCTGATGAATACCGCGATTGCCGAAGCCAAGGACCCGATCCGCATGGCGCGTGCCATGAAGCTCGCCGTCGAGGCAGGGCGCGAAGCCTATCTCGCAGGCCGGATGGGCCGGCGCAAATATGCCGATCCGAGCTCGCCACTCGCGGGACTAATCTGAAGGTCGGGGGAAGGATGACGGACTTGCAAATCGAACTTGAGGAAACGGATAGCAAGGGCCGCTATTTCTACCGCCCGGAAGGTACCGATGATGAAGCGGAGATTACATTCTCGCGGGTCAGCCCTACGCGAATCATCGTCGATCATACTGGTGTTCCCGACACTATGCGCGGCCAGGGTATCGGTCAGCGGCTTGCCGAATTTGTGGTAAGGGATGCGCGGCAGAAGGGCATTTCCATTATTCCACTCTGCCCCTTCTTCAACGCGCTGGCGCAGCGCCACAAGGAATGGCAGGACGTCGTTCAACTCTAGCCCTTCCGTCCTTGCAGCGAAAAATTAACCATATTCGCCGACACTCCGATTCGACAGGGGAGTCGAATCATGGCTGTTACCAATGCTGCATCGCTGACCATCGCCGAGATGCGCGAATTCGCCGGCTTCACCGCTGCCGAGCAGCGCTATATCCGCCGCAGCCTCGATATCGGGTTAAGTCGTTGCGATGCCTTTCGCATCTGGGGCCGTACCCAGGGCGAAACCGCGGCGATCCGTAGCCAGTATGTTGCCTATCAGGAACTGAAGGCCCTGCGTGGTGCCATCCCGCATGAATCGGGCTTCGATGCCATCGAAAGCTTCATCGGCAAGATCACCCGCGTTGCTGCGTTCGATCTCGCACAGGAACGAATCGAGTGTTTCTCGGCCTTCCGCTTCTTGTACGAACGTCTGCTTGGCCCCGATGCTCGTCCATGGCTGCCCAGCGCCTTCTGCGCTGCCGCTGCTCTGCCGCAAATTCGCCCCGAACGCCGCAAGATGTTGCTGCAGTCATTGAGCGAAGCCGCAGCGACGGCTCCCGGGTGGAGCGACCGCGCGCCGAGCTTCTATCCCGAATTTATCGAGGAAGTGGCTGCTTGATTGATGGCAAATTCCACCGAGGCGATTTCAGCTGTAAATCATTGGCGCGGCCAGTGTCTTGATAACTTCGCTCGCGTCGAGAGGGCGATAATTGAAGCATTCTCTTCACATGGCATTTCTAATGCTAACCCTCCGCCAAAACTACACGAGAGCGCCGCTCAGCGGACCCGCAATCTAGCTTCGGCCTTGAAACAAAGTTTCGGCAAAAATCCTAAAGCTGCGAAAGCTGCCGCTCGTCTCCTCCATTGGTCACTACGAGAGAAACAGCGAAACTCGCTCGCTCACGGCTGTTTTACCGTGAGGGGAAATGATGCGAAGGATTGGTCGTTGGTGAATGAGACTGTCGAAGTAAAAAAGGGTGTGGCCGTCTCGACCAAAACCCCGATTTCCGCCATTGAAGCAGTGGCTTTTCTCGAAGCGATTATCAACGAACGAAAGGAATTGGAGTCCGCTTTGGCCGATCTAAAAGATCTGTCGAGCTAGTTCCGATAGAGCCCTTCTATCCGGTCGCCATAGCGTTCCTTGATCTTGTGGCGGCGGATTTTCATCGAAGGGGTCATTTCTTCGTTCTCGATGGTGAATCCTTCGTCGGCAAAGGTGAACTGGCGCACTTTCTCGATCACCGACAGATCTTTGTTCACCCGGTCAACTGCCTTTCGCACAGCACTGCGGAATTCGGGATCGTTCTGCAGCGCGGCTATGTCGAATTTCTTGCCGTTTTCGCGCGCCCATTCGAGTGCCCATTCGGCATCGGGCACGATCAGGCCGACGATATAGGGGCGCTTGTCACCGGCCACCATTGCCTGACCGATCTCGGGCTGTAGCGTAAGCATGCCTTCGACCTTTTGTGGGGCGATGTTGTCGCCCTTGTCGTTGACGATCATGTCCTTCTTGCGGTCGGTGATGACGATGCGGTTCTTCTCGTCGAGATGGCCGATATCGCCGGTATGGAGCCAGCCGTCCTTGATCGTCCGTTCGGTCTCAGCCTGGTTCTGCCAGTAACCGTGCATAACCAGTTCGCCGCGGCACAGGATCTCGCCGTCTTCCGCGATCCGGACCTCCACTCCGCGCATAGCGGGACCGACAGAATGCATGGCGATCCCGGCACTTGGGCGATTGCACGCCACGACCGGACCGGCTTCGGTCTGGCCATAGCCTTGCAGCATGGTCAGTCCCATCGCCTCGAAGAAAATGCCGACTTCGGGATTGAGCGGTGCGCCGCCTGAAACCATGGCCTTGATGCGTCCGCCGAAGCGCTGGCGTATCTTGGGTTTCAAAAGACGGCCGACGATCGCATCCTTGATCCCGTCGCCGAATTTCGATTTCCCCTCTGCCCGCCGCTCGCCGACCTCCAGCGCGGTCATCATCAGTTTTTCGGCCAGGCCGCCCTGCTTCATGACCTGCTTCATGATGCGTGCCCGCAAGACCTCGAACAGGCGTGGGACAACGACCATGATGGTCGGTTTAGTTTCCTCGATATTGCTGGCCAGCTTTTCAAGGCCTTCGGAATAATAGATCTGCGCGCCCACGCCGATCGGCAGGAATTGCCCGCCGGTGTGTTCGTAGGCATGGCTGGCGGGAAGGAAGGAGAGGAAGCGCTCCTCATCGTCGATACCGAAATCCTCAATCAGGATTTCCGCCGCGCCCGCGATATTGCAGAGGATCGCTCCGTGGTGCTGCATAACGCCCCGCGGTGCGCCGCCAGTGCCGCTGGTGTAGATGATACAGGCGGTATCGCCGCGACCGATCTTCGCAATGCGCTCTTCGACCGCCTTGCGTGCCTGTGCCGGATCGCCTTCCAGCATTTTCGCCCAATCATAATAGCTGAAACTGCCTGACTGCTGGCGGTGGAGATCCTCGATCCCGATCACATGCTCGGCAATACCGGTGGCCTGCAAGGCTCCGTGTAAGGGGCCAAGAAGCTTCTGATCCGAAACAATGACCGCTTTCGCCCCCGAATTGTCGAGGATGTGAATGTGGTCACGCTCGGTATTCGTAACGTAGGCGGGTACCGTGATGCATCCAGCAGCCATGATGGCGAGGTCCGATATGCACCACTCTGGCCGGTTCTCCGATACCAGGCATACGCGGTCGCCGGGTTGCAGGCCGAGGCGACGGAGGCTTTCCGCCAGCAGGCAGACCTGATCGGCTGCTTCGCGCCAGGTGATCGTCTGCCATTCTCCGTCGCGCTTGGCGCCGAGAAAGGCGCGATCGGGCCGCTCGTCCGCGCGTTTCAGGAAGAGTTCGACAAGGTTGTTGGCGGAATCGATATCCGACAGCACGGCAGGCTCCTCGAAATTATTATTCTTTTGTTGTGCGACCAACTGAGCGCGGATGCTTAAGCTCCCCCCGACGCTACGGCAAGAGAGGCTCTCGACTCCTCAGGGCATTTCGAGCTGGCTGGCGAGCCGCGGATCGCGCGCGCTCTGCCATTCGCCGCCGCGGTACAGCAGGGCGCCGCCCTTGAGCGGAGCGGGGCGGATCTGCAATTCCCGATGTCCGAGCGCGCGGAAGGCATCGGCAGACGCTTCCAACCATGTACCTTCTTCCAGTAGTACCTGGTTTCCGAAAGCCATCACGAAAGGAAGGCCCAGCGTTTCCTCCGCATCCAGTCCGAAATCGATAGCACCTATGATGCTGCGGGCGGTTTGTACGGGAATGGTGCTGCCGCCCGCGGCGCCGACAACCATGAAAGGCTCGCCTTGCGGGTCGTAGACCACGGTCGGTGACATCGAACTGCGAGGACGCTTGCCACCCTCCACCCGGTTGGCAACGGGCTTCCCTCCGACTTCTGGCGAGCGGCTGAAATCCGTGAGCTCGTTATTGAGATAGAAGCCGCCTACCATCAGCCCAGAACCGAAAGCGCCCTCGATGGTCGTAGTATAGCTGACCATTGTCCTGTCGCCATCGATTACTGCGAGATGGGATGTGCCCTTCTCCTCCGGCTCGTCGCCATCGGCCAGTGCCTGGAACGCACCTCGCGGATTCCCGGCCTCCACATTGGCCATGGCATTATCTTGTGAAATCAGGGCACTGCGCTGCGTCAGATATTCTTCGGCGAGCAATCCTTCAACCGGCACGCTGACGAAATCGCTGTCGGCAAGATAGATCTCGCGGTCGGCATAGGCGAGACGCTGCGATTCCAGGAACAGGTGCCAGGTGACGGGATTATCGATCCCCATTTCCGCGAGATCGAAGCGTTCCAGTTGGCCGAGCATCTGCTGCACCGCCACACCTCCCGAAGTGGGCGGACCCATCGAGCAGATGCGGTACTCGCGATAGGGCGTGCACACCGCTTCGCGCTGCCTGGCCTCGTACCCTCCGATGTCATCCAAAGTCATCGCACCCGGCCGGGGCGTTGCTGCGGCTACAGTAGCAGCCAGTTCTCGCGCCAGATCTCCCGAGTAGAAACTTTCCGGCCCTTGCTTTGCGATGGTCTCGAGCGTGCGGGCCAGGTCCTCGTTTCGTATCAACGTGCCTACAGGGTACGGTTCGCCCGAAGCATCGAAAAACAGCGCGCGGCCACTTTCGCTGAAAGCGGCGCGATTCTTTGCGGTGGATAGCGAGTTGTTCAGTCTCGGATTGATGCGGAACCCTCCCCGCGCAAGGCGTATGGCGGGCACAAACAGCTCGGCCCAGGCGAGCCTGCCATGCGCCTCATGAGCCTTTGCCGCGAGTGCGATATTACCCGGCACGCCTACACTCAGCCCGCTCAGAACGGAATCCATGAAGGGCGGAACCTTGCCTTCTCCATCGAGGAACCAGTCCGGTGTTGCGCCGTCCGGTGCGGTTTCACGCCCGTCATAGGTGATGACATCGCCATCGGCCTCGCCCCGGACGAGGAACCCGCCCCCGCCGATGCCCGAACTCTGCGGTTCCACCACGGTCAGCGCCAGCATCACCGCGATCGCCGCATCTGTGGCGCTCCCTCCCTGCCGAAGAATTTCCTCTCCGGCAGCTTGCGCGCGCGGGTCGGCAGCACTGACCTGGCCGACGAAGGCCTTCGCTTCGGGCTGGAGAGGGGCGGTGGCGCAGGCGGAAATCGCAAGCGCGGCGATCGCAAGGGGCAGTGTCCGTAACATCACGCGCGACGCTATTCGCTTCCAACCGCCTCTGCAATCGAGGAAAAGCCGTCACGCAGCATCAGGTGTTCTAGGCCGTGTATAATCTTTCGCGGCAGGCCCGGACCTTCGTAGACCATTGCGCTGTAAAGCTGGACGAGGCTGGCACCGGCCCTGATGCGCGCCCAGGTCTGCTCCGCAGTGGCGATACCGCCGACGCCGACGAGCGGTATTGCTCCCCCGGTTGCCTTGCGAAAATCCCGTAGGCGCTGCAGTGCGAGATCGTGCAATGGCGCTCCAGACAAACCGCCTGCTTCGCCCGCATGGGGAGAGGCAAGGGCGGGTCTGGAAATGGTGGTATTCGAAACGATCAGCGCGCCTAGTTGCTTGTCGATTGCAATCCTTGCGATGGCGTCGATGTCGGCCGGTTCCAGATCAGGAGCAACCTTGAGAAACACGGGCGGACCCCCTGGTCCCCGCGCATCGAACACCGCATCGAGCAGGCTGATCAACGCACTTTCGTCCTGCAACGCCCTAAGCCCCGGTGTGTTCGGGCTGGAAATGTTCACCGCGAGGTAAGTGGCCAGCGGCGCCATGATCCGGGTCATCTCGGCATAATCGGCGATGCGGTCGGTACTGTCCTTGTTCGCGCCTATGTTGATGCCGAGGACACCGGCGCGCTGTTTCCTCTGCGCAAGCCTTTGTGCTGCTGCTTCGGCGCCGCCATTGTTGAAACCCATGCGGTTGATGACTGCCCTGTCCTCGACCAGCCGGAAAAGACGTGGCTTGGGATTGCCCGCCTGCGGCCGCGGGGTGATCGAACCCACCTCGGCGAAACCGAAGCCCAGGGCGAGGAGCTTGTCAGGGACCTCGCCATCCTTATCGAAACCGGCGGCCATGCCCAGCGGATTGGGGAACCGGATGCCCGCCACTTCGGTTTCCAGCGGACCTGCTTCCGCAATCGGCCCCAAAGGAGCCATCTTGAGGGCCGCCAGCGTCAGCCGGTGCGCATGTTCCGGATCGAGGGCAAACACCGCGGGGCGAAGGAGATCGAACAGCATTGCGCGGCCTATGACCGAGGTGCAGGACCGTGTCGAGTATACCCATTGTCCTGCGGCGGGACTCTATTGTAAAATTCCGCCAAAGTGGCTTCTCCGGCACGACCATGTCGCGTGGATACAATCATTTGAAACAGAGAACCGCTATCACGATTCCTGCGACCCGAAGGGCTCGAAGCAGTAATGCAACGAGTTCTCACCTATAGAGGGCGGCTCCCTGTGGGCCGCCCTTTTTTGTCTAATATCGCAGGGCTCTCCATCCTTGTCGTATTTATACTGTTTACTGGTAGACCCCGACATGCTTGGACGTACTCCAGCGACATCACGAGAGGGTAAAAATGCGGCTTTTCAGCAAGTTTTTCGCTTCGGGCATATCGGCACTGGCCTTGTCGGCCTGTGCGACAACCCAACCCATGCCCGCGGAAAACGCCCAGGCGCCGGAACGCTCGCAATCGGAAAAAGAACGTCTCGCCGGGCTGTTCGAGGAATACGACCGCGCCTCGCTCGAGCTGTCGCCCCTGAGCAAAGCCTATCGCGGAATCCGGGATGAGGATTACGGGGAATGGGGCGATTTTTCCGAGGCCGCCGAAGTGCGCGAGGAGGAATTGCTGCAATCGACTGCAGCGAAGATGCGCAGCGACTTCGATCTTTCTGCTCTCTCGGCCGAAGACGCGCTGAGCTACCGTCTGTTCGCCGCCATGGCGGAGCGCAGCGCAGCAAGGTTTCCCTTCCGCGACTATGACTACATCTTCGACCAGATGAACGGTGCGCAAAGCCAGCTTCCGGCGTTTCTCATCAATATTCACCGCGTAACAGATACATCCGATGCCGAAGCCTATATCAGCCGGATCGAAGGCATGGGCCCCGCACTCGATACGCTGCTTGCACAATCGCGCGAGCATGCCGATGCCGGCATCATGCCGCCCGACTGGGTCTATCCCTACGTGATTTCGGACATCGAGAACCTGCTGGCAGCAGGTAACGACAACGCAATTCTCGAGGATTTCCGAGGAAAGGTCGCCGAACTCGATGGCAGCGCGACAATGATCGAGACGGCCGAAAGCGCATGGGCTTCCAGCGCCAGGCCGGCATATGAGCGATTGCTGGCGGAAATGAAGCGCCAACAGGCTATCGCGCCGACCGATGACGGCATCTGGCGTTTTCCCGAGGGCGCAGCCTATTACGAAGCGCTGTTGGCAAACTACACCACCACCGACCTGACCGCCGACGAAATTCACAATATCGGGCTGCGCGAGATCGAGCGGATCCACGGCGAAATGCGGGCGATCATGCAGCAGGTCGGCTTCGAAGGCGATCTGCAGGATTTCTTCCAGTATACCCGCAGCGACGACCGCTTCTATTATGATAGCCGCGAAGCCTATCTGGCCGATGCGGAAGCGAAGCTGGATGCGATGGAAGCGAGACTGCCCGAATATTTCAACACGCTTCCCACAGATCCGCTGGTCATCAAGCCGGTCGAGGCATTTCGCGAGAAGAGTGCGGGCAAGGCGTTCTACCAACGTCCCGCACCCGATGGCTCGCGGCCCGGCACCTATTATGTGAACCTCTACAATCTGAACGACATGTCGAAGAACGAGCTGGAGGCTCTCGCATATCACGAAGGGCTTCCTGGCCATCACCTCCAGCTTTCGATCCAGACCCAGCTGGGGGATGTGCCACCCTTCCGGCGTTTCGGCGGAGTTACGGCCTATAGTGAAGGTTGGGGCCTTTATTCCGAGGAACTGGGCAAGGACATGGGCTTCTATACCGATCCCTACTCCGATTTCGGACGGCTTGGCATGGAGCTGTGGCGCGCGGCCAGGTTGGTGGTCGACACCGGCATCCACCACAAGCGCTGGAGCAGGGAAGAGGCGATTGCCTATCTCACCGAGAACACGCCAAATCCCGATGGCGATATCCGGAAGGCCATCGAGCGTTACGTCGTCTATCCGGGACAGGCGACCGCCTACATGATCGGCAAGTTGAAGATCATGGAGCTGCGCGGACGCGCCCGGGAGCAACTGGGCGAAGATTTCGACATCCGCGCCTTCCACGATGTCATTCTCACCAGCGGACCCGTACCGCTCTCGATCATGGAAGAGAACGTCGATAGCTGGATCGCGCAAAACCGGTCTGCAAGCTGATCTTTGCGCTGACGGGGCGGACAGTATGGCCGAGGGGGACACGGGCGCGGCAGATTATGCGTTCGAGTGGGTGGAATCGCCCACCGATATCGCGCCCTATCTGAATTCTCTCTACATTCTGCGCTCTGGTGGAGCCGTGGTCGAAGATATGATGCCTGCGTACTCCGGGCAGCTGGTGGTATTGTTGCAGGGCGGCGGGAAAATGTTCTTCGCTGGCGGCGGTCTGGCCCATGCCCGCTCTGCTTTTTTCCAATGTCCGTTAACCCGGGCGCACAGGTTCGAAATCCAGCCGGATACCGTCATGCTCGGTGTGTCGCTCAATTTCCGCGGCTGGGCTGCACTAACGGGCCTCTCCGTGGATAAATTCAGGGATTGCGCCCTGCCCGTCGAGGAGGTTCTTTCCAAACCACTTGCCGAGCGCCTTCTTGCGATCTCTCCGCGCATAGGCGCCGGTGCACTTTCGCAGCGTGAGGCGCTGGAAGAGCTCGCTTCGATTGTGCGGGACGGGATTTCCCCGATACCGGTTCGCCACAGGCAGGTGATTGATCGCACACTCCTATGGCTGTCGTCGTCCCTCAAGCCGGAGGTCGCGACGCTTTACGAAGCGCTGCCCTATTCGGAGCGTCAGGTGCAGCGTTTGGTTTTGCGCTTTTTCGGCCAGCCTCCCGTGAGACTGATTCGGCGCTACCGCGCGATCCGCGCGGCTACGTTGCTATCGCTGCCGGAGCTTGCGCCTGGACTGGAAGCCGAAATCCGCGAGGCGTTTTACGATCAGGCTCACATGATCAAGGAAATACGTCACTTCACCGGCCGCACGCCGAGGCGGCTGAAACCGAAAGAGAAGTCGGTCGTCAAGGAAACCCTCGGCGAACCCGGCTATGGCTCGGTCGATCTCTTCGGCGGCAGTCAGGACGAGGCACTGGGACGCGGCTGAAGGCCCTGAGCCAATTGCTAACGACTCGCAATTGGCGGTTTTCCGTTGAATTTCGAAGGTCCGGCCCATAGCTGGTTAATCGGAGCGGATTCGTCCGATTTGAAATTATGCGCCTTTCGAACCTTGCAGATTATGCCGTCGTCACGATGAGCCAGGCTGCCCGCCATTGCGGCGGGGGCAGGGTCAGTGCGTCGGATCTCGCAGCCGAAACCGGGCTTCCGGCACCCACTGTACAGAAACTGGTCAGCAAGCTGGTTGGTGCAGGGCTGCTGCGGTCGGTGCGCGGCGCCGGTGGCGGGCTGCAACTGGCCCGCCCGGCCGCTGCGATCAGCCTTGCCGATATTGTCGAGGCGGTGGAGGGGCCGATCGCACTGACCGCCTGCATCGAAGGTACCGAATGCGTGGTGGAACACGAATGCCGCATCAGGCCGCACTGGCCGATGGTCAACGAAGCTCTGCGCGGCGCGCTGGCGGGGATCCCGCTGACGCAGCTGGCGCAGGAAAAGGAAGTAGCGTGAACGAACAGGTGGACATCCAGGACCGCGAAGCGAAGGAAGCCGCTGCGAAGGCTGCGGAATACGAGCATGGCTGGTCGTCGGACATCGAGACCGAATTCGCCGAGAAGGGGCTGACCGAGGATACGGTTCGCTTCATTTCGGCCAAGAAGGGCGAGCCCGAATGGATGCTCGACTGGCGTCTCAAGGCCTTCCGCATCTGGCAGGAAATGGAAGAACCCAACTGGGCGAAGCTCGGCTATCCGGCGATCGATTACCAGGACGCCTATTACTACGCTGCTCCGAAGAAGAAGGTGGAGCTGGAATCGCTCGACGAACTCGATCCCGAGATCAAGCGAGTTTACGACAAGCTTGGCATCCCGCTTGGGGAGCAGGAGGTCCTTGCCGGAGTCAAAGGGGCGAAGAAGGTCGCGGTCGATGCAGTGTTCGATAGCGTCAGCGTCGCCACCAGCTTCCGCGAGGAGCTGAAGAAGGCGGGCGTAATCTTCCTGTCGATCAGCGAGGCGATCAGGGAATATCCGGAGCTGGTGAAGAAGTGGCTCGGCAAGGTCGTGCCGCAGAAGGACAACTATTTCGCCACGCTCAACTGCGCGGTCTTTTCGGACGGCACCTTCGTCTACATCCCCGAAGGGGTGCGCTGCCCGATGGAACTCAGCACCTATTTCCGCATCAATGCGGAGAATACCGGCCAGTTCGAACGCACGCTGATCGTTGCCGAAAAGGGCAGCTATGTCAGCTATCTCGAAGGCTGCACTGCACCTATGCGCGACGAAAACCAGCTCCATGCCGCCGTGGTCGAACTGGTCGCGATGGAGGATGCGGAGATCAAGTATTCGACCGTCCAGAACTGGTACCCCGGCAATGCCGAGGGCAAGGGCGGGATCTACAATTTCGTCACCAAGCGCGGGCTCTGTCAGGGTGCGCGCAGCAAGATCAGCTGGACGCAGGTCGAAACCGGCAGTGCGGTGACGTGGAAATACCCTTCCTGCGTACTCAATGGCGAAAACAGCGTGGGCGAATTCTACTCGGTCGCCGTCACCAACAATTACCAGCAGGCCGATACCGGCACCAAAATGATCCATAACGGCAAGGGAAGCCGCTCGACGATCATTTCCAAGGGCATTTCGGCAGGCAAGTCGAACAACACATATCGTGGCCTTGTGCGCGTGGCGGCCAATGCCGACGGGGTGCGCAACCGCACCGAATGCGACAGCCTGCTGATCGGCGACCAGTGCGGCGCGCATACCGTGCCCTATATCGAGGTGAAGAACCCCTCCGCCCAGATCGAGCACGAGGCGACCACCAGCAAGATCAGCGACGACCAGCTCTTCTACGCCATGCAGCGCGGTCTGGATGAGGAAGAGGCGATGGCACTGATCGTCAACGGCTTCGCCAAGGACGTGATGAAGCAGCTGCCGATGGAGTTTGCTGTAGAGGCGCAGAAGCTGCTGGCGATTTCGCTTGAGGGGAGTGTGGGGTGATGCTCGGACTCTTGTCGATACTTTTCTTGATTGGTTTCCCCGCCGCGGTAGCCGCTTTTCTGGCTTATAGGATTAGCGTGGAGCTGCGCACGGGCCGCAGCTATGTCTTCGGCTACTGGACCAATCGCGAGGTTCAGCCGCGCATGTTCTGGTTTGACATCATGCTGAAGGCGGTCGGCATCGTTATTTTCATCTACCTGCCACTCTCGGTGGTTTGGACTTCGGTAGGATCCTTCGTCCAATGACTGACCGCAAGACGCTCCAGCTTCGCGATCCATCCGAGACCGCCGACGAGGCCCCTTCGATCAAGAAGAAGGGCCGGGGTTGGGAAATTTCGGAGAAGCGTCTCGACGCCCTGCACGAACAGGCGCGCGAGATGCGGCGCTATTCGACCGAGGCGCACAAGGCGCTGGCCGAGCGTTTCGCCAAGGCGGACATGGGCCGCTATACCTTCAAGCGCCACGCCGTCGTCGGCAGTGCGATCGTCGATTTCAACTGCCACAATCTCGGCATGGCGATCATGATCGACGAGGAAGGGCAGGACGATGCCCTCGCCAAGCGCCGCGACAAGAGCCTCGAATCGGTCGGCATTCGCGTGATGCGGATTGCCGCCAGGGACATCCTCGAGAACATGGACGCGGTTCTCGAACGTATAACGCTCGGCATGCGCAGCCGCATCGCCGACAAGCAACAGGCGCGCCGCGAGCACCAGCGCAGCAGCGCGCCGCGCCCCCGCTACACCAGGAACGACAATGCTTAAGATCGACAATCTCACCGCCGAAGTGGGCGGTACGCAAATCCTCGACGGCCTAAGTCTCGAAGTCCCTGCCGGAGAGGTCCATGCCATCATGGGCCCCAATGGTGCCGGCAAGTCGACGCTCTCCTATGTTCTGGGCGGTCGACCGGGATATGAGGTGACGGGCGGATCAGTCACCTTCCGGGGGCAGGACCTGCTCGACATGGAACCGCACGAGCGCGCTGCTGCCGGCCTGTTTCTTGGTTTCCAGTATCCGGTCGAAATCCCGGGTGTTTCGAATGTTCAGTTCCTTCGTGAAGCGCTTAATTCGCAACTGAAATCGCGCGGCGAAGAACCGCTTACGGGCGGCGAATTCCTCAAGCTGGCCAAGGAAAAGGCCGCTTTGCTCAAGCTCGACATGGACATGCTCAAGCGCCACGTAAACGTCGGCTTTTCCGGCGGCGAGAAGAAGCGCGCAGAAATGGTCCAGATGGGCATTCTCGATCCCGCCTTTGCCGTACTCGACGAAACCGACAGCGGTCTCGACATCGACGCATTGCGCGTCGTGGGCGAAGGGATCAACGCAATCATGCGCAATCCCGCCAAGGGCGTGCTGCTGATCACTCATTACCAGCGCCTGCTCGAGGTGGTGAAACCCGATCGCGTGTCGATCCTGAGCAAGGGGCGGATCGTCAGGACCGGCGGGCCGGAACTTGCCCAGCAACTCGAAAGCGAAGGCTACGATGCCGTGATGGAGGCCGCATGATTCTCGCTGCACTCACCCTCCTGCTTGTTCAATCTGCCGCGCCTGCAGCCGCATCGACGCCGACCGAAGAGGACGTCGCGCGCGAAACTGCCGCGATCGATAAGGTGTTCGATAAATGGCAGGGCGGCGTCTACAAGAAAGAGGACGACAAGCTGACGTGCCGCATGAAGCAGAGTTCGGGCGACCAGGCGGTCGACCTGCTGCGCTGCGGTGCCATGATCGGCTGCTATGCGCCTCGCGCAGAAGAGCTCGATACCATCGCCGCCTCCGATGCACCCGCCGAAGACCGCAAGGCACAGATGCAGGAAGTGATGGACGAGGTTCAGCCCTGCATCGAAAAGGCCCACCGCGAGGGTAAGCGCCGCATCGCCATCGTGAGGGCGGCAGAATGAGCGGGACGCTCGACCTTCCGACCCGCAAGGATGAAGCCTGGCGCTATGCCGCGGTGGAGAAACTGCGTGCGGACGATCTCGGCAAATGGCGTCAGCTCGACGTGGCGGCAGGCGAGAGCGTGCGCGAACTTGTCGTCATAAGCGACGAAGATTCCGGCGAAACGGAGCTGGTCCAGCTGCGCGTGAACCTCGGCGAGAATGCCCGCTGCGAGATTTTTGGCGTCATTGCTTCGGGCGAATATGCCCGGGTCGAAGTGGAAGCGACGCTCGGCAAGGGCGCGCATTTCGAAATGGGCGGCATCACCGTCGGCGGCCGCGATACAGTGCGCGAGTTCGTCACCCACGTGATCCATGCCGAACCCGATGGAACGAGCAATCAGACCGTACGGAGCGTCCACTGGGGCAAGGGAACGGGCAACTTCCTCGGCAGCATCGATGTGGTGCGAAACGCCCAGAAGACGGACGCGGCGCAGGATTTCAAGGGCCTGCTCCTCGAAAAAGGTGCAAGCGTGAATGCCGTGCCGCAGCTGGAAATCTTCGCCGACGATGTGAAGTGCGCGCATGGCGCCACCGTGGGCCAGCTCGACGAGAGCGCACGCTTCTACATGGCCGCGCGGGGGCTCTCGCCCGACCTCTCTCGCCGACTTCTGGTACAGGCCTTCATCGGCGATGCGCTGGTGGGTCTGGATGACGAGAAAACGCAGGAGCGGTTGATGCAGATCGCGCTGGACAAGCTGGACAAGCACTTGTGAGCGAAGCTGCCACCCTTACGCGGAAAGCCGATTTTCCCGGCCTTGTCACCCAGGACGGCAAGCCGTGGCACTATCTCGACACGGCCGCCTCGGCACAGAAGCCGCAGGTCGTTGTCGACGCGATGAGCCGGGCGCTCGGCCGCGACTATGCGACCGTGCACCGCGGCGTCTATGGCCGTTCGGCGCAGATGACCCTGGGATACGAAGCAGCCCGCCGCCGGGTCGCCGATTTCATCGGTGCGCGGTCGGAGAACGAGGTGGTGTTCGTACGCGGCGCAACCGAAGCCATCAACCTTGTGGCGGCGACCTGGGGCATGACCCGCATTGGCCAGGGCGATCGGATCATCCTCTCCACGCTCGAACATCATTCGAATATCGTGCCGTGGCAAATGCTTGCCGAACGGACCGGAGCGGAAATCGAGGTTTGCCCGCTGACCGAAGACGGCCGGATCGATCTCGGCGGACTGGAAGCACTCCTCTCGCAGCGAACCAAATTGGTAGCATTGGCACATGTGTCGAATGTTTTAGGTTCGGTACTCGATGCACGCAGGGCCGCCGATCTGGCTCATTCTGTCGGCGCGAAAATCCTGCTCGATGGCTGTCAGGCCGCCCCACGCATGAAGCTCGACATGGCTGCGCTGGATTGCGATTTCTACGTTTTCTCCGGCCACAAGCTTTATGGTCCCACCGGCATCGGCGTACTTTGGGCGCGCGAGGACATTCTCGACCATATGCCTCCATACCAAGGCGGCGGTTCGATGATCGAGAAGGTCGCATTCGACGGCACGACCTATGCCCCGCCTCCGCAGCGCTTCGAAGCGGGGACACCCATGATTACCGAGGCAATCGCGCTGCATGCCGCCATCGACTATGTCGACGCGCTCGGACCGGATTGGCTGTTCGAACATGAAACTGCCTTGGCAGCCAAGTTACGCGCCGAACTGCGCAAGCTGAACGACGTGACGCTTTTCGGACCTGAGGAAAGCGCCGGAATCGTATCCTTTGCACTCGATGGGGTTCATCCGCACGATTTGGGCACCATATTGGATGAAGAAAACGTCGCCATCCGCGCCGGACATCACTGCGCACAGCCTTTGATGGAGTATCTGGGCGTTCCGGCCACGGCCCGCGCCAGCTTCGGCCTCTATAGCGACGAAGACGATATAGCCGCGCTGATGCGCGGAATCGAAAGGACCCGGAGGATCTTCGGATGAACAAGCCAAGCGACGACAAGGATTTCATTGCCGCCCCCTCGCCTGCCGATACGATTGTCGGCAAACCCCCGCGGGCGCGTGTTGCGGACGCCGTCGATTCCGATGAGACTGCTGGCGAGAAGCTCGAGCGCAAGCGCGATTATCTCGAAGGCTTCCTCGCCAAAAAGCCCGAGACGGAAAGTGCTTCGGGTCCGGGCGGCAAACTGCAGCAGGCGGTGATCGATGCGCTCAAGGAAATCTACGATCCCGAAATTCCGGTCAATATTTACGATTTGGGCCTGATTTACGGCGTCGAGGTCGACGACGAGTGCGATGTCACCGTCATCATGACGCTGACCACACCTCATTGCCCGGTGGCCGAAAGCATGCCCGGCGAAGTGGAATTGCGCGCCGCCAGCGTACCCGGTGTCCGCGATGCCGAGGTCAATCTCGTCTGGGATCCGCCCTGGGGCCCCGAAAAGATGACTGACGAGGCCCGTCTCGAACTGGGGATGCTGTGAGCGATGCCCAGCCCGGCACTCTCGCTTGCTGCGAACGGCACCGCACTGCGCTTCCGGTGCTCACGGACCGGAAGTCCGCTGCGCCCCGGTTCTCGTGCGGCACCATTCTCGCGGCGCGATAGCACCAATCTGGACACCGCTCAGGAGAGCGAACGATGACCGAAACGAAAACCCGCCCCGCGCCCAAGGCCGCCGTCGTCCTGACGAAACGTGCCGAGGAGCGCATTGCCGAACTGATGTCCAAGGCACCCGAGGATGCGATCGGGGTCAAGCTCTCGACCCCGCGCCGCGGCTGCTCGGGGCTGGCCTATTCGGTCGACTATGTTTCCGAAGAGGCCAAGTTCGACGAGAAGATCGAGACGCCAGGCGGAGTGTTCTACATCGACGGGGCCAGCGTACTCTACCTCATCGGAAGCACGATGGACTGGGTCGAGGACGATTTCTCTGCCGGATTCGTTTTCGAAAATCCCAACGCCAAGGGCGCCTGTGGCTGCGGCGAAAGTTTCATGGTCTGAGGCTGACTAGCGCCGCAGGGCCCGGACACAACTTGCGCGGTCCACGTCCTCGCCATCGCTTGCACGCCGTGCATCTACATGGGTGGCGCTGGGTTCTGCGCCAGGCCGGAGCGGATATAGATAGATATCCAGCACGCAGGGACTGCCGCTGAACTGAAGCTTCATCGCGTCGCCCTCCTTAACCTCCAGCCTCGGCGGGCCGAAGATATTGGCGAGCGCCGTCGCGTTCCGGCCGATAACCCCCTCGAGACCTGGCACGTTCATCACCTTAGGCGCGATGAATGCCCCGGTCGAAGGCGCAGGCCGCACCGGCTGCTGTGGAGGTGGGCGAGTACTCGTCACGGGCCGCTGTTCTGCCGGAGTATAGGTCTTGGGCGCGCTCACGCAGCCTGCGAGGCTTGCGGCGAGCGCCACAAGGGCGAATATCTTATGCAAGGGTGGCTCTCCTGCGATGCACAAGGTGGGTGGCGCTCGCCGCACCAAGAACCGGGGCGAGCAGATTGAGGAACGGGACCATGAGTAGCGCCGCGACTGCTCCGCCAAGCAGAAAGCGCCTGCCCTGGCCCAGCGGTGCGATCTCGGCCGTATCCCTGCGATGCCGCAGCCAGACCATGTCCTGCAGCTCGCGGCCGAGCAAAAAGGCGTTCACGGCCCAGAACAACAATGCGGTGCCGATACCGGTGACCAGGAGCAGGATCGCGAACGGCAGGGCGACGAGATTGACCAGCAATGCGCGCAGGGTGGACCGCACGCCGTTCCGCATCTCCTCGTGAAAGGCGAGCGACCGTGCGGCGCTGGCGGCTTCAGGGTAATGCCTCGCCTCGACTGCCCGGACCACTTCTTCCGCAAAGAACTGCAACACGAACAGGGCGACGAAACGGAACAATAGCCACGCGCCGATCAGCGTGGCGAGGACGGCCAGCAGCGTTCCGGCATCGCTCCCCTCTTCCAGCCCCGCCCATTCCAGCGCGGCTTCGAACCCGAAACTCAGCCCCCAGCCGAGAAGGAGGAAAATTGCCAGCGTGATCAGCAGGCTCTTTCCCAGCACCTTGAGGATCGCCGGATCGCCCAGCTGGCTGAAGGACAGGGCAAGGGCGCGCGGAAGTGAGATCATCTTGCCGGATCGAATCGCCCGTGCACGCAGACAAGTCAACGCCGCCCTTGGCCTTTGTACGACGAACCGCTAACCGCGCCCGACACATTCCAAGTTTCGTTCACCTTCCGGAGTTTTCATGACCGACCCCCGTTACGACGTCGTCGCGATCGGCAATGCCATCGTCGACGTGATGGCCCCCTGCGAAGACGAGCTGATCGAAGAGCTCGGTCTTGCCAAGGGCGGGATGACGCTGGTCGATACCGAGCGCGCGCAGGAGCTTTACGACGCGATGGGCCGCGCCACCGAAATCTCGGGCGGTTCTGCGGCGAACACGCTCGCCGGGATGGCCGCGCTGGGCGCGCAATGCGCCTTCGTCGGCCAGGTTGCGAAGGACCAGCTGGGCGACATTTTCGCGCACGACATTCGCGCCGTGGGCATCGATTTCGACACTACCCCGCGGGAAGGCGATCCGCCGACTGCGCGCTGCCTGATCTTCGTTACGCCCGATGGCGAGCGGACGATGAACACCTTCCTCGGCGCTTCGCAATTTCTGCCGCCCGCCGCGCTCGACGAAGAGCTGATCGCCAGCGCGGGCGTGCTCTATCTCGAAGGCTACCTGTGGGACCCGGAAGAGCCCCGCAGCGCCATGCGCCGCGCGATCGACGTCTCGCGCGGTGCGGGCCGCAAGGTCGCCTTCACTGCCAGCGAAAGCTTCGTGATCGAGCGCCATGGCGACGATTTCCGCGCGCTGATCGAAGAAGGAAAGATCGACATCCTCTTCGTCAACGAACACGAGCTGGCGACGCTGACCGGCAAACCGGACTTCGAAGCCGGTCTCGACGCGCTGAAAGGCAAGGTTCCCACGCTCGTCGCCACCCGCAGCGCCAAGGGCGCAGTGGTCATCGCCGATGGCGAGCGGGCCGAAGTCCCCGCCGAGCCGATCGCCAAGGTGGTCGATACCACCGGCGCGGGCGATCTCTTCGCCGCCGGTTTCCTCAGTGGCCACACCCGCGGTGAGGATCTCGAGACCTGCCTGCGCATGGGCGCGATCTGCGCGGGCGAGATCATCAGTCACATCGGCGCACGCAGCGAGAAGGACCTGAAGGCGCTGGTGGCTGAGAAGCTGGGGTAGCCCCCGGACCGATCATCGGGTTACGATATCGACTTGCCGCCTCGCCGCATCAATTGCCATTGATCGATCATCATCATCACGCGCCAAATCGTGCTTTCCGATGTTCCAGTAGGCATCGGCCCGCATCCGCAAGGCGAAATAGTCCTCTGGATCGATCTCCAATGCCTGTGTAAGATATCTGATTACTATGGGATAGTTTTCGCTCTGAAAGGCCAGAACCGCCTGTCCGCGTAAAACAACCGGCCAACCGGGATCGCCCTCCCTTATATGTTTGAAATCGAGCTCGGCCATTTTCCGATTCCCAAGCCATGCATGGGCGATTCCGCGGTTTGCAAGTGCATAGGGATTGTCCGGATCGCTATGATGAAGTTGTGTGAAATCATCGATTGCTTCTCGAAACCGTCCGGAATCCAGATACGCTAAACCCCTGAGCAGGTATGCTTCCTCATTGTCTGGCCGCAAATCGAGTGAGGCAGTGAAATCCTCTATCGCCAGAGGAAGATTGCCCTGCTGCTCGTAAATAACTGCACGATTGTAGAGAGCGTAGGAATCTTCGGGATCGATCTGAAGCGCCCCGGTGTAATCACGCAGCGCGAGCGCATCCTTGCCCAGGCGGTGATGGACGCGTCCGCGACCCGCGAGCAGCTTGGCACGCCGTTCTGGACTAAGGCTATCCTCTGCCAGCATGGAGTTACAGGATTCCAAGGCTTCGATCAGTTCGTTTCGTTCGCCAAAATCGTTGCAATCTGGGTATTCGTTGTCGTAAATTACTCCTAGCGACGCGGTAAAAAGTGCCGCCCCTAAAATACCGTTCCAAATAAGCGATGCCCAATAGCGTTTGGGGTGTTCGGCTTTGCGATAGGCCTGAGCCACGCCGCGAACCAGAGGTTCTATTTCTCCGCTGCGCCAGCCGGATACGGCCGTCCCGAAAGCGTAGCTCCCCATTGCGCCGAACAACGTCGGAGCAAAGTAGTCAGACTTGGCAAAATCCTCGGCAAGAGGAGTGAAAATGAATACGCCTATTCCAATCAAGCCCAAAAGTATCGCGAGGCTTCGATATAGCTGTGGTTCCGATTTCCAGCTCAAGTCCTCCTCGGGAAGAGTAATGTCGCGGGGCACCCTGCCATGAGTAAAGTACCGCCAAGCATAGGTCGCTGGAGCCAAAGCCGTTATTGCCAGAGCAAGGGCGATCCAGATTTGCGGAGAAACATTATCGAACATGGGATGGTTAAATTATCCCCGCTCGCGCCGCACTTCCCTCTGGCCGATGTCGCGGCGGCAGAAACCATCCGGAAAGTCGATCGCATCGACTGCGGCATAGGCGGCGGCTTGCGCTTCGGTCGCGCTTGACCCGCTTGCCGTCACGTTGAGGACGCGGCCGCCACTGGCGACCAGCTGGCCGCCTTCCAGTTTTGTCCCCGCGTGGAAGACCTTGGCACCGTTCGCCTCGGCCTCGCCCAGGTCGATGCTGCCGCCCTTCTTCGGCGTGCCCGGATAGCCCTCCGCCGCCATCACCACGGTCAGCGCGAAAGTGTCGCTCATCCTGGGCGCCTCGATCTCGCCCAGCCGCCGCTCGGCGCAGGCCAGCATGAGTTCCACGAGGTCGCTTTCCAGCCGCATCATCAGCACCTGGCATTCGGGATCACCGAAACGCACATTGTATTCGATCAGCTGCGGTCCGGTCTTCGTCAGCATCAGCCCGGCGTAGAGTACGCCTGTGTAGGGCATGCCTTCCTCGCGCATGGTGCGCACGGTGGGTTCGATGATCTCGCGCATCGCCTGGTCGCGCAGGGCATCGGTGAGCACGGGCGCGGGCGAATAGGCACCCATCCCGCCTGTGTTCGGTCCCTCGTCGCCGTCGCCCACGCGCTTGTGGTCCTGCGCGCTGGCGAGCGGCACGATGGTCTTGCCGTCGGTCAGCGCGAAGAAGCTCGCCTCCTCGCCGGTCAGGAACTGCTCGATCACAACTTCGGAGCCTGCGCTGCCGAAGCGGCCGTCGAACATTTCCGACAATGCGTGCTGCGCTTCCTCGCGAGTTTCGGCGATAACCACGCCCTTGCCCGCGGCCAGCCCGTCGGCCTTGAGGACGAAGGGCGGGTCGAATTTCTTGAGCGCACCCCATGCCGCCTCTAGCGAGGTGCAGCGTTCGAAGCGCGCGGTGGGAATATTGGCGCGGGCGCACAGATCCTTGGTGAATCCCTTGCTGCCTTCCAGCTGCGCTGCTGCCTTGGAAGGGCCGAAGCTGAGGATGCCCGCCTCCTCGAGGCTATCCGCCACCCCTTCGACCAGCGGGCCTTCGGGGCCGATCACCACCAGGCCGATGGCGTTATCCTCGCAGAACTTGACCACCGCACCATGATCGCTGCTATCGAGCGCGACACAGGTGGCGCATTCTTCCATGCCGGGATTGCCGGGGCTCGCCCACAGCTTGTCGCAGCGCGGCGATTGCGCCAGTTTCCAGCACAGCGCATGTTCGCGGCCGCCGCCGCCGAGCAAGAGGATATTCATGGCCGCAAGTTTCCCACCGGATAGAGACAATGACGGACTGGTAGCGAAGCCCCGCCCCGGCGACAACGCCGAGCCGCTGTCGGTGAGCGAAATCTCGCAAATGCTCAAGCGGACGGTGGAGGATCGCTTTGGCTTCGTGCGGCTGCGCGGCGAACTGTCGGGCGTGAAACGCGCGGCGTCGGGCCATCTCTATGCCGCCCTGAAAGACGACAAGGCGGTGATCGATGCCGTGATGTGGAAGGGCAATGCTGGGCGTCTGCCCTTCCGGCCGGAAGACGGGCTGGAAGTGGTCGCCAGCGGCAAGATCACGACCTATCCGGGCCGCTCCAAGTACCAGATCGTGATCGAGCGGATGGAACTGGCGGGCGAAGGTGCGCTGTTGGCGCTGCTCGAAAAGACCAAGGCGCGGCTGCAGGCCGAAGGGCTGTTCGACGAGAGCCGCAAGCGGGCGCTGCCCTTCCTGCCGCGCACAATCGGTGTGGTCACCTCGCCCACCGGCGCAGTGATTCGCGACATCCTGCACCGGCTGGCGGATCGCTTTCCGAGCCGGGTGATCGTCTGGCCGGTGCTGGTGCAAGGACAGGGCGCGGCAGATCAGGTGGCGGGCGCGGTCCGCGGCTTCTCAGCCATGGCGCAAGGCCATCCCGATCGGCCCGATCTGGTGATCGTGGCGCGCGGCGGCGGCTCGATCGAGGATTTGTGGAGCTTCAACGAGGAGGCGGTGGTGCGCGCCATCGCCGAATGCTCGATCCCCACGATCAGCGCGGTGGGGCACGAAACCGACACCACGCTGGCCGATTTCGCTGCCGATCGTCGTGCGCCGACGCCCACTGCCGCTGCCGAGATTGCCGTACCTGTCCGTGCCGAACTTGCCGCCGCCCTCGCCGATTATGGTGCGCGCAAGAAACGCGCGATCCTGCGCCCGGTGCAATTGGGCCGCGAAAGGCTGGAGGCGCGCGCCGAGCGGCTGCCCTCGCCCGAGGCGCTGTTGCAACCGCAGGCGCAAAAGCTCGACGAATTGGCCGACCGGCTGCGGCGCGGATTGCAGGACCGTGCAGGGCAGGGGCGCGAAAAGCTGGGCAATTTGCGGCTTTCGCCAGCCATGCTGACACGCGGCTTGCGCGAGGCGCAGCGTTCGCTCGCGGGCGTGCGCCTGTCGCCTGCGGTGGTGCGCAAACCGATTGCGGAAGGCCGCGAACGGCTGGCGGCGCTGGAACGCGTGATGCGCTCGCTGGACCCCGATACGGTGCTAAAACGCGGCTATGTGCGGGTTACTGGCCCCGACGGGCGGACCCTGACCGACCGCGTCGAGGCCGCGAAGGAGGCACTGCTGACGCTCAAGTTCCGCGACGGCGACCTTGCCGTCTCGACCGGCGCCGCGCCACCTGCCCCAAGCTCGCCAGCACCGCGGCCCAAACCAGCAAAAAAGGGAACGCCGCCCGCGCAGGACGATTTGTTCGGATAGACACGGCCTGCTAGGGAGCTTCCCATGCTGATGAACAAGAATTCGGGTCCCGCTTCGGGCGAGGCCAAGCTGCAATACGGACCCAATGGCTTTCGCGTGCTGCGCGCGGGCAATCACGTGTTCTGCGCGGCGAGCGGTGTGCCGATTCCGCTGGAGGAATTGCGGTACTGGTCGGTCGAGCACCAGGAGGCCTACGCCACGCCCCAGCTCGCAACGGAGCGGCTAAAACCGTGAGATTACGCCGGGTCGCGCCGCTTTTCCTCCTTGCCGTTTCAGCCTGTGTGGCGCCCTCGCAGCCGGTGCCGGTTGAGCCTGCACCGCCCAGCGAGGTTGTGCAGCCGGTGCGCGAACCTGATCCTGCGCCCGCGCCTTCTCGCCCGGCGGTATTCTCCTTCGAGGGCGAGCTGACGCAGGGCGGCTGGATCCGCGGCACGGTTCCCGGTGGGACCGAAAGTGCGGCATTGGGCGAGAACGAGCTTGTCTTCGACGAGAAGGGCAATTTCTTCGCCGCATTCGACCGCGATGCAGGGCCGAGCGAAACGCTCGTCGCCACGCTGGCCGATGGCAGGGTGATCGAGAGCCCAGTCGCCATTTCGCCGCGCGATTGGGACATAGAGCGGGTCAATGTCGCCAGGCGTCCCTCGTCCTCTTCCGAAGCCTTTCTTGCGCGCCGCCGACCCGAGCTCGAAGCAATCTGGAACGCGCGGCAGGAGGAAACCCCGGCCGAGGGCTGGCGACAGGACATGGTCTGGCCGGTGACCGGACGTATCTCGGGCCGGTTCGGATCGCAGCGCATCTACCGCGGCGAACCGGGCAGCTATCATTCGGGCCTCGATATCGCGGGCGGCGCGGGAACGACCTATGTCGCCCCCGCCGACGGCATCGTGGTACTGGCCGAACCCGATTTCAGCCTCGAAGGACAGCTCCTCATCATCGACCACGGGCAGGGCCTCAACAGCGCCTTCCTGCATTCCTCCGAACTCTTCGTGCGCGATGGGCAGACGGTAAAGCAGGGGCAGCCGCTGGGCCGCATCGGCTCGTCGGGCCGCGCGACGGGGCCGCACCTCCACTGGAGCCTCGTGTGGCGGAACCTGCGGCTCGATCCGCTGCTGTTCCTGCCGCCGATGCCCTGACGACCTGGCTGCCCCGCAGCTACGTCGATCTGGGGGATGCTCCCAGTCCCGAAAACCGGTGGCGTAGAGACTGGACACGGCAAAAGGCGCGCAGGTGAACCCGCGCGCCTTTGCGTGATCGATCAGGAAAGCGCCGAAGCGCCGCGCAGCTTACGAGGCGGCGGTAGCTTTCTTCAGCTCGCGCTTTACCTTCAGCGCACCGGCCGAAAGCTTTTCGTCGCTGGTCTTCAGCAGCCAGTTGTCGAGACCGCCATTATGCTCGACCGAACGCAGGCCCTGCGTCGACACGCGGAACTTGAAGCTGCGATCCAGCTTCTCGCTCATCAGCGTGACGTTCTGCAGGTTCGGCAGGAAGACCCGCTTGGTCTTGTTGTTGGCGTGGCTCACATTGTGACCGACCTGACGGCCCTTGCCGGTGAGTTCGCAAATGCGCGACATGGATTTGTCTCTCGTTCGAATGGCTGGGCGAGTTCCCTTGGCCGCAAATGCGGACGGGGGCCTCATTTATCCCGGAAAGCGGCGCGCATAGCGGCGAGGGTGCGAATCGTCAAGCACGTTGCGCGGGATCGAACCGGGGGCTAGCGAGGCGCTGGTATGACAGGCTGGACCCTTCCGCAACCGATGCAACGTGCGCTCGAACTGGCCGAAGCCTCGGCCGCGGCGGGCGAAGTGCCTGTGGGTGCGGTGATCACGCGCGGCGGCGAGGTGATCGCCGAGGCGCACAATGCGCCGCGAGAGACCAGCGATCCCACCGCCCATGCGGAGATGCTGGCGATTCGCCGCGCGGCGGTGGCGCTCGGGCAGGAGCGTCTGACAGATTGCGAGCTTTGGGTCACGCTGGAGCCCTGCGCCATGTGCGCCGGCGCCATCGTCCACGCGCGGCTGGGCAAGGTCTATTATGGTGCAAGCGACCCCAAGGGCGGTGCGGTCGAACACGGCGCGCGCGTGTTTGAACAGAAACAATGCCTACACCGCCCGGAGGTCTACGCGGGGCTTGGTGGAGCAAGAGCGGCGGAGTTGCTTCGCGACTTCTTCAGGGAGCGTCGCTGAAACTGTCCGTCCGCACAGCATAGTGTTTCCATTTAGAAAAAGGGCTGCATGAAGCGGGTGGGCAATCCGTCGAGCTTTGGTTACGGTCCTGCCCGGAAGGGGGAAATACTGCATGACGAATTTTGGGACTGCGATTCTCGTCGCCGGTGCAAGTCTCGCGCTGTCCGGTGCGTCAGCGATGGCACAGGGCAGCGAGACAATCGGCACCTTTTCGCGCAGCGATCTCGAGGTGGCGCTAGGAGCGAACGATACGAAGTGGGAAGCGCATCCCGATAATAACTCGATCAACGTGATTTTCTCGAACGGCTTTCACGCGAATGCCGCCCTGATGGCGTGCGAGGATTCGGACATTCTGGAGAATTGTTACGGCACCTCGATTCTTGCGACCTTCGCGCCGCCCGAAAATGCGAGCCCGGCGGATATTGCGGAAGCGGTATCGGCCTATAATTACCGTCAGAACTTCGGCCGCGCCTATGTCGATCCCGAAGGCACTCTTTCGGTCAGAATATACATAATCTCCGATGGCGGCATCACTCGCGAGAATTACCGCCGGCAGATCGAGCTATGGTCGATGTCGCTGGAGAAGCTTTACGGCTACTTCGATTCTGCGGAATAGGAATCGCGAAATCGCAATGCTGCTGGGCTGGCTATAGCCCCCGCCAGATTTTCGCCGCCTCGCCATCCTTCGCTCCCGACCGGCGCTCATCACACGCCTTGGGCATGAAGCGTTTATCGTAACAGAGGCGCAGTTCCTCCAGCCATCCCTTGCCGTCCAGATGCACGCCTACCGCTTCGGGGAACCAGCCCGGGTTGGCATCGGCGAAGCGAGTGCGGATAGTGCCTGCAGTGAGATCGTCCTCGCGGCTGATGCGGACGAAATCGGGCCAGCGGAGGCCGCCGAACAGAATGCGCGTGACCTTGAGGTAGGTTTCCGGGCGGCGGGTCATGCAGGTGCCGTGCTTGGCCCATTGGCGCGTGACCAGCGCAGCGTCGGGGCTGATGCAGAGGTTCTTGCGCAGCGCGGCCAGCTCGATCGGTGTGCGGCTGCACCATTGCGGCCAGCTGCGCCCGCTGTCGGGCCAGAGCCCGTGGACCGTGAAGCCGAAGCGTCCCTCGCGCCCCGAGCATTGCCGCGCATGGCGGCGTTCGCTCTCGCGGAAGCGGCAGAATTCGGGAGTCCAGCTCAAGGCAAGCGTATAGCCCGTCACGGGCAGGCGCCGCGGCTCGCCCTCGTCGACATCGGGCACATGGGTGCTGCCGGGGATAGTGCATTGAAAGGCCTGGGCCGCAACTGCACCCGGCGTTGCGAGCGCGACTGCTGCCGCGATTGCCGCGGCGGATTTCATAGCGGCATAAAGTCCAGACCGATATCGGCTGCGGGCGCGCTCTGGGTAAGCCTTCCTACCGACACATAATCGACCCCGGTGGCCGCCTTGGCGCGGATCGTGTCCAGGTTGATCCCGCCGCTGGCTTCGGTGGGCACGCGCCCTGCCACCAGCGCCACGGCTTCGCGCAGGGTCGGCGGTTCCATATTGTCCAGCAACAGCCGCGTTGCGCCCGCTTCCAGAGCCGGTTCGATCTGATCGATCCGGTCGACCTCGCAAATGATGTCCCTCACCCCGGCCTCGACCGCGCGGCGTACCGCCTCTCCCACGCTTCCTGCGACGAGCACGTGGTTGTCCTTGATCATCGCCGCATCCCACAATCCCATGCGGTGGTTCGCCCCGCCGCCCATGCGCACGGCGTATTTTTCGAGATGGCGCAGGCCCGGAATGGTCTTGCGCGTGTCGAGCAGGGTGCAAGCCGGATTGTCCATCACTCGGACGTATTCGGCGACCATGGTGGCGATGCCCGAGAGGTGCTGGACAGTATTCAAGGCGCTGCGCTCGGCGGTGAGCATGGCGCGGGCATTACCTTCGAGCCGCATCAGGTCGGTCCCGGCGGGAACTTGCGCACCTTCCTCGACGAGGATGTCGATCTGCATATCGGGATCGAGCGCGCGGAAGAAGGCCGCGGCCACGGGCAGGCCCGCGACATGGATCGGATCGCGTGTGTCCATCGTTCCGGAAAAGCGGGCCTGTGCGGGGATTACGCTTTCGCTGGTAACATCGCGTCCGCCGCCGGACATTCCTTCGCCGAGGTCTTCGGCAAGCGTATCACGGATAAAAGCGGAAAGATCGAAACCGTCGAGCTTGAACAACTGACAACTCCCGTTCGTGCTGAGCCTGTCGAAGCACCGTTCTTGCTTTGGGCGCAGCGCTAGAAAAGAGGTACGGCCCTTCGACAAGCCCGGGGCGAACGGATCGAGGACTCAGCCCTAGTGTACGAACCGCGCCACGACGTCGCGGTAGGATCGCGAAACCTTCACCTCGGCCCCGCTATCCAGCACGAGGAAGCATTCGCCATTGGTATGCGGTTTCACCTGGCGGACCTGGTCGAGATTGACGATGGTGCTGCGATGCACGCGCTGGAAGGTCCGCGGGTCGAGGCGACGCTCAAGGTCCTTCATCGTCTCGCGCAGGATCAGCGAATTGTCGCCGGTATAGATGCACATGTAATCGCCTGCAGCCTCGATATGCTCGATCGTATCGACCTCGACGCGGAAAATCTGGCCGCGATCCTTGATGTTGATCAGCCTTTCATAGCGGCCGCCGGTCGTCGACTCGGTCTCGTCGCCATCCATGTCCTCAACCGCCTCGGGCGCCACTTCGGACAGCACGCCGCGCAGCCGGTCGGCCTCGTCGCTGCTCTTCTTTTCGGCCAGGCGCTGGCGCACACGTTCGACCGTGTCGGCCAGCTTGTCTTCGTCGACCGGCTTCATCAGATAATTGACCGCGTTCGCTTCGAAAGCCCGGATTGCGTGTTCCTGGAAGGCGGTGACGAAGACGAACAGCGGGGGATCGATTTCCATCACTCCCTGGACGACCGAGAAGCCATCGAAGCCGGGCATCTGGATGTCGAGGAACACGAGATCGGGCTTCAGAGTCTTGATTGCGCGGATCGCCTCGCGTCCGTTCTGGCAGGTTTCGATCACCTCGACATCCTCGAAGGGTTCCAGCCGCAGCTGCAGGCCCTGGATAGCGAGTTTCTCATCGTCGACGAGGATCGTTCGGATAGTCATTTGGCGGTACTTACCTTTTGGGGGGAATTCTCGGTTGCAACGGCTGAAGCGCTGGCCGGTTTCCCGGCGGTTGTCGCGGGCGGTGCGGCAGACGGCTCCATCTGATCGGCGAATTCGTGCGGAATCTCGATCAGCACCGTGAAACCGCCGCTCTCGGGCGAGCGGATTTCGAAACGGTGATCGTCGCCATAGGCCTGCGCCAGACGGTCGCGGATGTTGGCAAGTCCCACGCCGGTGGAATCGCGCCGCTTGTGCGTGGCCATAACAGCGGGGAGATCGTCCGATGTGCCCACGACATCCACGCCGGGGCCGGTGTCGGAAACCGTGATCCGCAGCCTCGGCCCCACAATCTGGGCGAGCAGGGAAATCTCCGCCCCTTCTTCCTGTGGGCTGACGCCGTATTTGATCGCGTTTTCGATCAGCGGCTGGAGCAGCATGGAGGGTATCTGCGCCTTGGCGGCTTTCTCCTCGACGCGGAAATCGGTTTGCAACCGCTCTTCAAACCGCATCCGCTCGATCTCGAGGTAGAGCTTTAGAGTCTCCACCTCCTGCGCCACGGTAACCTTGCCGCCGGGCTGGGTGACGAGCGTGTGCCGCAGGAAGCTGGACAGGCGCGTCAGCATGGCATTGGCCGGCTCGGTTTGTTTGAGCAGCACCAGCGTACTGATCGAATTGAGCGTGTTGAAGAGGAAGTGCGGATTGAGCTGGTAGCGCAGCATGGCCAGCTGCGCGCTGGTCGCCTGCGCTTCGAGCCGTTCCAGCCGGTCGGCCTGCTGTTCGACCTGAAGGAAGAAGTTGATGGCGTAATAAAGCGCGGACCACGCGCCCAGCAGCGTCAGATCGAAAAAATAGATCCCGATGAAGATGCGCACGAAGTCGGAATCGCCTGAGGAGCCCGTCAGGCCCAGTACCCAGCTGTCGATGAAGGAATAGACGCTGACCGCGATGGCGAGCGCAACTGCCGTCCCGCCCCATGTCACTAGCGGGCGCTGCCGGATGAGATAGGCATAGACCACCGACAGGATCAGGCTGATCGAAAAGCCGGTTATCATGGCGATCAGGATGACAAAGAAGAATTCCAGCGGCTGGCCGCCGGCAAAGGCCGACATGGCGCGTAGCACGGCCGTTCCGCCCCAGCCGGCCAGCTGGAGGTTCCAGAACGCCTGGTTCTTGTTCTCGAAGAAGGGCGTAGGGGTGAGGGGCAACACGGCCATCTGCTTCGCTCTCTAGCGCAATTGCGCGGGGCAATGCCAGTCGCTACTATCGCACGTGAGCAGGAGAGAGATGATGAACAAGCCCGAAAACCTCGCCCATTCGCTGGCCGAACGCGCCAAGTTTCGCGAAATGAAGGAAGGGACCAAGGAAGACTGGGCGATCATCGGGGCCGAATACCGCGAATTTGCCAAAGACCTGCCCGACCGCGTGCTGGAGCATCTGAAACTGCTCGACGGCGATTTCGGGGGCTTTCCCGTCTGCAGGTTGGAGCATTCTTTGCAGACTGCCACGCGCGCGCACCGCGACGGGCGGGACGAGCAATATGTCGTGATGGCGCTGCTTCACGACATCGGGGATACGCTTGGCAGTTACAATCACCCCGAGGTGGGTGCGGCGATCATCAAGCCCTTCGTGACCGAGGAAATCCACTGGATCTGCCAGAATCACGGCGCATTCCAGGGCTATTACTATTTCCACCATCTCGGGATGGACCGCGATGTGCGGGAGAATTTCCGCGCCTCTCCGCATTTCGAAGCCTGCGCGGAATTCTGCGAGAAATACGATCAGGCCGCGTTCGATCCGGATTATGACAGCGAGCCGCTGGAGTTCTTCGAACCCATGGTCCGCCGCGTGATGGCGAAGCCGCTGGCTTCGATGTACGCGAAAGCCATGGAGGAATAGGGCCTCAGCTGGCCGCGGTACCGGTTCAGCCGTCGCTATCGCCGACGATCTGCGCCAGCCGGTCGTAGCCGACTGCGCCCTCGAAGACCTGATCGTCGAACACCCAGCTGGGCGTCCCCGTGAAGCCGAGCTGGCGTGCGAAGGCAGCATTGCGCGCGAGTTCTGCAGTAACTTCGTCCGAAGAGCCGAATTCGCGGGCGGCGTCCATATCGATGCCTGCGGCTTCAGCAGCGCCCGCGATGCCGGCCGCGGTGGGTTGGCCGTTGGCGAACATGGCGTGATAGAATTGTTCGAACTTGCCCTGCTCCGCCGCAGCAAGACCCATGCGCGCGGCGGCTTCGCTTCCCTCGAAGATCGGCCACTCGCGCACGACCACCCGTAAATCGGGATTGGCGGCAATCAGGCGGTCGATGTCGGGGACGCTGGAGCGGCAGTACCCGCAGGCGTAATCGGTAAATTTGACCAGTGTTTTCGACCCGTTCGGATTGCCCAGCACGGCCCCTTCGAATGGCTGGGAAAGATCACCCGAAACCGATGCCAGCCGATCCTGCGCCTCCTGTGCCTGATAGGCATTGGCCATTTCGGGCAGGATATCGGGATTGCTCACGAGGTATTCGCGCGTTTGCGAATGGCCCAATCCGCTATAGGAAAAGGCCGCTGCACCGGCGAAGCCCGCCAGCAGAGCGACCACTACGGTCAGCACATGTTTCATACTTTACCCACCCTGTTGTTCAGCGCCTGCGATCGTCGCATTCGGCCCTGTCCATTTCGCACAACTGTTCCATCAGCGCACGCGCTTCCATGGCGATATCCTGCGCGCGCAGCCAGTCGGGCGAACCGTAAGGCAATTCTGCTTCGGCCGCCTGAGCACTGCGAAGCGCAAGGGGATATTGCCGGTTCATCACCTGCTGTTCCGCACTGGCGAGTCGTGCGCGCGCCATGTCGCCCCTTGCGGCATAGACTACGCCCAGCTGGTACCAGGCGAAAGGATTGTACCGGTCGCGGCCCACTGCGGCGCGCAGAACGCGCTCGGCCTCTTCGTAATTCGCCTTGTCCTCGGTCGCGATCAGCGCGTGTCCCAGCATGGAAGCGATCAGCGGTTCGGAACGGGTCAGTTCGGTGGCGTTTCGCAGCGGATCGAGCGCTTCATTCGCACGCCCGGATTCGAGCAGGACCTGGCCCTTCAGCTCGAGGAAGTAGGGATCGTTGGGAGACCGCTCGATAAGCGTGTCCGCAGCCGCCAGTGCCCGATCGATTCGCGCCTCCTTGTGATAGGCATAGGCGCGCGCAAGCAGGGCCGGGGTCGAATCGTCGCCCTCGGGGTAATCGCGCAGTGTATGTTCCGGATCGGCGACATAGCCTTGCAGTTTCGCCTTCACCCGCTGGAAACGGCTTTCCCACGCTGCGTTGAGCGGGGCATCCCAGGCGGGATCCTTGCGATAGGTATCGGTCAGCTTGGAGATGCGGTCCCCCGATAACGGGTGGGTGCGATAGAAGCCTGCCTCGTCGTTCTGAAGAATGGCGCGGCGATTTTCCTGATTGAGGAGCTTTTCGAAGAAGGCGAGCGAACCCTTCCCGGTAATGCCTGCCTTGGAAAGATAATCGGCGCCGGCGGCATCGGCGCTCGCTTCCTGGGTGCGGCTGAAGGCGAGGAATTTGCCCAGCGCAGCCTGCTGTCCTGCGGCAATGATGCCCATGGCCGCTTCACCGCCTCCTGCAAGGGCCGCACCGATCCCGGCGAGCATGGACAGGATCGAGATCCTGCTGGCCGTGGCCAGGCCTTCGCCGGTGCGGATCACGTGTCCCCCGGTAACGTGCCCCAATTCGTGCGCGATCACGCCCTGCACTTCATTGGCGGTGTCTGCCGCATCGATCAGCCCGCTGTGGATGTAGACCGCCTGCCCGCCGGCGACGAAGGCATTAATCGACGGGTCGTTGATGAGGACGACATCGACATTGCCCGGTTCCAGCCCGGCCGCTTCGATGAGGGGCGCTGAAATCTCGTCCAGGAAAGCTTCGGTCTCCGCGTCGCGCAGGATCGATTGCGCAGCTGCGGGCTGCGCGACGAGTACCGCGAGCGCGAAAAGGGCGAGGAAATGAGAGAGGAAGCGCATCGGCCGCGACACTAGGGCGTTTCGGCCTGAACCGGAACTGAAACCGGAACTGCGCTGCGGAGGAATTTCACGACCCGGACGAAAAACGAGCGGATTGCGCCGCAAGGGATGGGCGCCGTCTCACGTCATCGCCTCTGCTTCGCCCTTGCCGACCGAGTCGACGATCTTCGTCGCCTCGTCATCTTCCAGGAGGCCTATCGAGGCGAGAAATTCATGGCCTTCGCTGTAACCCTCGCCCAGCCAAAGAGGGATGTCTGCCGCTTCCAGCGCTGCCTTTGCAATCAGTTCTTCCGGGCTCATCGTCTCCCCGACCTTGCGAATGAAGACCGCGCGAATTCGTGCGGGATTGGCAACCGCGATGTCGGAAAAGGCCGTCAGATCGCCCTGCGAATCATCACCGATCAGCGCAAATTTCATCTCCGGATAAGTCGCGACGATCGCTTCGATTGCAGCGCGCTTGTGCGCCCCGTGGCTGGAAGAGGCGAACGTCTGGCGATTCAGGCCCCAGTCACGCAGGCTGATGGGCCCGAGCGGCAAACCGCGTCCCTTCATATAAGCGACGAGATAGGAGAACAGGTTCCAGGGGCTCGATGAGACGTAGAAGAACGGGCGGCGCGAGGCGTATTGGTGCTCGCCAGTGTGGCCCTTGCCTTCGGGCAGGCCCTCGTTGCCACCGAGGGCATTGTAGAACACGTCCGCGCCGGGCACCAGGATACGTTCTTCGGGCATTTCCATCAACACGCGGCGCCAATTGCGCATGACCGCGCGAAAATTGCCGGTGATGCCGGTTTCTATGATCGTGTCGTCGATATCGGAAATTACCGCCAGTCCGGTCGCCGTGCCGGGGGCAAGGACATGGCCGTCGATGCATTGCGCGCCTTCACCGTTGTTCCAGTGCAGGGTTACGGTCTCCCACTGGGGGTGCTCTTCATAGTCCCATTCGCCCTCCAGCCGGATGTCGAAATGGACGAAGCCCTCCTTGTCGGTGATCGCCTGGTGACGCCGCGTTTCACCGCCGGGCGATTGCACTTCCAGCTCGACCGGGAGGTCCTTCACCTCATGGCTGGCGAATTGGGCCATCATCGTGCGAAGCGCGCGCCATTTGCCCCTCTTGCCGAATTCGCTCTTGCGCGAGCGCAGGGCGCGCACGGTGATAAATAGCCGCTCCCGGTTGCGATAACCGAAATACGGCTGGATGCGGACGGGCGCGCGGAATGCGAATGGCATGGGCGGTGCGCTAGCCTGCGCGCCGCCGGTTCCCAAGGCCTTTATTTGCTGGCGAGTTTGAGCGTGGCCGTTTCCATCAGGATGCTGTCATGCGGCACTTCGCCGACAACTTCCGTTTCGCCATTCGCCTTGCGGCGGACCATTACCAGCGCTAGTTCCGGCCCGTTTTGCGATACCGCATCGACCGGGAATTGCTCGACCACGCCCCGGCTCGTGCCGGGATGGCGTTCCGAAGCGATCACCGCCTTGATGCTGACGTCGAAGGCGCGCCCGACAGCTTCGTAAAGTGCCCTGCGGCCGAGATCATCGGTCGTACGGGCAGCTTCCGTCAGGTCGCGCACCGCGGCGAGCAAACCGGTAAGGCTCTCGGGATCCTGCGTCTGCAAAGCATCGCCGCTTTCTTGAGCTTCGGCTCCACCGGTTTCCACCAGCGCGACCGACTCTTCTTCGAAAGCTTCCTCGGGCGACGCGGCTTCGGCGGTTTCGAATTCGCCGTACTCGGCTTCTGCGGCCGGCTCTTCGGCCTCCACTTCGGCATATGCCTCCGTCACCTCGGCTTCCGTCTCGCCGGAGGTTTCCTCGATGATCATTTCCTCGCCCAGCTCGAGCGGTTCTGCGAAAGCCTCCTCCGCGTGCTCGACATTCGCAGTCTCGGTGGGGCCGGATTCTGCCATTTCGGCAAACTGACTGGACGGTACATGTGCCGGTTCCGTCTCGCCGTGGCTGTAAGACACATCCTCCACCGGGACTTCGCAGGCGAATTCCCCGGCCATGTCGTAAGCTTCGAGCTCGTCCTCTTCTTCGTAAGGCTCGGGCGACAGCAACGTATCGACCGATGGTGCCTTGGGACGGAAAAGCTGCCGTTCTTCCTGCGCCTCTTCCTCGTCATCGGACGTTTTATCGGACAGCGTGCCGAGATCGACCGTCTTTTTCCCGCGCGTGCCGGCATTGACCAGCGCCAGCAGGCGGCTGTTGAGATCGATGTTCGCCAGCGGGTTCACCAATTCGTCGACATCTTCAGCTTCCGGCTCTTCCTCGTCCCAATCGGGCAGGCCGTAATCGGCGGCGGTGGTGATACCGGTGGGAGAAACGTCTTCCTCAGCGCCTACTTCCGTTGAAGCGCCTCCAACAACCGGATTGCCGAGCGCATCCACCGCCCGGTTGCGTTTGGGCGTCATGGGCATTTCATAGCTCCGGGAATCCTCTGAATGGGATAGGCCGTCGTCGTAACCGAAGCTGGGGGTCGGCAATTCACCGGAAGAACCCGTCTCCACCTGGGCATCGCGCAGGTCGAGGATGTTATCTTCGCCATCCCAGTGGGTTTCTTCAGCGGTGTCTTCGATGTCTTCGACCGGTTCTTCAGCTGTGTCATAAGCGTCGAAATGAACGATGTCGGCGGTCGTTGCCGGTGTGTCTTCCACCACCGCGCCTTCTGCCACTGTGCCAAAGTCCATCGCGCGGTCTATTTCCTCAAGGAGCGCATCCGCGGTCTGGGCGTCGGCGATTTCCTTCCAGTTGATGACGGCATAAACGAAGTCGATCGTGTCGAAATCGCTCGAATAGGGTAGCAGGATGCCGCGATAGGCGACGGTCTTGCCCCTGCCATTGGCCGATTCGGCCTCGAAACTGACCGGGGCCTGTGCCGAGACTACCTGGAGGTAATTTTCGGCGATCTTGCTCAGCAGTGAATTGCGCGGAATCTCCTGCAAGGTTTCGATGGCATCACCAAGCCTGCATTCCCTGCTCAGCTCCCTGCCGATGAACTGGATGGTGGGCGTGGTGCTGCCGGTCGAGAAATCGAGCAAGACGCTGTAAGGGCCGAAATCTCCAAGAAATTCGGGTTCCAGGTCCTCGATATGCGGTAGCTTCTCGCTGCCTAGCAGGCTTGACCAGTGATTGTAGGCGCGCACCTGCATGCGGCGTTCGTCCTGGCCTACCGGCGAAGGAGGCGGGTTGGAATGCGCGCCGTCGTCGGCATAGCCGCCTTCATCGCTATCGTCGAAATCCCGGCCTGCACCGAATGCGCCGAATTCTCCGCCAAGCCTGTCCATTGCAGCAAGTGCCCCCGAAACGAGTGGTTATCGGGCAAGGCTATGCGCCGCGCGTGCTGAAAAAATGGTTAAGGTTAATCGATTCCTGCGCGCTGCAGCGTCAGAGCATGTACCGCATCTTGATTGCCATCGAACGATCTTCGCCCGTCATTTCGAACACGGCATCGGAAAAGGCCGGCGGGCCCATGCGCACCGGCGCATCGCGGGAAAAGCCGAAGCCTTCCTTTGGCATCATGCCCAGCGCACGGTCTGCCTTGCCGTTGGAATTCTCGTCATGCAACAGTGCGATTGCATAGCGCCCCGGTTTCACGCCCCTGAAAGTGAGGGTTAGCGTGCCTTCGCGTGCATCTACGGTCGCAGCATGGGCACCTGCCACTCCGCGGCATTTCGGGAAGCTCTTTTCGACACCGGTCATGCAGGCGCGCACGATCCCGTTGGCATTGCGCAGGTTGGTGATGGTGATCGTAATCGTCGATCCGTCCTGCTTGGCGGGGACTCCTGCACCCAGTGCCAGCGCAGCGAGCGGCAGGAACGCCAACCGCTTCATAGCGCCTTGCTCAGCCCCTTGTCGGTTCCGCACAGACGGTCCCAGAACCGGAAATAGAGGCCGTAATTGCATCGATACTCTTCATGGTGCCGTTGATGGTGGCTGGCGGTTATCAGCCATCCCCCTAACGCCGAGTGAACCAGTTTGCGCGGAAACATCTCCCAGCCCATGTGGTTGGTCACCCCCATTACGGTCATCACCAGCAGTACCAGGCCGAGCATGGCCACGTGGATCGGCACGGCGAAGACCAGCAGCGGAATGACGATGGCACCGGTGATCGCTTCCCAGGGATGAAAGCTCATCGCGGCCCATGCGGTGGGCGGGCGGCTGGCATGGTGCACCGCGTGCATTGCCCGGAACCAGGCGGGCCGGTGCATCAGGCGGTGGGTCCAGTAAAACCATGTATCGTGCAGGAAGAGATAGATCAGTGGCGCCAGCGGCAGGTACCACAGCGGCAGCGCGTCCCAATGGGTGTAGATCCGCGTCCAACCCCGCTCCTGCCAGCCCCAGGCGACGACCCCCGCAGGTATGCCGTAAATTGCCGCCGAGGCGAGCGACCAGCCGATTTCCTTGCGAATCTGCTCGCCCAGTTTCGCGTGATAGTCCGGCAGCCGGCGATGGGTGAGCCAGGCGAACACCCCGCTCGACGCGAGATAGCGCAGGGCGACGATCCCGGTCATGGCGGCGGCGGAAAGTAGAATGGCGGTCCACATGGCGTAGCGCCCCTATGCCGCAAAACACCCCGCTTTCACAGGCAAACCGGCTATTCGCTGCCGCCCCAGGGCGCGCAATGCGGATCGATGGCAACAGTGGCCCGGCGCATGGCGGCTCGGGCAAGCCGCTCCACCTCGGTTTTGCGGCGCGTGGCGGCCAGCGGGTGCAGCGGCGCCGGCCGAACGATTTCGCCATCGTAACTATCGGCTACCACGATGCCGCAGCAATCGGGGCGATAGTCCTCGCCATTGAGAATATTCCGGTCGAGCTGCGGCGGAAGGCCCCAATAGAAGCGATCGCAGAAGTCGAGATAATCGGGCCACTTGCCGTCGCCCAGCAAATCACCCCGCTGGACCTTCACTTCGACGATGACGATCCTGCCCTTGGTGTCGAGACCCATCAGATCCGCGCGGCGGCCGTTGCGCAGCGGCATTTCAGGCATCAGCCAGATATCGTTGCGGGCAAATAACCTTTGGATGCCGCGGCAAACGCTGCCGGCATCGAGCGGGGTTTCGATAACAGGGGAATCGCTCATGGCGACCAAATGGAACAGAAAGCGAACGCGGTCAAGCGCGCGAACCGCTACTCCGGCGGTGCGAGAGCAAGTATGGCTGCCCGCGCGCAATGGAATTCACGCCACAGGGTGAGCGCGGCACTGGTGGTGTCGTGCCCTGTTGCGGTCAGCGAAAGCAGTGCCCGCAGGCCCGGTTGCATGACTGCGGCAAGATCGTCGACGCCGCGCGCCACCGATTCCAGGTTCAGACCGCCAAGTTCCAATGCCCGCTGCGGGAGACTGCGAATTTCCTCGCTCTCCTCTTCCTCGCCGAGTTGGGCGAGGATTCCGACCGCCGCTGCCGCTTCGTGCACCGCCTCCCATTGTGCGGTGAGCGCAGTAAGCCTGTCCGTGCGCATGCCCGGCTTGTCGGCTGGTGACAGCACCGTCGCTAGCGACAGGTCGAATTCGTGGGACATCGCGCTCATAGCTTGCGAAGCTACGCCAGCGCGCTTGCCAATTTCCTAACGCAGGATTCGCATTCGCGATTTTTCTGGCAGCATGGCGGACGCCTTGCTAAGCGCCCCGGCCACGGCATGCACCCGTAGCTCAGCTGGATAGAGCGCTGCCCTCCGAAGGCAGAGGCCACAGGTTCGAATCCTGTCGGGTGCGCCAAACCTCGAAAATCTACGGAATCAGAGCGCCTTAAAGGCGCAGGCAAAAAGTCGTGTAGCACAAGCGCGTCGCACGAGGACCAATCTCAAGATCGTCATTCCGATTGTCTTCAACAGGATGGAGGAGATGGTCGTCGTCGCCTTACCGTGTATCACAAGCGGCTGTCTGGCCTTTGGCGCCGAGGTGGAATCTATCAATTCAGGGTTCGCGTCCCCTCCGATCTCGTAGCCATCGTCGGAAAGACTCACATTAATCGGTCGTTGAAAACCGCCTCCTATCCGGAAGCCCTCCCAAGGGGGCGAGCAATGGCGTTCGAGATTGCGGAAGCGTTCGAGTCCGCACGGCGGAACGGTGCAGAAACTTGGACAGCGTATGACCCACCTTCGACCAGTGTGGCGGCAAGCGTATTTATCGCTCCAACCAACAGCCTAACGATCTACGAGGCGTGGAACCGGTATCTATCCGATCCCGGTAGTGCGCGGACTCGCAAGACGGTGCTGGCTTACGAGACTGTCAGAAACCTTGTGGTTGCCGTCCTCGGCAAGGACAAGCTGGTGACTGACATCTCTCGGCAGGATTGCCGCAGGGTGATGGAAGTGTTGCAGCAGTTGCCGAGACACTATGAACGGCGTTGGCCCGGTGCGACGCCATACGAGGCTATAGAACTGGGACAAAAACATGCAGTTCAAAAAATGGCCGCGTCAAACTGTAATGGGTATCTGACGCGGTGGGCTGGAATGATGAACTGGCTTGTGAAGGAGGAGTTCGCCACCCGGAATCCGGTGCGCGGCCTCCGGATTGCAGACCCGATCCCGGCCAGAGAAAAGCGGCTGCCATTCTCAATCGATCAGTTGGCCGCCATCTTTCAGGGAGAACCCTACACCGATTTGCTCTCCATCATTGCGGGGCGCACGAAGCCAGAATCTCCCGCGCACTTCTATGTCCCATTGATCGCGTTGTTCAGCGGCCAGCGGCAGAATGAAATCTGCCAACAGACGGTGGATGACATCGTGGAGATCGATGGCGTGCACTGCTTCATCGTCAAGGCAGATACCGCGCTCGGAAAGCGGGTGAAAACCGCATCGAGCGAGCGCATCATTCCCATTCACCCTGCACTGATCCGAGCCCGTCTCCTTGAACACTGGCGCAGAACGAAGGGTGCGAATGAAAGTCGCTTGTGGCCAGAGCTTCCTCTCGACAGGTTCGGCTACGCCTCGGCCTACTTCTCAAAATGGTTTGCGCGATACCTTATCAAGGTGGGCGCGAAGCAGGATCGGACAGCCTTTCATAGCTTTCGGCACAACTTTCGCGATGCCATGCGCGCTGGTCGTGTTGACCGGGAGCTTACCTATACCCTCGGAGGTTGGACGGGAGGTGGTTCTGGTGGTGCTTCGGTAGGTGATTTCTATGGAAGTGGATTTCCAATTTCTGCGCTCTACGAAGCGATTACGAGGGTAGAGTATCCTGTGCCTGCTCTCGCGCCGTTGATGATCGAGAGGGACGACTGATCTCGTCCCTCATGAGTAAGGCGACGACGACCATCTCCTCCATCCTGTTGAAGACAATCGGAATGACGATCTTGAGATTGGTCCTCGTGCGACGCGCTTGTGCTACACGACTTTTTGCCTGCGCCTTTAAGGCGCTCTGATTCCGTAGATTTTCGAGGTTTGGCGCACCCGACAGGAGAGCCAAGGGTTCGCCTATCATCCTGCACGGTAATTTCCATGGTTTCCTGACCATCCTCCACCGTTGCTGATGATGGTTGAGAGGCAGTATCTACGATCTCGGGAGCGTGCTTCCTGGTCATGGGATGAGTGTCGCACAGCCGCACAGGGCGTCAACGAAGTTCAGAAGATGATCCATGGACGCTGGGGGATCGTCTCGTCCCTCGGGTTGGCGAGAACGGTGCGGCTCTCTAACTTTTGGCAATGTCCTCGACCGAAGAGCCAGCGTTGAACTCGCTGCTGACGATCTTCAACATTGCGAAGAAGTCGGACCTAACCGATCATTGCCGGGATGCGGTGATTGATGGCTCGGATTTGGCCAGCCTGATCTTCGCCTGCATGACAGAGGCGATTCCCATTCGCCATTTCCGGTTCCATAAGCATCATCATCCCGAACATCTCGTGCCCAAGGACAGGGATCGCGAGGCATTGGCGCGCAATGGGGTGGGGCCTTTGTCGAAGGACGCGAAGCGGTTCGTGAACAAGATCGGGCAGATGTTCGAGCAGCGACGGCTCCTCAACGCCCATCTGTTTATCCCGGTCGAGTATCCGACTGACTGGCATCTGTTCTACTTCGACCAGAGGGATGTCGATCAGGATCGCAACCACTGGGAGCACGGCGAGCACATCCACCTGATGAACATGATCACCCATCCCCGGCTGCCGGTTCTCGATCTTGTGAAGAAGCTCGATGAGGAAGACCGACCGAAGCTCGGGGGCGGGCTTCACATCAGGTATCGGCGGTAGTCTCGGTCACGCCGCCAATGCCCGGTAAACACTCGCCCGACCGATCTTCATCTCGCGTGCAATGTCGGTGGGGCGCATCCCTTCGGCGTGCAGTTCCTTGACCCGGTTGAAGTCGATGGTCGAGGGGCGGCCTTTGTAGACATTGCGCAGCTTGGCGGCTTCGATTCCCCTGCGCTGGCGCGCCTTGATAAAATGCTTCTCGATGGAGCCCACAAGTCCGAAGACGATCAGCAGAACTTCCCCCATCATGTCCGAACCGTCGAAGGTGATCGCCGGGTCATGGATGCGCAGGATCGCCTTCTTCTCGACGATGCGCTTCGCAATGGTGAGCAGGTCGCCGGTATCACGGGCCAGACGATCAGGATGAAGGGCGAGAAGTTCGTCGCCAGGTTCGAGCAGACGCAGGGCCGCTTCAAGCTGGTCACGACCGTTGAGGGATGATCCGTTCCCGGTCTCGCAGAACACCACCACTGCACCAAGGTCTTCGAGCCGAGCCTTCTGGCTCTGGATGTCCTGCCCCTCGTTGGTGCTGATCCTTGCGTAACCCAGCGTCTTGCCCATCCAGCCTCCAAGTGTCTCGTATGGATGTAAGACCCTCTCACAGAACTGTCTTTTGGCAAGAAAAACCACCCGTGCGAGACGCAGATTCCGTCTCGGGAAGTGCCTTAAGTCCGGTTACCTAACTGAGGTGGGGCGCGCGCCGCAAAGCATCATCACACGCATAATTGGATAGGACTCTAGCAGTTCTGGAATCCATCAAGAAAATGGTCGAAAGATACGAGCATGGTTCAACTTCATAGTTCGCAGACGCAGTTCATCAGGGAATATGAACGACATTTCCCGCGTCCGTGGAACAAGGCGGTCCACTTCGTCCACGCTCAAGGGCGGTTACTCGATGTCAGAATTGGTAAAGGGATGTTCGATTCTGAGTATCTCGGCGTTTTCGACGGCGAAAAGCTAATCGCTATCATGAACACATGGGCACCCGTAGATTGCTTGCCTCACAGGCATATCGGCAAGACGATTGTCGAGCGGTCCTACCAAGGGCACGGCATCACTCGCCAGCTAATTGAGTGGTGGGTTCAGACGCACGGCCAGTGCCTCGCATCCGATGAAAATCAGACTCACGATGGCGCTTATGTTTGGAAGTCGATGATTAAGCGGGAACCGCGCCTGTCGTTCTCACTTTGGCGGCCTGATGGTCGTGAAGAACCCATTAGGGTCTGCAATGGGTGCATTGTCCCTGACCCGTGGGCTGAACAGCATACACGATTGCTGGCGAGACCAGCCTAACCCCTTGCATCGCGTCCTCTTCTGGATTGCTCAAAACGACATTTGAGAAGCACGGACTTCTACGGCTTCCCGAGGGACAGATGCAGAGGTTTTTCTGGGTCGGGGGTTGGAGTAGGTCGGCTCGCGCCGAACGAAGCAGCCCTCTAGAGTCGGTCTAAATATGAGATGCCCAGAAAGCCTTTCCCTCTTCTCTCTTTCGTCGAACGCTTCGAGCAGAATTCCCACATTCGGGCATTGCGATACCGCTACGACTTCAAAGCCTCTGTGGTCATCGACACCTATGGAATGTTGGATTTTTACAGCGCACGAAATTATGCGTTCTCGTCAGAGATGAAGGGACGAGTGCGACCTCAAGCGGACAAGCGAATTGGCCTCGTGAGTTGGCACTTTGAGCACCCCGAAGACGGCATCTTGTTTGCATTGAAGTTCGGAACGCCGCTACCGCGCAAGGTGTCTTAGTCTCTCTTTCTGCAAAGCTAAGTCACATCGTGAAACAGATGGTGATTGGGATTCCGCAGGCCGCATTCCACGGGCAACGATGCGCCTTACACGGCGGTCAATCTCCGATGGCGAGAGGTCTGGCCGCTGGCGGATAAGACGCTCCCTCGCAGCCTTGCGGATAGCCCAGAATGGCATAGCTGCGTCATCTTGCTTGCCGATTTGCGTCTTTGGTTTGGTGCTAAAGTTTTGTCCGTAGTTTAGTTTTCGTGCCATGCTCCGAGTATATACGAGACGGTATCAAGCCACATTATTTAATTCGAGCTAAAGCCACTTTTCTGCGAGCCTTTCGGCTATCTGTTGCCGCTCCTCACGGCTTAAATGGAACTGGAAAACCTCAAGTTGAGAAGCGGGAATTTGTGCGTCAAAGCTGCCGTGCTCGTCATCGATGAAGCGGCATAAGAAGCGTGCAATGGCTTCTTCTTTCACATACTGGCCGACACCGAATTCGCCGTGCCTTACTAAGTCGGAACGACGAGGTTGAATCTCTGTGGCAGGCCTCCATGACCCATTTTGCACCGAGGGTTGGTCAATTCCCTCGATAGCTTTTCTAAAAGCAATCCGAGCGGCCTTCGTCGGAGGCTGCGGCAATTCGTAGACCGCAGGCTGATTAACCTTTGCCGTCAGCTTCTTGGCTGTGGTGTTATGGCGTTTGAAAACATTGTGCAGCTTTTGGGTCGTCCAAGGCGAACCGCTGGCTGAGGGATGGCCAATGTCGTTTAGCTCGGAAACATAGCCTCTGAGCGTGCGCGGTTGCTCCCAGCGAGCAATCGCAAGGACAAAATTCCACGTCAACTTGTCGTGCAGTGCACTGCGTGACTTGCGGGTCTCCAAGCTGCGTTCGCGACCCAAGTCGGAGTTCTTCAGAGGTCGTGTTTTTCGAGCCATGATGAGAGCAATATTTTCGAATAGCGAACTCCGCCAGTTCAAAGATTCCCACCAAATCTGAAAAAATCGCAGTTTTCATTTTGCATCACCAAAACTGAAAAATGGGACCCTTTTGCTCGGCGAATTTTCGCACTCCCGCTAACTGTCTGGTCGATGGCCATCACGGCGTCGGCATGTCCGATGCAAGTTCGTCCAAGTGGCGGGCGTCGCCCCAGCGCAAGGGGCAAATCAATTGGTTCTTTCCATGGGGGAGAGCCTCACTTCATCGGCCTCCGTCATCGACGAGGGCTAGAAACAAAACCACGTCTTTGGCGAACCAAGTGGCTCGTCAGGACACGGGTGGCGCTACCCATTTTCTGGGAAACGAGCATGACGAAAAATACGAATGTCGGGGTCAAACGGTCGCCTGAATGGAAGGCTGAAGCGACGCCGAGAAGGACCAAGAAAGTTGCCGCAGCTGAAGCTCCTGAGACAAGGAAACTTCAACGACCAGCGAGAACTGAACCCAGCAACTCAGCAAAGGACGTTACGAAGACCAAAACACGCAAGACCGTCGCTCAATGGCGGAAGGTCCTCTTGGAGAACCCGATTGCGCGCCAAATTGGACTTGTCCGCTTCAAACTAGCTGACGTCGGTCAAGTCGGTGGCGTAGGTCTGCGCGCGCTCTACATTTGCGGCCCGCAAGGTGTCGGGAAAACGCACAGCATTGTCGAGCAGGAAGCGGTTTGGCGGTCGCGCAAATTGCGGCCCATCAGGTGCCGACCCCGCAATGTCCACGAGCTTGTTGACCAGTTCAAGGAAGCGAAGGGGCTTGGGCCTCTCATCATGGAAGAGGCAGACATCATCTTTCGCTCGAAGCCAATGTTTGAAATCCTCAAGCAGGCGACCGACCCGAAGACACCCGACATCTTCTCTCGAATGGAGAAAACGAAAGAAGGGAAGGTTCGCGTGGACATCAACCTCAACGTTCCCATCGTGGTGAGCACCAATATGGACCTTTGGGACGACACCCAATGGGACAAGACGTTGATGAATGACCGCGACGCACTTTTCGAACGCTCAGCACCAATCGTGCTTATGCGGGACCCTTTCATGTTGTGGGAATGGAGCGTCTACCTCGCGCTCGCTTCGCACCTCACGCGTGATGTTTGCGTGCGCAATCCGAGCGGAGGGAGGCCATTGCTGCTGTCTAATTCGCTAATCGTTCAAAGTGAAGCGATTAGCTGGTTTACGGATAATGCTCGTGCCCTGAAATCCATCAGCCCCCGCACCCTCAAAAAAGTATCCGAGATTTTCGGAAGACGTCAACGAGGCGATATGCCTGATGAAATTGCCACCATCGAACTCCAAGCGTTGCTGGGAGAAGCGCGAGCTATGCCTCAGCCAACAAACGCGGACTGGGCCAAGCTCTTGCAAGAGATGCCCAAAGCGTCCTCGACAGGTTCCGAGACAATGAAGCCCGAGAGGGCGACGAGCCGATGACGCAACGAGATTTCGAACTATTCCTCGCGACAGTCGAAGCTGACCCCGCAAGGTGGAGTGGCTTCAACAGAAGCCTGAAAGCGCATGCTCCTTTGTGTCTAGCCAACCTCATTGCGTCAGAGACCAAGTGGTCGCCAGAAGACCCACCTCCTTCATGGGACAAGGCGGTAGGCTTGCAACTCACGCTCTATGACAACTGGCTCTACAACGATGGCAAGCGGCCTCGCAAAGGACGTAAAGCGGGAGCGAAGTCTATGCCCAATGCACAAAAGGTTCGATACCAACTCGAACTCGAAGTGTTCGGCGAGAAGCGGAGAGGCAAATGGTGGTTTGGCTTTCTCACGCCCAAGGAAATCCGTGCGCTCGCAGCGAAGCGCAAAGGACGCGAATGGATGGTCGAATGGGGCGACGTTGCTGAAGACAGCGACGGGGTTCTAATTGGATTTGCGCGTTCAAAGGTGAACGGAAACGGCACGAAATATCATGAGGGATACTTGGCAGTTTTCGACGTCGAGGAGACTGCTGTCGTGATTCGAACTCCTCATGGACATCGCGCCTTCAAGAACCCCACGACGGTTACAATGCAAGGCCAACCCCTGTTCGACCCCACTATTATTGAGGGCAAGGTCAAGTCGAGTAGCTTCGCGGCTTGGCGTGTTGGCAGAAATCCCAATATAAAATCCACGGCGTGGGCATCGCATCCATGGACCAAATAAATTGGTTCGGCCTGTTCTCTAATTAAAATATTATGGTCCTGTTTATGTAATAAACACTAATTAGAGAACAGGTCACGTCGCGACCTTTGCTCAGGTCAGCCCTTCTGTCGAAGTGGCGCTGCGCGCAGGCTATTTTCGTGGAGCGAATCTTAGGCGCGCTTCGCTTCACTCGTGACTTCGCTTTCGCGCAAGGGACGCGGCGGCCACAAATCGATTTCAGAGCAAGCACCTGCTCGATGAAGCAGAGGCTAAATCATCTCCGTCTCAGTTGCTTCGTCGAGTTCCTCGAATCCGAAATCGAGATTGAATTGGAGCAGGTCCGAGCAAATGAGATTGTGCAGCGAATCCCAGCGTGTTGGTGCTCTCGGTTCGCGTCGTTCGATGATAACACCGTGCTCTTCCAAATAGGCTTCAATCCACTCGCGCGTCGGTCTTGAAGGACGACGATTTCGAGATTTGAACAGCCCTTCCAGCTTCCAACCCGCCTTCCCACGAACAAGATGCACAACGGTGCGATGCTCGGCGCGAGAAACCATTGCGAAAGCATTTCCTTGCCCCTCATCGAGAAACGCACATGTGTAATTGCGCAGGCAGTTTCGAAATTCACGTGCAACAGCAAAAAGCTCTTCGCCAGTTTCGATTGGGCGATAGAATTCCGAAGCTGGCACGGGATGGGGAGGAGCTTTGGCCCGACGAGCAGCCCTTTGAAATACCGAGGACAGCGCGCTTTGTGTTCTCACTTCCCGTAGTGACCTCACCAGCCATTCCTCATCGACACCATTGTCGAGAAGAACACGAAACGCTGTCACGACATCGCCTGCTTCATTCTCGCTCATAAGAGCCTCGACGAGGGAAGGTGTCCGAAGCGAGTTAGGGAGTGCATTGACGGTCATAAGCTTCGAATGGTCGAGCCGAGGAAGGTGGGCCAAACATTTTCTGGCTTCGCTATCGTCGGAGGAGAGCAGGTGCTTCAGGAGAGAGTAAAACTGCTCGGGATGAATAGCAGGCCCTGACCGACCTAGTGCACGCCGTAGTCCCCTTGGAACGTCACCATCATAGGCGACGCTCAGAATTTCGTGATGTGGGGCAGACAACAGGAACTGGCCGACATCCTTCGTCTCGCTGTCCTTCGGCAGCTTGGCGGATAGATACGCAGCAACGACGTGTCGGCGCTCTTCGCTCATGCGAAAAAGCGCACCACAGAAGGAATGATGCAGGTCGATTTCTATCGCCAGAAGAATGACCCACGACGAATGAGTAGTAATGATGGTCAATAAAAGTCCCCTTACAAATGTAAGGGGACTGTTCCAAACCGATAGCGCGCCTCATTCATCTTAGTGGTATATCACATATCAGTTTTTGAGCGAGCTTAAACAACGTGGCCGCTCAACAAGTGGGCTTACTTTCGGAAAATCTCTTTGCGGTGATATTCAAGGTAAGGCAGATGCTTATCGTCGAGTGCTGGTGAGCACTGGTCATTCGTAATTCCCCAAGCTTTGAGAACTTCGACATCTAGCTTCTTGGACACCATGAGCTTGCCGTCCGCCCCAAAAGAAATCCAACCTTTATCGAACAGATGGTCCACATGAGGAGCAAGAAGAAAGCCGTTATAGCCGTCTAAACGCTCAGCATTCGAACAGTCCCTCCAAGGCTTTATGTGGCTCGCAATGAGCATCGCCTTTTCTGCAATGTCGGTGAGTCTGCATTTCTCGCTTATGGATTGGACATTGCGGCGAAACTCGCCTTGACCCCGACGAGCCATGACAAGCTGTTCCTTCTCGGTTTGCTTGAGGCTTGCATCTGCCAGAAGCCGTGCAATCTCTTGTTCCTCAGCGATGTCTTCGCCCGCAACATCATCAGACTCCGTGAGTGGCTCTGTCGGCTCTTGTCCGCCCTTTTCTTCAGCGGCCAGTTGTTCACCTGCCGCACGGCCTTCCTGAAAAGCTTCATAAGCGCATTTATGGCGGTGCGGTCCTGCTTGCGACGCTGGCAAATCAACCAGCATATCATGTGGAGCCGAAGCGTGCTCTTGGTCACACTCTTCAGCAGGGCCTTGGAAACTTTTCCCTAATGCGGCTTGCTTGCCCGCTTCATATGCGCAGACTGCACATTTGTGCCTACCTGTGCCTGCTTGGCATTCAGAAAGCTTTCGCACCACCTGAATAGGTGCGGTATTGCCGTGAGAACATTCGACCATTTTTGACTCCCTCAAATTTGAGGGATGAGTTAGGCCGCTAAGCTCTTCTGTGAAAAGGACCATCGCTCTGAATCAAGGGGGTTTTCACCCACTTGTTCGAGTTGACGATGAGGAAACTATTGCGGGCGAAAAATCGCCAATAGTTCCTGAGCATTGCCACGCGTAGAGGCCTTGCTGGATATGAAGCGTCTGACCGCAAAGCTCTGAATTTCTGCCCCGCGATACAAGGCACGAGCGTCGGCGGTGTCATGGTTAGAAATCAAAACAGCAATACCGCGCTGCGCGCTTTCCCGCGCAACTTCCGCCAAACGTTTTTGATGGGGGAAACCAAAGCCCTCTTTAGCGTAGCTGGTGAAATTCGACGTGGCAGAAAGCGGAACGTATGGAGGGTCACAATAGATGACGTCTCCCTCTGTCGCCCGCTTCATCGCGTCCTCAAAGGATTCGCAATGAAACTCAAATGACTGTGTTCGCTTGCTGAATTCTAGCACTTCGCGCTCAGGGAATTTGGGTCCTTTGTAACGACCGAATGGGACATTAAATTTGCCCCTCCCGTTATATCGGCAAAGACCATTAAACCCGTGCCGATTGAGATAAACGAAAAGCACAGCGCGCCGAAATGGGTCAGTCGTTGTGTTGAATTCGGCCCTCAGGCTATCGAACGCTTCTCGGGTGTTGGCATTCGCAAAGGTGGCTTTGCCCTCCGCGATGAACTCAGATGCGTTGTCCCGAACAGCTTCATAAAGTTCAATAAGGTGGGGATTGAGGTCAGACACGAGAGCTTTCTCGTAGCCAGCGTTGATTGCGACTGCTGCTGACCCAGCAAACGGCTCTATCAGCCTTTTGCCAACAGGCAGGCGCGGAAGAATCTCGTCCAGAACTCGGAATTTTCCGCCTGCCCATTTCAGAAATGGACGCGCCCTCGTTGGCATCACCAACTCTGTTTGGGCATCTTTGGAAACGCTGACACTCGGCATTCGGAACCACTATCAGGAAATGGCTATACGACAAGATTTGCACGCTTGAGACAGTGGATTTCCGTCCGAGCTAATCGCCTTCAGAAGCCCCGCTCCCGACAAAGAGCGTCTATCTCGTGAGCCTTCATGCCTTTGGAGAAGTTCACGACCTTTGACACTTCTAAACCTTCGTGGACAAGCTGATGCATTGCTAGCCTTTTGATACGCTTACCAAGCTTCGTGTTGCGCTTGTTCTCTTCGGCAATCATCCCAAGATAGATGCATGTCAGAGCAATATCGATTGCTACAGCATCATCGCCGAAGCGTTCACTGACTACCGTAATCCCGCTGAGCACATCATCTTCGACCTGCCTGTTCGTGCGCTCGTAAATCCGCTCGTAAATGCGCCATAACTCTTCACTTCCGTGCCGATTACAGACATCGGCAACAACTGCGAAATAGTCGGAATCCAAAGGCGCTCGGCGATTACCGTCCTTCTCGATAACGAAGACACACCAATCATCGAAACTCCCACGGCCAAAATCTATCTTTCGACCATCTGCGAAGGTTTTCAATTTTTATTCTCCGAGTTTCTTTCGAGGGTGGATGCGCCACGCGTCGTTGAAATTCGGTTAGGAGAAGGACGTCCAGAGCAGCCTGACTGATTTCCCCACCTCAGTTAGGTAACCAGAAGCGAGACAGATTTGAGACGCCGAAACTGTCTCATGTGGGTTCGTTTTCCTTGACGAAACACAGTTCTGTGCAACGGTCTTAGAGCCATACGAGACGGTTGGAGAGAGCATGGGCAAGACGTTGGGTTACGCGCGCATCAGCACGAATGAGGGTCAGGACATCCAGAGCCAGAAGGCTAGGCTCGAAGAACTTGGCGCGGTCGTAGTCTTCCATGATGTCGGCAATGGCTCTTCCCTCAACGGTCGTGACCAACTTGAAGCTGTCCTTCGCCTGCTCGAACCCGAAGACGAGCTTCTGGCGCTTCATCCCGACCGTCTTGCCCGCGACACTGGCGACCTGCTGACCATCGCCAAACGCGTTGTCGAGAAGAAGGCCATCCTGCGTATCCACGACCCCGTCATCAGCTTCGATGGCAGCGACCTTATGGGCGAAGTCCTGCTAACCGTGTTTGGTCTTGTGGGGTCCATCGAAAAGCACTTCATCAAGGCTCGGCAACGTCGTGGGATTGAAGCCGCGAAATTGCGGAATGCCTACAAGGGCCGTCCCGCGACCATCGACCCCGATGAGGTCAAAGCCCTTCGAGCAAAGGGCATGGGGGCCTCTGCAATCGCCCGTGAGATGAACATCGGTCGTGCCAGCGTCTATCGAGCACTGGCAGCGTGAAGGGCACCAGAACGGCTCTACGGCCATCCCAGCACCATCGTCTTCGTCATGAAGCACCTCAACATCGTTGACGGAACGATGAACTGTGCCACGCTCGAAGAATGACCAAACCCACCGTTGCCGAAAACGCCGATGCCATCGTCACCATCACCATGACCGAAACCGCCGCTGGCAATGAAACGGATGGTCACGATGACGATGACCAACGTTGGGCGGAGGCCGTCATTACCAGCCTGCCATCACGCTCACGCGAAGCACGAAAGGCGTTGGTAAAGGCTCTGTGGGACGGTGAGGGTTCGATGCCTCTTCTGGGACTCGAACTGACCGACGTTGAAAACAAAGCGGAAAATGCTGGTCTGGATGGAGAATCGACCCACGAAAACTCGCACCTTCCTCTTCTGGGCACCATCCTATTGAAATCATTGGATAAAAATACAGAACCACGGTCTTCGGAGCGTGTTTGCTACGGTTCAATGCTACGGTTTGAACCCGACGGCCAAGACTTAAACCCCAGTGAAATAACGAAAAGCAATCCTCGCGGCTGCTATTTGGAGCGAAGCTCCAAATGGGAGATATCAAGTCCCTCGAAGTTGAGTTTTGCGATTGCCTCGGAAAGTGCCTTAACTCGATGTCCCGCTCCATAGTTATCTGCCGCAATCTGAGAATTGCCTGATGTAGCCCAGCCTCCGAGCCACATCGCTACATCATGCTCGATACGAGCCGCTCGTAATTCATCTCTGAAGTTATGGCGGAATGAATGGAAACACGTCCGTTGTTCATACGCTCCGCAATTACGGGTGAATTGCGTAAACCACTTGGAGAATCCAACAGACCGCTTTCCGTTGGGACCAACCCCCAACTCAGGAAAAAGCTTAGCATGTCGTGTGTTGCGCCGCTCGTGCAGGAACTCCGAAAAGCCGCAGCGATAAAGCGCAGCATGGACGGGAATTAAACGTTCACTTGCGGCTGTTTTTAGAGATTTTTCCCGTTTATCGAATTCAGATGTCCCCGTAACAATGAAGCATTCTATTCCGTCTATCAGACGCAAATCGACGACATCCAACTGGCAAATCTCGTTCAGTCTCATTCCCGTATGCAGGGCAATCAGCGGTATCCAGAAGCGCGCATTGCGAGGCTGCTCACCACCTGAAATTGCATAACCACGCTCGCCATTCTTACAGCCTCTATAAAGTGGTGAATTGAATATGCGCTCAAGCTGCTTGCGGGAGAACGGATTCCGCTTATCCCTCTTTGAAACCAAGTCTGGCAAACGGAGACCCTTCATAGGGTTCCGAACAAGAAGCTCCTCATTGACAGCCCAATTTAGAAAGCTTGAAAAGTTCGCAAGGTTCACGTTGGCGTGGGCCGCACTGACTACTTCAACCTGACCCTCCGAGCGGGCCAATTCCGATGCTTGACGGAATGAAAGCTTCGGAAATCGCTTTCTCGAATTTCGAGGTAGGTGGCGAACTACATCAAGAAAATCACGGCATTCTTGGCGTGCTAAGCTCTCGACAGGCATAGCTCTGTCAACAATCGAGAGCACCAGGCCCTGTTGACAAACTGGATTCACAATCGCTGCGAGATGTGATTCAAGATAGCTTTTGCGGAGGTTATCTTGGCG